>NZ_NSGF01000012.1 GCF_002294995.1 Mesorhizobium sp. WSM3860 | reverse complement strand
ATCCTCGATGGCCTCACCGCAACCGAATGCACCAACTACTTCGAAAACGCCGGATACTGTTCAACCTAAAATCATCCAGCTCTAGGGCGGAGCAAGGAGCGAAGCGACGCGCGCAGACCCTAGACTAGGATCCATTCCGTTACGCTAAGGCGTTGCAATGGTTACGGAATTCTGCCGTCGCACGCTATGGCAGAGGTCACGGCATGGGATCCTCGGGTCAAGCCGGTCAAGCCCGAGGATGACGAAGGAGTCAGTTACGCAGCCGCGACCTGCGCCGAGTTCGAGCCGATATAATTGCGGATCGTCTCGATGACCTTGTCCTGGTCGGCTTCGCCGAGATAGGCGTGCATCGGCAGGCAAAGGATCTGCTTCGGCAGCTTTTCCGAAACCGCGAGACCGGTCGGCGTACGCGCATAGTCGCGGTAGGCGATTTGTTCGTGCAGCGGCTTCACGTAATAGATGACCGACGGGATGCCTTTCTCGCTGAGATGGGCCTTCAGCCCATCGCGCTTCGGCGTCTCGATGGCATATTGCGCCCAGGCCGAGCGGCCGTGGCCGAGATTGCGTGATGCCTTCACGATGTCGCCAAGCCCATTGGCGTAACGGTCGGCGACCGCCTGGCGCGCCACCATCTCTTCCTCGAGGATGGCGAGCTTCTCGATCAGGATCGCCGCCTGCAGCGTGTCGAGGCGCGAATTGATGCCGACGCGGATGTTGTCGTACTGCGTCTCGCCCTTGCCGTGGAAGGCGAAGGAGCGCAGCTTGTCGGCGAGCGCTGCATCATTGGTGAACATCGCGCCGCCGTCGCCGTAGCAGCCGAGCGGCTTGGCCGGATAGAAGCTGGTCGAGCCGATATGGCCGAAGGCGCCGCACATCTTGGCGTCGGCGGAACCGCCGATCGCCGTGCCGTCGGCCGAGCCGCCCATCGACTGGGCGGCGTCCTCGATCACCAGCAGGCTCTCGCGCTTTGCGATCGCCATGATGGCCTCGTAGTCGGCAGCAAGTCCGAACAGGTCGACCGGGATGATCGCCTTGGGCTTCAGCCTTCCTTCCTTCTTGACCATGTCGATCGCCGCCTCGAGGCTGGCGATATCGATGTTGTAGGTGTCGGGATCGACGTCGACGAAGACAGGCTCGGCCTTGGCGAGCGCCACCACTTCGGCCGTTGCGGCGAAGGTGAAGCTTGGCACGAACACGGCATCGCCCGGACCGATGCCGGCCGCAAACAGCGGCAGAAGCAGCGCATCGGTGCCGTTGGCGCAGGCCACCACATGCTTGACGCCGACATAAGCCGCGAGCTTGTTCTCGAATTCTGTGACTTGCGGGCCGAGGATGTAACGGCCATCTTCGACCACCTTGTCGATCGCGGCTTTCAGCCGGTCGCGGATTCGTTCGCGCTGCGCGCCAAGATCAATGAACTGCATGTCGGCCTCAGATGCTGCCTGTAAACCGGCCCGCTGGTACCAGACTTGCCACGGCTGAAAAAGCCGGCCATGGCCCAGGCGAATTGCGCAAGTGTCGCAGCCTGTTACCGTTTTTTGCCGGTGAATTGCCAGAAGAAGCCGGAAATCCGGGCTTCCAAGACAATTCTAAGCGCCTCTTGTCGCGCTGTTCCGGCCGTTCGAAACATAAAGTGATCGCTCCGGCAGGGACCGCCGGCGAGACCGGGCAACCGATCAGGCGATTTCGTGCCGCCATGGCGGGTTGGCGCCGGCCCGAGATACCGTCACGGCGGCCGCCTTGGCGCCAAGCTCCAGCGCCCTGCGGATGGCTTCCTCTGAGAGACCGCCGATCGCTGCCTTGGTGAGGAGACCCTGCTCGTGCAGCGAGGCAAGAATGCCGGCATTGAAGGTGTCGCCGGCGCCGACCGTGTCGACCACCTTCACCTTCCGCGGCACCACGGTGACCTTGTGCTCCCTGCTGTAGCCGACGGCGCCTTCGCTGCCATGGGTGACGACGATCAGCCTGGGGCCGCGGTCCAGCCAGTTGCGCACGACCTCCTCATGCGAGCCCGCTTCGTCGAACCAGTTGAGGTCTTCGTCCGACAGTTTGACGATGTCGGCCATCGCCATCATCTCGCGGATGCGCCTCAGATGCTTGGCCTTGTCCGGAATGAAGTTCGGCCGGATGTTGGGGTCGAGCATCATCACCCGGCTGTTGTGCTCGCGCCGCATGAACTCCTCATAGGCCGATCCCGCCGGTTCGGAGATCAGGCTGATCGCGCCGAACAGCATCGCCTCGATCTCGGCGCCGAGCTTCGGCAGGTCCTCGATGGCGAGCATGCGCCCGGCGGTGTTCTCGTCGTAGAAGGTGTAGGTCGCCTGGCCGTCGGTGAGTCGCACGAAGGCGAGCGTGGTGGGCTTTGGCGAGGTGTGCGCATAGGTCGAGCTCACTTTGCTTGCTCCCAGCGCCTCGCGGAGCTGGCCGCCGAAAAGGTCGGACGAGAGGCCTGAGAAGAAGCCTGCCGGAGCGCCCAGCCGTCCGAGCGCGATCGCCGTGTTGAACACCGCCCCGCCGACATAAGGCGCGAAGGCCGCTTCGCCTTCAGCCGTCGTGCGCGGCAGCATGTCGATCAGGGCTTCGCCACAGCAGAGGATCATTGTGTCTCGGTCTCCGGCGGATGGATCACGCCCTTACGGATGATGATATTGGCATAGAGCCTGGGTTCGCTGGTCGCGACGATCGCATGCGCGGCCTTGACGCGTGCATAGAAGTCGGCCCCCGCCAGCGCAATCACCTTGTGGCCCGGCGCGCGCTTCGCGCAGACCGCTTCCATCTCGTGATGCACGGGATCGGCGAGCGCCGGATCGCCTTTGACCGAGGCGCGGAACAGCGCCTCCGGCACCGCCTCATCCACCGGCAGCACGCTCAAAACGGCGTCCAGCACTGGAATGACGGGATGGCCGTCGGCGCGGATCAGCCTGCGCGCCTGTCCCTCGGCCGGATAATTGCCGTCGACGATGGCGATCTCGTCGCCATGGCCCATGGCCCTGAGCGTCGCCAGAAGCTGCGGGCCGAGCAGCGACGGAATGCCGATCAGCATGGTCAGGCGCTCCTGGAAATCGTCGTCGGTCCGATCAGGAAGCGTTCGGAAAGCGGCAGGCTGGCGCCGCCAAGCGCCCGCGCATGGATACCGACCGTACCTTCGCGTACCACCGGCAGCTTCAGCCCCTCGGCGTCGATACCGGTGATCGCGTCCGTCACCGCATCGACAAGCCTTCCTCGCACATCGAGCGGCATCCAGCCGTCGATCACCGCAGCCTCGAAATCGATGACCGACGAGGCGGCGACGATCGCATAGGCCAGCGCCTGTGCAGCACTTGCGATCCAGTCGTCGAGCTCGGCGCCGATCTCGCCCCATTCCTGCGGCGAGGTCCACAGATAGGAGCCGTCGATGCCCTTGGCGCTCAGCGCCTTTTCCAGCATCGCGATCGAGGCGACGTCGATAAGCTGTGTCGGCTTGCCGTCCGGTCCGGGCACCGGCATCGAACCCAGCGCGCCGGCATTGCCGGTCGGCCCGCCGAACAGGCGGCCGTTAAGCACGATGCCGCCGCCGGCAAAGGCGCCGATGTAGAAATAGACGAAATCGCGCGCCGCTCCGGCCTGGCCGAAGACGAGCTCTGCCCCGCAAGCGGACGTGGCGTCGTTCTGTAGATAGACCGGAAAGTCGCACTGCGCCTGGATGTCGGCACGGATATCGCGATGGCGCCATTCGTCCATGATCTCGCGCGGCGCGCCGGCTGTGTCGGCCCAGCTCCAGAGCTCGAACGGCATGGCGATTCCGAGCCCTGCGATGCGCTTGTCCTGCGCCGGCGTCAGCTCGCCGCGCATTTGTTTGATCCCTGCGCTGACGAACTCCACCGTCTCGCGCGGCGCCGGATAGCGATAGGAATTCTGCAGCATCGATCGCACATTGCCGAGGAAGTCGATCAGCACCAGCTCGGCGCTGCGGCGGCCGATCTTGAGGCCGATGAAGAAGGCTCCTTCCGGATTGAGCGCCATCGGGATCGACGGCTGGCCGATCTTGCCGCGCAGCGGCGCCTGGCGCACGAGCAGCTTGTCCTCTTCCAGCTCGCGCATGATGACGGATACCGTCTGGGCCGAAAGCCCGGTCATGCGCGCGATGTCAGATTTGGCGAGGCTGCCATGCTGGCGCACCAGTGAGAGCACAAGCCTTTCATTGTGGTCGCGCATGCCGCTCTGGTTCGTGCCGCGATGCAGCCGGCTCTCCAGAGCCTCGGGCGAACCGTGCCTCGCCATGCCGGTCTCCACCCTCATCCTCCCGTCGGTTTCCCACACTGGCTTTTCGTTCAGAATGAGTGAACAGCGCAAGTCTGTCAATAATAAATAAGAGTGATTTAATTATTGACAGATGCCGCGGACTGGTGTCTTTTGGGGTAGCGTCCACGCTGGGAAAAATGGTTGGATGCGCTCGAGGCGCCGGGTTGGCCGGCGTCCGGAATGGTTCCATTGGGAGGAAATCGTGACCAAGAAATCGCTGCTGAAGTCCACCGTATTCGCGGTGGCCGGGCTGGGCCTGCTCGCATTCGCCTCGTCCGCATCGGCTGCGGGCGTCGGCGCCTGCCTGATCACCAAGACCGACACCAATCCCTTCTTCGTGAAGATGAAGGAAGGCGCGACCGCCAAGGCCAAGGAACTCGGCGTCGACCTGAAGACCTATGCCGGCAAGATCGACGGCGACAGCGAGAGCCAGGTCGCGGCGATCGAAAGCTGCATCGCCGACGGCGCCAAGGGCATCCTGATCACCGCCTCTGACACCAAGGGCATCGTGCCGACGGTGAAGAAGGCGCGCGACGCCGGCCTGCTGGTGATCGCGCTCGACACGCCGCTCGATCCGATCGACGCTGCCGATGCGACCTTCGCCACCGACAATCTGGAGGCCGGCAAGCTGATCGGAGCCTGGGCCGCTGCCACGCTCGGCGACAAGGCCAAGGACGCCAAAATCGGCTTCCTCGACCTCACTCCCTCACAGCCGACCGTCGACGTTCTGCGCGACCAGGGCTTCATGATGGGCTACGGCATCGACGTGAAGGACCCGAACAAGATCGGCGACGAGGACGATCCGCGCATCGTCGGCCATGACGTGACCAACGGCAACGAGGAAGGCGGCCGCAAGGCGATGGAGAATCTCCTGCAGAAGGACAACACCATCAACGTCATCCACACCATCAACGAACCGGCCGCCGTTGGTGCCTACCAGGCGCTCAAGGCCGTCGGTCTCGAAAAGCAGGTGCTGATCGTTTCGGTCGACGGCGGCTGCCCGGGCGTGAAGTCGGTTGCCGAGGGCGTGATCGGTGCCACCTCGCAGCAGTACCCGCTGCAGATGGCGGCGCTCGGCATCGAGGCGATCGCCAAATTTGCCAAGGACGGAACAAAGCCGAAGCCGACCGAGGGCAAGAACTTCTTCGACACCGGCGTCAATCTCGTCACCGACAAGCCGGCCAACGGCGTCAAGTCGATCGACACCAAGGAAGGCCTCGCCAAGTGCTGGGGCTGACGCTCTGACGGTTCACAAGCTTGCGGCTGGGGGCTTGATCCCCGGCCGCATCGGGTGGACGATGCGCCTTCGTCAAGCGCGGACAATCCTGGCGACAGACCGGAAGAGGCGCCGACGGCGCGCGCAGCAGTGAGAAGGCTGTGCGCATACGGGAGGATACATGTCTCAGATTCAGGAATTCGAGAAGGTACTTTCGGGCAGCGACACCAGCGTCGCGGCCTTCGACGAGCACGGCAAGTCGTTCGTCAAGCGCGCCCAGCATTTCCTGCACTCCACGCCGGCGGCGGTGCCGCTGATCGTTCTGGTGCTGTCGGTCATCATCTTCGGCATTGCCATCGGCGGGCGTTTCTTTTCGTCCTACACGCTGACGCTGATCCTGCAGCAGATCGCCATCGTCGGCATTCTGGGCGCTGCCCAGACGCTGGTCATCCTGACCGCCGGCATCGATCTTTCGATAGGCGTGGTGATGGTCATCTCGGCGGTGGTGATGGGCAACTGCGCCATCACCTACGGCATGCCGACAATCCTGGCCGTGTTGCTCGGGCTTGCCGCGGGCGCGGTTTGCGGCATGCTCAACGGCTTGCTGGTGGCCTATATGAAATTGCCGCCCTTCATCGTGACGTTGGGCACCTGGAACATCGTCATGGCCACCAATTTCATCTACTCGGCCAATGAGACGATCCGCGACGCCGATGTCGACGCTCAGGCGCCGCTGCTGCATCTCTTCGCACTGAGCTTCAGGGTCGGCTCCGCCGTGCTGACGGCCGGCGTCATCGCCATGGTCCTGTTGGTGCTGCTCCTGTGGTATGTGCTAAACCACACGGCGTGGGGCCGCCATGTCTATGCCGTCGGCGACGATCCGGAAGCGGCGAAACTCTCCGGTATCCAGACCAAATCTGTGCTGATGGCTGTTTATACGCTTGCCGGTCTGATTGCCGCCTTCGCTGCCTGGGTGTCGATCGGCCGCAACGGCTCGATCTCGCCCTCCGCCGCCGTCACCGACTACAATCTGCAAGCGATCACCGCGACCGTGATCGGGGGCATCTCGCTCTTTGGCGGCCGCGGCTCCATCCTCGGCACGCTGTTCGGGGCCATGATCGTCGGCGTCGTCTCGATGGGCCTCAACATGCTGGGCGCTGACCCGCAGTGGAAAGTGCTGCTCACCGGCGTCCTGATTATCGGCGCCGTGGCGATCGACCAGTGGATCAGAAAGGTTTCGGTGTAACCATGACCCAGCAGGCTGTTCTCACCGCGCGCGGTCTGACCAAGCGCTACGGCCGCGTGACGGCGCTCAACAACTGCGACTTCGATCTCTACCCGGGAGAAATCCTGGCCGTGATCGGCGATAACGGCGCCGGCAAGTCGACGCTCATCAAGGCGATCTCCGGCGCCGTGCATCCCGATGAAGGGGTGATTGAGCTGGACAGCAAGCAGGTCCAATTCAAATCGCCCATCGAGGCCCGCGAAGCCGGCATCGAGACCGTCTACCAGAATCTGGCCTTGTCGCCGGCACTGTCGATCGCCGACAACATGTTCCTCGGCCGCGAGATCCGCAAACCGGGTCCGCTCGGCAGCTGGTTCCGCATGCTGGATCGTCCGGCGATGGAGAAGCGCGCCCGCGACAAGCTGACCGAACTCGGCCTGATGACCATCCAGAACATCAGCCAAGCGGTGGAGACGCTCTCGGGCGGCCAGCGCCAGGGCGTCGCCGTGGCGCGCGCCGCCGCCTTCGGATCGAAGGTGGTGATCATGGACGAACCGACGGCGGCGCTCGGCGTCAAGGAAAGCCGCCGCGTGCTCGAGCTTATTCTCGACGTCAAGAAGCGCGGCCTGCCGATCGTGCTCATCTCGCACAACATGCCGCATGTCTTCGAGGTCGCCGATCGCATCCACATCCACCGGCTTGGACGGCGTCTATGCGTCGTCGATCCGAAGCAGATTTCGATGTCGGATGCCGTCGCGCTGATGACCGGCGCCAAGAAGCCGCCGGAGGACGCGCTGGCGGCCTGATCTCCTTCCCACCATGGTAATCAGCCGCAGGAGTATCAGATGGACATCCTGTCCTAAATCGATTTAATATTTTATGCTGCAGCGCGGCAAACTAGGGTAGGAGAAACGGTGAAAGCCGCTATGATCAGGCCAACCGAACGAGAGGCGATATGAAACCCGCCATGACGATCGAAGCCCCCGCTCTAGACCACCCGGATCCCAGGACGCTCGCCGAAGAAGTCCTGATGTCGCTCAAATACCGGGTCGGCAAGGACACGACCGTCGCAACGCCCTATGACTGGCTGACCGCCTCGATCAAGGTGGTGCGCGACCGCGTCGTCGATCACTGGATCCAGGCGACCAAGGAAGCCTACGACCAGCAGGAAAAGCGCGTCTACTATCTCTCGCTCGAATTTCTCATCGGGCGCCTGATGCGCGACGCCTTCTCCAATCTCGGCCTGATGGAGAACATGCGCGAGGCGCTGGCTTCGCTCGGCGTGGATCTCGACCTCATCGCCGGCCTCGAACCGGACGCAGCCCTCGGCAATGGCGGCCTCGGCCGGCTCGCCGCCTGCTTCATGGAAAGCATGGCGACGGTCGATATCCCCGCCCACGGCTACGGCATCCGCTATGCCAACGGAATGTTCCGGCAGGAGATCCATGACGGCTGGCAGGTCGAGCTGCCGGAGACCTGGCTCGACCACGGCAACCCATGGGAGTTCGAGCGGCGCGAACGTTCCTTCGAGGTCGGCTTCGGTGGCTCCGTGGAATCGATCACCTCAAAGGATGGCCGCCTGGAGCGCCATGTCTGGAGGCCCAATGAGCATGTCCTGGCGGTCGCCTACGACACGCCGGTCGCGGGCTGGCGCGCCAAGCGCGTCAACACGCTGCGGCTCTGGTCCGGCATGCCGATCGACCCGATCCTGCTCGACAAGTTCAATGCCGGCGACCACATCGGCGCGCTCGCCGAAAGCAACAAGGCCGACGCGCTGTCGCGCGTGCTCTATCCCGCCGACTCCCACATGGCCGGGCAGGAGCTCCGGCTGCGCCAGGAATATTTCTTCTCGACTGCTTCGCTGCAGGACATCGTCCAGCGGCATCTCAGCCAGTACGGTGATCTGAAGTCGCTGCCCGACAAGGCCGCGATCCACCTGAACGACACCCATCCGGCCGTCGCGGTGCCGGAGCTGATGCGGCTTCTGATGGACGTCCACGGCATGGATTTCGACCTTGCCTGGGACATCACCAAGCGCACCTTCGCCTACACCAACCACACGCTGCTGCCGGAGGCGTTGGAAAGCTGGCCGGTGCCGCTGTTCGAGCGTCTGTTGCCGCGCCACATGCAGATCGTCTACGCCATCAATGCACAGGTTCTCCTGGAGGCGCGGGCTACCGGAAAATTCTCGGGCGAGCAGATCGCCCGCATCTCGCTGATCCAGGAAAATGGCGACCGCCGCGTGCGCATGGGCAATCTCGCCTTCGTCGGCTCGCATTCGATCAACGGCGTCTCGGCGCTGCACACCGATCTGATGAAGGAGACGGTGTTTGCCGATCTCCACAAGCTCTACCCGGACCGTATTAACAACAAGACCAACGGCATCACCCCTAGGCGCTGGCTGATCCAGTGCAATCCGGGCCTGACCGCGCTTGCCCGCGAGGCGATCGGGAACCGCTTCATGGACGACATCGAGGCAATCAAGGATCTCGATCCTCTTGCCAATGACGCCGCCTTCCGCGAGAAGTTTGCCGCCGTGAAGCGCCAGAACAAGGTGCGGCTTGCGAACCTCGTCGCCGACCGGCTCGGCATCAGGCTCGATCCTTCGGCGCTGTTCGACATCCAGGTCAAGCGCATCCACGAATACAAGCGCCAGCTGCTCAACATTCTGGAGGCGATCGCGCTCTACGATCAGATCCGCTCGCATCCCGAGCGGGACTGGATGCCGCGGGTTAAATTCTTCGGCGGCAAGGCGGCGCCGAGCTACCACAACGCCAAGCTCATCATCAAACTGGCCAACGACGTCGCCAGGGTCATCAACGGCGACCCCTCGACGCGCGGCCTGCTCAAGGTTGTGTTCGTGCCGAACTACAATGTCAGCCTGGCCGAGGTGATGATGCCGGCGGCCGATCTTTCCGAGCAGATCTCGACCGCCGGCATGGAGGCTTCCGGCACCGGCAACATGAAGTTTGCCCTCAATGGCGCCTTGACCATCGGCACGCTCGACGGCGCCAATGTCGAGATCAAGGAGCGCGTCGGCGACGACAACATCTTCATCTTCGGCCTCGCCACCGCCGAGGTCGCCGAACGCCGCAACAACGGCTACAACCCGCGCGGCGTAATCGAGTCCTCGCCGGAATTGTCCCAGGCGGTGTCGGCCATCTCCTCCGGCGTCTTCTCGCCTGACGATCCCAACCGCTACCGCGACCTCATGAACGGCCTTTATCAGAGCGACTGGTTCATGGTGGCGGCCGATTTCGACTCCTACGCCTCCTGCCAGCGCGAGGTCGACGATGTCTGGCGCAACAGTCCCGACTGGTATGCGCGCGCCGTCCGCAATGTCGCCCGCGTCGGCTGGTTCTCCTCCGATCGCACCATCCGCCAATATGCGAAAGAAATCTGGAACGTGCCTGTCTGATGTGATTGCATGAGGCCGCCGACAACGTGGACGTGCATGTCGCCCAAAAGTGCGTAGCGGTTTTGGGCAACGATATGCACAACCCAAAATAGTTCCCAGGGAGGGACGCCGCCTGATGAGGAAGCCGCGCGCGACCGCTGCAACAAGCGGGCCGGACGGACTGGCGCCAGCCGGCGATGTCGCGGCGATCGTCGCCGGAACGCATGGCGATCCCTTTGCAATTTTGGGTGTGCATGCAGCCGGCAAGGGCTTCGTCGCCCGCTGTTTCGTGCCCAATGCCGAATTCGTCACCGCCTATACGCTCACCGGCAAGGAAGTCGGGGAACTCGTGCGCAGCAACGATGCCGGCTTCTTCGAGGGCAAGGTTTCGATCCGCAAGCGTCAGCCGCTGCGCTATCACGCGCGGAATGCCGGCGGCGACTGGTGGCTGACCGACCCTTATTCCTTCGGCCCGGTGCTGGGGCCGATGGACGACTACTACATGGCGGAGGGCTCGCACCTAAGGCTCTTCGACAAGCTCGGCGCCCATATCATCGAGCATGAGGGCGCCACCGGCGTGCATTTCGCGGTATGGGCGCCCAATGCCCGGCGCGTCTCGGTGGTTGGCGCCTTCAACGACTGGGACGGCCGCCGGCACACCATGCGCGATCGCAAGGACACCGGCATATGGGAGCTGTTCATTCCGGACCTCGGCGCCGGCCAGCCTTACAAGTTCGAGATCATCGCTCCCGACGGCGTGCGCTTGCCGCTCAAGGCCGATCCGTTCGCCTTCGAGTCCGAGCTGCGTCCGGCGACCGCTTCGGTGACGGCGCCGCCGATGGCGCATCAATGGGGCGACGAGGCGCATCGCAGCTTCTGGGAAAAGGCCGATCCGCGGCGCGAGGCGATCTCGATCTACGAGGTCCATGCCGGCTCGTGGCAGCGCCGCGATGACGGGACTTTTCTCACCTGGGACGAGCTCGCCGCGCAGCTGATTCCTTACGTGGTCGAAACCGGCTTCACCCATATCGAGTTCCTGCCGATCTCGGAGCACCCCTACGATCCGTCCTGGGGCTACCAGACGACCGGTCTTTATGCGCCGACCGCGCGCTTCGGCGATCCCGACGGCTTCGCCCGCTTCGTCGACGGCGCGCATCGTGCCGGCGTCGGCGTCATCCTCGACTGGGTGCCGGCGCATTTCCCCGTCGACGAGCATGGCCTGGTGAAGTTCGACGGCACCGCGCTCTATGAGCATGCCGACCCGCGCCAGGGTTTTCACCCCGACTGGAATACTGCCATCTACAATTTCGGCCGCCGCGAAGTGGTCTCGTTCCTCGTCAACAACGCGCTGTTCTGGGCCGAAAAATACCATGTCGACGGTTTGCGCGTCGACGCGGTCGCCTCGATGCTCTACCTCGATTATTCGCGCAGGTCGGGCGAGTGGATCCCCAACGAGAAAGGCGGGCGCGAGAATTTGCAGGCCGTCAGCTTCCTCCAGAAGATGAACAAGGAGCTTTACGGCCATCATCCCGGGGTGATGACGATCGCCGAAGAATCGACCTCATGGCCGAAAGTCTCGCAGCCGGTGCACGAAGGCGGGCTCGGCTTCGGCTTCAAGTGGAACATGGGCTTCATGCACGACACGCTGGAGTATTTCTCCAAGGAGCCGATCTACCGCAAGCACCATCACAACGACATCACCTTCGGCCTGGTCTACGCTTTCTCCGAGAATTTCGTGCTGCCGCTCTCCCATGACGAGGTCGTGCACGGCAAGGGCACGCTGCTCCACAAGATGGCAGGCGACGACTGGCAGAAATTTGCCACTCTGCGCGCCTACTACGCCTTCATGTGGGGCTATCCCGGCAAGAAGCTTCTGTTCATGGGCCAGGAGTTCGCCCAGCGCCGCGAGTGGAGCGAGGAGCGCGCGCTCGACTGGAATCTGCTGGAGCACGCCCCGCACCGCGGCGTCCGGCAGGCGGTGCGGGACTTGAACTACCTCTACCGTTCGCGCCCGGCACTGCATGCGCGCGACTGCGAGCCGGAAGGCTTCTCCTGGCTGATCGTCGACGATCGCGACAATTCGGTCTTTGCCTGGCTGCGCAGCGCGCCGGACGGCAACCCGATCGCCGTCATCTCCAATTTCACGCCGGTGCCGCGCGAGAACTATCGCGTGCCGCTGCCGAAGGCGGGCGAATGGCGCGAGATCATCAACACCGACGCCGCCGAGTATGGCGGCTCCGGCATGGGCAATGGCGGCATGATCGTGGCGAGCGGGGAAGGGGGCGGCACGTCGGCGGCGATGCTCTTGCCGCCGCTGTCGACGATCATGCTGGAATTCGTCGCGGATGAAGCGAAGGTCCGGACAGCTTAGGAGGGAGGCAAACGATGGCAGAGATCAAGAGAACCCAGCCGCTGGCGCGCGATGCCATGGCCTATGTGCTGGCCGGCGGCCGCGGCAGCCGCCTCAAGGAGCTGACCGACCGGCGCGCCAAGCCCGCCGTCTATTTCGGCGGCAAGACGCGCATCATCGATTTTGCGCTGTCCAACGCGCTCAACTCCGGCATTCGCCGCCTCGGCGTCGCCACCCAATACAAGGCGCACTCGCTGATCCGCCACCTGCAGCGCGGCTGGAACTTCCTGCGGCCCGAACGAAACGAGAGCTTCGACATCCTGCCCGCCTCGCAGCGCGTCTCGGAAACGCAGTGGTACGAGGGCACGGCGGATGCGGTCTACCAGAACATCGACATCATCGAGGCCTATGGCCCGGAATACATGGTCATCCTAGCCGGCGACCACATCTACAAGATGGATTACGAGCTGATGCTGCGTCAGCACGTCGATGCCGGCGCCGACGTCACCGTCGGCTGCCTCGAAGTGCCGCGCATGGAGGCGACCGGCTTCGGCGTCATGCATGTCGACAAGAAGGACACCATCATTTCCTTCATCGAGAAACCCGCCGACCCGCCCGGCATACCGGACAAGCCGGATCACGCGCTGGCCTCGATGGGCATCTATGTCTTCAAGACCAAGTTCCTGATGGAGCAGTTGCGCCGCGACGCGGCCGAGCCAGGATCCAGCCGCGACTTCGGTAAGGACATCATCCCCTACATCGTCCAGCACGGTAAGGCGATCGCCCACCGCTTCGCCAAATCCTGCGTGCGCTCCTCGCACGAGTCGGAGCCTTACTGGCGCGACGTCGGGACGGTGGACGCCTATTGGGAAGCCAATATCGACCTGACCGACGTCACGCCTGAACTCGATCTCTACGACCGCGATTGGCCGATCTGGACCTATGCCGAATTGAAGCCGCCGGCCAAATTCGTGCATGACGAGGACGGCCGTCGCGGCGAGGCGATCTCCTCGCTGGTGTCCGGCGACTGCATCGTCTCCGGCGCATCGCTGCGCCGCAGCCTGATCTTCACCGGCGCGCGCATCAATTCCTATTCGAAGCTCGAGGAAGTGGTGATGCTGCCCGACGTTCAGGTTGGCCGCAACGCGCGCCTCAAGCGCGTCGTCATCGACCATGGCGTGCAAATCCCGGAGGGACTGGTGGTCGGCGAGGATGCGGCACTCGACGCCAAGCGCTTCCGCGTTTCGGAAAAGGGCATCTGCCTGATCACGCAGGATATGATCAACAAGCTGTCAACCTGATAGGGTTGATCGGCAAGTTGTCAGTCTGATCAACAAGCCGTCACTTTAGCCGTGGATCTTAGGCGCATGCAGGTTCTGTCCGTCACGCCCGAAATCTTCCCGCTGATCAAGACCGGCGGGCTTGCCGACGTGACCGGGGCCCTGCCGATCGCGCTCGCCGGCAAGGGCGTGGCGATGCGCACGCTCATCCCCGGCTATCCGGTGGTGATGGACGCTTTCAAGAAAAAGAAGGCCGTCTACCAGTACCCGCTGCTGCAGGGCGGCAAGGCTTCGGTTCATGCCGTCAAGATCGGCGAGCTCGACCTCTTCGTGCTCGACGCGCCGCATCTTTTCGACCGCCAGGGCGGGCCTTACGGTACCGCCTCGGGCTCGGACTGGCCCGACAACTGGCGGCGCTTCGCGGCGCTGAGCCAGGTCGGCGGCGACATCGCCGGCGGCGCGATCTCCGGCTACCAGCCAGACATCGTGCATGCCCATGACTGGCAGTCGGCTATGACGCTCGCCTACATGCGCTACGGCAATGCGATCGGCGTGCCGTCGCTGATCACCGTGCATAACCTTGCTTTTCAGGGACAGTTCGGCTCAGGCATTTTCGGCGAGCTCGGCCTGCCGGGCGTCGCGATGCAGCTCGACGGTGTCGAATATTATGGCGGCGTCGGCTTCCTCAAGGCCGGCCTGCAGGCCGCCTGGGCGATCACCACGGTGAGCCCGACCTATGCGCAGGAAATCCGCTCGCCGGAATTCGGCATGGGCCTCGACGGCCTGATCAACATGCGCGCCGTCGACCTCTACGGCATCGTCAATGGCATCGATGTCGACATCTGGAACCCGGCGACCGACAAGCACCTGGTCGCCAACTATTCGGCCCAGACGCTGGAAGCGCGCGCTCTCAACCGCAAGGCGGTCGAGGATCGCTTCAGCCTCGAGCCGGACGACAGCCCGATCGTGTGCGTGGTCAGCCGTCTGACCTGGCAGAAGGGCATGGACATACTGGCTGCCGTGGTCGACGGCGTCGTTCAGCGTGGGGCACGACTGGCGGTTCTGGGCTCGGGCGATGCCGGCCTCGAAGGCTCGCTGCTTGCCGCGGCCGCGCGGCATCGCGGCCGCGTCGGCGTCGTCATCGGCTATGATGAGGCGCTCTCCCACATCATGCAGGGCGGCTGCGACGCCATCGTCATCCCGTCGCGCTTCGAGCCCTGCGGGCTGACACAGCTCTATGGCCTGCGCTATGGCTGCGTGCCAATCGTCGCCCGAACCGGGGGGCTTGCCGATACGATCATCGACGCCAACGAGGCGGCACTTTCGGCCGGCGTCGCCACCGGTTTCCAGTTCGCGCCTAACAATGGCGGCGCCCTCCTGCACGCCATCCGTCGCCTCGTCGAGGCGCATGCCAGACCCGCCGCTTGGGCCTCGATCCAGCGCCAAGGCATGAAGGCCGACGTTTCCTGGGACAAGAGCGCCGAGAAATATGTCGAACTCTATCGCTTGCTGCTTTCAAAAAGGGCTGCCTGAGGCATGATCAAAACCGTCCCCACCAAACCCTATACCGACCAGAAGCCCGGCACCTCCGGCCTGCGCAAGAAGGTGCCCGTCTTCCAGCAGGAGCATTATGCCGAGAACTTCATCCAGTCGATCTTCGACGCGCTGGAAGGGTTTCAGGGCAAGACGCTGGTGATCGGCGGCGACGGCCGCTTCTACAACCGCGAGGTCATCCAGACGGCCATCGCCATGGCCGCTGCCAACGGCTTCGGCAAGGTGATGGTCGGGCAGGGCGGCATCCTGTCGACGCCGGCCGCGTCCAACATCATCCGCAAATACAAGACGTTTGGCGGCATCATCCTGTCGGCCAGCCACAATCCGGGCGGCCCGCACGAGGATTTCGGCATCAAATACAATGCCGGCAATGGCGGCCCTGCGCCGGAGAAGATCACCGACGCGATCTTCGAAAAGACCAAGACGATCTCGAGCTTCAAGATCGCCGACATCGGCACCGTCGACATCGATACCATCGGCACCTTCAAAGCCGGCGGCATAACGGTCGAGGTCTTCGACCCGGTCAAGGACTATGCCGAGCTGATGGAGAGCCTGTTCGACTTCGACGCCATCCGCGCCAATTTCAAATACGGCTTCCGCATGCGCTTCGACGCCATGCATGCGGTGACCGGCCCCTATGCCAAGGAGATCCTCGAGCGCCGGCTTGGCGCGCCGAACGGGACCTGTCGCAACTTCAAGCCGCTGCCGGATTTTGGCGGCCATCACCCCGATCCGAACCTGGTCCATGCCAAACATCTCTATGACGAGATGATGGGGCCGGACGCGCCGGATTTCGGCGCCGCTTCCGACGGCGACGGCGACCGCAACCTGATCATCGGCAAGGGCATCTTCGTCACTCCGTCGGATTCGCTGGCGATGCTTGCCGCCAATGCGCATCTGGCGCCCGGCTACAAGGAAGGCCTGAAGGGCATCGCTCGCTCGATGCCGACCAGCGGTGCTGCCGACCGCGTCGCCGAAAAGCTCGGCATCGGCATCTACGAGACGCCCACCGGCTGGAAGTTCTTCGGCAATCTGCTCGACGCCGGCATGGCGACGATCTGCGGCGAGGAAAGCGCCGGCACCGGCTCCAACCATGTGCGCGAGAAGGACGGGCTGTGGGCCGTGCTTTTGTGGCTCAACATCCTCGCGGTGCGCGGCGAGAGCTGCAAGGACATCGTCACCAAGCACTGGGAAGCCTACGGCCGCAACTATTATTCGCGCCACGACTATGAGGAGGTCGAGACAGACCGCGCCAACGCACTGGTCGACGAATTGCGCGCCAAGCTCGGCTCGCTGCCCGGCACCAGCGTGCGCGGCCTGAAGATCGCCAGCGCCGACGACTTCGCCTATCACGACCCGGTCGACGGCTCGGTCAGCAAGAACCAGGGCATCAGGATCCTGTTCGAAGGCGGCTCGCGCGTCGTCTTCCGGCTCTCCGGCACGGGCACGTCCGGCGCCACGCTGCGCGTCTATATCGAGCGTTTCGAGCCCGACAAGGCGAGGCATGATCTCGACACGCAGCAAGCGCTCGCCGACCTCATCGCCGCCGCCGACGACATCGCCGGCATCAAGAACCACACCGGCCGCAACAAGCCGAGCGTGATTACTTGAGGGGGGTGCCGACCTTACCCTCCCCCTTGTGGGGAGGGTCGATCCGCGCAGCGGATCGGGGTGGGGGTACTCGTAAAGCGCGTTTCCTGCGCCGACCCCCACCCCGCTCACTTCGTTCGCGACCCTCCCCACAAGGGGGAGGGTGGGGGCCGCGCCCATGACACAGCTCGGCGCCACCATCACCCCCGACGGCATCCGCTTCACCGTCTGGTCCTCATCGGCGCGGCGCCTATGGGTGTCGCTCTTCGACGACACCGGGGCGCGTGAGATCGAACGGTTGGAACTCAACCCGGAAGGCGAGGGCGTGCATGCGCTGCTTGTCCCCGGCCTTGGCGACGGCATGCGTTACGGTTTCCGCGCCGACGGCGACTATGCGCCGGAGCGTGGCCTCTGGTTCGACCCGAACAAGCTGCTTACCGACCCCTACGCCTTGGAGATCGATCGCCCATATCAATACCACTGGCGGCTCGCCGCCAAACGCCACGAGGGCGCCGACACCGCACCGCTGATGCCCAAGGCGATCGTGGCCGCGCTGCCTGAGGCCGTGGCGCCCCAGCCGGCCCTGTTCCAGCCCGGCGGCCTGATCTACGAGCTGAACGTCGGCTCCTTCACCAAACTGCATCCGGATGTGCCGGAAGCGCAGCGCGGCACCATCGCCGCGCTCGCTCATCCGGCTATCCTCGAACATCTGAAACGCCTCGGTGTCTGCGCCGTTGAACTGATGCCGGTCACCGCGTCGATCGACGAGCGCCATCTGCCCCCGCTGGGACTCTCCAACGCCTGGGGTTACAACCCCGTCACCTTCATGGCGCTCGACCCGCGCCTGGCCCCTGGCGGCCTCAAGGAATTGCGCGACACCGTCGCGGCGCTGCGTGAGGTGGGCATCGGCACGATCCTCGATCTCGTCTTCAACCACACCGGCGAAAGCGACCGGCTCGGCCCGACACTGTCGCTGCGCGGCCTCGACGCGCGGACCTATTACCGGCACATGCCGGACGGCCGACTGGCCAATGACACCGGCACCGGCAACACCATCGCCTGCGATCACCCGGTCGTGCAGCGGGTGGTGCTCGACACGCTCCGCCATTTCGTCCGCAACGCCGGTGTCGACGGCTTCCGCTTCGATCTGGCGCCGGTGCTCGGCCGCGTTGACGGCACGTTCGATCCGGAGGCGCCGCTTCTCGAAGCCATCGCCGGCGACCCCGTGCTCGCCGACCGCGTCCTGATCGCCGAGCCATGGGACATTGGCTCGACCGGCTATCAGCTCGGCAATTTCCGGCCGCCTTATCTCGAATGGAACGACCGCTATCGCGATGACGTCCGGCGCTTCTGGCGCGGTGACGCGGGCGCGATCGGCGCTTTAGCCACGCGGCTTGCCGGTTCCTCCGATGTGTTCGGCGGGGCGGGCCAGCCGGTGAGCCGCAGCGTCAATTTCATCGCCGCGCATGACGGCATGACGCTGGCCGACATCGTCGCCTATGAGAAGAAGCACAATGCGGCCAATGGCGAGCACAATCGCGACGGCCACAATGACAATCTGTCGTGGAACAACGGTGTCGAGGGCGAGACGAACGACGCCGAAATCGCCAACGCCCGATTCGATGACCAGCGCGCGCTGCTGGCGACGCTCTTTGCCTCGCGCGGCACCATCATGCTCACCGCCGGCGACGAGTTCGGCCGCACACAGAAGGGCAATAACAACGCCTATGCGCAGGACAACGCCATCACCTGGCTCGACTGGGCCGGCCGCGACCAGGCACTGGAGCGGTACACAGCAGCGCTCTCGCAATTGCGCAGTGCCTTTGCGCCGTTATCCGACACGAATTTCCTGACCGGCAAAGCTGCAGCGGAAATCCCGGACGTCGAGTGGCTGACCGAAACCGGCGCCCCGCTCGGCGAGAGCGACTGGAACGATCCCAGCCGACATCGCCTCGTCATGATGTTGGGGAACCGCGAGGGCGGTCGCCTTGCCGTCATGGTCAATGGCGACCGCCGCCAATGCGTCTTCACCTTGCCGCTGCGAGACGGTTACGAGTGGCGTCCGGCGATCGAGACGCAGGCGATCGACCTGGCGCGGCCGCTGCCCGGACGCACCGTCAATTTCATGATCGAGCGCAGGGCCGGGAAGGCCCGCGCCGGGAAGGGTTCGTAATGGCTGGTGAGAATGCCGAATGGTGGCGCGGCTGCGTGATCTACCAGATCTATCCGCGCTCCTTCCAGGATACGACCGGCGACGGCAGCGGCGATCTCAAGGGGATAACGTCGCGGCTCGCCCATGTCGCTTCGATCGGCGTCGACGCCGTCTGGCTCTCGCCCTTCTTCAAGTCGCCGATGGCCGACATGGGCTACGACGTGTCGGACTATCGCGATGTCGATCCAATGTTCGGCACACTGGAGGATTTCGATGCGCTGGTCGCCGAGGCGCACCGGCTCGGCCTGAAGCTCATCATCGACCAGGTGATCTCGCATTCGTCGGACAAGCACGAATGGTTTAGCGAGAGCCGCGCCAGCCGCGACAATGCCAAGGCGGACTGGTATGTCTGGGCCGACGCCAAGCCGGATGGCAGTGCGCCCAACAACTGGCAATCGCTGTTCGGCGGGCCGGCCTGGGAGTGGGACACCACCCGCCGGCAATACTACATGCACAATTTTCTCGCCGCGCAGCCGGATCTGAATTTCCACAATCCGGAGATGCAGGATGCGGTCCTTGACACCGTGCGCTTCTGGCTGGAGCGCGGCGTTGACGGGTTCCGGCTGGACACCGTGAACTACTATGTCCACGACCGCTGGCTGCGCGACAACCCGCCGCTGGCTTCAAGCGTCGCCGGCACCAACGTCGCTACCACCACTTACGCCTTCCAGGAACATCTCTTCGACAAGACGCGGCCCGAGAATCTCGATTTCCTGAAGCGCTTCCGTGCGCTGCTCGACAAGTATCCGGACCGCGCCGCGGTCGGCGAGGTGGGCGACGAGGAGCGTTCGCTGCAGACGCTCGCC
Organism: Mesorhizobium sp. WSM3860; assembly: GCF_002294995.1. Classification (GTDB taxonomy): domain Bacteria; phylum Pseudomonadota; class Alphaproteobacteria; order Rhizobiales; family Rhizobiaceae; genus Mesorhizobium. Next base: position 162,596 of record NZ_NSGF01000012.1, on the reverse strand, counting down.
GCCTACACCTCCGGCGGCGACAAATTGCAGATGTGCTACACCTTCGACCTGCTCGGCCCGCAATTCTCGGCCGCTCATGTGCGCGGCTGCGTCGAGGCTTTCGAAAACGCGGTTGCCGACGGCTGGGTCTGCTGGGCCTTCTCCAACCACGACGTCATGCGCCATGTCAGCCGCTGGACGCGGCCCGGCGAAAATCCGGACGGGGTGGCGAAGTTCGCAATCGCGCTGTTGTCCTGCTTGCGCGGCTCGATCTGCCTCTACCAGGGCGAGGAACTTGGATTGGAGGAAGCCGAGCTTGCCTATGAGGACCTGCGCGATCCGCTGGGCATCCGTTTTTGGCCGGGCGTGAAGGGCAGGGACGGCTGCCGCACCCCGATGGTATGGGAGGCCGGGGGCGAAAATGGCGGCTTCTCTGCGGCCAAGCCCTGGCTGCCGGTGCCACCGGCGCATCGCGCCCGCGCGGTCGATGTGCAGGAGGGCGAGGACGGTTCTGTCCTTGCCGCCTATCGCTCGATGCTGGCCTTGCGCAAGCGCCATCCGGCGCTGGTCAGGGGCTCGATCCGCTTTCTCGAGGCGGAGGGCGACGTGCTTGCCTTTGTCCGCGAGGGCGGCGGCGAGCAACTGCTTTGCGTCTTCAACTTCGCTGGGGAACCGGCGGACTGGACCCTGCCGCCAGATCTCGGGCATGTCGAGGCGATAGACCTTGGGAGTATCAGCGCGTTCATCGGCGAGTATGGATTGTCACTGCCACCTCTAAGTAGTTTTCTGGGGAGAACTAACTAGGCGGCAAGCCGTAAGCCTATGCAACAAAAGCCTCTGAAGAGATTGGGTTTTGCAAAGGCGCTGGTGAAGTTGCACGCTAATCAAGCGTTGGACGGGGTTTGGCTATGCGTATCGAATTCACCAATGAAGTCGCGTTTGGGGAGCCTCCCCCGTCTGTAATTGTATCGTGCACGTTGCGCGAGGTCAGAGAGCTGTCTTCCAGATTGTTGCATCAGGATAAGTTGGACCTATCATCTGAATTTGAAGCGAAGTTTTCAGCGGGAATATCCGGTTTTCAGATTGCGATTTCTGAAGGTGATGAGCACTTAGTCAAGGTGGAAGACGGAAAGGCATCGATATCCTTATCCAGAGAGAACGCCCGGACTATTTCAGAGATGCTAAACGGCGTCGATTCGGCAGGGCAGACCATATATGTCGATCTGGATGGTCTGGACCTCTTTGAAGAGGCAAATTTAATTATCTATACGATCTGACTACTGCACCAGCACCGAGCGTCCGCAGGTCGCGCCGGTGACGCGGACATCGGCTTCGCCGACATGGACGCCAAGCGCTGCAAGCACGTTGTAGACGAGGTTGTCGACCGGCGCGGTGACGCCATTGAGCAGCGTCGTCACCGCCGGCTTCACCGTGCCGAGCAGCGTGGTCGCGTCGAGGCCGAGGCCGAGCGCGTTGACCGTCAGCGACAGGTTGTTCACCAGCGAGGTGGTGAGCGACTGCGTCAGGTTCTTGGTCGACACTGTCTTGATCGCCTTGTTGGTGATGTCGGTGGCGCCGAAGGTCAGGTTCGTCGGCGCCATGTTGGCGACCGAGAAAGCCGACGATCCCTTGATCTGCAGCAGATTGAGGTTGACCAGCAGCATCTTGAGGCTGACGTCGGCGATGTCGGCGTCGCTGAAGGATTGCGGCTTGCTGAAATCTGCAAAGCCGCTGGCGTTGCTGTCGGCGAGATGGGCCGCGACGACGCCCGGCTGCGCGGCGATGGAGACCTTGATGCTGGAGGGGCCGGTCGGGCAGCTGATGTCGGTCAGCTTGGCTTCGGCATGGGCGACTTCGATATTGAGCGGCAGGTTGACGGCAAGCAGCTTGACACCGCCGCCCAAATTCATTCCGGCTGTGCCATTTCCGGTGCCGTTGCCAAATCCATTGCCGTTGTTCCCGTTTCCAATCCCGACGCTGGCATTGAGCTTGATGCGCGTCTGCGCAGTGCGCACCACCGTGCCCAATTCTCCCACCGCCAGCCATGGCGAGGATTGCATGGGTTCGCCGATGGCGACCTGCAGCGTCGTCGATGTCAGTCCCGGTATCGTCGCCCCGAGATCGACCGTAACCTAGTTCGTGCCGTTGGCGAGCGCCGCGGCTGCGCTCAGCATGCTCATGGCACTGGCGTTAACCGAAAGCCCGGCGGGCTTCTGTCCGAGGCCGTGCTGTCCTTGGCGTCGACCGTCAGCTTGTTCGGGTCGACAAAGGCATAGCCCGCGACGTCATGGCTGATGAAATCGGTGACCAGCGCCTGGCGCTCCGTCTGGTTGAGGCCGGCGATCGCCGTTCGCGCCGCGTCTGCGGCGATCTGCTGGACCGAATGGCTGGCGCCGAAATAGATTCCGTATGCAACCATTGCGAGCAATAGCAGCATAAAGATCGGCGCCAGCATGGCGAATTCGACCGCGGACGTGCCCGCGGCATCAGCCCGGAAACGGAACCAAGGAGCAGGGAAATTTCGGTTCTTCAGCATGGCCCGGAGAATGCCAAAACCTGCTTGCAAAAACAGAAAACGGCTGGAACAACCGAAAGATGCACAAAGTTGAACGGGTGCCTGAGCTTTAGATTTCGCTGTTTTAGCGAGACGCTGCTCACTCAACGTCAAGCAGCGGGCAGTTGAAATAAGATATTCCTCTGTCTAGTCTCCCGCCACCAGCCGCCGGAAGGGAACCGGCGGCGCGCTAAAAGGGACCCGTTGATGGTTCCGGGGCGTCAACACTCAAGGCGTGGTTGAGGGGCCGCGCCCAAAGGGAGAGACTTCATGCTGAAAAACCTGCTGAAGGCGACCGTGTTCGCCACCACGATGGCTTTGGCGACCGGTGCCTTCTACACGCCTGCCTTTGCCGAGACCGTCTACAATCGCGGATCCGCTGCCGAGGCGGAGACGGTCGATCCGCACAAGACGTCGACGGTCTACGAGGCCGATATTATACGCGACCTGTTCCAGGGCCTCGTCATGCATGACCAGAAGACGAACCTCATTCCGGGCGCCGCCGAAAGCTGGACGGTGTCCGACGACGGCACTGTCTACACGTTCAAGCTGCGCAAGGACGGCCTCTGGTCGGATGGCAGCCCGGTGACGGCGGACGACTTCGTCTACTCGTTCCATCGGCTGGAAGATCCCGCCACCGCTGCAGAATACGCCTCGATGCTCTATCCGGTGAAGGGCGCCGAGGACTTCAACACCAAGAAAGGCAAGGCCGAGGATATGGGCGTGAAGGCGGTCGACGCCAACACGCTGCAAGTCACGCTGAAGGCTCCGACGCCCTACTTCCTTGAGATGCTGACCCACCAGGCGACCTATCCGGTCAACAAGGCTTCCATCGACAAGCTCGGCGCCGACTGGATCAAACCGGGCAAGCTGGTCTCCAACGGCGCCTATACGCTGGCGGAGTGGGTTCCCAACGACCATATGAAACTGATCAAGAACCCGAAGTTCTGGGATGCCGCCAGCGTCAAGCTCGACGTGGTCAACTACATCCCGACCGAGGATCGCTCGTCCGCGATGAAGCGTTTCGAGGCCGGCGAACTCGACAGCTATGGTGACCTGCCGACCGAACAGCTCGCCGATCTCAAAACCAAATTCGGTGACCAGATCCGTGTGGGGCCATATCTCGGCACCTATTATTATGCGGTCAAGACCGACAAGGCGCCTTGGGACAATGTCGAGCTGCGCAACGCCATCTCCATGGCGATCGATCGCGACTTCCTCGCCGAGAAGGTCTGGCAGAACTCGATGCTGCCCGGCTATTCGATGGTGCCTCCGGGCATCGAGGGCTACACGCCGGCACTGGCAAAATACGCCGACATGTCTCAGATCGACCGCGAGGATGCGGCCAAGAAAGTCCTGGAAAAGCTAGGCTATACACCCGAGCATCCGTTGAAGATGGAGATCCGTTACAACACCTCGGAGAACCACAAGAACACGGCGGTCGCGATCCAGGAACAGCTGAAGCCGCTCGGCATCGAGGTGACGCTGCTCAACACCGACACCAAGACCCACTATGGCTTCCTCGAGCAGAAGGGCAACTACGACGTCGCCCGTGCCGCCTGGATCGCCGACTACAAGGATCCGGAGACCTTCCTCGGCATCTCGCGCAAGGCGAGCGGCAACAACTACTCAACTACAACAGCCCTGCCTATGAAGCCGCGATGGACAAGGCAGCCGCCGCCGGCGGCAAGCCTGAGGAGCGCATGAAGGACCTCGCCGCAGCCGAGCGCATCCTCGTCGACGATGTCGGCCAGATCCCGCTGCTCTACTACAGCTACCACGACATCGTGTCCTCGAAGCTGCATGGCTTCGAGGACAATGTGATGGACATTCATCCGTCTCGCTTCATCTCCAAGGACTGACAAGGAACCTTGGCCGTGCCGCCGCTCTCTCTACAGCGCCGCGCGTCCTTCGGGACGCGCAAAGGACGCTGTAGCACCTAGAAGGCGCATGATCCCATCCGAACCTACGGTTCGGGTCATGCGCAAGAGCGGCGGCCGCGGTCTGTCGTCGTGCCGGGCCGAAAGTCGGATTGGATTTTCGGCAATCCCGGTGCGAAGATCAGAGATGCCAGCGCGCCACGATCTCGTCTGGAGAGCCGTCGCCCTGGCTGAAGCGGGGCGCCGATGCTGCGTTATGTCTTCCGGCGGCTATTGACCGCCATCCCGACGCTGTTCGTCATCGTGACGGTGGCGTTCTTCCTGATCCGCGTCGCGCCAGGCGGCCCGTTCAACCAGGAGCGGGGCTTGAGCCCCGAGATCAGGGCCAATCTCGAAGCCCAGTTCGGCCTGGACGATCCGCTCTGGCTGCAATATGTCCACTATCTCGGCAATCTTTTGCGCGGCAGTTTCGGACCGAGCTACAACCTGCCGGATTTCACCGTCACCGAACTGTTCGCCAAGGGCCTGCCGATCTCGGTGCAGATCGGTACCTCGGCGCTGGTGCTGGCGCTGCTGCTGGGCTCGATCCTTGGCACGATCGCGGCGCTCAACCAGAATAAAATAGCCGACTATTCGGTGATCGCTTTGGCCACCGCCGGCAGCACCATCCCGACCTTCGTCACCGCGCCGGTGATCCAGCTCGTCTTCGGGCTTTCCTGGAAGCTGTTGCCGATCGGGGGCTGGGGTGACGGCGCCTTGATCAACAAGGTCGGGCCGGTGCTGACGCTCGCCCTGCCGCAGATCGCCATCGTCGCCCGCCTGATGCGCGGCTCGATGATCGAGAGCCTGCGCTCGCACCACATCCGCACCGCCCGCGCGCTCGGCCTCTCCGACTGGTCGGTGGTGGTCAAGCACGCGTTGCGCGGCGCCGTGCTGCCGATCGTCTCCTTCACCGGTCCGGCGGCGGCGGCGCTGCTCACCGGCTCGATCATCGTCGAGACCATCTTCTCCATTCCAGGCGTCGGCCGCTACTTCGTCGACGCCGCGCTCAACCGCGACTACACGCTGGTCATGGGAACCGTGGTGGTGATCGCGCTCTTCACGATCGTCTTCAACCTGATCGTCGATCTTCTCTATGCGGTCGTCGATCCGAGGGTGCGCTATGACTGAGCTTGCCGTCGCCGTTCCCGAGCCGATCGTCGGCCGCTCGCTCTGGGGCAATGCCTGGGCGCGGCTGAAGCGCAACCGCGCCGCCATGTTCAGCCTCTACTATCTGGCATTCATTGCCGTCATCAGTGTATTCGGCCCTATGGTCGTGCCGCATGAATACACGACCATCTACGGCGACTATGTGCGCACGCCGCCGAGCCTTTCGGCCTATCCGAAGCCCGACATGATCCAGGGCGCGCTGAGCGACGCGATCAAACGCATGCGCGTCGACATCAAGGAGTGGCACCAGGACGGCAGCCGCGTCATCGTCACCGTCACCTCCAAGAAGCCGGTCGACGACCGCAACATCCGCTATCTCGACCGCTCCGACGCATTCGACGACACGAAGATCGAGAGCAAGTCGCCGGATGGGCTCGAAATGACCATGAGCTCCGCCGTCAAGCAGCAATATTTCATCTTCGGCACCGATAACACCGGGCGCGATCTCTTGTCTCGCACGCTGATGGCCGGGCGCATTTCGCTCGCAATCGGCCTGCTTGCCGGTGTCGTCGCCGGCGTCATCGGCGTGATCTACGGCGCGACGGCCGGCTTTGCCGGCGGCAGGGTCGACGAGGTGATGATGCGCATCGTCGACGTGCTTTACTCGCTGCCCTTCATCTTCTTCGTCATCATGCTGGTGGTGTTCTTCGGCCGCAACTTCGTGCTGATGTTCCTTGCGGTGGGCGCGGTGCTGTGGCTCGACATGGCGCGCATCGTGCGCGGCCAGGCGCTGTCGATCCGCAGGCAAGAGTACGTTCAGGCGGCGGAAGCGATGGGCGTCGGCCAGCGCGGCATCCTCGTGCGCCACGTCATCCCCAACCTGCTCGGGCCGGTGGTGATCTACATGACGCTGCTGGTGCCGCAGGTCATCATCCTGGAAAGCTTCCTGTCCTTCCTCGGCCTAGGCGTGCAGGAGCCGATGACCAGCTGGGGCGTGCTGATTTCGGTCGGTGCCAAGAACATCGGCTATGCCAACTGGCTGCTGTTGTTCCCGGCCTTCTTTCTCGTCTCGACGCTTTTCGCGCTGAACTTTGTCGGCGACGGCCTGCGCGACGCGCTCGACCCGAAAGATCGATAAAGATGGGGATCGCTGACATGGCTTCCGAAACGATCCTCAGCGTCCAGGACCTGCGCGTCCGCTTCCAGACCCTCGACGGCACGGTCGAGGCGGTGAAGGGCATCAGCATAAAGGTCAATGCCGGCGAGACCGTCGCCGTCGTAGGCGAATCCGGATCCGGCAAGAGCCAGACGATGATGGCGGCGATGAGCCTGCTTTCCTCCAATGGCGAAGCGACCGGCCAGGTCGACTACCGCGGCCGCAACCTCCTGGAGATGACCAAGAGCGAGCTCAACAAGGTTCGCGGCCGAAAGATCAGCATGATCTTCCAGGAGCCGATGACCTCGCTCGATCCGCTCTACACCATCGGCAACCAGCTCATCGAGCCGATCCGCCGCCATCGCGGCCTGAACGCCCAGGCGGCGCGTGAAGAGGCGCTGAAGCTGTTGAGACTGGTGCACATCCCCGATCCCGAGCGGCGGATGAAATCCTATCCGCACGAAATGTCGGGCGGCCAGCGCCAGCGCGTCATGATCGCTATGGCTTTGGCGAATGATCCCGATATCCTGATCGCCGACGAGCCGACGACGGCGCTGGACGTCACCATCCAGGCGCAGATCCTGATGCTGCTTGCCGAGCTGCAGCGCAAGCTCGGCATGGCGATCGTGTTCATCACCCATGACCTCGGCATCGTCCGCCGTTTCGCCGACCGCGTCTATGTCATGCGCCAGGGCGAGGTGGTGGAGGAGGGGGAGGCGGAGGCGCTCTTCGCCAATCCGCAGCACGCCTACACCAAGATGCTGCTTGCCGCCGAGCCAACCGGCACCAAGGCGGCCGCGCCAGCCAATTCGCCCGTGCTGCTCGAAGGCCGCAACGTCGAGGTCGTCTTCAAGATCGGCGGCGGCTTTCTCGGCGGCGAGCCGCTGATGCTGCGGGCCGTCGACAAGATATCGATCCGGCTGAAGCGCAACCAGACGATCGGCATCGTCGGCGAGTCCGGCTCCGGCAAATCGACGCTCGGCCGCGCGCTGCTGCGGCTGCTGCCCAGCGACGGCGTCATCCGCTTCGGCGACCGCGACATTTCAGAGGCCGACCGCCACGCGATGCGGCCGCTGCGGCGCGAATTGCAGCTCGTCTTCCAGGATCCGTTCGGCTCGCTGTCGCCGCGCATGACGGTTGGCCAGGTCATCACCGAAGGGCTTTTGGTGCACGAGCCTTCGCTGACGGGCAAGCAGCGCGACCAGCGTGCCGTCGAGGCGCTGCGCGAGGTCGGCCTCGACCCGAACGCGCGCAACCGCTACCCGCATGAGTTCTCCGGCGGCCAGCGCCAGCGCATCGCCATTGCCCGCGCTATGATCCTGAAGCCGAAAGTGGTGGTGCTTGACGAGCCGACCTCGGCGCTCGACCGCTCGGTGCAGAAGCAGATCGTCGAGCTATTGCGCAAGCTGCAGGCGGACCACGGACTGTCCTACCTCTTCATCAGCCACGACCTTGCGGTGGTGCGCGCCATGGCCGACTACATCATCGTCATGAAGCAGGGAAAGATCGTCGAGGAAGGGCCGGCCGAGGAGATCTTCGGCAATCCGCGCGAAGCCTACACGCAGACGCTGATGAAGGCGGCGATCGATACGACCAGGTTCCGCGTCAGCGCTTGAGACTTCCGCTGCTCGGCGACGCCCTGCTCACTGCGAGGACGGGCAGCGGCTCTTCCTGGCCCCGATGATCGCCTGCTGCTGTTGCTGCAGCCGCTCGATCCTGGCGGTATCGCGATTGGCCACGACCGTCTTCACGCGCTCGCCGCCCGGCAGCCAAGTCGGCACGCTGGTATTGGCGACCTTGCCGCGGCTGATCGCCGTCCGGGAAATATCGGTGGCGGTGTCGCCGAGCGCGCTGTTGAGCTCGGCGCAGCTCATCCTGTCGTATTTCGCCGGATTGATGGACGCAACACTCGACGAGCAGCCTGCGATCAAGGTCAATGGCAAGAGACCCAGCAGCGTGAACTTCATACCCTTACCCGGTCTCGCCGTTCCAAAATCGTCCAGCGGCTCTCGAATGGATAGCGGCAACCATTAGGCCAAAGTGAGGGCCTATTGTCGACCATTTATCTGATCGACCGATTGACGGCAGGCTTTTGCCTAGATCTCGGCGCCGCGGAAGCGCGTGGCGTGATATCGATGCGGATACGCACCCACAGAAAACGCCGGACAGAGGTCCGTCCGAATCGAGAGCCGTAAAATTGTATTGCGGTCCGTTACCGATCCTTAGGCATGGTTGAAACTGCTCGGCGGCGTTAACGCCACGGTTGCGCTGCGTCTGTGATATTGCCGGCTGCACAACTCAAGGGTGGGACCTCCATGATCGACCAGATACGCTCGCTGCTCGAGCAGCATCCGATGATTCCGCTGAACTTCGGTGCGCTCGCCGACGACGCCAATCTCTATGACGCGGGGCTGACCTCCTTCGCCTCGGTGCAGATGATGCTGGCGCTCGAAGAGGAGTTCGACATCGAATTCCCTGAGACGATGCTGACGCGGCGCACCTTCTCTTCGCTGGCCAGCATCGCGGATGCCGTTTCGCAATTGACGCGCAAGGCGGCGTAGCCATGAACGTGTTGAGAAAGATAGAGGCGGCCCCGCTCGCGGAGGCGCCCGAAGCCGTAACCGAGCGCATGCGCCGCGTCGCCGAGATCGCCGCCGGCCATGCCGACGCCGTCGACAAGAACGGGCGTTTCCCGGCGGAGACGATCGATGCGCTGAAGCGCGAGCGCCTGCTCGGCGTGGCGATCCCGATCGAGCATGGCGGCGAGGGGCTCGGCACGATGCAGATCGCCGACCTCATCGTCCAGCTCGGCCAGGCCTGCGGCTCGAGCGCGATGATCTATGCCATGCATCAGATCAAGACGTCGAGCTTCGTCACGCACGGCGGCGCCAGCGACTGGCACCGCGCCTATATGCGGCGCATCGCCGACGAGCAGCTTCTGATGGCTTCGGCGACAACGGAGGCCGGCATCGGCGGCAATTTGCGCAATTCGATCTGCGCGGTCGAGGTCGCCGGCGGACGCTTCGCGCTGACCAAGGAAGCCACCGTCATCTCCTATGGCAACTATGCCGACGCCATCCTTGCCACGGCGCGCCGCGCCCCGGATGCGGCCAGCTCCGATCAGGTGATGGTGGTGATCCCGGCCGATGGCAGCCGCACGCTTGAGCGCACGTCGGTGTGGGACACGCTCGGCATGCGCGGCACCTGCTCCGACGGCTTCCATCTGGTCGCCACGGGTGACGCGGCGCAGATATTCCCGAAGCCGTTCTCCGAGATCGCGGCGCAGTCGATGCTGGCCAGCTCGCACATCTTCTGGGCGGCGACCTGGTTCGGCATCGCCGCCGACGCCTTCAATCGGGCGCAGGCCTTCGTCAAAGCGGCGGCGCGCAAGCAGCCCGACTCCATGCCGCCGGGCGCGCTGAGGCTGGCCGAAGCGGCCGCCCTTTTGCAGGAGATGAAAGGCCACCTGACGGCCGCCATCCACCGCTTCGAAGCGGCCGCGGGCGACGACGACGCGCTGTCTTCGATCGGCTTCGCCGCCGAGATCAACGCGCTGAAGGTCGCGGCCAGCGAGAAGGCCGGCGCCGTGGTGCGTTTCGCCATGCTGGTCAACGGCATCCTTGGTTACAAGAACGGCACCCCGTTCAGCGTCGGCCGGCACCTGCGCGATGTGACCTCGGCGCCGGTGATGATCTCCAACGACCGCATCCTTTCCAATACCGCGACGCTCATGCTGATGAGCCGCTTCGACACCGGCCTGGGGAGCTGAGATGGACGCCAAGACATTCGACTCCAAGTCGCTGCTCGACAGCCTGTTCGAGAACGGCATCCTGTTCGAATCCGGCGTCGACGGCCTTTATGGCCGTTCGGGCGCATTCGAGGAAGTGATCGAGCGGTTTGAGCGTCTCGTCACCCGGCTCGGCGCGCCCGACAAGGCCACCCGCATCCATTTTCCGCCGGGCATGAGCCGCGCGACGCTGGAGAAGAGTGGCTACATGAAGAGCTTTCCGCAGCTTGCCGGCTGCGTGCATTCCTTCATGGGCGGCGAGCGGGAGCATGCGCAACTGCTCGGCATGATGGCTGATGGCGGAGACTGGACGGAGCTGCAGAAGGCGACGGACCTCGCGCTGACGCCCGCCGCCTGCTATCCGCTTTATCCCACCGTCGCTGCGCGCGGCCCGGTGCCGGCGCAGGGCCTGCTTTTCGAGCTCTCCTCCTACTGCTTCCGTCACGAGCCGTCGAAGGACCCGGCGCGCATGCAGCTTTTCCGCATGCGCGAGTTCGTCAAGATCGGCACGGCCGAGCAGGTGCGCTCGTTCCGCGAAAGCTGGCTGAAGCGCGGCAGGGCCATGATCGAGTCGCTCGACCTGCCTTGCGAGGTCGATCTTGCCAACGATCCGTTCTTCGGCCGCGGCGGCAAGATGATGGCCAACAACCAGCGTGATCAGGGCTTGAAATTCGAGCTGCTGATTCCGGTGACCAGCCTCGAGAAGCCGACCGCCTGTTTGAGCTTCAATTATCACCAGGACCATTTTGGCCAGACCTGGGGCCTGAAGTTCGCCGACGGGGAGTTCTGCCATTCGGCCTGCGTCGGCTTCGGGCTGGAGCGTGTGGCGCTGGCGCTGTTCCGCCATCACGGGCCGGACGCGGAGGTCTGGCCGGCGGCGGTCCGCGACGTGCTCTGGAGCGTTTGATATGCTGAGAGCTATCGCCGGCCTCGATCCGGCCAGCTACCGGCCGCACTGGCTGCACGATCCGCAAAGGCGCTGGCCGCAGACCAACTGCTATGTCGACCTTCTGATTGAGGTTCTGCACGCGACCGGGCACGATCCGGTCGCAGCGCTCGGTTTCACCGTGGCGCAGGATTTCGAAGGTGATCAGTTTGCGTTCTTCAAGTTCCCGACCGCCGACCTGCAGAGGCTAGCGGGCCTGGACATCCAGGAGCTGGCGGTCTTCGACCGGCTTGAGACGCATGTGCTGACGCAAGTTGAGCTCGGCCGGCTGCCGCTGGTCGAGGTCGACGCCTTCTACTTGCCCGACACCAAAGGCATCACCTACCGCAGCGGCCATTCCAAGACCACGGTCGGCATCAATGCGCTCGATCCCGAGGCGCGGCAGATGCGCTACTTCCACAATGACGGCTACTTCGCGCTCGAGGGCGAAGACTATGACGGTATTTTCGGCCAATGGGATAGTGTGTCGGCGGGCGACCTGCCGCTGTTTCCTTACGCGGAATTCCTGAAGCTCGACGCCACGCGCCCGGCCCGTGACGCGGTCGGGACCGCGGCGGTGCTGCTCGCGCATCACCTGAAGCGGCGGCCGAAGCGCAATCCGCTCGGCGCCTATGCGGCCGCGTTCGGCCGCCACGCTGAAAGTCTGGCGACGAAGTCGCCTGCCTATTTCCACACCTATGCCTTCAACACGCTGCGGCAGGTCGGCGCAAATTTCGAACTCCTCGGCAGTCATCTCGAATGGCTGGGGCAGCACGGCGAAACCTGCATGGCAGAGGCGGTGCAAGCCGCCAGCAACATTGCCGACGGCGCCAAGGTCATGCAGTTCAAGCTCGCCCGCGCGATGGCGCGGCAGCGCTTCGACGGCTTGAGCGAAGCAATCGCGCCAATGGCGCAGGCCTACGAAACGGTGATGGAAGTGCTGGACGCCCGCATGGCGGATGTCGCCTCCAAGGCGGCCTAGCGGGCCGGCCGAGGTGCATTCGAGCATGGGTGGGGGAATGGACGCCACGATGTCGGTCGCCGGCACTGCCGGATTGCTGGATCGGGGTTGGCGGATGGCCGTCTCCGCGGCAGGCGCCTGGGCTTCGCCGGATGACATCGACGCAAATGCCGAGTGGCTGGACGCGGCCTGTCCCGGCACGGCGGCCGCCACGCTGGAAAAGCATGGCCGCTGGGACCGCAAGCAGCCAACCCGGCTGCACGACCGCGATGTCTGGTACAGCCGCAGGCTCGACGCGACCGGTCCGGTGCGGCTGGTGTTCGAGGGCCTGGCGACTGTCGCCGAAGTCTGGCTTGGCGAGCGGCTGCTCATCACCTCAACGTCGATGTTCGAGCGCCATGAGGCTGCGGTAAGCCTTTCGGGGGGCGAGCAGCTCGCCATCGTCTTTCGCAGTCTCGATCGCCATCTGGAAACGGCGACCGGTCCACGCGCCCGCTGGCGCCCTCGCATGATCGACGATCAGCGGCTGCGGCTGGTGCGCACGACCCTGATCGGTCATATGCCGGGCTGGTGTCCGAGCTTCGATGTCGTCGGGCCGTGGCGCCCCGTCAAGCTGATCCGCGAAGAGGGCGGGCAGCGCATCCTCGACGTCGACATTCGCGCCAGGCTCGACGGCACGACCGGGCATCTTGCCGTTGCCATCACCCTCGCCGAACCCCTCGACAATGCGCAAACGGCGCATGTCAGTTGCGCCGGAGTGCGCGCGCTCCTCGAGGTCGAGACACCCACCCGGCTGACGGCGGAATTGGCTATTGCCGATGTCGCCCCATGGTGGCCGAACAGTCATGGTGAGCCGGCGCTGCACGAAGTGATGGCGACGCTCGGCACGGTGCGCAGCCGGCTGGGCCGGGTTGGATTCCGCCGCATCGAGATCGATCGCGGCGCTGACGGACGCGATTTCCGCCTGGTCGTCAACGGCGTGCCGGTGTTCTGCCGGGGCGCGGTCTGGACGCCCTCCGATCCCGTGCGGCTGCCCTGCGAGCGGGCCGAAATCGAGCCCGACCTCGACCTCGCGCGCCGAGCCGGCGTCAACATGCTGCGGGTCGGCGGCACCTTCGCCTATGAAAGCGATGGCTTCCACGAGTTGTGCGACGAGATGGGCATTCTGGTCTGGCAGGACCTGATGCTCGCCAATTTCGACTATCCGGCCAAGAGCCAGACCTGGCGGACGGCGCTGTCGCGCGAAGTGGAAAATCTATTGAGACGGCTTCGACATTCGCCGTCGCTGGCAGTGCTGTGCGGCGGCAGCGAGGTGGCCCAGCAGGCCGCGATGCTCGGCATGCCGGTGGCGATGGATCCGACACCCTGGTTCGACGATGTCGTGCGTCCGGCCGCACAGGCGATCCTGCCCGATCTGGCGCTCGTGTCCTCATCGCCCTCCGGCGGCAGCCTGCCCTTCGCCGCGGATGGCGGCCCGACGCATTACTATGGCGTCGGCGCCTATTGCCGGCCGCTGGAGGATGCGCGCCGCGCCGAGGTGCGTTTCGCCAGCGAGTGCCTCGCCTTCGCCAACGTGCCGGAACAGGCGACGCTGGATGAGCATCTGCCCGTTCCGCCCGGCCACGATCCGCGTTGGAAGGCCGGCGTGCCGCGCGATGCAGGTGCGTCGTGGGATTTCGAGGACGTGCGCGAGCATTATCTGGAGACGCTTTTCGGCGTCGATGCGCGCCGGCTGCGCATGGAGCATCCGGCGCGCTACCTCGACCTCTCGCGCGCCGTCATTGCCGAGGTGGTTGAGCGCACGATCGATGAATGGCGCAGACCAGCCTCGCCGACGGCGGGCGCGCTGTTGTTCTTCTGGAAGGATCTGCGCCCGGGAGCAGGGTGGGGCGTCGTCGATTCTGCCGGTCGGCCGAAATCGGTCTGGCATGCGCTGAGACGCGCCTTCGCGCCGCTCCGGCTGACGCTGAGCGACGAGGGCGTCAACGGGCTGGGCGTCCATCTCGTCAATGATACGGCCAAGGCAGTCGAGGCGACGCTATCGCTTGCCTGCCTGCGCGATGGCCTCACCCCGGTGGTCACGGCGCGCCGGCCGCTCACCCTGCAGGCGCGCGGGGCCCAGTCGCTGTCGGCGTTCTCGCTGCTCGGCGCCTTCTTTGATCTGTCTTACGCCTATCGCTTCGGCCCGGCGGGTCACGAGGTAACCGTGGCAAGGCTGGAAGGCCGGGACGACGAAATCCTGGCCGAAGCCGTTCATGTGCTCCCCGGCGCCATGACTGCGCGGTGCGATGTCGGCCTATCAGCACGGCTGATGCGCGGAAGAGACGGCTGGCGCCTGCGGCTCGCCTGCAGGCGCGCCGCCTATCACATCGCCATCAAGGATGGGCTGTTCTTTCCGCGCGAGAACGGCTTCCACCTGATGCCGGGCGCGGTGAAGGAAATTGGCCTGGATGGGCCGGCCTCCGCCACGCCGGCAGGCGTCGTGACGGCGCTGAATGGCGATCGCGACGTGGCCTACGATGCGCCGCAAGCCGACAATGTAGAGACCAGGGCGGAGTTCATGCGGGCGTTGCAGCCCGCCGGGAGCGTGGCATGAAGGGGATCGTCTTCGCCGACACGATCGGCTGGCTTTATGAAGGCAAGGGCACCGAGCGGCGCGGCCGGGGCGTCGTCATCGCCGGGGCGCATGGCCACGAGGACCTGTGCAGCCGGCGTTTCCTGCGGCTTCTGGCTGACAAGTTGGCCGAAAACGGTCTGCCGGCGCTGCAATTCGACTATCCCGGCTGCGGCAATGCCGCCGGGGACCATTCAACGCCCGGTCAGGTGCAACGATGGACGGGGAGCATAGGCGCTGCGATCGATCGGCTGAAGCAGGATTGCGGCGTGGCGGACGTCATCTTGGTCGGCTTCCGGCTTGGTGCCTTGCTGGCCCCGCTGGCGGCGGCCGGACGCGACGACGTAGCGGGTCTCGTGTTGCTCGCGCCGCCGTCCTCCGGCAAGACCTATGTTCGCGAGATCACAGCCATGTCGCGCATGATCGATGCGCCGCTGGCCAGCCGTTCGGCGGGCGAAGGGGTGTTCACCGAGGGGCGCGAGGCCGCCGGCTTCCGACTTTCGCATGAAACGCTGGCCGATCTCTCGACGCTCGATTGGCGGCTTGCCGCGGCAGGCCTTCCATCCCTGCCGATGCTGGTGCTTACCAACGGCAAGCCGCTGGCTGCCGAAGAGGTTCGCGCCGACAGGGTGGGCGCTCCAGAGATCGCGACGGCCGAGTTCGATGGCTATCCGCTGCTGATGTGCGACCCGACCGCGAACCGGATTCCGGCCGCCACTCTCGATCGCTGCGCGGCCTGGATCGCTGGCCATGGCGACGAAGCGGCAGCCGGAAAGGCCATGTCGCGCGATGCGTCCGAAATCCTGGATGGTCCGCATTACACGGAAAGCCCGGTGCTGATCGGACCGGAGCCGATGATCTGCGGTGTGTTTTGCCGACCGCGTGGACGCCAGACCGCGGCCGAGCCGGTGATCTTCCTCAATGCCGGCGGCGTGCCGCATGTCGGCTGGGCGCGCGGCACGGTGGAAGCGGCGCGAGCCCTGGCGGCGGAAGGCGTAGCTTCGCTGCGCGTCGACCTGCCCGGACTTGGCCTCAGCGATCCGACCGAGGAAGGGCGCCTGTTCCTTTATGACCGGCGGACGCGCCATGATGTAAGTCGTGCGATCAATTGGATGGAGCGAGCCGGCTACCCCGGGGTCGGCCTGGTCGGCACCTGCGCCGGCGCATTTCAGGCTTTTCACGCCGCGCGGGCCGATCGGCGGGTACGGATGCTGACCATGATCAACCCGCTTTGCTTTGCCTGGAACAGTTCCTACGCGCTGGAGATGGCGGTCTGGAAGACTTACGAGACGTCCAAGGCCGTGCTCGGGAAGAACGCCGCCGCCATGCAGGAGAGCCGTGAGCCGGCCGCCCCCGCATGGCGCGGGATCGCTTCGCGCTACGCCCGGCTGATCGTCCGGCGTGGGCTCGAGGCGATCAAGTCCACATTGTCGATGCTGCATCCGGGCGCTTTGCTGGGACAGCGGCGGGTGGAACGCTGGATGCGCGACCTGTGCTGCCGCGGCGTGCAAGTCCTCCTGGTGACCTCGGAAGGCGACCTGAGCCTGAAGGAGATCGCCCGCCATTTTGGCTCGGAGGAAGAGCGGCTCGATAGCATTCATGGTGTGACCAGGGTGTCGCTGCCGAATGCCGACCATACGTTGACGCCGTATCACGCGCGGCGCGCCGTGATCGCCCGCCTGATCGATCATGGCGGCATCAGGCGTGACGGCTATGCTCGTTCCGAGCCGGTGCGCGCGACGACAAGCCCTTCCTTCCTGGCGCCATAGGGCATCATCAGTTCGGCTTCGGCATCGACATGCGGCAAACGCGTCGCGTCTTGCAGCATCACGCTGCGGTTCTCTGCGCGAAAGCCCGCAAGCGGTTGAATTATCAGGAAAATCGAAGATTTTCGGGAGACTTCGTTCTGGTCGGAGTGGCAGGATTTGAACCTGCGACCCCATCGTCCCGAACAAGCCGTCTTGCCAGAAGAAGCCCGGAATTCCGGGCTATTTCGATTAATGTTCGACGCCCTTTTCTGCCTTTGTTCACGTTTGTTTCCGGGGTTTCAGGTGGGTTTCAGGTGGGAGCACCGAAGCGGACGACAGTGCTCTTCCGGCGCGGCGCCGGCGCCTTGGCGGTGATCGCGGCGGCGGCGTCGGCCTGGAAATCGGGGTGATGGTGGTAGTAATGCTTGCGCAGCACGGCTTCCGTCATGCCGCAGAAGTCGGCTGCCTTGGAAAGCTCGACCCCGTTCTGCATCAGCCATGTCGCAGCTGTATGGCGCAGCGTGTGCGGGGTGACATCTGTGACAAAGACTTGCGTCTCGACGCCTTTGACGATCCGCGGCTCGTACCAGCCGAGGCCAGCGATCTCGCATGCCGTCTTGAAGGCCTTGCGCACGGATCGAACGGGGCCGCCTTCCCATTCGACGATGAAGTCATGCGCGATCATGCGGCCGATCGTGCGGCTTTTTCCGCGCCGCTTGGTCTTAATGTCAACCGGGGTGCGGGCCCAGCGGCGCATGTGCGCCAGCAGCCGGTCCGGCACCCTGACCGGCGGCTGCCGCTTCCTGGTCTCGACCATGTCGGCGGCTCGCCTGTAGAAGACGCCGCGTTCAAGGTCGACGAAGCCACGTCCGGTCGTGGGCCGTGTCGCGGCGCCGCAGATGGCGGCAGAACGCGTGCCGGTGTAGAGCCCGGTCAGGATGAAGCGGGCTAGGTGCCGGCCGGTCCGGCGATCGCTCTCTTGCCCCTTCCACGTTTGCCGCATCTGCCAAGCCGCCCAGAGCAGCGTCGCCGCCTCTGATCGCGTCAACGCGCGCTTGGCCTTCTCCGATCGCGCCGGCAACACGATCTTCGGCACGGCCGTGATGTATTTTTCGGCGTGATAGTGGTTGATGGCAGCGCGCAGATCCTCGAGCTGCCGGCGTCCCATGGCAGGCGTCGGCAGGATCCGACCATTCTTAGCCGGGCCGTTGACGTATTCGCGGCAGAGCGCGCCTGAGATGTCGGCGACCGTGCCGGTGAAGAAGGTGAGAATGGCGAGCAGGCGCGCGGCCGTTTCCTTGCGATAGCTCTGCGAGGGGTTGAGCGCGACCACGTCCTCGGCATAGACGTTGACGACGTCCGCGATCTTTACTTGGTCCGGGTCGCGGTTGCGCTGACGCGTCGGCTGATGTTGTTCGTTGATGTATTCGGCGAGCCGCCTTTGAGCTTCAACAAGCTCGCTCTTGCCGCAGCCAGTGGGATGTCGTCTTCCGGCATCCTCGATGTACCAGGCGGCTTTGCTGCGCAAGCTGCCGTCGGCCTTTCGGCTCTCGGACCGCCAGACGAGTCGAATTCCTTTGCTTGGACGCGGCATTGCTTTCGCATTCTCCCGATTGCTGCGAGTGTGGTGTATTCCTTGCCGGCGATGATTTCCGTCTCTAATCGCCCGCGGTCGCGCTCCTTGCGCAAACCGGCTGGGCCCATCGAGCCATCAGGAAAAGCAATCCGGGCCGCGATGTCCAGCCGCAGCGGCGCGTTTTCCGTATAGTCGTCGGACCCGTTCATCGAGTGCAGTTGCCGCTGGTTTTCATGCCAATACCTGCACGTTCAGCACGTCCGCGCTGCGATACCGAGATAGCGCTGCAGGCGGTCGATGAAGGCAAGCTCTGCCTTCATGGCCCCCCACGGTGCGATCGCACCGACAAGCTTTGGCGGAGGCAGCGAAACGCGCGGCAGACAGGGACTGTCGGGCCTTGCTCCGAACAGGGCCACGGCCTCGGCAACCAGCATGCGATCGTCCATCTCGCGGATCTGACGGCCGTAGGCCGGCACGGCATGGATGTCTGGCAGTTCAGCCGCCTGATAGATCGCAACGTCGATGCTGCGCTTAACAGATGCGATCGCGCGGTGGGCGAGCTGATCGATGAAGTCTGCAGCCAATCCGGCGTCTTTCGCTAGCCGACCGATGTGATGCTGAATGAGGTCGACTGCCGGCCTGGTGATATCCCCCAGCGCGTATTCATGCCCGTCATGAAGAAGGAAATAGCCGGCAGCCACGCCGTCGCCGGTTTCGCGGAACAGCGCGTCGGCGCCCATCACCGAGTGCTGCGCCACAGAGTAGGCCGGGCAGCGATACAGACCGTTGAACCGGGCCAGCTTGGACAGCGTGTTGGCCATATCGGCGAAGCTGATGTCGGACGCCTTCGGTTCGAGCAGGTCGAAGGCCGACCCATCCGGCTTGAAGGTTGGTATGATGGCGGGGCCACCGCTACGCGCGTTGCTGGCGGACCTCATTGGTGCACCCGCGGCATAGCTGCTTCGACGGCGGTGATAACGCTCGACCGGATGGCCGGGAAGATCGGCAGCCGCTCGAGATAGCCCGACAGCACGGAAATGCAGCGCTCGCGTTGACCAGACCAGGGGTCGAGCAGCAAGGCGCCGCGGGCGGCACAATATTGGCCCCAGGCCAGGATGAGGCTCTGTGTAGGCTCCGCGCCGCCGGGCAGCGGTGGCCGATTGGGCGCTGCGTGCCGGGCCTTCTCAATCATGTCTGCAAGCAAATCGGGGCGGATGCTGATCTGCTTGGTGCTGGCGAGCAAAGCGAGGCGTGCGGCGCTGTCCTGAAATTCGATGATTTCGGCGCTTGTGAAGCCGGCGCCGATGAGGTCTTCGAGCCGGACGCCGCCGCCAACAGCGAAGAGATCGCGCATCGCCTCTGCCATTTCCAGGCAGCGCGGATGGGCCTCGACCGTGGCTTCCGGAAACTCGCGGCGGGTTTGCGATGAACGTCGGGCTTGATCGAGCAAGACGGGTCTCCTTGAACGAAAAATCAGAGCGCGCCGACGGTGACGGCGGCGCAGAATAGGGTGGCGGCAATGAAGGCAAGTGAGGCGAGCCGCTTCGCGACGGCTTCGTCCTTGTGATAGCGTTCGAACCGCGAACCACGGGCAGGGGTGATTGGATGAGAAAGCTGGTGCGGGCTGCCGTGGCGTTGTTCGTCTTGCCGGGTCCGGCCTTTGCCTACAGCGACGGGCAATTGGCGGTTATGTCCCATGTCGGGCAAGCGATCGCCGGCACCAAGATCTGTCCGAAGCTGGAAATCAATGAAGGCGCCATGGCCCTGATGTTCGCCGACGAGGATGTCAAGCTCGACGACCCGACCGTTGCCGCCGTCATTCGGACTAAGATCGAGGAGACCGTTCGGGCCTGGGACGGTAAGGACGAGGGCCTCGGCTGCGCCGCGGTGCTGATGCTTTACGGACCGAGCGGAGCCAAGGTCTCCGGACTCCTGCGTTTCAAGGATTGATTCCACCTGCTGGCTCCAACTCGTGATATCGTAATGGTAGGTATTACCTACCTACCTTACCTTGTCAAGTCGAGTAGGTGAGAGCTGCAGCTCTGGGCTGTGGATTTGTCGCACTGGCCCGCCAGGTTTGTACTTGTTTTGTTCCAATGACTGAGTCAGATTGACGCGGCTAAGGAGGCGGCATTGCTGACGTATTTTGTGGTTCAGAGTTTCAGGCTGACGTCCAAAGGGGCAATCACACCGGGAGAAGCGGTCGAGGTTCAGGACGTCGAACACGCGCTACGGCTGGCAGAAAAACTGGCGGCGAGCTCTGCCGGCGTGGTTGCGTTCAGTCGGACTGGGGATCCTTCCACCGGAGAGTTCGAGGATGCCGTGGTCCTCTACGCCAACGGGGTAGTGCCAGTGCTTGAGCCCGAACTGGCGATTGCTTGCTGAAGGTTTAGGGCCCGACTGCCCCTGGGAATTATCGTGTGGACCGAATGGGTCTGCGTTCTTCAGACTCCGGTCTGCGGAGCACAATTCGGTTGCGGCCTCTTTCCTTCGCGAGGTAGAGCGCTGCGTCCGCTTGACGCTGTAGCTGCTCCGGCGAGACGGCCTCGTCAGCGGTCTGAACCGCAACTCCAATGCTGAGCGTGACGCGGCGAGCGCGAGAGCCTGGGTTGGGGATGGCTGCGGCCTCAATGCTCTTTCGAATGCGTTCGGCAACCGAGGTCGCCTCTTCCTCGGTCACCCCAGGCAAAAGCACGAGGAACTCTTCGCCGCCGTAGCGGGCCACGTGATCGTGATCGCGTCTGACGTTTTCCTGGATGATTCTGGCGACCTCGACCAGACAGCGGTCGCCTTCGGCATGCCCGAGGTGATCGTTGAGCTTCTTGAAGTGGTCGATGTCGCACATGAGCATTGCCGCACCGTCGAGGCAGCGTCGGTCGCTTCCCCAGATACGGCCGAGCGTTTCCGTCATCCAGCGCCGGTTGGCGATGCCGGTGAGCGGATCGGTCCTTGCCAGCATTTCCAACCGCTGGTTCGCCTTGGCCAGTTCGGCTACCCTGCGCCGATCACGCAGCTCAAACAGGAAAGTCTTCTGAGCAAGAATTGTCATGATGCGCCGCGCGGCGACGGTTGCGAAGATACCGCTCGCGAAGAACAGGGTCGCAGCCACGGCGCTCCCGAATCCGATGGCCGGGTTCTGCAGCTGAAACAGGAGATAGAGCCCGAGCGCGAGCCCGGCGATGGCCACAGTCCAGGCCAGCGGGATACCGAAGATGATGATGGCGGTAATGGCCACGAACAGCATGACATTCAATTGCCCTTCATAGAACTCGCCGCCGGCGCTTACGCCGACCAATGCGACGGACAGCAGGATGAGGAACATGCCCGCAATCAGGGAAGTTCCTTGCAGCCAGGCCGCCTGCGGTTTTCGCCACGCAAAAACAACGGCTACTGCCACTGGCGGAATGATGGCCCCCGGCAGGAGCATGGAGTGCGCGACAGACCTTGGCAGAATCAGCATGTTGAGCGCCAGGGTCAGCACGTCAAGCAAGGCCACCCAGGTCATCCAAGAGCGAATGATTTTCGCCGTTTGCGACCAGACACGTGCTCGAAAGAGGTTCTTTATCTCGCCTTTTAGACGGATGTCGCGCGTGCGGCGCGCCAGAAGCCGGTCGACTTCGGCGGCGAGGGCGGGGTTATCGTGCCCCTCGAGGTGCATCAGATCTGACACGGCCGCTAAGCTCTAGAACGCTTCCTCGTCGAACTCGTCTGACCCATTGGATCGCAAAAGAACGCGCTAGCATGCCTAGTTATGATGAAGATTTGATTTCGAGCGGCGATCGCATGGCAACCAGCTCCTGAGCCGCGATCTGCTCATGCTTTCTTCGCGAAAGCCCACACCATCAGCGGGTACTCCTCGTCGTTGCTGAGATCCCGCCATAAGCCATAGGCCCGCACCGGCCCGCCGATGTGCGCCCTCGCGCAGGCCTTGTTGCCCCAGCCGAAGACCTGCACGTCATTTTCTGCGAAGCCGCCTTCGATCATGACCTGCTTCAATCCCGCCGGCGTCCAGCGGTTGTAGTCATGCGGCCGGGCGTGCACCCTGAACAGGAAGGGTGTCGCCACCATCGCCCAACCGCCTTGTTTGGTCATTGCATGGATGTTGGCGGCGGCCGCGAGCGGCCGCTGCACGTGCTCGAGCACCTGGTCGGCGATGACGATGGAAAATTGCTCTTCGGTGCGGTCGCGGCAGATGTCAAATTCGGGGAAATCGACGGACCGATAGTTTGGACACATCGCCCGCCAGTAGCGGTTCCAACCCGGCGAGATCTCGATCACATCGCGGGATTTGCGGTTTGCTGCTTCGAGGAAAGTGGTGAACGCTTCGATCTGGCGGATCCGCAGCCAGTTGCGGGAATCATAACCAATCAGCCGCTTCACAGCCCGCTTGCCACGGTCTTTCAGCGCGCCGGCAAGGCTTGTCATCATCTCGACCTCCTCGCAGCCCGCCGCAAACGTACTACATCGCAAAGCGTACAAAAAAATGACGCGAGGGAGCGCAGCGTCTCCCTGCATCGAAGGTTAACGATGAGCCCAGCCGCCTTCGAAGGCCGCTGCGGAGTCACGATATCTGCGCGAGAGTTGATCGACGCTTGTCGTTCGTCAGCTTGGGGCTATGGTTGGAAAGGTTGCGTCGGACAAGGGACAAGATTTTGCCTCGTCGATCGGCACGATCCCATCTGCTTGGCCTTATCGCAGCGGCCGTGTTGCCGGTCTGGCTGTTTGCTGCCTATTTGTTTGTTACCTATGCCGTGCATGAGCGGTCGCGCATCGAACAAGAGGCGCTATGGACTGCCCGACAGGTGTCGCTGGTCGTCGACGGCGAACTCGCAAACCTGAAAACCCTTCTTGACGGCCTCGCTAGATCTCCTGCTCTCGCCAATGGCGATCTCCAGGCTTTTGGCATTGAAGCCAACCGCCTCGTCGAGGGCACAGATCAGGTGATCACGCTGCGTGCTCTCGACGGGCGCGCCCTGGCCAGCACCCAATCCGCCAAGGGCTCCCAGTTGCCTAAGCCCGAACAGTTGACGGGCGAGGAGCGCGAGCAACTGGAACTCGCCGGACTGCTGGTCAGCAACGTCTTCGCTGGGCCGGGAAAAAACGAATATCGCATCGCAGTTACCAGGCAAGTGTCGGGCTCAAAGGGCGAGCCGTTGCTGCTTTCGATATCGGTTCCGACTGAGCGTGTTCGCCTCGTGATGCTGCCAGCGGTACCGGAAGGATGGACGGTCGGCGTTGGTGATCGTGAGGGCAAGTACGTCGCGAGATCAAAGCTGCACGATCAGTGGACCGGCAAGCCGGGTTTGCCCGAATATGTAGAAAAGATCGTCGGCCGCGCCGGTACTTTCCGGGCTAGCAATTTCGAAGGCACCACGCTGCTGGCTGGTTATTACCGGTCCCCCTATTCCGACTGGTTCTACACCGCCAATGTTCCGCTCTCGGATGTTCAGGCACCTCTCTGGTGGTCGCTCGCACAGATTGGCGCAACCGGCCTGACCGCACTGCTTATTTCACTCGCTCTGGGGTACGTCGTCGGAGCGCGATTGACCAAGGCCACAGTCGACCTGGCCGCGCGCGCCGATGCGCTCGGCACCGGCAGCGAGGTCGAACCTATGTCAACCTCCGTCGCCGAGTTCGACACGATTGCGCAAGCGATGATCAAAGCCGGGCGCGCAATCGCAGAACGCACACGCGAGTTGGAAACGGTTCTGGAAACGGTGCCCGCGGCGGTCTGGTTTACCTATGACCCGGAGGCCCGCCAGGTTATTCGCAACCGGTTCGCTGCGGAACTCATGGGAATGCCGACCGAGTCTCGCAAAGCGTTCGGCAAGCCCGAACTCGTGATCGACACGCTGGCCTACAGGAACGGCCAACCGGTCAGCCGGGAGGATCGCCCGCTGAGTAGGGCGATGCGCGGCGAGGAAACCAACAGCGAAGAATTTGCCTATACCCTGCCGTCAGGAGTGCAGCGGTACCTGCTTTCCAGCGCGAGACCCATCCGCAGCGCGGAAGGGTCAATCATAGGCGCGGTGCAGATCAGCCTCGACATCTCCGAGCGCAAGCGGGGTGAGGAGCAGCGTCAACTGCTCGTCAACGAGCTAAACCACCGGGTAAAGAACACCTTGGCCGTGGTTCAGGCGATAGCGAGCCAGACAATCCGCAACGCCACCAGTCTTGCCCAGGCCGGAGCGGCGCTTTCCAGCCGGCTTGTCTCGCTGGCAAAGGCGCATGACATCCTCACCCGGGAGAACTGGAGCGGTGCCGATCTCCGCACGCTCATTGCCGCCTCGATCGAGCCTCATGCGCCGCTCGATCGGTTTGATTTAAGTGGCCAACAGGTTTGGCTCCCTCCCAACGTAGCGCTTTCCTTCGCCCTCGCCTTTCATGAGCTTACGACGAACGCCATCAAATATGGAGCGCTCGCGAATACGGCCGGATCGATCTCGATCTCATGGAAGCTCGCGGAAGGCGAGATCGACCGGGTCCTTGAACTGGAGTGGCGTGAGACAGGCGGGCCGCCTGTCGCCCCTGGCAAGCAGGGGTTTGGGACGCAATTGCTGCAGCGGGTGTTCGAACATGAAAATGCCGGCCGGACGATCCTGAACTATGAGGAGTCCGGTCTGCTTTGCGCCTTTCGAGTGAGCTTACCCGCTGAAAGAGAACGGCTCCAAACGATTCAAGCCTCACCGGCTGATCTCCCCGGGTAAGGAGATCAGCCGATCGGGCGATATCAATAGTCGCCGCGGTAATACCGATCGTCGCAAGGCGCGGTGTAGATGCTGCCGTCGTAGCGGTCCCGATAGCGGCAGAGCTGCTCGCCGCGGCGCTGCGGGGTGGTGGCGCTGCCGACGACGGCGCCGAGCAGGGCGCCGCTCGCGGCGCCGATAACGGTGCTCTTGGTATTTCCTCCGATGGCCTGGCCGACAAGCGCGCCGCCGGCGCCGCCGATCAGCGCGCCGGTGGTGGCGCGCTGCTGGCCCTCGGTTTGGGTCTCGCATCCGGCAAGTGCTGCGGTCATCAGAACCGCCACGAAAACCTTCTTGATCATCATCTCCAGAACTCCTTCGAAGCCCCAAAGACCAAAAGAAACAGGGGCGTACCTGGCCGAAGTGGGCTCGCATTGCGGCGGAACGGCGGCGGATCCTGCTCACGAACTGAGTCATGGTTTCCCGGCTGTTGAACAGCATGGTGGCCAAAATGGAAACGTTGGGGGAGCTAATTGTGAAGCCCTTCGTACCGCTGCGGCCAGGATCCTCGTCTAGGCCAGCCGGTGATGGCCGCAAGTCACCACTGTTTTAGAAGAACCTTAATTGCCTTGTGGGAATTTCGCAGACGGCTGGTGGGGCCAGTCGAGCGCACGTTGGGTTTGCGGCGTTGCGACGTCGCGGGTTGGGCAAAATGGAACAAGCATTTTCTGAAGGTGAATGCCAGGGTTGCGGCGGCACCGGCACGATGTTCGAATGTCCGAGATGGCGGAGCTCGAACGGCCACTGCTGCCCGGCAGGAACGCATGAGCATAGATGTCCCGGCGTAAGCGTGCGCTGCGTGGAGTGCGACGGGACAGGCTCCGGGGCGCCGAAGTCACGCGACCTTCAACCCGGCCGACCTGTTAACTCCATCGTAGCTTCAGACGCACCAGGACAGTAGCGAGCAGGTCGCTCTCGGCTACCACACGCTCGAGCGATGTCGGCTCGGGAATGGGATAGCCGTCCTCTATAAGCCCCTCGACGTGAAAGGCGAGCGCCGGCTCGGCGAGCCGACGCACTTCAGCCATTGTCCGGCCGGCGGTAACGAGACCCGGGAAATCGGGAAAAGAAAGCCCGAAGTCGCTGTCGATCTCCTTGTGGATCACTCCAACATATCGGCGCATACCACCTCCATAGCTTGTCGGCGAAGCCAGCGAACCTATTTCCAGATCGCGGATGTCCCGGCCGTCCTTGGCTGATTGGGCGGGATGTCGCTGGGTCAACTCATGGGTACGACGACGCGAAGCGATGGACAAGTTTGCAGCGGCCCGCAACGCTCCTCGAGAGAGACGCAGGGTTCGCGCGGCCCAATATCTGCGGATGTCCACCGATCGGCAGGCGTATTCCATCGAAAATCAGAGGGACGCCATCCGCGACTATGCCGCCCTCATGTGTTACGACATCGTCGCAACCTATGAGGACGCCGGCCGCAGCGGTCTCAACATCGAAAGGCGCCCGGCACTGCAGCGGCTGCTGGCGGATATTGAAAGCGGGCAGGCCGATTACGAAACGGTCGTGGTATACGACGTGAGCCGCTGGGGGCGCTTCCAGAACATCGATGAAAGCGCTTCCTACGAATACCGGTGCCAAAGGGCCGGGGTGCGGATCGAGTTCTGCGCTGAGCAATTCGCAAATGACGGCAGCGTCGGATCGGACGTGCTGAAGGCCATCAAGCGCAGCATGGCCGCAGAACTCAGCCGCATGCTCTCGCAAAAGGTCTTCATCGGTCAAACTCGGGTCGTGAAAATGGGCTTCCGCGGAGGCGGGCACGCCGGATATGGCTTCCGGCGCCTTCTGGTGGATGCATCTGGCAAGCCCAAGACAATTCTCAAACGCCATGAATGGAAGGCGCTCGCGACGGATCGCGTCGTGCTCGTGCCCGGGCCGGAAGCAGAGATTGAGATCGTCCGCTGGATCTTCAAGCAGTTCATAAAGGGCAAGCTGGAAGTCGAAATCGCCAGGGCTTTGAACGAGCGCGGCGTTCTGACGGACCTGGGCCAGCCATGGACGACCGCTTCGGTGCGCTCGATTCTCACCCACGAGAAATATATCGGCAACAATGTCTGGAACCGGACTTCAGAGAGGCTTCATAGCAACCGAGTGAGAAATCCTGCGAGCGCCTGGATCCGCGTGGAGAACTGCTCGGCGCCGCTCGTCAGCCGCAAGCTGTTCGAGCGTGCCCGAGCCATCGCACAGGCACGCCGTTCCCGTATCTCCAATGAGCAGCTGCTGGTCGAGCTTTCCAAGCTTCTGGAACAGCGAGGAAAGTTATCGGGCTCGATAATCAACGCGGAGCCCGGCTATTCGACGAAAAGCATGTACATCCATCGCTTCGGAACCCTGCAGGCAGCTTACGACCTGGTCGGATATGAGGCCTCGGCGAACTACCGCTATTTCAACATCATCACCCAGCTTCATCGGCGCCGGCTGGAGATCATTGAGGACCTTCTAATGGTCATAGGCCAGGCGGGCGGGCGCGCTCGTTACGACTCCAAGACCAAGCTAGTGACGGTGAATGAGGAATTCTCCATCGCGGTGTGGATCGCCCGCTGCCGGCCCTCGACCTATGGCTATCCTCACTGGCCATTCCACAAACGGCGCCTCCTTGGGGCCGACGTCTCGATTTTGATCAGGGTACTGCCCGACAATGTAACGGTGCGCGACTATTTGATTGCACCGGCATGGGAGGCGGAGCGCGCGGCGCCCATGCTGTCCCCCAACAACGGGGTCAGGCTTGATGCCTTTCTGTTCCAGTCGCTGGATCCCGTGGTGGAAATGGCAAAGCGAGCCCCGATCGGGGAGGTCGGATGACGCAAGCCGCCCAGGTCCTGAAGAGCAGCCGGCACGCAATTCATCTGACCGGCGATTTGCGGGAGCCCGCTCGCTCGCCTCACAAATACGTGTTCCTTGTGACCCACAAGAAACTGAGTGAGCGAATGCGGTGTTTCATCGGCGAGGCGAATGAGTCGCGTGACCGGTTGGAGAGTGTCGTTGAGGCGCTCCGGCAACTGCTGGCAATAGATGTTTTTCGAGGCCTGCTGAAGGCGGAGGGGTTCACCGCCATGCCAGCGATGCTGGCGGATCGGATCTCGGGCCGAACTGTTTCGGTCGCAAGAAGGAAGCCCAACCAAGGCGAGACCAGCGGGCCGCTTATCCGAGGAATTTGCCCCGAAGTTCTCGACCTTGTGCAGGATTGCGTCGTGCCGCCGAAGATGTTTGGCGTGCTGCGTCAGGTTTTGCCGAGCCGACAGATCGAGATTGTAGAGATGATGATCGCGCTCGAACGGGTGAAGCTCAACACGGCAAGGGTCTTCATCCTATTCACCCCGCAGTCACAGCTTGCCGATCCGTCGACCCCGCGGAAGCAGTTCGCCGGCATCACTCCGGAGCAATTCGCCGCCATGGAAGCCGAGTTTGACCAGTTGAGCAGGAAATTTCGCAACGCCGCCGAGCGCAGTGGCATCTGCAATCTCGAGCTCGTGGCGGCAAGGGGCTACCTGGACCGCATCATGGGGAACATGCGCGTGGTGAAATATCTGGCGCACAAGTTTCCGGAGCGGTTTTCCCAGTTTCAATCGATCCTGGAACCCTCGAGCGGATCCTCTTCACAAAATCCGCGCGTCAAAACAAAAAACGCCGGGCGGAGCCCGGCGCCCTGATCATGTCCCCGCCTTTGGCGGCTTAAAACTTGATGCCGATGCCGACCCGGAAGTCATGTGTCTGCGCGGTGTGCTGGAGCACGCAAAAGCTGCCGCAGTATTCGAACGTCTTCTTTCCGAAGAATGAGAAATCGTACTCACCACGAAGGAACACGTTGTGCGTCAGCGGCACGTCGATGCCGGCGCCGACAATCCCACCAACGACCGTTCCGTCCCGTTCCGCAAAGCCGACCGCGTCGGTTTTCAACCGCGACGCCGTAACACCCGCCGTCAGGTAGGGCAGGTACCCGCCCAAGTCCATGCCGACCCGACCCTTGAGAGAACCGAACAGGCCAAGCGACTCGTCGAGATCGCCAGGGCCTGGCACGTCGTGGAAGTGGCCCTTCTTGAACCGGTAGCCCAGCTCGCCTTCAACGCCGTAGACGATGTTGCCCGATTGGAAGTTGTAGCCGACAAAGCCGCCGATCGTCGGCGAGCCGACATTATGGGTTACGCTGGCGCCGGCGTTCGGCTCGCGAATTTTGTAGTGCTCGAGTGTGCCGGCGCCGAAGGCGCCGGCATAGGCTCCCTGCCACGTCCACTCTGTCGTCGCTGCCGGTTCTACGATATCGGCCGCCATGACAGGGCCGCAGACAGAAAGGCCGAATACGCAAGCAAGCAAAAGAGATTTCATGTTTGTCCCACCGCAATTTAACGTTGACTCGACATATACCGCACAGCGCGCCGGATTGCTGTTGCGAAAACATCACGGCCGCCGCGCTTATGTACACACCCGGACTGCTCCGCTGACTGGCAAGGGCAGAACGGACTTCAAGTCTTCGGCGGCCCGCAGCGCCCTTTGAGGACAGCGATCTCGGTCTCATGATCGCCACCGGACATCGACGATACCGGCACGCCGATGAGGAAGACGCCAAGCGCGTCACCGGTCGCAGCCTTGTTCTGCTGATTTGTCAGGACCGCCAAACGCTCTTTGTCGGCTTGCGTGCAAGGGCCAGCATTCGGCACGCCTGCTATTTTGTCCGGTGGTGTCGCGCAGCCAGCAATGCAAACGAAAGCAGCGACGGCTAAAACAAACCGCTTCATAGGCCCCCCAAAGTCTCCAACCCAACTAGCAACGTTGCTTAGGTTGAAGCGAATGGCAAGCCGCCAAAGTCGGATTCGACAACAAAATCGGAATGGACCATTATGCCAGCCGGTGTCGGGGGATACCTCAATGAATTTGCGATCGTATTTTGCCACAGCTAGTGTGGTGCTGTTATCAGGCTGCGCTGCCGACTATTTGAACGATTATGACACGATGACGCTTGCGTCTGGCGACGCAAACAACGCCAATTCGCTTCTGCAAACGGTCGACCCGTTCAATCCGAACGGCAACAACACGCATATTGAAGGCGACGGGCAACGCAGCGTGGCACTCATCGAGCGCTATCGGTCGCCTGCATCGAGTGGAGGCGGCTACTCGGGCAACTGTCCGACCGATGAAAGCACGGCGGCCGATGGATCGCGCTGCGGCGGCCGCTCGGCCGAGAGCCGTCCGGGCGGCGCGACGTGAGCGGGATCGACAAATCGCGCTACGACAACCGCTCTGACCAGTGGCGGCGGCGCACCGGCGCGAAGAGCTTACGCACCAGGCGATGGGCAAGCGTCCCGCTTCGTCTTGTGCTCGTGACGGTAGCCGCAGTTTCTGCCCTGGTCGCCCAATTCGTCATGCACAACAGCGCGTCGCTGCCGGAAATCGACCTGCAGAACATCATCAAGCCGAGGCCGGTGGTGATCACCGGCCTCGCCTCGGTGATCGATGGCGACACGATCGAGATCCACGGCCAGCGCGTGCGCTTCAACGGCATCGACGCGCCGGAGAGCCGGCAATATTGCGACGATACGAAGGGCTTCGAATATCCGTGTGGCCGCCGTTCCGCCGAGGCTCTGGACAAATTCCTCGCGGCATCCCGGCCGCTGCAGTGTTCATTCGTGACATGGGACCGCTACGGGCGCTTTGTCGGCAGTTGCACGCGCGCGGACGGGACCGACGTGGCCGCCTGGATGGTCGAGCACGGGCAAGCCCTGGATTGGCCGAAATACAGCAGCGGCGCCTATGCGGCGCAGCAGGCCAAGGCCCAGGCGGCAAAGCTCGGCCTATGGGTTGGCAATTTCCAAGCGCCCTGGGATTGGCGGACGCAGCGTAGCGACGATGTGCGCGCGCCTGTTGCACCGACCTTCGCGCTCGGCAGCGGCAACGCCGGTTGCAGCGTCAAGGGTAACATCTCGGCCGACGGCGAGCGGATCTATCATCTGCCCGGGCAAAAATATTACAGCGTCACCATCATCAACCCTGCCAAAGGCGAGAGGTGGTTCTGCTCGGAAGCCGAAGCCGTCGCGGCGGGTTGGCGGCGGTCCAAGCGGTAAGAGCGCTGCGGTGCTCGCTCGTATTACGCCGAAGCTCAGGGTAAACAAACCCCTCGCTCGGTGACCCAACGGGCCACCTGCCTCCCGGGCTGAATCAATTTGCGCCCACGACAGACTTTGACAGCTTCCGCTCGGTTAAAGCCGCTTGCAAGATACTGTTGGGTATAGCCCCTTTATTAAGAAGAGCTATGTACCTGTACCTCGCTCGGGTAATCACTAGATACATCTCCCGAAGGACCTGCTGCTCGACTGCAGATGCAAGAGCCACATTATCTACTATCCGAGGGGGGACGATCCCCTGTTCCAAACCGACCGCGAAAACGGCATCGAACTCCTGCCCACCGACGAAAGCAGGACGGCTGAGTACTACCATTGGTTGATCCGGCGCGACCTTCTCGCCGCGCTGCTGCAGGACGTGGAGGGGTAGGCCCGATGCGGTAAACGCATCCAGCATTTCCTTCCAATATGTCTCCGCGTGGCAAACGACCGCAATTTGGCGAACATTGCTCGCCCTGAGCTTCTGGACCTGCTTAACCGCGAAGCGGCCAAAACTAGGCTGTTCGTCATTGCACGTGATGATGAATGGCGGGGCGGCCAGCGGATGGGTCGATGAGACCATTGCTTCCTCGATCGACTTGAAGTCCGGAAAGTCCGTCGAAAAAAGGTCTGTGGTCTGCTGGATAATGAAAAAAGCGAGGTCCACGATCTCGCGTGTTGACCTATGATTGGAAGGCAGATTTTTGTCCTCAACGTCGGCTATCCCAAGCGTCGCGAGACCGGCGCTAGAGAACGCGTACAAATCCTGGGCGTCGTCGAGAGCCAACGCGATAGGCGTGTGCGAAGCGTGGCCGTTTGCGAGATACGGGAAAATGCGCCGCTCGTTTTCGTTAAACAACTGCGCCTCGTCCACACAGATGAAGTCGAAGGCTTCCTTTTTTCTTTTCAATTGCCACAGCGGAGTTCTTAAACGTCCGGCCAGTGTAAGAGCGATGTCATCGGAATCCAGCATCTCGAACTGTTCGAAGACCGCAGCATGATAGCTTTTGAAGCATGAGAAGATGATTTGCCGCTCAGTCGTATTTAGAACGCCGTGCAGGCGACTCAAGGGAGTTTCGGCGTTCACATAGCCCTTTTCGTTATCGGTTAGGCCGCGACCTTTGATGGCGTTTGATATTTCAGTCACGATCAGGGCTGCAAAAACAATGAAAAGATCTTCGTTCGTCGCCACTTGGCTCATTAGCGGGCTTGCCGCGACCTTTTCAGCGTTCTCCGAAAGCACTTTCCGGAGACTATCGCGCACTTGCGTGAGCTGAAAGAGCTTAGTCTGCTGTGCGTCCTTGTCTATAACCATGGCCTCTGTCAGGCCGGACACTTGCCGGCCAAACTCTGCCAGCGTGGTTATCTTGAGGTTCTGAATAGGATTAGTAAAATAATCCTCCGCGCCTAGTGTCCGGAAACGGTCGGAGACCGTCTGGGCCATCGCTGCATTATGCACAATGTAGAGGAATTTGCATTCACTCTGGTTTTGTTCCGCGCGGCGAAGATACCGGATCGCCAGAAGCTGCATGAGGAGTGTCTTACCTGACCCGGCAGGACCGATAACACGAACCGGATGTCGGAGAAGAACGTCGGATTCGAGGACTGCCCTCTGAGCATCGTTGAGCGCACCCTTGGTGATCCAGTCGTCATAGCTCCAAAAGGCCGTCTCGTGAGGCAGGATCCCGGAGGTTCTATGGTGGAACGAGGCGCTGACGCTGACTTTATCAAACTGGAACTCATGCTGGCGCGCAGGAGATAACGCTTCGCGCAAAGCATGGAATGCAGGGGCCTCGATCAGTGGCCTCCGACGGGTGTCTATAATACCATCGGCCGCAGCGGCGATGGGAGTCATTGCTTCTGTCTCGCGGGCAATTTCTTTTTGTAGAACGTTGAAATCATGGGCGGGACCGATTGCAATAACAGCTTTTGCGTTGAGCGCGCCAAAACCAGGGCTACCTTCAAAATAGCAGATCGAAAACTGTCGGGCTTCCGTACCTCGTCCAGCTAGGCACGTTTGACATCCGTTGGGCCAGCTTCGATGAATGAAGTCGCTATCGATGATTAAGCTCTGAAGCCTTTGATTGAAGACATAAATCTGACGCTCAAATACCTGTTGGCCTATTGAAAGATGACTCAGGAGGCCGAACGGCCCCGATAGTTTAATTATTCCCCATGCTTCGTGCCCAGTCCCACTCAAGTATTCCTTGTTCCACACTGAAACGAACCGCCCATCTGTGGTGCCAGCAAGCCTAAGGGGGCCAGCCGCGAACTCACCTTTTGTGAGACTCTCGACTTCTCTGTTTTCGATTGCTTTGTAGAGGGCGCTTGTCACGGCATTGTGCGCCAGGAGCCATGAACATGTTTGCTGCGTAATTGCCAGATATTCAGCCATTTTCGAGTTCCGATGCGTACCTTTCGATCTGCATTTGAGAAAAGTCCGGCGAGCCAATCCGACTGTAAAGCGAGGTAAACCTATTTAGCAGGTCGACGAGGAATGACGCCTTGATTGAAAGGCATTTCAGGGGAGGCATGCTAATTATCTGACGCGATAGAATTGAATCACCTGCATAGCCATCAACAAATGATGCCCATTGATCGGTTCGGTGAGTCTGTGCCGCTGCCAGAAGCTCTGCGTGTAGTGTCATTGGGTACCGGAAAAGAACGAGGGAGTGCGAGCCAAGATGACTTTCGTTGTTCGGGCCATTGTCTTTCGGGAGGAAATGAACGTCCGAGCGGAAGGAGTTAGAGATTAACTGGTGCTTAACGCCTGCCCACTTCGATCCGAATAACTTCGCCACGTCAGAGAGAGAACCTTCTTCAGTTTGCGCACAAGCCCTTGCGATACGAAAGCCAGCCGCGGCACGAGGTAGATGGTCTCGCTCGGGCTTGCTAATTTTATCTGACGCGAGACGCTCCTCGATCGACGCCAACTCCTTGTCAATTTCCGAGGCGTTGGGAGTCAGGTACCCCGGTTCGGGCCAAGCGCTGTTCGCTTGATAAGACGCGGAGCGCAGCCGTTCAGCAATCTCTCGCCGAAGTGTCGGAATGAAGCCGATAGTCGAAAAGTAAGATTTTACCGGGATGATTGGAAGGTACGTTATAGTCTCTGTTTTAAAGTTGCTCACGTCGCACGCCGGCGATACCACCACGCCGGGTGTTTTATCGTTCTCAGCAAGCCGAACGTCGGCATGTGGAGCCAAATATCTCCACATGAATTCTCGTATGGAGGCAAGTACTCATAATATGATTTCGCGTTCACAGGGTGGAAGATGGTCATTGCCGATTAACTGCATGAGAGCGGATTTGCCCATGTACAGATATCATGGGATGGTGGAAAGTGAACCCGGGCAGTATTCACACTTTTCACTAGAGCAGCTAGGTTCAAAGACGCTGGCGATCAGACCCGTGCAGGGCTGCTGAGCCAGTAGTCCTTGAAGGGCCTACCGCGCGTTATATTTCCCCACCACCCGATGGCAAATCGGCCAATCGACGCGGCTCTCGGTAAACGTCTTCGCCGGCCGATACTGCTCCAGCGTCCATTCGCGGTCGTTCATGCCGACCAGGCGCTTGATGATTGCTTCCTCGTCGCCGCGCTCCTTGGGCGGGGTGTGGAAGAATACAGCGTCGGAGTCCCGCGCCGGCTGCAGATGCGGGTTCACCAGCGCAGTGTCGCCCGGCCAATAGGCGGGGATCATGGATTCGCCGCGCACCAGGATGCCGTAGCCGCCGCGCACATTCTGCAGCACCGCCGGCCGCTTCACCCAGTCGATCGCCTCGAAGGTGACGATCATGTGGCCTTCGCCGCCCATCGCCGCGGCGTAGATCGGCAGGTCGCGGCCGCCGACCAGCTCGTCGCCGGGGATGATCGGCGTGCGCGAGGCCCGCGGCTTCGGCTCGCGTGCCACTGGCACCGGTGCGGCGCCTGAGGCGTCGAGCAGCCAGGCAACATCGGTCTTGAGCAGTGCGGCGAGCTCGGGCAGACGCTCCATCGAGGGACGGGTGGTATCCGCCTCCCATTGCGTGACCGAGACCCGCTTGATGCCGAAGTGATCTGCGACGTCGTTCTGCGTCAGGCCGGCAGCCTCCCGCGCCTGGCGCAGGCGCTGGCCGAGGGAGGTCGAGTCGGTGCGTATCGTCGCGATCATGCCGCGCATAGTAATTGTTGCTTACTTTTTTGCAAGCGATGGCCTGTTGACATAGTAGGTAGGTAATACCTACCATCATGTCATGATCGAAATCGCCCGGCCGCGTCGCCGCGGCCAGGGAGCAAAAATCCACCAATTGTCGAAGGGCGCCTGCGGCGCTGTGATGCACATATCGGAACGACAGCCGATAGCTTCAAGACATTGGCCGAACAGGGGCTCGATTAATGCAAGCCGCGGTCGCACTCTTCGTCGAGGATGCGCGCTCTGTGCCGATCGTGGATGCAGCTAAGAAACTCGGTTTGAAGTTCAGCGGCAATCGACACGAGCACCCGCAGCCCTGTCCGCAGTGCGGCGGCAGCGACACCTTTGCCTTCAACACCGCCAAGAACAAATGGAATTGCCGGGCCGGCGGCGCCGGCGGCAATGATGGCATCGGCATGGCCGCGCATTGCGAGGGCCTGGATCTGCATCGGCGCGCGCATTTCCTGGAAGCCTGCGCGATCGTTCTCGGCCAGCCGATACCCGACGAGGCCGAGCAGGAGAGCGCGGAAGAGCGCAGCCGAAGCCTGAGGCGGATCGAGCAGCGCCGGCGGCAGAACGAAACCAATGCCGCCGGCAAATCAGGAACTCAGCTCGAGTTCCGCGAGCGAGAACGGCAAAGGGCGCGCGCGATCTACGATGCCGCCGCCCCTGTGGGCAAATACGGGCGTCCGGTGGCCGACTATCTCGCTGCGCGCGGCTGCGGAGAGATCAGCTCCTCGCGATGGCTTCGCTATGCCTCCAGCCTTGCCTATTGGCATGGCCAGGACGAGCGAGGGCATCCGGTCGCCCTCCATGCCGGGCCGGCGATGATCGCGCCGTTTGTCGACCGCTCGCTTGTTGCGATCGGGTGCCACATCACCTGGCTCGATCTCGCCTGCGCGCCAAAATTTCGGCCGCAACTGTTCGACCCTGCCAGCAGCGAGCTGTTGCCGTCCAAGAAGATGCGAGGCTTGAAAAAGGGCGGATTGATCCCGCTCTTCGGCGATCCCTCGGCTCGGCGATGGGTCGGGGGCGAGGGCATCGAGAACGGCGCCGCCTTTGCCTGCTGGGAGAACTGGCGGCCCGACACGTTCTATTTCGCCGCCGGCGACCTCGGCAATCTTGCCGGCCCGGCCGATCCCGCCTCGCGCTTCGTCCATCCGGTGTTGAAGACGCCCGATGCGAAAGGCGTGGCGAGACCACTGATGATTGCCGGGCCGATCCCTCGACCCAATCAGGATGCGCATGACGCGATGTGGGTTGCGCAGCACGTCACCGAGCTGGTGCTGCTTGCCGACGGCGACTCCGAGCGCGTGATGACGGCAGCCGCCATGGCGCGCGCCCGCGCCAGGCATGCGAGGCCGGGCAGGGCGATTCCGATCGTCTGGCCACGCCCCGGAAGCGACTTCGCTTCCATGGCGGCGGAAGCGGCGAAGAGGGTGGCGTGAGCAGCAAGAAGCCCGCCATGCCGGACGAGGTGGCCGCCGTGCTCGTGGAAGCCCAGCGGCAGGCTGCGGCTTATGGCATAGAGCCCCGATCCCCCTTGCCCGGCGCGCGTGAAACGCGGCGACAGCTTCCCGAACAGCTCGACGAGCAGTCGGTTCTGAGCGACTGCGCCTCGGAGCCGGAGACGGATATCGGCAACGGACGCCGTTTCCTGATCCGTTACGGCTCGCGCGTGCTGCATGTGGCGCGCGTCGGCTGGCACGGCTTCGACGGCACGCGCTGGAAAGAGGACGAAGATGGGTCGGTGGTCCGGCCGCTGGCGCAGAAAACCGCCGAGTTGATCTCGGCCGAGGCCGCTCTGCTGACCGCGACCGAGGATGAGGAGAGGGCGCTGGAGGCCGGCCGGAACGCCCGCCTGGAGCGCAAGCGCTTAGGCGCGCCAAGGAAGGACTGGGACGCCGAGAAGCTCGGCCGGCTGATGGAGCTGGAAGACATCATCGACGCGGCCAATGAGGCGCAGAAGAGCGCCAACGCCAGGAAATCGTCACGGCATCGCCATGCGAAGAGCTCGGCCGGTTCCTCGAAGCTGGACAACATGATGAAGGAGGCGCTGCCGCATGTGGCCAGGATGGTGGGCGACCTCAACAAGGATGTCTACGCCTTCAACTGCCGCTCCGGCACGCTGCGCTTCGTGCGGATGGAGCACGAGGAATCTGATCCGCAGGATCCTGTCTATGAGTGGCAGCCGCGCCTCGACCTCCACAACCCCGTCGACCTGATCTCGAAAAGCGGCGAGGCCGACTATCGGCCGGGTGCTGCGGCGCCGGTCTTCGACGCCTTCCTGAAAGAGGTGCAGCCCGATCCCGAGATCAGGGGCTTCCTGCAGCGTTTTGCAGGCTATTGCCTGCTCGGCCTCACGGTCGAGCAATGCCTGGTGTTCTTCTACGGCGCCGGTTCGAACGGCAAGTCGACCTTCGTCGACCTGCTCTGCTCGATCTTCGGCGACTTTGCGGTGACGCTGTCGATCGACAGTTTCGCCGGCGACACCAGACGAGGGGGCAATGAGGCGACGCCGGACCTCGCGCGCCTGCCCGGCGCCCGGCTGGTCGCGGCCTCCGAGCCTGAAATGGGGGTCAAGCTCAAGGACGCGCTGATCAAGACGTTGACCGGCGGCGAGAAGATCGCGGTGCGCCGGCTGCACCAGGATTTCTTCGAGGTGGTGCCGCAGTTCAAGATCCTGCTTTCGGGCAACCATAAGCCGCGCATCGACGACACCTCCGACGGCATCTGGCGCCGCGTTTACCTCGTGCCTTGGGAAGTCCAGATCCCCAAGGACAGGATCGATCGTGATTTGCCCAAGAAGCTGCGCGCAGAAGCCGACGGCGTATTCGCCTGGCTGGTGAGGGGAACGGTCGACTATCTGAACTATGGCCTCAGGCCGCCGGAAAGCGTGCTCGCCGCGACGCGGGAATATCGGGAAGAGAGCGATCCGATCGGCGCCTTCCTGCGCAACGCTTGCATCGTGACGGGCAAGGAGGATGACGAGACCTCGCCGGGCGACTTGCATCTCGGCTACGCCAACTGGGCAGCCCGTGAGGGCGCGGCCGAGTTCAAGTCGTCGACGTTCTCGCGCAAGCTGCCCGACTACACGCGGCTGACCTGGCGATCGCCCGAAGGCGCGATGAAGCGCTTCTGGAAGGCAAAAAGCGGCACCACGATTTACCGCGGCATCAAGGTCAAGGATGAGTTCGTCAGGTCGCCAGGTCGCGACCCGGGGCCTTCGCCGGAGGCATACGGCTATGAAGGCTGACCCTTTCCCCCTTTCGCCAAGGCCGCGAGGGACGGAAGAGTGCGAGTTGGGGCGGGGAGCCGGACTGAAAGGGTTTGGGAAAACAGCAGACTAGGACGCGAGGGACGCTAGGGTCGATTCTTCTCGGTTTGTCCGTGCGCGCGATGAGATCAAATGGAGGGCAAAGAGGAATGGCGGGGCGTTTCATGTATGGCGCGGATTTCATCGTCCCTTGCGCCCCTTCGATCCCGGCACTCCGCTTACCCGGCTGCTTTTGTTCGCTTTCCTGTTTTTCGATTTGGGTCGAATAGCAGCGAGTTGGGTCGATAAGACGAAAATTGGGACGAAGGGGTGAATGCACATGAAGACGGTGAACATAGAAGAGCTGTTGACCTGGGCCTTCGTCCATGAGTTGCCGAAGGGCGGTGGCGTGGAAGGTCTGGAAAATCCACATTCGGCCTGGCGCATGCTCCAGGCTTCCTCATGGAGCAAGATCACCAGCTTTGGCGAGCTTGGCGCGCTGATAGACGGCGGCCGCAACGACTACGAGAACTTCTGGATCGAGCAGGGCGAGCCGCACGAGGATGCGGTGACGGTCGGTCGGGCTGCCGCGGGGCTGGCCGCTTGCGAGGTCATCATCCCGCAGGGCTGGAATGCCTTGGCCGATTGGCCGGATACGCACGGCTTGGCCGAACTTTATGTGGCGCGCGCGGTTGAGCGATATGGCGCCCGTTCGCAGGCGCAGCGCGGCGAGGGGATCGTCAGCCTGGTCGTCGGAACCGCCATTCTGGGGCGAGAGCCGGACTGGGGCGCGGAGCCGGCGAGGGTGCGGCTGGCCGAGCGCAGCGGCAAGCCGGCCTGGTTCGTGATGAAGCGCGTGACCGACAACAACGGCCAGACCTACGACATCGAGGTGCATGGCTATGACGAGCGCCTCAAGCGGCCGGCGAAGGGCGCCTACCGCAAATACGAGTTCGTGTCCGATCCGAGCGGCGACATCATGGGTCGGCTCGACTACCAGGTCTGGGTCGCGGCGCTGCGCCGGCTCGAGGCCGAGCTCGGGCCGCAGCTTATCGCGCATCGGCTGCTGTCTTGCGATCGCTCTATGACGCCTTGGCTCGACGAGGACAGACCGGGGATCTGGTTGGCGGACAGCGCTGCGGGTCAGCGCGCGAAAAAAACTGCGTCCGTCCGTTGACGCGCGGCAGAAACTTGACTTAGACCTGATCACGGTAAGAAAGAACTCGCCCCGGCGCTCCTCGCGACCGGGGCTTTTCATTTTTGGAGTGCCACGTGGACGGCTTGCTGACGATCAGGTGGGCCGATCTCTCCGGGCTCAAGCGGCTCGACAACGCGCTGGGCCGCTTGAGCGAGATGCAGCGCAGCTTGGTGTTGGCGCGAGCCATCAATCATGTCGGCGATCGGTTACGCACCAAGCTGACGCGGACACTGGCCAGCCAGACGGGCCTGCCATACCGGACGATCCGCAGGGCGATCAAGGTCGAGCGCGCCAACTATGGCGAGCTCGCCTATGCCATGCGCACACAGGGCGGCGACATCTCGCTCAAATACTTCAAGCCGCGCGAGACGCGGGCAGGCGTGACCGCTTCGCCCTTCGGCACGCGGCGGCTGTTTGCCGGAGATTTCACCAAGGCAGGCCGGTTTCCAAATCGCGTAACAGCCATGGGCTTGCGCGGCCACGTCTACGCTCCGAACCGCTCCTCGACGAGGTGGGGCAGGCCCATCTCGTTCGTCGATTCAGGCGTCATCATCCCCGCTGAGATGGTCAAGGGCGACACGGCGCAAGAGTTCACAACCTTTGCCAACCGCGAGCTGCCGCCGCGGGTCATGCATGAGATCAGCTTCATGCTCCCCGGCTTCTTCGACTGACCCGCAAGACAGCCGCGCCAGCCGTGTAAAGTTTAGGGACCGTATCCCGCTCCTCGACCGCGGACGGGCAGACCGGCCGCTGGATTTCCGCCAGTCGCACCATCGAAAAAGTTGGGTTGTCAGGGTTGTCAGCGGCCCGAAGGAAGTTGTCTGAATGCCGTCTGAAGAAACCGTGATGGCGACGCCGGCCGACGTTGCGGCGCGCGATGGCGTCACAAAGCAGGCCGTGACCAAACTCGTGCGGCGCCTGGTCGAGGAGCACGACCTTCCCGTCGAGCGCGACGCTCGCGACCGGATCATGCGCTTCTCGCTGGCGCACTACGATCACTACCGCGGCGAGTTCGCCAGCTCCGAGAAGATTGCGGTCGCTCGCAGGGACGCGCCGTCGGCTCCGCCGGCCAACTCCAGCACGTCGCGCGACGAAGCGCTTCGGCAAGACGCCTGGCTGAAAGTCGGACGCGAAAAGCTGCGGCGGCAGGAAGAGATCGGCCAGCTCGTTCGCGCCGACCGCATGCGCGAGGCCCTGACCATCTGCGGCCGGGAGATCCAGTCGAGCATCGCGCGCCTGCAGAACAAGGCCGACGACATGGCTTTGGCTGTCTCGCGAGAGGGCTCCCACGGACTGCGTGTGTTGCTCCGACAGATCGCCTTCGACCTCAACAGCGAGATTGCCGATCGCCTGGGCGCAATCATCGAAAAGGCGGCCGAACACGACGAGGCGCTCGAGGACGAAGAGTTATGAGCATCCATGTCGGGCGCGGCCATCCGGGAGCGCTCCGCCTAGCCGGCATGGCACTGGCGGAGGCGATCAGGCCGCGCCCGCCGGCACGCTTTCGCGACTGGCTGCCGGCGAACATCGTGCTGGTCGACGGACCGAAAAAGGGAGAGCTCTGGGCGCTCGACGACGCGCCCTATCTCGGCGAGATCGCCGACTGCCTGTCGCTGGACCATCCCTGCAATCTGGTGACGGTGCGGAAGTCGCAGCAGACCGGCGTCTCGATCCTTGCCCTTGCGTGGTCGCTCTACATCGCCGACACCGCGCCGGACAACACCATCTATGGCCTGCCGTCGATCGACTTCCTGCAGGACATGAACAGCCAGAAGCTGCAGCCGCTGATCGAGGCGTGGCAAAGGGAAACCGGCAAGGAGGTCATCTTCCCGGCCGTGAGCCGATCCGGCTCGGGCTCGACCATCTACGAAAAGCGCTTCGCCGGCGGATCGCTGATGCTCGCCAACGCCAACGTCGCGACCGATCTCTCGGGCAAGACCACGCGCTACGGCGTGAAAGATGAGGTCTCGAAGTGGCAGACGCATGTCAGCGGCGACGATCCGGAAACGCTCTTCTTCGGTCGATTCACCGCCTTCCGGCGCACGAAGGCCTTCAAGATCTTCGAGCTGTCGACGCCTGAGATCGACACCGGCGATGAACTGGGCGATCTGCCGGGGCATTGCCGAATCGACCGCTCCTTCAAGCGCTCCGACCAGCGTTTCTGGAATATTGCCTGCGTTGAATGTCGCGAAGAGTTCGTCCAGTCGCACGAGGGCTTCCACCTCGATCGACTGCATCCGCACAAGAGCTTCTATGTCTGCCCGCATTGCGGTCACATCATCAGCGAAACGGAGCGGGTCATCGGCGTCCGCAATGGGCGGTATATCGCGACCCTGGCCGGTCCTGACCGGCACCCCGGCTTCCATGTCGATGCCTTCATCTCGCTGATGATGAGCTACGAAGCGATCGCGGAGGACATACTCAACCACTCCAAGTCCGGCGGTCTCGGCGACAAGGGTATTTTCAATCTGGTGTACGGCCTGCCCGCCAAGGTGAAGGGCAACGCGCCGGAATACGAGCGGCTGATGGAGCGCCGCGAACCCTTCGCGGAAATGAAGATCCCTGCCGAAGGGCTTATTCTCGTCGCCGGCGCCGACGTGCAGCACAATGGCATCTGGACCGTCGTCGTCGCCTTCGGCGAAGACCGGCAGTGCTGGGTGCTAGGCGTCCGCTTCTTCGCGGGTGTGACGGACAACACCGGCGAAGGCGCCTGGACGAAGCTCGGTGAGTTCTTCGCCAGGCCGCTCGACGACGCTTTCGGCAGCTGGCGCCGGATCGAGGCGCTGGCGGTGGACGGCGGCGACGGCGGCCGCACCAACCAGGTTCTCGAATGGTGCCGGCGGCGCCCCAATGCCTATGCCGTCAAGGGCGTCGGCGGGCGCGGTGTGCCGGCAGTCAGCGTCCCGGCGAAGAAGTCGGTCACCAAGCGCGGCAGGCGCAAGCGTTTCGGCAGCGCCATGCTATGGCCGGTCGGGACATGGGGCTTGAAGTCCGAGCTATTCGCCAATCTGCACAAGCCCGGCCTGCGGTCCGGCGAGCCGGCCGATCCGCCTGGCTACGTGCATTTCGGCGACTTCCTGCCGAAGGAATATTTCCTGCAGCTCACGGCCGAAGCCTTCGTCGCCGAGGTCGTGCGCGGCAAGTTCCATGAGGAATGGAAACGCCTGCGGCCGGACAATCATTGCCTGGACGCTCAGGTTTACGCCATGGCGATGGCGGAAATGCTCGGGCTGTCGACCAACAGGGCGGACGACTGGGCGGCGTTGCGCGAGCGGCTGAGACCTGCTTCGGAGCCGGACCTGCTGCACGGCCTGCGCCATGCTCCGAGACAGGACACCATGGACCCGACAGAACCGACGACGGGCGAGGCCTCGCAAGCGCGTCGCGAGAAATGGAAAAGGCGCGCATGAAGGTTCTGGACCGGATATTCGGCAGGGGAGGCGCGTCCGCTCCGCGCCCGCCCGCACATGCCGGGTATCTGCGCGACAGCCGCTCGAGGATTCTGTCGACTCGCGGCACCGCTCTGCGTGACCACCGCGACGAGGTTCGCACCGCCTGGCGACGCGCGGCCGGCCTTGCCATGGACATCATCCAGAATTCAGGCCGCCTGAGAGGCGCGGTCGACCAGGTCATCGCCGACACCGTCGGGGTCGAGCTCATCCTCAATCCCATGCCGGAGCTGTCAAAGCTTGGTTACGACAGGAAGGAGACGGACGATTTCATCAAGCTGTTGAAGGCCGAGTGGAAGCGCTGGGCGTGGAACGCGCGCGAATGCGACCTCAAGGGCAAGTTCATCGTGCCGCAAAAGGTCGACATCGCGCTCCGTCATGACGTCGTCTTTGGCGAGGCGCTGATGCTGATGGACTATATGTCCGCCGGCGACCGTCGCCGCTATGGCATCAGGTCCGGCACCAAGATGTGCCTGACGACGCCTACCGCTTTGGTGCAGGACACCAGCGAGTTCGAGGGGCTGTATCAGGGCGTTATCCACGATCCGAACGGCCGCCCGGTCGCCTATCGTCTCGCCGAGAAGGAAGCCGTCATCGTCGTCAAGCGCGACCATCGGGCCTATGACGCGCAAGGGCGGCAGATGGTCGCTCATGTGTTCGACCCGGTCGACGGCAACGACGTGCGCGGCATTTCCCGGCTCGTCGCGGCCTTTCGCGAATACCTGCAATGGGAGACGCTGGTCGACGTGACGATCCAGACCGGCATCCTGCAGACCGTCTTTGCCCAGGTGCTGACCAGCGAAAGACCGTCGGCGGAGGCCTTCGAGGCTCTTGAAGCGCTTGGCGAGAG
This sequence comes from Mesorhizobium sp. WSM3860, assembly GCF_002294995.1. Classification (GTDB taxonomy): domain Bacteria; phylum Pseudomonadota; class Alphaproteobacteria; order Rhizobiales; family Rhizobiaceae; genus Mesorhizobium. Next base: position 118,498 of record NZ_NSGF01000012.1, on the reverse strand, counting down.
CCAGGACGGCAAGGAGTTGCGCGCCCAGTTCCGCGACTACTTCCTTGCCGTCATGGACAAGGCGGCTGAAAGCGAGATCTCGGTCGGCAGCGATCCGAAAATCTCGCATCTGGCGCCGGGAGAAAAACTGGACCTGATGTCGACCGGCATTCCGGGGCCGCAATTCCTGCCCGTGTCCAACGAGCTGCAGCGCGGCATCGCGCGCGCGATCGGCATCAGCGTTGCCAGCTACACGATGAACTATGAGGGCGCGACCTATTCCTCGACCCGGATGGAAGGGGCGTCCCTGCATCCGGTTGTCACCCGCCGCCGCGATCGCATCGCTTCGCCGATCTGCCAGATCGGCTTCGAGCATCTGGTGGACGAGCTGATCGGCACCGGCCGGCTGCCGTTCAAGGGTGGCTACGAAGCTTTCTCCGCCAACCGGGACAGGGTGCTTTGGGCAATGTGGCAAGGCCCGGCCAAGGCCACTGCCGACGACCAGAAGAGCGCCAAGGCGGCGAGCGAACGGCTGCTCAACGGGACCTCGACGCTTGACATGGAATGCGCCGAGATCGGGGCGGACGCGGAGGAAGTCTTCGAGCGCCGGCTCTACTGGCACAAGCGCTATGTAGACGCGGGCATGCCGTCGCCTTTCGCTCCAAGTCAGGGGTCGGGCGACGCGAAGGACGACGTCATCCAGGACCAGAAGGCACCGAAAAAAAAGGAAGAAGCCTGATGCCGGTCCTCGTCACCATCAACGGCGTTGCCGTGGACCAGGATGACCCCTGTGCACTCTACCAGGCGCTCTATGCGGTCAAGCTGCGCGCGCTCGCTGGCGAGCATGTCGAGGAACTTTCTATCCAGTCGCCGGTGACGCGAGAGCAGCTTCGTTTCTCCGGAGCCGACGTCAAAGCGCTCGACGCCGAACTTATGCGGCTCGCCGCTGCCTGCTCGGCAAAGAACGGCAAACGTTCGCGCTACGCCAAGACCACGCGGTTCGTGCGGTAGGAGCGTCCATGACATCGCTGATCCATATCGCCGACCGGGTACTGAATCGGCCGCTGCTGATCACGCGTGACAAGGCCGAGGTGGTGCTTTCCGTCCTCGCCGGCAGGCTAGGCGTCAATGGGCCCGAGAGTTCCCGATTCGAGGGGGGATCGGTGGTCGAGGACGAGAACGGCGCCCGTCGCGCCGTGCCTTATCGCGTCACCCGCGACGGGGTTGGCATCATCACGATCACCGGCTCACTGGTGAACCGCGGCGCCTGGATCGGGGCCAGCTCCGGTCTGACCTCCTATGAAGGGATCGGCTTCCAGCTGAAGTCGGCAGCTGCCGACCCGGCTGTCAGGTCTGTTATCCTCGACATGCATTCGCCTGGCGGCGAAGCCGTGGGCGCCTTCGAAACCGCGGCCTTCGTGCGCAATCTTGCCGCAAAGAAGCGAACCGTCGCGGTTGTCAACGGCATGGCGGCTTCGGCCATGTACGCCATCGCGTCGGGTGCCAACGAGATCGTCACCACCGAAACCGGCATATCGGGCTCGATCGGCGTCGTTCTTCTGCACGCCGACTTCAGTCGGCAGCTGGACCGCGACGGCATCACCCCGACGCTTATCCATGCCGGCGCCCACAAGGTCGACGCCAACCCCTTCGAGCCGCTTTCCGACGCCGTCCGCGAGGACCTGCAGGCGGAAGTCGATGCCTTCTACGGCGCATTCCTCGGCACGGTGGCGAAAGGGCGGGGCTCCAGGCTCACCGCAGCCACCGCGCGCAAGACGGAAGCGCGCACTTTCATCGGCAAGGCTGCGGTCGACGTCGGCATCGCCGACCGCGTCGGTTCGTTCGAAAGCGTACTTACTGAACTTTCCCGCGCCTCCACGCCGAACGGCGGGCGCTCAACGCCGCAGAAAGGGAGCACATCCATGAGCGAGACCACCGGCGCGCCCGCCGCCATCGAAGTTGCCGGCATTCCGAAAGCCGACCACGACGCAGCCGTCGCCGCTGCCGAGACCAAAGGCCATGCCACCGGCGTGTCGGCCGAGAACAAGCGTCTGACGACCGCCCTTGGCGCCGAGGGCGTCAAGGGGGACGGCACCCGCATGGCGGCGGCGCTCGACCTGGCGACCAAGTCGCCCGCCATGACCGGCGAGGATGTCGCGGCTTTCGTCGTAGCCAATGTCGCTGTGTCCAAGCCGGCCGGGGCGCACGCCGAGGCCTATGAGAAGTCGCGTCTTGCCGCGGCCGGCCTCGCACAGCCCGGCGCTGGAAAGTCCGCAGCGGCATCGCAGGAAACGGCTAACCGAATTCTCGCCAACTACCGCGCCTCGATGGGTGCGCCGGCCAGGCAGGGCTGATGGTTCGAACCATCCAACCGCAACTCTTCACCTGAAAGGGTCGATCATGATCAGCATTCCATTTGCACAGCCGGGCATGGCGGCTCGGGACGTGTCCGATACGTTCACCTCCGCCGAAATCTTCAATTCGGCCATCCCGCACCCTGTCACCGAAGACTTCCCCGTGGCAGCGGATGTAGCGCTGCCGGCTTTCTCGGTTGTCGGCCTCGCAGCCTCAGACACCCTGGCCATGGCGACTTTTATCCATGCGCCCGGCAGCAAGGCGACCGGCCGGCTGGTCTTCTCCGGTGGCGGCGCCGTCGACGACACCATCACCATCGGCGCGACGGTCTATACCTTGAAGGCTGCGCCGACCACCGTCGCCGGCCAGGTCAAGATCGGTGCGACGGCGGCGGAAACCGCCAGCAACTTGATCGCGGCGATCAATGTCGGAGCTGGTGCCGGCACCGCATACGGCTCGCTCACCACTCCCCATCCCGATGTCAGCGCTCAATCCGATGCCGCCGGCATCGTCGGTATCGTCGCCAGGGCCGCGGGAGCGACCGGCAACGCCATCCCAACCACCGAGACCGCCGCCGCCATCGCATTTTCCAACGCCACCCTCGTCGGCGGGGCGGATCAGATCGGCGTGGCGCCGCTTGGCATCACGACGGCCCCGGTGGTCGATACCGAGGCCGCGCAGCGCGTCGCGATCTACCGCGCCGGCAATTTCAATCCGGACGCGCTCAACTGGGATGCCTCGTTCAACACCGACGACAAGCGCGAGGCTGCTTTCCGCGCCGCGCCATCGCCCACCAACATTGTCATCCGCAAGCGGCTCTGACCCGCGAAACCTTCGACGCAATCGCGGCCTCGGCCGCCTCCTTTACAAAGGCCCCCGATCATGGCGGACTTCGACCATTATGAACTCTGGGACACGCACACTCTCCTCGGTGTGTTCCGTGAACTCGACATCGTGCCGAGCTACTGGCTCGATCTTCTCTTCCCCAACCAGATGTCATCGACCGACGAATACATCGACCTGGAGAAGATTCCGCGTTCGGGCCGCAAGCTCGCGCCCTTCGTCGCCCCGATGGCGCAGGGCCGGCCGATCTACGAGGAAGGCGCGCGCGTCGAGCGCTTCAAGCCAGGTTATGTCAAGGCGAGCGATCCTGTCTCGCCGCTGCGGGCTCTGACCCGCCGCCCGGGCACGTTGCTTGGTCCCAATGCGCAGAGCCCAGCGGCGCGATACGACGCGGTCAAAGCCGACATCCTGCAGTTCCATCGCGTTGCGGTCGAAAGGCTCTGGGAGTGGATGGCCGCCAAGGCCGTCATTGATGGTAAGGTCGTCATCGAAGGCAAGGACATGCCGCAACGGCTGGTCGATTTCGGTCGAGCGGCCGCACACACTGTGGTGCTCGGCAGCGGCGCGCGCTGGGGCGACCCCGGCGTGTCCATCCTCGACGACATCCAGAGCTGGGCGGACACGATGCATTCGGCCGAATTCGGCGGCGCGCCGAACCGCATCACCGTCGGCACGGATGCTTGGGGTGTCATGCGGCGCGACAGCGAGATTCTCGGCGAGATGGACTTGACCAGGCGCGGCAATGCCGACCTGACGATCAAGACCGGCCTCATGACCACCGGCGAGGTTCGCTATGGCGGCACGCTCGGGGGCGGCATCGAAGTCTGGGTCTATAAGGACTATTACACCGTCAATGGCTCGGTCACACCGTTCATGTCGCCCAAGGATGTCGTGCTGACCGGTCCGAACGTGCAGGGCTACCGCTGCTTCGGCACGATCGTTGATGTGCATGCGCAGTTCGAGGCGCTGCCGATCTTCCCGCGCAACTACATCCCCGAAGGAGATGTGGCGATCGAGCAGATCCTCACCCAGTCGGCGCCACTGATGGTGCCCGTCAACCCGAACGCGACGCTGAAGGCGACCGTCCTGGGCTGATTGCCCCGGTCCGGCCTCGGCATTCAACACAATTGGAGATAGCATCATGGTCAAAGCCGTTGCTTTGAGCACCGTTCACCTGTGCAAGTCGCCAGGCGAGAAGAGCCCGGAAGGCAAGACGGTCAAGCGCGCCGAGATCGAGGTCAAGGCGCCCGGCTCGATCATCGACGTCGACAAGAAGCAGCTCGAGGATCTTGTCGTCAAGGGCGCCGCGCGCCCAGCCACCAAGGTCGACCTTGCGCGGGCCGACGAAGCCAACCAGATGGACCTCGGCCAGGCCTGAGGTCTCATCTCATTCGGAGCCTCTCATGGACATTCGTGCAGCCCGCTCGCGCCTTGTCCATGAGACGCGCTCTCGCCTCGGCGATCTCATCACCATCCGCGCCAAGCTGCGGGGCGAGATGTCGGTGGCCGACGATCCGTCGCGTCCGGCGATGGTCAACCTGAAAGGCCGGTTTGACATCGATCCGGACCTCGATTTCCTTGGCGGCCGCGACCGCGGCATGGCGCCGACGCGCTTTGCGGGGCGCTTGTGCACGATCTCGATCCCGCGTTCGGATATGGCCTGGTTGCCCAAGGACGGCGACCAGGCGGAGGTGACTAGCCGCCCGGCCGAGCCGATCTATTCAATCGTGCGCGTCGTCGACGACCTGCCCGAGGTGATCGTGTTCTTCCTGTCCAACCTCAAGCCAGCCGCATGAGTTCAAGAACATGAGCTTGGTCAACGCAATGCTGCGCATGCTGGCGGTGCAGGCGCTGCGCGGCAACACCATCGCCGCCGACGGCGTGACCGATTCCTCGATCGAGGCGCTCTCCGCCATCATGACCGACCGGCAGGCGCCGGTCATCCTGGTGCGGATCGACGAGAGCAAGTATGCCGGCCAGAACGAAGGCTTCTTCGCCACCTCCGGCACGGTGAGCTTCGCGCTCGACCTGATCGTCGCCTCGAGCGTCGCCTATCAGACGACGGATGGCCAGACCGTCGCCCAGATCGAGATCGCGGCGACCGATGCCGGCCTCGAATTCTCGCTCGACATGCTCGACCGGCAATGGCGCCGCGTGCTGTCCGATCCGAACAACGCCTTCGCCGAATGTTTCAGGTCGCTGGTTGCCGCTATCGGGCCGATCAAGGCCAATCGCGGCGTCGACCCGGAGGGCGGTCGCAAGCATGCGATCCGAATGGTCGAGATCGAGATCGAGCCGGTCTGCGATCCGGCGCCCGGTGCTGGGTTGCCCACAGTCATCGACGCTGCGTTGACCCAGTTGGCGACCGTCGCTGATTACCAGTCCGCCGTCACCATCATGCGCGCCGAGCTCGGCAAGGGCGCGGACCTGTTGACCTGGCAGAAGGTGCAGTCGACCCTGATGACGACGGCCGCTGTACCGGGCATGCTCGGCGTCGCTCCGCCGGACGAGGAGCAGCTGGTCGAGGTCGTCGAGTTCGACCAGGTTGGCACCGTGCTCAACGGCGCGCAGACCGAGCTGACGGAAGACATCCTGCCCGATCCCGAGCTCGGCGGTGCAGCCTGATGTCTGATGTCGAGTTGGTGAGGGTCATTCTCGGCCTGCAGGCCGATATCGCGGCCCTCAAACGCATGGTTGCCGGCAATCTGCGCTTCGGCACGGTGAAGAAGGTCGACCACGACACCAAGCGCGTGCAGCTGCTGCTGTCCGACGCGAACGGCCGCGAGTTCCTGTCGCCGCTGCGGCCATGGGGCGAGATAGCCGGCAACGAGAAATCCTGGCGGCCGCCGACGGAAGGCCAGCAGATGATGCTGGTCGCGCCGCATGGCGACATGCGCCAGGCGGTGTGACCTTTTCGGATCAGAACCCGTCGCCCTCGTCGGACCCTGAAACGAGGATCCTGTCGAAATACGGCTCCGCCACGATGCTGTTCGACGGCGGCGGCGACCGGGCGGAACTGTCAGCACCGCGGGTCGATCTTGGCGGCGCAGATGGCCGCAAGGTCGCCCGCATCGGTGACAGGGTCCACGTCATGTCGGGCTCCTCGACCGGCCTTTGGCCGATCGTCGAGGGGTCCTCGAAAGTCTTCGCCGCTGATTAACGAGCATCGCCAGATGCTTCGATGGAGGCCATCTTGAAGTTCATTGTCACCGATCGCGCGCCGAAGCTTGGCGCGCCGGGCTCTACCGTCGAGATGACGCCTTCGCAGGCCGCTTATGAGCGGCTGCGCGGGCACCTTGTTCCGCAAGTCACGGTGGTTGACCCGCCGCCAAGCCAGATCGAAATCGCGGACCAGGTCGATGTCGCGAAGGCGGTCGGGCGCGGGAAGCGCAAGTGACGCAATTCGGCATGGACCGCTCGACCGGCCTCCGGCAGAGCGGTTGGGACAATGTCATCCAGGCGATCGAGATACTGCTGACAACGCGCTATTTCGAGCGCGTGTTGCGGGAATATGTCGGCAGCCCGGTTCCGGCGCTGCTCGGCGAACTCGCCAACGTGCAGACGGTGATCCGTTTCCAGTGGTCGGTCGCGGCCGTGATCCTGCTCTTCGAGCCGCGCTTCACGCCGACCCGGATTTCACCGCTGACGCTCGACCGCACTGGCGCCTCCGACTGGTCGATCGAAGGTATCTACCGTCCGCGCGCTCATCTCGGCGACCTGACGCCGGCCGGCACCGTTTCGCTTCGCCTGGCGCAGTCGGGCGGCAATCTGATTGTCACGGGGTAGACCGATGCTCGACCTGTCCACCCTGGAAGGTCTGCCGGAGCCGCAAGCGATCAGCGTCACTTCGGAGGCTGACGCGCTCGCTGCGGTGAAGGCGACCTTCGTCGACCTTGCGACCAGCTATGGTCTCGACGTGTCCGGCATCATCGATCTCGAGGGCGAGCCGGCCAACATCCTGCTGCAGGCCGGCGCGTTCCGCGAGGTGCTTTACCGCGCTGCGATCAACGACGCGGTCAAGGCCAACCTTCTGGCCTTCGCCGCCGGCGTCGATCTCGACCATCTCGCCGCCTTCTACGATGTGGTGCGCCTGACAGGCGAGAGCGACACCAGGCTTCGCGCCCGCACCGTGGTCGCCATATCCGGCCGCTCCACCGCGGGCAGCGAGGACTGGTACAGGACTGCCGCGCTGCGCGCCTCGATTCGCGTCAAGGATGTCGCCGTCTATCGCGTCGGCACCGGCCCCGACATCCGTATCGCGGTGCTTGCGACCGACAATTTCGGCGAGCCCGATGCCGCGCTGCTCGCAGCGGTCGACGCCGAGGTGCAGAAGAACAGCGTTAGGGTGATTTCCGACCGCATCACCGTGGTCTCTGCAACAAGCGCCACGGTCAATGTCGCAGCCGATATCTGGCTTCTGCCGACGACGCCGATCACGGTCTTCGAAAGCCTTGAGACGCTGCTGCGCCAAGCCTTGGCGGACGAGGGCGGGCTCGGCTTCAACGTCACGCGCTCCTGGCTGATCGCCAAGCTGCAGGCGCCCGGCGTGCAGCGTGTATCGCTGGCTGCGCCGGTGGCTGACGTGGCGGTCGACGACGGTTCGGCCGTCAAGATCGGCGCCGTCTCGCTCGCCTACAAGGGGCGCGACCGGTGACGGAACGGCTCAATCTCCTGCCGCAGAACACGACGCTTTTCGAGCGCGCGCTCTCGGAATCGTTCGATCGCCTGCCGGAGCTGCAGCCCGGCTTCGACGAACTGCGCGGCTTCAAGTTCGCACCTGGCCAGGAATCGATCCTACCCTGGCTCGTCGTCGAGTATGGGCTTGGCGGGATCACGCAATATCTGCCGGACCTCGCCTCCGTCATCGAATATGGCCTGCGCTGGCAGCGGGTGAAGGGCACGCCGCAGGGGGTCGCCGAAAGCCTGACATGGGTCGGCTATGCGTTTTCGACCTTCTATGAGGCGCCGGTGCGCCGCACGCGCTGGCACCTCTACGAGCTCGAGCTCGACCGGTTCCGCGACAATGAAGACGACCTCGCCACGATCGAGGCTGTCGTTCGCCTGTCGGACCCTGTTCGGTCCGAATTCTATCGCGCATGGAACGGCTACAACGTGCGGGAGCACGATTGGGCCTATTCCAGGTGGGGAGACGGCATCTGGGGCGACAATTCCGGCGTCTTCCTCCATGGCGGCGGCGTGAAATGGTCGTTCGGCCGCACCTTCGACGCCGGCTTCCATGAATTGACCGAGGCCGAGCTGAGAGCTCTTGGCGCGTGGATCGAGCCGGTCGAGGGCGGGTCGATCAGCTGGGGACCGTTTCCCTGGAACACGCCCGGGCTGCAGTGGGTTTCGGACGCGGCCGCCTCGCGGGCGCAGATCATCGCCACCGCGCTGCTGGCAAAGAGCTGCTGGGTTGGCGTCTACCGGCAGGACGGCACGCCGATCGGTTTCCGCAAGGCGCACGTCTACCGGCCAGTGACGGCCCTCTTCGGCGGCTATTACCAAGCTGGCGGGCTGGGATGGATCGCATCCGATATCCCCGGCCCGAACATCTACGTCGAAGCCCGCATGGACTTCGGCGAGGGCGACGGCGAGACCGTTCATTCGTGGAGCGTCACCCTTGGCGGCAATGTCGTGGGAACGCACCCCGCCGGCATCCGATGGCTGTCCGGCGCTGGCATCAGCGGCGGCTCGATCGTCGGCGGGTTCGACATCGCGCCGGCACTTCTCGGCAAGACTTCGCGCGAGCGCTTTCGCGCTCTCCTGAAAATCGTTTGAGGCAAAATGGCTTACGAGCATAAGTCGAACCTGACTGGCGCTTACGACCGTTCCGTTGCCTTTCCGCTGTGGGACATGGTTCTCACGCGCGAGGGCAAGATCGGCCAGGCGGCCGAGATGTTCGAAGCGCAGCAGATTCTGCAGCGGAAGATCCGCTCGGTCGGCAACCTCGTCGCGCGCGACGGCGACCGCGTCGAGGGCGCCGACATCATCATAGATGCGGAAGCCGAGACCGTCACCCTCACGCTCGGCAAGCTCTATGTGAACGGCCGTGTTCTCGACGCTCCGGCCGCGGTCCTGACCGACGTGCCGATGGTGGGCGCTGTGCATATCGGCGTTCGCGTGCTCGAAACCTATCTGACCGAGTTGGACGAGCCGGCATTGCTCGGCCTGATGCCCGGCGCGCTGTCGGAAGAGGAGGCAGGCGCCGCGCGCGTGGTGGTCTCGCTCGCCTGGGGCTTCTCCGGTGACGACGGGGAGGGCGACCTCTATTCGGTCTATCTGCTCAAGGATGGCGTCGCCATCGATCAGACGCCGCCGCCGAACCTCACCGGCATCAACGCGCAGCTCGCGATCTACGACTTCGACGCCAACGGCAACTACATCGTCTCGGGCTGCACCGTTTCTGCTCTGGGCAAGGATGGCACCGACCAGGTGTTCTCGATTGCGGAGGGAGTGGCGAATATCAAGGGCCAGAAGCGCACGCGGTACGCCGCGCTGCGCCACCGCGAGACGGAGACTTTCGACCTCTTCCGCATCCCGACCGAGGTGCACACCTTCGGCACCAACCCGACGGTGGTCACCCTCAATCACGGACCGATCGCCACGATCCGTGAAGTCCTGGTCGAGAAGGAAGTCACCGAAACGGTCGTGCGCGGCGGCACCCCGAACGGGTCCGATGCGCTGGTCAATACAGGCGTCACGTCGATCCTCGAGGTCAAGCAGGGCGCCACGACTTATGCGACGCCGGCCGATTACACGAAGGCCGGCGACCTGGTGTCATGGGCGGCCGGCGGCGCCGAACCGGCGACCGGGTCGAGCTACACGGTCAAATACCGCTATCTCGGCATCGTCTCGCCGACCGACATCACCGCCACCTCGATCACGGTCGCCGGCGGCGTCAACGGCGGGCAAATCCAGGTCGACTATGACTTTAAGCTGCCGCGCGTCGACGTGCTCGGCCTCGATAGCGACGGCAATTCCGTCTACCTGAAAGGGGTTTCCAGCCGCACCAACGCGCTGCCGCCCACCGTTCCCGCCGACGTGCTGCCGCTCGCCCTGGTCGAGAACGTTTGGACCGGCACGCCGAACGTCACCAACATCGGCGTGCGCGCCTACACCATGGCCAAGATCGACCGCATGTATAACAGCCTGGTCGATGCGCTCGACCTGATCGCGCTCGAGCGGCTGCAGCGCGACATCGACAGTCGCGAGCCGATCTCCAAGAACGGCGTCTTCGTCGACCCCTTCACCTCGGACCGCTATCGTGACGAGGGCGAGCCGCAGACCGCCGCCGTGTTCGGCGGGCTGCTGCGGCTTGCCATCGACCCGACCTTCCATGCGATCAACCTGCCTGGCGTGACGCTGCTCGACTGGACCGAAGAGGTAGCGATGGAGCAGGCGCTGGCCACCCGCTGCACCAAGATCAACCCCTACCAGAACTTCACGCCGCTGCCGGCGTCGATGGTGATCAACCCGCCGGTCGACTACTGGACCGAGAGCGCGACCGAATGGGCGTCCGACAGCGCGGCCGCCCTGTCTTCGCCGGTCGTCATCACCACGTCGAAGTCGACCACCGGCCGCACCACGACGACCACCACGACGACACAGAAGGAGACGATCGAGAGCTCGACCCGCGAGGAGACGCTGGCCTATCTCAGGCAAATCTCCCTGCAGTTCACCATCAAGGGGTTCAGCGCGGGCGAGAACCTGACCAAGCTCGAGTTCGACGGCATCAACGTCAACCCGGGCGGTGTCAGCGCCGACGGCTCCGGCCAGATCGTCAACAGCTTTACCATCCCTGCCAATGTGCCGGCCGGCTCGAAAGGTCTGGTCGCGGAAGGCCAGGGCGGCTCGAAGGCGGCCGCCATCTTCGTCGGCCAGGGCACGATCGATATCGAGACGCTCCGGCGCGTCATCACCACGACCGTCCAGCAGACCTCGGTCACCGCGCCGCGGGAAACCGGCGGTGTGGGCGGTGGCGGCGGCGGCAATGGCGGCAGCCGGTCCGACCCGCTGGCGCAGACCTTCACGCCCACCGAAGGGCGGCACATTGCCGGGGTCAACCTGAAAGTCTGCCTGGTCGGCGATCCGGACAACCCGATCGTGCTCGAGCTGGTCGAGGTCGCCAACGGCATCCCGACCGTCAACGTCATCGCGCAGGCGTTCTACGACATGAACGAGGCGGTGATCGGCCAATGGACCGAGATTCGGTTCCCATACCCGATCTGGCTGGCGGGCGGCGTCGAGTATGCCTTCGTCGTCAAGACCAATGACGGCAACCATTCGATCAAGACGGCCAAGCTCGGCGACTTCGACGCCGACCTCCAGCAGCCGGTCGCCGCGCAGCCCTATTCGGTCGGCGTCATGCTGTCGTCGTCGAACGCCGTCACATGGACCCCACACCAGGACGAGGACATCTGCTTCCAGCTGATCGCGGCCAAGTTCGCGCCGACGACCAAGTCGGTCGATGTCGGCACCTTCGCCGTCGCCAACATGAGCGACCTCCTGATCCGCGCCGAGGTCGAGCTGCCGACCGCAGCGGCCGCGATGCATTTCGAGGTCGAACTCGACGACGGCTCCGTCACGCTGCTCAATCCCGACCAGGCTTGGGAGCTGCAGTCGTTCTATACCGGGAATGTCGAGGTCCGGGCAGTGCTGTCCGGCTCGCCCAAGGTCTCTCCGGTGGTCTTCCCGGTCATCCTGGCGATCGAGGGCGAGCTGCAGACGACGGGTACTTACGTGACCCGTGCCTTCGACATGGGTACCGGCGTCGACATCCTGTCCTACCTGAAGACCAAGATCCCGACCGGCGCGACGATCGCGCTGCATGCCGACGCGGCGAACGATGTTTGGACGCCGGTTCCGCAGGTGACGCAGACGCCGTTGCAGGACGCCGGCTGGGTCGAGCGCAAATACAGCGTCACCGGCTTCAACGCCAATCCGGTCGGGCGCATCCGCATCACGCTGACCGGGACACCGGCGGCGCGGCCGATGGCCTACGACTTCCGGGCGATCTCCGCCCCGTAACGCCGACAAGGATCGCCATGCCGACTGAAAACGCCACGCCGAACCGCGGCTACCAGCTGCCGGACGGCAGCAACAATCTAGAGGACGATGTGCTGCGGCTGATCGCGGCACTGTCGGCGATCGATGTCGACATCGCCGGCCTGCTGGTCTCGGTCGCCCAGCGCGCGCTGCTGGTCCACAGCCATGTCATCGCCGACACGACGGGGCTGCAGGCCGCGCTCGACAGCAAGCAGAACGAGAGCGAAAAGGGCAACGCGAACGGCTATGCCGAACTCGACGCAACCGGCAAGGTCCCGGCCGCGCAGCTGCCGTCGGCTCTCTTCGGCTCCCTGTCCTATCAGGGCACTTGGAACGCGAACACCAACACGCCGACGATCCCGGCGGCGTCGAGCGCCAATAGAGGCCAGTACTACAAGGTTGCCACGGCGGGCGCGACGAATGTGTCCGGCATCACCGATTGGCAAATCGGCGACTGGATCGTTTCCAACGGCACTGCTTGGGACAAGATCGACAACACCGATCAAGTTTCAAGCGTGGCCGGGCTTGTGGGCACGATTACGGTCGCCGCGCTGAAGACGGCCCTCGTTCTCGTGAAAGCCGATGTCGGGCTCGGCAACGTCGACAATACCGCTGACAGTGCCAAGCCAGTCTCTACTGCGCAAGCTGCCGCCGATGCCCTGAAAGCCGACAAGGCTACCACGGTTTCAGCCGGCGGGCTTGCGACCGGCGGCGGAGATCTGTCGGCAAGCCGAACGATCACCGTTACGAAATCCACCAACGCGCAAGCTATGGCGGGTACGGATGACACAACGGCCATGACGCCGTTGCGCGTGAAGGACGCGATCACAGCCCTTTCACCGGCACCGAACTACGGGGTCGGCAATGCGGCGCTGGCTTACGGTGCTGTCGGGACTTACGTGTTCGGCTACTCCCTTAACAGCACCGGCATTGTGGATGGGTCGACGTACGCTGGCTCCGCCATTCAGCCCGCGGGCGTCACTACGAATGTTGGCACTGATCCCGGCGATGACGTGGTGTTTGGCTCGGGTTCCATCACCGGAGTTAAGGGCGGCAGCACTCTCTCGGGGACCTGGCGTGCGATGGGCCGCGTGAACAACAGCGCCGGCTCTAATCGCCTCCGGCAAACGCTCTTTCTGAGGGTTTCGTGATGGACTTTCGCAACCCCGTCTACAACCAGTTCGGCACAATTGATGTCGAAATTGAGCATCCGGAATTTGGCTGGATACCCTTTACGGCGTCTCCGGATGATCCCGAAGAGCTTGGCGGGACCTTGTTTGCCGATGCGGCTCCGATCGCGGCAGCATATTCGCCGCCGACAGTCACGCTAGAGGAAAGTCGCGCGGCTAAACTCGCGGCTCTCGCAGAAAAGCGCTGGAAGGTCGAGACTGGCGGGACGATCGTAGGCGGCGTTCCCGTCCGGACGGATGCGAACAGTCAAGCCAAGATTACCGGCGCCGTGTTGCTCTTCGGCAATGACCCGGAGTTGACGGCTATAGATTGGGAGGCGCAGCCGGGGGTTTGGGTAACAGTAGACGCAGCGACCATGAAGTCGATCGGCGTAGCTATTGGCCGCCATGTGCAGGCGTGTTTCAGCCGGGCTAAGGCGCTATCGGCGGAGATCGTGGCGGCGTTCGACTCCGCGGCCCTCGACGCGGTCGACATCGAAAGCGGGTGGCCAGTCTAGGCTTACCAGAGCCGCCACAAGATGAGGCAGAGGACGGCCAAGCAAAGCCATAGCGAAAGGCGAATTTCGAACAGCGCTTGCGTGACAGCGTTTGGCGCGACCTCCTCGAAATGCTCCCCCTCGAAGCGTTCCTGCGCTTCGATGAATAGGCTCTCCGCCTTTGTGGGCCTGTCCTTAGTCACTGCTGCTGGTCTTCTCTGATCTTCCAAGCGAGTTCCCATAGCTCGATAGTTACGCAGTGTCCAGTTTGACAAATATTACTTGTCTCTAAAGTAATGCACCAACCCGCACAGCGGGGTCTTCTTTCTGTCCACAGGAGAAACCACCATGACCGACCCCGTCTTCGGGATCACAATCCGTCGCGACGCCAACGAGGCGGCCGTGCCGTCCAATGCGCTGATGAGCGTCGTCGGCATCTGCATGCCCTTCGCCAAGGCGGCGACCGCGACGCAAGCTGCCTTCGAAGCGGCCTTCCCGGCCGGTGTCGCGGTGCGTCTCAACTCCAACGACGCGACCAAGCTCGCGCTCTGCGATCCCGATTCGCTGTTCGTCGACGCCGTCGAGGGCATCAACGCGCAGCTCGGGCCATACCAGGTCGCTGCGCAGCTGGTGGTCAACCGTGTTGCCGAAGGCGCCGACATCGCGGCCACCATCGCCAACATCGTCGGCTCCTCGGTCGCTGGCACCGGCATCCATGCCTTCGTCAATGCCGGCGCCGATCTCGGCGTCTATCCCCGCCTCATCCTGGTGCCCGGCTACACGACCCAGCAGTTCGGCGCGCTGACCGCGCTGGCGCTCGCCACTCAAGGCACCAACATGACCGCGGCTCCCGATGTCGCCTTCACGGGCGGCGGCGCCGATCCGAACAAGGTGCTGCCGACCGCGCACGCCGTCATGGGCTCCGGCCCCGGCGCCCAGAAGGTCGCCTCGCTCGTCATCGACACGCCCGGCGCCTATCTGTCGGCGCCGCTCAACGTCACCTTCTCCGGGGGCGGAGCGGACGCCGGCAAAGTGCTGCCGACCGCGACCGCCACGGTTGAGGAACTGGCCAATGCCGTCTGCGCGGCGCTGCCGGAAGTGCTGAACAAGATCCTCGCCGTGGCGATCGTAGACGGCCCGAACGGCCCCGACGCCTTCACCCAGTGGCGCGAGACCCTGTCTTCGGACCGGCTGATCCCGGTCACTCCCGGCATCAAGCGTCTCGACGCTTCCGGCGATGTCGTCACCCGGCCGGCAGCACCTCGCATCGCCGGCGTCGCGGTGCGCCGCGACTATCAGAACGACGGCCGGCCGTTCCGCTCCTGGGCCAACCAGGCGCTCTACGGCATCGTCGGGCCGGAGCAGAACTACCGCTTCTCGCTCACCGACGGATCGACCGAAGGGCAGGAAATCCTGGCCGCTCAAGGGGGGATCATCGTGCGCGGCGACAGCGGCGACGATTTCGCAATCGCCGACGGCGGCTTCGTCTATATCGGCACCGACAATCTGTCCGACCAGACGATCTGGCAGCAGTATCACAAGGTGCGCGGCCGCGACTTCATCGAGCTGACCTGCCTGCGCACGCTGCGGCAGTTCCTGGGCAAGTTCAACCTCACCACGCAGACGATCCAGTCCGTCGTCAACACCGTGCACGACATCCTCGCCAAGGCCGAGGCGAACGGCGACATTCTCGGCTTCAAGTGCCGCTTCGACCCGCAGCTCAACAACGCGCAGGATCTGCGCTCCGGCCACATCTACATCGACGCGCAGTTCGAGGAAGCACCGGTGTTCCGCCGCCTGACCATGACCAGCCGCCCCTACGCGCCTGCGCTCCAGGCGACGATCGACGAGCTGATCGCTAGGCAGAACCTGATTTCCTAGGCCTCCAGCCGCGCACCGGCTCCGGCGGGGCGGCGAACGGTCGCCCGCCCGCAGTCGCGGGCTCGGGCTTCGCCCGGGCCACCTCTTCACCGCTGTCTCATAGAAGGACCATTCAACCATGGCCGAGAAACTTCTGCTGCTCGAACAGGTCAACCTCTTCGTCGGCGACCAGGACCCGGAAGATTCGAACCACATAAAGCTCCAGTCGCTTGGGCTCCCGACGCTGGAGCAGGTGACCGTCGCGCATCTCGGCGGCGGCGCGCCGGGCGAGGTCGAATGGGGCATGAACGCCATCAAGGCGCTGCAGCCGACCTTCAAGCTCGCCGGCTTCGCCAAGTCGAGCTATCGCGCCATGGGCGTCGGCACCAACCAGCCGCTGAACTTCACCGGCTATGGCGTGCTGAAGAACAAGCAGACGGGCGATGCCTTCCAGGCCAAGACCGTCATCCGCGGCATCGTCAGCCGCATCGCGCCGGACGCCTTCGACCGCGCTTCGGCCTTCGGCCACGATCACCAGGTCAGCGAGGTGACGCACTACGAACTGTCGGTCGACAACGAGGAATGGTTCTACTGGGACTATTTCACGACCCGCCGCCGGCAGTTCGGTGTCGACGAGCTGGCCAAGGCCCGCGTCCTGCTGGGCATTGAATAATGCCGCCCAAGAACGCGATTGAGGACTTCATGACGGGCGCCGACGAACCGGCGCCCGTTGCGGCCGCTGCGGCGGCTGCGGAAATCGGCGGAGGGCTGGAAGAGGCCGCGCTCGAATTGACCGATGCCGACTACCGCTATCTGACCCTTCGCCGCCCTGTCACCCGCGGTGGCGAGCGCATCGTCCGGATCAGGATGCGGCCGTCCACGCTGGAGGACATTGACGACTGGTCGAGCGCCGGGATCAGCAACCGCGAGCTGCTGGCGCGGCTCTGCGCCTTGCCGCCCGAGGTGCTGAAGAAGCTCGCTTGGGACGATGCTGAGGCCTTGATGGAAGTGTTCCACCAGGTCGTGCCGGAGTTCGTCTTCGCCGCTGCCAAGGATGATGCCTGATGGCCAGGATGTCGGCCGAGCTGATTGTCTCCCTGCTCGACCGTGTGTCGGGCCCCGCCGCCAAGGCGCGGACCAGCCTGACCGCGCTGCAGAGGGCCGAGCGCGATGTCTACCTGGCGCGCAACAACACGCGCCTGACGCGCACGCAGGTGGCCGAGGAGCGGCTCTTGGCGGCGCAGGACGCGGAACGGGAGAGGCGTCTCGCGCGAGTGGCGACATTCGGCAAGGTTGCCGGCATCGCCACCGCTGCCGCCGGCTATGTCGCGATCCGCACCGCGCGCGACTACGCGCAGCTCGAGCGCACCATCGGCCGCATCATCATCAATGCCGACAAGCCCGCAGCCGCGATCAAGCCGACCATCGCCGTGCTGCAGGAGCTTGCCGACAAGTCCAAGCTGCCGTTCGACAATGTGGTGCAGGGTCTCGAAACCCTGATCGCCTCCGGCCGCTCGCTGGAGGAGGCGCTGGCCTTCCTGCCGACCGTGGCGCGGACCGCGCAGGCCTCCGGCGCCGAGATGTCGGATATCGCGCTCACCGCCGATGCCTTGGCCAACTCGCTCGGCATCACCGCCGACAAGATGCAGGAGGCGTTCGACATCCTCGCCTTCGAGGGCAAGGCCGGCAAGTTCGAACTGAAGGACATGGCGGCGGAGCTGCCGGCCATCGCGCCCGCCTTCGCTGCGCTCGGCTACAAGGGCACCGAAGGGCTGAAGCGCCTGGCTGCCATGCTGGAGATCGTGCGCAACCAGACAGGATCCTCGGCCGAGGCTGCGACCAACTTCTCCAACATCCTGCAGAAGGCCTATGGCAACGAAGTCGCCAAGAACTTCAAGAAATATCACATAGACATCCGCAAGGAACTCGATCGCACCCGGAAGGAGGGCGGCGACGTCATCCAGACGCTGGTCGAGCAGACGCAGAAGGCGCTCAAGGGCGACCTGTCGAAGCTGCCGCTGATCTTCACCGATATCCAGATGCAGCAAGGCATGCGCGCATTGCTGACGCAGATGCCGGAACTGCAGAAGCATCTCGACGCGCTTGGCGGCTCGGCCGGGACCGTGGCCAAGGACTTCGCCCAGATCACTGGCGATTCCGAAGGCAACTGGCAGCAGCTGATCAACAATATCCAGGAGACGGGGAGGGCCCTTGGCGACCTTTCCGGGCGGGCGCTCAATCCCGTGCTGGAGAAGGTGAACCAGCGGCTGTCCGATATGATGGCGGTCGACAAGGGTTACGAGGCCTTGCGCGCCAGCGGCCGCGATCCCATGGCCTACATGGCCGAATTCAGGGACCGCTACAACAAGCAGCATCCGGAGCTGGGGTGGTTCGATCGCAACATCACCGGAGCATCCGCCGAGAATGCTTTCCGCGCGGCGCTTGCACAGCTCGGCCGCGGCGAGATCAAGAACGTCTTCGATTCTCTTCAGAAGCAGTCCTCGGCTATCGAAGACCGGCTGACGCGCGTGCCGAATGCCGGCGTGCAGCCTGCCGGCACGCCCGTGCCCACGCCGCGGCCGAAGCGGTGGGAGGAAATGACCGCAGCCGAGCGGCAATTTCGGGCCATCAGGGAGGGCGCGCACGCACCGGCGAAAGGCGGTGACAAGGCGCCGGAGCCGCTCGGCCGGCCCTTTGACATCGGCGAAATCGAACGCAGCCTGCAGTCCGGCGGCAATGACGCGGGCGCCAAGATTGCCGAAGGCGGCACGCAGGCCGGCCAGAATGCTGCGCAGACTTTCACATC
Organism: Mesorhizobium sp. WSM3860; assembly: GCF_002294995.1. Classification (GTDB taxonomy): domain Bacteria; phylum Pseudomonadota; class Alphaproteobacteria; order Rhizobiales; family Rhizobiaceae; genus Mesorhizobium. The sequence goes on along the minus strand of NZ_NSGF01000012.1, from coordinate 99,944 downwards.
GGGCGTCGCGGGCGCCGGCCAGTCATTCGGCCAGAGCGCCGCCGCGGCCTTCATCGCCGGGGTCGGCGGCTTCCTGTCTTCGGCCAAGGGCGATCTGATGCGGCCTATCGGCTCGCTCGGTCAGAGAACCACGGGGCAGCAGGTGCAATCCGACACGCGCGGGCAGGCGATCGACTTCGGAGGGCCACGCTGATGCTGATGAAGATCGGCCTGGTCGAATGCGATCTCTCGTTCAACATCGATACGCATTCGCGAGAGACAACGCATGACTATGCGGAAAAACCGGTCGTCGGCGCGATGCCGCCGCTCGAAGATGTCGGCCTCGGCGCCGAGACGCTGACCGTCTCCGGCCAGCTGCTGCCGACCAAGCTCGGCGGCTTGGGCACTTTGAACATTCTGCGTGGCGCTCAAGCGGCCGGCACGCCGCAGCTGGTGACGCGCGGCGACGGCTCGGTGTTCGGTTTCTATGTCGTGCAGTCGGTGAACGACGAGCACACCTACCTGGAGCGCGACGGCGTCGGCCAGGTCGTGGATATCATCGTCAAACTGCAGAGATCGGCGGCGCCGGCGGCGAGCGACTTCTTCACATCGCTGTTCTCGCTGCTGGCCTAAAGATGGTGCCGAGCGCTTCCACGGCCCGTGCGGTGAAAAAAACGATTACGTCGTTGGAACCGGAAGGCAATTGAAAGCGTAGTGGCCCGAATAGGGACCGGCCAATCAATGAGTGACAGCGAGATTCTGGTCGTTGAGGACGAACCTCTCATCCTCTTGGAAATCGAAACGGCTTTGGAGGAAGCAGGCTTCTCTGTGCTCAGCAGCAGGAGTGCTGAAGACGCGCTGAGCGCCTTCAACGCGAAGCCCGAAAAGTTCAAGGCGCTCATCACCGATATTCGGCTGGGCCCGGGCAAGTCGGGGTGGGATTTGGCTCGGCTCGTTCGCGAAGCCAGTCCAACGATGCCCGTCATTTATGTGAGCGGTGACAGTGCCATCCACTGGTCTGCAGAAGGCGTTCCCAACAGCGTCATGATTCCTAAGCCTTTTTTCATGCCGCAGGTCATAACCGCTCTGGCTACGCTGCTTAATGGGCAGCCGCCGGCTAGCCTATAGCTAGAGCAACTCCCGCAACACATATGGGAAGATACCGCCATGACCGAGACCGTCATCGTCAAGACGGAAGGCACGACGCTGTCCGCATTGCTGGCGCGGCATTATCGCAAGGTCTTCTCGGGCATGGTGGCGAAGACCTTCGCCCTGAACCGGGATCTCGCCCGGTCGGGCCCGCTCCTGCCGGTGGGTCGCGTCGTCACGGTGTTGACGCCGGCCGAAATGGCGGCCGAGGGCGGCGCGGCGAAATCCGTGATTGACCTGTTCTCATGAGAAAAGGTCATTTCCGCGTGGTTGTCGGCGGACAGGACGTAACCTCACGTTTCTTGCCGCGCCTGATCTCGCTGTCGATCACCAAGTCGAGCACCGAGGCGACGCAATCGGCGACCTTCACGCTTGACGACAAGGATGCGACGGTCCGCTTTCCGAAGACCGGCACGCCTGTGTCGATCGAGCTCGGCTGGCAGGGCGGCGCGATGCGGACTTTCGAGGGAGAAGTGGACACTTGCGACTGGTCGCTCGACCGGGGATCCGGCAGCGTGCTCTCCATCACCGCGCGCTCGGCGAGCCTGAAGGGCAAGGTCAAGCAGCCGGTCGACCGGCATTGGGAGAAAAAGACGCTTGGCCAGGTCCTCGAGGACGCGGCGCAAGACGCAGGCCTGTCGATCAAGGTGCATCCGTCGCTTGCCAGCCGGCAGCTGGAATATGAGGCGCAGGACAATGAGAGCTTCTTCGCCTTCGCCGATCGGCTTGCGCGTGAGCATGGCGCGACCTTCGCCATCAAGGGCCAGCAGGCTGGGTTCGTGCCGCGCAACCAGGGCGTCTCGGCGACCGACCAGCCTCTGCCGACCATCGTCATCACCCGCGGCATAGTGATCTCGGCGAGCGGCCTGACGCCAGTGACGGACCGGCCGCGTTTCAAGAAGAAGAAGGGCCGCTGGTACGACTTCCACCGGGCAAAGCAGGTGATCGAAGAGGTCGAGACCGGCGAGGATGTCGAGCCGGAGGACGTGCTGCGCTTCATGGAGCCGGACGCCACGGCCGCGCAGACCCGGGCCGATGCCGATCGCGTCGACGGCGCGCGGCAGAAGGGATCGGGGTCGATCACAATCGAGGGCGAGCCGACCGCCGAGCCGGAAGGCACGGCCGTGATCATGGTGCGCGCCGGCGTCGACGGCAGGTACACGATTGCCTCGATCACCGACACGCTCGACCGCGGCAGCGGCTACACCACACAGATTTCGCTTGGCAACCCGCAGGGCTCGGCTGGTACGGACGCCCGCTAGGTCGAGAGCAGCTTCACCATACTCAGTCGCCGATGCGCCAGGTGTCGTGCTGAGGTCTGGAACGCCTCGCGCTCGGTTTCGAGTAGGAAATCCAGCGTCATCATGTCGAGCAGGAATTCGTCGATCGCCTCAGCCAGTCCCTGAGACTTGCCTTTTAGTTGAGCGAGAAGGGCGCGCGCCTCTCCGACGGCGTTGGCGCCGCCGGCCTCGATAAGCGTCTCGAGCTTCCTGAAACAATCCAATCCCGAAATCCCCCTTGCCGCGGCCATCAATCGCCGACGGCCAGGAAAGTTCCCAAGCTCAAAAGGAAAAATTCATGACCGCATCTCGCGAGCAGGAATCGCTCGCCCGCGTGCTCGCGCACGAGGGCGGCTATAGCAATCATCCGGCCGACCCGGGCGGGGCCACGATGAAGGGCATTACGCAGCGGATCTATGATGCCTATCGCCGGAGCAAGGGGCTGGCGCTTCGTTCCGTGAAGGGCATTATGGGCCAGGAACTCTTCGAGATTTACGATCGCCAGTACTGGGACGCGGTGAAAGGCGACCAACTGCCTGCCGGGGTCGACTACGTCGTGTTCGATGGTGCGGTGAACTCTGGCCCGAAGCAGTCAATCATCCGGCTGCAGCGCGCGCTCGGGCCGCTGTACCAGGGCCGGCTTGACGGCGTCTTGGGGCTCGGCACCATCGCGGCCGTCCAGGCCTGCAACAACCACGATGCCCTGATCGACCGGATATGCGATCTGCGGTTGGCCTTCCTTCAGCACTTGAAGACATGGCCGGTGTTCGGCCCCGGCTGGTCTTCGCGCGTCGCGGAGGTCCGGTCGATCGGCCAGTCCTGGGCATCCGGCCTCACGCCGCAGATAGCGAGCTTCGTCGACGGCGGCCAGGCGAAAGCCTTTATCGGGGATGCCAAGGTCGCCCCATCGACCGCACCGGCCGATGCGGCAACTGGAGCCGGTGCCGGCGGACTTGGCGTCTCCGGCTACCTGTACGATCTGCAGAACCAGCTTTCGCCCTTCGCCTACACCAGCGAATGGATCGGCAAGGTCGTCGTCGTCCTGGCAATCGCAAGCGCGCTGCTCGCCATCGGCGGTCTCGCCTGGCGCTGGCGTGCGAACCGCAAAGCAAAGCACCTGCTGGCGGCTCTTGGGGCGGAGGCGGCGTAATGGAGAACCTTGCCTCCGTCTTCGCCGTGGTCCTTCATCGCGGCCTGCGCCTGGTCGGTGCCGTAGGCCTGGCAGTCATAACCGGATTCCTCATCTGGTGGCTCGTATGAGCGTCCTGATCAGCCTGCTTGTCGGCCGCCTTGGCATCTCGCGCCTTTTGGCAGGCGCTATCGCCTGGGCGGCCATTGCGACCCTCGTCTCGGGCGCCGCTTTCACCGTTTGCGAAGTCATCAAGTACCGTGGCGCCGAAGAGGTCCGCGCCAAGATCGAAAAGGAAAATCAGGATGCGATCAGGAGGGGCATTGATGCTCGCATGTCTTTTGACGACTGCGTCGACGCTGGCGGCGTGTACGACTTCCGACGTCAACGGTGCGCCGGCGCTGCGCTCGGCCATCGGTAATAGCCTGGCCGGAGCGCAGGGCAAGACAACCGCCGATCAGAACAGGATCGACAAGACCATGGCGCCGGGCTGCGCCATCGGTGTCTATACGCCGGCGGAATGCGACCGCCACACCAGGGCGAGCGCCGCGCGTCGAGCTGAGCTGGGGAGGGGAGATTGAGCGAATTCAACTCCAATATCGCGTTCCTACTTGCCGTCGTCAGCGCGGTGGCTGGCCTGTGGTGGCGCATCGAGGCGGCCATCAAATCGGCTCGGGACGAGGTCAAAAAGGATGCGCACGACGCACATGCCAGGGCAGACATGGCGATCGCATCGGTATCGCTGCTTGCCGAGCAACTCGCCGCGCACAAGCTACACGTTGCGGAGACCTACATCACCAAGGCCGGCCTTCGCGAATTTCGCGACGAGGTGATGACGGGCGTGCGCGACCTCAAAGGCAGCGTCTCGACGCTGCACGAGCGCATGGACCGCTTCATCGAGAGCGATAAGATCGCCCGACATCGTTCTTCTTCGCAGCTCGAGTAAAGCTGCCATCCTATTTTGGACCGGTCGACCCCAGCCGGAGTTGTGCGACCAAGCAGCAGCAGATGGCTAGCCCGGCGATCAGGTATTTTAAGCGCGATGACAGAAGCAGTCCGAACAGGCAAAGCGTCGCAACGGAACGGATGCGCATCCCCCGGCGCTCTCAGTTTGAAATTTGAAGCGGCAAAACCCGTCGTCGCGATCCGGCCCGAACTCCTATACGCTTAGCGCAAAGCATGGGAGGAAAGGCTTGTCTCAAAAGAGTGACATGCGCATGTGGCGCGAGGCTGGGAAACTTGCCGCATCGGGCGACTGTGAAGGGTGGCAAGCCATCGAACGGGAGCTTCTTAGCAAAGGTTTCCCGCGCGCCAAGCTACTGCTTGATAACGATCGGGTCCGCGACAAATTAGATCATCTCTGTAAGAGCGCACAGGAGAAACGTGCCGATGCCAACCGGGCCTAGAAATACGGCCGCCTTGGAGCGGAAAGTGGAACCCACAGGTATCACTAGCCACGCGCGGCGGACGTGATTATTCTGAGCGGGGGTGTTTGGACGGGTGGCAAAGCCATGCCTATGGGGCGGTTGACAAAGGGCGTATTCAATCCCGATGAAATAGAGGCCCTGAGCCGAGTTTTTGCGGCCACCTCTGCACCCAACGAAACGGAGGAGCAGAAGGAGCACCGCGCCTCGCGCATTATTGCAAACTACATGGCGGGCATCACCGACGAGCGCGAACTGATCGAGCTCTCCCGCAAGCCGCTGGGCAGATAGCTCGTCGCTCGTCATGCCTACTTGTACACTGCGCGGCTCCGCTCGTCAGTGGCACGCACTCAATACCGTTCGTCGCGTCGACCCCGGATTTCTCTCCTTACTGTAAGGCCGGCACCAACCAGCGGCCAATTTCTGCGACTGAAGTCCCGGGTGCCATCCCATTCTTAACAGCGAAACAAACCCCTCGCGCCCATCCCAACATTTTAACAATCGGCAAAATGCACCAGTAATGACGGTTGGTAACTGTTGATTCAACCATTGCTGGTATCTGTGGTGGCGGCTCCGACATTGGCAGTTGGGCTGCTAGGTGTTGCCGGAGCCGCCTGCGCGGCCGATGGGAGAGACCGCGCTGTCTTAAAATAGGACAGCGCGGTCTATAATTCGTTAAGGCTAACGTAATCCTCCCATCCCCCTCCTTTGTACACTAATAGGACGGCTTTCCCCGGCAGTTCCTGGCTTGCAGGCCCCCTCGCATCCAGTCGGTCCGACCCAAACAGTCCGCTCGCGCAGGGGGCGCTGCGCGACGTGGCAGGCATTGCACGGTAAGCCCCGTTTTACCAAACCGTATGAAATGTGAGTGGACCTTTCCCGCATATGCGAGGTTATAGGTCGCTATGCCCAAGTTTTTCTTCGATGTATCCGACGGTGGCGAAGTCTACCACGATGCGCGTGGGGTCATCCTCCCGAACGAGGACTCGGCCAAGCTTCGAGGCTGCGAAATCGTCACCAGACTTGTCGTCGGAACGCACCATCCCAAGGACGAGAGCCGCGAATTGCTCTGTACGATACGCGACATGGCCGGGCGTCCAATGATGAAGATCAGAGTTGAATCGGGCGCGCCTGTAGTCAGCGAAGAGACTGAGAGCCCCAGCGCTGAGGAGTGATCAGCGCTGGGGGCCTTGGCCACGTACGCGGTACTCATTCAACCCAAACAGATGCCCGTCACTCCAGGGAATGGCGGGCATCTCTCTAGCTGCTGCCGACGAGGAAGGTGACGCATTTCCTCACCGGCCCTATCAAATGATGCAGCGAGCCTTAGGTTTCAGCATAGGGACCAAAGCGTCAGCATCTCGGACTTCTGTCGCATATCCCGACGGGCAAGGGTTTAGGCTCCGACGTACGGTTCTGCCCCCGATTATCCGAGCCGTCTGAGGCTCGTGAAAAACTCGAGCGAGCTCGGTTCAGTTTGATTTGACAGGCTGCCTTCGGTGTCGACCGGCTGTCACCTCTGGTAGCGCCAGAGCGCGCCGCACGCTTTTGCGGCGTAGACAAGACCCTCGCCTGGCGGGGGCTGGCAGAGGCCACAAAGAAAGCCCGCCGCGGGTTAAGGCAGAACGGGCTTTTCTTCGGGAATGTCGCGCACTTAAAACGGTCGGCGACAACGTACGGAGTTATTTCTTCCCCGGAGGCCCGAGATGTATGTGGTTCTTGTCACCCCATCCATTCCCCGGGCGTGCTCCTCCCGATTTGGCGATCGCCCCAGAGTTCAGGCTCGTGCCGAGCAAAATGGTTATGGCCGGTGGGGTCACCGCCGCAAAACGCCCTGCTTTCTTCAAAAAGTCCCGGCGCGCCTCGCCCTCTGAAACAAGCTTTTCGGAGTTCTTTTCCGTCAGTCTTGTGCTCTCATTTGACATGTTGGCACTCCTTCCGAGGATTAAGTTTAGTTGCTGGATGCGAAGAAAGTAGTTCCCCAAAAGGCGTACATAGCCCGCTGGGTCGGACTGTTCCCCATTGCAATCGGCATTTCAGCAACCGCTAACGGAACGCTTGCGACTGTTCCATATTGAATCAAATTCGAGTTTCGCATTGGGGTTCGCATGCGTAAGCCTGCCGGCAGAGCCCGGCTGTCCTTCATCAAGCCTCTGGACCCAGTCCAGGTCGAGACGCCGCCGGTCAGCGACGATTGGCTGCACGAGATCAAATATGACGGCTACCGAACCCAGCTGATCCTCGACTGGGCTGGCGCCCGCGCCTTCTCTCGAAACGGGCATGACTGGTCGAAACGGTATTGGCCGATCGTCCAGGCGGCCGAAGAGCTACCCGCGGAATCCTTCATCATCGATGGGGAGGTGATTGCGCCGGATCCCGACGGCCGTCCGAACTTCCACGAGATGCACTCGCGCATGACCTGGAACGCCGAGCTGCTGGCGTTTGTCGCGTTCGACCTGCTGTATCTCAACGGCGATCATATTCGTCCCCTGCCGCTGGTCGAGCGCAAGGCGAGGCTCTGGAACCTGATCAAGCCGGCCAAAGGCATCATCCAGTATAGCGATCATGTCGAGGGGAACGGCGCCGTCTTCTTCGAAGCTGTCGAGAAGATGGGCCTCGAGGGCATCGTCTCGAAGCGCCGCACTAGCGACTATCGGAGCGGCAAGCAGGACTTCTGGGTAAAGACAAAGTGCTGGGAGGTCGGCGACTTCGAGCTGCTGGGCCTCAGGCGCGAGCCTGGGAGGCCTGCTGCTGCGATTATGGCGCGCAATGGCCGATATGCTGGCATGGCGGCAGTGACGCTTCCCAAGGGCGTCAGAGAGCGTCTTTGGCAGCGTGTCCAAGAGACCAGGGCGTCGAAGCCAGCGCAGAGGGTGCCGAGCGCCTTCGCCGATGATGTCGAGTGGATAAAGCCCGGCATCACTGGCCGGGTGAAGTTCCTTCGCGGCGAACACACGCTCCGCCATGCGACACTGCAGGACTTCGAGGAAGGAACCTAAGGCAGCCGGCCAACTTGTCTCAGCATGAGCGCGCGAGCCGTGGAGTTCCTGGACATGTGGATGGCAGAACATCTGCCAAACGTCATCACCGATGATCCCGTTGCCATCAGCGACCTTGTCGACGAACTGATGGCGGCTGCGAAGGGTGAAGGCATCAGGCCCAAAGAGTTTCACGAAGAAGTCGACAGCGTGTTCGAAGTCATCTTCGAGGCGATGCAGCACCGCGAGCGCGGTTTGGCCGATGGCGATGAGGCTGCCAGGGACTTGCTGGCGGGCCGCCTGGCCCAGGAAGCAGGCGTTACCAGGGAGCAAGCGCAGGATCTGATCCGGCGCTTCGGAATCGATTGGGAACCGCTGCTTCGTGAGGCTCATTTCTTGAAAGAACAGCGGTAAGATGAGCGAACGTGGGGCAGAATTCTATGGCAAGTGGATCAAAGACAATGCGCGGCAGCGTCGGCGCCGATATCATTTCGGTTGCTGAGTTGACGGCCAAGTTATTCGCCGATGCGAGGGCGGCCGAAATATCCGAGCATGAGATTGAAGAGGAGATCGGCAGCGCCTGCAACGCAATCCTGGCCGCGATTGTCGGTCCACAGGAGAAGTGCAACTGAGCCCTGTGGCGCTGGCTCAGCCTTTCAGGCGTCGAGTTCCAGCGGCTCGTGCTCGGGCTGCTCATGCCAGATGACTTGTCGCAGATCCCTCCGGTCGACCTGCTGGCCGCACCGCCGGCAATTGTAGAAATGATCCTGCTCACGCGCCGGCTCGTCGCCCTGTCGCGTGCCCTTGACCGGGGGTCGGAGATCGGAAAGTTTCGTCATCATGGCGCCCGAACACCTGCGGCCGCGCGATGTTCCGTCACGCCGGCGGGAGCCGGGAACATTCTCCCGGTGTCCCGGTTGGGTCTCGCACCGCATTGAGGATCAAAGGCGGTTCGAAGCGTCAAACTTGAAGGCATACTTATAGTACGCCCGGCTCCGCTCATCGGTCACCAGTACCCAGGACCATTCAGCCCGTCTGCCTTGGACCGGCTTACCGGTGGCCTTCTCAGCTGCCTCCCAAGGGGTATCCGCTTCGGCGACATGATAGGACGCCACCTCGTCCCCAGCCATCACCTCAACGCTGTATGTCTTCATGGGGCCGTTCCAGCAGCATCGATCCCAGGCTTGGCGGGGCCAGGTCCGGCTCCGCGAAATGGCCGGCGGCCGACGCATTCTGATGGAGTGTGGGGTTACAGAAAGCCTCGGCCGCCAACTTTGGGCGGCGCGGGGTGGCGCCTCCAATAAGGATGCCCTGATATGGTGAACGAATGGTTACTATCCAGAGCCATGGCGCGAGCCGGGAGGCCTTGCGGCTTTGAACCGTGCATGCGCTCGTGAGTTTGGCTACAGCGGTCGATCTCTTTCCCCGGCAGCGGTAGCCCGCAGGCTTGCGCGAGCGGTTGTCCAGCGCGTGCAGCAGGGCAAACTGGCCGAGCCGCGCGCCCGCCCGGTGCCGACCTACTGGGTGAAGCCGGGAATCACCGGCCCTAGTTTTGCAGCCGGGCAAATATCGAGCCTCGCTGTTCCGCAGAGGGGTCGCTTGGCCCTAGCAGATCTGGCTGCGCCGGCCGTCCAAGGTAAAGGAGATGATACGGCCCCAATTTCGATCGAATTCGCAGGACCCGGTAGTCCGGATAGGAGCATGCGCCTTGTTGCGCATCTCAAACTCGATCGTCACCTTTGGAGGATTGACCTCTTCGATCGCGCTGAGCGCCTTGTAAGCCATTCCGCGTTCGCGTGAGTTCAGCCTCAACAGGAAGAATTCGCAACGCTCGGCGGGGGACTGCGGCGGTGACGGCGCAGGTTGGCGAATCGTGAGGGCGTAGACGCCTGGCGCTGCAATCGCCAGACATGCCGCCATGGCCAAGGGAAAGAGCTTATTCATCGCTATGAGCTCTCGAGACGCTCCCGAACCCAAACAGATGCCCGTCACCCCAGGCAACGGGATGGCGGGCATCTATTCACTTCCGCCGACGATGAAGGGACTGATGCTCGCCGGCTCTATCAAACCATGCAGCGCGGCTTAGGTTTCAGCATCGGGACCAAAGCGCCAACCTGTCCGACTTCAGTCGGATCGGAGTACGCGCTGCCAGGCCCGCGCCGTTGGGAGTCCCGCCCGCCACCCCTCAAGGTGAGCGGGCTCTAACCTTTCCGGTGGTCGCTACATTTTGGTGGCCGTGATTTTGGGCAGGCCAAGGCGCCTATACGACAGGGTATGTGGCCCGGTGGCCTTGGGTGTGGCTTTGGGCGCGCCACCGGGCCTTGGCCGGCAGGGGTAAGAGCCGGCAAGGGCATATATGCGTATCTGCTAATGAATGGAAATTCAGCCAAAAGGCCGAGCCCAACTTGAATCCACAGTGAGTAACGGCTGTACACTGCAAGAGCTGACGGACGCGGGCGTGTCTGTCATGGCCGGCGGCCTCGATGGCAGGATTTCCCAACACGAGATCTTTGGCGGTACGCGCGTTGCCGGAGACTTGGTAGCAGGACGATCGATGCAGGAAACATCGCCCGGCGGCATAAAATCTGGAATGCCGAGCCTCGGGGATAATTTCCGACTCGACGGAGCGCTGAAAGGCCGTTCACGTTATAAGCCCATGGAAACCCCGCCTCCAGACGGTCCCCGTCGAGAACATCGCCCGCGCGTGCTGAAGGGCGCAACGATTATCACCGGTTTCCAAAACTCGGAAATCAGCTGCTCTCTACGCAATCAGCACTCCCAAGGAGCCGAACTGAGGGTGGCCGCAGACATCCAGATTCCAGCACGCTTTCTGCTTTATGTCCCCGTTGACGGCATCGCTTACAGAGCTGTTGTTCGATGGCGAAAGAATGACCGCGTCGGCGTCGAATTCGATGGTACCGAGCCAAAGCCGAAGTTCCATTACGGTTGAAATGCCGGAGGCACCACGCCCTTGGACTGGGGCGTTAGAAGGCCCGGACTGTCTGCTTAGGTCGTTCCCCGACTTCCCGCAGCCCGGGCCCCTTGGATCAACGCGCGTGCAGGTCTCTCCAACTCGGGCTGACGGGGAACATCCTGGCAGGCAAGCGGTTTTATAATTCGGCGGCACGGCCAGTTATCCGAGTCGTCCCGCATAGGAGCAACCGAGCCCGCTCGACCTCTCTCCGAGCGGGCTGTTGCAATTTTCTGGCGGCCTGGATGTTCGCAGCCTACCTCACCGGGCATGAGTAACGGCTGGTCAACAGCTGATCGACGCGCGCATGTCCGTCACGGCGGGCTGCCTCGATTGCCACCGTTATCAGAAGCTCGATCTCACTCCGCGATCGCTTCGGCTCTGATGCACCCGCCATGGAACGCGATTTGAGGCCATGGCTGAAGCGCGCTGTCTGCGGCCGCAAGCGCATCACACTGACCTATGCGCCTGATATCAGCCCGAAGCACCTTCGCCAGAGATAGCCTGCCAATGCTCGCTAGGAACTTCAGCGGTATCTAAAAGTTCTCCCAGGGAAGTCCCGTACAGTGGGTGCAAGATGGCCGAGTTGGCATTCGCTTTCGTGTATTATTCAGGGCTCACCGGCCATGACATGGTGGGCGGCGTCGTCTCGTTAATCGCCGGCCTGGTTCTCTATAATGTCATGCGCGAGGACAGGCCAAGCCGTTAGCAGCTCCTTGCCGCGGCGCTCCAAATCCCTAGGGCGCGCGGTTTGCCTGCCGGCGCCGCCACGTTCTGTTGTCGGTGTCGCGAGTCCGATGCTGGGCTTCAAAGCGGGTAAGTGAAGGGCTCCCCTCAAGCGGAAAGACAATCCCCGCCCCCTCCAAGGCTCGGCGTATGGCGGCAACATAGCGGGGATTCGGTGTCCTAAACCCGTTCTCGAATTCGCTGATCGTCGCTTCGCTGAGATTCGCCTTGGCGGCGAGTCGCACTCGCGACCAGTTCAATAGAGCTCGTGCGGCTTTTAGTTGTTGCCCTGACAGTATTTCACGGCTGTCCATAGGCGTGGAACATTCAATGGGCCTAAAATGTTCCGGCCGCAAATGCCGTGTGCGCTTCGCGGCTGAAAGTCATCCTGCGACCGGGATTTCCGTGCCCCGCTAGGTCGTGCTGCGGTTCAAGAAGTTCGAGAGAGGCTTCGGACCTCAGTCTGACCCTAATTGACTCGAAGCCTCTTGCTGTTGTTGGGTATCGGGGTAGAGGGTAATCGATGCGTGGAAGCGAGCATAATGCTGTCCCGCTCAGGAAAGCGGGATACGGAATAGTCGAACCGGCCGAGGTCAGCATTCTTGCAAAGGCCGTGAGTGATTACTGCTCAAGTCACAAGATCGAACGCGTGGATGAGCGTGAAAACATCGCGATCAAAGTCATGCGCTTGTTCGGACGCGGTGTGACGGACCCTGACCAGCTATTGGTAGAGCTCGAAAAGGTAGGCTAGGCGAACCTGGCCCTACTGGGCGCGCCCGGCCGCCAAATCCTGTGTCACCATGATAGCGGCCGGGTCGCCCAGAGGGCTTCATCATTTTGCGAAGTCTGTGCGCACGGGCTGCTCTTCGACGCCGAACTCGTGGACGCTGGCGTTTCTTTCGTCAACGACACGGAACCAGCGCTTGTGGTCACTTCGGGCAGAAATCTGGCCCCCGGTGACTGCTTTGACGGCGCTCAGCGCGTCGGCAGCACGGGTAACATGTCTGGCGAGGACAGTATCACCCGCCATCTCTTCAGCATGGAATTGTGGCATGCTCGGCTCCGTTTCTGGAGCAACCGTGCCCCGCCGAGAAGGTTCCAGCCTGATTCACGAAACCGTGACAGCAGGCTCGGACGCGTGGCTCCATGCGCGGAGCCGCCTGGGAACGTTCCATCGGGACGGAGCGTTCCCGCGCGAAGGGGAGATTCGAACCGCGCGCGTTCCTGCGAGACCGTTATGTGCAACGATTACGAGCAGCACATTGCTTGGGCCGAATACCGCCGCATGATGGAGACGCTCGCCTTGCGAGTTCCCAGCCATCAAAGCGAACTCGACCTGCCGCAAGCTGACGACATCCGCATCAACGACCCGGCTCCGATCATGCGGGCCGCCGGTGACGCGGTGGAACTTGCCTCGATGACATTTGGCTTGCCGCCTTCCGGTCCAAAAGGCGGGCCGGTGTTTAATTTTCGGTCTGAGGGGCGACAGTTCGCAAACAGCAGGCGCTGTCTTGTGCCGGCATCGGCCTTCTTCGAGTTCACCGGAACGAAGTACCCGAAGGCGAAGCACCGCTTTACGCTCAACGGCGCCCCGTTCATGGCAATTGCCGGGCTTTGGCGCGAAGCGGCCGGCAACATGCCGCCGAGCTTCACCATGCTGACGACGGATCCAGGGCCGGACGTCGCGCCATATCATAATCGTCAGGTCGTGGTTCTTGAGCCGGTGAACTGGTCCGCCTGGCTCAACCTGACAAAGCCGGAAGGTGAGCTGCTGCGGCCGCTTCCTGCCGGGTCGCTCACAGTCGAGACGGTGAGGCTAGAGAGACAGTGACCATTCTGGCGTTACAGCAAATAGCCCACCAGCATCCCGATGAGAGCGCTTGCGCCCGCCTCGGTCCAGCCCCTCCCTGTGGCGCCAGACCGGGCCAGCCTGAACCCGCGCTCTAGCCGCTGTGCGAATAGTCGAGCAATCTCGTAGCGACGGGCGACTTGTGACGATGCTCCGAATTGGCGCGGTCGATCCCGTCAACGGTGATGGCGAACATCCCGTTTTCGATCCTTCCTATCCATCCCTTCGCCTTGAGGTACCAGAGATGAAACTCCAGATGCTCGGTCGGGCAACCCGACAGGCGTTCGAGTTCTTCATCGCCGATGCCAGGATTGTGGACGTCCTGTCGGCGCCTTGTGCAAAGAAGTGACAGCACCTTCGCTTGAACGACAGAATCCCGCTCGATGGATCTCGGGTCAGCAGCGGCTTCAGCCAACTCTCGGCGATCACTTACATAATCTCGGTATTGGATATCGTACTGCGCGCGCTTCAGCGGATCTTTGAGCGTATTGTGCGCCTCTACGATGTCATTGAAGCGAGATTCATCGCCAGTGTCCCGATTGTCGGGATGGTAGCGCATGGCGAAATAGCGAAATATTCGTTCGACCGTCTCAGAGGTGGCCTTCGGGCTGATCTCTAGAAGCTCGTAGTAATCAGTGAACATTTCAGTGGTGTCCCCCAACTTTACACCACACTCCCCCAAAGCAGAATCGCGCAACTTCAGATCGCGTGCAAGGCGCCCCCAGACCTATTTCGCGGAATAGTAAAGAGGTTAGGCCTTCCTCAGGCGTTAACCGCGATCGTGTGCGGCACCTTCACAGGGACAGGTTCCCGACGGATGAGATGCGGCTAAAAGATTTCCACAAGCAGTCTTGACGATCGAGGAAAATGTTCCTTTTTTGTTCTCATGCCCGAGACCTATGGCCCGAAGCGGCGTGACTATCCGCTGTCGAACCTGAACGACACCATGCGCCTGGTTCGGGTGCGGTGCCGCTACTGCAAGCGGCAGCATAATTATCATCCCTCGGATCTGATCCAGATCTTTGGCGATGTCGACGTCGACTCGCTCGCCCGTCGCATGAAATGCGAGAACGGCGCCGACCACGGTATGCTCGATGTCGAGGCCTTCGTCCCGACCGGCCGCGAAGGCGTCGGCTTGCGCATCCGACGCCTGGTGGCGATCAAGATAAACCGGGTGCCGGTTTGGAAGGAGGAAGGACCGAAATGACGACCGACCAATTCGAACGCGTACTTGGGGCCCTGCTCGACGCCGACCCTGGGCCGATGTCGATCGCGGCCGGCATCGCCGCGTTGCGCGCGATCGGGTTCGAGGAGACGGACGGCGATCTGCAATCGCTGGTCGGAACGTTCGCAGCCGAACGGGGCAGGGCGATACGTTTTGACCTCCGAAGCTAGCAGGGCGACGACCATCATCGGCCGGACCCTGAGTTTCAGGTGGGATATCAGGTGGGAGGCAAAATCAGGAGAAGGCTAACTGCTTGTTTTTTCTGGTCGGAGTGGCAGGATTTGAACCTGCGACCCCATCGTCCCGAACGATGTGCGCTACCAGACTGCGCTACACTCCGTGACCAGACGGCGGGCTTATAGCTGCCACTTTCCGATCCTGCAAGCGTCAATGGCTGCACTTGTGTCGCATTTCTCGGCTTTCACCAAGCTTGCCCGGAAGGCACGCGATTTAGCCATCGGATAAAGACCGGCTTAAAAGCTTTTTGATAAGCCGCGCTTTCTATAGATCGGCATTCCGGCTCTCTGGAGTTTCAACCATTGACCCTGACGATTGTTGGCGAAGCCCGGCCCAGCAGCTTCGCATTCGAGACCTCGGCGCTGATCAGGGCGTCGGGCTTTCGCGAATATGACGCGCGCTGGTGGTTCGGCCATCCCGGCTCGACCAAGGCGCCGGAGCTCAATTTGATCGGCGTCCAGGCGCTCGGCATGGGCCTGGGCACGCTGATCCGCCGCTTGGGCGTTGGGCCGGATATCGTCACCGGCCATGATTTCCGCTCCTATTCGCTGTCGATCAAGCTGGCGCTGGTCTCCGGCTTGATGGCGGCTGGCGCCCGGGTGAAGGATATCGGCCTGGCTTTGTCCCCCATGGCCTATTTCGCGCAGTTCGCGCTCAACACACCCTCGGTCGCCATGGTCACTGCCTCGCACAACGAGAATGGCTGGACCGGCGTCAAGATGGGGGCGGCGCGGCCGCTCACCTTCGGTCCGGAAGAGATGAACGCGTTGAAGAAGATCGTGCTCGAAGCCGACTTCGGCCTCCGCGGCGGCGGTGCCTACGAATTCGTCTCCGGCTTCCGCGAGACCTATCTCGCCGATCTTACCAAGGGCAAACACATCTCGAGAAGGCTCAAGGTCGTTTGCGCCTGCGGCAACGGCACGGCCGGCGCCTTCGCGCCGGAAGCGCTCGCGCGTGTCGGCTGCGAGGTGATCCCGCTCGACGTCGAGCTCGACCATACGTTCCCGCGCTATAATCCCAATCCGGAGGACATGCAGATGCTGCATGCCATCAGCGAAAAAGTGCTGGCGACGGGCGCGGATGTCGGACTGGGCTTCGATGGCGACGGCGACCGCTGCGGCGTCGTCGACAACGAGGGCAACGAGATCTTCGCCGACAAGGTCGGCCTTATGCTCGCGCGCGATATTTCATCGCTCCGTCCGGGCGCGGCCTTCGTCGTCGACGTCAAGTCGACGGGGCTCTTCGCCACCGATCATGTGCTCAAGGCGAACGGCGCCGTAACTGACTATTGGAAGACCGGCCATTCCTACATCAAGCGCCGCGTTGCCGAGCTCGGTGCCGTCGCCGGCTTCGAGAAATCCGGGCATTTCTTCTTCAATCCGCCCATCGGCCGCGGCTATGACGATGGGCTGATCACCGCGATCGTCGTCTGCCAGATGCTCGACCGCAACCCGTGGAGCTCGATGGCCGATCTCTATCGCGCGCTGCCGCTGACCTACGGTACGCCGACCATGTCATCGCACTGCCCCGACGAGGTGAAATACGGCGTGGTCGACCGCGTCGTGGCCGATTTTCAGACGATGCACCGCGAAGGTGCTGACTTCGCCGGCCAGAAGATCGCAACGCTCATCACCGTCAACGGCGTGCGCGTCGTCGCCGAGGACGGCACCTGGGGCCTGGTGCGCGCCTCCTCGAACAAGCCCGAGCTTGTCGTGGTGGTGGAGAGCCCGGTATCGTCCGAGCGGCGCCGGCAGATGTTCGAAGCCGTCGACGCCGTGCTGCGCCGCAGTCCCGAAGTCGGCGCCTACAACCAGACTTTCTGACAGGGCAGCCATGAGCCAGCGCATCGTCAGTTTCGTCATGAGCGGCGGCGTCGGCTCGCGGTTATGGCCACTGTCGCGCGAGGACAATCCCAAGCAATTCCATGACCTTTCCGGCGACGGCACGATGCTGGCCAAGACCTTGCGCCGGCTGGCCGCGCGGTCTGAAGGGCAGACTCCGATCTTTCTCATCGCATCGGAGCGCCATGCCGAGCGCGTCCATGCCGATCTTGCCGGCATTGATCTCGCCGGCGGCGGCCCGCTGTTCGAGCCCACGGGTCGCAACACCGCCGCTGCCGCGGCGCTGGCTAGTCTGCGCACCCTCTCCGAATTTGGCGATGAGCTTGTCCTCGTAGTGCCCTCCGACCACGAAATCTCCACCGCACGCCAGTTCTGGCAGAGCATCGAAGCAGGTGCTGCAGCGGCGAGAGCCGGTCGCCTGGTGGTGTTCGGCATCAAGCCGACGCAGCCCGAGACCGGCTATGGCTATATCGAGGTCGCCGACGACCGGGACGGTGTGTTCGACGTCTCACGCTTCGTCGAGAAGCCCGACCTCGCCATGGCGCGGGCCTATCTGGACGCCGGCAATTTTTACTGGAATACCGGCATTTTCCTGTTTCGCGCCGGCGCCATGCGCGATGCCTTCGCCGCCTTCGAGCCCAAGATCTGGCAGGCGACGGAAGCCGCTTATCAGGCGGCCACCAACGATCTTTCCGGGCTCTACATGCCGCTGGAACTCTACTCGGCCATCCCGTCGACCTCAATCGACTACGCCGTCATGGAGCGAGCCAAGGACATCGCCATGGTGCCGGCCGGATTCCGCTGGAACGATCTCGGTTCGTGGCAGTCGCTGCTCGACGTCGGCCCGTCGGACAAGGATGGGAACGTCATCCTCGGCGATGTCGTCGCCATCGATTGCGAGAACTCCTACATTCGCGGCGACGGCCGGCTGCTGTCGGCCATCGGCATGAAGGACGTGGCCATCGTCTCGACCGCCGATGCCACGTTCGTGGCGCCGGTCAGCCATAGCCAGCACGTCAAGAAGATCGTCGAGCAGCTGGAGAAATCCGGCCGGCTGGAGACGAGGTTCACGCCGGCGCATGACCGCGTCATCGAGACCGGCGCCTGGCGGCGGCGCGTGCGGCACTGGCTGTTCGAGGAGACGCTGCCGCTGTGGTCGAGCGCCGGCGTGGATGAGCGTCATGGCGGCTTTCACGAGGCATTGGGCTTCGACGCTTCGCCGCTGATGAAGCCGAAACGCATGCGCACGCAGGCGCGCCAGGTCTATGCCTTCGCGGTCGCCAAGGAGCGCGGCTGGGACGGCCCGGCCGACCGGCTGATCGCTCATGGCCTCGACTTCATGGCAGGCCGGGGCCGCACCGACAAAGGCGGCTGGGTGCGCACGCTCAATATCGACGGCTCGGTCGCCGATCCGGTCGAGGATGCCTACGATCATTCCTGCGTGCTGTTGGCGCTGGCGCACGCCCATATGTCAGGTCATCCCGATGCGTTGCGGCTCGGCGAGGAAACATTTGCTTTCCTCGATGCCCATCTCGAGGACAGCCGCATGACCGGTTTCCTCGAAACCTCGGACGGCGATGGCGAGCGTCGCTCCAACCCGCACATGCATCTGCTCGAAGCCTTTCTCGCTTGGCACAGGGCCACCGGCGAACGCGCCTATCTGCGCCGCGCGGCGCGCGTTATCGATCTCGTCCGCAGTCATTTCTTCGATGCCGAAAGCTGGACGTTGGGCGAATATTTCGACGACGGGTGGCAGCCCGTGGCGGGCGAGAAGGGCGCCTGGACCGAGCCCGGCCATCATTTCGAATGGGCCTCGCTGCTCGTCGATTTCGCCGCCCGCAGCGGCCAGTCCGAACTCACCGGCTTCGCCCGCAAGCTCTATGCCTCGGCGGTCGCCAACGGCCTCAACCGCGCTACCGGCCTTGCCTACGGCGCCGTCTCGCGCCAGGGCCTGCCACTCGACACGGTCTCGCGCAGCTGGCCCCAGGCCGAGGCGATCAAGGCGGCGATCGCGCTCGACGGCTCGGGCGGGCCGGACCTCAAGCCGGAGATCGAGGCGCGCGTCGGCCGCCTGTTCCGCTGGCACATCGATCCGGCGCCGCTCGGCCTCTGGATCGACCGCATCGACGAGCGCGGCCGGTCATTGGCCAGCGACGTCCCGGCCAGCATCTTCTACCATCTGGTCTATGCGCTGACGCAGTATCTGGATGGGACGGCGGAGAAGGGGTGAGGAGTTGGGGGAGGCGGACGCCAGCGATTTTGTAGAAGTTCCGGGCGACACAACCCTTTGGAAGACACAGGGCATTCCGCCGATAAGGATCAAACTCCCCATCGAGGCCAGCGGCCGCTTTCCTTGGTACTGGCCCATCTTCGGCATAGCCTCGGTGTGGGCACTATCGTCTTCGGTGAAGTTCTACTCTACTGCTGTCCAAAACTGGGAAGCAGGAAATTCACTCGGCCGGCTAGGGTGGGTTGCTGGGATATTCGGATGCCTGTTTGTCAGCTTTCTGTTCGCGGGGATGTTAGCAAGGGCGGTATTGGACGCGGCAAGTTCACGTCCATTGCTCATTCTCACGAAAGAAGCCCTGTGGGATAGGCGGCAGCTGGACGAACCGATGCCGTGGAGCAACGTCGAACAAGTAAGCTTTCAATCCAGTAGGCTTTCGTTGGCCGCTCACCTGAAACTTGCCCAACCTGTGTATGTCCGAAGCGGGCTGTTCCGATTCGGTGGGACAGTCACGAGCGGGCTCAGATCAAATGTGGTCGTCTTGATTTCGGACTTGGACATGGACGAGGGGGTGATCGAGAAGGTCATCGTCGCCCTTCCCAAGAATGCGCAACCGTAACCAAGTCAGTAAGGCGCCGCCACGTCCCCCGTCTCGACATAGATCGCCTTCAGCTGCGAATAGTGCGCCAGCGCCGCCAGCGAGTTCTCGCGACCGATGCCCGACTGCTTGACGCCGCCGAACGGCATTTCCACCGGCGTCAGATTGTAGGCGTTTATCCAGCAGGTGCCTGCCTGCAGCTCGGCAATCACCCGATGGGCGCGGGGCAGGTCGCGGGTGAAGACGCCCGCAGCGAGGCCGAATTCGGTATTGTTGGCGCGTTCGATCACCTCGTCTTCGCTGTCGAATTTCAGCACGCTCATCACCGGTCCGAAGATTTCCTCGCGCGCGATGCGCATGCCATCGGTCACGCCGGTGAACACGGTCGGCTCGATGAAGAAGCCACCCTCGAAGCCCTGCAGCGACGGCACGTTGCCGCCGCAGGCAAGCGTCGCCCCTTCCTCTCTACCGGCGGCAATGTACGATGCAACCTTGTCCTGCTGCGCTTTGTTGACCAGCGGCCCCATCTGCGTTTCCGGATCGAGCGGATCGCCGATGCGGATCTTTTTGGTGCGCTCAATCAGCCGCTCGACGAAGCGGTCGTGCAGGTCCTTCTGCACGAAGACGCGCGTGCCGTTGGAGCAGATCTGGCCGGTCGAATAGAAGTTGCCCAGCATGGCGCCGCCGATGGCGTTCTCGAGATCGGCATCGTCGAAGACGATCAGCGGCGACTTGCCGCCGAGCTCCATCGTGGCGTGCTTCATCTTCGAGCCGGCAAGCGACAGCACCTTGCGGCCGGTCGGCACCGAGCCGGTCACCGAAACTTTCGCCACGACATCATGACCGACGAGGCCGGCGCCGACATCGCCATAGCCCTGGACGACGTTGAACAGCCCGTCGGGCAGGCCGGCCTCGCTGTAGATCTCGGCCAGCGCCAGTGCCGAGAGCGGCGTGTTCTCCGACGGCTTGAACACCATGGCGTTGCCTATGGCTAAAGCCGGCGCCGACTTCCAGCCGGCGATCTGGATCGGATAGTTCCAGGCGCCGATGCCGACGCACACACCAAGCGGCTCGCGTCTGGTGTAAGCAAACGGTCCGCCGAGATCGATCATCTCGCCGTTGAAGGCCGCCACTGCGCCGGCGAAATATTCCAGGCAATCGGCGGCCGAAGGCGCATCCGCCACCAGCGTCTCCTGGATCGCCTTGCCGGTGTCCAGCGTCTCGATGCGCGCCAGGTCGGCATTGCGGGCGCGCAGGATATCCGCGGCGCGGCGCAGGATGCGGCCGCGCTCGATCGGCTTCATCCGCGCCCAGGCCGACTGCGCCGCGCGCGCCGCTTCGATCGCCAACTCAAGCACGTTCGGCGTCGCCGAATGCAGCGTGGCGATGGTCTCGCCCGTCGCCGGATAGATCACCGGCAGTGGCGCGCCGCCTTCGTCCTCGACGTAGCGGCCGTTGACGTAGTGCGATGCCGTTGGCTGGGCGCGCATGGTCTTCTCCGTTCGTAATCGCCGGGGCAGGGGGGCGCCCGCCGGATCATGCGCTATCTGTCGGCCACCTGCCAGCGCGGATTGATCCAAGGTTCTTGGTTCGATGGCGCGAGCGGCGTGCGGCCGAGGATGTGGTCGGACGCCTTCTCGCCCGTCATGATCGACGGCGCGTTGAGGTTGCCGTTGGTCACCCGCGGGAAGATCGAGGAGTCGGCGACGCGCAGACCCTCGACGCCGATCACCCGGCATTCCGGATCGACGACGCTGGTCAGGTCGTCGGCGCGGCCTATCCTGCAGGTGCCGCAAGGGTGATAGGCGCTCTCGGCGTGATCGCGGATGAAGGCGTCGAGCTCGTCGTCGGTCCGCACATGACTGCCCGGCGAAATCTCCTTGCCGCGAAAGCCGTCGAAGGCCTTCTGGCCAAAAATCTCGCGCGTCAGCCGGATGCAGTGGCGAAACTCGCTCCAATCTTCGGGATGTGACATGTAGTTGAAGCGGATCACCGGTTTCGCTTTCGGATCGGGCGAGCGCAGGCTCACCGAGCCGCGCGACTTCGACCGCATCGGCCCGACATGTGCCTGGAAGCCATGCGACTTCGCCGCCGCCTTGCCGTCATAGCGCACCGCCGCCGGGATGAAGTGATACTGGATGTCGGGGTAGTCGACGCCGGCGCGCGAGCGAACGAAGGCGGCGGCCTCGAAATGGTTGGTAGCGCCGAGGCCCGTCTTGAAGAACAGCCATTGCGCGCCGATCATTGCCTTGGAGAACGGGTTGAGCACTGAATTCAGCGTGATCGGCCTGGTCGATTCCTGCTGGATATAAAGCTCCAGGTGGTCCTGCAGATTGCCGCCGACGCCCGGCCGGTCGGCAATTACATGGATGCCGTTCTCCTGAAGATGCGCGCCAGGGCCGATGCCGGACAGCATCAGGATCTTGGGCGAATTGATCGAGGATGCCGCGACGATCACCTCACGTCGCGCCTTAACGACCTGAATCTGTTTGTTAGCTTCGATCTCCACGCCGACGGCGCGTTGATTCTCGATCACCACGCGTCGGGCGAAACCCTTGAGCAGGGTGACGTTTTTTCGTTTGAGCGCCGGCTTCAGATAGGCGTTCGCGGCCGACCAGCGGCGGCCACCGCAAATGGTCTGCTCCATCGGTCCGAAGCCTTCCTGCTTCGATCCGTTGTAGTCGTCGGTGAGCTCGAAGCCGGCCTGGCGCCCGGCCTCGATGAAGGCGCCATAGAGCGGATTCTTGCGCGTGCCGCGCTGCACATGCAGCGGGCCGCCGTGACCGCGCCAGCCGTCCTCGCCGCCGTCGGAATTCTCCATGCGCTTGAAATAGGGAAGCACGTCGGCGAAGCCCCATCCGGCAGCACCCTGTTCGGCCCAATGGTCGAAGTCGCGCGCATGGCCGCGCACATAGACCATGCCGTTGATCGAGGACGAACCGCCGATCACCTTGCCACGCGGCGTGGCGAGCACGCGACCGCCGAGATGCGGTTCCGGCTCGCTGGCGAAGCCCCAGTCGTAAAGGCTCATGTTGAGCGGGATCGACAGCGCCGACGGCATCTGGATCAGCGGCCCGATATCCGTGCCGCCGAATTCGACGACGATCACCGAATGCCTGCCGTCTTCCGAGAGCCGGTAGGCCATGGCCGAGCCGGCGGAGCCGGATCCGATGATGACGAAATCCGCTTCAAGCATTGTTCATATGCGCCATGAAATCGGCGAGCGAGACATTGCCGCCGGTAGCCACCACGAGGACGGTTTTGCCCGCCACATCCACTTTGCCGCCGAGTAGCGCCGCAAGCGACGCCGCGCCCGAAGGCTCCAGCACCAGCTTCAGCCACTCGAACGCGATCTTCATTGCACGCCGCACCGCGGCGTCGTCGACGGTGATGCCGCGAGCGCTGGCAGCACTCACCGCGGCGAAAGGCGCCTCGCCTGGCTTGCGCGCCATCAGCCCGTCGCAAATGGATTTCGGTCCGATCGGCATCGTCTCGATCGCGCCATGCGCCAGCGACGAGCCCATGCCGTTGAAGCCTTCCGGCTCGACGGCGACGATCTCGGTCTTCGGCGACAGATAATGGAAGGCGAGCGAAACGCCGCCGATCAGCCCGCCGCCGCCGACCGAGCAGAACACCAGATCGACGTGGGCCTTCTTCGCCGCCAATTGGTCGAGCGCTTCCAGCCCGGCCCCTGCCTGGCCGGCGACGATCTCGGGATCGTCGAAAGGGTGAAGCAAGGTGAGGTGCTCGGTCTCGGCGATCTCGCGCGCCTTGGCGGCGGCGACTTCCTCGCGGGCACGGTCGCCATGATCGGTCAGCACGACGCGCGCGCCGTAACCGGCAGTGGCGTCGCGCTTGGCGGCAGGCGCATCGACCGGCATGACGATCGTGACGGGGATGCCGAGCGCCTGGCCGGCGGCCGCAAGCCCTTGCGCGAAATTGCCGGAGGAATAGGCGACCACGCCCGCCCTCGCTTCATCCGGCGACAGCCGCTTAAGTCGCCAATAGGCGCCGCGCACCTTGAAGGAGCCCGCCCATTGCAGCGATTCCGGCTTGACGAAGACCCGTGCGGCGCCGGTCTCCCTCGCAAGCGCGGCCGACTCCAACAGCGGCGTGACTTGCGTCGCCGTCGAGGTGACGGCGTAGGCCTGCTTCAGGCGGTCGAGGGTGGGAACCAGAACGTCTGACATCATTCGCCTCGCGGATACCGTTTGCTCTCTTCGAGATTGTCGAGATTCATGTGATTGCGCATGTAGCGCTCCGAGGCTTTCTGCAGCGGCTGGAAATCCCAAGGGTAGTAGGCGCCGTTGCGCAGCGCCGGGTAGATGACCCAGCGACGCGCCTGGCTTTCGCGCACGGCGGCATCGAATGCGGCCATGTCCCATCGCGCCCGGACTTTTTCCATGAACGCCGCCACCAGGGCTGCGTTCGCCGGGTCGTCAGCGAGGTTGTTCCGCTCGAGCGGGTCGGCCTCTAGGTCAAACAGTTGCGGCGCGTCGAGCTCGCAGTGCACGAATTTGTATTTGCCGTCGCGGATCGCGGCCAGCGGCGCATAGGAGCCTTCGGCGGCATATTCCATGAGAACGGGTGCGGTGCGCGCCTGGCCATTGAGCAGCGGCAGCAGCGACTGGCCGTCGGTCCACGGCGCGATTGCAGCGATATCGATGCCGGCGAGGTCGCAGAGCGTCGGCGTCACGTCGAGATTGGAGACGGGCGCCTCGATGAGGCCGGCTGGCACGCCGTTGCCGGCAATCATCAGCGGCACGCGCGCCGAGCCCTCGAAAAAGCTCATCTTGAACCACAGGCCGCGCTCGCCCAGCATGTCGCCGTGGTCCGAGCAGAACAGGATGATGGTGTCGTCAAGCATGCGGGTGCGCTTGAGGACGTCCAGAAGCTGGCCGAGCTTATCGTCGACATAGGAAATGTTGGCGAAATAGCCGCGCCGGGAACGGCGCACCTGCTCGGGCGTGATCTCGAAGGACGGATAGTCGCCCGCCCGGTAAAGGCGCTGCGAATGCGTGTCCTGTTCGTCATGCGGGATGAACGGCGTTTCGGGATCGAGCGCCTGGCAGTTCTCGTAAAGATCCCAGTACTGCTTGCGCGCGACATAGGGATCGTGCGGGTGCGATAGCGAAACGGTGAGGCACCACGGCCGATGTCCCGGATCGTCCTGCTCGCGCGAAAGCTGATAGAGTTTTTGCTCGGCCAGAAACGCGACCTCGTCGTCATACTCCATCTGGTTGGTGGTCTCGGCAATGCCGGCGCCGGTGACCGAGCCCAGATTGTGATACCACCAGTCGATCCGCTCGCCGGGCTTGCGGTAATCCGGGGTCCAGCCGAAATCGGCCGGATAGATATCGGTGGTCAGCCGCTCCTCGAAGCCGTGCAACTGGTCCGGTCCGACGAAATGCATCTTGCCGGACAGACAGGTGTAATAGCCGGCGGAGCGCAGATGATGCGCGAAGGTCGGGATCGAGGAGGAGAATTCGGCGGCGTTGTCATAGACACCGGTGCGCGACGGCAGCTGGCCGCTCATGAACGAGGCCCGGCCCGGCGCGCAAAGCGGCGAGGCGGTGTAGTTGTTGGCGAAACGCGCCGAGCGGGCGGCAAGCGCCTTGAGATGCGGCACATGCAGGAAATCCGCTGGGCCGTCGGGGAACAGCGTGCCGTTGAGCTGATCGACCATGACGATCAGGAAATTGGGCCGTTTGATCGTCAAGGCAGGCTCCGTCCGCTGAGCTTGATTTCGAGATAATCTTCGACGAGCGCGATCGCTGTCTGCGCATCGGGCACGCCGTCCTTCAGCGCGCGCCGTATGTAGAGCCCGTCGATCAGCGCCGCCGTCGCTTCCGCGACGCGGTCCGCTTCGGCTCTCGGCAGAATGCCGGTCAGCCCGCTCATCAGATTGGAATTGAGTCGCCGCGCATAGATGCGAAGCAGCCGTCGCAGCTCGGTCGATTGCTGCGCCTCGACATAGAAGGCGAGCCAGGCGGCGATGATCTCCGGCTGGAACTGCTCGTCGGAGAAACTGACCGCGACGACGGCCGAGACGCGCTGGCGCGGTGTCGCGGCGACGCGAAGCGCTCGTCTTGTATCGACGTTGAGCTCGGCAAGGATGTGCCGCATCGTGGCGAACAGCAGCTCGTCCTTGGCGCCGAAATAGTGATGTGCGAGCGCCGACGACACGCCGGCGCGGCCGGCGATCTCCGACATGGTCACGTCCAGCGAACCGCGTTCGCCGATCGCCGAGATCGTCGCGTCGATCAGCGCCCTGCGGCGCAGCGGTTCCATTCCGATTTTCGGCATTTGAAGGGTCCGGTTCGAAGTCAGATTATTTTTTATTGACGGATCAATCAATAAAAATTCGGCATCGGGATCAATCGATCGTGTCGCTCTGGCCTATCCCTCCGCTGGAAAACGGTTCACTGTTGAACAATATTGAATGTCATGCCGCGATCGGAAGTGCTAGGCTGCGCGGCAGATGGAGGCTGCCATGACCGCATGCATCGTCGGCTGGGCGCATTCGCGCTTCGGCAAGCTCGAAGGCGAGACGCTGGAGGGCCTGATCACCAAGGTCGCCGTGGACGCGCTCGATCACGCCGGCATCGGCCCTGACGATGTCGACGAGATCGTGCTCGGCCATTTCAACGCCGGCTTCTCACCGCAGGATTTCACCGCAAGCCTGGTGCTGCAGGCCGACGACCGGCTGCGCTTCAAGCCGGCGACGCGCGTGGAGAATGCCTGCGCCACCGGTTCGGCTGCGGTGAGGCAAGGCGTCCGCGCCATCGATTCCAACGCCGCCCGCATCGTATTGGTGGTCGGCGCCGAGCAGATGACCACCACACCTGGGCCCGAGATCGGCAAGAACCTGCTGAAAGCCTCCTATCTGCCCGAGGACGGCGAAACGCCGGCTGGTTTCGCCGGCGTCTTCGGCAAGATCGCGCAGACCTATTTCCAGCGCTATGGCGACCAGTCCGATGCGCTCGCCATGATTGCGGCCAAGAACCACAAAAACGGCGTCGACAATCCCTTTGCCCAAATGCGCAAGGATTTCGGCTACGAGTTCTGCCGTCAGGAAAGCGAGAAAAACCCCTTCGTCGCCGGACCCTTGAAGCGCACCGACTGTTCGCTGGTCTCGGATGGCGCCGCCGCGCTCGTGCTCACCGACACCGCGACGGCGCTCAGGATGCGCCGCGCCGTGACCTTCCGCGCCAACGAGCATGTCCAGGATTTCCTGCCGATGTCGAAGCGCGACATCCTTGCCTTCGAGGGCTGCGAGCGGGCTTGGGGCCAGGCGCTGAAGAAGGCCGGCGTCACGCTCGACGACCTCTCCTTCGTCGAGACGCATGACTGCTTCACCATCGCAGAGCTCATCGAATATGAGGCGATGGGCCTGGCCAAGCCCGGCGAGGGCGCGAAGCTCGCGCTGGAAGGCGTCACGGCAAAGGACGGCCGACTGCCGGTCAATCCGTCCGGGGGCTTGAAGGCCAAGGGCCATCCGATCGGCGCCACCGGCGTCTCGATGCATGTGCTCACCGCCATGCAGCTGACCGGCGAGGCCGGCGGCATTCAGGTGCCTGGGGCAAAACTCGGCGGCATCTTCAACATGGGCGGTGCCGCGGTGGCGAACTACGTTTCCATCCTCGATCGGATCAGGTAGAAGCGGCCCGCATCAAAGCGGCGCCCGCTGGCGCGCGCGTGCGGGAGGCAGCATGGCAAATCCGGTTCTGGTCGAAGTCACGCGCGGCGCGGCGGTCGAAAGCGCCCATCGCGGCGCGGTTTCTGTCTTCGACGCCGACGGCAAGCCTGTCTGGGAGATCGGCGATACGGCGCGCCCGGTGTTTCCGCGCTCGGCGGTGAAGGCGATCCAGGCGCTGCCGCTGCTCGAATCCGGTGCTGCCGACGCCTACGGCTTTGGCGATCGCGAATTGGCGCTGGCCTGCGCCTCGCATTCAGGCGAGCCGGCGCATGTCGAACTGGCGCAAGCAATGCTCGCCAAGGCCGGTCTCGACAAGACGGCGCTCGAATGCGGCGCGCACTGGCCGTCGAGCCACGTTGCGACAATCGCGCTGGCGCGCGCCGGCAGCGCGCCCAACCCGCTCCACAACAATTGCTCCGGCAAGCATGCCGGTTTCCTCTGTACCTGCGTGCATTCCGGCATTGCCCATGGCGGCTACATCAAGGCCGGCCATGCGCTGCAGGAGATGGTGCGCGACGCGATGCAATCGGTGACCGGCGCCGCGCATGACCTCGACCATTGCGGCACCGACGGCTGCTCGATCCCAACCTATGCCGTGCCGCTGAAGAGCTTTGCGCTGGGCTTTGCGCGTATGGCGACTGGCAGGGGCTTTGCGCCCGAACGCGCGAAAGCGGCGAAGCGCCTGCTCTCGGCCTGCATGGCCGAACCGTTCCTGGTGGCCGGCACCGGTAAGGCGGACCTCGCGCTGATGCGGGCCGCGCCGGGCCGCATCTTCGTCAAGACCGGCGCCGAGGGCGTCTATTGCGCGGCCTTGCCCGAGCTCGGCCTCGGCATCGCCTTGAAATGCGATGACGGCGCCGGCCGCGCCTCCGAGGTGATGATCGCCGCCGTGCTGGCCAAGCTGCTGCGCAGCGACGAAGCGCTCGCGGCCAAGCTTACCGAACTCGCCCATCCGCCGGTGGAAAGCCGTATTGGCGCCAAGGTGGGCTTGCTGCGGCCGACTGCGGCGCTGGCCTAACTCACCTTATTCCGCTCGACGGTCAGATGCGCGTAGCCGGTATAGGTTGATCCTGCCAGATCGCCCGTCACCGGATTGGCCCAGCGCTGGCCGATAATGGCGCCGTTCTGCGCGGCGTCGATGATGTTGTCCGAAATGACGGCGCTGCCGGAACCCTCGACGACGCTGACGACGATGCCCGTGCCGGACTTACGGATGATGTTGCCCGTTGCAACCACATTGCGCAGATAAGGTCCCCAGCCGAGCTGCATGCCGTAGAGTGGCGCGTTCTCCACCACATTGCCGGAGACGGAGGTATCGGCCTCGGCGCTGATGCCCACGCCGAAGCCTGGCGGCTCGGCGGTGTAGGGGCCGACGGTCGAGAGGTTGCGCACAATGTTGTTCGCGCACACGGCCATGCGGCCGCCTTCGTTGAAGTTGACGATCGAGATGCCGTTGGCGGCACCGTCGACCAGATTGTTGCTGAGGATCGCGCCCTCGAAGGAGAATTCCGAATAAATCCCCGTCTCGCCCGAGCGCGAGCAGGTGTTGCCGGCGATCTGCAGATTGCTGGAGCTGTTGGCGCGGATCGCCGAGAAGGCGCAGTCCGAGACGACGTTGGCGGAGATGATGACATTGCCGGCGCGGAAGGCGTTTATGCCGTTGCCGTTCTGGCCGGTGCCGCCGCTCCTCGCGCCGATGCGCTGCACGCGATTGCCGCTGACGATGGTGCCGTCCTCGGCCGGTTGCCAGCGATGCACCAGAATGCCGCCATTGGCGCAATCTGAGACGGTATTGCCCGAAATCTCCAGCCCGCCGGCCTCGACCGAATAGATGCCGGCATCCGCCGCGCCCGAAACATCGCAGCGCCCGATGCGGCCGGCAACATGTTCCAGCGCCAGCCCGTTTTTGCCGCTGCCTGTTACCTGGCAATTGTCGATGGCGAGATGCGCGACACGGCGCAGATCGAGCAGCCCTTGCGTATAGTCGGCCAGCCAGCGGTTGCTGCCGTCCAGCACCAGCCCGCTGAGCTCGATATGCTCGGCCTGTTCGGCCATCATCAGGTGGCCGTTGCCGCCATAGACGATGCGGGTCGCGCCGGGGACGCCCGAAAGGCGCACGCGGGCAGGCAGCTTCAGGTTGGAGACAAGATAGGTGCCGGGCGGCAGAAACACCGGCGCATCGCGGTCGCTAGCGTCGCTGAGCATCGTGGCGAAGGCCTTGCTCTGGTCGTCCAGCGCGCCCGGCTGCACGCCGATTTCGATGGCGTTGATAGAGCCGCGCATCGCGGCCTTCTCGATGCCGGGCAGCATCTTCGCCGATGCCTTGCCGGCAAAGAGCCCGGCAGCGGCGAGGCCGGCGGTGCGGGCAAGCAGCGTTCGTCTGTTCAACATCGGCACAGGTCCTGGCGTTTCGACCGCTCCATCGCAGGAATCGTGCCAGGGCAGGCTTAGGCAAACCGCTTGTGCAGTTGCCTCACCAAGCTTAAGTTCATGTTATGAGTAGAGCTTTCACCCGCGAGGAAGACAGCGAAAACGCCATTGCCGGTGTCGGCGAACGGCCGATCAGTCCGCACCGCAATCTGGTAACGGAGCGGGGACTCGCGATGATCGAAGAGAACCTCGCCGAACTGCGAGATCAGATGGCCAAGGCCGAAAGACGCGGCGATCGCGAGCGCCTCGCAATCGTGTCCCGCGACCTGCGCTACTGGACCGCGCGGCGCGAGAGCGCGGAGCTTTCGGTGCCGGAGTCCGGCAGCAATGTGGTCCGCTTCGGCATGGGCGTCACGTTGGAAAACGGCGACGGCAAAAAGGTCCACTGGCGCATCGTCGGCGAGGACGAGGCCAACCCGTCGAAAGGCAGCATCTCCCATGTCTCGCCGATGGCGATGGCCCTGTTCGGCAAAAAGGTCGGCGAGGTCGTTGCCGTCAACGGGAAGGAATGGGAGATCGTCAAGCTTTCGGACAGGGCCGAGAGTTAGCCCTCGAGCGCAGAGATTTTGACCGGTCAGCGAGGTGGGCAGGCTGTAGCCGATCCCCAGCGATTGCGCCGATTTGCCGAAACGGGCAGGCAAATCGGCAAGAGCCTTACCGATCGGCCATCAACCGATCCATCAGCCTGTCCGCCGCTTGCGGGATGACGGTGCCCGGCGG
Organism: Mesorhizobium sp. WSM3860; assembly: GCF_002294995.1. GTDB lineage: Bacteria > Pseudomonadota > Alphaproteobacteria > Rhizobiales > Rhizobiaceae > Mesorhizobium. The sequence continues at coordinate 69,482 of NZ_NSGF01000012.1, read as the reverse complement.
GAAGATTTCCGCCGCCCCAGCCTTCAGCACCGCGTCATAATCCTGCGGCGGGATGACGCCGCCGGCGACGATCAGCATGTCGCCATGGCCGAGTTTCCTCAGCGCCTCCTTGAGCTCGGGGATGAGCGTCAGATGTCCGGCGGCGAGCGAGGAGGCGCCGATGATGTCGACATCGTGCTGGACCGCCAGCTTGGCGATCTCGTCCGGCGTCTGGAACATCGGTCCGACGGTGACGTCGAAGCCGAGATCGGCGAAGGCGCTGGCGATCACCTTCTGGCCGCGGTCGTGCCCGTCCTGGCCCATCTTGGCAACCAGGATGCGCGGCTTCGCGCCGGATTTCTTCTCGAACGCCTCGAGCTTTTCCTTGAGCCGGTCGACCGCAGGATTGTCGCCGAGCGCATCGCGATAGACGCCCGAGATTGTCTGGACGGTGGCTGCATGGCGGCCGAACACCTTCTCCAGCGCCAGGGAGATCTCGCCGACGGTCGCATTGGCCCGCGCCGCGCGGATCGCGAATTCGAGCAGGTTCTCGCCGCCTTCAGCCGCGCGGGTGAGGGCGGTTAGGGCATGCTCCAGGGCGGAGACATCGCGCGTGCCCTTCAGCCGCTGCAGCTTCGCCAATTGCCGGGCCTTGACCTCGGCATTGTCGATCTTAAGCACATCGACCTCGATATCGGCTGCCGGGCGATGCGCATTGACGCCGACCAGCACCTGCTCGCCGGAATCGATGCGCGCCTGGGTGCGCGCCGCCGCTTCCTCGATGCGCAGCTTCGGAATGCCTTTCTCGATAGCCGCCGCCATGCCGCCGAGGTTTTCCACCTCCTCGATATGGGCGAGCGCGCGGGCCGCCAGATCATGCGTCAGCCGCTCGACATAGGCCGAGCCGCCCCACGGGTCGATAATGCGCGTGGTGCCGGATTCCTTTTGCAGGATGAGCTGCGTGTTGCGCGCAATGCGGGCCGAATGGTCGGTCGGCAGCGCCATCGCCTCGTCGAAGGAGTTGGTGTGCAGCGACTGGGTGTGACCCTGCGTTGCCGCCATCGCCTCGATCATCGTGCGCGTGATGTTGTTGTAGGGATCCTGCGCCGTCAGCGACCAGCCCGACGTCTGGCAATGGGTGCGCAGCGACAGCGAGCGCTCGTCCTTTGGCGCAAAATTCTTCTTCATCAGGCTCGACCAGAGCAGCCGCGCCGCCCTGAGCTTGGCGACCTCCATGAAGAAGTTCATGCCGATCGCCCAGAAGAAGGAAAGGCGCGGCGCGAAGCGGTCGATATCGAGCCCGGCGGCCACGCCGGCGCGCGCATATTCGATGCCGTCGGCGATCGTGTAGGCGAGCTCGAGGTCGGCCGTCGCGCCGGCCTCCTGCATGTGATAGCCGGAGATCGAGATCGAATTGAACTTCGGCATGTGCCGCGAGGTGTAGGCGAAGATGTCCGACACGATCCGCATCGAAGGCTCCGGCGGATAGATGTAGGTGTTGCGGACCATGAACTCCTTCAGAATGTCGTTCTGAATGGTGCCGGCGAGGTCCTTCTGCGCGACCCGCTGTTCCTCCGCCGCCACGATATAAAGCGCCATGATCGGCAGCACGGCGCCGTTCATGGTCATCGACACCGTCATCTCGTTGAGCGGAATGCCGTCGAACAGCTGGCGCATGTCGAGGATGGAATCGATCGCCACGCCCGCCATGCCGACATCGCCGGCGACGCGCGGGTGGTCGCTGTCATAGCCGCGATGTGTGGCGAGGTCGAAGGCAACCGACAGGCCCTTCTGGCCGGCCGCGAGGTTGCGCCGGTAGAAAGCGTTGGATTCCTCCGCCGTCGAGAAGCCGGCATATTGCCGGATGGTCCAGGGCTGCTGGACATACATGGTCGGGTAGGGGCCGCGCACGAAGGGCGGCAGGCCCGGATAGGTGTCGAGATTGGCCAGGCCCTTGAGGTCGCCCTGCGTGTAGAGGTGTTTCACGCCGATGCCTTCCGGCGTCATCCGCTGGCCCTTGAGATCGACCGGCGCGCGGCGCGGCGCCGACCAGCCGATCTGGCTGAAATCCGGGATCATGAGCCGGCTCCGATCGACTGATCGATGCGCACCGGAAACAGCGGCTCGCAGGTTGCCACGCCCTCTGTCAGCGCGGGCCGGCGTTCGGCTTTCAATGTCTCGACGGGACGCTCGCTGCCGGTGCGGAACAAGGTGGTGCCGATGATGCCGCGTTCACCCGCCCGAAAGGCGGCATTGCGCTTCGCGGCGGCCGTCTGCACACGGTTCTGGATATAGCCCTGCTGCAGGCTGTTGAGCACGCCGCCCTCGGCCTCGATGCGTTGGAATTCTTCCCAGGCAGCGGCGCAAAGATGGTCGGTCAGCGCCTCGACTGCTCCGGAGCCGCTGGCCGGATCGGCCACGTGATGGACATGGCTCTCATGCGCCAGGATCAGCTGCGCGTTGCGGGCGACGCGGCGGGCAAAACCGGCCGGCAGTCCATGCGCGATGGTGTGCGGCAGGATCGAGACGGAATCAGCGCCGCCGGTCGCCGCGGCAAAAGCGGCAATCGCGGTGCGCAGGATGTTGGTTTCCGGATCCGCCGTCGCTATCATGCGATAGGAGGTCTCGGCGTGGACGTTTGCCGTCGAGGCCGGGATCGAGCAGACTTCCTGGAGCCGCGCCCAGAGCTTGCGCAACGCCCGCACCTTGGCCATCGACAGGAACTGGTCCTGGTCGACGCTGAGGGCAAAGCCGATGTACGGCGCGGCATAGACCAGCGGCTGGCGCGCCTTCTCGAACATCCTGAGATAGGACACGGCGGAAGCCATCATCGTGCCGAGCTCCTGCGCCTCGGTGGCGCCGGCATTGTGGAAGACGCGGCCGTCCGCTTCGAGCAGCACGCCGGGCACGCCCATTGAGAAGAAATGCGCCAGCGATTGCGGCATTGACTCCTGCAGCGCCTCGATCGAGGTGCGCAGCCGTCCGGTGCCGGCGAAGATCGCCGCCGGGTCGATGCCGAAGGAAAGGTTGAGCTTCGATGGATCGGAGCGGCGCCGGGTCAGGAAGGCGAGCAGCCAATCCGCCACGGCGCGGCTCCACGGATGCGCATCGATGCGCACCTGCGCCCGGTTGAGCGGCACGCCGTCGAGCACCGTTTCCAGCGCCTCCGCGGTTCTCGGCAGCCCGTAGCCGAAGGCATTCGGCGCGCCCTCGAAAACCAGCGACAGGCCGGTCGCGCCCTCGGCGATGTCCTCCAGCGCCTGGGCGCTGGCGCGGGCGATATCCGGATCGTCGATGCGCTGGCTGACGATCCATGGCGATTTCGGATTGGTGCGCACCAGCGGCTCGGCTGTGGTCGACCGCTCGCTGAGCGGCTCGATGCGGATGGCGTCATCGGTGTGCGAAACAAGCTTCTCCTCGAAAGAGCCGCCGGCAAGCGCTTTTTCCGCCAGCGCCAGCCAGCGCTTGGCGTCTGGGTTTGGAAGGTCGATATCGCTAGTCAAGGCGCCGGCGCCCATCGCACTCCTCGTCTCTCCGCCGCATCAGCCACCAGTCTAAGGTCCCCCGTCGGAGATCACAATGCGACATCCGTCGCGGTTGTTCCGGGAGCCGCTAACCGATTGCCAAACATGCGCAAAATCCGCAAGCTCAGTAAGGTGATTTCGATGGCAGCCTCAAGTTCGAGTAGCCCAAATTTGATAGTGGGCATTGTCGCGCGCCGATCGCGTTACTATCCTCCATCAGGCCGGGCGTTTTTGACCCAAGAGATTGCGGAGACCGGAAAATGGCTGACGACACCAGCATCTTCATCGGCGCCAGCCGCAAGCCTGACGATTCCTATCAGCGCGCTGAGGAGCTCCTGCTGCGCTACGGCAACCGCCACGGCCTGATTACCGGCGCCACGGGCACCGGCAAGACGGTCAGCCTGCAGATCTTGGCCGAGGGCTTTTCGAATGCCGGCGTTCCCGTCTTCTGCGCCGACATCAAGGGCGACCTTTCGGGCATCGCCATCATGGGCGAGGCTAAGGATTTCCTGGTCAAGCGTGCAGAGCAGGTGAAGCTCGATCCCTATCAGTTTCAGGAATTCCCGGTCATCTTCTGGGATCTGTTCGGCGAGCAGGGTCACCCGATCCGTGCGACCATCTCGGAAATGGGGCCGCTGCTTTTGTCGCGGCTGATGAACCTCACCGAAGCGCAGGAAGGTGTCATGAACATCGCCTTCCGCATCGCTGACGAAGAGGGCCTGCTGCTGCTTGATCTCAAAGATCTGCAGGCGCTGCTCGCCAACATTGCCGAGCGCGCCGACGAGCTCAGCGCCCGTTATGGCAATGTCACCAAGCCTTCCGTCGGCGCTATCCAGCGCACGCTTCTGGTGCTTGAGCAGCAGGGCGCCGCGAACTTCTTCGCCGAACCGGCACTGCGCATCGCCGATTTGATGCGCACCACCCGCGATGGCCGCGGCGCGATCAGCGTTCTGGCCGCCGACAAGCTGATGATGAATCCCAGGCTCTACGCCACTTTCCTGCTCTGGCTGATGTCGGAGCTGTTTGAGGAACTGCCCGAGGTCGGCGATCTCGAGCGGCCGAAGCTGGTCTTCTTCTTCGACGAGGCGCATCTTTTGTTCGAGGACGCGCCGAAGGTGCTGGTTGATCGCGTCGAGCAAGTGGTGCGGCTGATCCGCTCCAAAGGCGTCGGCGTCTATTTCGTCACCCAGAACCCGCTCGACATTCCGGAAAAGGTTTTGGCCCAGCTCGGCAACCGCGTGCAGCACGCGTTGCGCGCCTATACGCCGCGCGAGCAGCAGGCGGTGCGAACGGCGGCCGACACCTTCCGGCCCAACCCGGATTTCGACTGCGCCACCGCGATTACCCAGCTCGCCACCGGCGAGGCGCTGGTCTCGATGCTGGAGGACAAGGGCGTGCCGGCCATGGTCCAGCGCACATTGATTCGCCCGCCATCCTCGCGGCTTGGGTCGATCACACCGGACGAGCGCCGCAAGGTTCTCGCCGAGAGCCCGGTCGCTGGGCTGTACGACCAAGCGGTCGATCGCGAATCGGCTTTCGAGATCCTGCAGAAGAAGACCAAGGAGGCGCAGGACGCCGAAGCGCAGGCGCAGCAGGCGGGCACCGGCGGCTCTCGCTGGACGATTCCGGGCTTCGAGGATGTATTGGGAGGGTCGGGCCGCCGGTCCTCCAACCGCCAGACTGTGGCCGAAGCCGCGATCAAATCGGTGGTGCGCTCGGTCGGTTCCTCCGTCGGCCGCGCGATCGTGCGCGGGATTCTGGGCAGCCTGGCGCGCGGGCGGTAAGTGGGCCTCATATCGCCCAACTGAGGCCCGGCAGTCATAGGGCAGGGCGCTTGGCTACCGCGAGCCCGATGCCGAGCGCGATCAGCGCGCCGCCGGACACCTCCCGCATCCGGCGTATGCTGCCGGAACGGCCCGCCGCGCCTTCCCTGATACGGCCGGCCGCGAATGCCACCACGACATCGGCCAGCGTGTTGAGCGTCACCGACACGAAACCGAGGGCCATGAACTGCAAGGCGACATGGCCGGCGCCGAGGTCCACGAACTGCGGAATGAAGGCCAGGAAGAAGGCGGCCGTCTTCGGGTTTAGGGCCTCGACCAGCACCCCTTCGCGAAACGCTCGGCCAGCGCCGGCCGCGGGCGTCGGCGCGCCACCTTCCAGCATTGTCTTTGCCTCGCGGCGGGCGGACTGGAAGGTGCGCAAGCCGAGCCAGACGAGGTAGACGGCGCCGATCAGCTTCAGCGCCGTGAAGAGTTCGGCGCTCGCGAGCACGAGGGCGGAAACGCCCAGGCTTCCGGCAAGCACGTGAACCATGCCGCCCAGGCCCGTCCCGAAACTGGAGGCGATGCCTTCGGCGCGCCCTCCGCCCAGCGTGCGCGCCGCGACATAGAAAATGCCCGGTCCGGGCGTGATGGCGAGCAGGAACGCCGCGGCGAAGTACAGGGCGAACTGGGTCAGGTCGGGCATGATGATACCGGCTGCGGACGTGGAGGGGGCGAGTTCACGACGGGATGAGAGCGGCGACTTCACGGTCGGAAGGCCGGTCGCTCGCTGCTAGACCAGTCGCGACGCCGGCGCGATCGGCCGCGTTGCGGTTCTGGCTCATCTTGCGCTTGCCATCGAGCCGCGTGATCGGCATGCGCAAACCGACAATGCCTTTGAGTTGCGCCTGGATGAAATCCGGCGGCGCGTCCGATACGGACCAGGGCGAGGGGCGTCCGCCTTCGTGGAGATTGGTCAGGCGCGTGACGATCTCGAGCAGCCTGTCGGCATCCTCGAAGAATTCGATCGGCCCATAGGCATGAACGGCGAGGTAGTTCCAAGTCGGCACCACCTTTCCGGTCTCCTGCTTGGTCTGGTACCAGGCCGGCGTCACGTAAGCGTCCGGCCCCATGAAGATCGCCAGGCCATCGCCCAGCACCGGTGCGCGCCACTGCGGGTTTGCCTTCGCGACATGGCCGTAGATCGTGCCATGCTCGCCCTCGCTCTCGTTGAGCAAAAGCGGCAACGGCGTCGCCAGCGGTCCTTCCGCCGTGGCGGTGGCCAGCGTCGCCAGCCGTGCCGCGCGGATCGTAGCCATAAGGCTCTCATGATCGTCATCGCGGAAGGCGGGCGGTATGTACATGGCGAAAACTCCTTGCATTGCATGGAAAGATGCCGGAAAGCTGGCTTGCTTGGAACATCCAGTTTTGCAGGTTTTCTGTGGTCCAGTTGGAACAGGAAGGCGTGGCGCGCCGGATCATCGCGGCCATCAAGGCGCAGATCCACAGCGGCGTTTACCGGCCCGGCGATCGCCTGCCGTCGTCGCGCGCCTTTGCCGCCGAATGGGGCGCGTCGCGAACCACGGTGACCGCGGCCTACAACCAGCTCGACGCCGAAGGCTATCTGAGCATCCGGCAAGGCGCGCGTGCCATCGTGGCTCCGGGACTGGAGAGGCCGTCAGGGGCGGCCCCCATCGCGGCTGCCTCGCCACGCAACCTCTCGACGTTCGCGCGCAGGCTACTGGCTTTGCCTCCGCCGGCGGAACAGCAGCCGGCCAAGGTTGCGGATTTCCGCTATGGCGACCTGTCCGGGGCGGACTTCCCGGTGCTGGCTTGGCGACGGGCCTCGAACAAAGCCATTCTGCAGCGCGGCGCACGGTTGCGCTATGGCGACCCACAGGGATCGCTTGCTCTTCGCAGCGCCCTTCAAACCTATCTCTGGCGCGCTCGCGGCATCATCTGCGCGCCGGACCAGATCGTCATCGTCAACGGCTCACAGCAAGGGCTCGACCTCTGCGCGCGGCTGCTGCTCGACCCCGGCGACCCGTTCGTGATCGAGAATCCGGGCTATCTGCTGGCCCACCATGCCTTCACGGCTGCCGGCGGCGTCGCCGTCCCAGTTGCGGTCGACGCTGACGGGCTAAGGACGGATGCGCTGCCGCCGGCCCGTCTGGCTTACGCGACGCCATCACACCAGTTTCCGCTCGGCGGCGTGCTTTCGGCGACGCGGCGGCGTTCCCTCCTGGCCTGGGCCACTGCATCAGGCGCCTACATCGTCGAAGACGATTACGACGGCGAATACCGCCACGACATCGCCCCCATCCCGCCTCTGCAGACGCTCGATCCAGGCTTGGTCATCTATGTCGGCACGCTGTCCAAAACGCTCTCGCCCACCTTGCGGCTCGGCTATCTCGTCGTCCCCGCCGGCCTGCGTCGGGCCTTTAGCGAGGCAAAGCGCCTGACCGACCGGCATGCGCCGATGCTGGAGCAGGACGTGTTGGCCGACCTGCTGACGAGCGGCACTTACGAGCGCCACGTCCGCAGCATCCGCAGGAAAAATGCCGAGCGCAGGGCGATCCTGCTGCAGGCGCTGACCGACCGTCTCGGCCTGAGCGTCACGGTAGCGGGAGCCGACACGGGCCTGCACGTCGTGGCCTGGTTGAACGGCATCGATTCTGGATGCGAGCCGGCGATCATCGCCGACGCACGTGCTGCGGGGATCGGCCTCTATCCGGTATCGCCGCTCTATGATCAGGCCGAGCCGCGGCCCGAAACGACGGGCTTCATCATGGGATATGCTGGTCTCGACGCGGAGGCGTTGCGACGCGGCGTTGCGGTGCTGGCGGACATCCTCGCCAAGCACCGCTGACGAACGCCGGATCAAAAGATCTCGTTACTCTCCTGCGGCACCGGCCCCAGCAGGACAGAGTCGTCCGGCACGCCGTTGTCGATCGGAATGGCCCGGCGCTCGGGCATATCGGCCATCGGCTCGCCGACAGCTGCTGTGACCACGACCGGCGTCTTGTTGGGCACACGGTCATAGAGGTCGATAATGTCCTGGTTGATCAGGCGCACGCAGCCCGACGAGACCGACTTGCCGATCGACCACCATTCCGGCGACCCGTGCAGACGATAGAGCGTGTCCTGGTTACCCTGGAAGAGGTAGAGCGCACGTGCCCCGAGCGGGTTCTTCAGACCTCCCGGCATGCCGCCGTTCTTGGCACTGAACTCCGTCAGTTCCGGCTGGCGGGCGACCATCTCGTCCGGCGGCGTCCATTTCGGCCACTTCTGCTTCCACTGCACGACCGCATCGCCCGACCATTCGAAGCCGGCGCGGCCGAGACCGACGCCGTAGCGGATCGCCTGGCCGCCTTCGCGCACCAGATAGAGGAAGTGGTTGGTGGTATCGACGACGATGGTGCCCGGGCGCTGTCCGGTCGGATCGGGAACGATCTGGCGCAAATATCTGTGATCGATCTTGTTCACCGGGATGGCCGGCAGGTCGAAGCCGTTGTCGGACATCGGCCCATACATGGTGGCGTAGTCGCCGAGCGGCGGCTCGACAGAGGCCGGCGGTGGCGGCTGCACGGCCGCCGGGCCACGACCGGTGGTGGAGCAGGCGGAAACCGCCGAAGCAGCGCCAAGGGCCGTGAGATTGAGGAAGCCACGGCGGCTGATGCGGAAGGAAGCGTCTGACATGGTTGCCTTTTCTAGGTCTTAATTCGCAAGAATGCATGAAATCGGCAGGCGGCCGCCGGCAGCTCCAATAACAGTCGGCGGTGATAGGCGGTTCCAATTCTGGCCTCAGGGTGGACAAACAAAGGCGAAGCTGTGACCGCGACACATCTGTTGCACTGCAGCAACAGCACCCCTCAAACCTCTGCCAGAAGGCCTTCGAGCGAGGGCAGGATCAGCCCCGGCGGAAAGTCCCGGTATTCGTCGGGCTGATTGGCGCGATTGATCCAGACGGTGCGGAAGCCGAATCTGGCGGCGCCCGCGACGTCCCAGCGGTTGGAGGACTGGAACGACACCGCCCCCGGATAGAGCCGCCAGCCGGTGACCACCATATCGTAGACCGAAGGGTCGGTCTTGAAGCGCTTGATCTCGTCGACCGAGAAGACGTCGTCGAGGATCTGGTCGAGGGCGGCCGATTTCACCGCCGCCCGCAACATTTCCGGCGAGCCGTTGGACAGGATCGCGAGCTTCGCGCCCGCTGCTTTCAGCGCCTTCAATACCGCCGGCACTTCCGGATAGCAGTCGAGCCGCCAATAGGCTTCCAGCAGCCTTGCCCTTAGCGCCGGATCGGCCGACGGCACCTTGCGCAGCGCGAAGTCCAGCGCCTGCTCGGTCAGTTGCCAGAAATCGGCGTAGGCGCCCATCAGCGTCCGCACCCAGGAATATTCGAGCTGCTTGGCGCGCCAGATTTCGGAGAGAAGCTGGCCGTCCGGCCCGATCTCGCCGGCATGACGGCGCACGGCGGCGTGCACGTCGAACAACGTGCCATAGGCGTCGAAGACATAGGCTGCATGATGCATAGGGAGAGTTTTGCGGCGCGCGGCCTTGCCGCGCAAGCGCTGATTGCGGCTAATGCATGTCGCCCAAAAGTGGGCAGCGGTTTTGGGAAAGGATTGCATAAGACAAAAACTTAAAACGCATCACCCATCCCCTTCGGTGCGCCGCGCTTTAAGTGCCTCTGGCCTCAAGGATTTTTTCCGATGTCGGTTGACGCCGGCCGTCAAAGCATCGTCCTATGGCTGCCTGAAATCATCCATACGGACGGCAAACGATGACACTGGCGGCAGCGGCGCAGTCCGCGACATGGACCTATGTGGACGGCGACTGGTACGAGGGCAATGTCGCCATTCTGGGACCGCGCAGCCACGCCATGTGGCTGGGCACCAGTGTGTTCGACGGCGCCCGCTGGTTCGAAGGCGTGGCGCCCGACCTCGATCGCCACGCCGCGCGCGTCAACGCCTCGGCGATCGCGCTCGGCCTGAAGCCATCCATGACGATGGAGCAGATCGTCGGGCTGACCTGGGACGGCCTGAAGAAATTCGACGGCAAGACCGCCGTCTATATCAGGCCGATGTACTGGGCCGAGCATGGCGGCTATATGGGCGTGCCGGCCGACCCGTCCTCGACCCGCTTCTGTCTCTGCCTTTACGAGTCGCCGATGATTCCACCTTCGGGCTTTTCGATCGGCCTCTCGCCGTTCCGGCGGCCGACCATCGAGACCATGCCGACCAACGCCAAGGCCGGCTGCCTCTATCCCAACAACGGCCGCGCCATCCTCGAGGCCAAGATGCGCGGCTTCGATAACGCGCTGGTGCTGGATATGCTGGGCAATGTCGCCGAGACCGGCACCTCCAACATCTTCCTGGTCAAGGACGGCCACGTGATGACGCCGGCGGCGAACGGCACGTTCCTCTCCGGCATCACCCGTTCGCGCACGATCAGCCTGCTCGCCGACTACGGCTTCAAGACCACCGAGAAGACGCTGTCGATCCGCGAATTTCTCGAGGCGGACGAGATCTTCTCGACCGGCAACCATTCCAAGGTGGTGCCGATCACCCGCATCGAGGACCGCGACCTTCAGCCCGGGCCGGTCGCCAAGAAGGCGCGCGAGCTCTATTGGGATTGGGCGCATTCGACTTCCGCCGCCTGAGCGGATAAAAAGGCGATCGGCGCTCCATTCCGGAGTTGCCCCAACCCATTCCAGACCTATCTTAGTCCGGTAGTTGCACCGGACTTTTTCCTGAGGGAGTACCATCCATGGCTTTTGAGTTGCCCGCTTTGCCCTACGACTATGAGGCCCTGCAGCCTTACATGTCGAAGGAGACGCTGGAGTATCACCACGACAAGCACCACAAAGCCTATGTCGACAACGGCAATAAGCTGGCCGCCGAGGCTGGAATGGGCGACCTGTCGGTCGAAGAGGTCGTGAAGCAGTCCTTCGGCAAGAATGCCGGGCTCTTCAACAATGCCGCCCAGCACTACAACCACATCCATTTCTGGAAATGGATGAAGAAGGGCGGCGGCGGCAACAAGCTGCCGGGCGCGCTGCAGAAGGCCGTCGATGCCGATCTCGGCGGCTACGATAAGTTCAAGGCCGACTTCGTCGCCGCCGGCACCACCCAGTTCGGCTCCGGCTGGGCATGGCTTTCGGTCAAGGATGGCAAGCTCGCGATCTCGAAGACCCCAAATGGCGAGAACCCGCTGGTCCATGGCGCTTCGCCGATCCTCGGCGTCGACGTCTGGGAGCACTCCTATTACATCGACTACCGCAACGCGCGGCCGAAATATCTCGAGGCCTTCGTCGACAGCCTGATCAACTGGGACTATGTCCTGGAACTCTACGAGAAGGCGAAAGCTTGATCGACCTCTGCGAAAAGCCCCGGCATGACCGGGGCTTTTCTTTTGCCGGCGCAGGAGGGCCATTCCAGTCCAGAAAATCGTTGCCGCGCGGAGGGAATAATTCCACTGCGACGCCCGTTAACGTCTAGTCGCGAACTCTCTTCACCATGGAGCCAATTGAATGAGAAAGCTTGTCATCGCCATCTCTTTGCTCGCCTTTGCCGGCTCGGCCGCTTATGCCGACCCGATCAAGGATCGCCAGGCCCTGATGAAGGAACGCGGCAAGCTCGCCGGCCAATTGTCCAAGGTCGTCAAAGGCGAGGAGGCTTTCGACGCCGCCGCTGTGCTGACGGCGCTGCAGGCGCTGCAGGCCAATGCCGAGAAATTCGATGCCGAGAAACTTTTCCCGGCCGGCAGCGACAAGGGCGACACCACGGCGGCGCCGAAGATCTGGGAAGACATGTCGGGCTTCAAGGCGGCCGGGGACAAGTTCCTGGCCGACGTCAAGGCCGCAGTGGCGTCGCCGCCGGGTGATGTCGATGCGCTGAAGGCGCAGTTCAACACGATCGGCGGCGACTGCGGCGCCTGCCACCAGACCTACAGGATGAAGAAGAGCTGATCTCCCGCCATGGCCTGGCTGAAGAAGCTCGTCGGCGCCGTCGCCGTGCTGGGCGGCGCCGGCGCGGTCGCCGGCTGGGCGTTGTCAGCGCCCGTCAGACTTGATGCCGCGACCGTGGCGCAGCTCGGGCCCGGTGATGCTGCGAAAGGCAAGCGCATCTTCTTTGTCGGCGGCTGCACGTCCTGCCACGCCAAACCGGGGTCCAAGGGTGATGCCCGCCTGGAGCTTGCCGGCGGGCTGGAGCTGAAGACGCCGTTCGGCACCTTCGTGCCGCCCAACATCTCGCAGGATCAGAAGGACGGCATCGGCGCCTGGAGCGAGGAGGACTTCGCCAATGCGATGCTGAAGGGCATTTCGCCCTCCGGCGAGCATTTTTATCCGGCCTTCCCCTATGCCTCATATGCTCGCATGAAGCCGGCCGATGTCGCCGACCTCTATGCCTTCATGAAGACGTTGCCGGCGGTCGCCGGCAAGGCGCCCGGCCACAAACTCTCCTTCCCCTTCAGCATCCGTCGCGGCATTGGTCTCTGGAAGCGGCTCTATGTCAGCCCTGAACCAGTCATTGCCTTGCCCGATGGCGAGCCCGACAAGGTACTGGCCGGCCGCTATCTGGTCGAGGGCCCCGGCCATTGCGGCGAATGCCATACGCCGCGCGACTTTGTCGGCGGCGTCAAGAAGGCCCAATGGCTGGCGGGAGCCGTGGCTGCCGAAGGCTCGGGCGTGGTGCCCAATATCACCCCGCAGGGCGGCACCAAGGACTGGTCGGAGGCCGACATCGCCAACTATCTCGAAACCGGCTTCACGCCGGATTTCGATTCCGTCGGCGGCGCCATGGTCGACGTGCAGCGCAACATAGCTCAGTTGACGGCCGACGACCGCGCCGCGATCGCGGCGTATCTGAAGGCCGTCCCGCCGCATCCCAACGGCTATCCGGCGCGCAAGCCGGCGAGCTGACCGACGCATATCGGCTGTGCGACATCATCGGTGCGATGTGCCTGTGGTGTTTCAAGTCCGTATTAGTTGACTTTAATAGTCATGTATCATACGCGCTTCGGCCAGTTTCCAGGCGGACCGAAGCTTGCCCATGCACTCTCTCGATCTTGTGTCTGAATTCGCTCGCGGCGAGCAGCGCGCCGCACTTCTCTTTGTCGGCGGGCGCAGCCTGTCCTATGCGGAGCTCGACGAGCTTGCGCAGCACTTCGCCACGCGGCTGGGGCATGAGGGAAAGCAGCTCGTGGCTATTTCAGCGGAACCCTCCGAGCATGCGGTCGCCGCCTATCTTGGAGCCCTGCGGGCGGGTCATGCGGTGGCCATGCTGCCGCCTTGCGACAGAAGGGTCTGGGACGATTTCCTGGCGGCCTTCCGGCCGGATTTCACCTACCGTCCGGCCGATGGCCGCTGGCGTCTCGTGAAGGAAGCTTGGCCCGCGAGAGACACTGAGCCGCTGCATCCCGATCTCGCGCTGCTGCTGATGACGTCCGGCAGTTCGGGCGCCGCCAAGGCGGTCAGGCTGTCCTATGCCAATCTCGAAGCCAATGCGCGCGCGATCACGACCTATCTCGAACTCTCGTCCGCCGACAGGGCCGCTCTCATGCTGCCGCTGCACTATTCCTACGGACTGTCGGTCCTCAATTCGCATCTGATTGCCGGCGGCAGCATCCTCTTCCCCGGTGTTTCGGTCATGGACGGCGATTTCCTTCAGACAATCGCCGACGGGGGCTGCACCAATCTGTCCGGCGTCCCGTATTCCTACGAACTCCTGGAAAGGATGCGTTTCCGCGACGCTAAGCTCAAGGCTTTGCGCATGATGACGGTGGCGGGTGGACAGCTCAGCCCCGACGTCATCCGCCTGTACCGGGACCACATGCGCGCCATGGGTGGGCGCTTCTTCGTCATGTATGGTCAAACCGAGGCGACGGCGCGTATTGCCTTCGTGCCGCCGGAGAGCCTTTGCGACCGGGAGGAGCGGATCGGTGTCGCGATCCCAGGCGGCAGCCTCGGCATTGTCGACGACAAGGGGAAGCCGGTCAGCCGGTCCGGCATCCCGGGAGAACTTGTCTATCGCGGCCCGAACGTCATGATGGGTTACGCCGAGCAGCGTTGTGATCTGGTGCGCGGGGCTGAGGTCGAGATCCTGAACACCGGCGATATTGCCGTCCAGGACGAGCACGGTTTCTTCCGCATCGTCGGGCGCAAGAGCCGCTTTGCCAAGATTGCCGGCCTCCGGATCGGCTTCGATATCATGGAGCAGGCGCTGGAGCGGGCGGGCATTGCGGCCGCGGTGCTTGGCGACGATCGAGGCCTGCAGGCCTATGTGATCGGCGCCGGCTCGGCGGGCAGGGCACAGCGTATCCTGGCCGAAGTCAGCCGCTTGCCCGCCAATCTGGTTCGAGTTTCGACGCGCGGCGACTTTCCCAGGCTAGCCTCGGGCAAGATCGACTATAGCTGCCTGCAGCGCGAGATGTTGCTGGGACGGGCGGAAATCCGCTCCGAATGTGGCGGCGTGCCTGGAGCCTATGCCCGCGTGTTCTATCCGCTTCCGGTCGGCCGCACTGACAGCTTTGTCTCCCTTGGCGGAGATTCCCTTCGCTTTCTGCAATTGGCTCTGGAACTCGAACGGCTCGGCTTGGAACCACCGGACGGCTGGGAACGGCTAAGCGTTGGAGACCTGACAAATCTTCATTCGGCGGAACGGCGTTTCATGCGGGACCAGGCAAACTGGACGCCTGTCGACATCGTGCTGAGGGCCTTCGCCATCCTGCTAGTGGTCGTGCATCACGAGACGCTGTGGCCTATCCCGGGCGGCTCCGGCATCATGATGCTGCTTGTCGGCTACAGCCTTGCGCGTTTCCAGGCTGTCCATTTGCTTGCCGGTCGGATCCGGCACGCGCTGAAACCTGCGATCGGCGTCCTCATCCCTTATTTTCTCATAGTCGCCGCTTACTCCCTCGCCTGGCAGGCGGCGCCCTGGGCCTCGATGACCCTTACCGGCAACTTCGGCTATGCCGAACCGGAACGTCACGAGATGATCCCGTATCTCTACTGGTTCATCGAGGCCTATGCGCAGACGCTTCTGATCTTCGCCCTCGCCTTTGCCGTTCCGGTTCTACGCAGGCTCGCCCAGGCTCGACCCTTTGCCTTCTCGATCGGACTATTGGCGTTTGCCGCCGCTGCGCGCTTCTCAGTCCCATTGTTCGTGGACTTAGGCAGCCGCCAGATCTTCGCGATCTACTGGGTCTTCCACCTTGCGGTCTTCGGCTGGTGCGCCGGTTTGGCCGACACTCCCGCCAGAAAACTCGTCGTGACCGCATTTGCCACTGCCGTATTGGGGTATCTAGCCTTTTGGGAGTCGGTCTGGCTGGGGACGACGGTCAAGTATTTGACGATCTTCGCGGCGCTTTCGGCACTTCTTTACCTGCCGCGTGTTCGCCTGCCTGCTGGGGTGGGGCGGGCGGTTACGCAGGTCGCCGTCGCGGCTTTCCCCATCTACCTGGTCCATCGCTTCATCCCGGAGCTTTTGATGGCACCGGTCGCAGACTGGCTGCCGGCTCCGAGCTTCCAACTGCTTGCGATCGCCGGCGGGGTCGCTTTAGGCATGATCGCCGGCAAAGCCTTAGCCGCCATCCGACACCTGCGCGGCAGATTGGCCATGGAGCGCTTGCCGGAATTGCTCTCCGCGTGAGACGCTTCGACCGCGGTCGCTCCGATTACGGGTGGCGGTCGCCCAAAAAATCGAAGCCGTTTTCGAAGAAGTGGTTGTAGTCGCAGGTCAGTTCCTCGCCGGGGGCGATGTCGCGCAGTGCGTAGGTTTCCTCTGGCGAGGAGACGTCGCAGTTCGGCTCGTCGGCATGGTTCATATAGCGCGCATCGTCGGCCTCGAAGACGATATAATTCCGGTCGCGCCTGTCCGGATAGGAATAGCGGTCGAGGTAGGACTTCACTGGGCCGCTTTCGTTCTCATAAGTGTCGACCGAAATGCGCCGGTCGAACCTTGGATCGAGCTTCCAGATCAACGTGCCCTTTGGAATGCGGTGTTTGGCGAAGACGCCGATGCCCTGGATGGGCGATTTGTCGAGATAGACGTCGACGAGCAGCATGACGAACCCTGGAATGACAGTTGGCGCGGCCCGAAACAGCCGCGACCAAAAACGACGGCGCATTGCGTAGCGCGAGGTGCTCGCGATTGCGAGGGAAAAATCAGGCCTTGCCGGTCACTTTCAACGCAAAGGCGTAGATATACGCGATCTCCTCCAGGCGCGAGAACCGGCCCGAGGCGCCGGCATGGCCGGACTCCATGTTAATCTTGAACAGCACCGGATTGTCGCCCGCCTTGCGGTCGCGCAGTCGCGCCACCCATTTGGCCGGCTCCCAATAGGTGACGCGCGGGTCGGTCAGACCTGCCAGCGCCAGGATCGGCGGATAGTCGAGCGCCGCGACATTGTCGTAGGGCGAATAGGCCGCGATCGTCCCGTAGTCCTCGGCCGAGGCGATCGGATTGCCCCATTCGGGCCATTCCGGCGGCGTCAGCGGCAGGCTGGCGTCGAGCATTGTGGTGAGCACGTCGACGAACGGCACCTCGGCGACGATGCCGCCGAAGCTTTCGGGTGCCATGTTGGCGATCGCCCCCATGAGCATACCGCCGGCCGAGCCGCCCTGCGCGACGATGCGATCGTGCGACGTGTAGCGCTCGGCCACGAGATGGCGCGCCGAGGCGATGAAATCGGTGAAGGTGTTCATCTTGTGCCGACGCTTGCCGTCGTCATACCAGCCGTAGCCCTTGTCCTTGCCGCCGCGCACATGGGCGATGGCGTAGACGAAGCCGCGGTCGACCAGCGACAGGCAATTGGTGTTGAAGGCGGCGGGAACCGTGATGCCATAGGAGCCGTAGCCGTAGAGCAGGCAGGGCGCCGAGCCATCAAGCGGCGTGTCGCGATGGTGGATCAGCGAGATCGGCACCAGCTCGCCGTCGGCAGCCGGCGCCATCAGCCGGCGCGTGACATAATGCTCCGGATCGTGGCCCGATGGCACCTCCTGCGTCTTCAAGAGAACGCGCTCGCGGCTGCGCATGTCGTAGTCGAACACCTGTGCCGGTGTCGTCATCGAGGAATAGGTGAAGCGCATCACTTCGGTGTCGTATTCGTAGGAGCCGGAAAGGCCGAGCGAGAAGGCCTCCTCGTCGAAGGAAATGAGGTGCTCCTCGCCGGTTGCCCGATCGCGCACGACGATGCGCGGCAGGCCCTCCTTGCGTTCCAGCCTGACCATGTGGTGCCTGAAGCCGAGCACCGACAGGATCAGCCGGCCGGGCTCGTGCGGCACCAGTTCCTTCCAGTTGGCCGGCACCGGATCGTCGACCGGCGCGGTCATGATCTTGAAGTCCTTGGCGCCGTCGGCATTGGTGAGGATGAAGAAGACGTCACCGCCTTCCTCCAGATCATATTGCAGGCCGGTCTGGCGCGCCGCCACCAGCTTCGGCTCGGCGAACGGCTCGTCGGCGCTCAGAAGCCGGTATTCGGAGGTTTCATGGTCGTTGATGCCGATCATGATCCAGTCGTTGGAACGCGTGCCGCTGACATCCATGAAGAAGCCGGCATCTGTCTCTTCGTAAATCAGCCGGTCGTTCTCCGGACTGTCGCCAAGCGCGTGGAAGAACACTTTTGACGGGCGGTGGCTGTCGTCCAGGCGGGTGTAGAAAAAGCCGTCGTCTCCGGCATTCCACACGCCGCCGCCACCTGTATCCGGGATCAGATCGGTGAGTTCCTTGCCGCTGGCGACGTCTCGCACGCGCAGCGCGAAGAATTCCGAGCCCTTGTCGTCGAAAGCCCAGAGCAGCTTGCGATGGTCGGCCGAATGGTCGAATCCGCCAAGACGGAAATAGGGCTTGCCTTCGGCTTCCGCATCGCCATCGAGCAGGATCTCCTCAATGCCGCCATCGCGCGGCGTGCGGAAGTAGCGCGGTTGCTCGCCGCCGAGCTTGAACGACGAGCCGTAGGCGTAGGGACCGTCCTTCATCGGCACGGTGGAGTCGTCCTCCTTGATGCGCCCCTTCATCTCGGCGAACAGCTTGCTGCGGAGTTCGGCCGTGTCGGCCATCAGCGTTGCCTGGTAGGCATTCTCGGCCTCGAGATGAGCGCGGATCGCGCCGTCGAGCAGTGCAGGGTCCCTGAACATCGCCTGCCAGTTGGCGGCCCGCATCCAGGCATAGTCGTCGGTGCGGGTGATGCCGTGATGAACGTCGAAGATGGGGCGTTTCTCGGGCCGCGGCGGGATGGCGGTCGGAAAGACGGAGGTTCTGGTCATTGCGTCTCGCTGTGGAATTTGCCCGAAATTTGCTTGAATGGCGAATGAACGCGTCGCTCAGCAGCGGTTCAAAGGGCGGGGTTCAAGGTGGTCTACACAAGGTAAGTCGAAAGGGGGAAAAGATGAAATCCTATGTTCGAGCCGCCGTGGCTTTCGCTGTCGCTTCGGCAGTCCTGGCCTTTTCCGGCCAGTCTCATGCAACCGTGTTCGCAGCTTGGCAAGTGGCTGGCGTGCCGTTCGGCGACACGCTCAACGCGCGTAAGTATCCGTCAAACACATCGCAAAGACAGGCGGCCTATCCGAATGGCACGGTCTTGCAGATGACCGGCCGTTGCACGGGCGGGATAGATCTGCTCGACATAGCCGGCCAACCGCACTGGAAGCAGCGGCAGACGATCCGCTACCGCTGGTGCGAGGTCTGGCACGATCCGGCGCAGAACGGTCATTTTGTTACCGGGTGGGTCTACGGCAAGTACATCACACCCTACTGAGAGGTTCGTCGAGGCCACTTGGCTGTGTGACGCGAGGATGAATGTCGCGGCCTATGATCCTTAGGATTCTTCGTTCACAGGGTGGCCAAACCTTAGTTTAGCCAAGCATTAAGAAGCTGATTTGACGCGACCAGAGGTGTAAAAGCGTGCTTGACGCCACGTCAGGCTGCACTGACCCCGCCAGAAAAATCTCGTTAAGTTACACGGCACACGAATTTTTGAAGCTGAATCGGCAATATTTGATGAATATCGCCGAATATAATTCAATAGGTGAATTGACTTACTTGCAGCACAGGGTCATTAAGATGACGCGACGCGAATCGCAGGGCTTGCCTGCATGAAATTCGCGCGGTGCCCGATCCAGAAAAAGGGCGCAGTCTAGAAAACAAACTCTCGTTGGGGCCTGAGCACAATGGATATCGTCGAAACACCTTCAAGGAATGGGGACGCGCTAATCGAGCTGACCGCCGATGTCGTCGCGGCCTATGTCAGCAACAACCCGGTGCCGGTCGGCGAACTGCCGAACCTGATTGCCGATGTCCATGCTGCGCTCGGCCGCGTCGGCGGCACGACGGAGCAGCCTTCGGCCGAGAAGCAGAAGCCGGCCGTCAACCCTAAGCGCTCCGTGCATGACGACTACATCGTCTGTCTCGAAGACGGCAAGAAGTTCAAGTCGCTGAAGCGCCACCTCATGACGCACTACAATCTCACCCCGGAAGAATACCGCGAGAAGTGGGGCCTGGACGCCAACTATCCGATGGTCGCTCCAAACTACGCAGCCGCCCGTTCGCAGTTGGCCAAGAAGATGGGCCTCGGCCGCAAGCCCAAAGGTCGCCGGTAGCAGCTTACGCAATTCGGCAAAAGCAAACGGCGCCCGCGGGGCGCCGTTTGCTTTTTGAACTATTTTAGGAAAGGCTTGCTGCGAACGGGTCAACCCGCCGCAGTGCGGCTTGTTGCCGGGCTTGGGTAGAGTCAGGCGGTTTGCCTCAAGGCGGCTTCGGCGTCGCGCTTGATGCGCTTGACCATAGAGCGAAGTCCGTTGGCGCGCTGCGGCGACAGATGCTCGTCGAGGCCGAGCTCTTTCAGCGTCACTTCCGCATCGGTGTTCTGGATTTCGCTGGCCGGCCGGCCCGAGAACAGCGCCAGCATGATGGCGACAAGGCCGCGCACGATGTGGGCGTCCGAATCGCCGCGGAAGCTGACCACCGGATCGATGCCTTCTTCCTGCTCGGTGGTCAGCCACACCTGGCTGACGCAGCCCGGCACCTTGTTGGCCGGTGTGCGTTCCGCCTCGGGAAATGGCGGCAGCGCCTCGCCGAGCTCGATCACATAGCGGTAGCGGTCCTCCCACTCGTCGAGCAGGGAGAAGTCGTCGCGGATCGTTTCGATCGAGGTCGTCATTGCCCGCATATAGTAACCCGGCGCCGCCGCGTCACGGAAAAAAGAAAGACGCCGCGGGCGTCGAGAGGTCGGACGGGCCCGCGGCGTTAGAGCAATTCCAGGAAAAAGAAAGTCTCAGTTCTTCGCTGTCAGCGTCACCGGAATGTTGACCTTAGCGGGCAGCACGAAGTCCTCGGCGACGCTGCCGGTGGTCTCGACAGACGTTTTCGCTACCTTCGCATCGGGCGCGACCGCCTTTTCCGACTGCTGGTCATCAAGCATGGCGGCGGCGATCTTGGCTGTCTCCTTGGCGCGCACGGTGATGGTGTGCATGGCCGATTTGCCGGTCTCGCAAACATCCGGCTTGCGCTCGCAGATGCCGGCGATGTCGCCGACCGCCTCGCGCGCCGCAAACAGCGCCTGGATCGGCCCGACCGCCTCACGGCCATCCTCGTCGGGGCCTACGCTGAGCGGCAGCGCCAAGAGCACCAGCGAAAACCAGAAAGCCAGTCTGATCAGAAAGCCCATCTCAATGCCTCTCGTCGTGACCGGATCATGCATCCATCGGCATGACCTCTTTTATGGACAGGATAGTGGCACAAACGCGCGAAGGGCGGCTTGCCCTGAACTCGCGAATTTTCTTCAAATTTTAGGTAAATTCGAAAGGATTGGTTTTCCCAATCGATTTAACTCAAATCTCATCGACGGCATTAACTTTGAAGTAACCATCTATATAGCTGTTTCAAAAGAACAATTTTGAAGAGGGCGGGCACCGGCGCTGGGTTTCCAGGAGGCCAGGCGAGCCGGGCTTTGGCTAACGCTCCATTTACCATGGCGGCAGATCGGCGGGCTTTGGGGTGCCGGCGTCCCGATATTTGCCTTGGGCATGGCGCTCGCCTTGTCTGCCTTATCCATTCCTTAAACGCTGAATGCGACCTTCGAGCCATCAAGAGTCACCTGCAAAAAGGCAGGGCAATTCACGACCGGGTACGAGTGCGTTGAGTTCGATTACGGCCAGATACGTTCCTCTGCCTGGCGCGGTTGCCGACGGCTGCGAACGCATGGTTCATCCGACCGTCATGGACGAGGCTGAGCGCCTGCGCCAGCGCCGCTTCATCGGCGTCATGCTCGCCGCTCCCTTCCTCGCCGCGGGTGCGGCGGTGACGCTGGTCACCTCAAGTCTGGGTGCCGCCGTTACCGTGGCTGCGATCTTCGGCGCTTTCGGTCTGTGCTGGTTTGCAGCGCTTATGGTTGCCGCCACCGGCCGCATGAGGCTCGCCGGCCGTGCCTCGGTTGCGACGGGTGGCTTCGCGCTTGCCGGCGCAATTGCCGCGGCAGGTGGCTTGGCCTCGCCGATTGCGCTGCTCGCCGTGGCTTTGCCGGTCGAGGCCTGGTGGATTGCCGGATCGCGCCGCGCCGCGCTCTCGGGCGCGCTGGCGGCACTTGCCGCCATTCTGCTGCAGCCTTTCGCGAACCAGTTCCTGCCGCTCGGCGAGACCGGGATCGCCAGTTGGCACTGGCTGCTGCCGCTTGCCTGGGCACTGACGCTCTTGCCGCGCGCGGCTGCCTTCGCCAATCCGGCCAACGCTCGCCAGGCGGAACCTGCGGTGGACCGTCTCGAAGAAATCATCGACGCCGTCGTGCTGCGCGTCGGCCGCCAGGGCGAGGTGCTCGACGCCTCGGCCAAGGCGCGTTCCATTCTGAAGCTGGCGCCGGAACTGCTGCTCGGCACGGGCCTGTTCGAGCGCGTCCATCTTTCCGATCGCGTCGCCTATCTCACCGCGCTCGCGGACATGCGCGAGGGCGCGCCGAAGCGCCGGCTCGACCTGCGCATCCGCTTGCCGCGCGACGGTAGCGGCTCGGCCGACAATTTCCGCCCGTTCCGCCTTGAATTGATGCGCGGCGCGCTGGAGCAGGACATCTTCACCTTCGTCCTTCGTGAGAACGACGAGGTCGCTGCGCTCCGCGAAGAGCTTGCCACGGCGCGGGAGGCTGCGGCTGCCGCCGAAGTGGCCAAGGGGCGTTTCCTGGCGGTGGTCAGCCACGAGCTGCGCACGCCCCTCAACGCCATCATCGGCTTCTCCGACATGCTGCTGCACGAGATGTTCGGCGCCTTCCGTGATCCGCGCCAGAAGGAATATGTCGCGCTGGTCAGGGAGTCCGGCCAGCATCTTTTGTCCGTCGTCACCTCGATTCTCGATGTCTCGCGCATAGAGGCAGGCGCCTATGCGACCGAGCTCGAGCCGTTCCGCTTCGCCGATGCCGTCGACATGTGCGGCTCGATGATGCGGCCGCTGGCGGAGGCCAAGGGCATCTCGCTCGGCGCGCAGATCGCGCCTGACGCCGGCGAGATCAATGCCGATCGCCGCGCCGTGCAGCAGATCCTGATCAATCTCATTTCGAACGCCGTGAAGTTCACGCCTGACGGCGGCAGCGTGGTAATCGGCGCCAAGCGGGTCGGCTCGCGGCTGCATTTCTGGGTGAGCGACACCGGCATCGGCATCGCCGAAGAAGATATGGCCAATCTCGGCAAGCCGTTCATGCAAATCCAGAACGACTATACGCGCCGCTTCGAGGGAACCGGGCTCGGCCTGTCGCTGGTCAAGGGCCTTGTGGGGCTGCATGAGGGCACGATGTCGATCGAGAGCGCCCCGGGCGAGGGCACGACGGTGACGATCAGCCTGCCGGTGAACGGACCGAAGCGGCGCTCGGGCGCGCCGGTCGACGTGCTGCCGGTGCCGATTGCAAAGCCGAAGGGGGATGCAAATGGGGACAGCAATGGCTCGCTCCGCAAGACGGCCTAAGGTGGTCGAACCCGAGCGCGGCATGCTTGCCGAGGGCGCTGCGGCGGTTGGCCAGATGATCTCGCGCAATCCGGTTCTGGTCGGCGGCTCGACCGCCTTCCTGGTGACGCTCTTCTACGTTTCGGCCAACGCGCTCTGGTACCAGCCTTTTCCGCACACGGGCGCCTTCTTCGCCACCAGGAGCATCGAGAATTTCCCGCATGCCATCTCGGATGAGCCGGAGACCACCATCAACATCGTGCGGCAGGCGCCGCCGCAGCCCACTCCCAAGCCCGACCCGGTCGTCCAGGAGGTGCAGGGCATATTGAAGGACCTCAATTTCTACGACGGCACCGTCGACGGCCTCACGGGCCCAGCCACGCGCAAGGCCATCCAGGCCTATCAGCTCAAGGTCGGCATGCCCGCTGCCGGCGATATCGACGGCGCGCTGCTCGATCAGCTTGGCGCCAGGCAGACGACCGCGGCCATTCCGCGTCCGGCGCCGAGACCGGCCGATAGGGCGACGGCCCAGGCCGCCGGACCGGCAGCCATTCCGGTCTCCGCCCCGGCCAACGGCGCAACGCAGGCGCCCGACGCCCGCATCGTCAAGATCCAGGCTGGCCTGAAGGCCTTCGGCAACGACGATATGCAGCTCGACGGCGTCGTAGGCGCCCGCACCAAGTCTGCGATCAAGGAGTTCCAGGCGCTGTTCGGCCTGCCCGAGACCGGCGAGCCGGACGAAGTGGTCTATGCCAAGATGCGCGAGATCGGCCTGACAAACTGAGGGCTGCCGGCTTTTCGGTTCCATTGCCGATGCTGTAAGGAACCGCGCATGCCATCCGGAACCCTGCCATGCGCGTGACTACCGATCTTTGGGTATCGGCCCTTCTGCGCCGGGTCTTCACCGCCGGCGGTTTTGCTGCCGTGGTCAAGCGCGGCGCGACCGAGGCTGGCGCCGTCTTTGTGTTGTCGCGCGGCCGGCTGGGCGAGGTGGCTTTGTACGGACCGGCGCCGCAAACGAGCTACGATTCGGCCAAGCCCGACGAGCGCTTCTTCACCTTGCTCGATTCTGGCGACGATAGCTCGGCATTCGATGCAAGGCTGGAAAAGGAAAAGAGATTCGATCCCGACATCTGGGTGGTCGAGATCGAGGCCGGCTCCGTTTCGGTCGAGGAGCTTGTTGCCGTGAAGGCGGAATAGAGGCGGCGGCCCGGCGTCCCTTCCGGCCATGGAAAACCGCTGTGCACTTTTGAGAATTGGTTCAGGACGCCCTGCGGCCGGTGGCCTTGTCATCGCTGTTCGATGCGTGGCGCCCTGCGCTTGCTGTCTCGACGGCATTGCCGCGTATCGTCCGCGACAGCGTTTCGGCTTTCCAGGCCCGCACCTTGTCTAGCGCTGCCTCGCGATGCAGCCGCCGATAGCGGTCGAGGAACAGACGGATCGCCTGCGGATGCGGGAACTCGCCAGGATAGACCGCGACCGCGATCAGGAAGGCCCTGTCTTCGCTGAGGTCGAGCGCCTTGAGCCCCGCAAGCAGCGCTGCGTAGTCCGATTGCTCGATGATCGAGCGCGCCGTGGCAAAATCGATGTCGAGCGCATCGGCAAGCGCTGTCTGGAAGAAAGCAAGGTTGCCCGTCAGCGCCGTCTCGCGCAGCTTCAGATAAGTCGACTGGCCGAGGAACAAGTTGACCGCCGCACCTTCGCCGTCGGGCCGCATCATCGAGCGCAGGCGCCGCCGCGCGTTTTCCTCAGACACGCCGGGATCCGGGCGGCTGCCTTCTGTTGTGGACGCGGGCGCCGGTTTCACCGGCGCGAGCTTCGTGACCGTCTCCGCCGGCCGCGTGTTGACCAGCGTCGGCTTCTCCAGCGCGCGGATCAGGTGGGCGATGGTTGCATTGAGTTCCTTGCGGCGGGCGATTGCGCGCGCGTGCGGTAGACCATGGCGGCCGATGAGCGCGATCAGATCGATGTCGCTCAGCGCGTTCGAGCGGGTAAGCAGCGGCGCCGCGATCTCGACCGGCTCCTCGGCCAGCCGCCGCACCAGCGCGGCCGGCGCATATTCGCATTCGGAAAGGGCCGCGGCGACGTAGCGGCGCGATTCGACCGACACTTCGTCGAACAGCGGCAGCGTCAGATCCTCGAGCTGGGCGATTTCGCGCCGCGACGGGCGCGTCAGCGAGCAGAAGGCCGACACTGCGGCGCGGAACAGCCTTTCGGCTTTTCCCGCCTCGGTCCGGATAGCGATGTGCCTGAAATCCGAAGAAGACACGGAGGATACGCCCGATACTCGACACAGACCCGGCCCCGCGCAATCCGGCCGGGCCGGTTTCGCGTCTCCAGGGAACAAACATCAAATTAGCCGCGATCCGTTAGCGCTCCGTTAACCCTCTGCCCGCCTTAATCGACTTTGGAGGCGTTGCGTTGTGCTCCGGTCCAACCGAGAGGAATACGCGAACCATGGGCATGGTCCTGTCTTTCGTGCCGCGAGCGGCACCCGTCAATCGAGTAACCCACGACACCGACACGGCGGCGGCCGTCATCATCTTCCCCGGCGTCCGCTATGAGCCACAGCCGCAGGTCGGCGCCGCGCGTCCGGACGGCCCGGACAAGCCGGGGTCGCCACGGCCACTAGTGCCGCATCACTGAACTGACGCTAGTAGTCCTGCAGCTCGCAGGCGCTCTGTTCGAGAAAGCGCGACACGATCGGCTTCCAGCTATCGTCCGGCACGAAGGCGCGGACGACGAAGATTCCCTCCTCGATCGGCACCTCGACGAAGATCGCGCCCTGCAAGTCCTCGGGAAGATCGCGCCGCACGTCGATCATCTGCGCCGGTGTCAGCACCACGGCATCGAGCTTCTCGCTGTTCGCATTGTGGTCGTTGAAGGAATAGATGTTGTGGCCGCTGCGGTCATAGACCGAGGCCGACCAGAACGGCACGTCTCCCGGCGCCCGGATCCGCACCAGCCCGTCGGCGAGATTGAAGCGGCAGGCGGCCGCGTAGAACATGGGGTCGACCGACTTCACCACGGGGGCACCGCCGGCCTCGGCGTCCAGGCGCGTCATCTTGTAGAGGTCGGAGGCCATTGCCAGCCGCGACCAGGCATCGCGCTCGGAAAATTCCGGCACCAGAAACAGCACCGCGATATGCACGATGCCGGCGCCGAGCAGGCCGAGGATCAGGGCGTGCAGCAGGCTACGCATGGCAGCCCGCCTTTAGGATACGCGGCAGCGTCACGTCGGAAAGCCCGGTGCTGCTCGCGATCGGCGTGTCGTAGAAGGTCAGCACGAAATACATCTTGCCGAAGCCGGCCGTCAGCAGCCAGTTGCCCGGGGCAGGGCGGTCGCCGACGGAGATGACGACCGAATTGTCCGGCCGGCGCAGCACCTCGTAGGATTGCAGCGCCGCCTGTCTCGCCTTGCCGGTGTCGAGGACGCCGAGCGACTGGTCGGCGGCATAAAGCGTCCAGAACCGCGCCGTCGGGTAGCCACCTTCGAGCGTATAGGCGCATTCCCGCTTCAGCGGCTGGCCGGCTTCGTCGCGCTCGGCAACGAAGGACAACCCTTCCGCCCGGCCGAGCGCCAGCACGCCCTCACGCGCCACGCGCGCCTTGGAATAGGGGTCGGAGCCTTCCGTGCCGATTTCAGGAAAAGCTGTCCATTGGCCGATGCGGATCGCGCCGACGCCGTCCTGCGCGTTGAGCGCGTACCAGACGCTGCCGCCGCCAAGGCCGATGGCGATGGCAAGCGAAAGCAGCGTGAGGAAGACGGTCTTGAGCATGGAAGGCCGGAACTGAGGAGGTTGCCCGGGATATCGCGGCGTGGGGCCTCGTGGCAAGCCGGCGTGCCGTGGGCGTGGCGATATTCAGGTGGTTCCGGCCTGCAAGCAGCATAACGTTCCCGAGTCAGCGACCGGCCTGTCACAGACGAGCCTGCACCCGCGCCCTGATTCTCGCACCTGCACGTGGCCATCCAATCACTGACTTGTCAGGCGCCGATCCGATGCGTGTGCTTGAAGCCGCCGCCATTTCGTTCCACATCGATCGGGATGAAGGGCGAGACCGAAGAGCGGCGTCGGAATTTGGCGTGGACTTTGCCCGCATCGCTGATGCTGCATGCGCTCATCGCAGCGTTTCTGGTCTATACCTTGCCCAAGCCCGCCCAACAGCCGGATCAGGAACAGCCGGTCAATGTCGCGCTTGTGCCTCCGCCCGAGCAGCCGAAACCGAAGCCTTCGCCCGCACCGCAGCCGAAGGAACTCAAGGCCGAAAAGCTGCCGGAACCGAAGGTCGAAAAACCGCCCGAGCAGAAAGTTGAAAAGCCAGTGCCGGAAAAGCAGCCGCCGAAGCCACCGCCGATCGCGGTGCTAAAGCCCGTTTTCCAGTACGGCGACAAGGACACCGGCCCCAGGAAATCCCTGGATGGAGCCGGCAACCGGGACAACACGCCGTCGCCGGCAAAGGATAACGAGACCAAGCCGCCTGCCGTGCCGAAGCCTGTACAGAAGCAATCTGCTGCGCCGGCAGATGCCGATCAACCGGCAGATCAAAGCACGGCTGACGAGAAGCCGGTAACCGCCGCGACGGACGCCGAGCCGGCGCAAAGTGAGGAGAAGCAGGCAAGCCAGGAAACGGATAAACAGCAGGCAGCCAAACAAGAGGCAGGAGCGCCAACCGCCGAAAAACAGACAGCCGTGGCGCCGGCGCCGCTGGATGCTAAGAGCGGCGGTAAAGTCGAGCTTCCGGCGCCGGCCGCAAAGCAAAAGCCCAACCCCGCAAATGCGCTGAAGTTCAGGCCTGCAAAGGTCTCGAAGCCCAGAAACAAGAGCGCCGGGGCGCCAAGTTCTACCAACGCCGCCGTTGCTGCGTCGCCGATCTATTCCGGCCTCCCGGGTGTTCGAAAGCTCTATTCGCAGGGCGCTACCGGCGATGCGCTGGCCACAAGCCCTATGAGCGAGGTGCCTCGCGGCCAGCGGGTTGCCAACCTTTGCGGCAGCGTTTTGAACGAGGAATTGCAGGGCGCCTCTTATTCTCCCAAATGGCTGCCATCCATTCCGCTGAAGGTGGGCAATGTTCTTAGCCCTCCGGTGGCCGCCTTCAGCACGGCAACCACATGGTACCGCCTCAGCTTCCGGTGCGAGGTCGACGCCGATGCGACAAGGGTCTTGTCGTTCAACTTCCGTGTCGGGGCTGAGATCCCACCCGGCGAATGGGCCCGGCTCAGATTGCCTAGTCTCCGCTAAGCATTTCCCTCGAAAGCGGGTACCGGTTTCGGGACAAGCGCATGCGTCGAGCGAAGGTTCAAAGCGCCGACAGCGTCTCCGGCAGGGTAGGAGCGTTGAGAACCGGCGCCGCCTGGAAGGCTTTGGTCATTGCCCTCAGCGTCTGCGTGGTGCGGCTGGACAGCACCGGCGGACGCTCGGCCTCCGCCTGCGCCGCGGCATCCGCGGCCTCCTTCTTGGCCTCTTCCTCGGCCTTGGCCGCGACCTCCGGGTCGACCCAGGGATGATCGAGGCCAGGGATCGGCTTCAGGTCGATGTTCTGGTGCGCATAGACCATCAGCCGCTGCCAGACCATCGCCGGCAGCGAGCCGCCGGTCATCTTGTTGGTCGGCGTGAAATCGTCATTGCCGAGCCAGACGGCGGCCGTGTAGTTGCCAGTGAAACCGACGAACCAGGCGTCTCGGTAGGACTGCGTGGTGCCGGTCTTGCCCGCGACGACGATGTTGGGAAGCTGCGCGCGCCGCGCCGTGCCGATCGCCGGCACCGCGGCCAGCATGGTGTTCATGTATTTCAGCGCTTTTTCCGACAGCACACGGTGCGGTTGCGGCGAGTCCTTGGCCCAGTCATAGACGACGTCGCCGGTGCGGGTGACGAGCTGTGTGATGCCGTGCCGGGAGCCGACGAAGCCGTTCTGCGCGAAGACGCTGTAGCCTGTCGCCTGGTCCATGACCGTCATGAGGGACGTGCCGAGCACCATGGTCTTGTGCGATTCCAGCGGCGATTCGACACCCATGGATTCGGCCATCGCCTTGATCGGCCCGATACCGAGATAGTCCTTGGCGAGCCGCACCGGCACGGTATTGATCGACTTGGCGATTGCCGTGAGCAGCGTGACGTTGCCGGCCGAGCCGCCATTGTAATTGTGGGGCGACCAACTGCCCCAACTGACGGCGCCGCCGGAAACCACCGAGTCCGGCGTGAAGCCGTGCTCCATCGCGGTGGCATAGACATAAGGCTTGAACGACGACCCGGTCTGCCGCAGCGCCTTGGTGGCGCGGTTGAACTGGCTGGCACCATAGTCGCGGCCGCCGACGATGGCGCGCACCGCGCCGTTCGTCTCGATCACCACTACCGCGCCCTCGGTAACGTTGTATTCCTTGCCGAACTGGCGGAGATGGAATTCGACCGACTCTTCGGCCGCTTTCTGGATATTGGCGTCGAAGGTCGTATGGGCGACCAGCGAGTGTTGGCCGGGCTTGGCGATCTTCTTGACCTCGTCGAAGGCCCAGTCGAGGAAATAGTCGGGGCTCTTCTGCTCGCCGCGGTCGACGACATCTGCCGGATGCAGCCGCGCCTGCAGCACCTGGCCCTCGGTCATGAAGCCGGCGTCGACAAGGTTGGAGAGCACCACATTGGCGCGCGCACGGGCGGCCGGCAGGTTGATGTGCGGGGCGTATTTGGTGGGCGCCTTGAACAGGCCGGCCAGCATTGCCGCCTCGGCGAGGTTCAGGTCCTTGACGCTTTTGCCGAAATAGAAATCCGCCGCCGCCTCGATACCGAACGTGCCGCCGCCCATATAGGCGCGGTCGAGATAGAGCTGAAGGATCTCCTTCTTGGAGAGGTTGGCCTCCAGCCAGAGCGACAGGAAAGCCTCCTTGATCTTGCGCTCCAAGGTGCGCTCGTTGGACAGGAACAGGTTTTTGGCCAGCTGCTGGGTGATGCTGGAGCCGCCCTGGACCACCGAATTGGCGCGCACATTCTCGAAGATCGCGCGCGACAGGCCGAGAACGTCGATGCCGTAGTGGTCGAAGAAGCGCCGATCCTCGGTCGCCAGCACCGCCTTGATGACGATGTCCGGCATTTCGTCGACCGGCACGGAATCACGCTGGATGATGCCGCGCTGGCCGATCTCGTTGCCGTAGCGGTCGAGGAAGGTGACGGCGAAATCGCCCTGGTTGCGCCAATCGCCGCCGGTGATCTCGAAGGCGGGCATCGCCAGCGCGAGCAGCACCACGAAGCCGCCGGCTCCCATGGTAAAGCCTTCGCTCAGCACCTCGATGATGGCGCGCCGCCAGCCATGCAGGCGGAAGCGACGGGAAAAGATGGTCGCCGCCTCCCAGAATTCACGCGCTTTGAAGCTGATCTCGTAGAGCGAGGAATCGAGCCACGCGTCGACGGCAAGAGCCGCCGAGGCGATCCGGCCTCTTCTCTTGCGTGGTTTCGAAGGACTTGGCATTCCAGACTTCCGCCCCAATGCGCTTTCGCCCGAAAACAGCATGCGGGCAGTTTCAGGTGACACCCTGCCAAACTATTCGACCATTTTATCACTGCTCACAAGGGCAGCGAAGCCACAGCACAAGCTTTGTTGAATGGAGGTCAATCGGCCGTGAACGGGGGCAGTTATCACCGCGCCGCGATGAAGCGCATGAAATGCGCCACATCCGCGTCGGACGGCTCCTGGCCGGTGAAGGACCGCAGGTAGGCGGCGAGATGGCTGACACGGGCCTCGACCGG
This sequence comes from Mesorhizobium sp. WSM3860, assembly GCF_002294995.1. GTDB lineage: Bacteria > Pseudomonadota > Alphaproteobacteria > Rhizobiales > Rhizobiaceae > Mesorhizobium. Next base: position 38,559 of record NZ_NSGF01000012.1, on the reverse strand, counting down.
CTCCTTGAGGTCGAGCACGTAATAGCCGATCTGCATGTAGTAGAGCACACGCGCTCGGATAAAGGCGTCCTCGTCGTCGTAGCCGTGCCGGCGGTACATGTCACGGATGGCGCTGAGGCGCTCGTCGTCGGCCCGGTCGATCATCTGCCGCACGTCGGCCGAGCGCCTGGCCCATTCGCGCACGGCGAAATCAAGCCTCGGGTCGAACAGGCGCTCGTCGGCCCAACATTCGAATACGTTCATCACGCCCATGATGATGGTCTCGGCAGGGCGCCGGGCGCGCTCGACGATCGCCGTGGTGTTGGTGTCGTGCCAATGCTTGAGCAACTGATCGAGCAGATCCTGCCGGCTGTTGAAATACCAGTAGAAGCTCGAGCGCGACACGCCGAGCTTCTGGCCGAGGGTGAGCACGCGCACGCTCTCGATGCCGTCTGAAATCAGCGTCTCAAGCGCCAGAGTGATCCAGTCCGAGCGCGTGACCTTGATATTGCCGGGAACCGGTTCGGCCTGCGGAGCGGTCATGATCATGGCCGCACAATAGGCATGGCGCGAAGTGGCGCGCAAGCGACCTGGACACTTATGTCTAGACACTTATGTACAGGACCTGTATCGTAAAGCCCTCCAACGAGAGGGAGAGGCTCGTGAAATCGCATTACCGGGCAGTCGTCATCGGAGGAGGCGTGGTCGGCGCCTCGGTGCTCTATCACCTGACGCGCTTCGGCTGGAGCGACGTGGCGCTCATCGAGCGCGCCGAGCTGACGGCCGGCTCGACCTGGCACGCAGCGGCCGGCTTCCATGCGCTTAACGCCGATCCCAATGTCGCGGCGCTGCAGGATTACACGATCAAGCTCTATCGCGAGATCGAGGCCGAGTCCGGCCAGGATGCCGGGCTGCACATGACCGGCGGCGTCAACATGGCAAGCGATCCGCAGCGCTGGGAATGGCTGAAATCGGCCTGGGCGGTCTTCCAGTCGGTCGGTATCGAGACGGCCCGCCTGGTGACGCCCGAGGAGATCAAGGAGATCTGCCCGATCGTCGATGTCAGCGACGTGCTGGGCGGCCTCTTTGATTCGAACGAAGGCCATCTCGACCCTTACGGCACCACGCACGCCTATGCAGGCGCCGCGAAGAAGCGCGGCGCCGAGGTGATCCTGCGCAACCGCGTGATCGAGCTCAGGCAGCGCGCCGACGGCGGCTGGGATGTGGTCACGGAGAAGGGCACTATCGTGGCCGAGCATGTCGTCAACGCCGGTGGGCTGTGGGCCAAGCAGGTCGGCCGCATGGCAGGCGTCGATCTGCCGGTGACGCCGATGGAGCATCATTATTTCGTCACCGAGGACATTCCGGAGGTCGCTGCCCTCGACAAGGAACTCGGCCTCGCCGTCGATCTCGACGGCTTCTCCTATCTGCGGCAGGAGCGAAAGGGCGTGCTACTCGGCGTCTACGAGCAGGACCCAAAACATTGGAACATGGACGGCGCGCCCTGGGATTACGGCATCGAGCTGATCCCGGAGGACATAGACCGCATCAGCCCTGAGCTTTCGAAGGCCTATCAGCGCTTCCCCTGCCTGGCCAAAGCGGGCATCCGCAAATGGGTCAATGGCGCCTTCACCTTCACGCCCGACGGCAATCCGCTGGTTGGCCCGGTGCGTGGGTTGAAGAACTACTGGGTCGCCTGCGGCGTCATGGCCGGTTTCAGCCAGGGTGGCGGCGTCGGCAAGTCGCTTGCCGAATGGATGATCTACGGCGAGCCGCAGGCCGATATTTTCGGCATGGACATCGCCCGCTACGGCGCCTTCGCCGCCAACCGCGAGTATCTCAGGCAAACCACGCGCCAGTTCTACGCCCGGCGCTTCGTCATGACCTTCCCCAACGAGCGGCTGCCGGCGGGCCGGCCGCTGAAGCGGCCCGGCGCTTATGACGGCATGAGCGCGGCCGGCGCCGAGTGGACGGCCTCATGGGGGCTGGAAATCCCGGCCTATTTCGCGCCGATGGGTTTTCGCGAGGAGACGACGCTGAAGCGCTCCAACGCCTTCGACATCGTCGGCGATGAGGTGCTGCAGGTTCGCCGCGCCGCCGGTCTCGTCGACACCACGGCCTTCTCGCGCTACGCCGTGTCCGGTCCCGGCGCCGAGGCCTGGCTCGACCGGCTGCTCGCCTGCAAACTGCCGAAGCCTGGGCGCGCGAAGCTTGCCCCGATGCTCGGCCATGACGGCAGGCTGAAGGGCGACCTTACCGTGCTCAACTGGGGCGGCGGCGACTACTGGATCATGGGCTCCTATTACCTGCGCGAATTCCACATGCGCTGGTTCGAGGCGCACATGGCGGAAGGCGTCTCGATTAGCGACATCTCGGACGCGATGTCCGGCTTCCTTGTCACCGGACCCAACGCAAGGGAGATCGTCGAGCGCACCGCGCACCAGGACGTCTCCGCCAAAACCCTGCCGTTCATGGCCTGCGCCGAGTTCGACATCGGCATGGTTCGCGCCCGGGTCGCCCGGCTGTCAATCGCCGGCGAGCTCGGCTTCGAAATCAATTGCCCGGCCACCTTGCATGGGACCCTGCGCGAGACGCTGCTTGCCGCCGGCGAAGATCTTGGTCTCGCCGAGATCGGCTACTACGCGCTCAGCGCGCTGCGGCTGGAGAAGAGTTTCGGCATCTGGTCACGCGAGTTCACGCAAGGCTACACGCCCGGCCAGACCGGGCTCGATCGCTTCATCGCCTTCGACAAGAGCGATTTCGTCGGCCGCGAAGCAGCTCTCAAGGAGCGCAAGGCGGGTGTCGCGCGGCGGATCGTAACCCTGGAAGTCGATGCTGTCGACGCCGACGCCAGCGGTTTCGAGCCGGTCTGGCACAAGGGACGCCGCGTCGGCTTCGTTACTTCCGGCGGCTATGGCTACACAGTGGGCAAGAGCGTCGCCCTGGCGTTGCTGGATGACGATTTCGCCGGGCAGGGGACGCAACTTTCCGTACACATTGTCGGCGTCGAACGGCGGGCGCGCGTCGTCGCGGCCTCGCCTTACGACCCGAAGGGCGAGGCAATGCGGCAATAGGGAGGACTGGGCATGATTGATGAAGCCGCGCGCGATCTGAGGCGCGAACGCCGGCGCGGACGCACCGGCGAGGCCGGCACAGAGTCGAGCCGCCGCCCGAACTACCGCTCGCTGAAAAACCCGTTCCTGCCGCAGCCGGTCTTTTCCGGCGATCAGGTCGCCGCGATCCACGACACGGCGCTGCGCGTGCTGGAAGAACTCGGCATCAAGGTGCTGCTGCCGGAGGCGCGCGCCATTCTTGCCAAGGCCGGCGCCCTGGTCGACGAGGACAGCCAGATGGTGCGAATCGGCCGCGACATGGTCGAGGCAGGCTTGGCGTCCGCGCCGCGCTCGATCCCGGTCTATGGGGGCGACCGCTCCCGCGATCTTGCGCTCGAGCTTGGGTCCATGACGTTCCTTGCCGGCTCCGGCGCGCCCAACGTCACCGATCTCGAGCGCGGCCGGCGGCCGGGCACGCTCGCCGCCTTCGAGGAATTCATGAAGCTGCTGCAGCATTTCGACGTGCTGCATATGCTCGGCCCCTGCATCGAGCCGCAGGATGTCGACACCCGCTTTCGCCACTATGCCACCGGCCGGGCGCAGCTCACCTTGTCCAACAAGTTCCCCTTCGTCTTCGCCCGCGGCACGCCGCAGGTCGAGGACAGTTTTAAGATGATCCGGCTGGCGCGCGGCGTCTCGGAAGACGAATTCCGCAACGGCGCCTACTGCTACACCGTCATCAACACCAATTCGCCGCGCCAGCTCGACATCCCGATGGCGCAAGGCATCATCGACTTCGCCAGGTTCGGCCAGGTGTCGATCATCACGCCCTTCTGCCTGGCGGGCGCCATGGCCCCGATCACGGTCGCCGGCGCGCTGACGCTGCAGCATGCGGAGGCGCTGGCCGGGCTGACGCTCGCCCAGATCGTGCGCCCCGGCGCTCCGGTGGTCTATGGCTCGTTTTCCTCCAATGTCGACATGAAGTCGGGTGCGCCGGCCTTCGGCACGCCGGAGCACATCAAGGCGACCTTGGGCGCTGGCCAGCTCGCGCGCTTCACCGGCCTGCCTTGGCGCTCCGGCGGAGGCAGCGCCGCCAATGTCTCCGACGCGCAGGCGGCGCATGAGACGCAGTTCGCGCTATGGGGCTCGGTGCTTGCTGGCGCCACCGTCTGCATCCACGCCGCCGGTTGGCTGGAAGGCGGCTTGAGCGTTTCCTTCGAAAAGCTGATCACCGACATCGAGGCGCTGCAGACAGTCGCCGAGCTTTGCGCCACGACGCCGGGTGATGCCGACGCCATTGGTTTCGACGCCATCGCCGAGGTGCAGCCCGGCGGCCATTTCTTCTCGGCCGCCCACACCATGGCCCGCTACCGCACCGCCTTTTACGAACCGCTGGTGGCCGACTGGTCGAATTTCGGCAACTGGACGCAATCCGGCGGCAAGACCGCGACGGAGCGCGCCACCGGCATCTGGAAGCGGATTCTTTCCGATTTCCAGCCGCCCGCGTCCGCTGCCGCCATCGCCGGCCCGCTCGACGAGTTCATCGCCCGGCGCACCGAAGAGGGCGGCGCGGCGCCGGTGTCGTGAACATCAAGGCAGCAGAGCAACCGCTTTGCGCGAATAAGTCTTGTCGCTGACTTGATCGAGCATGAAGGCCGCCACGCCGGGCTGGCCGTGATGCCCTCCATGCTGGCCGAACCGGAACCGCGCATGGTGCGGCTCACCTCCGAAATTCTTGGCAGCCACCCGGTTTCGCTTGTCTATCGCCGCGAGATCGGTGATGAGGCGCCTGTGCGCGCCGTCATCCGTTTCGTGACCGCCGTGATCAAGGACCAGGCAACGGTGATCAGCGGCAAGGCTTGAGGGCATTGCCTTAAGCAGCCGCCCAACGATCTGGCGAAACGGGTGCAAGGCGGCTACGCTGCGATGAGAACCAGGCAGGCGAGAGGAAGCACATATGACGGCGCCTGGCGATTTGATGCAGGCCTTGTTCCTGCGACTGAAGACCGATGCGTCGCTGTCGGCGCTGCTGGGCGGCGCCGGCCTGCTCGAGCGCGCCGACGCCAAGGCAGCATTTCCGCACGTCACCTACGGCCGCACCAGCGCCTTCGACCTGGACACCGGCGCCGACAACAACGACGACCAACTCATCACGCTCCACATCTGGTCGAAGGCGCAGGGCGAGGCCGAGACGCGGCTCATCATGGACAGCATCAAGGCGCGCCTCGCCGGCGCGGCCCTCTCGATCGGCCCGCGTGGCCAAACGCGCCTGGCGCTGGAATTCGCCGAGGCGCGCTATGACGACGACCTCGAGGTGCACCACGGGCTGCTGCGCTTTCGCGCGCTGACGCAAGAAAGTGCCTGAGAGGCCAGCTTTTCCTTGAGCAATTCCAGGAGAAGTGCGCAGCGGTTTTCCGTCCGGAATTGCGAAAAAGCAAAGAGTTAGAGCAGTTAGGCGTTTCCTCGAAACGATGAACTTCTCTAAAGCTGAGCCTGGATGGCGGCCTTGTCGATGACGGACCAGACCTCGCGTATCCGCCCGTCCTGGAATTCATAAAAGACGTTCTCGGCGAAGGAGACGCGCTTGCCGTTCACCGGCAGGCCGAACAGCATGCCCTTGGGCCTGCAGTCGAAATGCAGGCGGGCCGCCACGCGTGGTGGCTCTGAAACCAGAAGCTCGATGCTGAAACGCAGATCGGGAATGGCCTGAAAATCGCCTTCCAGCATCCGGCGATAGCCCGAAAGCCCCACCGTCTCGCCGTTATACTGCACCTCCTCGCCGACGAAGCGGCCGAGATTGTCCCAATCCTGTTCGTTGAGGCAAGCAATGTAGTCCTTGTAGAGATTGGCAAGGTCGTCGTGGCTCATGGCATTCTCCGATCGTCAACCTGCTTTCATGCCGCAACTAGAGCATACCTAACCCTCGAAAACCGTAGCCGCGCTGGTGATTTTCCGGCTATGAATCCCAGGCTGGGCTAGGTGGGTCCAGGCAGTTGGATCGCATTTGTTCGTCTCGCGCGCAGGGGGTATGGCGGGCATGGATTTTCGGCCGTTCACCGTTCATTTCATGTTCAGCACAAATGCGTTAGTACCGTGATCATGAAAACGTTCTGCTCCCATATTCGCGCCGCGACGCTGGCGCTTGCCGCTGTCGGGCTTTTTGCGTCGCCGGCGACGGCGATGCCGCTCGTCGAGCCATCTGTCGACGAGCCGGTCGTGCTTGCTGCCAACGATTGCTATGCGATCGGCCAGCAGGTCGCCGCGCAGAACGGCGGCACGCTCGCCAAGGCCTCGCAGGCGACGCGCGGTGGGCAGCAGGTCTGCGTGATCGTGGTACTGGTCCCCGGCAAGGAGGGCCAGCGCCCGCGCCGTACCGAGATCGTGGTGCCGCTGAACTGACGCCCAATTCCATTTAACAGGCTTAAGTTTCCTGGCCGGCGGAATCGGCCTATACCTCCACCCTTCAACAGGCTCCGAACCATGCGCGTGCTCGTCGTCGAGGATGACAAGGATCTCAACCGGCAGCTGGCGGATGCGCTGGTCGATGCCGGCTATGTCGTCGACCGCGCCTATGACGGCGAGGAGGGGCATTTCCTCGGCGACACCGAGCCTTACGACGCCGTCGTCCTCGACATCGGCCTGCCGCAGATGGACGGCATCAGCGTCGTTGAGCGTTGGCGCCGCGGCGGGCGCAAGATGCCGGTGCTGATCCTGACCGCGCGCGACCGCTGGAGCGACAAGGTTGCCGGCATCGATGCCGGCGCCGACGACTACGTCACCAAGCCCTTCCACATCGAGGAGGTGCTGGCCAGGGTGAGGGCGCTGATCCGCCGCGCCGCCGGCCACGCCTCGTCCGAGCTCACCTGCGGGCCGCTGAGGCTCGACACCAAGGCCTCCAAGGCTGACGTCAACGGCGTGCCGCTGAAGCTCACTTCTCACGAGTTCCGGCTGCTTGCCTATCTGATGCACCATATGGGCGAGGTGGTGTCGCGCACCGAATTGGTCGAGCATCTCTACGACCAGGATTTCGACCGCGACTCCAACACCATCGAGGTGTTTGTCGGACGCCTTCGCAAGAAGATGGGCATCGATATGATCGAAACCGTGCGAGGCATGGGCTATCGCATGCGAGAGCCGGAGGCGTGACGCGGAACCGCTGAAGCCGACGATGAGAACGTGGCTTTCCAAGCTGCGGCTCTGGCCGCGCTCGCTGACTTTCCGCGTCATCGCCTTTTCCACTATTTGGGCGATCCTGACGCTCGTCGTCATCTTCACCCTCATCACAACGCTCTACCGCCAGGCCAGCGAGCGCGGCTTCGACAGCCTGCTTTCGGCGCACCTGTTCAACCTGATCGGCTCTGTCGGCATTTCCGACAATGGCGCGCTCACCGGCTCGCCCGACCTTGGCGATCTGCGCTTCTCGGAGCCGAATTCCGGGTGGTATTGGTCGGTCGAGCCGGCCTCCGAGGGGGTTCACGGCGAGATCCACTCCTCCTCGATGACGACCTCGATCCTGTCGCCGAGCGTCGCCGAGGTGCCCTTCAACGCGAATTTCCAGCGCAGCTACTCGACCGAGGGCATCAAGGGCGAGGAACTCGAGGTCTTCGAGAGCGAGTTCGTGCTCGATGCCAAGAACCGCGCCGCGCGCTTCCGCGTCATGGGCAATCACAGCGAGCTCGAGCAGGAGATCGCGACCTTCCAGCGCCGGCTGCTCACCTATCTGTCGCTGTTCGGCGTCGGCATGATCGCCATCAACGCCATCGCCATCCTTTTCGGCTTGCAGCCTTTGCGCCGCGTGCGCAATGCGCTGGCCATGGTGCGCGAGGGCACGGCGCAGCGGCTCGACGGACGCTTCCCGGCCGAGATCGAGCCTCTGGCCAGCGAGACCAACGCGTTGATCGAGAACAACAAGCGCATCGTCGAGCGCTCCCGAACCCAGGTCGGCAACCTCGCCCATTCGCTGAAGACGCCGCTTGCCGTGCTGATCAACGAGGGCCGAGCGCTCGGCGGCACCAAGGGAGAGCTCATCGCCGAGCAGGCTGCCTCTATGCAAAAGCAGGTCGACCATTATCTGCAGCGCGCCCGCGTCGCCGCCCAGCGCGACAGCGTCGTCTTCCGCACTCCGGTGGCGCCGCTAGTCGAGCGCATGGTGCGCGTGCTGCGCAAGCTCAACCCGCAGACACAGCTTTCGCTGTCGCCGCCGGCCGCCGGGATCGTCTTTGCCGGCGAGCGCGAGGACCTCGAGGAATTGCTCGGTAATCTGCTCGACAATGCCATGAAATGGGCGAAAAGCGCCGTTGCCGTCTCGGTCGCCACCGTTGCGGGAAGCGCCAACCTGTTTGAAATCGTTATAGAGGACGACGGCCCCGGCATTCCCGACGACAGCGCGCGGGAAGTGTTGAAACGCGGCAAGAGACTCGACGAGACGAAGCCGGGAACGGGGCTTGGATTGGCCATTGTCGCCGACCTCGTCAACGAGTATGGAGGCGCCCTGGCGCTGGAACGGTCCAGCATGGGCGGCTTGAGGGCGGTGGTGAGATTGCGGAGCCTTCAATAATGTTTTTATCGATTTCCGTGCGGCCGGTTGCGACCAAATTTCGGACAACTATCAATACTATGGGCTCGTTATCCTTCCCGATGGCGCGGTTTCCAATCCATCTGGCTCAGGAAATGCATTTCGCCCAAGAAGCCCATCCCGCTCAAGAGAACCGGTTGCTGGCATGAAGATTCGCGTTGCGCTCGTTTCCGCCCTGATGGCCGTGTCGGGCTGTACCACGCTGGGCAGGACCGGCCCGACCTCTCCGGTCACGCCCGTCGCCACGCCGCCAGCCGCCGGTAAGGTGGGAGCCAGCATCGTCGCGGCCATGAATGGCGGGCTTATCGGCGGATCGATCGGTTCGGGTCTGAGCGATGCCGAAAAGCGCAAAGGCCTCGAGGCCGAGTACAAGGCGCTGGAATATAACGCCAGCGGCCAGAAGGTGACGTGGAAGGGCGACAACTCGACCCATTATGGCGAGGTCGTTGCCGCCCAGCCCTATCGGGTCGGCTCGCAGGACTGCCGCCAGTACACCCATACCGTTTATACCAGCGGTTCGGGCGTCACGGCGCGCGGCACCGCCTGCCGCAATGCCGACGGCAGCTGGACGCCGCTGAGCTAGCAACGATCGACGCAATTTGGCATTGATCAAGGACGGCCGGCGCGTCTGTCGCCAAAGCGTCGCAGGGCGTCCGTGTTGGCAGGGCAGGGCTCTGCCTTTATTGGAATAGCCATGCTGTTCTGGGTCATAGCTGCAATCCTTACGCTGGGCGCCAGCCTGGCGGTGCTTTTGCCGCTGGCCGGCGGCATGAAAGGCGGCTCGACCGCCGGCGATCACGATCTCGAAGTCTATCGCGACCAGCTTTCAGAGCTCGACCGCGACATGGCGCGCGGCCTCATCCAGCCGGGTGAGGCGGAGGAAGCGCGCGCCGAGATCGGCCGCCGCATCCTGCGTCTCGTCTCGGACAGCCAGCCAATCACCCGAGCGCCGCGCCCCTCACGCAGCGCAAGGCTGGTTGCGACCGCCGCCGTGCTGGCGGTGCCGCTAGTGAGCTGGGGGCTTTACGGCGAACTCGGCTCGCCGGATCTGCCATCGCAGCCGCTGGCCGAACGGCTGGCCAAGAACCCTGCCGAGTCCTCGGTCGACGAGCTGGTCGCCCGTGCCGAGGCGCATCTCGCCGCCAACCCTTCGGACGGCAAGGGCTGGGACGTGCTGGCGCCGGTTTATCTGCGCCTGCAGCGTTACGCCGACGCGGTGACCGCCTATCGCAACGCCATCCGCCTCGACGGCGACAGCGCCGTTCGCCAGGCCGGCCTTGGCGAGGCGATCGCCAACGCTGCCGGCGGGATCGTCACGGCCGAGGCTCAAGGCGCCTTCGACGCGGCCTTGAAGCTCGACCCCGCCAACGCCAAGGCCAATTTCTATCTGGCGATGGGCCTGGCCCAGGAAGGCAGGAAGGCGGAAGCCGCCGCCGCCTGGCAAAAGATGCTCGGTCACCTTGCGCCCGATTCGCCCTGGCGCAGCGCCGTCCAGCAGGCGCTCGCCGAAACGGCCGAGCCGCCGGCAGCGGCAGGCAAGCCGGCGACCGGCCCGGATGCCGGGCAGGTCGAGGCGGCGCAGCAGATGGCGCCGCAGGACCGGCAGGCAATGATCGAGACCATGGTCGCCAGCCTCGACGACCGGCTGAAGCAAAATCCGCGCGACGAGGAAGGGTGGATGCGGCTCATTCGTTCCTATGTCGTGCTCGGCAGGGCCGACCGGGCGCGCGACGCGCTCGGCCGCGCTGTCGCCGTCTTTGGCGCCGACAGCGAGCAGGCCAAGAAATTCACCGCCTTTGCCGCCTCCCTCGGCGTGACGGCAACGGAGTAGGACATGACGCGCAAGCAGAAGCGGTTGTCGGTGATCCTCGCAGGGCTGGCCTTCCTCGGCGCCGCCGCCGGTCTTACCTTCTACGCGCTAGGCCAGAAGGCATCCTATTTCTACATGCCCGCCGACCTCGCCACCGCAACCGTCCAGCCCGGACAGCGCATTCGTCTCGGCGGGCTCGTCGAGAAGGGAACCATCGTGCGCGGGCAGGGCGCCACCGTCGCCTTCTCGGTCACCGACAAGCAGAAGTCGGTGAAGGTTGCCTATACCGGCATCCTGCCCGACCTCTTCCGCGAGGAGCAGGGCGTCATCACCGAAGGTGCTTTCGGCCCGGACGGCGTCTTCGTCGCCGATAGCGTTTTAGCCAAGCATGACGAGCGCTATATGCCCAAGGAAGTCGCCGATGGCTTGAAAGCCAAGGGCGTCTGGCAGGAGAGTAAGAGCCAATAATGGTTGAGACCGGACATTTCGCGCTCGTCCTCGCCTTCGCGCTGTCGCTGGTGCAGATGCTGGTGCCGTTGGTCGGCGCTCGCACCGGCAACCAGCGGCTGATGGCGGTCGGCGGTCCGGTCGCGGTCACCGGCTTTGCGCTCACCGCGCTGTCCTTCACCGCTCTTGCCACCGCCTATGCCGGCTCCGACTTCTCGGTGGCGAGCGTCTGGGAAAACTCCCATTCGCTGCAGCCGATGATCTACAAGATCACCGGCACGTGGGGAAACCACGAAGGCTCGATGCTGCTCTGGGTGCTGATCCTGACCTTCTTCGGCGCGCTCGTCGCTGTCTTCGGCTCCAACTTGCCGGCGACGCTCAAGGCCAATGTGCTGGCCGTGCAGGGCATGATCGGCGCCGCCTTCTTCCTGTTCATCCTGGCGACGTCCAATCCCTTCGTCCGGCTGAACCCGGCGCCGATCGAGGGCCGCGACCTCAACCCGATCCTGCAGGACCTCGGCCTCGCCGTCCATCCGCCGCTGCTCTATCTCGGCTATGTCGGTTTCTCGATCTGCTTCTCCTTCTCGGTCGCAGCCCTGATCGAAGGCCGCATCGACGCCTCCTGGGCGCGCTGGGTTCGGCCCTGGACGCTGGTCGCCTGGATGTTTTTGACCGGCGGCATCGCCATGGGTTCCTACTGGGCCTATTACGAGCTTGGCTGGGGCGGCTTCTGGTTCTGGGACCCGGTCGAGAACGCCTCCTTCATGCCCTGGCTCGCCGGCACGGCGCTCCTCCATTCGGCAATCGTCATGGAAAAGCGCTCGGCGCTGAAGATCTGGACGCTGCTGCTGGCCATCCTCACCTTCTCGCTGTCGCTGCTCGGCACCTTTCTTGTCCGCTCCGGCGTGCTCACTTCGGTCCATGCCTTCGCCACCGATCCGGCGCGCGGCGTCTTCATTCTCTGCATCCTGACGCTGTTCATTGGCGGCTCGCTGGCGCTGTTTGCACTGCGCGCTTCCAAGCTGACCGCAGGCGGCCTGTTCCACCCGATCTCGCGCGAAGGCGCGCTCGTGCTCAACAATCTGTTCCTGACCACGGCGACCGCGACGGTGCTCGTCGGCACGCTCTATCCGCTGGCGCTTGAGGCCATCACCGGCGGCAAGATCTCGGTCGGCGCGCCCTTCTTCGACCTGACCTTCGGCCCGCTGATGCTGCCGCTGCTCGCCATCGTGCCGTTCGGGCCGCTGCTTGCCTGGAAGCGCGGCGACGTCCTTGCAGCCTCGCAGCGCCTGATGGCGGCCTTCGCAGTTGCGATTGCCGCGATGCTGGTCACCGGCCTGTTCATCGATGGCGCCTCGGTCTTCGCCGCGCTTGGCGTCGGACTCGCCGTCTGGCTTGCCGCCGGTGCGCTGACCGACATTGCCGTCAAGTCGGGCGCAGGGTCGGTGGCGCCGGCCGTCATGCTGAGGCGCTTTGCCGGCCTGCCGCGCTCGGTCTTCGGCACCGCGCTTGCCCATTTCGGCCTCGGGCTCACCTTGCTCGGCATAGTCGGCACCTTGTCCTTCGGCACCGAGAAGATTCTCACCATGCGTCCCGGCGAGACGGTGGAACTTTCCGGCCACACGCTGCGCTTCGAAGGGCTCTTTCCTCAGAAAGGCCCGAACTTCACCGAAGATCGCGGCCGCTTCGTGCTGATTGGCACCGATGGCAATGCCGATGGCGAGATCACCTCGGCGAAACGCTTCTATCCGGTGCGGCAGACAGTTACGACCGAGTCCGGCATCAGGACGCTGGGTCTGAGCCAGCTCTATCTGTCGCTCGGCGATGGTGCCAAGGACGGCTCTGTCGTCGTGCGCCTGTGGTGGAAGCCGTTGGTGACGCTGATCTGGGGCGGCGGGCTGGTGATGATGGCGGGCGCCGCCATGTCGCTGCTCGACCGGCGCCTGCGCGTTGGCGCCCCCGCAAGGCGCCGCAAGGCGGCTGCCGCTGCCGCACCCGCGAGCCCGACATGAAAGCGAAGTTCTCGCTCGCCTCGCTGATCCTCCTGCTGGCGTTGGTCTTCGCCGGCGCGGCACAGGCCGTGAAGCCCGATGAGGTGCTGCCCGATCCGGCGCTGGAGGCTCGCGCACGCGCGCTTTCCGAAGGCCTGCGCTGCATGGTTTGCCAGAACCAGTCGATCGACGAATCCGACGCCGATCTGGCCCGCGACCTGCGCATCCTCGTGCGCCAGCGCCTCGTCGCAGGCGATACCGACCAGCAGGTGATGGATTACATCGTCTCGCGCTACGGCGAGTTCGTGCTCTTGAAGCCGCGCTTCAGCCTGCGCAACGCGCTTTTGTGGGGCACCCCGGCGCTTCTGCTTCTGGCCGGCGGCATCTTCATCGTGCTCAGCACCCGTTCGCGCCGCCCCGCGCCGGACAGCACGCTCAGCGCCGAGGAACAGGCGGCGCTGGACAAGCTCCTGCGCGACTAAGCGCCAACATTACAAAATTTTCATGTATCGGAAATGGCGCCGTAATGTGCGCCTCACTAAGTCTCTTTTCCGAGGATGCTCGCCTGAGCGCATCCACTTCGAAAGAGGAAACGAGACCCATGAATATTGCTCCCAATTCATATTCAAGCACCCGCAAGCGCCTGATGGCGGCTGTCGCGTCCCTGGCCGTCATTGGCGCGGTCGGCGCGGGCGCGCTTGCCACCGGCACTGCCCCCGTGCTGGCCGATGCTGTGCGTGTCGAGGCTCCGCAGGTCCCGAGCTTCGCCGACGTCGTCGAGCGCGTCTCGCCGGCGGTGGTCAGCGTCAAAGTGAAGGCCAAGATCCAGCCGACGGCCGATGACGGCTCCGACGATCAGAACGGCTTCGACAACCTGCCCGACAATCCGCAGCTGCGCCGCTTCTTCAAGGAGTTCCGCGGCTTCGGCGATCAGGGCGGCCAGTTCGGCATGCCTCGCTTCAACCACCGCAACCACGGCAATGGCGAGCCGCGCCCTGTCGCTCAAGGTTCGGGCTTCTTCATTTCCGAGGACGGCTACCTCGTCACCAACAACCACGTGGTTTCGGAAGGCTCCGACTTCACCGTCGTCACCAATGACGGCAAGGAGCTCGACGCCAAGCTGATCGGCACCGATCCGCGCACCGACCTCGCCGTGCTGAAGGTCGATGGCGGCGGCAAGTTCACCTATGTCGACTTCGCCGACGACTCCAAGATCCGCATCGGCGACTGGGTGGTTGCCGTCGGCAACCCGTTCGGCCTCGGCGGCACCGTCACCGCGGGCATCGTCTCGGCCCGCGGCCGCGACATCGGCGCCGGCCCCTATGACGACTTCATCCAGATCGACGCCTCGGTCAACCGCGGCAATTCGGGCGGTCCGACCTTCAACCTCAACGGCCAGGTGATCGGCATAAACACCGCCATCTTCTCGCCGTCGGGCGGCAGCGTCGGCATCGCCTTCGACATTCCGGCCTCGACCGCCAAGCAGGTGGTCGAAGACCTGATGAAGAACGGCTCCGTCCAGCGCGGCTGGCTCGGCGTCGAGATCCAGCCGGTCACCTCCGACATCGCCGAGTCGCTTGGCCTGAAGTCGGACAAGGGCGCGCTGGTTTCGAGCGCCCAGGACGCCGGTCCCGGCAAGAAGGCAGGCATCGTCGCCGGCGATGTCATCACCCAGGTCGACGGCAAGGACGTCGCCTCGCCGAAGGAACTCGCCCGCATGATCGGCGCTTACGCGCCCGGCAAGTCGGTTGATGTCACTGTCTGGCGCAACGGCAAGAACGAGACGGTCAAGGTCGATCTCGGCACGCTGCCTTCGAGCGACAAGCAGGCCTCGAACGACGACGGCAACAAGCAGGCGGCCCCCGCCAAGGCCGATACGCTTGCCGATCTCGGCCTCACCGTCACCAAGTCGGAAAACGGCAAGGGCCTGGTGGTCACCGATGTCGATCCGGACAGCGATGCGGCCGACCGCGGCATCCAGCCCGGCGACGTCATCACCTCGATCAATTCAAACGAGGTGAACACCACCGACGACGTTTCCAAGGCGATGACCGACGCCTCCAAGTCGGGCCGCAAGGCCGTGCTGATGCAGATCACCCGCGACGATAGCAACCGCTTCGTCGCGCTGCCCGTCGGCAAGGGCTGATCTGGTAGAGCGGTTCATCGTTTCTCGGAAACGCGGAACCGCTCTATTTCTTTGTTTGACGCAATTCCGGACGGAAAACCGTTTCACACTTTTCCTGGAATTGCTCAGCGACTTTCCTTGCGGCGGTTTCAACACCCCCGAGCCGCCGCCGGGAAAACATGGGCCGAGCACGTCAGTCAGTCACCGTGTTTCGCTCCTGGCGGCAGCGGGTTTCCCATCACCCGCTGCCGCTTTACCAAGCACGGTGCCCACAAGCGGGTACCGGTCTGGGGATCACGATACGCGGCTGGCGAACGCAAAGGCGCTGAGTCATGGCTGCCCCTCAACCTTCCGGTGAAATCGCGTATAACGGCCCCATGAAGATTCTCGTCATGGAAGACGATCGCGAGGCTGCGGACTATCTGCAGAAAGCCTTCGCCGAGGCGGGTCACACCGCCCATGTCGCCGGCGACGGCGAGACCGGCTTCGCGCTTGCCGATGCCGGCGACTATGACGTGATGGTGGTCGACCGCATGATGCCGCGCCGCGACGGGCTGTCGGTGATCGCAGCGCTCCGCTCGCGCGGCAACACCACGCCGGTGCTGATCCTGTCGGCGCTGGGCGAGGTCGACGACCGCGTCACCGGGCTGCGCGCCGGCGGCGATGACTATCTGACCAAACCCTACGCGTTTTCCGAATTGCTTGCCCGTGTCGAGGTGTTGAACCGCCGCGCCAGCGCCCGGGAAACCGAGACCGTCTACCGCGTCGGCGATCTCGAGCTCGACCGTCTGTCGCATTCGGTCAAGCGCGCCGGCCGCGAGATCACGCTGCAGCCGCGCGAGTTCCGCCTGCTGGAATATCTGATGCGCCATGCCGGCCAGGTGGTGACGCGCACCATGCTGCTGGAAAACGTCTGGGACTATCATTTCGATCCGCAGACCAACGTCATCGACGTTCATGTCTCGCGCCTGCGCGGCAAGATCGAAAAGGGTTTCGACAAACCGATCCTGCATACCATCCGCGGCGCCGGCTACATGCTGAAAGGCGGCTAGAGCATGATCCCGAACCGAAGAGCCATCGCAAAAACTGGGAACCGGTTTTCGGAAAAGATTATGCTACAACAAATGGTTAGATCGGGATGACGATGCAGCCAATCGTCATCCTGATCTAGGCGCAAATGGCTCTTTCTCTGCCGGCCATCATGAAGACGACGGCGGCCCGGCTCTCGGCGCTTTACCTTCTGCTTTTCGCGCTGTGCGCCGTGCTGCTCGTCTTTTACATGACGTCGCTCTCGGCGCGCATGCTGACGGCGCAGACTCAGGACACAATCAATGACGAGACCCTGGGATTGGCTCGCGCATACAAAAATGGCGGCCTGCCGTTGCTGGTGCGCGTGGTTGAAGCCCGCTCGCGCCAGCCCGGCGCCAACCTCTATCTGATCGCCGACACCAACGGCCAGATCCTGACCGGCAATGTGCAGAGCCTGGAGCCGGGAGTCATCGAAACCGAGGGCTGGACGACGGAGCCCTTTTCGTACCATCGCTTCGGGGAGGGCGAACTCGACAGATTGCGTAGCGGTGGCACCGATCAGAGCGCGCCGTCCTCGCGCGACAGCAGCGCACAGTCGGAAGGCGAGGAAGGCCACAACGCTATCGCGCTGGTGCTGCGACTCCCCAATCAGATGATCTTGCTGGTCGGCCGCGATCTTGGCGAGCCCGAGCGCTTCCGCGCCGTCATCCGCCGCGCGCTGATGCTGGCGCTGGGCATGATGGGGCTCGGCGGCCTCTTGATCTGGTTCTTCGTCGGACGCGCCGCGCTGAAGCGCATCGACAGCGTCTCCGACGCAAGCCGCCGCATCATGGGCGGCGATCTCAGCGGACGGCTGCCGGTGACCGGCGCCGGTGACGAATTCGACCGCTTGTCCGAAAACCTCAACACGATGCTTGCCCGTATCGCCATGCTGAACGAGGGGCTGAAGCAGGTCTCCGACAACATCGCTCACGACCTAAAGACGCCGCTGACCAGGCTGCGCAACCGCGCCGAAGCCACCCTTGCCGGCAAGCACGAGACGACCGACTACCGTCAGGCGCTGGAGGGGACGATCGCCGAGTCCGACCAGCTCATCAAGACCTTCAACGCCATCCTGATGATCTCGCGGCTTGAGGCCGGCTATTCCTCCGAGACAACCGGCCCGGTCGACCTCGCCGCTACGGTGAGCGATGTCGTCGAGCTCTACGAGCCGGTTGCGGAAGAGGCAGGCGTCGTGCTGGAAACCGCGGTGTCGGAAGCAGTTACCATCAACGGCAATCGCGAGTTGATCGGCCAGGCGCTGTCGAACATCGTCGACAACGCGATCAAATACTCGACCGGCGCCGCCGAGAGCCCGAAAGTGCGCGTTACGCTGGAACCCACCGGCGGCGAGGTCAAGCTCGCCGTTTCCGACAACGGCCTGGGCATTCCCGACGATGCCGACCGCGCCAGGGTCACCGAGCGTTTCGTGCGGTTGGAGAAGAGCCGTTCGCAGCCGGGCTCGGGTCTGGGCCTTAGCCTCGCCAAGGCGATCATGACTTTCCACAACGGCAGGCTTGATCTTCTACCCGCCAATCCCGGATTGTCCGTAGTCATGAGTTTCCCGGTACGGGAGACGCATTGATGGCGGCGAGGATGGCAAAGAAGAAGATCGACACGGAATGGCAACTCCGACCGACGCTGGCGCTTCGTCCGCTCGACGGCGACCATGCCCGGCGGGAATTGTCCGAGATCGCTGACGCGGCCGAGGAAGACGGCCTTCCGCGTCTCGCCGCGTTCCTCGCCGGCGAAGGACCGCTACAGGATCTGCTCGCCGCCATCTTCGACCTGTCGCCGTTCCTGCGCGATACCGCCCGCCGTCGGCCGGCCATTCTCGACACGCTGTTCGGCCAGACGATCGAAGCGCGGCTCAACGAGATCGGCGAGGCGGTTGATCGCGCGGCGCGGGCCGAGAATGTTTCGGAATCGAGCCTGATGATGGCGCTCAGGCAGTTCAAGGCCGAAGCGCATTTCCTCATCGCGCTAGCCGATCTGTCCGGCGAGGCCGAGACCGCGCTGACGGTACGCCGTCTGAGCGACCTGGCGGATGCCTGCACACGCGCCGCCGTCGATTTCCTGCTGCTCGACGCGCACGGGCAGGGCAAGCTCAAGCTGCCCCATCCAAAAGACCCGGCGCGCGGCTCGGGCTGGATTGTGCTCGGCATGGGCAAGCTCGGCGCGCATGAGCTGAATTTTTCCTCCGACATAGACCTCGTCGTCTTCTTCGATCCGGAGGCGCCGGCGGTCGTCGATCCGGTCGATGCGACGGAGCTGTTCTCGCGCCTCACCCGCCGCCTCGTGCGCATCTTGCAGGACCGCACCGAGCATGGCTATGTCTTCCGCACCGATCTGAGGCTGCGCCCCGATCCCGGCTCGACGCCGCTCGCGATCCCGGTCGAGGCGGCGCTTCGCTATTACGAGGCTCGCGGCCAGAACTGGGAGCGCGCCGCCATGATCAAGGCGCGGCCGGTGGCCGGAGACCTTGCCTCAGGCTCGGCCTTCCTCAAGGAATTGCAGCCCTATGTCTGGCGTAAATACATGGACTACGCCGCGATCGCCGACGTCCATTCGATCAAGCGCCAGATCCATGCCCACAAGGGCCACGGCGAGATCGCGGTTAAAGGCCACAACGTCAAGCTCGGCCGCGGCGGCATCCGAGAGATCGAGTTCTTCGTCCAGACGCAGCAGCTGATTGCGGGCGGCCGCTTCCCGGAACTGCGCGGCCGCGAGACGGTGCCGATGCTGGACGCGCTCGCCGCGCGCGGCTGGATCACCGCCGATGCGCGCGATGCGCTCACCCGGCAATACTGGTTCCTGCGCCGCGTCGAGCATGCCGTCCAGATGGTGGCCGACGAGCAGACGCATGTCCTGCCGGAAGAGGACGAGGAGTTGGAGCGTATCGCGCTGATGCTCGGCTTCACCGGCGAGGCGGAATTCGCGGAAGCTTTCCGCGCCTCGCTGCAGCAGGTCGAGCGCCATTATGCGGCGCTTTTTGAGACGGCACCCGAACTGTCGGCCGGCGTCGGCAACCTGGTCTTCACCGGTGATGTCGACGATCCCGACACGCTGCAGACCTTGCATCGCCTCGGTTTTCAGCGGCCGAGCGATATCTGCCGCGTCATCCGCGGCTGGCATTTCGGCCGCTACCGCGTCACCCGGTCGGCGGAGGCGCGCGAGCGGCTGACGGAACTGACACCGGCACTGCTCAAAGCCTTCGGCCAGACGCGCCGCGCCGACGAGGCGCTGGTCCGCTTCGACGAGTTCCTCGCCGGCCTGCCGGCGGGCATCCAGCTCTTCTCGCTTTTGCAGACCAATCCGGCACTGCTCAAGCTGATGGCGACGATCATGGGCGCCGCTCCGCGGCTCGCCGCCATCATCACGCGCCGCCCGCATGTGTTCGACGGTCTGCTCGATCCGGCCTTGCTCGCGGAACTGCCCGACCGCGCCTATCTCTCCGCGCGGCTTGCGGCCTTCATCGAGGGAGACCGCGCATACGAGGACGTGCTGGACCGGCTGCGCATCTTCGCCTCCGAGCAGAAATTCCTGATCGGCGTGCGGCTGCTTGCAGGCTCCATCGATCCCGGGCGCGCCGGTCGCGCCTTCTCCGACCTGGCCGATCTCACCATCGAGGCGGCGCTCGACGCAGTCATTGCCGAGTTCGCGTTGCGCCATGGCAGGATTGCCGGGGGCAGGGTCGCGCTGCTCGGCATGGGTAAGCTCGGCAGCCGCGAGCTCACTGCCGGCTCGGATGTCGATCTCATCCTGCTCTATGATCACGACGCGGATGCGGAAGACTCCGACGGCGAGAAGCCGCTGGCGCCCTCACATTACTACACCCGCATGACGCAGCGGCTGATCGCCGCCGTCTCCGCGCCGACGGCCGAGGGCGTGCTTTACGAGCTCGACCTCCGCTTGCGCCCGTCCGGCAACAAGGGGCCGGTCGCCACTCATGTCGACGCCTACAAGAAGTATCAGCGACAGGATGCCTGGACCTGGGAGCACATGGCGCTGGCACGAGCACGCGCCATTGGCGGTGACGCAGCGCTTTGCGCCGAGGTCGAGGACGAGGTGGCGGCGGTTCTCGCCCAGCCGCGCGACAGCGCCAAGGTGAAGGCGGATGCCTCCGACATGCGGGCGCTGATCGACACGGAAAAGCCGCCGCGCGATCTCTGGGACATCAAGCTGATCCCCGGCGGCCTGATCGACCTCGAATTCATCGCCCAGGTCGCGGTCATCACCGGCGCGGTCGAACCTGGCAGGCGGGCAACCGCGACCGCAGAAGTGCTGGCGCGGCTGGCCTCCGGGTTCGCGGCGCCTGATGTCCGGCAGGAGCTTTGCGAGGCTTGGCGGCTCTATCTGGCGCTGACCCAGATGATCAGGCTCTGCCTTACCGGCGAGTTCCAGCGTGACGATGTTCCGCCGGGGCTTTCGGATCTGCTTCTAGCGGCTACCGACCTGCCGGATTTCGGTGTGCTCGAAGCGCATCTCAAGGAGACGTCGCGAAAGGTTCGGAAGGATTTCGACCTTCTGCTTCGCGCGGGAGCGCCGACCTCGCGAGGTTGACTGCACGCCTCATTCGTTGGTGCCAGCGTCTCGACTTCGGCCCGTAGACTAAGCCGCCACCTTCACTATGGGCGGCGCCTTCTTCAGCGGGATGCGGACCGACACGATCGTGCCGATACCTTCGGTGGAGCGAATCTTCAGCGCGCCCCCCTGCAGCTCGGCGAGCGAACGCGAGATGGCGAGGCCCAGGCCGGAACCGGTGTGGTTCTTGGAGAACTGGTTTTGCACCTGCTCGAACGGCCGCCCGAGCTTGCTCAGCGCCTGCTTCGGGATACCGCAGCCATTGTCCTCGATGGTGAGCACCAGCGCGCCTGAGGCGCTGCGCGCCCTAACCGTGATCTTGCCGCCCTGTCCGGTGAACTTCACCGCGTTGGAGAGCAGATTGATGGCGATCTGCTTGATCGCACGGCGGTCGGCGTAGAGCCGCATCGCATCGGCGATGCGCGTCTCTACCGTGATCGACTTCTCCGCCGCCTGCAGCGAGATGACGCGAACCGTTTCCTTGATCAGCGGGCAGAGGTCGATCTCCTCGCGGTCGAGCGAGAACTGACCGGCCTCGATCTTCGACATGTCGAGTATGTCATTGATGACGCCGAGCAGATATTTGCCGCTGCCGTTGATGTCGCTGGCATATTCCTCGTAGCGCTCGGAACCCAGCGGTCCAAACAGGCCTTGCTGCATCAGCTCGGAGAAGCCGATGATGGCGTTGAGCGGTGTGCGCAGTTCGTGCGACATATTGGCGAGGAATTCGGATTTCGCCCGGTTGGCGGCCTCGGCGCGCTCGGTTTCCTTCATGTATTTGCGATTGAGCTCGACAAGCTCCTTGGCGCGTTCCTCCTCGGCGCGGCGGGCGAGGCTGAGGTCGTGGATCGTCGCCATCAGGCGGCGCTCGCTGTCGACCAGCTTTTCCTGATGCAGCTTGATCTGGGTAATGTCGGAGCCGACCGAGACGATGCCGCCGTCTCTGGTCCTAAGCTCGTTGACCTGCAGCCAGCGGCCGTCGGCGAGCTGGCGCTCCAGCGTGACGCCGCCATGCGGCCCATTGGCGTTGGCCAGCCTGCGCTCGGAGGCGAAGGCGAGCATGCGCTCCTCCAGCATGTCGCGGGTCGCGCCCGGCATCACGTCACGGTCCGAGAGCCCGTTGTCCTGCTGGAATTTCGAGTTGCACATGATCAGCCGTTCGGCGGCGTCCCATAGCACGAAGGATTCGTTGATGTTCTCGATCGCCGTGCGCAGCCGCATGTCCGCCGCTTCCGAGCGCAGCGCGAGATGCCGCTGCTCGGTGACGTCGACGGCAATGCCGATCAGCTGGATCTCGGGCGCCTCCGGGTCGATCACCTGGGCGCGGGCGCGCATCCACACCCATTGCCCGTCGGCGTGGCGCATGCGGAACACCTGGTCGATATGGTCGATCTCACGCTCGACGATGCGGTTGGCGAGCTCGAAGAGGTCGCCGTCGTCGGGATGGATGATCTCGTCCACCTCGCCGAAGGACAGCATTGTATCGCAGGGCTCGTAGCCCAGCATGTCGTACATCGAGCGCGACCAGTACATCTTGCCGCGCACCATGTCCCAGTCCCACAACCCGCAGCGGCCGCGCACCAGCGCCATGTCGATGCGCTGATGGGCTTCGAGATAGATGCGGTCGGCCGCTTGGGCGCGCGCCGCCTGGCCGAAATAGGCATAGAGGATGACGATCAGCACGCCGGCCGTCAGCACGAACAATGTGACGTTGAGCGATACCGTCTTGCGCCAGCTTTCGAACACCGCCTCCTTGGGCACCAGCACCGCCGCGGCGTTCTTGCGGTCGCCGGTGAGACTGACGGCGGCGAACCAGTCCTTGCCGCCGATGCTGACATCCATGACGCCGGCGCGATCCCCGAACATGAAGAGCGGCTGGCCGCCGAGCACGAGGCTGTCCAGCGAGCGTCCCTGCCAGCCGGTCGACAATGGCGATACCGCGACGATCTTGAAAGCGCCGTCGGTGATGGCCAGCACGTGGCTGCGGCCCATGGCGCCTTGGCGGCTGGTCTTCTCCAGAAGGTCCATGGCATTCACGCCGGCTGCGTTCGGGTCGGCGGCAATCGCCTGTGCCATCTGGCCGGCGGCTAACGCCAGCACCGACTTGGCGTCGCGTTCGACCTCGTCACGGTCGTTCACCAGCGACAGGAAGCGCAGTGCGGCGATGACGATCAGGAAGATGATGATGAGTGCGGGGATGGAGCGGCGCAGCAGCGGTTCCGCCGCCAGCAGCCGCCGGTAGGCCGGCTCGGCGATCAGACGCGCATTGCCGGCAGGCCCGCCGCTCCTTGCCTCGCGACGCGCAAAAGCTCTCCCTCCGGGCGCGCCCCACGCGTCCGTCTTGGCCATAAATGGCACTCCCCGATTGCCGTATACTTGACGATCCGGCTACGCCGCACGTCCGAATCGTCAATAAGGAATCAAAGGTGATTCGCCTTGTCCAGAGGCACGGCCAAAAAAGATTAAAAGTTGATTGAAATTGGCGCTTTTGCCTCCCTCCCCGTTGAGGGGAGGGTGGACAGCCGCCGAAGGCGGATGGACGGGCGGGGTCGCTGCGGCAGTGCTCGGCCTCAACCGACCGCAGCTCGATCTTGTCTTGGACTAAGGATGGAGCACTTCACCGAGGACCCCTCCCGGCCCTGCGGGCCACCCTGCCCTCAAGGGGGAGGGATCACGCCAGCGTCCGCTCCACGATGTCGCGCAAATCAGCCGACAGGTTCTCGGCGTTCGCAATCTGCAGCAGTGCCTGCCTTGCTTTGTTCTGCCGGACCGCTTCCAGCGAGCGCCAGGATCGGAGCGCCGTCGCCAGCCGTGCCGCCACTTGCGGATTGCGCTTCTCAACCTCCAGCACGGTCTCGGCGAAGAAGCGGTAGCCCTGGCCGTCGGCGAGATGGAAGCCGGTCTGATTGGCGCTGGAGAACGTGCCGATCAGCGAGCGCACCCGGTTCGGATTCGCGATCGAGAAGGCAGGGTGCTGCATCAGCGCGCGCACCTTTTCGACGGTCAGCGGTCCCGGCACTCCGGCCTGGATCTGGAACCATTTGTCGAGCACCAGCGCATCGCCGCGATATCTCGTCTCGAAGGCCGACAGTGCCTCCTCCGCTTGCGCGGAGCCGGCATGACGATGCGCCAGCACGGTCAGCGCTGCCGCGCGGTCAGTCATGTTGGTGGCGCCGTTGAAATGCCGCCCCGCAAGCGCCGCGCCTTCGGATAGCAGCGAAAGATAATCGAGCAGGATGTTGCGCAGCGCGCGCCGCCCAGCGCTTGCCGCGTCGGGCGTGAACGGACCGTTGTCGGCCAGGCTGGCGTAGAGGGCCGAGAAGATCTCGCGGTTCCCTATGGCGATCGTCCGCGCCAGCGCCTCGCGGGCGGCGAAAATGGCGTCGGGATCGATGCCCTGGCCAATGTCGCGCGCAATGTCGGCCTCGCCGGGGAGCGACAGGGCCAGCGCCCGGTAGGCCGGCTCCAGCGTCTCGTCGCGGGCAATCCTTCCGGCAAGCTCGGCGAGCTTTGCGTCGAAGGCCGGCTCTTTGCCGCCCAGCAGCTGGCGGAACGCCGCGATGAGCGCGTCGGTGAGCAGCGTGTTGAAGGCCTGCCAGCGCGAGAAAGGGTCGCTGTCATGGCTGGCGAGGAACAACTGGTCATCGGCCTTCTGCTGCACCGAGAGCGTGACCGGCGCCGAGAAGCCGCGGTTGAGCGACACCGAAGGCCGCTCCGAAACGCCCGAGAAGCGCACCGTGTGCCGCCGCTTTCGGACGTGGATGATGCCGTCCTCGACGGCGGCGCCATCGACGGCTGTCCAGGCGACAGGCTTGCCGCCGGCGCCGACCAGGCCGAATGCCAGGGGAATATGCATCAGCCGCTTGCGGCTTTCCGAGGGCGTCGGCGGCACCGACTGTTCGATCTCCAGCGTGAATGCCTTGGCCGCCGCATTGTAAGAGGAACTCACCGTCAGGTTCGGCGTACCGGCCTGATGGTACCATAGCGCGAACTGCGCGAGGTCTCGGCCCGAGACGTCCTCGAACACTTTGAGGAAGTCCTCGATCGTCGCCGCTTCGCCGTCATGCCGCTCGAAATAGAGATCCATACCGGCGCGGAACGTCTCCGCGCCGAGGATGGTGCGGATCATGCGCACCACTTCCGAGCCCTTCTCGTAGACTGTTGCCGTGTAGAAGTTGTTGATCTCGCGATAGCGCCGCGGCCTGACGGGGTGCGCCAGCGGCCCCTGGTCCTCGGGGAACTGATGCGCGCGCAGCGTGCGCACCTCGGCGATGCGCTTCACCGCGCGCGAACGCTGGTCGGCCGAGAATTCGTGATCGCGGTAAACCGTCAGTCCTTCCTTCAGACAGAGCTGGAACCAGTCGCGGCAAGTGATTCTGTTGCCAGTCCAATTGTGGAAATATTCATGCGCGATGATCGCCTCGATATTGGCGAAATCGGCATCGGTCGCCGTCTCCTCGTCGGCCAGCACATATTTGTCGTTGAAGATGTTGAGGCCCTTGTTCTCCATCGCGCCCATGTTGAAGTCGGACACGGCGACGATGTTGAAGACGTCGAGGTCGTATTCGCGGCCGAAGGCCTCTTCGTCCCATTTCATCGAGCGCTTCAGCGCATCCATCGCGTAGCCGGCGAGCCGCTCCTTGCCGGGCTCGACATAGATGCCGAGCCCGACCTCGCGGCCCGACAGGGTGGTGAAGCTGCCTGCGACCTTGCCGAGCGCGCCAGCCACCAGCGCAAACAGGTAGGAAGGTTTCGGGAAGGGGTCGTGCCAGACGGCAAAGTGCCGGCCGTCGGCGAGCGCTCCACTTTCTACGGGATTGCCGTTGGACAGCAGCAGCGGCGCCTCGTTGCGCGGCGCCTCGATGCGCACGGTGTAGACCGAGAGGACGTCTGGACGGTCGAGGAAATAGGTAATGCGGCGAAAACCCTCCGCCTCGCATTGCGTGCAATAGACATTGTTGGAGCGATAAAGGCCCATCAGCGCCTCGTTGCTGGCCGGCGCGACCTCGGTCTCGAGACGAAGCTCGAAGCGCCGTGCCGCCGGCGGCGTCGGAATGGTCAGTTGTTCGGGCGTTGCCTGATAGTCGGCTTCCGAGAGTACCTGCCCTTCGATGGCAACGCCGAGCAGCTTCAGCCCGTCGCCGTCGAGCACCAGCGGCGCGGAAGCGGCGACCCCCTGGCGTCGCTCGACGGTGAGCACGGCAGTGACGCGGGTAGCATCCGGAGACAGACGGAAATCGAGGCTGGTCCGCGGAATGAGATAGTCGCTGGGGCGGTAGTCTTCGAGCTTGAAGACATGGCCGGTATCTGTGCGCATTCCGTGGTTTTTCCTGTCGATTTTCGTGGCGGAGACTGTGTCCGCTGGTCCAAGAAATTTGAGGTCCGCGCTCTTTACACGAAACGGCCACTCGACAAAACTGCGGCACGGCCTATTTCAGGGCGCCGTTTTCCAATCATCCCCGCGAGGCATAGATGACCGTCGATCATGCCGTCGGCCACAACACGCTGCGCGGCATCGCGCTCAAGATCGTCTCGGTGGCGGTGTTCGTCGGAATGCAGACCTGCATCAAGGCTTCCGGCGACGTGCCCGCCGGTCAGATCGTCTTCTTCCGCTCTTTCTTCGCCATCTTCCCGATCATCGCCTTCCTGGCCTTCAAGGGACAGCTGGCCATCGCATTCACCACGAAACGGCCGTTCAACCACATCGCGCGCGGCGTCGTTGGCGTCGGCGCCATGGGGCTCGGCTTCTTCGCGCTGACCCGGCTGCCGCTGCCCGAAGCGATCACGCTGAATTATGCCCAGCCGCTGCTGGTCGTGGTGTTCTCTTCGATCTTCCTGGGCGAGACGATCCGCGTCTATCGCTGGAGCGCGGTTGTCGTCGGTCTTGTCGGCGTGCTCATCATCTCCTGGCCGGAACTGACGCTGTTGAATTCCGACGAGGCGCTCCACGACCAGGAGGTGCTTGGCGTCATGGCAGCGCTGATCGCCGCGGCGATCTCGGCCGTCGCCATGCTTCTGGTGCGCAATCTCGTGCAAACCGAGAAGACGGCAACCATCGTGCTGTGGTTCTCCTCGACGGCGAGCGTGCTGGCGCTGCTCACCGTGCCTTTCGGCTGGCAGATGCTGACGCCGATGCAAACCGCGCTGCTTGTCATGGCTGGCTTCTGCGGCGGGCTCGGGCAGATCCTGATGACGGCCGCCTACCGCCACGCCGAGGCTTCGGTCGTGGCGCCTTTCGAATATACCTCGATGATTCTCGGCGTCGTCATCGGCTATCTTGTGTTCGGCGACGTGACGTCGTTCAGCACGCTGATCGGCGGCATGATCGTGGTGGCCGCCGGCATCTTCATCATCTGGCGCGAACGGCAACTTGGCCTCGAGCGCACGCGCACCCGAAGGGCGACGCCGCCGCAGGGGTAAGCCTACGAAGCGGCCGTCCGCTCTTTCGCCAGCCGCACCAGCACGGTCCGCGTCTGCTCGTCGGCCGGGAAAAAAGATTCGATCGCCAGCTCCGACAGCGTGACGTCGAGCGGCGTGCCGAAAACGGTGATCGTGCTGATGAAGGACAGCACCTGATCGCCATGTGCGAGCCGCAGCGAATGCACTATGCCGTTCGGCTCGACCGGCGCCGGACGGCTGCTTTTCAGCCCGGACGGATAGGTGCGCAGCTCGCGCTCCAGTTCGATCAGCGCCGGATCGCCAGTTGCGTCGTTCTGGTGCTTGAGGCGCTCCAACAGATGTGCGCGCCATTCCGCCAGGTTGACGATGCGCGGCGCCACGCCACCCGGATGCAGGCTGAGCCGGAGCACATTGACCGGCGGCGCGAGCAGGGACGGCTCGAAATGTCGGCCAGGAACGGGCCGATCGCCGCGTTGGCGCAAACCAGGTTCCAGTGCCGGTCGACCGCCAGCGCCGGGAAGGGCTCGTGGCCCTTGAGCACCGTCTCGACCGCGGCCATCGCCGGCGCCAGCGTCGCATCGCTCAGCGGCCTTTCGCTGAAGCTCGGCGCGAAGCCGGCCGCGAGCAAAAGCTGGTTGCGCTGGCGCAGCGGGATCGAAAGCTGCTCGGCCAGATGCAGCACCATCTCACGCGAAGGCTGGGCGCGGCCGCTTTCGACGAAGGAAAGATGCCGCTGCGAGATATCGGCTTCCATGGCGAGGTCGAGCTGGCTCATGCGTCGGCGCGTGCGCCACTCGCGAATGAGGCTGCCCGCGGAAATGTCGGATGTTGTCATGGGGGATGAGTAGGGCGGCGAGGGGCGGAGTTCAATTACCTCGGAGGTTATTGGTTCCCTCTTGCCTCGGAGATTGGCGAAGGCGGGTAGCGCCGGCCGATCTCCCCCCTTGTGGGGGAGATGCCTGGCAAGGCAGGGAGGGCGCTGTCCCGCCAGCTTGTCAGTGTTTAGGCTGCCGTCCTGAGAGAAATAGGATGCAGAGGCCGGGATCCTTCGCGCCCTCCTCTGTCCTGCCGGACATCTCCCCCACGAGGGGGGAGATCAGCTCATTTTCAGCTTGGCCTTCACCTCGAGAAAATCCCGCCAGGCCAATTTCTTGTGCGCCGGCGTTCTCAGCAGATAGGCCGGATGCAGAGTTGGCATGGCCGGAATGACCGTGCCTGAGGCGGTCGTATGCGCACGCCAATTGCCCCGCAACCGCAGGATGCCCTCGGTGGTGTTGAGCAGCGTCTTGGCGGAAGGGCCGCCGAGATTGACCAGCACCTTCGGATTGACCAGCTCGATCTGCCTTTCGATGAACGGGCGGCAGATCTCCGTCTCGTGCGGCGTCGGCGTCCGGTTGCCCGGCGGACGCCACGGGATGACGTTGGCGATATACGCCGATGTCCGGTCGAGGCCGATTGCTGCCAGCATGCTGTCGAGCAGCCGTCCGGAGCGGCCGACGAATGGCAGCCCTTCGAGGTCCTCGTCGCGGCCCGGCGCCTCGCCGACGAGCATCAGGTCGGCATTCGGGTTGCCGTCGGCGAAGACCAGGTTCTTGGCGGTGAATTTGAGATTGCAACCGTCGAACGCCGCCATGTGCTGGCGCAACTCGTCAAGCGTCGAGGCGCTCGCCGCCAGCTGCCCCGCGAGCTTGATCTGCCCCTCGTCGGGGACCGTAGCGGTGGTGAGCGTCGGGCGCCGCGGCGCATCGGGCACTTGGCGTGCGTCCAGCCCGGTCGATGCCGCCGGCCGTTCCGCCGCCCGGCCTGCCTCGAATCTGGGCTCCGATGCCGGCCGCCCCTCGTGCCCGCTTTCACGCACGGTCGCGGCCTGCACAGGCGCCCGCTCGGCTTGCTTGGGCCTGGCCTCGGCGAACCGGTTGACAGGCGTGTCTTCCACCGCCTCGTCAACGCCGGTGCTGGCATAGAAGGCCAGCAGCTCTGCGATATCGATCGGGTTGTTCGGGGAGGCGGCAGTCATGGCGCCACCATCGTCCGCGCGGCAAAGATTTGCAACCGCCGGGAATTCGCCATTCAGCGCAATGTCTGTCAGCCCGTCGGTATGCGTGGATCCTGCACCAGGAAAAATGTCCAGCGCGGCGTGTAGTCGGTGATCAGGAACTCGAAGGTCGCCGTCTTCAGCGGGTCGACCTTGCCGTTCTTGAACAAGAGCCGGTCATAGGGTTCGAACTGGCGGTCGAAATCGGCGAAGTTGCTCGAGACGATGTTATCGGGATTCTTGTTGCGCTGGTCGAAGGAGAGACCGTCGCCGAATACGCTCGGCTGGTCGAGGATTTCCTGCAGCTCGAACTGGAACTCGACCCAGGGCAGGGAGCTATTGTTGAGCACGTCGATGCGCATGTACATGACCCCGTTGGCCACGTTGCCGGCCCTGCCAAAGGCTTCGATCGGCTTGATTGCGCGGATGGTCAGCGTCACCGGTGTCGCCGAATTCAGCTCCTCGGTGATGACCAGCGGGTCATCCTTGGTGCCAACTCCGGAGGCGCCGGTAATGCGGAAGCCGCCGAGCTCGTCGGAAAAGGAGTAGGCCCCGGCCGCCCAGACTTTCTGCGGATCGGCCTGGGCGACACCGAGCGAAAAGAGGAGCGGAAGAACCGCGCGGCAGAGCACGCCGGGCGTGAAGAGTAAGCGCTTCATTGAAAAGCCGGTTGGCTCGGGGGTGCGCATGCGGCCAAGTATTGCCGATAAGCAAGCCGTCGAACAATTAAAAACGTGCCGGACAGGCCTGGCCTTCCAACTGCATGGCCCTGGCCTATGCTTCGCTCTCGCCTGTCCGATGGCCGTTTCGTATGGAACACCGCGACTTTTTGTCGAAATCGGCTTTGTCACGCCAGCGCCGGTTTCGCGTCGCGAATTGATGCGCTATGCAGCGCGTGAGCCAGCAAAATGCGAGAATAGCGCGAGCCAGCGAGGGGCAGATGAGCGAAATCGAACGCGAGAGCATGGAATTCGACGTGGTCATCGTCGGCGCCGGTCCGGCTGGGCTTGCCGCGGCGATCCGTCTGAAGCAGCTCAACCCCGACCTTTCCGTCGTCGTTCTGGAAAAGGGCGGCGAGGTGGGCGCCCATATCCTGTCCGGCGCCGTCGTCGACCCGATCGGCATCGACCGCCTTTTGCCGGGCTGGCGCGAGGAGGAAGGGCACCCTTTCAAGACGCCTGTCACCGACGATCATTTCCTGGTGCTCGGCCCTGCCGGTTCCTTCCGCCTGCCCAACTTCCTGATGCCGCCGCTGATGAACAATCATGGCAACTACATCGTCTCGCTCGGAAATGTCTGCCGCTGGCTGGCGACCAAGGCCGAAGCGCTCGGCGTCGAGATTTATCCCGGCTTTGCCGCGGCGAGCCTTGTCTACAACGAAGTCGGCGCCGTGACCGGCGTGATCACTGGCGACATGGGCGTCGAGAAGGACGGCACGCATGGCCCGGCCTACGCCCCGGGCATGGCGCTGATGGGCAGATACGTGCTGATCGGCGAGGGCGCGCGCGGCTCTTTAGCCAAGCAGTTGATCGCGAAGTACCAGCTCGCCGACGGCCGCGAGCCCGCCAAGTTCGGCATCGGCCTCAAGGAACTCTGGCAGGTCAAGCCTGAGAACCACAAGCCGGGGCTGGTGCAGCACTCCTTCGGCTGGCCGCTCGACATGAAGACCGGCGGCGGCTCCTTCCTCTATCATCTGGAGGACAACCAGGTGGCGGTCGGCTTCGTCGTTCACCTGAACTACAAGAATCCTTGGCTCTCGCCCTTCGAGGAATTCCAGCGCTTCAAGACTCATCCGGCGATCAAAGGCACCTTCGAGGGTGCCAAGCGGATCGGCTATGGCGCGCGCGCCATCACCGAGGGCGGCTGGCAGTCGGTGCCGAAACTCTCCTTCCCCGGCGGCGTGCTGATGGGCTGCGCGGCCGGCTTCGTCAACGTGCCGCGCATCAAGGGCTCTCACAATGCGGTGCTGTCCGGCATGCTGGCGGCCGAGCATGTCGCGGACGCCATTGCCGCCGGCCGGGCCAATGATGAACTCGCCTCCTATGAAGACGCCTGGCGCGGCAGCGACATCGGCAAGGACCTGAAGAAGGTGCGCAACGTCAAGCCGCTGTGGTCGCGCTTCGGCACCATCGTCGGTGTCGGCATCGGCGGACTCGACATGTGGCTGAACACGCTGTTCGGCTTCTCGCCCTTCGGCACGCTGAAGCACGGCAAGGCCGACTATGCGACGCTCGAGCCCGCCTCCAAGCATCAGAAAATCGCCTATCCGAAGGCGGATGGCGTCTTGACCTTCGACCGGCTCTCCTCGGTGTTTTTGTCAAACACCAACCATGAGGAAAACGAGCCCGTGCACCTCATCGTCGGCGACATGGCGCTGCAGCAGCGTTCCGAGCACGACGTTTTTGCCGGCCCCTCGACCCGCTACTGCCCGGCCGGCGTCTATGAGTGGGTAGACAAGGACGGCAACGCCGCCGCCGATCCGTCCGCCAAGGACGTGCGCTTCGTCATCAACGCGCAGAACTGCGTCCACTGCAAGACCTGCGATATCAAGGACCCGAACCGGAACATCAACTGGGTGCCGCCGCAAGGCGGAGAGGGGCCGGTCTACCAGGGCATGTGAGCCCCACGTCTCGCCCGGGCCGGCTCGACAGCCGCCGTCCTGCGGGAGAAGCTCGCTCGAGCCGGGTAAGGGGCGGTACCTACGAGCAATACCGGTTGCGACGGCGCAACCTCAAGGCTGTTGAATCCGCTGCCTGCTTGTGTTCCCTTTCCGTGAGGATAGGGAGGAGACGGTTATGCGCATGGCGGCTCTGACATGCCTTGTCGCTCTCGGCGCGCTTTGCGCGCCGCAGGCTTCGGCCGGCACCAGGGTGCTGGTCCAGACGCGCACCTATGACATTGCCGGCAATTCCGGCGGGGCGCTCATCAAGGCCATGGCCAGCAAAGGTCCCAAGCACGGCTTCATGACGCGTGCCATTGCCCAGACCGCCTATACGGTCGACTGGGAGCTTGGCGTTGTCCAGGACAACCGCTCGTGCCGAATACGCCAGGCGAACGGAACGCTCAATCTCTTCTTCACTTTCCCCCGCTTGGCGTCGCCGGCAACGCCTGCGTTGAAGAAGCGCTGGAACCGGTTCTCCGCCGGCGTGCGTTCACATGAGGGAACTCATGGCCGCATCGCCCGGGAAATGATGCGCTTCACCGAGCGCTCGATCACCGGTCTTGCGGTCGCTAACGACCCCTATTGCTACAAGGCACGCACCGAGGCGCGCCGACGCATCCAGGCCGCCTACGCCGAATACGAAACCAGGCAAAATGCCTTCGATGCCCGCGAGCACCGTGACGGCGGCCATGTCGAGCACCTTGTCGCGGCTTTGATCAGCCCTTAGCGGCACAAGCAGAAACCGTCGATGTGGCGGGAAGGAATGCGACGCTAACTGCCCGTCTTGCCAAGTCGTGCGTTTGCCGCCAGCGCCGACTGGTGCTCGTCCTCGGGCTGTCGGCCGTCGGACCGCAACGAGAACTCGACCAGCACCGGCAAGTGGTCGGAGCCGGCGTCTTCCAGCCGCGTCGCCGAATGGATCGTCACGGCGCCCTTGCTGAACACCTGGTCGATCGGCAGGCCGGCGAAGCGCCGGACGAAATCCGGCAGCTTCCGGTGGATCCAGGTCGGCCCGGCCGACGGCATGACGGTCAGTCCGCCGAGCGAGGCGACGCGGCGCACCGCCGCGCTCCACGGCGCGGCGTTGCAGTCGCCGGCCATGATGGCGGTTTCGCCGAGCGCGGCAAGCGGCTCCGCCAACTCGCCGATCTGCCAGTACTGCTCGCGCGGCCAGGGCCAGCTCAAATGGATTGCCGCGACGTCGACACCGATGCCCCCGAAATCGATCGTGGCGGTCGCCATCGCGCCGCGCGGCTCGCAATGCGGCGCGGTGCCGGGGGCAAAAGGCCGCCGCGAGAGCAGCGCGACGCCGAATATGCCGTTGGGGTAGGGGCAGAGGATGCGGTACGGATAGGCACCGGTGATATAGCCGAGCTCTCTCGTCCACATTCCCGACACTTCGTCGAGGGTGATCACATCAGGGTTGGTGCGGCCGATCAGCGACAGCACCTTCTTGGGCGTCGGATTGTCGAAGCGAAGATTCATCTGCAGCAGTCTATAGACGATACGGTCGGCAGGTTTGGCGACCGCCTGATGCGGCCACAACCCGGGCAGCGCGCTGGCCGTCGTGGCGAGGCAGGCGAGGGCGAAGAGCAGCGCTGCTGCCGCCTGCAGCCGGGACGAACTGGCAAGCAGCGCCAGCGCCAGCAGCGCCGTGAGCACGCTCAGATGAATGCGAAAATGCGAGAACGAATCGAGGGCCGGATGCAGCGCGCCGAGGAATCCGGCCAGCAGCGCGGCCGAGAGTGCCGTCATCGCCAGGAAAGCCACCCCAGCCGTCATGTTCGAGCGCGCGCCGCCTATGGTCATGTCAGTCTTGTTCTGCCGAATGCCGCCGGCAACCTGTTTGCAGCGATATAATCTCGCTCAGGCCTGCTTATCGGCAAAATTGCGGCCCGGGCAAGACGACGAGTTGCCTCGGCTACTGGAAAGCAGTCTCGGAGAAGCTTCTCAACTTGCGCGAATGCAGCCGCTCCATCGGCATTTCCGCCAGCTTCTCCATCGCCCTGATGCCGATGGTGAGGTGCTGCGCCACCTGCCGCTTGTAGAACTCGGTCGCCATGCCGGGCAGTTTCAGCTCGCCGTGCAGCGGTTTGTCGGAGACGCACAGCAGCGTCCCGTACGGCACGCGGAAGCGGAAGCCGTTGGCGGCGATGGTTGCCGATTCCATGTCGAGCGCGATGGCGCGCGACTGCGACAGGCGCTGCACCGGTCCGCGCTGGTCGCGGAGTTCCCAGTTGCGGTTGTCGATGGTGGCGACGGTGCCGGTGCGCATGATGCGCTTGAGATCGTAGCCGGAAAGTCCCGTCACTTCGGCGACCGCTTCCTGCAGCGCCACCTGGATCTCGGCCAGCGGCGGGATCGGCACCCAGACCGGCAGGTCGTCGTCGAGCACATGATCCTCGCGCACATAGGCATGGGCCAGCACATAGTCGCCCAGCGCCTGCGTGTTGCGCAGGCCGGCGCAGTGGCCGAGCATCACCCAGGCATGTGGCCGAAGCACCGCGATGTGGTCCGTGATGGTCTTGGCATTGGACGGGCCGACGCCGATATTGACCATGGTGATGCCGCCATGGCCCGGCTTCTTCAGGTGGTAGGCCGGCATTTGCGGCAGGCGCTGTGGCGGGGTGCCTGGGCTCGCCGCGCCGGCCCCGGCCCTAGTCACGAGGTTGCCCGGCTCGACGAATTCGTTGTAGCCGCCACCGCCGCTCTCCATCAGCTCGCGGGCCCGCGCCACGAACTCGTCGATGTAGAACTGGTAATTGGTGAACAGCACGAAATTCTGGAAATGCTGCGGGCTGGTCGCCGTGTAGTGCGTCATGCGGTGCAGCGAATAGTCGATGCGCTGTGCCGTGAACGGCGCCAGCGGCCTCGGCTCGCCGAATGCCACCTCGAAAGTGCCGTTGGCGATCTGGTCGTCGGTGCCGTCGAGATCCGGCACGTCGAACAGGTCGCGGATCGGCCGCCTGATGCGCTCGGCAGCCGTGCCGTCGACATATGTGCCTTCCAGAAAGGCGAAATGCAGCGGGATCGGCGTCGTCGATTCCGACACCGTGACCTGGACGCCGTGATTGCGCATGATGAGCCGAAGCTGCTCGACGAGATAGTTCTCGAACAGCTTCGGCTGGGTAATGGTAGTGGCAAAATGCCCGGGCGTCGGCATATGGCCGTAGGCCTGGCGTGAGTCGATCTGTGTGAACGAAGTGGTGGTGACGCCGATCTGCGGATAGAAGGCGCGGTAGCGCCTGCTCTCGTCGCCGCCTGCGGCGAGCTTGGCGAAGGAATCGCGCAGGAACTTGGTGTTGCGGTCGTAGAGCGCCTCCAGCGCCGCGACCGCCTTCTTGGCGTCGTCAAAACTCTGCCTGCCGAAAGGCTCCGGCATGACGACCGATTCGATGGCTTGGGGGTAGATTCGCTTTTCCATGGCCCAATATAGGGATTTGGAACAGCGCTTGGGAGGGGGAGGCGGGCGCGAAGCCCGCCTGCGGCGTATTTTTCTCTGGCCGTGTCAGCCGCGCTGCAGGCTGACCAGCAGCACGAAGCCGATGCCTGCCTTTTTCGGCGCCGGCGCCTCGATGACCGAACCGGCGTCGGCGCGCATCATCGGCACCGCCAGCACAGGAGCGGCAAGCAGCATCAGGATGAGCATCGCCCGCGGCAGGAGCCGAAGAGCTTTGAGGGTGGAGGCAGCGATGCGGTTCATGGTGGTCGTTCCGGTTTCGAGTATTGGTCGTTTCAGCGGCCGAAATGGTTCATGCAGTCCAGCCGGCAGGTGTCGGCCATTCCCGATGAGCGCGCCGGACGGCCGGCTTCGGCCACGAGAATGGCGAAGAACATGCCGAACAGGCTCATCAACAGACAGACGATGGTGAAGCGGCGGACAAGCATTGGTCTCTCCTTCAATGACGAGGAGAATGCCCGAATGCCTCTGAACCGGTTCTGAGACCGGCATTCATCTGCCGTTCAAATAGATTGATGGGGTTCCTGACCCCAAGGGCTACGAATTGCCTTGTCCAGCGTTGCGCCCAGAGAGGGCGCTCAAAAAGAAAAACGGGGCACGCTAGGCCCCGTTTTGCATCGCCATCTGTGCGACTATCAGAGTTTGGTCCAGGTCTGGCTCTTGCAGATCAGGCCGCCGAGCACGCAGCCGCTCATCTTCAGCGAGGTGCCGGAAAGCGTCGCCTTGCCGGAATAGGTCTTGTCGGTTTCCGGGTCCGTTATGGTGCCGGTGTACTTGTTGTCGCCGGCCGCCTTGAAGGAGCCGATCGTCTTGCCGGCATATTTGCCGGACTTGAGCGTGATGGAAAACGCCCCGCTGCCGGCGATCGCCGCGGTCGATCCGGCCTGCGTCTTCCAATTGCCCTCGATCGGGTCGGCCGACGCGGCGCCTGCCATCATCAAGGTGGCCGCAAGGGCCAGGCTGACTTTTCGAAACATGCTTGTCCTCCCTTTAGGGTTCCGGCGGTCCTCGTTCCGCCTCTCTGTCCCTTACGCAAACGTAAAGCTAATCCAGCTATCGCCAAAACGAAAGCGGTGCCGTGACGGAAGCTTGTATGGATTTTGGCCGCGTCGGTCGCCGAAAATGAATGGACGGCGAAAAAGGCTTCGATTTCCGTGGTTAGCGAAGTCTTGATTCCCGCGCCTCAAATTTTCCTCGAATTTAGCGCAGATCGGCTGAATTGCTGGATTCCTATGCTTAACAGTTCTTCGCGTTTACCTCTTGTTTTAGCTTTGTTTTCTTCAAATTAAGCAAGCCATTTAACGACGGATTCAAGGCGAGCCGTCATCCTCGAAAGCATCGAAAGAGCGGCCCGCCCAGGGGACTTCCAGGGACAGAAGGAGGCAGCTCTCGGGAGCAGACAGGGGATTGAAATGGCACGTTTTGAAATGCTTGAAGCCGGCTTCGGCGCCATGGGGGCAACTGCCCAGGCCGACATTCTTTTCGAACTGGGCATGATGTATGCGACCGGCCGCGATTGCGAGACCGACATCATTGCCGCCCACAAATGGTTCAACATCGCCGCGATCAAGGGCTCGCTCCGCGCCGCGGAATTGCGCTCGGAACTGTCGGCCACGATGTCGAAGCCGGAGATCGCCAAGGCGCTGCGCGAAGCGCGCGAATGGATGACGATGCACTGATTTTACGGGCTAAGGCCCGGAAGCTCTCAGGGGACAAGGCCGCGAAAAGACGGCCGGCTAACCAGACCAAGAATGCGGCAGGTCAACGAACCTAAGCCGTGCGACAACACAGGGAAGCGAGCGGGTTCAGGCGCGCGGGGCGCCGGGAATCTCGACTGCAAAAGCCGCGACCGGCCGGGACAAGGCCGGCGCGGCTTTTGCATTTGCGCAGTCACCGGCTGTATGGGAACGGCGGCTTGGCCCAAGAACTCCCCGTCGAAATGAACCAAATCCCGATACATTGTGCTCTCGACAGTTCCGGCGAAGGGTGAAATTGTCCCGGCTCTCTGGAAGAAGCGTGGCCGGAACGGCCGCGCGCAATGGAGGAGTTCTATTGTCATGAAAAGATTGGGTATTTTGAGCGCGGCCGCATTGGGCCTGATGATGAGCGCATCGGTTGCCTTCGCCGACGACATCACCATTTCGGTGGTCGGCCCGATGACCGGCCAGCTCGCCACCATCGGCGACCAGTTCAAGCAGGGCGCGCAGGCGGCCGCCGACGCCATCAATGCCGCCGGTGGCGTCAACGGCAACAAGATCAAGCTCGACATCCAGGACGACCAGTGCGATCCCAAGCAGGCCGTCTCGGTCGCCAACCGCATCGTCGCCGACGGCACCAAATTCGTCGACGGCCATGCCTGCTCGGGCTCGAGCATTCCGGCCTCCGCCGTCTATGCCGAAGCCGGCACGCTGATGATGAGCCCGGCCTCGTCGAACCCGGTGCTGACCGATGCCGCGGCCAAGGCCGGCTGGCCGACGATCATGCGCCTCTACACCCGTGATGACGCGCAGGGCGCCTTCATCGGTCCGTGGATCGCCAAGAAGTATGCCGGCAAGAACGTCGTCGTGCTGCACGACAAGAGCGCCTATGGTCAGGGCGTGGCCGATGCGGTGAAGGCGACGATGAACGCCGGCGGCCTCAAGGAGGTCGACTACGAAGGCATCAATGCCGGCGAGAAGGACTATTCGGCTCTGGTCACCAAGCTGAAGGACCTCAAGGCCGACGTCGTCTATTTCGGCGGCTATCACCCCGAAGCCGGCCTCATCCTGCGCCAGGCGGCCGAGCAGAACGTCAAGTTCCAGCTGATCATGCCGGACTCGATCGCCTCGCCGGAATTCTGGCAGGTCGCCGGCCCGGCGGGCGAAGGCACCATGTTCGTCTTCCCGTCGGATCCGCAGGCAAAGCCCGAGGCCAAGGACGCGGTCGCCAAGATCAAGGCCGGCGGCTTCACCCCGGAAGGCTTCACGCTGTTCTCCTACGCCGTGGTCCAGGCCATAGCGGAGGGCGTCAAGCGCGCCGGCACGGACGATCCAGGCAAGGTCGCTGCGGCATTGAAGGACGGCAAGCCGATCAGCACCGTCGTCGGCGACGTGATCTTCGACGAGAAGGGCGACCTGAAGAACGCCAGCTACGACATCAACCAGTGGCACGACGGCAAATACGCGCCGATCAAGCCGTAGTTCGTTCTGCAGATCGAAATGGCCGGGTTTGTCCCGGCCATTTTTTCGTATGTGCCTTGGCACTGGTGTGAGCCGAGGCCGGCGCTCCACGGGCCCCTCTGGGGTCCTGCCGCCCTAGAGCGGGATGAATTTGGATTGAATCGAAGGGATTCCCAAGGGTCTGCAAATCAGATTCAAGATGCTGGCTGGGAG
>NZ_NSGF01000011.1 GCF_002294995.1 Mesorhizobium sp. WSM3860 | reverse complement strand
GCGGCGGACAGCAACTCAGGGGGAAAACTGTAACCCATGTATCCGGTTCAAAGTGTTACCCATCTATCGGCTGGACACCCGGCAGGGCAATGAGGGGGGGCGCCATGCTCTCAAAAAAATCCTTGCGCCGCGCTGCCATAACGGCAGCTTCCTGTGCCGCCGTTCTTGCCCTTTCCGTCGCCGCTCTCCGGGAGCTCGACCGCGCTTTCCCACCGCCGCTGCCGGCGACGCTGACGGTCTCCACCGAAGTGCGGGACCGCGACGGCCAGCTGCTGCGCGCCTTCGCCACACCGGACGGCTACTGGCGGCTGGAGACTCGACTCGATGAGGTCGACAAGCAGTTCGTCGACATGCTGGTCGCCTATGAAGACAAGCGCTTCTGGGACCACCGTGGCATCGACCTGCTGGCGCTCTGCCGCGCCGCCGGGCAGTTCGCTACCAGCGGGCACATCGTTTCCGGCGGCTCGACGCTCTCGATGCAGCTTGCCCGTCTGATCGAGCCGCGCGACAGCCGCAGCCTCGCCTCCAAGGCCAGGCAGATCCTGCGCGCCATCCAGATCGAGCGACGGTTGTCCAAGCGAGAGATCCTCGAGCGCTACCTGACGCTGGCACCCTATGGCGGCAACCTCGAAGGCGTGCGCGCCGCCTCGCTCGCCTATTTCGGCAAGGAGCCGAAGCGGCTGACCGTGTCGGAAGCAGCCCTTCTGGTCGCGCTGCCGCAGTTGCCGGAAAAGCGCCGGCCCGATCGCAACCTCGGCATCGCGCATGTCGCGCGCGACCGCGTGCTCACCCGAATGGTCTCGGCCGGTCTGCTCAGCGAACGAGAGGCAGCGCGCGCCGCGCTCGACGACGTCTCCGGCCTGCGCCGCAAGCTGCCGGCATTGGCCGCGCATGCTTCCTACGCCATGCTGCCCAAGGCTGAACCCGGCAAGCCGCTGCAACTCACCATCCGCCGCAGTGTTCAGCAAGGGCTGGAGCAGGTGGCGAAAGAGGCCGCAAGGAAGCTCGGCCCAAAGCTGTCCGTCGCCATGGTTATGGCCGATGCCCGCACCGGCGACATTCTTGGCGAAGTCGGCTCAGCCGATTTCTTCGACGCCAGCCGATCCGGCTGGATCGACATGACGAAAGTAGTGCGCTCGCCCGGCTCGACGCTGAAGCCGTTCATCTATGGGCTTGCCTTCGAGCAAGGCCTGGTGGCGCAGGAGACGATCATCGAGGACAGCCCCGCCGACTTCGGCGGCTACCGGCCGAAGAATTTCGACATGGGCTACCAGGGCGACGTCAGCATCAGGCAGGCGTTGCAGCTGTCGCTCAACGTGCCGGCGATCCGGGTGCTGGACGCGGTTGGTCCGGCGCGGCTCACGGCGCGCTTCCGCCAGGCCGGCGTCAACCTGGTCCTGCCACTTAACGAGGCGCCCGGGCTGGCGATCGGCCTCGGCGGCGCCGGCGTGACTTTGCGCGACCTGGTGCAGCTGTATACCGGCCTCGCTAATGGCGGCAAGATGCACACGCTGCATGACGGCACCGAACCGGCCAATGCCGAGCGCATCACCGCCACCATCCTCGACGATCAGGCCGCCTGGCAGATCGACGACATCCTGTCCGGCGTGAAACCGCCCGAAGGTGCGGCCCAGCGCGGCATCGCCTACAAGACCGGCACCTCCTATGGCTATCGCGATGCCTGGTCGGTCGGCTTCGACGGCCGCTATGTGCTTGGCGTCTGGGTCGGCCGTGCCGACGCCGGCCCGGCACCCGGCCTGTCCGGCTATGTCTCGGCCGCACCCATCCTGTTCGAAGGCTTTGTTCGCTCCGGTCTGGCGAGCGTCCCGCTGCCCGGCCGGCCGCCGGGCGTCTTCAATCCCAAACGCGAGGAACTGCCCGTGACGCTCGCCCGCTTCGGCGCCGGCTCCGACGGGCTGGTGCAGGCAACGCCGACGGAGCCGGCGCCCACCATCGTCTTCCCGCCCGACGGCGCGCGCGTCGACCTCGGCACCAATTCGGCGGACGCTTCGCCGCTGGTGCTGAAGCTGCAGGGCGGCCGCGCGCCGTTCCGCTGGCTGGCCAACGGCAAGCCGCTCGCCGGCATCGACCGCCGCCGCACCGCGACCTGGCAGCCCGACGGCGCCGGCTATTCCACGCTCACCGTTATCGACGCCGCCGGGCGTGCGGCCAGCGTGAAGGTTTTCGTTGAATAGAATGCGGCAAGCGATTCGGCGCGTTGCCCCTTTCAAGGGTCGAAAGGCACTTCTCTCGAGGCTTGCCGCGAAGCATCCCTCTCTGGCCTCCCTCCGTCCTTCACCGGGAGCAACTGTGATCCTCCCAGCACTGGCTCTCCTGTCTGCCTTCCCCGCCCACGCCGATCCCCTGCCCGCGGGCTTCGTCCGGCTCGCCGATGTCGATCCGACCATTCGCCAGGACATCCGCTATGCCGGCCCCGAAAACTTCCTGCACCGGAGGGTCGACGGCTACGAAGCACCGGTCTGCATCCTGACCGCGCGGGCGGCGAAAGCGCTGTCCGGCGTTCAGAAAGCAATGACGACCAAAGGTCTCACCCTGATCGCCTTCGACTGTTATC
Organism: Mesorhizobium sp. WSM3860; assembly: GCF_002294995.1. GTDB lineage: Bacteria > Pseudomonadota > Alphaproteobacteria > Rhizobiales > Rhizobiaceae > Mesorhizobium. The sequence continues at coordinate 196,836 of NZ_NSGF01000011.1, read as the reverse complement.
GTCCGGCGCGGGCCGTCGCCGACATTGGCAGGTGGACAAGGGAAGGCGGCCCGCCCGACCTGCAGTGGTATCCGAAGGTCGAGCGCGGCGACCTCATCGCCAAGGGCTATGTCGGCGAGCTGTCCAGCCACTCGCGCGGCTCGACCGTTGACCTCGCCATCGCTGAGCTTGACGAGGAAAGCGCGGCTCATCCGGCCTGCGGCGCGACCGACGCCGGCACGCTCGACTTCGGCACCGGATTCGACTGTTTCGATCCGGCGAGCGAGACGGCCCACCGGCCCCTGCCCGCCCAAGCGGCAGCAAACCGCACGATGCTGCTTTCGGCCATGCGCGCCGCCGGCTTCCGCAACTATGCACGCGAATGGTGGCATTTCACGCTCGCCGACGAGCCGTTCCCAAAGCAGCGCTTCGATTTTCCGGTGACCGCCGACTAGAGCATGATGCCGAAAAGTGTGAAGCGGTTTTCGGACGACATCATGCTCTATCTCTTTGATTTAGAGCCGAATTCAGATTTCAGGCCAATTCGACCTGAAATCATCCGGCTCTAGGCCACGAGACTTGCCCTGACCGCGGCCGGTTCTAATTAGGCCCGCTGACGAGGAGCCACGCTGCCGGGTGAGGAAGATATTTCCTCGACTGGCCGCTCCTCGGCGAAAAATTGCTGCAAGGAGGTGAAAAAGGCAACATTCAATGCATCTAATTTCTACAAATTCGCTAGAGTTCGTGCCGTTCAACGGAGGCGGAAATGACCAACCCTCATTTCAGGAAACTGCTCGGCGCCCTGGTCGCCACATCTGTCCAGTTCGGCACGCTCGGTTTCGCGTTTGCCGATACTACCATTCTGAATGTGTCCTACGACCCGACACGTGAACTCTATAAAGCCTATGACGAGGCCTTCGCCGCGCACTGGAAGGCAGAGACCGGCGAAACCGTCACCATCCAGCAGTCACATGGCGGATCCGGCGCCCAGGCGCGAGCCGTCATCGACGGTCTCGACGCCGACATCGTGACGCTCGCGCTCGAAGGCGACATCAACGCCATCGCCGCGAAGACGAAGAAGATCAATCCGGACTGGCGCACGAAGTTCGAGAACAACTCGGCCCCCTACACCTCGACCATCATCTTCTTGGTGCGCAAGGGCAATCCCAAGGATATCCATGACTGGAACGATCTGGTGAAGGACGGCGTCCAGGTGATCACGCCGAACCCGAAGACCTCCGGCGGCGCGCGCTGGAACTACCTTGCCGCCTGGGCCTATGCAAATGCCAATGACGGCAATGACGAAGCCAAGACCAAGGAGTTTGTCGGCAAGCTGTATTCCAATGTCCCGGTGCTCGATACCGGCGCCCGCGGCTCGACGGTGACCTTCGCACAGAAGGGGCTGGGCGACGTGCTGATCGCCTGGGAGAACGAGGCCTATCTCGCGCTCGACGAATTCGGCGCCGACAATTTCGACATCGTCTACCCGCCGACCTCGATCCTGGCCGAGCCGCCGGTCGCCGTCGTCGACGCCAATGTCGACGCCAAGGGTACCCGCAAGGTTGCCGAGGCTTATCTGAGCTGGCTCTATTCGAAGGAAGCCCAGACCATCATCGCCAAGAACCACTATCGCCCGGCCAAGCCCGACCTGGTGCCTGCCGAGGATCTCGCCAAGCTACCGGCGATCAAGCTTGTCACCATCGACGATCCGCAATTCGGCGGTTGGAAGAAGGCGCAGCCTTATCATTTCGGCGACGGTGGTATATTCGACCAGATTTACAAGCCCGCCCAATGAAGCATGGTGGCCATAGGCCGGATGAAACCTGATTGGGTCTATTGTACGAGTGCCCGAGCCAAGGCGAAGGGCAATCTGGTCTGAGTAAGAAGGGACGATCCAGAACAGCATGACCACAGCACCCGCCAAGGCGGGGTGGCGGTTCAGACAGCCGAGTGTCATTCCGGGCTTCGGATTGACGCTCGGCTTCTCGCTTGCCTACCTCACGCTCATCATCCTCATCCCGCTTTCGGGGCTGGTCTGGCGTTCGGCCGCCCTCGGCTGGACCGACTTCTGGGCGATCGCCGTCGACCGGCGCACTCTCAACGCGCTGAAGATCAGCTTCGGCACCGCCTTCCTGGCCGCCGCGATCAACGTCGTCTTCGGCACCATCGTGGCCTGGGTGCTGGTCCGCTACCGCTTCCCCGGCCGCCGCATCGCCGATGCGATGGTTGACCTGCCCTTCGCCTTGCCCACCGCAGTCGCCGGTATCGCGCTCACCACGCTCTATGCGCCGAATGGCTGGATCGGCCAGCTTCTTATGCCGCTCGGCATCAAGGTCGCCTACACCCCGCTCGGCATAGTCATCGCCTTGGTGTTCATCGGCCTGCCCTTCGTGGTGCGTACCGTCCAGCCGATCATGGAGGAGCTCGACAGGGAGGTCGAGGAAGCTGCCGCAACGCTTGGCGCCAATCGCTTCCAGATTATCACCCGCGTGCTTTTCCCGGGGCTGGCCCCGGCCATCGTCACCGGATTTTCGCTCGCGTTCGCGCGCGGTGTCGGCGAATACGGCTCGGTCATCTTCATCGCCGGCAACCTGCCTTTCAAGTCCGAGATCGCGCCGCTCCTCATCGTCATCAGGCTCGAGGAATACAATTACGAGGCGGCGACCGCGATCGCCGCGATCATGCTGGCGCTGTCCTTCGTGATGCTTTTGGTCGTCAACCTCGTCCAGACATGGAGCCGCAAGCGCTATGGCTGATCCCGAGATCAAATCCTACGGACCGCATCACGAAAGCCAGTCGGCCGCGGTGACCGAAAGCCGGCCGGTGCGCTGGGTGGCGATGGGGATAGCCCTCGCCTTCCTCGCCGTCTTCCTGCTTCTGCCGCTGATCGTCGTTTTCCACGAGGCGCTTACCAAGGGCATCGGCGCCTACACGGAGGCGCTTACCAGCCCCGACACGCGCTCGGCGATCCGCCTGACGCTGCTGGTGGCGGCGATCTCCGTGCCGCTCAACGTCATTTTCGGCATCTCGGCTGCCTGGGCGATCGCCAAGTTCGAGTTCAAGGGCAAGGCGTTTCTGACCACCCTCATCGACCTGCCGTTCTCGGTGTCGCCCGTCATCTCCGGCCTGGTTTATGTGCTCCTCTTCGGGGCGCAAGGCCTGCTCGGCGCGTGGCTGAAGGCGCATGGCATCGTCATTCTGTTCGCCGTGCCGGGCATTGTGCTCGCCACCATCTTCGTCACCTTCCCCTTCGTCGCCCGCGAACTGATCCCGCTGATGCAGGAACAGGGCAATGGCGACGAGGAGGCGGCCCTGTCGCTCGGCGCCAATGGCTGGCAGGCCTTCTGGTATGTGACGCTGCCCAACGTCAAATGGGGCCTGCTCTACGGCGTGCTTCTCTGCAACGCGCGCGCCATGGGCGAGTTCGGCGCCGTGTCGGTGGTCTCGGGTCATATTCGCGGCCTCACCAACACCATGCCGCTGCATGTGGAAATTCTCTACAATGAGTATAACGCCGTCGGCGCCTTCGCGGTCGCTTCGCTGCTTGCCGGCCTGGCGTTGGTGACGCTGGTCTTGAAAACACTTCTAGAGATGCGCTACGGCGCCGAGATTGCCGCGACGCGCGGACATTAGATGCATGCCGCCCGAAACCGCGTAGCATGCATCAACTGATTGAGGGATCTGTATGGAAGTTCGCGTTGTCAACGTGCGCAAGGAGTTCGAGCGGTTTCCGGCGCTCCACGACGTTTCGCTCGACATCAGGTCGGGCGAGCTTATCGCGCTGCTCGGGCCATCCGGTTCCGGCAAGACGACGCTGCTCCGCCTGATCGCCGGCCTGGAGCGGCCGACCAAGGGAGCCATCTTCTTCGGCGAAGAGGATGCCTCGCAGAAGTCGATCCAGGAGCGCAATGTCGGCTTCGTGTTCCAGCATTACGCTCTGTTCCGCCACATGACGGTTGCCGACAATATCGGCTTCGGCCTCAAGGTCCGGCATGGCGCCGCACGTCCCTCGGCGCAGGAGATCCGCCGCCGCGCCTCGGAACTCCTCGACCTCGTCCAGCTGTCGGGGCTGGAAAAGCGCTATCCGGCGCAGCTTTCCGGCGGCCAGCGCCAGCGCGTCGCGCTCGCCCGCGCCATGGCCATCGAGCCCAAGGTGCTTTTGCTCGACGAGCCGTTCGGCGCCCTCGACGCGCAGGTGCGCCGCGAGCTGCGCCGCTGGCTGCGCGAAATTCATGACGCCACCGGCCACACCACGGTCTTCGTTACCCACGACCAGGAGGAGGCGCTCGAACTCGCCGATCGCGTCGTCGTCATGAGCCAGGGTCGCATCGAGCAGGTCGGCTCGGCCGACGAGATCTACGACACGCCGAACTCGCCTTTCGTCTACAGCTTCATCGGCGAATCGAGCTCGCTGCCGGTCAAGGTCGACAATGGCGAGATTTGGCTCGCCGACCGACCGGTCGGCCTGCAGGCGCCGCATGCGCCGTCCGGAGAGGCCCTGCTCTACTTTCGTCCGCACGATGTCGAGCTGCTCGACGGCTGCAGCGGGTGCATTGCCGGGACGGTCGCCGCCAGCCGCCGCGTCGCCGGCACAAGGCGGGTCGAGCTCGAGATCGGCGGCGAGCGCCAGCGCGTCGAGATCGAGCTGCCGGTCGACCATCCGGCGGCACAGAAGAGCCGGGTGGCCTTCAGGCCAACGCGCTGGAAGCTCTTCCCGGCCTCCTGACCTATTTGCCGCCTGCCACTTCCGCCCCAGCAGTGGCGCCCGAAGAATCAGGTTGGAAGAAAATCCTACCAAGCGGCTGTTCGAGCGGGAGATTTTCCCGCTGCTCGTGGGTCCCCCGGACCGCGCGCCTCGCGTTGCCAGGCTTTCCTTTCTATGGTCACACCATAGTTCTGATTGTTCTAGAGGAGGACCGTTTTCATGAAGCGCTTATTGCTGGGTATTGCCACGCTTGCCGGCTTCGTCGTCCTCGCGTCCTCCCAAGCCTGGTCGGCCGACAAGCTGCTGAATGCCTCCTACGACGTTGGCCGCGAATTGTTTGCCGACATCAACAAGGCTTTCATCGCCGAGCATCCCGGCGTGACCGTCGATCAGTCCCACGCCGGAACCTCGGCGCAGGCTCGTGCCATCGCGGAAGGCTTGGCGGCCGACGTCGTCACCTTCAACCAGGTCACCGACGTCGATTTCCTGGTTAAGAGGGGTCTGATCTCGGCGGACTGGCAGAAGGATTTCCCAGACAATGCATCGCCCTTCTATTCGCTGCCGTCCTTCCTTGTTCGTGCCGGTAATCCCAAGCACATCAAGGACTGGAACGATCTGGTGCGCCATGACGTGCAGGTGATCTTCCCCAACCCGAAGACATCAGGCAATGCGCGCTACACCTATCTTGCTGCCACCGCTTACGCCAAGGAGGCCTTCAAAGGCGACGACGCCAAGGTGAAGGAGTTCATGGCCAAGCTGTTCGCCAACGTGCCGATCTTCGACACCGGCGGCCGCGCCGCCACCACCACCTTCGTGCAGCGCGAGATCGGCGACGTGCTGATCACCTTCGAATCGGAAACACGCGGCATCCGCAAGGAATATGGCGACGACAAGTTCGAGCAGGTCACGCCTTCAGTCAGCCTGCTGGCCGAATTCCCGGTGGCGATCGTCGATAAGATCGCCGACGAGCACGGCAGCCGCGATCTCGCCAAGACCTATCTCGACTTCCTCTATTCGCCGGAGGGCCAGGATATTGCCGCCCGCAACGGCCTGCGGGCCCGCGACGCAGCAGTCGCCGCCAAATACAAGGCCGAGTTTCCCGACGTGCGCCTGTTGACGGTGGACGAGGTCTTCGGTGGCTGGGACAGGGTGCAGAAAGAGCATTTCGCGGCAGGCGGCTTGCTCGACCAGGCCTATGGCAGCCGCTAGCGCTTACAATCGGAAGAAGTGGAAAGCCGGCATTGCCGGCTTTCTTCATATCTGGAGCCGGCATCACTTTGCCGGCGAAATCAACGCGGCCAATGTGAAAAACGTTACGAAGAATCAACGCGTTTGTGCCTAAACCTGTGGCGACGAATTGTTGTGCCAAACCGGTTGCGCGGACAAACTGTCATGATTTGCACACAAACAACCGCCAGATGCAGGCGATTGGGGTTTGATAAACTGAATCGGGCATGCTGACCAAAAAAGGCAAATACGGCCTCAAGGCCCTCGTGCATCTTTCCGGCCTGCCGGCTGGCCAGCTTGCATTCGTCAACGACATAGCGGTCGCAAACAACATCCCGAAGAAGTTCCTGGACGCCATCCTGGGCGAATTGCGCAATGCCGGCTTCGTCCAGAGCCGCAAGGGCAAGGAAGGCGGCTATCGCCTCGCTAGGCCTGCTTCCGAGATCAAGATCGGCCATGTCGTGCGCGTGCTCGACGGGCCGCTGGCGCCGATCCCTTGCGCCAGCCGCACGCAATATCAGCGCTGCGAGGACTGCGACGAGGCGACGTGCCAGGTCCGCCACATGATGCTGGAAGTGCGCCAGGCGATCGCCGAGGTGCTCGACAACCGCAGCCTCGCCGCCATGCGCGACGCCGACAACGACGATTTCCCGGTCGAACTCACTTCCCAGATCTGACCACTCAGCCGCGCCGTCTCGCCGTTGGTTGTCTGTCCGCGACAGACGCTGTAAATCGACTGGCGGATGGATCAAAGGTTTGGGGGTATCTGACGCATGAAGCTGCCTTGGCTTGGCAAGTCCCGCAGGGCCAACCGGCAACCGTCATCCCCCAGCATCTATCACACCGAGATCATTGCCGACGTGGCAGTGCCGGAGCGCGGCGAGACCGTCCGCTTCTTCAGCCGCAAGCTCCTCCGCCCCGGCAAGTTGCGCAGCGTCTCCAACAAGGATCTGCGCGAAAGCCTGCTTTGCTTGTTCTATCTCGGCGTGGCGGCGGTGCTGCCGGTCGCCTGGTGGGCGCCGATCTGCGATTGGGTTTCGACGCTTCGACGCAAGCGTCACTTTCGCAAGGATTTCGCGCGCTATGACGTGGCGATCAAAGCGGTGCTTGGCGATGACGCCGACACGCGAAGCCTTTTCAGGGGCCATCTCGCCGCCGCGCATCGCCGCCGCCTGATGCTTGCCGCTCATCTGGTGCCTGGCAGGCGCTGGTCGCCGGCAATCCGGCTGGAAGGCATCGACGGCTTGCGCGAGGCCTTGCAGCGCGGCCGCGGCGCCATCGTCTGGTGCGATCAGTTCATCGCCCAGACCATCATGGGCAAGCGCGCCCTCTTCGAAGCCGGCATCGAAGCGCACCAGGTGAGCGTCAACTTCCACGGCTTTTCGGAAAGCAAATTCGGCCTGCATGTGATCAACAGGCCACTGGTCGAGGTCGAAAACGGGTTTCTGAAGAGCCGCATCGTCTTCGAGCGCGCCGACGCCTACCAAGTTACGGCGCGCATCCAGAAGACGCTGAAGGAGAACGGCGTCGTGCTGATGACCAACACCATCTACGCGGGGTCCACCTTCACCGAGAGCGCCATGGGCGAGCGTGGCTGGACCCACCTCGCATCGGCGCCGGCGAATTTTGCGGCGCGCGCCGGCGCTGCGCTGTTTGGCATGTCGACCCTGGAGACTGTGCCCTTTCGCGAATACCGGGCGATCGTCAGTCCCGAACTGAAGCCCAACGCTGCCCAGCCTGCATCCCGGCCGGCAAAGGACGTGGTAGCCAAGAACCTCATTCTGCAAGCGGGCTACATCCTGCTCAAGCGCGACCATTTGCTGGAAGCGGTCAAACTGTTTCCCGAGCAGATGATGGCCTGGTCCAGCGCCAACCGGCTCACCGGACAGCAGGATCAAGCCGCGATCGGCGGCGACGCATAATGCATGTCGCTTAAATGCGCAGCGGTTTTCGGTCAACGACATGCATCAGAACGAAGACTGAAAATGCGTCGCCTGAATCTGTTCAGCTCGAGGGGCTTGAGCTCAGTGCTTGTTTAAGGATCGCGGCGACGCTCCGCGCGCCATCGGCCGTCACCGCCGGTTCGTCCGGGTCCGGCTCTTCCAGGGTCGCGAACTGGCTGTCGACCAGGCTTGCCGGCATGAAATGGCCTTTGCGCCCCGACACCCGTCGCCAGGCGGTTTCGCGATCGATCTTGAGATAGAGGAAGACGATGCCGGGGCAAAAGCTGAGCAGCCGGTTCCGGTAGCTGCGCTTCAGCGCCGAACAGGCCGCCACCGCCTTGTGTCCCGCGCCGACGGAGGCTGCGATGCGCTCGCCGATGGCATCGAGCCAACCCTCGCGCAACGCATCCGTCAGCGGCTCGCCGCGCGCCATGCGCGCCACGTTTTTTGGTGGATGCAATCGGTCGCCCTCGATGAAGACCGCGCCCAGCGCCTCGGCCAGCGCTTCGCCGACGACCGTCTTGCCGCAGCCGGCGACCCCCATCACGACAATGGCCGGTGCTGACCGGATGTCGGTCAATGAAACCTCCGACTGCTGCGACCTTGGCGAGTCCTTCATCCACAATCAGCGGCTTGCCGGCGCACGGCCATAAAGCAAAAGCATGGCCACGATCACGACGCCGTAAATGATCTGCCGCCCCGCCTCCGGCATCTGCATGACCGACAGGATCGATTGCAGCAGCGTTATCAGGATCACGCCGGCAACGGTGCCGAGATAGGAGCCGCGGCCGCCGAGGATCGAAGTGCCGCCCAGCACCACGGCGGCGATCGACGGCAACAGATAGGCGTCGCCCATCGACTGCGCGGCCTTCGATGCGTAGCCCGCGAGCAGGACGCCCCCGAAGGCCGAGAGCCCGCCGGAGACGGCAAAGGCAATCAGCACCACCCGGCGCGTGTCGATGCCGGAAAGATAGGCCGCGCGCTCGCGGTTGCCGATGCCGTAGACAGCGCGGCCGAAGGAGGTGCGCGTCAGCACGAAGACCATTGCCGCCCCTATCAGCGCCCAGATGATCACGGCGTTCGGCACCCCCGGAATGGTAAAACCGGTCGCAAGGTAGCGCATCGCAGCCGTCGCCGAATCCTGCGGCGAGAACCCGCCCGTGTAGACCACCATCAATCCTTGCGCGACCGCGTTGGTGGCTAGAGTGATGATCATCGAGGGAATGCGCAGATACGCCACGCCGACGCCGTTGACGATGCCGATCGCGACCCCGCACAGAATGCCGAACGGGATGGCGAGCGCGACGCCGACCGGACCGTAGGCCGCAGCGGCACAGGCCATCATCGCGCCGGTCGCCACCGACCACGGCACGGAGAGGTCGATTTGGCCGAGCAGGATTACCAGCATCATGCCGGTGGCAATCACGCCGAGGAACGACGCGACCTTCAACTGCTGCAGGAGATATTCCGGCGACAGAAAACTGCGCGAATAGAGGCTGCCGAGCAGAAGCAGGATAACGATGCAGGCAAAGGCGGTCGCCACCGCCGGATCGGCGCGGCGGATGAATTTCGGCATGCGGCTGGCGATGCCGCCAAGCGTCGTTTCGCTCACAGGAACCACTCCAGCCGGTTGCGCACTCGAAACAGCGCGAAGGCGCCCAGGCTGACCGCGATCAACAGGATAATGCCCTGGAACAGCGGCTGCCACAGCGGGTCGAAATCGAAGACGAACAGCAGGTCGCCGATGGTGCGGAAGGCGAGCGCCCCGAAGATCGCGCCAATGGCGCTGCCTTTGCCCCCGAACAGCGAGACGCCGCCGAGCACAACGGCCGCGATCGAGAACAATGTGTAGGCATTGCCGCTCGCATAGGCAGCCTCGCCCGTATAGGTAAAGAAGGTAAGGAACAGGCCGCCGATCGCGGCAAGCAGGCCGGCCAGCGTGTAGGCAAGGAACTTGCCCCTGCGGATCGGCACACCCGACATATAGGCTGCCGTCTCCGACGAGCCGGCAGCATAAGCGGCACGGCCGAGCTCGGAGCGGCGGAACGGCACCCACACGACGAGCACAACGACGAACAGCGCCATAAGGCTTGCCGGCACGACGCCGAAGAAGCGCCCTGTCAGGAAATCGGCGACGTCCTCGTTGACCGAGCCGCCGGGAACCGGGCGCAAAAGCAGCGCCAGACCGAAATAGACAGCGCCGGTGGCTATCGTGGCGACGATCGGCTGCAGGCGTCCGTAGATCACGATGGCGCCGTTGATTGCCCCGCAGACGAGCCCGGTTCCAAGCACAGCCACCAATCCGAACGCCGTCTCGAGGCCCGTGCCGATGACGAGCCAGGAAGCCATGCAATTGGTCAGCGTGAAGATCATGCCGACCGAGAGATCGATGCCGGCGGTGATTACCACCAGAGTTTGCGCCATGGCCACGAAGGCAAGCAGGACGCCCTTGTTCGCCGCGGTCTGCACGACATTGGCCGTGAAGCCGGCTGGATGATTGCCGCTGTAGATCGCGAACATGACGATGAAGATGGCGAACGCCAGCAGCGTTCCGCGCTGCTCGGCCAGCCAATAGCGCCAATCCTTCACGCGCCCTCTCCTTGCTCTGCCCGCTCGCTGCCGCCGTGGATATTCAGCGCGCTGGCGATCAGCGCATGCTCGGTGATATCGGCGCCAACAAGCTCGCGCTTGATGGCGCCGTCATAGAGAACGAGCACGCGGTCGCAGCAGCCGATCAGCTCGTCATAGTCGGTCGAATAAAACAGGATCGCGGCGCCGGCGTCGGCGAGCTTCCGCATCAGCTGATAGAGCTCCTGCTTGGTGCCGACATCGATGCCGCGCGTCGGATCGTTGAGCAGAATGATGCGCGGCTGCCGCATCAGCCATTTGGCGATCACCACCTTCTGCTGGTTGCCGCCGGACAGCGCGCCGACAGGGATATCGAGCCCCGCCGTCTTGATGGCCAGCAATTCAACCATGTCATCGATCAGCCGCTGCTCGGCGGCACGGTCGATGACGCCGGCCTTGGACAGCCTGTCGAGTGCTGCGAAGGAAAGGTTCTCGCGCACGGTCATCGGCAGCATCAGCCCTTCCGTCTTGCGGTCTTCCGGGATCAGCGCCATGCCGATACGGTCATCGCTGGCGGCTGCAGGGCTGGCAATCGAAACCGGCTTGCCGTCGACCAGGATCTGCCCGGAAAGCCCTCGCAGAACGCCGAAGAACGCCAGCAGCAGCTCACGCTGGCCCTGGCCGTCGAGACCGCCCAGTCCTACGACCTCGCCCGCCGCGACCGACAGCGAGATATTGTCCAGCCTATCGCTCCAGGACAGGTTGCGCGCGTCCAGCACAGGAGCCGAAAGCGTCTGGGGCCTGGTCGGCTTCGGCGGAAAAATGTGGCTGTATTCCCGGCCGATCATCAGCTCGACGACTTCGTTGTCGCTCTTCGATCCGGCCCGATAGCTGGCGACATTGCGGCCATTGCGAAACACCGTGCACTGGTCGGCAAGCTCGGAGATCTCGTTCATTCGGTGGGAGATATAGAGCAGCGCCAGCCCTTCCTGGCGCAGCCGCTTCAGCACCTCGAAGACCTTCGCGACATCGGCGGCCGTCAGCGCCGACGTCGCTTCGTCGAGGATCAGGATGCGCGGCTTCCTGGCCAACGCCTTGGCGATCTCGACCATCTGTCGGCGCGAGAGCGGCAGGTCCTTGATCAGCGCCAGGGGGTGAATATCGGCGGCACCCGCGCGGGCAAGCGCCTGTTCCGCGAGGCGCCGTTGCGCCTTGCGGTCGATCATGCCGAAGCGCTTCGGCGGATCGGAAATGACGATGTTGTCGGCGACGCTCAACTCCGGAATGAGCGACAGCTCCTGGAAGATGCAGACGATGCCGGCCTGGTTTGCCGCGGCCGGCGATGCAAATGTCACCTCGCGGCCGTCCAGGGTCATGCTACCTTCATCCGGCGCGACGACACCGGCCATGACCTTGATCAAAGTCGATTTGCCGGCGCCGTTCTCACCGAGAATGGCGTGGATGCTGCCGGCCGCGACGGTGAGATCGGCCTTTTCCAGGGCGCGCACGCCGCCATAGCGCTTGGATATGCCTTCCATGCGGAAGAGCGGAGCCGCGCCGTTCATCAGCCCTCCCCAGGCCGGTTCGTGATTGGCATCGAGCGACCGGCGCCGCGGCTTCCGCGGCGCCGGCCGGATAAGGCTACTTGTTTTCCTTGGTCTGGCCCATGATTTCCTGCGCGGTGAAATTGATGCCGCAGGTCGGGAAGGAATTGCCGACGAAGAAATTGTCGGACTGGTCGGGGAAGAAGTCCTGCCCTGCCTTGAAGTTCGGATCCTCGACGATGGCCAAAGGCAGCTTGACCGACTGCGGCACGACATTGCCTTCGAGCGCGGCAATCGCCGTCTTGATGGCGACGGCAACCTGCGCCGGGCCGGTACCGGCCGACGAACATTTCAGCCCGTCCGCCGCATGCGCCGCGCAGAATTTGCGGAAGCCGTTTTCCGTCTCGCCGCCGAACGGCACGAACGGATGCTTGGCGTCGATCATCGCCTGCACGATGCCGGTGTCGCCGCCTTGCCCTGTGATGCCGTCGAAGGGTCCGCTGGTGGCGATCGCGTCGGCCGTGGCCTTCTGCGCCACGCCGTCGTCCCACTTGCCGACGACCTCGGTGACATCCCACTTCTTGCCCGACGCATTGAGAACCTCGTGGATGCCATTGTGCCGGTCGGTATCGACGGAGGTACCTGCGACGCCGCGCACCTCGAGCACCTTGCCGCCGTTCGGCACGTGCGAGACCAGCCACTTGCCCCACAATTCGCCGAGCCCCTTCTGGTCGACGTTGACGTTGATGGCGTCCTTGGTGTCGAGGATGTTGTCGAAGGCAACCAGAATGACACCGGCTTCCTTGGCGCGCTTGATCACAGGCCCGAACGCGGTCGGGTTCTGGGCGTTGACGACGATTGCGTCGAAGCCGGAATCGATGAAGTTATTGATCGCGGAGATCTGCGCCGGCACATCTTCGCCGGTCGATACCACCTTGAATTCCTTCAGCTTCTTCGCGACGTCCGGTTGCGCGGCATAGGCTTTGGCCGTCTGGATCATCTGGATGCGCCAGGTATTGGCAATATAGCCGTTCGCGAGCGCGATGCGATAGGGTCCTTCCTTCTTCGGATATTTGAAGAATTGTGTATCGGCCGCCCAGGGCGCGAAGCAGTCGGGCTCGGCCGACGGCCCTTTGACGATTTCCGGATCGGCGATGGCCGACGAACTCAGCATGACAAATGCAGTGGCGGCAACGACACCGCCAACAAGTGACTTGATCATCAGTATTCCTCCCAGTTGCAGTTCTGCTTGTTGATTAAGTCCTGGCGTTTGGGCCGGCACCTCCTACCGCATCCAATCGCCTGCCGGCCGACCTTTGCCGCCCGCTGCCTCCTCTTCCCTCGCCTGCGGGCAATTCAGCAAACTATCATATTATACATAATAAACAAGTAAGGCTGTTTTCTTATGTATAATAAACAGCGCCTCACGTCCGCCGCCTTACTGCTCGACGCAGAAAATGGTAGCGCTACCATGCAAGGTAGTAAACCGGCATTTGCACAGTCGTCTCTGCGTGTTTCAACGTGCGGTGCTCTCGCGGCGAATGAGCTCGAAACCGAGATCGACAACCCTCTGCTGGGGTCTCCGGCCCGCGATCGCCGCCAGCGCCATCGCCACTGCCTGCCGTCCGATCTCATAACGATGCGTGCGAACGCTGGTGACCGACGGGAACGCCGCCTGCATCATGTCGAGGTCGTTGAAGCCGACGATGCCGATGGCCTTCGGCACCGCGATCGCGGCGCGGCGGCATTCGAACAGGACGCCAAGCGCGATATCGTCATTGTTGCAGAAGACGCCGTCGAGCGACGGCATCTTGGCCAGCGCATCGCGCAAAAGCTCGCGGCCGAGCGTCACGCTCGACAATAGCGGCGTGGTGGTGACCAGGCGGGGATCGAATAGGCCGGCCGCCTCCATGGCCGCGCGATAGCCGGCAAGGCGCCGCTGCGAGCGCGGATCCATGCGCGCGCCGATGAAACCGATGCGCCGATAACCTGCCTCGATCAGGTGCTCGGCGGCAGCGCGGCCACCGTCGAAATGCGAGAAGCCGACAAGCATATCGACCGGATCGTGTCCGGTTTCCATCACTTGCACCACCGGGCAGCCGGCCGTCTCCAGCAGCTTTCGCGACTGCGGCGTCTGGTCGATGCCGGCCACGATAAGCGCCGCCGGGCGCTGCGAGGCGAAAAGCTGCAGCAACCGCTCCTCTTCCAGGCCCGAATAGTGGGTATTGCCCATCTGGATGCGGAAAGGGCTGTCCGAAAGGCTGTCATAGATGCCGCGCACCACTTCGGCAAAGACATTGTTGGTGAGCGACGGCACCAGCACGCCGAAGACCTCCGCGCGCGCCGAGGCCAATGCGCGCGCATTGGGATCCGGGATATAGCCTAGCTCGTCAACGGCGACCTGTATCTGCCGGCGCAGATCTTCCGAAACCCGCCCGGGCTCGCGCAAGGCGCGGGAAACGGTGATTGCGCCGACGCCGGCCTTGCGCGCCACGTCGGCGATCGTGGGGCGGCCGCCGCCGCGCCGCGAGCGCGGTTTGGTCACAGCCCCGTCCTCGTACGTTCGATGTGCCCCCTCGAAAAGACGATCGACATCCGTGTCATCGCGCCGCCCGGCCTGTTTCGCCCCCGTCTGGGTCGCGCAGGCTCCGGCTGTTGTCAAGCGGACGGGGACGGCCGTCCATCGCAACCACGGCGAGGAAACCGAACCGATGTGGCTGGTCACATCCGCCGCCAACATGAGGGGGGTAGCTTAACAGCCTCACCCAAAAAGCGGCCCCTGATCGATCAGACCGCCCTCGCCTGATCGGCTGTAAGCGCCTGCTCCCGCGTGCCGGAGACTATGATCTCCAGGACCTCGTGCTCGTCGGTGTTCCTGACGTGGCGGTCGCCGACATTCTCGCCGCGCTTCAGCACCATGACACGGTCGCCTACGGCGAAAATGTCGACCAGCCGATGCGAGATGATGATCTGGGCAACGCCCTGCCTTTTCAGTTCCAGCATGGTCTCGAGGAGTCGCTCGGTCGCCATCACCGAGAGATTGGCGGTCGGTTCGTCGAGGATCACGACGCGTGGCTCGAACGAGATCGCGCGGGCAATCGCCACCGATTGCTGGCGGCCGCCCGACAGGCTTTCGACCTTCTGGAAAACGGAGTTCACATCGACCTTGAGCCGTTTCAGCACGCTATCGGCTTGCGCGTACATCTTGCGACGATTGACAAAAGGGCCTTTGCGAGGCCAGCGGCCGAGAAAGATGTTCTGGCCGACATCCATGTTTCCGCAAAGAGCGAAATCCTGGTAGATCATCTCGATGCCGGCGTCGCGGCTCTCATGTGGACTCTTGAAGTGCACCGGTTGGCCGGCGACGAGGATTTCGCCGGCGTCGCGCTGATAAGCGCCGGTCAGGATCTTCATGAGCGTCGACTTGCCGGCCGAGTTGTCGCCGACCAGCCCAAGGATCTCTCCGGGATAGAGCACCAGATCGACTTTCCGAAGCGCCTGAACGGCGCCGAAGGCTTTTTCGATGCCTCGCATTTCCACGATCGGTTGAGGCAACGCAGCATCAGGCATGAATGGTTTCCCGGGTTCGTGCGCGTCGGGCGAGGCGGGCTCGCAGGCGACCGAAGAGGTTGGCCTGGCGCACCCAGATGTCGATCAGCACCGCGGCAATGAGGATGACGCCAATGAAGACGTTGATCCAATGCTGCGGCATGCTGAAGCCCTGGACATTGAGCTGCAGGAGCGACCGAACGAGAGTGATCACGGCTGCACCTGCCAGAGAACCCAGCATGGTGCCGTAGCCGCCGAAGATCGACCCGCCGCCGATGATCACGGACGCGATGGCGTCGAGTTCGCGGAACTGGCCTGCAACGGGGTTGAAGCTTCGGAAATAGGCGACGTTGATGATGCCGGCCATCGTCGCGCAGAACGCCGACAGCATGAGCGAGATGAAGCGCGCCCGGTTGGTGTTGATGCCGGCATAGGCGGCGGCGCGGATGTTGCCGCCGGTCGCATAAACCTTTTGCCCGAACGGCGTATAGGCGAGCACGATGCCGGCAATCAGGGCGACGAAGATCATCCAGACCGTCTGCACGCTGACCACCTCGGCCAGTGTTTTGAGGATGCCATCCGGAAGCACGATGTGGAAGTGAAGGAGGATGTCGTTCACCTTGCGGCCGAGCAAATTGTAGCCCTCCGGCCAGCCGGTAAGCTGCTGGCCGGCGACGAACCACGCCGCAAGGCCGCGGGCGATGTAAAACATGCCAAGCGTTGCGATGAAGGCCGGGAGCTTCAAGCCGACGGCGACGACGGCGTTGACGAGGCCGGCGAGCATTCCCGCAAGCAGGCCCATCGCGACAGCGGTGACGGGGTCGGCGCCCAGGACCTTCAGGAAATAGGCCGCCGCGCTGCCGGCGAGCGCCAGGACGGCTCCGACGGAGAGGTCGATATCGCCGGCCGCGATGACGTAGGTAAGCCCGACCGTGATCAGCGCCAGTTCGGTATAGTTGAGCAGGATCGCGAAAGTGTTGGACAGGTTCCACCAGTAATCCGGCCTGAGGAAAAGACCCGTGAGCCACAGCACCACGGTCAGGATGACGGCAAGGGCATCGCGCCGGGCGAGGAACTTGCCGAACCCGGTCGCCGACAGCGCGATGTCGGTCGCCATGGCGCCCTTGGTCACCACGCCCTCGAGCGCGACGCCGCCGATCTCGAAGGCCGGCGGCGGCGGCTGGCCGCGCAGCCACGCCCATAGCCGCGCCGCGACCTGACGGCGGATCAGGTAAGGTTCAATCAGCACGGCGATGACGAGCAGCAGCCCGAGGAAGACCGGCACCGCGCCGACCGGCAGGGAATAGACGGCGTTGACCGTCACCTCCTCCTCGCCGATCTTGATGGTGCGCGTGATCGGCAAACCCTCGCGCAGCACCTTATCGAGCAGAACGACCAGCGTGGCGCCGAGGCAGGACCCGGCGACGCGGCCGCGACCGCCGAGAATGGAAGCGCCGCCGATGATCACCGCGGCGATGACGGTCAGTTCACCGCTGACGCCGTAAAGCGGGGTCACACCCTTGTCCTGAGCGGCCGACAGGAGGCCGGCAACGGTGGCGCAGAGCGACGAGAGGAGATAGGCACGGATGCGCACCCAGTTCGTCGGTATGCCGGCATAGACCGCCGCCTGCTCGTTGCCGCCCGTCGCAAAGGTCTCGTAACCCCAGCGGGTGTTGGCAAGCACGTAGGCGCCGATCACCGCAACGACCGCGAAGATCGCGATCTGATTGTTGAAGCCGAAGACGTTCGTCTCGCCGAGATGAAAGAAGAGCGGGGCCTCCTTCGCTTTGCCTGGATAGTAGATCGCCTGACCGTGCGTCAGGGCGAGGACGAAGCCGCGGCCGATCAAAAGCGTGGTCAAGGTGGCGATGAACGCCGGCACTTTTAGGATGGTAACGAGCACGCCGTTGACGAGGCCGATCGCCATGCCAAGAAGGACGCAGACGATCACCGACGTGACGATGTCGAGATCGGCAAAGCTTGGCGCGAACAGCCTGGCAAAAACGACGGCCACAAGGCCGTAGATGGAGCCGACCGAAAGGTCGAGGTCCTTGTTGATGATGACGAAGGTCATTCCGACGGCGATGATGGCGACCCGCGAGGTATCGCGAAGCAGTGCATGGAACGCCTCCGGCGAGCCGAAGAACGTCGGATTGACGGCAGCGCCGCCGAGATAGATCAGCGCCAGCAGGGCAAGCAATCCCATTTCCCAGCCGCCGACGAGCTGGGGTGGAAGGCGACGAGCGAGAGCTTCAGCGGGCATTTTTTGATGAAAGGGTTCCGAAGGCCAAAATGCGCGGGAGGATACCAGCCCTCCCGCGCCGGGTTCAGGATCGCTTTGACATTCAGTTTTCGAAACGCTTGCCGACCTTTCCAACAGTCTCCTGCGTCACGAGTTGGGCGCGCGTGTCGAGATTGGCGGCCGCGATGCCACGATCGATCTGCAGATAGAGTTGCATGACCGGATAGAAGCCCTGCAAGAAGGGCTGCTGCCCGAGCGCGCCGGTCAGGTCGCCGCTCTTCAACGCGTCCTGCTGCGCCGGGCCGAGGTCGAAGCCATAGGCGCAGATCTTGCCGGCCTTTCCGGTCTGGGCGACAGCCTTGGCCAGCGCAGGCGTGAACACGTTGTTGCCGGCGAAGGCGCCGACAACGTCACCGCGCGATTCGAACAGCGTCACGATGCCATTCACCGGATCGTTCGGATTGGTGTCGATGCCGGTGTTCTCGGGACCTGCGTCGACCTTGAAGGCCTCGAGCTTGCCGGCGTCCTTCAGGCCTTTGACGATCGCGTTGAAGGCCGAGGTGACCCGATTGTTCACCTCGATGTTGCCCATCGCGGTCGATGACGGCAGAACTATCGAGCCCTTCTCGATACCCTTGTCCGCCAGGCACTTGACGAGTGCCTCGCCGGCGATCGCCGCGGCGGAGGCGTCCTGGCCGGTGTGGCTGATGCCGCTGCGGTCGAGGATCGTGCCGTCGAAGGAATTGGTCGTTGCTACCGGTATGCCCTTGGCTTCGGCGGCCTTGACGATGTCGTTATAGGCACCGACCTGGGGCGTTGTCATGATCAGCCCGTCGATCGTGGGGTCCTGCACGATCTGGTTCAGGATTTCGATCTCGCGTGCAGGGTCGTCGGTCGGAGATTCCGAGCCGAGCAGCAGTATCTTGGCGCCGATCAGATTGCCGGCGGCGGTCGCGCCGACATAGACCGGATCGAAGAAACCGTTGCCGGCCGTATGTGTCACGATGGCGAAGGTGAGATGGCCATCGGCCGAATGGAAGTCCTTGGTGGTGGGGGCCTCCTTGGCGGCTTCCTCGAAGCTGTAACCGCCGACTGCTTTCTGGACGCCGCCGGACTGAGCGAAGGCGGAGGGCACGCCGAGCAACAACGCCGCGGCGCATGCCGCGAGCGGGAAAGTACGTCTCATGATTATCCTCCCTTGCATTCAACGGGCGGAAGCCGTTCGAGCGCATTTATTCAGGGGATCTTCCGAGTGCTTCCTCCCACTTCGCAATATTCCGCCCAAAGCCGGTCCAAGTAAATAGTCTGCTGCGTCCAGTGTTCGGGCGCGACGTCACGCGAAAAAAGCGCGGACGAGTTCGGCCGTCGCCCCGCACAGCCCTCCCCTTGTGCTGGTAGACCTCCTTGCAACGGCCAGGTTGAGGAGCCCGTTGACAATCATTTGCTGCCCCTCCAACTCTGAGCGATTGATAATATGATGAAAAGTCGCGACGGCTTTTCGTCGCCTTCTTCTGATTTGCTTGAAGCCTATTGAGGCGCGCCGCGTCACGCCCGCCCAAACTAGATGCGCTTGAGTATTCAGCCTTTGCATTCTCATCGACGCGGCTCGCGCCCGCCACTACGGCGCGAGCGCGGCTTGGTCGACGACAAGCTCAGCCTTCCCCATCCGCAAAGCGCCGCAGCGATATGCTCGTCTCCGCCAATGCCGCCACATCAACCGGCAATTGCCGCTCCCGATCGACGACTGGCGTCCCACAGCCCCGGTCCCTTCAAGCGGAGCCTTGCTGTTCGCGCTGCGTCAGGCCATTGCCGCAGCACTGCGGTTGGCTCTCCACATAAGCAGCAAGATCGCCGCGAGATTGACAAGGTTCCAGGCGATGCCGTTGAGGAAGGCGGCGGCATAGGAGCCGGTGAGGTCGTAGATCCAGCCCGACATCCAGCCGCCGACGGCCATGCCGAAGATCGTCGCCATCAGGACGATGCCGACGCGCTGGCCGGCTTCCTTGGCCGGCATGTAGTCGCGCACGATGATCGCATAGCAGGGAACGATGCCGCCTTGCGACAGGCCGAACACCAGCGAAACCACATAGAGCGAAGCCAGCCCGTCGAAGGGAATGTAGAACAGCAGCGACAGGCATTGCAGCGCCGAGCCGATGATCAAGGTTTTCACCGCGCCGATGCGATCGGCGAGAAAACCTGAACCAATGCGGCTGACAACGCCCGCCGCCAGCATGATCGACAGCATGTCGGCGCCGCGCGCGACGCCGTAGCCGAGATCCATGCAATAGGCGACGATGTGCACCTGCGGCATCGACATCGCCATGCAGCAGCCGAAGCCGGCAATCACCAGCAACATCTGCAACGCCGCCGGCGACAGCGAGATTGGCTGCGTCGGCCGGCTGCCCGGCGAGCCATGGGTGGCTTCGCGCGGCGCGCCGCGGCGCAGCATCAGCACCAGCGGCACCATGGTGGCGAGGCAGAAGATGCCGATCGCGGCATAGGTGAAACGCCAGCCTTCGCCTTGCATGACATAGGGCATCACCGTCGGCCAGACTGCTCCGGCAAGATAGCTGCCGGATGCGGCCGCGGTCACCGCGACGCCGCGGCGTCGGTTGAACCAGTGCGAGATGTCGGCGATCAACGGGCCGAAGATCGCCGATGTGCCGAGACCGATCAGAAGCCCCTGGACAAGGGTGAACGCAAGGATCGAGTTGGTTAGCGAGGCGAGCAGGAAGCCCGCGCCGAGCGCAATCGCAGAGACGAGCGCCGGGATCCAGTAACCCATGCGGTCGATGGCGCGTCCGACCAGCATATTGCCGGCGGCGAAGCCGACCATGGTCGCCGTATAAGGCATCGAAGCCGCGGCCCTGTCGACGCCGAATTCGGCCTGCACGGCGGGCAGAACGACGACCACCGCCCACATGCCGGCGCCGCCGATCGTCGACAAAAGCATCGAGACGCCGAGCCGCATCCATGCATAGGCGCTGTCGATGCTGGGGCCATCTGCCCGGCTGGAGACTGTTGTCGTCACACCTTTCCTGTCCGCGCTTGTTGGTGACCGGCGGTTTCACCCCAAGTATCGGCGCATCCCCGTGCCGAGCAGCGCCACAAGGGACAAATCCGTGGTTCCAGCAATCGGGAACCGGCCATGCCGCCCAGAGTTGTGCCCCAAGGAAGCGTTGTGCCCAAGGATAGTTGTGCCCCAAGGAAGGAGGTTCGCCATGACCGCCAAGAAAAAATGGTCGGCCGAAGTGACCGAGCACAGCGATGCGCTGGATCTCGAGGAGCATATTTTCGAATCCGACGATGCCAAGAAGGTCGCCACGTCGCTGAAGCGCTCGGCTGAGCACAGCCATCGCCGCAAGGCGGAGCCGTTCCGATCCGCGATGTCGATGCTGAATTTCTATATCAACCGCGCCGGCAGGAACCTGCCGGAATCGCGAAAGCAGGTTCTGGAAAGGGCTAAGGACGAATTGCGCGTCGCTTTCGGGCGCGAAAAGGAAGACTAAGGACTGTCGAGCTCAGACCGGGCCTCACCTGGGTATCGGCAGGCCTTAGCGCGAGCGGATGACGTCGTCGGTATTCGCGAGCAGCTTGCGCACGGCGTTGCGCGCCGCATCCGGCCGTTGCAGCCGGATGTTCCTCTCGATCGCTTCGTGCAGTTTCTGGGCGTGCTGCAGGTCGTCCAGCTCGCGTGTCGTATAGGCGAAGAGATGATTGAAGGCGGATTCGATCAGGACGCCCAGCGGCACCAGGAGGTCGTTGCCGGACGCCCGGAGGATGGCGAGGTGGAAGCGCGTGTCGGCGCGCGTCCGCTCCTGCAAATTGGTCGCCTCGCCCATCTCGCGGCAGGCCTGGGTGATCTCGGCCATCTGCTCATCGGTCCGCCGCATTGCGGCAAAGGCCGTCGCCTCGGGCTCGATGATGTGGCGGAATTCCTGCACCGTCTTCAGGAACACCTCGCGATCCGGCGACGTCGCGTACCAGGAGAGCACGTCGCGGTCGAGCAGGTTCCAGCGCTCCTTCGGCTCAACCCAGCTGCCGATCTTCGGACGTGATGCCAGAAGGCTCTTGGCCATCAGCATCTTGATCGCCTCGCGCACCGCCGAGCGGCTGACGTCGAAGGTCTCCGACCATTTGGCTTCATTGGGCAGGATGGTGCCCGGCGGATAGTCGCCGCGCACGATCCGAAGGCCGATTTCGCTGGCCAGCGACGTATGCACGCTGGCACCAGGAATGCGCGGCGCGTCTGGCCGGCGAACTCCAGCCATACGCTCGGCGGATGCCGCTTTCGTCGGCCTTTTTTCGTTGTTCGGCTTTGCGTCCCGCATATGTCCAGAAAGTCCGGTTTTCAGAAGCTGTCAAGCACGGCAAGGCCGGCTTAGTCGCTAGACGCCGCGATGTGCACAGCTCAACCTATGTTTGTCGGCCCTCACGCTGTTTTGACGTATTTGCGCCAGCTATGTTCGGGGCGGAAGCCGAGCACGTCCCGCGCCTTGCGGTTAGACAGCAGCGTCTCGAATTCACCGAGTTCGGCTTTCACCGGCACGCCAGGATAGAAACGGTTCAGAAGCTCGGCCGTCGGCAGGTCGGACGAGGTGTCGTCGTTGGCGGCGTTGAACACCTGATAACCCAGCCCATCCTTCTCAATGGCGCGCAAGGTGATCTGGCCGAGATCGCGGGCGTCGATATAGCTCCAGGCAATGCGCTTGCGGAAGCCGGGATCGGCAAACCATTTCGGGAACAGCGCATATTCATGCGGCTCGATGACGTTGCCGATGCGCAGCGCATAGATATCGAAACCGCTGCGCAGCGCGAAGGCGCGCGCCGTCTTTTCGTTGACGATCTTGGACAGGGCGTAGCTGTCCATCGGATCGACGTCATAGTCCTCGTCGAGCGGGAAATGCGTCGGATTGCGCGGCTCGTTGGCGAAGACCAGGCCGTAGGTCGTCTCGCTGGAGGCGATGATCACCTTGCGGATGCCGAGTTTCACCGCCGCTTCGATGACGTTGTAGGTGCCCATCGCGTTGATGCGGAACACCTCGTTGTCCGGCGTGATCATGATGCGCGGGATGGCGGCAAAATGCACCACGGCATCGACCGGCTGCGCGCGCAGCGACGGATCGAATTCATGCAGCCCCGCATAGCTCGACAGCGCGTTGAACACCTGGCCGCTGTAGGTGATGTCGGTGATCAGCGTGCGCACCTTCGGGTTGTCGAGCGGCTTGGTGTCGATGTTGAGCACCTGGCAGCCATGCTCGACCAGATACTGCACGACATGGCGGCCGGCCTTGCCGCTGCCGCCGGTGAACATGATCCGCTTCGTCATTTTGCACTCCACATTGCTCAAGGATTATGTGTATTGTCAGACAATAAGGCATTCAGCAACGGCCTGCCAACCGCGATCCGCGAAAACCTTCTCCAGCCATGCTCGCCGGCCGGAGGCGGCGGCGCCGACCATCAGGAAAGACAGGAACGAAACGACATGACCACCACCGCTGCCCGCGAAAACATCGGTTTCATCGGCCTCGGCCTGATGGGGCATGGCATTGCCAAGAACATCGTCGACAAGGGCTATCCGCTCACCTTCCTCGGCCGCAAGAACCGCAAGCCGGCCGATGACTTGGCTAGCCGCGGCGCAAAGGAAGTGGCCACGTCCAAAGAAGTGGCAGCGGCCTCCGACATCGTCTTTATCTGTGTCACCGGCTCGCGCGAGGTCGAGGCGATCATCCGCGGTCCCGGTGGGCTGAAGGAAGGTCTGAAGCAAGGCTCGGTGGTCGTCGATTGCTCGACATCCGACCCCGTCTCCACCGTCGCGTTGGCCGCCGAACTCAAGGCGCTTGGCGTCGACTATGTCGACGCGCCGCTCAGCCGCACGCCGAAGGAGGCCTGGGAAGGCACGCTCGATGCCATGGTCGGCGCGCCCGACGCGGTGTTCGCAAGGTTGAAGCCGGTGATCGAAACCTGGGCCGGCCGCATCGTCCATATCGGCGACACCGGCGACGGCCACCGCATGAAGCTGCTCAACAACTTCATCTCGCTGGGCTACGCGGCGATCTATTCGGAAGCCTTGGCGCTGGCGCAGAAGGTCGGCATCTCGCCGCCCCGCTTCGATAGCGTCATCCGCAACGGCCGCATGGATTGCGGCTTCTACCAGACTTTCATGCGCTGGACGCTGGAAGGCGACCGCGACGCCCACAAATTCTCCATCGCCAATGCCTTCAAGGATTTGACCTATCTGGAATCGATGGCGGGCGTTGCCGGCCTCGCCAATCCGCTTGGCAACGCCACCAAGAACTCGTTCGCGACCGCCTTCGCGGCGGGGCCGGCCGAGCAGTATGTGCCGATGCTGGCCACCCATATCGGCAAGGTCAACGGCGTCGACCTGATGCCGTCGAAGGACGGAAAAAAGCAGACGATCTGAAAGCCGCGGCCAAGCCCTCTCAACGTCTCGAGAGCTCGATCACCTCGTCGGTATTGGCGAGAAGCCTGTGCACTGCGCTTCTCGCCGCGGCCGGGCGCTGCAGGCGGATGTTCCGCTCGATCGCCTCGTGCAGGGACTGGGCCCGCCGCTGGTCGCTGTGCTCGCGCGTGACGAAGACGAAGAGATGATCGAGCGCCGATTCGATCAGCACGCCGAGCGGCACCAGCAGCTCATTGCCCGAGGCGCGCAGGATGGCGAGATGGAACCGCGTATCGGCGCGCGTGCGCTCCTGGATATGCGCCGCCTCTCCCATTTCGCGGCACGCCTGGCTGATTTCGACCATCTGCTCGTCGGAGCGCCGCAGCGCCGCGAAGGCGGCCGCCTCAGGCTCGATGATATGGCGGAACTCCTGCACCGTTCTGAGAAACACCTCGCGGTCGGGCGAGGTCGCGTACCAGGCGAGCACGTCCCGGTCGAGCAGGTTCCAGCGCTCCCTCGGCTCGACCCAACTGCCGATCTTGGGGCGGGACGCGAGCAGGCTCTTGGCCATCAGCATTTTGATGGCCTCGCGCACCGCCGAGCGGCTGACATTGAAGGTTTCCGACCATTTGGCTTCGTTGGGCAGGACAGTTCCGGGCGGATAGTCGCCGCGCACGATCCTGAGGCCGATCTCGCCGGCGAGCGATGCGTGCACGCTGAGGCCGGCGATCCGCGTCGCCTCGGGTCGTCGTACCGTGGCCGGCTGTGTAGGCTCGGCTAAGCGCTTCCCAGACTTTTCCCTTGGCATCCGCGTCCCGGTGCCTCCTGTCGCGGGCTCCAAGACGCCCGCAAAACTCTGCCGGATAAGAAATTCTGGGCGCAAAGAACTTTTGGCCCCGCCGCCCCGGCAAGGCCGCGTCCATTTAGTCCTGGCGAAAGGTGGAAGGGGCGCCCTTCGAAGGGCGCCCCGGGGATCGAAGCCTACTTCTGGATGCAGGTGTCGACCGTATCCTTGGTGCATTCGTCGAGGCCGGTGAAGACCGGATCGTCGACCTTCTTGCCCTGGATGAGGTCGAGCATCACCGACGGCGCCTTGTAGCCCATTTCGAACGGCCGCTGGCCGACCAGTGCGGTCACAAGGCCTTCCCTGGCGATCGCCACCTCGTCGCCGATCGTGTCGGCGGCGCCGATGACGAACTCGTTCTTGGCGATCTTGTCGGCCATCGGCTTGAACAGGTCGCGATAGGGCTGCGGAGCGCCGAACAGCGGCCAGCCGCCCATGATGCCGAAAGCGTCGAGCTTCGGATTGGCGGCCAGGATGTCGGTCATCGCCTGCACGCCCTTGGCGCCGTCGTCATTGGTGAACACCGGGCAGCCCGCCACTTCCGTCCAGCCGCCTTCGCCGGCGAGCGCCGACAGGCCTTCCTTGCCCGACAGCGCATCGCGCATGCCCTGCGCGCGGCGCAGGATGTTGTCGGCGGCCGGATTGCCCTCGATCGTGCAGATCGTGCCGCCATTCGGCTTAGCCTTCTTGATGTATTCGCCGATCCGCTTGCCCATCAGATAGTTGTCGGTGCCGAGATAGGTCTTGCGAAGCGCCGCGTCTTCCTTGGCCAGGTCAGCATCGACCGTCATGATCGGGATCGACGGATTGGCGCTCTTGATCGTCTGCGCGATCAGCGGCGCGTTGGACGGCGAGATCGCCATCGCGGCCGTGTCCGGCTTGCTCAGCATGTCCTGCACGATCTGGGCTTCGCCGGCCTCGTCCGAGGTCGATGCCGGGCCGGTGTAGAAGCATTCATATTCGGAGCTGGCGTTCTCCTTGTTCCACTTCTCGCAGCCCTGATGGATGGCTTCGAAGAACGGGTTGTCGAGGCCCTTTACGACAATGACGAGCTGTTTCTTGGCCAAAGCCGGCCCGGCGCCCAGCGCCATGGCGGCGACGGCGGCGAGCAAAAGTGATTTCCTCATATCAGTCCTCCCTTGAAAACAGACGGACACGACGTGCCCGCCACACCGATCGGCCCGGATGCAAGCAACACGCGAATAGCTCGAAGGTTCGTGTCTCAAGCCGGGCCGATAAGCATTTGCCGATCCGTTCCAGCTCGAATGAGCGCCGGCCGGATCCTGAATCTTGCCCGTCGCTCCGCCGAGCAGCGATTTCGCGACGGAAAAGTTCTTCCTCCAATAGTAGCTAATAACGGCTCGCCGCCAACGTCAATTCCTATTTGTCCTACAAAACCGATTTTTCGACGGGACTCGAAATTAATCGCCCGACAATTGATTGACGCCCATGGCCGCATTTGCCTAAATGAGTCTATCGCACCTGCTCGGGAGGAGCTGGAGGCGCGAGACCCCTGCGGCGCCGGCAATTATGGCAAGGCAGTCGAGGGGCGAAAACGGGGAGGCTTAAGGCTGGTGTCGGTTCTCGAACTCGCCAACATCTCGAAGCATTTCGGCGCCATCCAGGCGGTGAACGACGTCTCATTCACGCTCGAGGCCGGCGAGGTCGTCGGCCTGATGGGCGACAACGGCGCCGGCAAGTCGACGCTGGTCAAGATGATCGCCGGCAATTTCCGCCCCAGCCACGGCACGATGCATATGGACGGCAAGGAGCTGATCCTGCACAAGCCGGCCGAGGCCCGCCAGCACGGCATCGAGATCGTCCATCAGGACCTGGCGCTTTGCAACAATCTGACGGCCGCCGCCAATGTCTATCTCGGCCGGGAACTCCGCCGCGGCATCGGCCCCTTCCGCATTCTCGACTATGCCGCAATGTACAAGCGTGCCGGCCAGCTCTTTGCCGAACTGAAATCCGAGACGCGGCCGCGCGACCTCGTCAAGCAGATGTCGGGCGGCCAGCGCCAGGCCGTGGCGATCGCCCGCACCATGCTGTCGCAAGCCAAGATCGTACTGATGGACGAGCCGACGGCAGCGATCTCGGTCAGGCAGGTCGCCGAGGTGCTGAACCTGATCCGCCACCTGCGCGACCAGGGCATCGCCGTCGTGCTGATCAGCCACCGCATGCCCGACGTCTTCGACGTCGCCGACCGCGTCATCGTCATGCGGCGCGGCAGGAAAGTCGCCGACAAGAAGATTGCCTCGAGTTCGCCGGAAGAAGTCACCGGGCTGATCACCGGGGCGATCGAACAAGTGGCATGAAAGCACTGGAATTCTTGACGTTTGGCGCCTTCACCGCCGGCAGGAAAGGTCGATAATGGCAGTCACCCTTGACCAGACGATCGCGCAGAAGCAGCACACTTTCCTGTCGCGGCTTTTTGCCAGCCAGACCTTCTGGGTGGTGATCGCGGTCATCCTCGCCTGCCTGTTTCTGTCCGTCGCCACCGACGCCTTCGCCACGCAGAAGAACCTCTTCAACATCACCCGCAACATCACCTTCGTCGCCATCGTCGCGCTCGGCATGACCTTCGTCATCATCACCGGCGGCATCGACCTGTCGGTCGGCTCGGTGCTGTGCCTGTGCTCGATGGTGCTGGCCGTCACCATGCATGCCGGCTATTCGATCGAGATCGGCATCCTGGCCTCGATCGCCACCGCGCTCGCCATCGGCGCCTTCAACGGGGTGCTCATCGCCTATCTCGGTTTCCCGCCCTTCGTGGTGACGCTCGGCATGCTGTCGGTGGCGCGCAGCCTCGCCATGGTCGCCTCCAACAACACCGTCGTCTTCCAGTTCGGCCCGGACCACGACAAGCTTCTGGCGCTGGGCGGCGGCGCCTGGGTCTTCGGCATCGCCAATCCGGTGCTCTACATGATCCTGTTGGCGTTGATCACCGGCTTCATCCTGCGCTGGACCAAGTTCGGGCGGCACATCTTCGCTATCGGCGGCAATGAGCATGCGGCCACGCTGACCGGTGTTCCGGTGCGCCAGATCAAGGTCGCGGTCTACATGATCTCAGCGCTCTCGGCCGGTCTCGCCGGCATCATCCAGACCGGCTGGCTCGGCGCCGTCACCACCAATCTCGGCACCGGCATGGAGCTGCAGGTGATTGCCGCCACCGTCATCGGTGGCGCCAACCTCGCCGGCGGCGTCGGCACCGCCTTCGGCGCCATCGTCGGCGCCGCCTTGATCGAGGTGATCCGCAACAGCCTCGGCCTGCTTGGCATCAACGCCTTCTGGCAAGGCACCTTCATCGGCGGCGCCATCCTTCTGGCCGTGCTGTTCGACCGCATCCGCAACTTCCGGCGCAGCGACTGAAGCGCAGCGTCCACTTGTCTCCTTGTTGTAGGAGAAGGGGAGACCCTATCGCTCAGTCTGAAAATCCGTCCGGGCGGGCGATGCGAAGCGGCCGTCGATCCTCCATGCCTTGACGGGGCCAAACCCCGGTCGCACAATCCCCGGGCAGGCGAAGGGAGGCCAGTCGCCCGCGGGAGGAAATAGACCCATGACGGACGCGATCAGGCTCTATTGGGGCCGGTTCGGGCATGTCTCTGTCCTGAATGTCGCCAACGACTTCGTCACCCATGCCCATGGCGAGGCGCATCTCATCATCTGGCTGGAAGGCACGGCCGGTGAAATGACCATCGGTCGCGAGACGGTGCGGCTGGGACCGGAGACCGCCGCCGGCATCAACTCCTTTCAACCGCACAGCCACGCGCTTTCCCGCGACGGCAAGCCCGGCCTGTTCCTGGCGTTTTACATCGACCCCGACTGGGCGCGCCGGCGCCGCGACCTGCCGCCGTCCGCGCCGTTGTTCGCGCAGGCGGCGATAACGCTGGAACCGTGGCTGCATCAGGCGGCGGCGAACCTGCTCGATCACCTGACCGACAATGAGAGCATCGACGAGGTGGCCAACTACGAGATCGAGCGTTTCATCGACAGCATGCTCGACGCCGCCGATGCCTCGGCGCCGCAGGCGGCGCGCGCTCGCATCAACACGATGCTGGATTTCCGCGTCCGCAAGGCAATCCAATTGATGAAGGCCAATGTCTGCGAGCGCATTTCCTTCGACGATGTGGCGCGCAGCGTCGGACTGTCCCGGCCGCATTTCTTCGCGCTGTTCAAGGAACAGACCAATCTGACGCCCAACGTCTACTGGAACACGCTGCGCATGGAGGAGGCAGTGCGCCAACTGCAGTGGTCGCAAGAGCCGCTGATTTCGGTCGCCTGCAATCTCGGCTTCACCACCCAGGGCAATTTCTCGCGCTTCTTCCGCGATCATGTCGGCGTACCGCCGACGCTCTACCGCGAGGCCGCGCGGGCGATGGCTTGAGCGGCGCTAGAGCCGGATAATTTCAGGTCGAATCGGCCTGAAATCTGAATCCGGCTCTAAATCAAAGAGATAGAGCATGATGTCGTGCGAAAACCGCTTCACACTTTTCGGCATCATGCTCCAGCTGCTTCGGATCGATTTTCAGACTGCTTGATACGCGCGCAAGACGCGTTGATAAGCGCCGGCGAGCCGGCCGCCCTAGCCTTCTTGCCATCTTTGCAAGGGAACGAGCATATGGCGAGAGTCACCATTTCGAGCGTCATCGATGCGCCGGTCGAACAGGTCTGGGCGCGCATCCGCGACTTCAACGCCCTGCCGAACTGGCACCCGCGCATGGTTGAGAGCCATATCGAGGACGGCAAGGACGCCGCCACGATCGGCTGCGTACGCAATTTCCAACTAGTCAGCGGCGCGCGGCTACGC
Organism: Mesorhizobium sp. WSM3860; assembly: GCF_002294995.1. Taxonomy (GTDB): domain Bacteria; phylum Pseudomonadota; class Alphaproteobacteria; order Rhizobiales; family Rhizobiaceae; genus Mesorhizobium. The sequence goes on along the minus strand of NZ_NSGF01000011.1, from coordinate 167,022 downwards.
GAAAAGCTGCTCGACTTCTCGGACGAAAACTTTTTGGTCAGCTACGCGATCCTCGAGACGCCGCAGCCGATCACCAACCACAAGGCGACGCTGCAGTTGCGCCGCGTGACCGACGGCAATCGCACCTACGCCGAATGGACCGCCAGCTTCGACGCCGCGCCGGCGGAAGCAGACAAGCTGGCCGAGGGCATGGGCGCCAATGTCTTCCAGGGCGGCTTCAATGCCTTGAAGAGCCATTTCGCCGGCCAGGGCTGAGGATGGGAGGAGCGCGTCATGAGCCTTGCGCTGCAGACTTTCTCGACGGTGAAAGACGCAAACGCGGCATTACAAGTGTCCGGCACGCTCTATCTCGGCGGCGGCACTCTCGTCATTCGCGCCGCCAATGAGGGCGACGTTTCCGTATCGAACCTAATCCGTGTCACCGAGCCTTCTCTGTCGGCGATCAGCGTTTCCAACGGTAAGGCCCGGCTTGGCGCTTCCGTCACCATGGCGGCGATCGCCCGCCAACCGGAGCTTGCCCCGCTCGCGCCGGCCGCGCGCGCCGTCGGCGGCCCCGCGATCCGCAACATGGCGACCGTTGGCGGCAACCTCTTCGCCCCCGCCCCATACGGCGATTTCGCCGTGGCACTCCTGGCGTTGGATGCCTCCGTCGCCACCGAGGACGGTGAGACGCCGATGGAGGCCTTCCTTGCTGGCCGCGATGCCGGCCGCGCCATCGTCACCGCCGTCGAGTTCTCCTTGCCCAGGGCGGAGAGCTTCCGCTTCCTCAAAGTCTCGCGGGTCAAGCCGAAGGGCATATCGGTGCTGAGCATCGCTGCGCTCCTGCAGCGGACGGCCGATGGCACGGTGACCTCGGCACGCATCGCGCTGGGCTGCATGGCCGACCGGCCGATGCGGGCCAAGGCGGCGGAAAAGGCGCTGCTCGGCCACAAGCTCACGGCTGAGGAAATCGCGCCGGCGCTGAGTGCCGCGAGCGACGGCATTGCGCCGATCACCGACCCGATCGCCAGCGCCTGGTATCGCGGGCAGGTCCTGCCGGTCCATCTCGGTCGACTATTGCTGAGTTGACCATCCGTTGGGGAGGCGTCTGTCCCGGCGTCGGGGCAGGCGCAAGGAGGAAAAATGGCGAAGGTACCAGTCCAGTTCACGCTCAACGGCTCGGAAAAGGCCGAATTCATCGAGAGCGGCACGACGCTGCTCCATGCGCTCAGGGACAAGATCGGCGACACCTCGCCGAAGGGCGGCTGTCATCAGGGCACCTGCGGCGCCTGCTCGGTGATCATCGACGGCGAGTTGAAGCTCTGCTGTCTGACGCTCGCCGAAACCTGCAACGGCGCCGACATCAGGACGACAGCAGGTCTTGCCCAAGGCGGCGTGCTGCATCCGCTGCAGCGCGCCTTTCTTGATGCCTTCGCCACGCAATGCGGCTTCTGCACGCCGGGCATGATCATGGCGGCAAAAGTGCTGCTGGACCGCACGCCAAACCCGAGCCGCGAGGACGTGGTCGAGGCGCTCTCCGGAAACATCTGCCGCTGCACCGGCTACGAGCCGATCATCCAGGCTGTGCTGCTTGCGGCGCGCGCCAATTCGCAGAACGCCGCCTGAGGATCGCCATGGAACTGCGCAAGGATTATTTCGCCGATGTCCGCAAGGACGGCCTCAACGAAATCGGCCAGCCGCGGCCGCGCCTCGATTCGCCAGGACATGTCACCGGCCAGACCGCCTATTTCGCCGACCGCAATTTTCCGGGCTTGCTGCACCTGAAGATGGTGCGCAGTCCGCATCATCATGCCCGCATCCGTTCGATCGACACATCCGAGGCGGAAAAGCATCCGGGCGTGGTGAGGGTCTTGACCGCGAAAGACGTGCCGCACAACGTCTACACCATCCTGATCCTGATCCAGATCGGTCCCGAGGACGAGACGGTGCTCGCCGACGGCAAGGTGCGCTGGAAGGGCGAGGCCGTGGTGGCGGTGCTGGCCGAGACCGAGCGCGCCGCGCAGGAGGCGGCCGCCAGGGTCAAGGTCGACTACGAGGTTCTGCCGGCCGTCTTCGACATGGACGAAGCGCTGAAGCCCGGCGCGCCGATCGTCAACGAATATCATGGCCGGAACTACTACCTCTACGACAGCGGCGAGTGCCGCAAGGTGCGCTTCGGCGATGTCGAGACAGGATTTGGCGAGGCCGACCACATCCTCGAGCAGAGCTACCAGTCCTCGCCGATCGAGCACGCGCCGACCGAGACCACCGGCTGTGTCGTGGCGCCCGAGGGCAACGACCGCTTCACCTGCTACACCAACACGCAGGCGATGTTCTTCACCCTCGACAACACTTCGATCATCCTGCAGATGCCTGGCAGCAAGCTGCATTTCGTCGGCGGCACGGTCGGCGGCGGCTTCGGCGGCAAGGTCGACGTCATCGTCGAGCCGATCGCCATCCTCGCCGCCAAGCTCACCGGGCGTCCGGTCTCCTTCATCTACAGCCGCGAGGAGGAGATGCAGATCTCCTCGCCACGCGCGGCCGAGAAGGTCGTCATCAAGGACGGCGTCATGAAGGACGGCCGCATCGTCGCCCGCAAGGTCACCGGCTATACCGATGCCGGCGCCTATTCGCGCCATTCGCCCTATGGCGCCCAGAAGGGCGCCGCGCATTATCCCGGACCCTACACGATCCCGAATGTCTGGATCGACACCTACTGCGTCTACACCAACCGAACCCCCTCCTCCGCCATGCGCGGCTTCGGCGTGACCATCGGCGACTTCGCGCTGGAGGTGCAGATGGACAAGCTGGCGCGGCTGATCGGCATGGACCCGCTCGAATTCCGCTTCATCAACGCCTATCGCGACGGCGACATGAAAGCGCATCGCCAGCCGACCGAGGGCGCCGCGCTGATCGAATGCATGCAGGAAGCCGCGCGCGCCGCCAACTGGCCGGTGGCGGAGAAATATATGACGATGTCTTCCTACAGGAAGGGAGCTTGAGGTGGCGATACGGCGTGGACGCGGCGTCGCCGCGATCAACTATCCGACCGGCATGAATCTCGGCGGCGACCCGACCCAAGCGCTGGTCCATTCGACGCCGACCGGCAATTTCATGGTGACGCTTTCGAGCGTCGATCTCGGCCAAGGCATGAAGCAGATCATGGCGCAGATTTGCGCCGAGACGATCGGCGTGCCGACCGATCGCGTCATCATCGACACCGCTGACACCGACACCGGCCCGCACTGCATGGGGACGTTTGCCTCGCGCGGCACGCACCGCGCCGGCAACGCCGTCATCCAGGCGGCCAAGGAAGCCCGCCAGGTGATGCTGGAGGTGGCTGCCGAGGAGCTGGAAGTGGATGCGTCCGACCTGGAAACCGACGGCCACGGCAACATCGTGGTGAAAGGCGCGCCGCAGAAGTCGATCTCGATTTTCGACGTCGCGCTGTCGGCGCATTTCAAGCGCGGCCGTTCGATCTCCGGCCGCGGCATGTTCTTGATCCCGCGCTCCTATCCGGACAAGGAGACCGGCGCGATGAAGCCTTCGACCTGCTACGCCCATGCTTGCACCCTGGTCGAGGTCGAGGTCGACGACGAGACCGGCGAAGTGACGGTGCTTACCGTGAAGAACGTCTTCGAGATCGGCCGCGCGCTCAACCCGAAGATGGTCGAGCAGCAGCTGGTCGGCGGCTCCTGGATGGGCATCAGCCATGCGCTCTACGAAACGACCGAACCTTATTACCCAAGCCGCGACCATGGCGGCACCGACTTCAACCAATATCTGATGCCCGGCCCCGGCGATCTTGCCGAGACCGAGATCATCGTGCTGGAGCGTCCTTCTGCCGACGGGCCGTTCGGCGCCAAGGGACCGGGCGAGATGTGCGCCAACCCGCAGATTCCCGCAGTCGCCAACGCCGTCTTCGACGCGGTCGGGGTCCGCGTCGATACCTTGCCGATCACGCCCGAACGCATCCTGCGCGCGCTGAAGGCAAAGGCCGCGGGCTGAGCGGAACGATGACCCGCGCCGACGCAGTAGAGATCGCGGCTTCGCCGGAAGCGGTGGCCGCACGCCTTGCCGCTTCGCGCTACCTGGCCGACGACAGCCTTGCCACCGCGATCTTCCTGGCGATCCGCCTGGGCAAGCCGCTGCTGCTCGAAGGCGCGCCGGGCGTCGGCAAGACCGAGGCTGCGAAGGCGATTGCCGACCTGCTCGGCCGCGAACTAGTGCGGCTGCAATGCTATGAAGGCATCGATGCCGCGCATGCGCTCTACGAATGGAACTACCAGCGCCAGTTGCTCGCCATCCGCCATGCCGGCGAGCACGAGATCGACATTTATGACGACCGCTTCCTGATTGCGCGGCCGCTGCTGCAGGCGTTGCGCGCGCCGGAGCAGCGCGTGCTGCTGGTCGACGAGATCGACCGTTCGGATCACGAGTTCGAGGCGCTGCTCTTGGAATTCCTCTCCGACTTCCAGATCAGCATTCCGGAACGCGGCACGATCCGCGCGGCAACGCAGCCGATCGTCATCCTGACCTCGAACCGCACCCGCGAGCTTGCCGAAGCGCTGCGGCGGCGCTGCGTCTATCACTGGATCGGCTATCCCGACGCCGCGCGCGAGGCCGAGATCATCATGCTGCGCGCCGGCGATGTAGCGGAGGCGACGGCGCGCGCGGTGGCCAAGGCCGTGCAGGAGATCCGCGCTCGCCCGCTGGCCAAGCCGCCGGGGATTGCCGAAGCGGTCGAATGGGCGAACGCCGCGACCATCCTCGAAAAAGGCGGCAGCCCATGGCCGCAAGCCTTCCGCCGCGCCATCGGCGTGCTGATCAAGGACGAGGAGGACCTGTCGGCGATTGCGCCGGAGTTGGAGGGGATTGTCGAGGAGGCGGTGGGGTGATGCATTGTCTAGCCGAGCCAGCGGCTGACAGACGTCGCTCGCCTATCCCGCAGCGCTGGCGGGACAGCACCCCCCTCTGTCCTGCCGGACATCTCCCCCGCAAGGGGGGAGATCAGATGTCGCGACCACTTTCGCCAATCTTCAACGTTGCAAGGCTGAGCGGAGCGCCCAAGCTGCCAATCTCCCCCCTCGTGGGGGAGATGTCCGGCAGGACAGAGGGGGGCGCGAAGGAATGAGGCGTCCGGAAAGCCTGCCCCGCGCCGCCGCACCGTTCCTGGGCTTCGCCCGGCTGTTGCGCCGACACGCCTTCGCCATCGCGCCTGAGCAGATCACCACCTTGATGCAGGCGGTGACATTGCTTGGGCCGCGCTCGATGAACGACATTCGCGAGGCGGCACTGGCGACTCTGGCACCCCCGCCCGACCGCCGCAGCGAATTCGAGGCGCGTTTCCGCGCCTATTTCTACGGTGATGCCAAGCCTTCGATCGGTGGCGAAAAGGACGACGAAAAGCGCGTCAAGGACGATCGCGGCACGCGCGAAGAAGCAAGCCAGGCCGTTCGCAAGGAGAAAGGCGGCGAGCTGTCATCGGCGCTCGAGCAACTGAGCAGCCGCGATTTCCAGCGCGATCCCGACAGCCTTGCCTCATTCCGCCGGCGGCTGGCTTCGGCCCTCCCCGCTCGCCGTTCCTTCCGCACCGCGCGCACCCGCTCGCGCGGCACGCTCGACCTCCGACGCTCTCTCAGCGAAATCGTCAGCGCCGATGGCGACATCCCTTCGCCGCTGCTGCGCCGCCGCCGGCTCGTGCTCCGCAAACTGCTCCTGCTCATCGATGTCTCCGGCTCGATGAAGCTGCATACGGCCGATTACCTGAAGCTTGCCCACGCAACGGTACAAGGCGCGGACCGTGCCGAAGTCTTCACCTTCGGCACGCGCCTCACCCGCATCACTTCCGCGTTGCGCATCCGCGACCGCGAGCAGGCGCTGGCCCGCGCGGGAGCCCTGGTCGAGGACTGGGACGGCGGCACCCGCATCGGGCCGACGCTGCTCGCCTTTCTTTCGGTGCCGCGCTTTTCCGCCTTCGCGCGCGGGGCGGCGGTGGTGATCCTGTCGGACGCGCTGGAACGTGGCGACCATTCCGACCTCGAAATCGCGATGCGGCGGCTCAGCGCCCGCGCCTTCCGGCTGTCGCTGGCGACGCCGCTCGCCGGCGATCCGCGTTTTCGCCCGGCGACGGCGGCGTTGCGCGCCATCCTGCCGCTGCTCGACGATCTGGTCGACGGCTCGTCGGTCAGAAGTCTGACCGACTTCATCCTGTCGCTCTCCCGCCCCGCTCCGGCGGCCGAAGCCATCTGGAAAAGGGTATCGTGATGCAGAATGCGATCGACGCGCATTTCCACATCTGGCGCCGAAAGGACCAGCCCTGGCTGGTCGGCCCGATGGTGCCGCGCATCTTCGGCCCCTATGAGCCGATCCGCCGCGACTATCCGATCGAGGAATTCCTCGACGACCAGAACGGCTCCGGTGTCGAGAAGGCCGTCTATGTCCAGACCAACTGGGCCAAGGAGGATTTCGAGAAGGAGGTCGCCTTCCTGCAAAAGACTGCGGACGAGACCGGCTGGCCGCAAGCCATCGTCGGCTATGCCGACATGACGGTCGACGATGTCCGGCCGCAAATCGACCTCTTGAAAAAGTATCCGCTGCTGCGCGGCGTGCGCATGCAACTCCATTGGCACGAGACGCCTGCCTTCCGCTTCGCCGCTTCCGCCGACCAGGTGATCGACCCCAAGGTGCGGAAAAACGTGGCGCGGCTGAAGGACTATAGCCTGTCCTTCGACCTGCAACTCTTCCCGGCGCAGATGAAAGACGGGCAGATGCTGGTCGGCGAAAACCCGGAAACGAACTTCATCCTCACTCATGCCGGTATGCTGACCGGAATGGAGCCGGAAACGACAGAGGCGTGGAAGGCCGGCCTCCGCACGCTCTCGGCAGCGCCAAACTTTTACGCCAAGCTGTCGGGGCTCGGCACATTCGCGCATCGCAACGACCCGGAACTCATCGCCTACATCGTCGACAATGCAATCGAGATTCTGGGCAGCGATCACCTGATGTTCGGCTCGAACTTCCCGATCGAGAAGCTCTGGACCAGCCATGCCGAGCTGATCAAGGCGCACCGCGCCGCGGTGGCCAGGCACGGCCCGAAGGCCGAGGCGGATATCTTCTGGAACACGGCCGACAAGGTCTACCGGCCAGCGTGACATGCAAGCTCCGGAGCAATTCCAGGAAAATTGCGTGGCGGTTATCCGCCCGGAATTGCGTAAAAACAAACGCTTAGAGCGGATCAGCAATTCCACGAAAAGCTGACCGCTCTAAAAGCCCGTTTCAATCCCGCGCCGTATGACCTGAGACCTCTGCACCCGCACTGGCCGGCAGGGTCAGGAAACGCATCGCTGCCACCAGCCCGATCAGGCCGATCACCACGAAGGCGATCCTGAAGTCCATCAGATCGGGCGCCTCACCGCTCCGCACGATCTGCGACAGGTTGAGGATCGCCGCGGCCACGGCCACGCCAAATAGCATCGCTACCTGCTGCAGCATGCTGGAGAGCGTGGCGGCCGAGCTGCGCTGCGGCGCGCCGATATCCGCGAAGGCAAGCGTGTTCAGCGCCGTGAACTGCATCGAGCGCGACAGGCCGGCGACCAGCATCAGGGCCACCACAATGGCCTGCGGCGTCCCGGGCGAGATCGCCCCGCAGGCGATGATCGCCAGCGAGGCGATCAGCCCGTTGATGACCAGGACGCGGCGGAAGCCGAAGCGGCGCAAAGTGGGTGTCGTGACCGCCTTCATGCCGAGATTGCCAAGGAAATAGGCGAGGATCAGCAGGCCCGCATCGACCGGCCGCATCCCGAAGCCGACCTGGAAGAGCAGCGGCAACAGGAATGGCGTGGCGTTGATGGCGACACGGAAGACCGTGCCTGCCACCAGCGTCGAGATGGCGAAGGTCAGCACCTTGAAGGCGGAGAGGTCGAGCAATGGATGCGGCGTGCGCGCCAGGTGGCGCACCGCCAGCCATCCGACCAGCATGCCGGCGGCGATCAGGCCGACCGTCGGCACAAGGCCGTCCTCGGGATGCGCGAGGCGCTCCAGTCCGTAAAGCAGCAGCGCGAGACCCAGAGAGGTCAGGAAAAAGCCCGGCCAGTCCAGCGGCTTGGTCTCGGATTCGCGATCGTCCGTGACGAAGCGGGCGACCAGCAGCAGCCCCGCCAGTCCCAGCGGAACGTTGATGAAGAAATTCCAGTGCCAGGACAGATAGGTGGTGATGAAGCCGCCGAGCACCGGGCCGATCACCGGCGCGAACAGCGCCGGCCAGGTGATTAGCGCCGTCGCCGCAAGCAGCTCCGACTTGGCGGCATTGCGCAGCACGAGGATGCGGCCGACGGGCGTCATCAGCGCGCTGCCTAGCCCCTGCACCACGCGCGCAGCGACGAAGGCGGCAAGGCTCTCGGAGAACCCGCAGGCGATCGAGGCCAGCGTGAACAGCGCGATGGCGACAAGAAAGATGTTGCGCGCGCCAAAACGGTCGGCGAGCCAGCCCGACAGCGGCACGAACACCGCCATGGTCAGCATATAGGCGGTGATGCCGATGCTCATCGCCACCGCCGGCACGCCGAAGGACTGCCCCATCTGCGGCAGCGACGTCGAGATTATCGTCGAGTCGAGGAACTGCATGAAGAAGGCGACGGCGACAATGAGCGCCACGCGCCGCGCCTGGCGCGCCGCCATCGGCAGGGCCTGGGGCAATGCCTCGTTGTCGGGAATGCTGGTCATGACGCGCTGGTTGAACAGCATAAGGCTGAACCAGTCCAGACTTTATCCAACAAACTTTCGTGTAGCCTCGCCGCCTGTTATGGAGAGTGGGGCTTGGGAGGGAAAACCTGGGATGAAGCCCATCTATATCGACTACCTCAATGCTCTCGACATTGAAGCCCTTGGTATGAGCGATGCCGAGATCATCGGCGCCGTCGAAGCCGGGCTCGTCGCCCAGGGCAACGGGCAGACGGTGATCGAGCCTCGCGTCCATCTCGAGCCGGATCCGTCCTTCCACGGCCATTTCAACGTGCTGCGCGGCTATGTGGCGCCGCTTGATGCGGCCGGCGTGAAGATCGTCGGCGACTATGTCGATAACTACCTGCAAGGCCTCCCGTCCGAATTCGGCATCCTCAATCTCTTCGACCCGCGCACCGGCGCGCCGCGCGCCATTCTCGACGCCACCGTGATCACCGATATGCGCACCGGCGCCATCACCGCCATCGGCGCCAAGCATCTGGCGAAAAAATCATCCAGAGTGCTGGGTCATATCGGCGCGCGCGGCACCGCCTACTGGAACGTGCGCCTGCTCGATCACCTCTTCGACTTCGACGAGATCCGCGTCCATTCGCGCCGCCCCGAAAGCCGCGACGGTTTCGCCGCGAAGCTTGCCGCCGATCTCGGCAAGCCGGTCATGGCCGTGGCTGACTGGAAAAGCTGCGTCGAAGGCGCCGACATCGTTGTCGAGGCCTCGCGGCTGCCGGAACCGCAACCATTGCTCAAGACCGCCTGGATCAAGCGTGGCGCGCTGGTCGTGCCCTACGGCACGATGAGCGCGGTGGAGCTTTCGCTTACCGACATCATGCAAAAGATCGTCGTCGACGACTGGGGTCAGTGCAAGACCGGCAAGTTCGGCTCGCTGCGCGCCCATGTCGAGACGGGACGGCTGAGCCAGGCGACGCTGCATGCCGAGCTCGGCCAGATCACGGCCGGCCGCAAGCCGGGCCGGCAAAGCGACGGCGAGACGATCCTGTTCTGGCATCGCGGCCTGTCGCTCTCCGATATCGCGCTCGGCAAGGCGATGCTGGCCAAGGCTGGCCAAAACGGTATCGGCCAGAGGCTGCGCTTCGCATGACCCCGCTCGTTCTTACCGGCGCCGGTGTCAGCATCGAGGATGTGGCCGCCGTCGCGCGCAATGCAGGCAAGATCGAGGTCACGCCGACGGTCATCGAGAAACTGGGCAAGGCCCGCCAGGTCCTCGATGGCGCCGCTGCCGGCGGCCAGCAGATCTATGGGCTGAACACCGGGCTGGGCGCCAATCTCGGCACGGCTGTCGAAGGCGATGCCGGTGCCTTCCAGCGCCAGCTTCTCGACGGACGCGGCGCTGCGTTGGGGAAACCGTTGCCTGCCCAGCTCGTGCGCGCCGCAATGTTTGCCCGCATCGCCATGCTTTGCGCCGGCGGCTCGGGCCTGTCGCCGCATGTCCTCACCGCGCTCGTCGATCTGCTCAACGGCGGCATCCATCCGGTGATGCCATCGCTGGGCTCGATCGGCGCCGGCGACCTGGTGCTGATGACCGCGATAGCCCACACGCTGATCGGCGAAGGCGATGCCGACTATCAAGGCAGGCGCATGCCTTCGGCAAAGGCGCTGACGATGGCGCGCCTTGCGCCCGTAGGCCTGGCACCGAAGGATGGTCTGTCGCTGATCAACGCTTCCGCGGTTTCCACCGGCACCGGCGCGCTGGCGCTCATCGACGCGCTGTCGGCGCTCGAACAGCAGCAGCAGGCCGGCGCGCTCACCATGGAAGCGTTCGGCGCCAACCGCACCATCCTTGACCCACGCCTGCATCTGGCGCGGCCGGCCGCCTGCCAGCAGGTAGCGGCAAAGGCATTGCGCGACCTGCTGGCCCGCGACGAGGCGCCCGCGCCGACCACCCTTCAGGATCCCCTGTCGATCCGCTGCATGCCCTCCATCCATGGCGCGCTCATCCAGGCGATCGACCATGCGCGGCTCGCCGTCGAGATCGAGCTTAACGCGTCCGCCGACAACCCGCTGGTGCTCGTTGATGACGCGCAGGTTTTGTCGACCGGCAATTTCCACACCGCCTCGCTGTCGCTGGCCTTCGAGACGCTAGGTCTGGCGATTGCGCAATGCGCAGCGGCGTGCGCCGCGCGCTTCATCCAGCTCACCGGCTCGGGCCGCAATGGCCTGCCGAAATACCTTTCGCCGGTCGGCGGCGCTTCCGCCGGCTTCGTGCCACTGCAGAAGACGGTGACGGCGATCCTGGCCGCCATCCGCCACAAGGCCAATCCGGTGATGCTCGACTTCCTGCCCGTGTCCGAGGGCGTCGAGGATCATGCGACGCAGACGCCCCTCGCCGTCGCCAAATGCGTCGAGATGATCGTGCTGTGGCGGCGGCTGATCGCGCTGGAGTTTATGGCCGCCGCACAGGCCGTCGATCTTCGCGAAGGGCTGACTCTTGCACCGGCCACCAGCGCGATCTACGCGGCCGTCCGCGCCCATGTGCCGACGCTTAAGGGAGACCGGCCGCTGGGATCCAACGCCGAAGCGCTCCACGCGGTGCTCGCCGACGGGTATTGGCGTCCTGCGTTGCACCCACTGCTCGATTAGACGAGATCGGGGCACCTCCTCGTTGCGGACCACCAACGAGATCGAGATCACCACCCAGCCAAGCCAACCTTACGCCAAAACTGGCCGCGCGCCCCGGAGCGGAGGCCGGGCTCGGCCGCCTATGCCACCGCCCCGCGGTTCTTCGGCACCCTCTTGGGTTGCACAATGAGTTCGGATATGAAAGGCCAGGCACATGAGGGGTGGCTAATTTGCATCGTTCCTGTTTCGTCTTGGCGGCAGACGCAAAAAATTTCCCATACGCTGTTCTGGGCGCGCGGCGCATACTCGACGTATCTGCGCCGATCGGCGGTTTCATCCTTCATATGGGCGCCGGTACCGAGGATTTGGCGGTCGCGGACCGATTGCTCGGCGCCGCCGTCAAGATCGTCGACGTGTCCGATCTCATGAAGGGATTCGACTTCGATCCCGGACACCTCAGCGTCGCAACCTACATCCGCCTGCTTGCCGACAAGCTGGCGGTATTCGTGTCTTACGACAGGCTCGTCTATGTGGACACCGACGTTATCTTCAACCGGTCGATCACCGACTTGGCCGACGTTGAACTGAATGTCCCACTCCTGGCGGCCCATGACGAGCAGACCTATTTCGATCCGAGCTGCCGCGAGTCTCTTGAGATGGAGCCCGGCTCATCGCATTTCAACGCCGGCATACTGGTGCTGAACATGCCAATGATCCGCGCCGAAGGGCTGTTGGAGCGGGCGCGCGAACTGGCGCTTCGGCGCGTACCGAAGCTCGATCAGGGAGCGCTCAACATAGCTTTTGCCGGACGCTGGCAAACGATGCATCCGCTCTGGAACCTCCAGACCAACCATTCCAGCCAGATACCCTTCAATAGAGCCTTCGCGCGTCATTTCACCTTTGGAAAGCCGTGGTGGCCAAGGCCTGAAGGAGTGGAACTGGCCGCGATGGCGATCTATCGCGACCTGGCGAAAGATACGCCCTGGCTCGATCGGTTCAGCCGTCCGCTCTGGATGAGAGGGCTGCGCAAGCGATTGCTCCGCAAATTCGACGGCCTCTCCGGGATCATTCTCAACAAGGAAAAATACAGACGCCGTTTCCGATTCAACGCCGAACGGTGCACCGTCATCTTTGCCGCGCAGGCCGACCAGCGGATGATGGCCGCTACCTATCCGGAAGTCCTGATGGGCGTGGTCAAGACACGGAAATAGGCGCCGATCTCTCGACGACAGCTTACCGGCTCGTGCCGCAAGGCCGCCCCAATAGCTGCCGCACTTGGCGGCGAACCAGGCGAGATCGCCTTCGTTGGCGCATCGGATTCTGTTCCTTCGTTGCTTGGCGGGCGGCCGATCAGCCGATTTGGATCAAGACTTTGCCGGCCTCGACCTTGACCGGATAGGTTTTGAGGTTGACGCAGACGGGCGCGCCTTTCGCCTGGCCGGTCTTGTAGTTGAAGCGGCCATTGTGCTTCGGGCATTCGATGATGTCGTCCATCACCAACCCGTCAGCCAAATGCGCCTTTTCATGCGTGCAGAAACCGTCGGTGGCGAAGAATTCGTTGTCCGGCGAACGGTAAATCGCGAAGGTGCGCCCGCCATGGTCGAAGCGGATGACGTCCTCCTCATCCACGTCGCCCACCGCGCAAGCTTCGACCCACCCCGCCATCTTCTCTTCTCCTGATTGGGTGCGTGCAACTGCCGCGCACCGATCTTATTCGGCAGCCGCTGCCGTGATGTCGAGCTTGTGAAATTCGCCGCGATAAGGCTTGGCCGTCGGCGGCAATTCGCGTTTGAGGTAGTAGTCCTCATATTTCAGCTGCCTGAGCAGCACCGGCCAGACCTCTCGATAGGCGTGCCACATCGACGGGTTCGGCTCCGGCAAATCGTGCTTGACCAGTTCATGCAGTCTGGGCAGCGCATGGTAGGGCACCATCGGGAACATGTGGTGCTCCACATGGTAGTTCATGTTCCAGTAGATGAACCGGCTGATCGGGTTCATGTAGACGGTTCGCGTGTTGAGCCGATGGTCGGTGACGTTGTCGGCCAGCCCGATATGCTGCAGCAGGCCGGTCATCACCATGTGCCAGGTGCCATAGAGACGCGGCAGGCCGATCAGCACCAGCGGTATCCATGACCGAAGCGCGATCGCGACAGCGATCGTCGCGGCATAGACGACCATATGCCAGCGCGCCGCGATCACCGCTTTATGCTGCTCCATCTCCGGAATGTAGCTCTTCTCGTCGTCCGACAGCTTGCCGAAGGCCTGGCGCACCAGTGTCGGCAACGAATAGCGGAAGTCGAGAATGCCCGTGAAGGCGAGCGCGGCCTTGATGAGGTCCGGGGGCCGCATCACGGCGATCTCGGCATCGCGGCCGACGATGATGGTGTCGGTGTGGTGACGGGCATGGCTCCAGCGCCACTGCACCGGATTGCGCATCAGCATGAACGAGGCGATGTGATAGACGACATCATTCATCCAGCGCGTGCGAAATGCGGTGCCGTGCCCGCATTCGTGCCAGCGCGAGTCGCTCGACGAGCCATAGAGCACGCCATAGACTAACATGAATGGCACGACCCACCACGTGCCCCAGAACCAGATAATGCCGGCGGCCGATGCCAGGATCGCCGCGATCCAGATGATGGTATCGCGGATCGCCGGCCCGTCGGAGCGCTGCATCAATTCCTTCATCACCTTGCGCGGCACATCGGTGTGATACCACTCGGCCGAGGCAAGCCCGGTCTCGACCGCAAGCCGCGTGCTTTCGCCGACAAGGCTGTAGTCGCGCTTCGTCCCGGTGGTCGTCATCGTCACTAAAGCCCGTTGGCGCGGAATTTCCCGTCGAGGAATTTCTTGGCGCGCGGCACGTCCTCCTCGTCGAGATGCTCGATGATCACCGGGATGTTCGGGTGCTTTTCGCTGAGACGCTTGAGATAGAGATCGTAATTCAGCGCGCCGAGACCCGGCGCCGGCAGTTCGATCTCGCCGACGCCGCGGAAGGTCAGCCCCTCATGCGCATCCGCGTCGCCGATATCGGCATGCTTCTCCGTCTTGTCGCCGCCCGAACGCTTCACGTCCTTGGCATGCGCGATTTTGATCTTGTCCGTCAGCGTGTCGAACACCTGGTTCAGCACCTGATCCATGCGGTCGATGTTGTGCGCCTCGAAATAGTTTGTCGGGTCCATCAACAGGCCGAGGCCGGGATGGTCGACCTGAGCGAACATCCTGACCGTCTCCTCGACCGAGCCGACAACGTTGTTGACATAGGTTTCGAGCAGGAACACCGCGCCGTGGTCATAGGCAGTCTGGGCAAGATCCGAGATCACCTTGCGGCACTCCTCAAAACCCTCCTCGGTCTTGTTCTTCGGATGATGCACCCAGTCGGATTCGGTGTTGTAGGTGCCGGTTTCCGAGATCACGTAAGGCGAGCCGAAATCGCGCGCGTTCCGGATGATCTCTTTCAGATAGGCAAGCCGCCGCTCGCGCTCGGCCCTGTCCGGGTGGATGATGTTCGTATAGCCGGAAACGCAGCAGACCGGCAGGTTGTGGTCGCGGAACGTATTGCGCACCCGCCTCGCCTTGTCCCTGGTGATCTGTCCGGCCGAGAGGTCGATATCCTTGAAATGCAGGTCGAGCTGCACGGTGTTGAAATCGAGCGCCCGGATGCGCCTGGCGACCTCCTCGAGCTCATACGGGAAGTAGCCTGTGAAGATACCTGCCTGCATCATCAGGTGAAGTCCTCCCGATAAGCGATTCAATTGCCCTGTTTCTTAGCCGCCTGGTCGACAGGAATTTCGGACAGCCTAACGGTGCGGCCCTCCGCCATCGACCGGTAACCGGCCTCCACCAGCGCCATGGTGTTGACGTTGTCGGCAACCGAAAGCGCCGGCGGCGTGCCGGTCTTCAGCGCATATTGCAGCTGCTCCATGACGCCGATGAAGGCATGCGGAAACCACATCGTCTCCCAGCTCGGGCTGACCCATCTGCCGCCGGTCGTCTCTGTCGAGGCGTAGGTCAGCGTCGAGGCGACGCCCTTCGGCCAACCGATCGTGCCCTTGGCGACGCCCTTGGTGCCATCGACGCGCCAGTCGATGTGCTCGTCGTCGGAATAGCCCTCCTGGCGCGGGCCGGACCAGACGTCCTCCAGCGACACCGCAAGCACGCCGGAGGGAAAGCGCAGCGTCGAGACGGTGATGCCGTCGGAATGTTCGAACTTGGTGCGCGGATCCTTGCGCGTCAGCGTCGTGATTTCGTCAGGGTCGCCGAACAGGAAGCGCAGCACGTCGAGGTGGTGCACACTCATATTGGCGAGCGTCAGCCGGTCATATTCGGCGAGGAAGGTCTGCCAGTGCGGAATGGCATGCATGTCGATCTCGGCGAAGACGATCTCGCCCAGCGCGCCGCTGTCGATGATCTGCTTCAAGACGCGCATCGACTGGTCGTAACGCATGTTCTGGTTCACCGACAGGATCTTGCCGGAGGCCGCCGCCTCGTCGCGCAGCTTCACCGCTTCCTCGACCGAGAGCGCCAGCGGCTTCTGCGCCAGGATCGCCTTGATATGCGGCTGCTTCAGTGCACGGCGGATCAGCGCGGGCTGCTGGTCCGGCGGGAAGGCAAGGTCGACGATCTCGACGCGGCTATCTTCGATCAGCCGCTCCGGCGTATCGCAGACGGTCGCAATGCCCCAGCGGCCGGCGACCTTTTCGGCACTCGCCCTGGTTCGCGAGGCGATCGCCACCACCGGAAAGCCGGCTTGCGCGTAGGCGGCGAGATGGCACTCGGCCATGATCATGCCGGCGCCGATGCAGCCGATCCGGTAGTCCTTGACCCGGACTTTCACGTCCGGCTCGAAATCCATGCTCGCCATCCATTCCTCCCGTCGAGGATTGGATATAACGCCAGGATCAGGCGGTCAGCCAAGGGCCGCGCCATCATTTCCCATCAGGGACCGGGAACCCGGCTTACGCGGCGATCAGCACCGTGCTCTCCGGCGACCATCGCAGTATGACTTCCTGGCCTTCGGCCAGCCGCTCGGCGCCGGTGTTCTGGACAATGACCTTCAGCGTCTGTCCATCGCGGTCGACGAAATAGGTGCTGTTGTTGCCGGCGAAGATGCGTTTTGAAACCTGACCCCTGAGCGTGTTGGCATATCCCGCTTCGGACGTTCCAGCGCCGGTCGAGATCTGGATGCGCTCCGGGCGCACGGCGCAACTCGCCTTGGCGCCGGCCGCCAGCGAAGGCCCGGAACCGGCGGCAATCGTCGTGCCATCCGGTAGCCGGATGCCGTTGCCGGTCGCATCGCCGCGAAAGATGTTGGCGTCGCCCAGGAAGGTCGCGGCGAACTCGCTTTGCGGCTTGTCGTAGATCTCTTCCGGCGGCCCCTCCTGCACCAGTCGGCCGTCGCGCAGGATGCCGATGCGGTCGCTCATCGTCAGCGCCTCTTCCTGGTCGTGCGTGACGAAGATGGTGGTGATGCCGATCTCGCGCTGGATGCGCTTCAGTTCGATCTGCATGTCGACGCGCAGCGCCTTGTCGAGCGCGCCGAGCGGCTCGTCGAGCAAGAGCACGCGCGGTTTGGTGACGATGGCGCGCGCAAGCGCCACGCGCTGGCGCTGGCCGCCGGAAAGCTGGTGCGGCCGGCGGCCGCCGAGCTTGCCGAGTTGCACAAGATCGAGCGCCCGCTGCACTTCCGTTGCGATCGTGCCCTTCGGCTCGCCGCGCACCGAAAGGCCGAACGCGACATTGTCGGCAACACTCATGTTCGGAAACAGCGCATAGTTCTGGAACACCATGCCGATACGTCGCTTCTCGACCGGCACGCGCTCGACGCTTTCGCCGCCGATGGCGATGCGGCCGGTATCGGGAAAGTCGAAGCCGGCGATCTGCCTGAGCAGCGTGGTCTTGCCGCTGCCCGAAGGCCCGAGCAGCGCGTAGAAGCCGCCGTCCGGAAAATCGATCGAGACATCGTCCAGCGCCTTGTGCGCACCAAAGCTGCGGGAGACGTTCGCTACCTGAACACCGGCCATTATTTCTCTCCGCCGAACTTGAAGAAGCGTGCCGTGAGCAGCATCAATGCCATCGACACCACGATGATGATTGTCGACACCGCGTTGATCTCGGGCGTGAAGCCTTTGCGGATCGCGGCATAGATCTCGACCGGCAACGTCGTCTGGCCGGGGGTCGACAAGAAATACGAGACCACGAACTGGTCGAAGGAGACGGCGAAGGCGAACAGTCCGCCGGCGATCACCCCAGGCATAATCCAGGGCAAAGTTACGCGCACGGTTACCTGCCACTGATTGGCGCCGAGCGAACGCGCCGCTTCTTCCAGCTCCGGCGCGAAGGTCTGCAGGCGGGCGGACACGACGACGATGACGTAGGGCAGCGCCAACGCGACATGGCCGAGCAGGATCGCAATGAGCCCGCGGCCGATGCCGATGCCGAAGAAGAAGATCAGCATCGCGGTGCCGGTGATCAGCCAGGGAATGGCGATCGGCGGAAAGAGCAGCGCCTGCAGGAGTTTCTTGCCGCGGAAGTCGTAGCGATAGAGCGCCAGCGACGCCATCGAACCAAGCACCGTTGAAAGGATCGTCGTGATGATCGCGATCTCGATGCTGTTCCAGGTCGCCGCAATCAGCTGGTCGTTTTGCCAGAGCGAAGCATACCAGTCCGTCGTCCACTCGAACGGCAGCTGGTAAAAAGGCGAGGCGTTGAACGACATCAGCCCCATGATGATGATCGGCAGATAGAGGAAGCCGAGCAACAGGAAGATATAGAAGCGCCCGACCCACTCCAGAATGCGCGTCGTCGCCATCAGCCGGCCCTCCGCAAGACCGGTGCCGCGAGCCCCAGGATGACCAGCACGACGGCAAGCAGGATGAAGGAGAGCGCCGCGCCCAGCGGCCAGTTGAAGACGGCGACGAACTGGTCCTCGATGACAGTGCCGTAGAAGGTGCCGGTGCGGCCGCCGAGGATGCGCGGCTCCATGAAGGAGCCGACGACCGGAACGAAGATCAGCGCCGCGCCCGCGATCAGGCCGGGCATCGACAGCGGGATGATCACCCGCTTGAGCACCTGCAGGCGAGAGGCACCGAGCGAACGTCCGGCCTCGATCAGCGAATCGTCGATCGCCTGCAGCGTCAGGTAACAGGTCAGCACCATATAGGGCACGTAGGAGTGCACCAGGCCGATGATGACGGCCGGGTAGGAATACATGAGATCGATGTTGATCTTGGACGGCAACACGGCATTGAGCGTAGTGTCGAGAATGCCGCCCTCACGCAGCACCATGGCCCAGGAGAAGATGCGCACCAGCCCGTTCGACCAGAAAGGCAGGATGACCAGCAGGAAGATCGCCTCGCGGCTGCGGCCTTTAAGAACCTTCGCCAGCACGTAAGCCGCCGGATACCCGATGACGACACACCAAAGCGTGACCTCGAGGCCGAGCCGCAGCGAGGCGAACAGCAGTTTTGAATAAAGGCTTTGCGAGAAGAAGGCCGCGTAGTTGCCGAGCGTGAAGGCCCATTCCTTCCCGGCTAGCGGAAGGTCGGTCATGAAGGAGAAGAACACCATGGCCGACAGCGGCAGGAAGATCGCCACCGTCAGCCACAGATAGGCGGGGAGGAGAAGCGGCAGGGCTGGTCGCAGTGCGCGGCGCGAACCGGTCGCGAGCTGCTCGGCCATGATGCCTCTCCTCCGGTAAGACGCCAACTATTTCACGTTGACCTTCAGCTCCTGCCACAGCGCCAGGTATTTCTCGCGCTGCTCGTCCGTGACCGGCGCCTGGAACTGGATGCGCTTGGCGACCTCGGGGCTGCCCATGACCTTGCGGTTGAAGGCGTCCTCGGGCAGCGCCTCGACCGCCTTGGTGTTGGCCGAAACCGGCGCGCCGACCTTGGTGACCCATTCGACATAGAATTTCGGGTCGATCATGTAGTTGATGAAGGCTTCGGCGCCGGCGACGTTCTTGGAACCAGCCGGGATGGAGAAGGCGTCAAGCCAGGCGACGGCGCCTTCCTGCGGGATGACCAGCGAGACCGGCAGCTTGAAATGCGTCTTGGCGCGGTCGGCGGAGCCGCTCCAATAGGTGCCGATATCGATCTGGTTGGAGGCGACCATCTGGTTCCAGTCGTTCTCCGAGCTCCAGAAGGTCTTGATCTGCGGCATCAGCGAGGTGAGCTTCGCCTTGACCGCTTCCATATCCTTGATATCGTTGATGTTCTGCCCCGATGCGATCGCGCCGAACTGCACCGCCTCGACGGCGTCGTCGCGGATGATGACGCGGCCCTTATGTGCCGGGTCCCACATTTCGGCGATGCTCGTCGGCGGCTTGTCGAACGACTTCTCGTTGATGGCTAGCGCGGTCAGGCCCCACACCCACGGCACGCCATAGACCTTGCCGTCGTGGTTCAGCATGGGCGAGCCGGCCTTGTCCTTGGCGATATCGGCATAGTTGGAGAGCTTCGACGTATCGATCGGCTGGATCAGCTTGCCGGCCATCGCCTGGTCGTTGAAGGCGGCGTTGATCATGACGACGTCGTAGAGGCCCGGGTTGGTCCTGAGCTTGGTCAGCATCTCCTGTTCGGAGTTGAAGAAGTCGTTGACGACCTTGAAGCCGGTCGCCTTCTCGAAGTTGGCGACCGCCCATGG
This sequence comes from Mesorhizobium sp. WSM3860, assembly GCF_002294995.1. Taxonomy (GTDB): domain Bacteria; phylum Pseudomonadota; class Alphaproteobacteria; order Rhizobiales; family Rhizobiaceae; genus Mesorhizobium. The sequence goes on along the minus strand of NZ_NSGF01000011.1, from coordinate 147,081 downwards.
CTCGTCGGCGCCGTAGCCCTTCCAGTTGAGCACATGCACTTCTTCGGCGGCCTGGGCAGCCAGCGTGAATGCGGAAACCAAGACGGCGGTCGCCGTCAGAAAAGCGGTCAGTCTGGGCATGCGCATGTTTCTTTCCTCTCATTGTTTGCCCGGTTGATGGGCTTGTTAAGTTGCAGTCGCGTCCTCCCAGTCATGCGCGATCGCTCCTTGATCGCGATGGCTGAGGAATTCCTGGATCTCGCTGTCGGTCGGCGCGGACGAGCCGCCATGACGCGTGACGGAAACGGCCGCCGCCGCGTTCGCATAGCGGGCCGCTTCGCAAGGCGGCAGGCCGCGCGACAATGCGCTGACGAATGCGCCGATATGCGTGTCGCCTGCTCCATTGGTGTCGACGGCGCTGACCGCGAAGCCGGGGATCGCGCGCGTGCCGCCTTCTGCCAGCCGCACCAGGCAGCCATGCGCGCCGGCGCGGATCACCACGCCCGCGGCTTTTGGGCAGTGTTCGGCCAGAAGCCGGATCGCGACGGTCTGCGCATCGCCACGGCCGGCTATTTCGGCGGCCTCATCTTCGTTGCAGCTCAGCCAGGCGGTGCGCGCAAGCGCCCTGTCCAGGATCGGGCGCGGAATCTCCGCGATCACTGGCGTCGGATCGAAGACGACGGGAATTTCCGCCGGCAGCGCCTCGATCCAGTCGGCGAGCGCTTCGCGGCTACCAGGGTAGCTCAACGTATAGCCGGAGGTGAAAACCCAATCCCCTGGCACGACTTGGACGGGCGCCATCATGTCCGGTGTGAGCACGCTCTCTGCGCCCGGCCAGGAGACGAAGGTGCGCTCCGCATCGCTGCTGATCATGGCCACACAATTGCCGCTGTCCTTCAAGGGCGACGGCGGCGTCAGCGTCTCGATGCCTTCAGCGGCCAAAGCCGCGCGCAGGAAGTCGCCGTCTGCCCCGGTGCCGAGCTGTCCGCCGAACACCACCTTCATGCCGGTGCGGCGCGCCGCGACCATCATGTTGAAGCCGCCGCCGGCGACTCGCGAATAGCTCGTCGCGGTCTTTTCGGTGCCCGGCGCAGGCAGGGCGTCGATGCGGTAGACGAAATCGACCACCGCGCTGCCGACATGGACGAGCCGCCCGCTCATGCGGCGTCCTCCTTGCCGCCACCGGCCTTTGCCATCCGCGCCGCCACAAGATCATTGGCCAGCGTCTCGACCTCCGCGAGATCGATGCCCTTCAGTCCCGCGACATGATCCTGCGGCAAGCCAGACAGGCCCGAACAGGCGCCCGCCATTCCGGCGGCGATGGCGCCTATGGTGTCGGTGTCGCCACCGAGATTGGCGCTGATCACTGCCGCTCGCCACGCATCCCCGTTGGCAACCTCCAGCACGGCGAATGCTGCAGGAACTGACTCCTGGCTGGCGACGCCGGTGCCGATCAGATCGACGATCAACCGGATCGCCTCTTTGTCGCCTTTGCCGTGGACGAGTTCCTGGGCCCAGAGGATGCGCTGGGCGATGTCGCCGCCGGTGACCCAGTGACCGAGCGCGGCACCAAGCTTTGCCGCCGCGACGGCATGGCCGGAAGCGGCGCGCCAGTCGCCACCCGAAATGCCGAGACTGACCGCGGCAGCAACTGCGGCAGCGGAGGCAATCGCAATCGACGTATTGTGCGTAGCCCGGCAGGTTTCCGCGACTTTCTCAACCAGCGCATCGAGCGGTTCCGGGCGGATCATGATGCCGACCGGCGCAATCCGCATCGCGGCGCCATTGGTGTCGCCGCTCCGTCCCGCTTCTTCCGCCGGCACGCCGTCATTGATGGCGTCGATGGCCCGCTTGGTCGAGGGTCCGAGCAGGTCGTAACTGCCACGCGCCTTGACGTCGCGCTCCCAGTCGAGCAGCGCGTTGACCCACCGCGCATGATCGAAGCGATTGCCGGAGCTGACCAGGATGCGGCCGAGCAGCAGCGCCTGTTCGGTATCGTCGGTGATCGTGCCGGCCGGCAGCCCTTTCGATACCGGATGGTCGCCGGCGGGCGCGACGAAACCCTCGACATGGCCGTAGAGCTCGGCGATGCGGGCGGGCGACAGAAGCTGTGTCGGCATGCCCAGCGCATCGCCAAGCGCGCCGCCGATGAGTGCGCCCATCGCCCGGTCGATCGCGTCGGCCGCCATGCTCAGAACTCCAGATGCAGCGCGAAATGCGCCGGGTTGAGCAGGCTGGTGACGAATTCGATGGCGCGGCCGTCGGCGGCGCGAGTCAGCCGTCGCGTCCTGAGGAACGGCGTGCCCGGCGCGCAATCGAGGATGGCCGCATCAGCGGCGCTGAGCATCTCGATGTCCACCCACTCTTCGCCATGGTCGGACACCAGCCCTGCCCCGCGCAGCGTCTGGTGCAACGAGCCTTCGCGAAGCCCGCGCAGCGGCACGTCTTCCAGCTCGGGCGACAGCGGCAGGCGGCTGCGTTCGATCGAGATCGCATGGCCGTCATCGGCATTGGTACGGACGCGATCGACGGCGATGAAAGACGAGCTCTCGACAGCGAGTTTTGCCGCGAGCTCGGCGTCCTCGATGATCTCGAGCCTGAGCGTCCGGGTTTCGGCATTGGCGCCGGCATTGGCGAGCGCGCGCGACCAGCCGATCGCGTCATCGACCGGCATGCCGTCGAAAGTCACGAAGGAACCGATGCCGACCTTGGTGGTGATCAGCCCGCGGCTTGAAAGCTCTTCCAGCCCCTTGCGGACTGTGTTGCGGCTGACCGAGAAGCGCTGGACGAGCTCGTTCTCGCTCTGCAGGCGGTCCCCGAAGCCGAGCACGCCGGAGCGGATCTCCTGCTCCAGAACCGTCGCGATCTGCTCGGGCTTGCCCGTACCGGGAGTGAGTTGCGTCGCGCGACGGGCCATATCGATACCTGTTCAATGAACCTGTATAATCCTGTTCATTAGCGTATCTGAGATGAAGCGTCAACGGCGAGGTCCGGTACGTCCCGGCGGATGGTTTGGCGTGCTTGCGCTGAACCTCATTGCCTGCAGGCATCCTCATAGTGACGCGAGAGGGGCGCTCTCATATGCTCGCGATATGAACCTTCTGATCTCCGGAGCAATCGACGATGGTCAAGTTCCTGCCGCTGAAAAAGGCGGTCGCGGAAAACCTGCATGACGGCGACACGGTGGCTTTCGAGGGCTTTACTCATCTGATCCCGACTGCCGCCGCGCATGAGGCGATCCGCCAGAGCATTCGCGAACTGACGCTGATCCGCATGACGCCCGACCTGATCTACGACCAGATGATCGGCATGGGCATGGCCAAGAAGATCGTCTTCTCCTATCTGGGCAATCCCGGCGTCGGCCTGCTCAGGCGCGTTCGCGACGCCATCGAGAACGGCTTTCCGCGGCCGATCGAGGTCGAGGAGCACAGCCACGCCGGCATGGCCAACGCCTATGAGGCGGGTGCCGCCGGCCTGCCCTGCGCGGTGTTCCGCGGCTATCGCGGCGCCGGCCTTGCCACGGTCAATCCGAACATCAAATCCGTCAGCTGTCCGTTCACCGGCGAGGTGCTGGCCGCCGTTCCGGCGATTCGGCCCGACGTCACCTTCATCCACGCGCAGAAGGCCGACCGCAAAGGCAATGTGCTGGTCGAAGGCATCATCGGCATCCAGAAGGAGGCCGTGCTCGCCGCCAAACGTGCCGTGGTGACGGTCGAGGAAGTAGTCGACAATTTCAACGACCTGCATCCCAACCTCACCGTGCTGCCGAACTGGACGATCGCGGCGATCTCGGTCGTTCCGGGCGGCTCGCATCCCTCCTACACGCATGGCTATTACGACCGCGACAACTCCGCCTATCTCGAATGGGACGAGATCGCCGCCGACCGCGACCGCTTTCAGGCATGGATGCAGAAGAACGTCATCGAGAGCAGCGCGGACGACTTCGCAGCTCGCGTCGAGCATCTGAGGAAAGCGGCATGAGCGAGAACGATTTGGGCTTCACCCCCAGCGAGATGATGACGATTGCCGCCAGCCGTGCGCTGAAGAACGACGATGTCTGCTTTGTCGGCATCGGCGCGCCGTCGGCCGCCTGCAATGTCGCGCGGCTGACGCATGCGCCGGATATCACGTTGATCTACGAGAGCGGCACGATCGGCACCGCGCCTGACGTTTTGCCGCTGTCGATTGGCGACGGCGAATTGTGCGAGACGGCGGTCACCACCGTCGCAGTGCCGGAGATGTTCCGCTACTGGCTGCAGGGCGGGCGCATCACCATCGGCTTTCTCGGCGCCGCCCAGCTCGACAAATTCGGCAACATCAACACGACAATCATCGGCGACTATGCCCATCCCAAGACGCGGCTGCCCGGCGGCGGCGGCGCGCCGGAGATCGCCACCTCCTCGCGAGAGGTCTACATCACCATGGCGCAGTCGAAGCGCGGCATGGTCGAAAAGATCGACTTCTTCACCTCCTTCGGCCATGGCGAGGGTGGCGACCACCGCAAGCGGCTCGGTATCGACACCGCCGGTCCGACTTTGCTGATCACCGACCTCGCCGTCTGGAAGCCGGACCCTGTCACCAAGGAATTCACCGTGGTGTCCCTGCATCCCGGCGTCACGCGCGAAAAGGTGCAGGCGACCTGTGGCTGGGAAGCAATATTTGCCGAGGCGCTTGACGAGACGCCGGCGCCGACGGAACTCGAGCTGAAGACATTGCGCGATTTGCAGGCGCGCACCAAAACCGCGCATGCGAGCGCCGCCAAAGGGAAAGCTGCACAATGACTGATGCCTTCATCTGCGACTACATCCGGACGCCGATCGGCCGTTTTGGCGGCGCGCTGTCCTCGGTGCGAGCCGATGATCTCGCCGCCATTCCGCTGAAGGCGTTGGTCGGGCGCAACTTGGGCGTCGACTGGGCCGCGGTCGACGACGTCGTCTATGGCTGCGCCAACCAGGCCGGCGAGGACAACCGCAACGTCGCCCGCATGGCGCTGCTGCTGGCCGGCCTTCCCCAGGACATTCCGGGCTCGACGGTCAATCGGCTGTGCGGCTCGGGCATGGATGCCGTCACCATCGCCGCCCGAGCCGTCAAGGCCGGCGAGGCCGAGTTGATGATTGCCGGCGGGGTGGAATCGATGAGCCGCGCGCCCTTCGTCATGCCGAAGGCCGACACCGCCTTTTCGCGCAATGCCGAGATCCACGACACCACCATCGGCTGGCGCTTCATCAATCCGCTGATGAAGAAGCAGTACGGCGTCGACTCCATGCCGGAGACCGGCGAGAACGTCGCCGAGGAGTTTTCCGTCAGCAGAGCCGACCAGGACGCCTTTGCGGTGCGCAGCCAGGATAAGGCCGTAACCGCGCAGGCCAATGGCCGATTGGCGAAGGAGATCACGCCGGTGACGATCCCGCAGAAAAAGGGCGATGCCATCGTCGTCTCGAAGGACGAGCATCCACGCGCCGGCACGACCCTCGAGGCGCTGGCCAAGCTGCCGACGCCGTTCCGCCAAGGCGGCACGGTGACCGCCGGCAATGCCTCCGGCGTCAATGACGGCGCGGCCGCCCTCATCATCGCATCCGAGGCAGCCGCGAAGAAGCATGGGCTGACTCCGATCGCCCGTATCCTCGGCGGCGCCGTCGCCGGTGTGGCGCCGCGCATCATGGGCATCGGCCCGGCGCCGGCCACCAAGAAGCTTTGCGCCCGCCTCGGCCTGAAGGCTGACCAGTTCGAGGCCATCGAATTGAACGAAGCCTTCGCCTCCCAGGGCATTGCCGTGCTCCGCCAACTCGGAGTTTCCGAGAAGGCGGAGCATGTGAATCCCAATGGCGGCGCGATCGCGCTTGGTCATCCGCTCGGCATGTCCGGCGCGCGCATCACCGGCACGGCGGCGCTGGAGCTGCGCGAACGCCGCGGCCGGCTGGCGCTCGCCACCATGTGTATCGGCGTCGGCCAGGGCATTGCGATTGCGCTGGAACGGGTCTGACGGCTCGGCCCGATCAGTAAGGCAGGCCGACGTAGTTCTCCGCCAGCGCGGTCGACGCGGCTTTGGAGTGTACGAGATAATCGAGCTCGGCTTCCTGGATGCGCTGGCCGAACTCACCCGTCTCGGGGAAGCGGTGCAGGATCGTCGTCATCCACCAGGAGAAGCGCACTGCTTTCCAGACTCGCGCCAGCGCCTTGGCTGAATAGGCGTCGAGCCCGGCCTCCGATTTCTCCCGATAGAATTCCCGAAGCCCGGCAAAGAGATAGCGCACGTCGCTGGCAGCGAGGTTGAGGCCCTTGGCACCGGTCGGCGGCACGATATGGGCGGCGTCGCCGACCAGGAACAGCCGGCTGAAGCGCATCGGCTCGGCAACAAAGGAGCGCAGCGGCGCGATCGACTTCTCGAAAGACGGCCCGGTGGTGACGGCAGCCGCCGTCTGCGGCGGCAGACGCCGGCGCAACTCGTCCCAGAAGCGGTCGTCGGGCCATGTCTCGATGCGCTCATCGGCGGGAACCTGCACATAATAGCGGCTGCGCTGCGGCGAGCGCATCGAGCAGAGTGCAAAACCTCGCTCGTGATTTGCGTAGATCAGCTCGTGATCGGCCGGCGGCACCTCCGCCAGCACGCCCAGCCAGCCGAACGGATATTGCCGCTCGAACCTCTTCAGCGCTGCTTCGGGCACCGAGCGGCGGCTGACGCCGTGATAGCCGTCGCAGCCGACAATGAAGTCGCAGTCGATGCGATGCGTGACGCCGTCCTTGTCGTAGATGACGAACGGTGCTGCGCCGTCGAAATCATTCAGCGCGACATTTGCCGCCTCGTAGACGGTGGTGAGTCCGGCACCCGCACGCTTGTCCATCAAATCATGCGTCACCTCGGTCTGACCATAGACGGTGACATGTTTGCCGCCTGTCAGGCCGGTGAGATGAATGCGGTGCAGCCGCCCGTCGAAGGCGAGCGAGAGGCCCGAATGCGGCAGGCCCTCGACCTGCAGCCTGTCCGCGGCGCCTGCCTCGCCGAGCAAGTCGACGGTGCCCTGCTCCAGCACGCCGGCGCGCACGCGGCCAAGCACGTGCTCGCGGCTCGATCGCTCTAGGATAATCGTCTCGACCCTGATGGTGGCCAGCAACTGGCCGAGCAGCAGGCCGGACGGTCCCGACCCGATGATGGCGACTTGCGTGCGCATTAGATCCCTTCACACATGTCGGTCTCCCAAAACCGCTGCGCACTTTTGGGCGACATGCGCTAGTGTCCAAGGCTTTCGATCTGGCCGGCAAGCTCGGCCGCGAGCCTGAGCGCGGCCGCAGTCGCCACCGCCATCTGCGGCAGGATGAGCCACTCCAGCGTCCAGGCAGCACCTGAGCGGTCCTGCTCATGCACCAGTGCCTGGTGCATGCCGGAAATCTGGATGGCATTGAAGCGCGCAAGCGCCACCAGCGCCTCCGCCTTTACCGGGTTCTGCTTGTGCGGCATGGCCGATGAGCCGCCGCCGCCCGACAGTTTGATGTCGGTTCCCGCCTGCGCCATCAGCGCGACATCCTGGCCGAACTTGCCGAGGCTGCCGGTGACGAGCGACAGCCAGCCGGCGAATTCGGCGAGCGCATCCCGCTGGCTATGCCATTGCGGCGCGTCGCCAAGGCCGAGCCTGGTGGCTAGTGCCGCGCGCACGGCCGCGCCCTTGTTGCCGAGCTTGTCGAGCGTGCCGGCCGCGCCGCCGAACTGCACCACCAGCAGCCGGCCGGATTGATCCTTCAGACGCTGCTGGTGACGTTCGAGCGGTGCGCGCCACGACGCGATCCGATCCGAGACTTTGATCGGGATCGCCGGCTGCATGCGCGTCATTGCCACCAGTGTCGTGCCCCCGAACTCCTGTTCGAGGTTGGCAAGACGCACGATGTTTTCGCTGAGCAGCAGGCTGATGTGGTCGATGGCTTGGCGCAGGCGCAGCACCAGCGAGGTGTCGATGACGTCCTGGCTGGTGGCGCCGAAATGAACGAATTCGCCGTTCGGTTCATCGACCGCAGCCCTGATCTGGCGCACCAGTTCCGGCACCACGACGCCGTCCTCGGCGACGCAGGCGCGTAGCTTTGCCGTGTCCGGCCGGAAGGCGGCAAGCGACTTGACGATCGCCGTCCCGGCTTCGCGCGGAATCACGCCGCATTCCGCCTGCGCTTCGGTGAGCGCCCGCTCGAAACTGAGCATCGAGTCGACATCTGCTTCCACTGAAAAATGCCTCGCCGCCTCCTCGTCGCCGAGCAGGCCGGAAAGCAGCGGGTGATCGAAAGGCGAAACGGTCATGACTTGGCCCGGTCAGCTGTCGAAGAAAACCGTCTCCTTCTCGCCCTGGAGATGGACATCGAAGACGTAGGTGTCGCCATGGCGCTCGGCGATCAGCGTCGGCACCCGAACGCGATGCTCGATGCGCGCGAGGATCGGATCCTCGGCATTCGCTTTTTCTTCGTCCGAAAAATAGAGCCTGGTGTGCAGGCCGATATTGATGCCGCGCGCCACGATCCAAAGCGTGATGTGCGGCGCCATCAGCCGCCCATCGCGGAACGGCACCCGGCCGGGCTTGATCGTCCGGAACAGGCAGACGCCGGTTTCCATGTCGGTCGGCTGCCGGCCCCAGCCCAAAAAGTTCGGATCGGCCGTGCCGCGCAATTCAGCGGGCGAATTGTAGATCCCGGCGGCATCCGCCTGCCAGGTCTCGATCAACGCGTCCCTCAGCGGCGTGCCGGTGCCGTCGAGCACGCGAATCCGTAATTCGATGCGCTCGCCTTTGGTCAGCTCGTTGACCATCGTCGACCCAAGGTCATTGTCGTAGACGCCGCCGATGCCGCAGAAGTTCGGCGTCAGCCCAATATGCACATAGGGCCCGGCCGTCTGCGAAGGGCTCTCTTTCAAACGGTCGAGCGACTGCGCCATCAGTTGCCCTCCGGTCTGTTTTCGAACAGCGTCGAGCGCCGCCCGCGCAGCACGATGTCGAACTTGTAGGCAAGCGCGTCCATCGGGATCGTCGACTGCATGTCGAGCGGGGCGATCAACGCTTCCACAGCTCGCCTATCCGAAATGCCGCCGACGATCGGGCAGCGCCATATCAGCGGATCGCCTTCGAAATACATCTGCGTGATCAGCCGCTGCGCGAAGCCGTGGCCGAATACCGAGAAGTGGATGTGGGCCGGCCGCCAGTCATTCGGGCCGTTGGGCCACGGATAGGGTCCGGGCCTGACGGTGCGAAAGGCATAGCCGCCGTCCTCGCCGGTAATAGCGCGGCCGCAGCCGCCAAAGTTGGGATCGAGGGGAGCGAGATACCCATCCTTCTTGTGGCGGTAACGCCCGCCGGCATTGGCCTGCCAGAATTCGAGCAGCACGCCGGGCACGCCCCTGCCGCGCTCGTCGAGGACACGCCCCTGGACGATGATGCGCTCGCCGATGGCGCTCTCGCCGGACCTGGCGAAATTGTGGATCAAGTCGTTGTCGAGTTCTCCGAGCATGGCATGGCCGAACACCGGGCCCGAGAGTTCCGACAGCGTGTTGGCGAAGGCGACCAACGCCTTTTGTGGCGAGCGCAGCACCGAGCTCTTGTAACCCGGCGTGAAGGCCGGTGGATGCCACTGGCGATCGCGCTGGAAGAAGGCGCCGGTCTCCGGCGTCCTGTTGGAGCCGGGCTCAGGCATGGACCTCGTCCATCTGCGCGAACACCTCCTTGGCGATCCTGAAGGCGCGGTTTGCGGCCGGCACGCCGGCGTAAATCGCGACATGCAGGAAGGCCTCGCAGATGTCCTCGCGCGAGGCCCCCGTATTGGCGGTGGCGCGCACGTGCATGGCGACCTCCTCGTCATGGCCGAGTGCTGCAAGCAGCGCCAGCGTCACGATCGAGCGCTCGCGTTTCGTCAGGCCGGGACGCGACCACACTGTTCCCCAGGCGGCCTCGGTGATCAGCTGCTGGAACGGCCGGTCGAAATCGGTCGCCGCAGCTTCGGCGCGGTCGACATGCGGATCGCCGAGCACGGAACGGCGCACTTCGAGCCCGGTCCGGTATCGGTTGATATTGTTTGCGTCATCATCCATGGAGACGCTTTCCCTCAGGCAACGACGCGACGAAGGCGCGGATCAGGGCGACGAGCGCGCCGGGCTGCTCGATGCAGGGAATGTGCCCGGCGCCGCGGATCACCTCGAAACGCGCGCCGGGGATTAGGTCGGCAAGCGAGCGCACGAGATCGGGCGGCGTCGAGCCGTCCTGGTCGCCGACGATGCAGAGCGTCGGTACAATGATGCGGCGCGCGGTTTCGGTGAAATCCGCGTCGCGAACCGCGATGCACGTGCCGATATAGCCGGGCAAAGCCTGTCTGGTCAGCATGTTGCGGCAGCCGGCAAGCTCGGCTGCGCGGTTGGCATGAAAATCCGGCGTGAACCACACCTTCATGATGCCATCGGCAATCGCCTCGATGCCGTCACGCTCGACCGTCGCGATGCGGCTGTTCCAGCTCTCGGCGGTGCCTATTCTGTGCGCGGTGTCGCAGAGGATCAGCGCTTCGACGAGTTCGGGTCGCCGTGCGTAGAGCCCCTGCGCGACCATGCCCCCGACCGACAGGCCAAAGAGCACAACCTTCTGGAAACCGAAGCAGTCGATGAGCGCGCTCAGATCATCGACATGGTCGTCGATCGAGCGCACGCCGCTGCCGATATCGGAAAGCCCGTGGCCGCGCTTGTCATAGACGAGCATCGGCATCTCACCGGCAAGCCGTGCGACGATATCGTCCCAAATCCGCAAATCGGTGCCGAGCGAATTGATGAAGATGATCGGGCGCGGCGTGCCGGGCGCCTCGATAAGGCGATGGTGCAGCGTAACGCCGCCGATACTGACGAATGGCACGATCTCGATCCTCCAAACCAACATTGCACCAGTTGTCTGGATCGGTAAACCGAAGGCTACTCTGGACGGTGCACGCCGCCTTGGATCTTTTCACCGTCTAAAGGCCGGCGTTTGGCGATCCGCCTCCGGCGTCGAGACCAGCAGGGCGGCGGCGGCATTCGCGGCAGCGATGGCAGTCTCGGTGAGCTCGCCGCGAGCAAGCGCAGCCGCAAAGGCACCGACGAATTCGTCACCGGCGCCATGGGTGCTGACCACCTTCACCGGAATGGCAGCGAGCGCAAAGGCGCGGCCGTCGCGATCGTGATAGGCGACGCCATCGCCGCCGGCGGTGACGATTGCCGCCGGATAAACGATTGCCAGTTGCCGCGCTGCCTCAGCCGCGCCTTCAAGCGTGTCGACGACCGGCATGCCGGCCAGGAATTCCGCCTCTATGGCGTTGGTGATCACGATGTCGACGAGCCCGGTGAGTTCGGCGGGCAGCGGCCGGGCCGGCGCTGCGTTGAGCACGACGCAGCAGCCGGCAACCTTCGCCGCGCGCGCGGCAGCGATGTTGGCGATTTCCGGCACTTCGTTCTGCAGCAACAGCACCTCAGCCTGCGCGAGCAGACCGGCGGCCCCCGCGGCATCCTTTTCGCCGAGTGTCAGATTGCTGCCGGAAACGATTACCGCGCCGTAGTCGCCATCGTCGTCGAAAATGGCCACGCTCATGCCTGATCCGATCCCCGGTTCTACTCGCACGAAGCGGTGATCGACATTGCTGCGGCTGAGATTGGCGAGCAGCGCGCGGCCGAAATCGTCATCGCCGACGGCACCGATCATCGCCGACCTCGCCCCCGCGCGCGCCGCCGAGACCGCCTGATTGCCGCCCTTCCCGCCGCATTTCGGCTGCCAGCCGAAACCGGTCACCGTCTCGCCCTTGCGCGGGCGATCCGGTGCGTCGACCAGGATGTCGTAATGCAGGCTGCCGAACACGGCCACCAGCCCCGCTGAAGCAACGCTCATCCGCGACGATCTTTCATCTGTTCCTGTCTCGGCGTTTCGACGTCACCGCCGACATGGTGCGGCCCAGATTGTGCTCCGCCGCCTGGTAGTCGCGCAGCGCCACCGCGACGAACAGCGCATCCAGGATGTTGAGCTGGGCGATACGGGCGGCCGCATTCTCGCCCATCAGAGGCGACCCGCGCGCGGTCGAGCAGAGCACGACATCCGCCTCGGCTGCCAGCGGCGAGTTGGCGTAGTTGGTTATGGCAAGCGTGCGGGCGCCGTTCTTCCTGGCAAGTTGAACGGCATCGATCACCGCGCTGCTGTTGCCGGAATGGGAAAAGCCGACGGCAATGTCTTCGGCGCCGAGGAGCGCGGCCGACATAAGCATCATGTGGGAATCGTCGTAAACCGCCGCGCGGATGCCGATACGCAGGAACTTGTGCGAAACGTCCCGGGCGATCTGAGCCGAGCCGCCGACGCCGTAGAAGTCGCGATTTCTGGATCGATAGATGAGGTCGGCGGCCCGGTCGAAATCGCCGATGTCAAGGATCGCCAGCGTTTCCTCCACCGCCTGTATGGAAGTGCGGAAGACCTTTTGCACGATCTCGGCCGAACTGTCGTCGGCGGACAGTTCCCGGTGCATCTCGGCGGTCGGCAAGCGGCTGTATTCGCAGACTGCCGTCCGGAAGTCGCGATACCCGGAGAAGCCCAGCTTCTTGGCGATCTTCACCACCATCGCCTCGGAGACGCCGGCCTCTTCAGCGATCTCCTTCAAAGGGATCGTCTCGTCGAAACCGCGGCGGCCAAACACGGTTTCCACCACCTTTGCCTCCAGCGGTGTGAGATGCGGCATCATCATGCGGATGCGCGGCCCAACAGCCCGGAGGTCCACGGACGTCATCCTGCAGCTCCGAGCAGGATTTCCTGGACGACAGCCTGCGCGGCAACAGCGTCCTGCCCGTCGAGGGCAGCCGCCAGCTGATTGTCGCGCTCCAGCCGCTCGACGACCCGCAACATGCGCTTGACGGTGGCGATGTTGACGTTGCATTCGCGCACCGGGTCGAGACCGGTCATGTCCGGAAAGGTGTCGAAATAGATGGCACCGGCGTAGCCGTCCCTGCGGATCTGGCGCAGCAGCTCGATGGTCTGCAGCGTGTGCACGGCGCCGACCATCAGGCCGTCGTCGCGCTTGGCGTAGCCATCGTTGAGATGAACGCCGAGCAACCTGCTGTGACGGGCGACCAGAGCGGCGGCAAAGGCCGGTTGCTCGTCGGCATAAAGCACATGCGCGAAGTCGAGGGTAACGCCGAGATTGGCCAGGCCGGCCTCGCGGATCGCCAGCAACGTGGTCGCGGCATCCGGCATCAGCGAATAAGAGCGCGGCTCGTTTGGCTTATATTCCAGACTGATGGCGCAATCGGGGTCATGCGCCGAAACTTCACGAATACCGTCGATTTCGTGTTGCCAAAGTGTCGCGTAGTCAGCCTGGAAAGCATAGTCGAAACCATCCTGCCCCAGCCACAGTGTCATGAGACCGGCGCCGGCTTCTCGCGCCGCATCGATGCCAGCCTTGGTAAGGTCGATGGCTTCACGCCGCACTACCGGATCGGGATTGGTGAAGGCGCCAAGCTTGAAGGCGGGATTGGAATAGTAGCGCATGGCAAAGCCATTGATGGAAAGCCCAAGATCGCCAAGCCTCCGTGCGATTTCCCTGGGCTTTTCACCGATATGGTCGGGAAAGTTGAGGTCGAGATCAGTGAGCCCCTCGACCTTGGCCGCCCGCGCCGCCATCTGCAGCACCGAGGGCTTCCCGGTAAGTCCGGCCCACTCGGCCTCAGGCCGCGAGGCGAAGGAATTGAGACGGGTGGCAAAACGATGGGGCGTCATTTGGGATTCCTTTGGTTGCCTGAGACTTCACACAGCAAAATGATTTTGTAAAGTTCCCTGGTGAGCTGTACCGGCTGCTTGCCCTGGTTGGCATGCGCTGATTGTTCTGGCATTACCGCGTTCGAGAACCATTCCGACGGGCAGCAATGACCTCGAAACGCAACGTCCTTTTCATCATGTGCGACCAGCTGCGGTTCGACTATCTGAGCTGCGCCGGGCACAAGAGCCTGAAGACGCCGAACATCGACCGGCTCGCCAGCCGCGGCGTGCGTTTCACCAATGCCTATGTGCAATCGACGGTCTGCGGCCCCTCGCGCATGAGCGCCTATACCGGCCGCTACGTCCGCTCGCACGGCTCGACGCATAACGGCGTGCCGCTCAGGGTCGGCGAGCCGACGCTCGGCGACCATCTGCGCGAGGTCGGCGTGCGTTGCGCGCTCATCGGCAAGACGCATATGAAGGCCGACGAGGAAGGCATGGAGCGCCTCGGCATTGCCAGGGACTCTCTTATCGGCGTGCGCGTCGCCGAATGCGGCTTCGAGCCGTTCGAACGCGATGACGGCCTGCATCCCTCGACCAGCTACGACCCCGATCCGGCCTACGACACCTATCTGCGCCAGCACGGCTTCGACGCCGAAAATCCTTGGGAGTATTGGGCGAATTCCGGCGGAGGCGAGAATGGCGAGAATTTCAGCGGCTGGCTCCTCGTCCATGCCGACAAGGCGGCGCGCATTCCCGAGGAGCATTCCGAGACGCCTTACATGACGCGCCGCGCCATGCGCTTCATCGAGGACGCCGAGGCCAACGGCGAAGCCTGGTGCGCGCATCTCTCCTATATCAAGCCGCACTGGCCCTATATCGTGCCGTCGCCTTACCACGCCATGTACGGCAAGGCGGAGATCCAGCCGCCCGTTCGCAGCGAAGCCGAGCGCGTCTCGCCAAACCCGATCTTCGAGGCCTTCCAGCAGGAGCGGTATTCGAAGAACTTCTCGCGCGATCAGGTCCGCGAGACGGTCGTTCCCTGCTACATGGGCCTGATCAAGCAGATCGACGACCAGCTCGGTCATTTGTTCGACTTTATGGAGAAGCGCGGCCTGTTCGACAACACGCTTATCGTCTTCACCTCGGACCATGGCGACTATCTCGGCGACCATTGGCTCGGCGAGAAATACCTGTTCCACGACGTCGCGGTGAAGGTGCCGATGATCGTCTACGATCCGCGCCCGGAAGCCGACGTCACAAGAGGAACCACGTCGGACGCGCTGGTCGAGATGATCGATCTCGCGCCCACCTTCCTCGACTTTTTCGGCGGCCGGCCCAAGCCGCATGTCCTCGAAGGCCGCTCGCTGCTGTCGCTCACTTCCGGTGAGCGGAAGAGCCTGCGCAACTATGCCGTCAGCGAATATGACTACAGCGGCGATGCGGCGCGGCTGAAGCTCGCCATGCCGGTGTCGGGCTGCAAGCTCTACATGATCACCGACGGCCGCTTCAAACTCGTCCATGGCGAAGGTGTCGAGCCGATGTTCTTCGATCTCCAGAACGACCCGGGCGAATTGCGCGACCTCGGCCGTGAGCCGTCGGCCGCCGGCGACATCGAGCGGCTGCGCAAAATGCTGATGCGCTGGCTGGCGCTGCCCAACAACCGCATCACCGTCCCCGACGAGTGGCTGACGGAGATCGATGATAAGGTCGGGCATTTCGACCCGATCAGCAGCTCCGGCGTGCTCATCGGCTACTGGGACGAGGCCGAGCTCGCCGAACAGCAGGAGGCGCGTCGCCGCTGGCTGACGCGCGGGGGCAAGTAGCTTTTCGTTACCCGAGTGTCAGCCCCGCCTTCTTCGCTTCGTCGCGCAGGAAGGGCAGCCCCACCTCGATGACGTCGCGCGGGTCTTCCGCCACCGGGCGCCATACCGCGAGCCCGCCGGCGATGTCGACGTCGACATGGTTCATGCTTTCGAGCGTGATCGGGCCCTCATAGCCGATGTCGGCGATCGCCTTCATGCAGGCTGCCCAGTTCAGCATGCCGCGCCCCGGCACGCCGCGATTGGCCTCCGACACATGCACATAGCCGAGGAAGGGCGCCGCCGCCTCGAAGCCGGCCGCGAAGCTCTCTTCCTCGATGTGCATGTGGTAGGTGTCGAGATGGATGAAGATGTTGTCGGCGCCGATGCGCTCGATGATGCGCGCCGCGTCGATGCCGCGGTTGATCAGATGCGTCTCGTAGCGGTTGCAGGGTTCGATGCCGAGCCTCAGGCTGCGTGCCTTCGCCGACTTTGCCGCCCGTTCGAGGAAGCGGCACATGCCGTCGATCTCCCGCTGCGTCGGCGCCCGGCCCGTGGTCTTGCCGATCGTGCCATAGGTGACGCCGCCGAGCGCCTCGGCGCCCACCTCGTTGCAGACGTTGAAGGCCGGCTGCAGGAAGTCGAGCGCCTCTTCCGGCCGCTCCACCACGTCGAGCGCGCGCGGCAAGCCGAGCGACGGAATGAGCTGCACGCCATAATGGTTCGCAAAACCGCGCGTGCGCTTGGTGTCGATCTCCTCCGGCCTAAGCAGAGGAATCTCCATCAGGCCGATGCCGAGCTCCTTCAGCCGGTCGATCTGCGGCTCGATGCGGGCCAGATCCCAGACCGGGGCGATGGCGAAAGTATGCAGTCCGAAAACATTCATAATCAGCCTCGTTGCTCGTGCGCCGCCGCTGCGGCCGTGTCGCCGCCGCCGACGATGCGGCTGACGACTTCGTTCATGTTCGTTTTGGCGGTAACGAGATCGGCATCCGCCCTGCCGTGGCGCAGCACGACGATGCGGTCGGTGACCGACAGCACGTCGTTCAGCCGGTGCGAGATCAGGATGACGGCGATGCCTTCAGACTTCAGCCGCCGGATGAGATCGAGCACGCTCTGCACCTCGCGCACAGCGAGCGCCGCCGTCGGCTCGTCCATGATGACGAGCTTCGGGTTGAAGGTGAGCGCCCGCGCAATGGCCACCGTCTGCTGCTGGCCGCCGGAGAAGGAGCCGACGGAACGACTGATGGACGGCAGGTGCGCCCCGAGGCGCTCGATCATCCGCGCCGCCTGCCGATCCATCTCGGTCTTGTCGACAAAGCCGGGAAAGAGGCCGAGCAGTCTTTTCGTCGGCTCGCGGCCGAGAAAGATGTTGGAGGCCACGTCCTGCTGCTTGGCCAAGGACAGATCCTGGTAGATCATCTCGATGCCGAGGCGGCGCCGCTGGCCGGGATCGAGGGCGAGGATGTCCTTGCCGTCGAATTCGATCGAGCCTGTGTCGGCGCGGTAGATACCGGTGATGGTCTTCATCAGCGTCGACTTGCCGGCGCCGTTGTCGCCGACCAGCCCGACCACCTCGCCGGCCGCGACCGACAGGTCGACGCCATGCAGCACGTCGACCGCCCCGAAGCTTTTGCGGATCTTATGGAGCGAAAGCAGGGTCATACGCGCGACTTCTTCCGCACCTGATACTGGTCGATGAAGACCGCGAGGATCAGCACCGCGCCGATCGCCATCTGCTGGTAGTAGGATTGCACGGCAAGCAGCGTCAGCCCGTTCTGCAGCACGCCCATGATCAGCGCGCCGATCATGGTACCGAGGATCGAGGCGCGGCCGCCGAACAGGTTGGTGCCGCCGATGATCGCCGCGGTGATCGCGGTGAGCTCGTAGTTGATGCCGGCGGTGGGGTCGCCGGCATTGACGCGGGCGGTGAACAAGAGACCGGCAAGCCCGGCAAGCGCGCCGGAGAGCGTGTAGATGATGCGGCGATGCTGCTCGACGCGGATGCCGGCAGCGCGCGCCGCACCCTCGCTGTCGCCGAGCGCCAGCGTGTGGCGGCCGAAGCGCGTATAGGCAAGCACCGTATGCGCGACGATCGCCGTGAGGACGAAGATGATGACCGGCATCGGAATGCCGAGCGGCCTCCCTTGCCCGATATAGACGATCTCCGGCGGCAGGCCGTAGATCGCCCTGCCCTGCGAGATGACGAGCGCCAGTCCGCGCGCCAGGCCCAGCATGCCGAGCGTCACGATGAAGGCCGGCACGAAGGCGCGGGTGACCAGTTGGCCGTTGATGTAGCCGGCGATACTTCCGGCCAGAATGCAGGCGATCACCGCGAACACCGACGGCCAGCCGAGATTGACGGCGACGAAGGCTCCCGCCACGCCGGCAAGGCCCATGACCGATCCCAGCGACAGATCGAGCCCGCCGGAACCGATGACGAAGGTCGCGGCGATCGCCAGCACGCCGATCGTCGATGTCGCGAGCAGGATGTTGAGGAAATTGCTGAGCGACAGGAAGAAAGGCGACAAAAGCGCCATCGCCGCGCTCAGCAGCACAAGCACCAGCAGCGACTCCAGCCTGATGTGGAGCCGCTCGACGGATGCGCGCTGGACCCGAGCCCAAAACCCGGGCTGCGCCGTTTCGGAAGCCATGTTTTCACCCTTCTGGGTAGGGGAGTAGGGGAATAGCGGAATAGAGAAGTGAGCGGGAGAGAGCCGGGTCTGGGGACTGCAAACCTTCCTCCTCCTACTCCCCTACTGACCTACTCCCCTGTTCCCTTCCCTTCCTTCCTACTTCACATATTGCAGCATCGGCTCCTTGCCGGCGTCGAGCACGTCCTTGGTCAGCACCAGGGTGGGCACCGCGATGCTTTCCTCGACCTTCTCGCCGGCCAGCGCCTTCTTGACGTTCTCGACCGCCTGCTTGCCGACGAGATAGGGAAGCTGCGCGACGGAAGCGTTGAGACGGCCTTCCTTGATCGACTTCACCGCATCGACATTGCCGTCGACCCCGATGATCGTCACCTGCTCGCCCTTGCCGGCGGCGAAGACCGATTCCACGGCGCCCAAGGCCATGCCGTCATTGGCGCAGAAGATAGCAACCAGATCGGGATGCGCCGTCAGCGTGTCGGTGGCGATCGAGGCCGCCTTGCCGCGATCCCAGTCGCCCGGCAGGGAGGCGACGACCTCAAGCCCCGGCGCCAGTTCCTTCAGCTTGTCGACGAATCCCTTGGCGCGCTTCTCGCCGGTGATGTTGCCGGAGAGACCCTCGATCACCAGCACCGGGCCCTTGGCGTCCTTGCCAAGCTTGGAGACGAGATATTCGGCCCCTTGCGCACCCGCGGCGACATTGTCGGAGCCGATATGGAAGGTTACCTTGACGCCTTCCTTGTCGAGAACCGCCTGATCGAGATTGTTGTCGAGATCGACGATCTTGATGCCGGCATCTTGCGCCGACTTCAGGCAGGGCAAGAGGTTGGTCGAGTTGATGGCCGCGGTGATCATTGCCACCGGCTTGCGCTCGAGCATCGTGTTGCAGAGGTTGAGCTGCGGCTCGGCCGCCTGGTCGCTTTCGGCCGCCTGCTGGAAGTATTTCACGCCGGCTTCCTTGGCGCCGTCGGCGACGCCCTGCGCCATCGCGCCCCAGAACGGATTGGCCAAGGTCTTCATCAGCACGCCATATTCGCCGTCCTCGGCCTTGGCGACGCCGACGGCTGAAAATGCCAGAGCCACGCCCAGCGCGAGAGTAAATCGATTTATCTTTGTACAAAGCGATGTCATTCGATCCTCCGTTTGTTTGCGCCGGATGCCTCGGCCAGGGCCGGCGCTCTTCTTCCGTTGTCGACAATGGGGTTATTGTCGGTCTCCTCCCCCGGAATGCGGGACGCTGCCTGGCGAGCCAACGGATTCCCGCATGAACACCTTGCAAGGTTCGAGCCGCGCCCTCGGCGGGCCGCGCTCGCCTTCGATCCTGCGAAACAAAACCTCGATTGCGTTGGCTGCGATCTCGCGTACCGGCTGCACCACAGCGGCGATCGCCGGCCACGTCACCTGCATCCATTCGGCGTCGTCGAAGCCGACCAGCGAGATGTCGTTCGGGCAATGCCAGCCGCGCCGCCGAAATTCTGACAGCGCCACCAGCGTGCCCTTGAGGAAGAGCGAATAAACCGCCGTCGGCCTGTCGCCGCCGTCTTCCCGCTTGCTGAAATAATCGCGAAGCAGCGTCCGCAAGGGCCCGACATCGCTTTCGCAGAGTACGACGTCGATACGGATGTCGGGCGCGAGCTCAAGTGCCGTCTTGCGAAACCCGTCGAGGCGGGCGCGCACCGTCGCCGCCTGCTGGCCGAGACCGACGACAAGCACGTGGCGATGGCCCTGGCTGACCAGCGCGCGCGCCACTTCGGCGCTTGCCGCCGCGCTGTCGGCCGAAACCGTGTCGAAGGCATCGTCGGCAAGCACGCGGTCGATCAGCACACCTGTCATGCCGTTCGCCTTCATGAAACCGGCCGCCGGCCCGTGCTCGTTGCGCACCGGCGCCAGCACGACGCCTGCAACGCGCCAGTCATGCATGCGGGCAAGAATCTCCTTCTCGCGCGCTTCCGATTCACGGCTGGAGGCGGCGACCAGCGTATAGCCGCGCTGCTCGGCAAGACCTTCGAGTTCGCTGACCATCTGGCCGAAGAACTCGCTTTCGAACTCCGGCATGATCGCGCCGATGATGCGACGCTTGGCCCTGCGCATGTCCGAGGCGAGCGGATCGACGCGGTAGCCCAGAAGCTCGACAGCATCGAGGACGCGCTGCGCGTTTTCCGGTTTTACCGTGGTGACGCCGGCAAGAACCTTGGAAACGGTGGCCGCGGACACGCCCGCCTGGCTTGCCACATCGTGGATCGACGCGCGCCGCTGCTGGGCTTCCTGTTGCGCCATAAATCTTCTCCCGAAGGCGAGCGGCCGCCGCCTCGCTAACATAATCGATAAATCGATTTTTCGCTGTTGTAAATCGTTTCATCCGGAGTAAAAACGCAGATACAATTGGTGCGATCCAATCGCGCCGGGAGGAATGTCATGTCCAACAAAGCCTCGCCGCTGGTGATCAGCGCACCCGAACCGCGCACGCTCGACCTGATCTTCACGCCGTCGCAACTGGCGCTTTTTCGCAAAAGATATCGCATCGTCGAGACAACGCCGGAAGGCGTCTCGGAGTTGCCGACAGATGTGCTGGCCGAAGCCCGCTACATCGTCGGCCAGCCGCCGATCACCCCGGAGACTCTGGACAAGTTGAAAGCGCTGCGCTGCATCTTCAACGTCGAGACCAATCTCATCAACAACATGCCCTATGAGACGCTGTTTGCTCGTGGCATCCACGTCGTCACCACCGGCCTCGTGTTTGCGGAGCCGGTGGCGGAGCTCGGTCTTGCCATGGCGCTAAACCTGGCGCGCGGCATCGTCGATGCCGATCTCGCCTTCCGGCAAGGCAAGGAACTATGGGGCGGCGACGGCAATCGGACGGCGCGACTGCTCTCAGGTTCGAATGTCGGCATCATCGGCTTCGGCGATCTCGGTCGCGCTCTCAATCGCCTGCTGACCGGCTTCCGCACCCGCACCAGGGTCTTCGATCCCTGGCTGCCGCCTTCCGTTCTGGTGGAGCATGGCGTCGAGCCGGCATCGCTCGACAAGGTGCTGTCGGAAAGCGATTTCGTTTTCGTCGTTGCCTCTGTGACCAGCGAGAACCAGGGTTTTCTCGGTGCCGACGCTTTCGCCAAGATGCGCAAGGGCGCCGCCTTCATCCTGCTCAGCCGCGCCGGCGTCGTCGATTTCCCGGCGCTGATGCAAGCGGTCGAGAGCGGCCATATCCTTGCGGCCAGCGACGTGTTTCCCGAAGAGCCGCTGGCGAAGGACCATCCGGCACGCACGCTTTCCGGCTTCCTCCGCTCGGCCCACCGCGCCGGCGCGCTCGACGTCGCCTTCAAGCGCATGGGCGACATGGTGCTGGAGGACATGGACCTCGTCGACCGCGGCCTGCCGCCGATGCGCTCCAAGCGCGCCGAGCGCGAGACCGTTTCACGGATGCGCTCCAAGCCGGTCGACAGGAACTGAGCGCGCCCTGTTGTCGCCTGGAACGTGATTGCCGCCTGATGCAGCCAAACTTAACGGCGGACCACGGGAGAATTTGGTCGCTCTCGGTCCCATTTTATTCAGAATTTTCTTCTGCATTTCACGGGAATAGAGGAACTTTGATCCGGACCTTCCGTTGATGACACGATCGTTTCTCGAACGATCCGGAGAAACAGGAGGTCTATGTCATGAACATCA
Source organism: Mesorhizobium sp. WSM3860 (assembly GCF_002294995.1). Lineage (GTDB taxonomy): Bacteria > Pseudomonadota > Alphaproteobacteria > Rhizobiales > Rhizobiaceae > Mesorhizobium. The sequence continues at coordinate 125,277 of NZ_NSGF01000011.1, read as the reverse complement.
AGATGATCTGCCTCGGCGCAATGACGCTTTCGATGGTCGCCGGCTCGGCTCTCGCCGCTGGCGAAACCGGTACGTCGGCGCTGGATGACCCGGCCAAGATGCAGCCCTTCTACACCGACTCCAGCATGAAGACGATGGTCGGCAAGGACGACTTCGTGAAGGCGTGGAAGGCGCTGTCGCCGGATGACCAGACGGCGATGATGACGGCCTGTGAAGACGAGGCCAAGAACGCCAATGCAGCCAACAGCCATCCGGAGTTCTGCAGCAGCGTCAAGGAGAACGGCGGCAGCAAGTAACCAATCGGTGCAGCAACCGACAAACGGCCCCGTTGCGGGGCCGTTTTTCGCGAGTCCACACGAAGGACCGCGACGGGCTTTTCCCGAGATTATCAGGCAACCAGATCGCTGCGGTCCGCCGGTTCGAAGCCGTCATTGAAATTCGCCGCGAGCCAGGCGATCGCGCTGGCGACATCGGCGATGGCGAAACGCGCCGCCGTCTCGCCCTGCGGTCTCACGCGGATCGAGATCCCGCCCGCGGCATTGACGGTCTCAAAACCGTTTTCGTCGGACGTGTCGTCGCCGAGGAATACCGGACGCCGTCCGGTGAAAGGTTCAAGCTGCATGAAGCGCCGGATCGCCGCGCCCTTGGCGGCTTCGAGGGGCATCAGTTCGACACCGGCATTGCCGGCAATCACGCGGTAGCCTTTCGGCAGCCGGGCAAGTGCTGTCTCGACCAGTTCCGTCGCGCGGGCCAGCAATTGCGGCGCTGCCCGCGTGTGGATGGCGAGCACCGGCCCCTTGCGCTCGACATAGACGGCCTTGCTTGCCAGCTCCAGCTCGATCTCGTCGGCAAGTGCGGCCATATCCGCTGGCTCGTCGGCGGCCTCGATTTGCCCGTCCGGCACGAGCCTGTGCTCCAGGCCGTACAGGCCGGCGATCCGCAGCTTCAAAGGCTCGAACAGCCGGTCGACGGCCACGATCGACCGGCCGGTGATGAAGGCAAGCGCTCCATCCAGCCGGCGCTCGACCTTTTCCAGCAGCGAACGCAACTCCTCGCTGACCGACACGCTATCCGGATGGGCTGCGTGCTCGAGCAAGGTACCGTCGATATCGAGGAAGAGCGCCCACCGGCCTTCGGGGAGCCGTGGTGTCAAATCTGCCTGAATGTTCATCGGAATCCGACTGCCTGTTTGCGTTCGAAGATTGAGACGACATTGTCGCCGTTGGGGTTTGCCGACCGTTCGGACAAGGCCGTGACCCGGTCGAGCTCGCCGCGCTTCCTCAGCCGCGCCGCGTCGAGCAGCATGCTGCCGGCCCAGCGATAGACATTGTTGTCGCGTACGATCTCGCGCATGCGCCGCATGCGCTCGCGCTGCTCGTCGGGCCCCATGACCAGCGCCTGCCGCATGGCTTCGCTCATCATTGCCGCGTCGTAGGGATTGACGATCAGCGCCTCGAGCAGTTCGCGCGAGGCGCCGGCAAACGTGCTGAGCAGGAGCACGCCCTCTTCGTCGTCGCGCGCGGCGACGAACTCCTTGGCCACCAGGTTCATGCCGTCATGCAGACTGGTGACCAGGCAGATGTCGGCCGCGCGGTAGATCTTGTAGACGTCCTTCTGCGAGTGATGCTCGGCCACCAGCACGACCGGACGATAGCTGCCGTTGCCATAGCGCTCGTTCAGTCCCTCGGCGAGCCGCTGGCATTCCTCATGCAGGTGCTTGTAGGCCGGCAATGTGCCCCGGCTCGGTGCGGCGACCTGCAGGAACACCGCCTTGCCGATCATTTCAGGGTAGCGGATGAACAGTTCCTCCAGCGCATGGAAGCGGTCGAGAATGCCCTTGGTGTAGTCAAGACGTTCGACTCCGACGCACAGCTTGGCGTCGGCTGGAATCCCAAACCGCTCGCGGATTTGCGCGCGGCATTCCACGACCGGCGGCAGGCTCTTCAGGAGCTGTAGAGGCCATTCGATAGAAATCGGATAAGCGTGGACCAAAGTCGTCTGGCCGCCATAGGACACCGCGGCATCCGCCCGTTCGATCCGGCTCTCCATGAAGCGGTCAACGCTCTCGGTGAAGTTGTTGGCATGGAACTGGGTGTGGAAGCCGATGATCGAGCTGCCCAGCAGCCCATCCAGGATGCGCTCGCGCCACGGACAGATGCTGAACACTTCCGAGTTCGGCCATGGGATGTGCCAGAAGGTGATGACGATCGCCTCGGGCAGCCGCTCGCGGATCATGCGCGGCAGGAGCGCGAAATGATAATCCTGGACCAGCACGATCGGCCTCTCGTTGCGGGCCTCGGCAACCACCGTTTCGGCGAATTTGCGGTTGACGGCCTCGTAGGCCGCCCAGTCCGACTCGCGGAAGATCGGTCGGGTAAAGGCAATGTGGCAGAGCGGCCACAGCCCTTCATTGGCGAAGCCGAGATAATAGCCCTGATATTCCTCGTCGGTCAGCCAGACCCGCCGCAGCGCATAGGATGGATTTTCGGGCGGCACCTGTACCCGGTCGTGGCGGTCGACGACCTGGCGATCCGCGCTTCCGCCGCCATAGGCGATCCAGGTTCCGGCGCAGGCGCGCGTGATCGGCTCCAGCGCCGAGACCAGCCCGCTCGCCGGTACGACGAGCTCGACATCGCCGTTCTCGTCCTCATTGTGGATGTAGGGCTCGCGGTTGGACACGACGATTACCTGTGCGTCCGGCAGATCCTCGGCAAGGATCTTGCGTAGCGTCTCCGGTGACCAAGTAACCAGGGCGGCGTCGACTGACTGCCCGTTCTTCTCGAATTCGCGCAACACCTTTCGCGCGGCCTCCGATGCGACGTCCTCGCCCGCACCGGGCGTGTTCACAGCCGTTGCATGCTGGTGACGGTGCCTGGTTATTGAGACGAAGATCGCGAAAGCGGAGAGTCCCAGACTAGCTAGGATAAGGACCCACAAGAGGTCGACGCCATACTGTGCCATTGATGCCAGGTTGCCTCCGGCTGTCCGCCATTTTGTTCTGGTTCTTGCCGGCTGCGGAGAGGGATGCCGGTCCGGTTTGCAAACGCATGGACCGCTTGTCGGTTCCGACATTTTTCGACTGCCGCATGCATTTGCGGAACACGGTTTTCCGCCCAGAATTGCGCAAACGACCAGTCTAAGTCCGCACAATCAGCGGCACCAAGCCCTCATGCCGATCGGCGAGGAAGGCAACGACACGGTCCCCGACACGCTGGAAGGTGAGGTCAATAGTCTTATCGCCGACGGACAGATGCCGGAGCGTGAGCGTGTCGATACCGATAGGCATCCTTGGGCGGGTGACGCGCAACTCGCCTTTCCAGCCGTCGATTTCCAGACCGAGGCAGGCCTGCATCAGCATGAAGGTGGAGCCTGCCGACCAGGCCTGCGGCAGGCAGGCGACAGGATAGGCGATCGGCGCCTCGCCTGGCGCCCGGGTGAAGCCGCAGAACAATTCCGGCAGCCGCATGTTGAAGTGCACGGCCGATTCGAAAGTGCCGCTCATCAGCCGCACGACACTTTCGCGCTCTCCATAGCGCGACAGGCCGACACCGCAAAGCGCCGTGTCGTGCGGCCAGATCGAGCCATTGTGGTAGGACATTGGGTTGAAGAAGATCGCATCGTCCGCAAGCGTCCTCAGTCCCCAGCCGGAATGGAAGGAAGCCGAGAGCAATTGATCGGCGACGATCTTGGCGCGCACCGGCTGCGGCAGCCCGGCATAAAGCAGGTGCCCCGCATTCGACGTTCGCACCTTGCAGGGCTGGCCTTCGCCGTCGATCGCGATGGCGTAGAAGTTTAGTTCGTCGATCCAGAAGTCACGCTCGACGGCGATCCGCATTTCCTCGGCGCGGTTCTCCCAATGTTCGGCATCGGCAAACTCGCCGCGGCGGCGTGCGAGCGCGGCAAGGCCGCGATAAGCGGCAAAGACATAGCCTTGCACCTCGACCAGCGCGATCGGTCCTTTGGGCATACGGCCATCGGCATGGAAGACCGAGTCGACGCTGTCTTTCCAGCCCTGGTTGGCGAGGCCGGACTCCGCCGCGCGCTGGTAGGTGACGAAACCCGTCGCCCGGCTTGCCTCTTCCGTCCATGCGGCAGCCGCCTTGAGCGATGGCCACAGCGTTTCGATGAAGCCCATGTCGCCGGTGCGGTCGGCATAGGCGCAGGCGAGATGAATGTAGAGCGGGGTCGTGTCGACGCCGCCATAATAGCGGCCGAAGGGGAGTTCGCGCAGCGCCGCCATTTCGCCCTTGCGCGTCTCATGCATGATCTTGCCGGGCTGGGAATCGATGAAGGGCGACGTCTCCGTCGCCTGATGTTCGGCAAGGAACGCCAGCACGCCGCGTGCAAGACCCGGATTGAGCCACAGCATCTGCAGGCCGGAGATCACGCCGTCGCGGCCGAAGGCCGTGGAGAACCACGGGATGCCGGCATAAGGATAGGGCCCGGTCGCAAGCTCGGTGGTAAGCAACGCGACATCCGCGCGGGCCCGTTCGACCCAATCGTTGAAGACGCGGCCGGAGCTGTGGACCGTGGCGCCATGCCGCCGCTTTGCGCGCATGGCAAAACGCGCGCGTGCGGCAGCGGCCCGGAAGCGGTCACGATTGGGCGCGTCGGCAACTTCCGGTCCTACCTCGACATAAAGCACCTTGCTGCTGCGCTTGGTCACCGCGATCAGGAAGTCGGCACGATTGTCGCTCAGTTGGTCGGGAGCTTGCGAAAAGGAGATCGCCGACAGGCGCGGCAAGCCGTCGAGACCGTCATAGCCGAGCATAACGGATGCCTTGTCCGTCTTCGCGAGATGGACCGTTCCACGTTTCGGCCGTGTCGAGCCGCGCACCTCGAACATGTCGCGGAAGTCGGCGGCGAAATGCAAGGCGATGGCGATGGTCGAATGCTCGCGGCTGTAGTTGGAAAGCGTGATGCGATCGAACAGCCTGTCCTGCCAGATCAGCCTGACGCGCTCGATATGGATCGCGCCTTGCGGAATGTCGCGGCCGGCGGCGCTCTGGATCGGCAAGTTGGTCAGGTTGCTGGTGAAGAGAACATTGTCCTGGCTGAGCGAAGCGCCGAGCAGCGACATCGGCCTGCCGCCGATCGTCAGGCGGAACTCGGAAAGAACGCGGGTATCGTCGCGAAAGAAACCGTCGCCGGCGCCCCTGATGTCACCATAGGCGTCCGTGACCGCGAAACAGTCGCCCTGTTTGAGCGCGAACAGCCGGTGCGGCTCCCGCGGCGCCGTTTCGTCGAGCGAGGCAAGGGCTACGGCGGGATCGAGCTTGCGCTCGTCGAGCTGCGTCATTCGTCACCTCATCGCTTGCCCCGCCCAAAGAGACTGCCGATCAGGAGGCTCTCGCCTCCTGGATGCCGATCAGGCGCATATAGGCGGCAAGATAGTCGCGCGCCATCCTGGTGGCTGAAAACCGCTTTTCGAAGACCGCCCGCACCTGGCGTCGGTCAAGTTCGAGCAGGGTCGGCATCGCAGTGACCGCATCATCGACCGAGTCCACGACAAAGCCGGTCACGCCCTGGTCAATGAGCTCCGGCAGGGCGCCGCAGTTCCAGGCGATTACCGGCGTGCCGCAAGCCATTGCCTCGATCGGCGCGAGGCCGAACGGCTCCGGCCAGTCGATGGGAAACAGCAGGCCCGCGGCATTGCCGAGAAACTCGGCCTTCTCGTGTTCCGCGATCTCGCCGACGTAGTCGACCCGGTCGCCGTCGATAAGCGCCTCGATCTCGTCGTGAAAATAGGGGCGATCGTCATCGCCGATCTTGGCCGCCAGCTTAAGCTTCAATCCGGAATGCCGCGCAATTTCGATCGCCCGATCCGGGCGTTTGTCGCGCGACAGCCGGCCCAGGAAAGCCAAATACGGTTCCTCGGCGGAAGGATGGTAGGTGGGCTGATACGCATCGAGCGGAATCCCGTGATGGATCGTCGCCAGCCAGTTGGCATCGGGCAATCCGCGCTTCTGGCTGTGCGAGATGGAGATCATCGGAAAACGTGGGAAGCGCTTGTAGGCCGGCGCCAGGTCGACATAGTCGAGCCTGCCATGCGGCGTCGTCACCGTTCGCCCCGCCATGTGTTCAAAGAATGGAAAATGCACGAAATGGCTGAGATGGAAGTGGATGACGTCGAACTCGTCCGCCCGCTCGCGCACCTGGCAAAGCATCGCCATATGCGCCGCAATCTCGGACTTTTTCGGCCGCGGATCGAGACGGATCGCCTGGTCGCGGCCGGGCACCAGCCGCGCCGAGGTCTCACTGTCGCCGCTGGCGAACAGGGTCACATCGTGCCCGAGTTCCACCAGCGCTTGGGTGAGATAGGACACGATCCGCTCGGTGCCGCCATATAGTTTCGGGGGCACGGATTCATAGAGCGGCGCGACATGGGCGATGCGCATGGTTCCCTCAAACGGTTGATGGGAACCAAAATGCGTCAGCCGCCAGATCGTTCCTGCCCGATTGTCGCAGGCGCGGCCCCGAGCTTCGGCCATCAACTCATCCAGTTGCCACCGTCCACATTGAGCGTCTGCGCCACGACATAGTCGGCCTCGCTCGATGCCAGGAAGACGGCCGCACCCCGGTAATCGTCGGGATCGCCCATGCGCCCGGCCGGCACCGCCTGCCCGACCTGACGCTTCTTCTCGCCGATCGGCAGGTTCTCGTAGCGCGCGAACAGCGCGTCGACCTGGTCCCACATCGGCGTGTCGACCACACCCGGCGCGATGCCGTTGACGTTGATGCCGTGCTTGATCAGCGCAAGGCCGGCCGATTGCGTGATGCTGATCACGGCGGCCTTGGTGGCGCAATAGACGGCGACCAGCGCCTCGCCGCGCCGACCCGCCTGCGAGGCCATATTGATGATCTTCCCCTTGCGGCCTTGGGCGACCATGCGCTTGGCCACCGCCTGCAGCGTGAACAACAGCCCCTTCACATTGACCGAGAATTGCAGGTCGAAGCTCTTCTCCGAAATCTCGAGAAGCGGCCCCATGTCGAAGACGGCGGCGTTGTTGACCAGGATGTCGATCCCGCCATGCGTCCTCGTCACCGCATCGACCATGGCCTCGATCGAGGCGAGGTCGCGCACGTCGAGTTGGAGAGCGGTAGCCTTGCCGCCGAGCTCGCGCGCCAGCGCTTCCGCCTTGTCTACTGCCATATCGGCGATTACGACATGGGCGCCTTCGGCGGCGAAACCGCGCACGATGGCTGCGCCGATGCCTTGCGCGCCGCCGGTGACGACGGCGACCTTGTCCTTGAGTTTCATGGCAATTCTCCTGTCTCAGCGCCCTAGCTCAGCGCCATCTCAGCGTGTGGTATAGCCGCCGTCGATGACCAGCACCTCGCCGGTCACGTAGCTCGAGGCGGGAGAGCACAGGAAAAGTGCGGCAGCCGCAACTTCTTCCGGCTGGCCGACGCGGCCCATCGGCGTCATGCCGCGCCAGATCGGGAACCATTCCGGATTCTCGATTCCGCCGCGCGAAAGGTCCGTTTCGATATAGCCGGGCGCGACGGCATTGACGCGGATATTCTCTCCCGCCACCTCGCTGGCGAGGCTCTTGGTCATCATATGCACCGCCGCCTTGGAACTGTTATAGGCAACCTGGTTCTGGGGAATGTTGGAGACGATGCCGGAAATCGAGCCGACATTGAGGATCGCACCGCCGCCCTGGCGCCGCATCGGCGCCAGCGCCGCCCTGCAGCAGCGGAAGACGGCATCGACATTGATCGCCATCGTCTGCCGCCAGGTGTCCTCCGGATAGTCGCCGCTGTCGCCATGGACGGCGATGCCGGCGCTGTTGACCAGGATGTCAAGCCGGCCGGCCTGGGCGAGCGTATCGGCGACCAGCCTGTCCGGCACTTTCTCGTCCAGCATTTCGACGGCGAGAAAGTCGAAGGCGAAGCCCGCGAGTTCCTGCCGCGCGTCATCCTTCATCGTCCGGCCCGCAACGACGACGCGCGCGCCGGCTTCGCCGAGCGCCTTGGCGATGGCGAGGCCGATGCCGCGCGTGCCGCCGGTCACCAGCGCAACCTTGTCGTCCAGTCGGAAGCGGTCGAGGATCATGGCGGCGGTTCCGTTCTGCGAAGGCGGGTCGGCAAGCCGCTCAGATGTCCACGCTCTGCGGCAGGATGACGAGGTCGCGAATGGTGATGTTGCGCGGTCGCGTCAGCATGAAGAGGACGGCATCCGCCACTTCCTTCGCCTCCATCAGGCTGCCGGCGGCGAGCGCTTCTTCCATCTTGGCCTTTGGCCAGTCGCTGAGCAGCGCCGTCACCACCGGACCGGGAGCGACCGCACCGACGCGGATGCCGTGCTTCAGCACCTGGCGCCGGACCGTATGGACGAATGCCTGCACGGCGAATTTCGAAGCGGTGTAGATCGGCTCCCAGACCACGGGAACGAAGCCGGCCACCGAACTGGTGACGATGATGTCGCCGCTCCTCCTTTCGATCATATGCGGCAGCACGGCGTGCACCGTGCGGAACACGGCATTGACGTTAAGGTTGAGCATCCGGTCCCACTGGTCGGGATCGCCCGACGCCACCTCGCCGCCGACATAGGCGCCGGCATTGGCATGGAAGATGTCGAGCTGGCCTGCTTTTTCGAGGATCTCGGGCATCATTCGGTTGACGCTCGCCGGATCGAGCAGGTCGGTGACCACCGCACAAGCCTTGTCGCCGAGCTCCGCGACAAGCTCCTGAAGCCGGTCCTCGGCCCGGTCGACCAGGACGACCTTCGCGCCGGCGGCGAGCATGGCGCGGGCGCATTCCAGCCCGATGCCCGAGGCAGCGCCAGTGATTGCGGCAACCTTGCCGGAAAGACTTTCAGACATTGCGATCCTCTTCGATAGGCCGTCAGGCGCGGCCGTGTGAGACACGCGAGCGGCGGGCGAGAGAATCGACGATGACCGCGATCGCCAGCACGCAGCCGGTGATCATGTACCGGAGCGAGGATGACAGATCGAGCAGCGTCAGGCCGCTTGCAATGGATTGGATGACGATGATGCCGAGCAGCGCCGAATAGGCGCTGCCGCGGCCGCCGAACAGGCTGGTGCCGCCAATGACGGCCGCCGCGATGGCGTTGAGATTGACGTCGCCGGTGCCGGCCTGCTGGCTGGCGGTTGCCAGGCGTGCTGCTGAGAGCAGGCCGCCCGTCGCCGCCAGCGTGGCGCAGAGCGCGAAGGCACTGGCGTAGATCAGCCGCACATTGATGCCGGCGCGACGCGCCGCTTCGCGGTTGCCGCCGACAGCGGTCATTGAGCGGCCCCATTGGGTCCGCTTCAGCGCATAGTTCATCGCTACGACCAGGCCGACGAACAACGCGAACATCCAGGGCACGCCGCGCGACAGGTTGAGGTAGTATGCCACCAGTTCGAGCGCGACCGTGATCGCGACGGCCTGGAGCAGCAGCCCGCCGAGCGAACGCGACGACAGCCCGGCGGCCTGGCGGCGTTGCGCCTTGCGATAACCGAGAGCCAGGGCAAGCACGCCGGGCACGACGGCCAAAGCGTGCGACACCCAGTGCGGCATCACGAGGAGCTGGCCGAAATTCACCAGCGGCGAATCGTAAGGCAGGTTGATCGAGCCCGTCGGGCCGAGGATGTAGAGCTGCAATCCCAGGAAGGCGAGCAGGCCCGCAAGCGTCGAAACGAAGCTTGGCATGCCGAGCCTGTTGAGCAGCAGCGCGTAGACGCAGCCGGTCACGAAGCCGACCCCCATCGCCGCCAGCATGGCAAGCGCGACCGGCCAGCCCCACTGCACCCACAGCACGCCGAGCAGCGCGGAGGCCAGGCCGCTGACGGACCCGACGGACAGGTCGATCTCGCCCACCATCAGGACGCAGACGATGCCGAGCGAGATGATGCCGACCGTCGAGCAGTCGAACAAAAGATTGACCAGATTGTTCGGCGACAGGAATACCGGGTTGAGCGTCTGGAAGATGGTGCAGATCAAAACCAGCCCGACGACCACTGGCAGCGAGCCGAGATCGCCGGAGCGGACGCGGTCGAGGAAGCCCCGGATGGCGCCCTTGGCGCCGCTGCGATCCTTCAGCCGTTCGTCGCTGCGATCGAGCAGCGCGCCCGGATTGCGGTCGGAAGCCGTGGTCATGGCTGTTCTCCTTGCGCCTTCTCGGCGGTGCGCCTGCCGCGCCGCGAGACCGCATTGTCGTCGGCGCCGGTGATCGCGGTGACCAGCTCCTGATTGGAGGCGCCGGGCAGGAAGATGCCGTTGTTGCGGCCGAGCCTCAGCACCACGATGCGGTCGGCCACGGCGCGCACGTCCTCCATGTTGTGGCTGATCATGACGACGCCCAGCCCGCGATCCCGCACGCGCTCAATGAGGTTCAGCACTTCGGCGGTCTGCGCGACGCCGAGTGCGGCGGTGGGTTCGTCGAGGAGGATCACGCGCGGCTCCATCAGCAGCGAGCGGGCGATCGCCACCGTCTGCCGCTGCCCGCCCGACAGCGACGCCACCGGCTCGCGCACGCTGGGAATCCGCGCCGAGAGCTCGTTGAGCAGGGTCCAGGCGCGGACCTCCATCGAGACCTCGTCGAGGCGAAGCGGATGAAGCTCGCGGCCGAGGAAGATGTTGGCCACGACGTCGAGGTTTTCGCAGAGCGCGAGATCCTGGAAGACGGTGGCGATGCCGAGCTTCAGCGCCGCGGCGGGATTGGCAAGCGTCACCGGCTGGCCGTCGAAGGTGATCGAGCCGGAGCTCGGCATATGCGCGCCGGCTAGGATTTTCACCAGCGTCGACTTGCCGGCGCCGTTGTCGCCAACCAGGGCGACGATTTCTCCGGCATTGATGTCGAGATCGACGTCGGTGAGGGCCGACACCGCGCCGAAATTCTTCGAGATGCCGCGCAGGCTGAGCACCGGCGGACGGCTCGTCGTGGGCGGTGCGTCGGGTATTGCCATTGCCTGTCTCTTTTCCCGCGTATTGGTCGATATGTCCGGCCGCCAGGAGGGAGCGGCCGGACACACCCGGCTCTCAGCCCTGACGGGGCCTGCCGAGCATATCGCAGGCGACGCGGCTGCGCCGCCTCGCTGTTGGAGACGATATGGCTCCGCCGCCGCTCCTCGAAGACGATGCGCCCTGGGTCGCATCGCTTTGGGAGACGATGCGGCTTCGGCCGCATCGCTCCTTATTGAATGCCGAGCTTCTTGCAGCCTTCGGCGTAGCGGTCGGTGCAGAGCTGGGCTGCGGTCTGGATCTTCTTGTCGATGATCTCGGCCTTCAGATTCTCCTGCGTCACCACGGCCGGCACGAAGAGCTGCGAGGGCGTATCGTAGAGCGTTGTCTCGGCTTTCGGAGTCTCGCCCTTGAGAAGCTGCACAGCAACGTTTGCAGCGGCCGCGGCGACGATTTCGCTCGGCTTGGAGATAGTGTTGTACTGGTCGCCGGCAATGATGAGCTGCAAGGCGGCGATCGTCGCGTCGTTGCCCGTCACCGGCGGCACCGGATCGACGCCGGCTGCCTTGAAGGCAGCAATGGCGCCGCCGCCCGTGCCGTCATTGGCGGCGACCACGCCGACGATCTTGTTGCCGAAGCGCGAGATCTGCCCCGCCGCCCATTGCTGGGCATTCGACGGCGCCCAGTTCGGCGTGTCGAACTCCGCGAGCGTCTTGTAGCTGCCGGTCTTGAGGCCCTCATGGATGCCGTCCTTGATCAGGCCCGCCGCGGCGTCGGTCGGCGAGCCGTTGATCTGCAGCACGCCGACATCGCCGTCGCTCGACACGCCCTTGGCCTTGAGATGCTCGACCAGCGATGCGGCGATCGCCTTGCCGATGGCCTTGTTGTCGAACGACACATAGAAATCGGCCTTGGCCGTGGGGATCGGACGGTCATAGGCGATCACCTTGACGCCCTGAGCCTGCGCATTGTGCACCAGCGAGGCCGCCGCCGCGGAATCCACCGGGTCGAGCACGACAACCTTGGCGCCCTGGGTGATGACGGAGTTGAACTGCTGCTGCTGCTTGGTGACGTCGGCGTCGGCGTTGAGATAGAGCACCTTGCAGCTGTCGCAGAGCTTCTTCATTTCAGCGACGAAGCCCGGATGGTCATGCTCTTCGTAACGCGTCGAGCCCTGGTCGGGCATCAGGAACGCGACCGTGGAGCCGGCGATATCCTGCGCATTGGCAAAAGTCGCGCCAAGAGCGAGGCTCGAGACGGCCATCGCGGCCGCCGTCAATCTGGACACGTATCTGGACATAAGGTCTTCTCCAATTCCCATTGTTTGATCTAACGGACTCGACATCGGGCGCGAATGCTGCTCGCCCACCCGATCGGAAGTCCAGTGAACTCGTGCAGCAGCCTCACGGCTTCCTCCCGCTGGCATGACACGAGGAAATACTCGTCCATCGCTGGTTCGCTTCCGCGACCCATCGCTTCGTCCTGGTTCTTGTTTAAGGCTTGTTTTCTCCTCCCGAACTCCTTTCTATGCGGCGCGCGCGGCCGCGAAATTATCCGCAACCAATCTCCTGAACTGCGAAGGCGGCATGCCCTTCTCGGCCAGGAACTGGCGATTGAAGTTCGACAGATTGTTGAAGCCGACCTCGAAGCAGATATCCGCGATCTGCGCCTCTTCGTCGCTCATCAGGATCTGGCATGCGAGGTTGATGCGCAGCCGCTTGATGTATTGCAGCAGCGACATGCCGGTATGCTTGCGAAACGAGCGCGAGAAGGCGCTCGGCGTTTGCCCGGCGATCGCGGCGAGATCGCCTTCGTTGAATTGCTGGGTCAGGTTCTCGCGGATATAGGCGAGAGCCTGGTTCATGCCGGCAGACATGTATCCGGACGGGTCAGGCAGATAGTTCTCGCTGGCGAGCACGCGCGGCGCAGTTTCGCGGCTCAGCGCTTCCATGATCGACATGAACAGGCTGATCCGCTGCACGCCGTAAGCATGCGTGATCTCCGCCAGCAACGGCATGACCGCCCTGCTCACGCTGGCGCTGAACAGGACGCCGCGCCGCGCGAGCTCCAGCAATGGGGAGACCGCGCCAAGCTCGGGAAAAGTGGTGATCGCGCCGCCGATGAATTCCTCGCTGAACTGGACCAGCCTGCAGCGCAGCGGAACTGACTGACCTTCCGGAACCTCGCTGATCCAGTTGTGCGGCAGGTTCGGACCGGTGAGAACGAGGTTGCCGACCTCGAACTCGCCGATGAAGTCGCCGACGAAATAGCGGCCGTTGGTCGCGACGATCTGGTGCAGTTCGTATTCCGGATGAAAATGCCAGCGCACCGTATGGTAGGGATAGCCATGCCACCTCACCGCGAACGACTCGCCAGGCCTTATCTGTATGACTTCCAGATCGGGTCCCATCGATTCCTCCCGCAGGCCGTCGCCAGCCTTCGAACCGCGGCCGTTTGTTCCGGCTCATCTAGGGTCAGGATAACGGCGGCCAAGGATGTCCGCCACCTCGCCACGCCGCGCCGACTGATACGTTTTTGACCTTTTTGGCCCAGCGAAAAACGTGCCTTCGAAAATTAGAGGCTTCGAATATCGGTGACCGGCCCGCGGCGTTTGGGCGTGGGAAAGTCGCCGCGAACCACGCTACCGCATTGCACAATTCCGGCCGGGCTGCACAATAGGCGCATGTCCGCCGGTTCGTTGACCATCCTTGTTATCGACGAGAACCGCATCCGCGCCTCGATCATCGAGGCCGGATTGCGGGACGCCGGCCATAGCCATGTCACCGTGGTCCATGACGTGGCCGGCATTGCCAAGCGCATCGCCGAGATCGAGCCGGATGTCATCGTCATCGATCTCGAAAACCCCAACCGTGACATGCTGGAGAACATGTTCCAGCTTTCGCGCGCGGTGAAACGGCCGATCGCCATGTTCGTCGACCGTTCCGACCGGGCCTCGATAGAGGCGGCGGTCGAAGCCGGCGTATCCGCCTATGTGGTCGACGGGCTGAAGAAGGAGCGCATCAAGCCGATTCTCGACATGGCGATCAGCCGCTTCAACGCCTTCTCGCGCATGGCGCGCGAACTGGAGGAGGCGCGCAGCGAGCTCGAGAACCGCAAGGTCGTCGATCGCGCCAAAGGGATATTGATGAAGTCGCGCGGCTTGAGCGAGGAGGCCGCCTACGCGCTTCTGCGCAAGACCGCCATGGACCAGAACCGCAAGATCGCCGACATCGCCCAAAGCCTGGTGACGGCCGCGGGATTGCTGGGACCGCTGGAGGGCGAATGAGCATGACTGCCGCGCACCAGATCACCGCCGGCTTCATGCCGCTCTTCGATAGCGCCGTCCTGGTAGCGGCCGGCGAGATGGGCTTTGCCGCCCGCGAAGGCATCGAGCTCAAGCTGCATCGCGAGACCTCGTGGGCCAATATCCGTGACCGCATCGCCATCGGCCATTTCGACGTGGCACACATGCTAGGCCCGATGCCGCTCGCCTGCAGCCTCGGCCTCACGCCGCTTGCCTCGGAGACCATAGTCCCCTTCTCGCTCGGGCTCGGCGGCAACTGCGTGACGGTCTCCAATGCTGTGTGGCAAGGCATGGAAGCGCACGAGGCCAGGCCCGACCTCGATCCGGCGCGCGCTGGGACGGCGCTCGGCGCGCTGATCCGCGAGCGGGCGGCCGCCGGCCGCGAGCCTTTGCGCTTCGCCGTCGTCCATCCGCATTCCGGGCATAATTACGAGCTGCGCTACTGGCTCGCCGCCTGCAGCATCGATCCCGACCGCGATGTCGAGATCGTCATCGTGCCGCCGCCCTTCATGGCCGATGCGCTCTCCGCCGGCCGCATCGACGGCTATTGCGTCGGAGAGCCCTGGAACAGTGCCGCGGTCGCCGCCAGCACCGGCCGCATCGTCACCGTCAAGGCGCTGTTGTGGCGCAACAGCCCGGAAAAGGTGATCGGCGTGCGCAGAAGCTGGGCCGAGGAAAACCCTGACGCGCTAGCGGCGCTGCTGAGAGCGCTGCATCACTCCGCCCGCTGGTGCCAGGATCCAGCGAACCGCGGGGCGCTGGCCGCGCTGATGGCCAAGTCTGCCTTCCTCGGGCAGCCGGAGGCGATCCAGATTCCGGCGCTCACCGGGCGACTTCAGCTCGGCGGCGGCGCGGAGCGCAGCGTTGAGGATTTCTTCCTGCCCTTCGACAAGGCGGCAAACTTTCCCTGGAAGAGCCATGCGCTCTGGTTCTACACGCAGATGGTGCGCTGGGGACAATTGCCGCATACGCCGCAAAACCTGGCGATCGCTCGCGATTGCTATCGACCCGACCTCTATCGCTCGGCGCTGAAGCCGCTCGGCGTGGCCCTGCCCGGCGCCAATGCCAAGGTGGAAGGCGCGCTGCAGACCGCAACGCCGGTCGGCTCGGCCGGGGCGAGCCTTGTGCTCGGCCCGGATGGATTCTTCGACGGCCAGATCTTCGATCCCGATCGGATCGATGCCTACATCGCGGACCAGAAGCGCGACTGATCATTTGCGCGCCATTCTTGTGCATTGCACAAAATTTGTGCGCCCTGCCCGCTCCGTTGATCAACGTTTGACCGTGTCTCCGTCCGGCCGGCCGGCGCCTGATGCGGCTACCGCTTTGATTTTCCTTGAAATCCGTCTTTCACGCAAAACTGGCACGCTTCGTGCTTTAAGATAATCGAGCCCCACGCGGGCAATAGAACAGGCGTCCAATGGCGGGCGCGACAGGCAAAGCTGCCGCTCAGGTGACGCGCGATCCCGGATGTACGGACGCGAGAGGCCTGGACGGCAGCTTTTTTATTTTGGACCGAAACGCAATCGACGGCGGTGATTTCAGGCGGCGCCGAACGGAGACGAAGATGACGAAACGGATAGGAACTGGCGGTTCCCTGAGAGATTTCACCCGCCGCGATTTCCTGGCGAGCAGCATCCTGACGGCGGCGCTATTCATCGCCGCGCTCCTGCTGTTTCCCACCAATCACGACAGAGAGGCCAAGGATCCGCAAGTGACTGCGCAGGTCCCAGCCTCGCCACGCTGACGATGCCGCGCCTCTGATCAACACAACAGGCGGTGCCTCCCACGCCGCAAACGGAGCCGACAATGACCGCAAACCTCCAAGCCGCGCCCAGCCAGGACAGTAGCTCCCGGCAGGCGCTCGTCATCTCCACCATCGCCTTCACCGTCTGCTTCGCGGTGTGGACGATCTTCTCCATCATCGGCGTGCGCATAAAGCAGGAGCTCGGGCTGAACGAGACCGAGTTCGGACTGCTGGTCGGCACGCCTATCCTCACCGGCTCGCTCGTGCGCATGGTGCTCGGCGTCTGGACCGACCGCTACGGCGGCCGGCTGGTCTACACCATGACCATGCTCGCGGCGGCAGTCGCGACATTCCTGCTCGCCTTTGCGCACACCTATGAGCAGATGCTGATTGCAGCACTCGGCGTCGGGCTTGCCGGCGGCTCCTTCGCGGTCGGCATCGCCTATGTCTCGCGCTTCTTCCCCGCGCGCAAACAAGGCACGGCTCTCGGCATCTTCGGCGTTGGCAATGTCGGCGCCGCGGTCACCAAGTTCCTGGCGCCGCTCGTGCTGATTGCCTGGGGCTGGCAGTCGGTCGCGCTGATCTGGGCCGCGGCGCTGGTTGTCATGGCCGGCGTGTTCTGGTTCCTGACCAGCGACGACCCGGTTATCCGGGAGCGCCGCGCCGGTAAGGCAGTACCAGCAAGAAGCTTCTGGCAGGAATTCGCTCCGCTGAAGAACCTGCAGGTCTGGCGCTTCGCCTTCTACTACTTTTTCTCCTTCGGTGCGTTCGTGGCGCTTTCGCTCTGGCTGCCGCGCTATCTGATCGGCGTCTATGGCTTCGGCATCGCCGCCGCCGGCATGATCGGCGCCGCCTATTCGATTCCCGCAAGCATCTTCCGCGCTTATGGCGGCGTGCTTTCCGACCGCATCGGCGCCCGTACCGTGCTCTATTGGACCTTCACCGTATGTGCCGTCGCGACCCTCGTTCTGTCTCTCCCCTCGGCAGATTACGTCGTGCGCGGCATCAGCGGGCCGATCCCCTTCCATGTCGAGATCGGCCCGCTCGCCTTCATCGCCGTCGCCTGCGTACTCGGCTTCTTCATGAGCCTCGGCAAGGCCGCCGTCTACAAGCACATCCCCGTCTATTACCCGCAAAGCGTCGGCGCGGTCGGCGGGGTGGTGGGCATGATCGGCGGCCTCGGCGGCTTCATCCTGCCGATCGCCTTCGGCGCGCTGAACGACCTCACCGGGGTCTGGTCGAGCTGCTTCATGCTGCTATTCGTCATCGTGGTCTCGTGCCTTCTCTGGATGCACGTCACCATCCGCCGGATGGAGCGCGCGGCTGCCGTCAAGCCCGCGTCCCTCACCTACGCCGCCGAATAGATCGGAGCTGACCGGACATGAGCGAGAAACTCGTCATCATCGGCAACGGCATGGCGCCGGGCAGGATGCTCGAGCACCTGCTGGAAGGAGCGCCCGACCGCTACGCCGTCACCATCTTCAACGCCGAGCCGCGCGTGAACTACGACCGCATCATGCTGTCGCCGGTGCTCTCGGGCGAGAAGGAGTTCGAGGAAATCGTCATCCATGGCGACGGCTGGTACATCAAGCACGGCATTACCCTCTACAAGGGTCACAGGATCGTCGCCATCGACAGGGACGCGAGGACCGTTACCTCTGACCACGGCGTGACCGAGAGCTACGACAGGCTCGTCATCGCCACCGGCTCGGTGCCGTTCATCATCCCGGTGCCGGGCAAGGGCTTGCCCGGCGTGCTCAGCTACCGCGATCTCGACGACGTCAACGCCATGCTGCTTGCCGCGCAGTCGCGCGCCAAGGCGATCGTCATCGGCGGCGGCCTGCTCGGCCTCGAAGCGGCGGCCGGGCTGAAAGAGCGCGGCATGGAAGTGACCGTGCTCCACGTCATGCCGACACTGATGGAGCGCCAGCTCGATCCGGCTGCCGGCTACCTGCTGCAGAAGGCGGTCGAGGCGCGCGGCATCAAGGTCATGACCAGGGCCAATACCAAGGCCATTGTCGGCAATGGCAAGGTCGAGGGCGTCGAACTCATGGACGGCACGACCATCCCGGCAACGCTCGTCGTGATGGCGGTCGGCATCCGCCCGAATATCGCGCTGGCCAAGGACGCAGGGCTGGAGGTCAATCGCGGCATCGTTGTCGACGACCGCATGCAGACATCCGATCCGGCAATCATGGCGCTCGGCGAATGCGCCGAGGTCGGCGGCCATGTCTACGGGTTGGTCGCGCCACTTTACGAGATGGCTCGCGTCGCGGCAGCCGGGCTGACGGACGGCGAGGACAGGCGCTTCGTCCATTCCGACACGCCGACCAAGCTCAAGGTCACCGGCATCGACCTTTATTCGCTCGGCGACTTTGCCGACGGCGACGACCGCGAGGAGATCATCCTGCGCGATGCATCCGCCGGCATCTACAAACGCGTCGTGCTGCAGGACAACCGCATCATCGGCACGGTGCTGTTCGGCGAGACGGCCGATGGCGCCTGGTTCAACGACCTCAAAAAGAAGGCGACCGACATCTCGGAGATGCGCGACACGCTGATCTTCGGCCAGGCGTTCCAGGGAGGCGCTTCCTCGGACCCTTTGGCGGCCGTTGCGGCACTGGCGGATGATGCGGAAATCTGCGGCTGCAACGGCGTCGGCAAGGGCAAGATCACCGGCGCGATCACCGGCAAAGGCCTGACCGGGCTCGACGACGTGCGCGCCCACACCAAGGCCTCGGCCTCGTGCGGCTCGTGCACGGGTCTCGTCGAACAGCTCCTGAAGCTCACGCTGGGCGAGGCCTACAATCCGGCGGCGCTGCAGCCCATGTGCGGCTGCACGAGCCTCGGCCACGACGACGTGCGACGCCTGATCAAAGCGAAAGGGTTGAAGACGATACCCGCCATCATGCAGGAGCTCGAATGGAAGACCTCCTGCGGCTGCGCCAAGTGCCGGCCCGCGCTCAACTATTATCTGGTCTGCGACTGGCCGGACCAATATGCCGACGACTATCAGTCGCGCTTCATCAACGAGCGCGTGCATGCCAACATCCAGAAGGACGGCACCTATTCGGTCGTGCCGCGCATGTGGGGCGGGGTGACCAGCGCCGGTGAATTGCGCGCCATCGCCGACGTGGTCGACAAGTTCCGCATCCCGACCGTGAAGGTTACCGGCGGCCAGCGCATCGACATGCTGGGCATCCGCAAGGAGGACCTGCCGGCGGTGTGGGCCGATCTCGGCAAGGCCGGCTTCGTCTCAGGTCATGCCTATGCCAAGGGCTTGCGCACGGTGAAAACCTGCGTCGGCTCCGACTGGTGCCGTTTCGGCACGCAGGATTCGACGGGGCTGGGCATCCGCATCGAAAAGTTCATGTGGGGTTCCTGGACACCGGCCAAGGTGAAGATGGCGGTCTCGGGATGCCCGCGCAATTGCGCGGAAGCGACCTGCAAGGATGTCGGCGTGGTCTGCGTCGACTCTGGCTACGAGATCCATTTCGCGGGGGCTGCAGGCCTCGACATCAAGGGCACCGAAGTGCTCGGCCTAGTGAAGACCGAGGACGAAGCGCTGGAGGTGATCGTGGCACTGGTCCAGATGTATCGCGAGCAGGCTCGCTATCTCGAGCGCATCTACAAATGGGCCAAGCGCGTCGGTACCGCGGAGATCAAAAAGCAGGTCCTGGATGACGTAGAGAAGCGCCGCGCTTATTTCGAGCGCTTCGTCTTTTCGCAGAAATTCGCGCAGGTCGACCCGTGGTCCGAACGCGTCTCCGGCAAGGACAAGCACGAGTTCCGCCCGCTGGCCTCGGTCGGGTTCGCCGAGGCGGCCGAGTGATGGAGATGTCAGCGCGAGGCACCCCCCTCTGGCCTGCCGGCCATCTCCCCCGCAAGGGGGGAGATCAGCTTTCATTGCGGCCTTTTAAAATCACCAGCGTTGCAGAAGGGGCGGCGAGCCCGAAGCTGCCAATCTCCCCCCTTGAGGGGGAGATGTCCGGCGGGACAGAGGGGGGTGCCTGGGCGCATTCATATCAAGCAAAGGCGACTCAATGACCTGGACATCGATCGGCTCTCTTTGCGACATCCCTCGCCGCGGTGCGCGTTGCGTGGCCACCCCGCAGGGCAAGATCGCCGTCTTCCGCACCGCGGATGACCAGGTCTTTGCCATCGAGGACCACTGCCCGCACAAGGGCGGGCCGCTCAGCCAGGGCATCGTTCATGGCGCGGCGGTGACCTGTCCGCTGCACAACTGGGTGATCTCGCTGGAGACCGGCAGGGCGCTCGGCGCCGACGAAGGCTCGGTTAGGACGATCCCGGTCAGGATCGAAGGCGAGCGGCTCTTCATCGCGCTTGATGCTCTGGCCTCGAAAGCGGCCTGAGCATGGAAGAAGCACGCGAGGTGAGGACCACCTGCCCCTATTGCGGGGTGGGATGCGGCGTGCTGGCCGAGATCGCCGCGGATGGCAAGGCAACCGTCCGGGGCGATCCCGACCACCCGGCCAATTTTGGCCGCCTTTGCTCTAAGGGTGCCGCGCTTGGCGAAACGCTTGGCCTCGATGGTCGCTTGCTTCAGCCGGAAATCCAAGGCAAGCAGGCGAGTTGGGACGAAGCGCTCGACCTCGTCGCCGCGAAATTCTCGCAGGCGATTGCCGAGCATGGGCCGGACTCGGTCGCCTTCTATGTCTCCGGTCAGTTGCTTACCGAAGACTACTACGTCGCCAACAAGCTGATGAAGGGCTTCATCGGTTCGGCCAATATCGATACCAATTCGCGGCTGTGCATGGCGTCGTCCGTCGCCGGCCACCGCCGCGCTTTCGGCGAGGACATCGTTCCCGGTGTCTATGAGGATTTCGAGCACGCCGACCTCATCGTGCTCACCGGCTCCAATACCGCATGGTGCCATCCGGTGCTCTACCAGCGCATGCTTGCGGCACGCAGCGAACGCGGCACGAGGATCGTCGTCATCGATCCGCGCCGCACCGCCACGGCCGACGAGTGCGACCTACATCTGGCGCTCGATCCAGGCACGGACGTGCTGTTGTTCAATGGGCTGCTCGCGCATCTCGCGCTGGCCGGAAAGATCGATGCCGATTTCGTCCGCGACCATACATCGGGCTTCGATGCAGCGGCTTCGCTCGCCGGCGCCGACGCGCCCTCGATCGCGCGCGTCGCCAAGGGATGCGGGCTGGCGGCCGCCCATGTCCAGGCTTTCTATGAGCTTTTCGCCGACACCGAGCGGACGGTCACCGTCTACAGCCAAGGGGTCAATCAGTCGGCGCATGGAACCGACAAGGTCAACGCCATTATCAACTGCCACCTCGCCACCGGCCGCATCGGCAAGCCTGGCATGGGGCCGTTCTCGGTCACCGGGCAGCCGAACGCGATGGGCGGCCGCGAGGTTGGAGGCCTGGCCAACCAGCTTGCCGCACATGTGGACTTTGCGGATCCCGCCGGCATCGACCGCGTCTCCCGCTTCTGGAAGGCGCCCGGCATCGCGCGGCGGGCCGGCCTGAAGGCCGTGGACATGTTCCAGGCGGTTGCAGACGGCCGCATCAAGGCGCTGTGGGTCATGGGTACCAATCCGGCGGTGAGCATGCCGGATGCGTCGCGCGTGCGCGCTGCCCTGTCCAAATGCGATTTCGTCGCGGTCTCGGATGTGACCCGCACCGACACCACGCGCTATGCCGACGTGCTGCTGCCGGCCGCCGCCTGGGGCGAGAAGGACGGCACGGTCACCAATTCGGAACGGCGCCTCTCGCGTCAGCGGCCGTTCGTGCCGTCGCCGGGCGAAGTGACAGCCGACTGGCGCATCATCTGCGAGGTCGCCGCGCGCATGGGATTTGGCGATGCTTTTGCCTACCGGACGCCGGCCGAAATCTTCCGCGAGCATGCCGCGCTGTCGGCCTTCGAGAACAATGGCGAGCGCCAGTTCGATCTGGGCGGCCTGACGGATATCAGCGATGCGGGCTATGCTGGCTTCGCGCCGCGCCACTGGCCGGCACCAGAGAGGCGTGAGTGCCAGACGAGATTGTTTGCCGACGGTCGTTTCCCGACACCGGACGGCCGTGCGCGCTTCGTGCCGGTGCGGCAGGAGGCGACGGCGTTCACAGTCGATGCGGACTATCCGCTTGCCTTGAACACGGGCCGGCTGCGCGACCAGTGGCACACCATGACGCGCACCGGCACCGTGCCGCGCCTGATGGCCAACGCGCCGGAACCGGCGGTGGACCTCAATCCGGCGGATGCGGCCGCGCACCAGCTCAAGGATGGCGATCTCGCCCATCTGTCGACCCGCTTCGGCTTTGTGCGCGCGAAGGTACGCGTGGCCGAGGCGCAGCGGCGCGGCCATGCCTTCATGCCCATGCATTGGAGCGGCCAGTTCGCGGCCAGGGCCGCCGCGGGCCTGCTGTCCTCGCCGGTCAGCGATCCGCATTCCGGCCAGCCGGAGCTGAAGCATGTCCCAGTCAGAATTGTGCGCGAAAACACTGGATGGGCCGGTGTGCTCATCACACGGCGGAATCTCAGGCCGACCGGTTTCGTCCATTGGAGCAGGCTGGCGGTCGAAGGCGGCTGGGTCTACGAGCTGACCGGGACCGAGCCGCCCGACCAGGGCATTCTTCTGGCGCGCAAGCTGCTTGGCGTCCAACGGCAGGATCATCTGCTCGAATACACCGATCGCCGGGGGCTGGCCTATCGTGCCGCTGCGATCGACGAAGGCGGCGCCATGGCTGAGGCCCTGCTGGTCGCCGCTCCAGACCAGTTGCCCACGCGGGACTGGCTGGTCTCGCTGCTGGCCAGCCGCCAGGCGCTGTCGACAGCCGATCGGCATGCGCTTCTATCCGGGCGTTCACCAGCGCCGATGCCCGCCATCGGGCGGGTCGTGTGCTCATGCTTCCACATCGGCGTCAACCAGGTCGCTTCGGCGGTCGCGGCGGGATGCGACAGTCTGGAGGCGATCGGCTCGACGCTGCGCGCCGGCACCAACTGCGGCTCGTGCCGCTCGGAGATAAGGGCGATCATCGACGCAAGGCACGTTCAGGCCGCCGAGTGAAATTCGCCGGAACCGTTCAGATCACCGCTTCTTCGAGGAACGGGTCGTTGCGAGGGATGCGCTCGTAGCAGAACGGCGACAGGTCGAGCGTCTGGAAGGCGCCGTGAACGATGAGCTCCGACACTGCCCGGCCGACCGCGGGCGACTGCTGCAGGCCGTGCCCAGAGAAGCCGTTGGCAAACATAAAGTTCTTAACCTCCGGGTGAAAGCCGACGATGCCGTTGTGGTCGAGCATGTTGTATTCGTAGTGGCCGGTCCAGCTCGTCTGGACCTTCAGCGCGTCGAAGGCCGGGATGCGGTGCCACAGCGCCGGCCAGATATAGTCGTCGAACTCCTCGAAATGCATCTCGAAGTCGTCATAGTCGGCCGGTCCGTCGCCCTGCGGCGTGTTGCCGGTGAGGAAGAGCTGGCCTTCCGGGCGCACGAAGGTGCCGGAAAGGTCGATGACGTTGGGCATCCGCCCAGGGATCGGGTTGGCGCTGGCGAAGACGAAGCTGTAGCGCTTGTAGGGGGCGACCGGGATGGAAAGGCCGGCCATGGCAGCGACCTGCTGCGCTCGCGGGCCGGCGGCATTGACCAAGGTTCCGCAAGCGACTGTCTCGCCGGTCGCAAGCCGAGCGGAGACAACCCGCCCATCGACGACATCCAGTCCGGTCACGGCATTGTCGATATATTCGACCCCGCTGGCGCGGGCGGCCCGGCGGAAGCCGTTCAACATGCCCATGGAATCGAACCAGCCCTCTTCGCGCGCGCCCCAGGAACCGCCGCCGAGATCGTCGACATTCAGCCAGGGGAAGCGTTCCTTCAGCGGACCCGGCTCGAGGAAGACGGTGTGGGCGCCGAGGCTGCGCTGCAGCTCGACCCGCTCCTTGGCCGCCTCCACTCCTTCCGGCGAGCAGCAATAGAGGTATCCGTGTTCCTTGAAGCCGAGATCGGGTGCCGGCTCGTTCATGTAAAAAGGCGCCATCCGCTCCTGGAAACTGCGGATGATCCCGATGCCGAACTGGCTGATCTTCACATTGATCGGATTGGAATATTGCTGGCGGATGGCGCTGGTGGAGAGCGCGGTCGAGGAGAATTCGTAGCTGGAGTCGCGCTCGACCACGAGGATCGAGGCGCCGCTGCCGAGCGCCCGGCTCAGCCAATAGGCCGTCGACGAGCCGATGACCGCACCGCCGACGATGACGATGTCGTAGGCGTTGCGCGAGGGTGCTTTGTAAGGGGGGATCGCCACGGCCGTCTCCGAGTCTAGCGGTTGAACGACGCAATCAGGGCGTCCGAGCCTCGCGCCAGCAGGCCGAGGTCGGAGCCGACGGCAACCATGGTGAAGCCTTCGGCGAGATAGCGGTCGGCGTCGGCCTTCACGGGAGCCAAAATCCCGCTCGCCTTCCCTGCCGCAGCCGCGGCCTTGCGCACGGACGCGATCGCTTCCTGCACATGCGCAGCGCCGGGATTGCCCATCGCGCCCATATTCGTGGAAAGATCGCCGGGCCCGACAAACAGAACGTCCACGCCATCCACCGCTGCGATCTCAGCCGCATTGGCGACGCCGGACTCGTCCTCGATCTGCAAGGCCAGCAGCTGCTGCTCGCGCGCTTTCGCATGATAGCCGGCGATGCGGCCGAAGGCGTTGGCTCGGTGGCCGACCGAGAAGCCGCGGAAGCCGCCCGGAGCATAGGTCATCGCCGCGACAATTGCGCGCGCCTGCTCCGCCGTCCGCACATTCGGGATCATCAGGCTGCGGGCGCCGACATCCAGGGCCTGCTTCATCAGGTTGGGATCGTCGGACGGCAGGCGCACCACCGCCTCGCACGGAAATGCCGCCGCGACCTGAAGCTGCGCCATGATGCTGCGCAGATCGTTGGGGCTGTGCTCGCCGTCGATCAGCAGCCAGCCCGCTCCGGAACCAGCCACCACTTCCGTGGTCAGCGCTGAAGCCAGCGAGCACCAGATGCCGATATGGGGCCGGCCGGCCTGAACGGCCGCCTTCAGCGAATTGACGCGCTCTTGCATTTTGCGATCGGTCTCCTGCGGAAAGAAGATGCATTGAAATTTGTATGATGTCCTATATCATACGCCTTCATTGAGCCGCAAGACGCTCTGGTGAGCACGGGAGTTGCGCATGAAAATTGGCTTCATCGGACTTGGCGTCATGGGCGCGCCCATGGCGCGGCATCTTGCCGATGCCGGGCACGAGATCGTCACGGTGCTCAATCGCTCTCCCCTGCCTGCCGATTTGAAAGCGTCAGTGCTGGCTTCTCCTGCCGAAGTCGCGCGGCTTGCCGAAATCATCATCATCATGCTGCCCGATACGCCCGACGTGGAGCGCGTCCTGCTCGGGCCGAGTGGCGTACTCGAAGGGATTTCAGCCGGCAAGCTGGTCATCGACATGAGCTCGATCAGCCCGATCGCCACCGCGGAATTCGCGGCGAAATTCAGGGAAGCGGGAACCGGCTTCCTCGACGCACCCGTATCCGGCGGCGAGGTCGGCGCCAAGGCGGCGAGTCTCACCATCATGGTCGGCGGGCCGGCTGCCGAATTCGAGCGTGCGCTGCCCATCTTTGAGAAGCTCGGCAAGAATATCACCCTGATCGGCGAGAAGAACGGCGCCGGCCAGACCTGCAAGATAGCCAACCAGATCATCGTCGCGCTCAACATCGAAGCCGTCGCCGAAGCGCTTGTCTTTGCCAGCAAAGCGGGCTGCGATCCGGCCAAGGTCCGAAGCGCGCTGATGGGCGGCTTCGCCTCGTCCCGCGTGCTCGAAGTGCATGGCGAGCGCATGATCGCCCGCACCTTCGCGCCGGGCTTCCGCATCCGCCTGCACCAGAAGGATCTCAATCTGGCGCTCGAAAGCGCCCGCGCGCTTGGAGCCGCCCTGCCGAGCACGGCGCTGGCGCAGCAACTGATGAATGCCTGTGCGGCCCGCCCGGACGGCGCGGAAGCAGACCACTCGTCGCTCGTCCGGGCCCTCGAGGTCCTGAGCGATCATGAACTGTCAAACGGAAAGGAGTGAACCGATGCGCGGAACCGGCAAGGCCGATGTCTTCGTCATGCTGGCCCATCCCGTGGGCCACGCGAAAAGCCCTGGCATTTTCAACGAGATCTTCGAGCAGAAGGGGCTCGACAGCCTGATGGTGCCGCTGAGCTGCCGTCCGGAAGACTTCGATACTTTCTGGGCCGGCATCACGGCGGCGGAGAACATCCGCGGCGTCATCATCTCGGTGCCCTACAAGGTCCCGGTCTACCACAGATGCGCCGCCGCGCACGACCGCGCCGCGCGCGTGCAGAGCGCGAATTCCGTGCGCCGGCAGGCGGACGGCACCTGGTATGCCGACAATTTCGACGGTGTCGGCTTCATAGACGGCTTGAAGGCAGGCGGACACCGGATCGCCGGCCGGCGCATCCTCCAGGTCGGTGCCGGCGGCGCGGGCGCCTCGCTGACCTATTGCCTGGCCGAGGAAGGAGCCGCGGAAATCCGTCTGGCCGACATCGACAGGGAACGCGCGCAAAAGCTTGCTTCGCTGGTCAACAAGTCCTTCCCCGATTGCCGCATCGAGGTCGGCGAGCCCGATCCGTCCGGAATGGACATGGCGGTCAACGCGACGCCCTCCGGACTGAAGGCCGGCGATCCGCTGCCGATGGATGTGAGCAAGCTGACGCCGGAGATGACGGTGGTCGACATCATCATGGAGCCGGCCGAAACGGCCCTGCTCAAGGCGGCGAAAGAGATCGGCTGCCGCATCCAGCCCGGACGCCCGATGATGGATTTCCAGGTCGAGGCCATGGCCGCATTCTTCGACATCGAGCGAAAGGATCGCCGCAATGGCTGAGGCTTCGACTGCCGTTGTCATCGGCGGCACGTCCGGGATCGGCCGCGCTATTGCGCAGCGCTTCGCCGAGGACGGCTATCAGGTGGTCGTCGCCGGCCGGGACGCGAGCCGCGGCAAGGAAGCTGCCGAGGCCTGCGAGAGCGCCGGCGCCCCGCGCGCCGTGTTTGTCCAGACCGATGTCGGCGATCCCGCTTCCGTCGAAGCGCTGGCGGATGACGTCAGCAATGCGTTCGGCACGCCTCATGTCGTGGTCAACTGCGCCGGCATCCTGCAGAGCGGCAAGCATGTGCTCGACCAGGACCTCACCGAAGACGAGCAGATGTGGCGGATCAACTATCGCGGTACGCTGCTTGGCTGCCAGCTGTTCGGGCGGCTGATGTCGGCCGCCGGACGCGGCGCGATCCTCAATGTCGGTTCGCTCGCCTCCTTCGCGCCGCTGTCGCTTCCGGCCTACACGCCCGGAAAGCATGCGGTCCTGGCGCTCACCCAGATCCTGGCCGCCGAACTCGGCCCGCATGGAGTCCGTGTAAACGCCATAGCGCCGGGCTATACCCTCTCCGACGGGCTGAAGGCCAGGATTGCCAGGGGCGAGCGCAACCCGGACGCGATCCAGGCCACCACCGCGCTGCGCCGCTTCGTCGAGCCGCGCGACGTCGCCGAGGCGGCGCTGTTCCTCTGCTCCGATCGAGCCGCCTCGATCACCGGTGTCACGCTGCCGGTCGACGCCGGCTGGCTCGTCCAGGCGCCGTACGCGCAATACCTGCAGGGCAACCCCATCCGGCAGACGCCGGCGATCTGACGAGGAAGAATCCAGTGGGCGATATCCAGCGTTTCGACTTCGACACCCGCATCCATCACGGCGTCATCCACAACGGAACGCTCTACCTGACCGGCCAGGTTGCCAAGCCGGGCCAGCCGGCCACCGACCAGATGCGCGAGGTGCTCGCCAAGATCGATGCGCTGCTCGCCAGGGCCGGCACTGACAAGACCCGCATCCTCCATGTCCAGATGTGGCTGGACGACGTGCGGGATTTCGACGAGGTCAACGCGGTCTGGGACGCCTGGATGCCGAAAGAGCATGCGCCGGCACGCTCTTCCGGCGAGGGCCGGATGGCCAAGCCCGGCATGCTGGTCGAACTGATCGTCACCGCGGCGGTTTGAATGGTCTTGCCGGTTCGGGCATCATCCCGAATCTGAACCTGAACGGCCCTAATCTGGACTTGGACGGAAGACCTGAATGACGAAGCGCAAGCCGCTTTCCACCGTCGTGGCGGAGAGCCTGGCCGAAAAGATCCGCTCCGGTGAGTTGCAGCCCGGCGCGCAACTGCCGACCGAGGCGGAGCTTTGCGCGGAATACGATGTCAGCCGCACCGTCGTGCGCGAAGCCGTGGCGCGGCTGCGCTCCGAAGGCATGGTGGTGCCGCACCAGGGACGCGGCATGTTCGTCAGCGAAACGCCCGTGCCGCGCAATTTCTCGATCCCGGACGAGGCGCTTAGGACCTTGCCGGAAACCATCGCCTTGCTCGAACTCAGGTTGAGCGTCGAAGTCGAATCCGCCGGGCTCTGCGCCGAACGCCGCACCGACAACGAAGCGAGCGACATCCGTGCCATGATGGATGAGATCGACGCGCGGCAGGCCGACCCGGCGGCCGTCCAGATCCACTACGACTACGACTTCCACCTCGCGATCGCCAAGGCCGCGCGCAACGAATTCATCCACGGCTTCCTGGCCTATCTCGGGCCGATGATCGTGCCGCGCTTCCAACTCGGCTACGTGGTCGAGCCGACCCTCAAGGACAGCTACTACGCGCGCATCCACAGCGAGCACAAAGCCATCGTCAACGCCATCGAAAGACAGGACGGCGGCAAGGCCCGCCAGGCCATGCGCAAGCATCTGCACAACAGCCTCGGGCGCGTTCGCGCCCTGGCGCGGGCTTCCGGAGTCGAGGCGACCGACGCGGAGCAAAAGGCCGCCGCAGCCTCGCTCTTCACCAAGATGAAAAGACCTGTGCCGACGGCCGGATAGGCCGCGACGATTTCAATCCTTCGCGTGGGGGCCGAACGCGGCTTGCGACGCGTTGCGAAAGCCGTGTTTTTGATCCACCGACGACCGGGAACCCTCTCCCGCGCGTCGAAAGTATTGTTTTCCCTTGGTTCGCAGCGCTGGAGGCCGTACAGGCAGGGTGGAACGTTTCGCCTGCCGGAAAGGCTTTCGAAAGTTTATCTTTCCTTTTTGCTGCTTTTCTTGGTTTCGCGGCACCGGTCGAGGCCGCAGACTGATGATCAGGCAATCGGGGAAGCCCAGGTGACGACAGCCTTCATCACAGGTGCGACGAGCGGCATTGGGCGAGCCATCGCCATCGCGTTGAGCGACGCCGGTTACGACGTCTATGCGGTCGGCCGCAGCCAGGCCGCGCTCAAGGAACTGCAGGCCGAGCGTCCGGGCATCCTGCCGATCGCCGTTGACGTTGCCGACCGCGAGGCTTTGGAATCGGTCCTGGCCGATCTCACCATCGATGTGCTGATCAACAACGCCGGCATCATGCCGCCGCTCGGCAATTTCGCCGACATGACGATCGCAGACATCGACACCACGTTGGAGGTGAACCTCAGCGCGGCGATCCTGCTCACCCGCCTCGTCGTGCCGCAGATGCGCGAGCGCCAGTCCGGCCACATCTTGTTCACCGGATCCACCGCAGGCCACGCGGCCTATTCCAATATTGCCGTCTATTCGGCCACCAAGGCGGCGATCTCCGGCTTTGCCGCTGCCTTGCGCGCCGACCTCTCGCCGTCCGGCATACGCGTCACCGAGATCGTCGCCGGCCGGGTCGAGACGCAGCTCTACAAAGACATCCTCGACACCGAAGCCCGGGCGGCGATGTACGCCGGAAAAGTGGTGCAGCCGGATGACGTGGCCAGGATGGTCGTCGCTGTGCTGGCGCTCCCCGCATGGGCCGACGTTACCCGTTTCGACATCATGCCGACTTGGCCGACCTCGCCCAGCGGCACCAAGTGAGGAAAACTGGAATGAAGGACCTTTCCGTTCTGATCGTCGGTGGCGGCGCCGGCCTTGGCGCCCTCCTCGCCCGCATGGCTGTGGAGGCCGGGGCGGCAAAGATCGGCATCATCGACATCAACCAGGGAGCCGCTGAGAGCGCTCTCGAAGCGGCGAAGGCCAAGGGCCTGCC
Organism: Mesorhizobium sp. WSM3860; assembly: GCF_002294995.1. GTDB lineage: Bacteria > Pseudomonadota > Alphaproteobacteria > Rhizobiales > Rhizobiaceae > Mesorhizobium. The sequence goes on along the minus strand of NZ_NSGF01000011.1, from coordinate 95,255 downwards.
GACGGCTGCGGCAGCTTGCGACATCCAGGTCGGACCGCAGTGTCACGCCGCCTTCGACGCCGTTGTCGCGAAGCTCGGGCGCGTCGACACACTGATCAATTGCGCCGCGATCTATCCTCGGCGTCCGCTCCTCGAGATCACCGACGCCGAGTGGGACGCCTCCAACGGCGTCAACATCAAGGGCACCTACCACATGATGGTGGCTGCCGTTCACCACATGCAGTCGCAAGAGCCGAAAGCCCATGTGCGCGGGAGGATCGTAAACCTCACTTCCGTCGACGCCTTCAAGGCGCATCCGCAGAACGCCCATTATGCGGCGACCAAGGCGGCCGTCGTCAGCCTCACGCGCTCCTTTGCCCATCACGTCGCCAAGGACGGGATTTTGGTGAATTCCGTCGCGCCCGCCGGCATGGCCACCGAGAAGGCCAAGGCGCTCGGCTTCCTCGAGGAACTGGCCAAGGCAAGCCCGCTCGGCCGCGGCGCCGAGCCGACGGAGATCGCCGAATGGGTGCTCATGACCGGCGGCCCGAAGAACACCTATATGACCGGTGAAAACGTAATTGTCTCAGGCGGTTACATCTACGCCTGAATCGATTTTCAGACGCTGGCGGCGTCTGAAATCCAGCAGTGCATGATGAACGGAGTCTCGAACGAAAGGAGGCGGACTTCACGATGACCGGCAAGCTTCGCCTTCCCTCGCTCAATGCGCTTCGCGTCTTCCACGCCGTCGCACAGCACAAGAGCTTCCGGCAGGCCGCCGACGAGCTCCTGGTGACGCCGCAAGCCGTCGGTCAGCAGATCAAGCTCTTGGAAGACACGCTTCAGGTGACGCTGTTCGAGCGCAAGGGGCGCTCGATCGAACTGACTGAGTCGGCGATCCTGCTCTCGCACTATGTCAAAGCCGGCTTCGACGAATTTTCCGAAGGCGTTCGCCGCGTCACCAAATCGAACTACCGGGACCGCATCAATCTCAATGCCAGTCCCTACTTCGCAACGCACTATCTGCTGCCCAGGCTTTCACTCTTCCGCGAGATCCTGCCGGGCGCTGATCTGCGCCTGACGACGATGGTCGACCTGCCCGATTTCGGGCGTGACGACATCGATATGACGGTGCAGTGGGGCTACGGCAACTGGCCGGACTACGAGACAACGCTGCTGGTGCCGGACCCCAAGATCATCTGCTGCACGCCGGCGATCGGCGAGAAGATCAAGTCGGCGCAGGATTTGACGCGGTTCACGCTGCTCGACACCGTCAAGTCGAAGCGCCTGTGGCCGGACATATTGCGCCACCTCGGAGTGGAACTGACTGAGGGCGACCGCAGCATAGGCTTCGATGATGCCGCCACCATGCGCCGTGCGACGCTCCAGGGTATCGGCGTCGGCCTGGTTTCCGTCATCGATGCCGAGGAGGACTTCAGGTCGGGCGCGCTGGTCGCGCCACTTGGCCGTGACGCCCTCTCGGACATGAAGCCGGAAGAAGTCCCCGGCTTCTACCTCGTCATGCCGCGCGGGCATCTGCGCGTGAAGGCGGTGGCCGCCCTGCATCGCTGGCTCGTCCAGCAGGATTGGGGAAGCGACCTCAAGCTTTCTCTGCCGAAACCGATACCGCTCTCCGACTAGGAGCGGCTTCGGGACCGAGGGCCGAAGCGCGTGTTTCGGGCCTCCAACAACAAGAACAAGTGAACCTCAACAGTGGAGACAACAAACATGAAAATGATGAAATGGGGGGCCGCAGCCATGGCCCTTGGCCTGGTTCATTTTGCGGCGCCGGCCGAGGCGGCGGGCGGCAAGACGCTGGAAACGGTGAAGGCGCGCGGCGTGCTCAATTGCACGGGCCATGACGGCTCTTATCTCGGCTTCGCCGAGGTGGACGACAAGGGCAACTGGAAGGGCATGGACATCGACCTCTGCAAGGCGGTGGCGACCGCGGTGTTCGGCGACCCGGCAAAGCTGAAGATCGTCCCGATCAGCTGGGCGCAGCGCTGGCCGTCGCTGCAGTCGGGCGACGTCGACATCATCATCAAGGCATCCGGCGGCACGCTCAGCCGCGACACCGAGCTTGGGCTGCAATTTTCCAACTCCTACTATCTCGGCACGACCAAGGTGATGGCGCACAAAGAGCTCAACCTGAAGTCGCTCAAGGATGCCAACGGCGGCACGATCTGCATCCCCGCCGGCACCTCGCAGGAGCAGCAGGTCGCTGCTTACGCCCAGAAGCTTGGCATCAAGCTCGAACCCGTGCTGATCGAAAAGACGGAAGAGCTCGAGCAGGCTTATTTCTCCGGCCGCTGCGATCTCTATGCGCAGTGGGGACCGACGCTCGCCATCGCCCGCATCGCCAAGAGCAAGGTCGAGGACCATGTCATCCTGCCCGACGTGCTCGCCGTCGAGCCTGAAGTCATGATCATGCGCCAGGGCGACGACAACTGGGTCGACATCGCCAACTGGACCCTCAGCACCCTGATCTTCGCCGAGCAGGAAGGCATCACCTCGAAGAATGTCGACGAGATCAAGGCCAAGCCGACTTCGCCGCAAGTGGCCAAGTTCCTCGGTGTCACGCCCGGCATGGGCAAAGGTCTCGGTCTCGCCGACGACTGGGCCTATAATGTGATCAAGAAGGTCGGCAACTACGGCGAGATCTTCGAGCGCGATCTCGGCAAGGATTCGCCCTACAAGATGGATCGCGAACTCACCAACCTGTGGAACAATGGCGGCGTCCTGTTCCCGCTGGTGATCGACTGACTCCACCTCTCAACGCAGCTCGCTCCGAGTTCCGCCTGGCACCACCAGGCGGAGCCGGCGACAATTCGGGGAAGACCACGATGGTCAGCCTGCTAAGAAATCAGAGGGCCCGCAACACGCTCTTACAGGTTCTTTATGTCGGCTCGCTTGCTGCGATGATCCTTGCCTGCGTGATGATCGCCCGGCAGAACCTGGCGCAGCAAGGCATCACCTCCGGCTTCGACTTCCTGTTCAAGTCGACGGGCTGGGATGTCAACTTCTCGCTGCTGCCCGCCACGGCCAACGACCCGTACTGGTGGTTTTTCCTTATCGGCGTCATCAACACGCTATTCTTGGGATGCACCGGGCTGTTCCTGGCAACGATCGTCGGCACCATCGTCGGCCTGGCGCGGACTTCCTCGAACGAGTTGGCGCGGCTGCTTGGCCGCACCTATGTCGACATCTTCCGCAACATCCCGCTGATCCTCCAGGTCTTCTTCTGGTACGCCGTCATCACGCATCTGCCGACGCCGCGCGCCGCGCATGAGGCCTTTGGCATGCTGCTGACCAGCCGCGGCCTCTATGTGCCGGTCCCCAATGTCGGCGGCGTCGCGTTTGCGGCAGCTATCCTTGCTGTAATCGCGGCGATCGCGCTGCCGGTTTGGCTGGGCCGGACCTCGCGCCTCAGCCAACCGCCCGGCGAGCGGCGCGGCATTCAACTGACCACGGCCGCGACGGCACTGGCCAGCGCGGCCATTCTCCTTGCGCTGGGTCGCCTGCCGGACCTGCCGCTGCTCGACTTCCCTGCCCTGCAAGGCCTCAACCTCAAGGGCGGCCTGCGCATTCCTCCCGAGTTTTCCGCTTTAGCCATCGCCATCGCCATCTATGGCGGCTCCTATATCGCCGAGATCGTGCGCGGCGGCTTCAAGGCCGTCGGCAAGGGCCAGATGGAGGCCGCACTTTCGCTGGGGCTGAGCCCCTGGCGCGTGTTCACGCTGGTCAAGCTGCCGCTGGCGCTGCGCGCCATGCTGCCGATCCTCGCGAACCAGTATGTCTGGCTGATGAAGGCGACGACCATGGGCATTGCGGTGGGCTTCACCGACTTCTTCATGATCGTGGCGCTGACGATCAATCACTCCGGTCAGACGCTGGAGGCGATCGGTATCCTGATGGCAGGCTTCCTGGCGATCAATCTCAGCCTGGCCGCCGTGTTCAACCGCATCAACAAAACCATTGCCCTCAAGGGCAATCAGCTGAGGGGGTGAGTGATGGAGATGGTCGTTCTCGCTCCCCCTGCCCCTGGCAAGCTCGAAGACCTGAGGCGCCGTTTCTTCGCCACGCCGCTTCAGGCGCTGCTGTCGCTCATCTCGTTCGCGATCATGGTTTTTCTCGTCTGGAAGCTGCTGAACTGGGCGGTCTTTTCAGCCGTCTTTACCACCGCCGGCGGGCCCGAAGCCTGCCAGGCGACGGCCGGAGCCTGCTGGTCGGTCATTGCCGCCAGGTGGCGCATCATCCTCTTCGGCCTCTATCCGTTCGAGGAGCAATGGCGCTCGGCCTTGGCCTGTGTGGCCGTCGTGGTCATGACGGTGCTGAGCTGCATTCCGGCCTTTTGGACCGGCCGCCGCATCGCGATCGTCTGGGGCGCCGGAACGGCGCTCTACTATGTGCTGATGAAGGGCGGCGTGCTTGGCCTTGCCTATGTCGGCGAGGAGGCCTGGGGCGGGCTGGCACTCACCCTTTTCATCTTCGTCACCACCTGCCTGATCGGCTTCCCGCTGGCGATCTGCCTGGCTCTGCTGCGCCGCTCCGAACTGCCCTGGATCTCCAGAACCACCGGTCTGATCATCGATGGGGTCCGTTCGCTGCCGCTGATCTCGATCCTGTTCACATTTGCCATTGTCCTGCCTTTTGCCCTGCCGCAATGGCTGGCGGGCGACAAGCTCTACCGGGTGATCCTGGGCTCGGCCTTGTTCTTCTCCGCCTACCAGGCCGAGATCGTCAGAGGCGGCATGCAGGGCGTTCCGAATGGCCAGGAAGAGGCCGCCATGGCGCTCGGCATGAGCTATTGGCAGCGCATCAGCCGCATCCTCCTGCCGCAGGCCATGCGCAACGCGCTGCCGGCCACGATCAACCAGTTCGTCATCTCGTTCAAGGAGACCTCGCTGGTGGTCATCGTCGGCTTCTTCGAGATCCTGGCTTCCGGCAATGCCGCTTATGGAACCGGCGAGTGGCGCTTCGCCTATGTCGAGGTCTACGCCTTCATCGCCTTCATCTATTTCGTCTTCGTCTTCAGCCTGTCCCGCTACGGCGCCTTTCTCGAGCGCCGCATGTCGGTCGGCGAGCGGTAGGGAGGCAAGCGTGATTTCGGACAATTCGGTCAAGTCCGGCGGACCTGCCGTGCGCATCGAAAACCTCGACAAGTACTACGGGACATCCCACGCGCTGCGAAAGGTCAACCTGTCCGTGGAACGGGGTGAGAGGATCGTCGTCTGCGGCCCCTCCGGCTCCGGCAAGTCGACCATGATCCGCTGCATCAATCGGCTCGAGCAGCACAATGGCGGCCGCATCACCGTGCTCGGCACCGAGCTCAACGACGATGTCGGCAACATCGACGGGATCAGGCGCGAAGTCGGCGTGGTGTTCCAGCACTTCAACCTGTTCCCGCATATGACCGTGCTGGAGAACTGCACGATAGCGCCGATGATCGTGCGCAAGCGACCGCGCGCCGAGGCCGAGGCGACCGCCCGGCGCTATCTGGAGAAGGTCCGCATTCCCGAACAGGCGATGAAGTTTCCCGGACAGCTCTCCGGCGGGCAGCAGCAGCGTGTAGCGATTGCGCGTGCGCTTTGCATGCAGCCGCAGCTCATGCTGTTCGACGAGCCGACCTCGGCGCTCGACCCGGAGATGATCGCGGAAGTGCTGGACGTCATGGTGACGCTTGCCTCCGAAGGCATGACGATGATCTGCGTCACGCATGAAATGGGCTTCGCGCGCCGGGCTGCCGATCGGGTGATCTTCATGGACGGCGGCGAGATCGTCGAAGAGGCGCCGCCGGAGGAGTTCTTCGCCGCGTCCCGGAACGAGCGCACGCGACAGTTCCTCTCGCAGGTTCTGGGCCATTGAACGGCATTCGGGAAGATGCAACGTTCCGAAAGCAGCACGTCATCAGGTATTTCTATGGCCGAACCCGCAGTTGCCTTGCGCGAGATTCTCGGACCGAAAGGCTGGCTTTCGGAGAGCGATGCCGAGCCCTACAAACGCGACTGGCTCAACCGCTATGGCGTCCCGCCCCTTGGCGTTGCCAGACCCGCGAACACCGCTGAAGTTGCCGCGGTCATCAGGGCGTGCCGGGAAGCTGGGCTGGCCGTTGTGCCGCAAGGCGGGAACACGGGCCTGTGCGGCGGCGCCGTCGCGGAACAGCCGAACGCGGTGATCGTCTCGCTCTCGCGCATGACGGCGATCGGTGAACCGGATCAGGAGAGCGGTTCGATCGCGGTCGAAGCCGGCGTCGTGCTCGCCTCCCTGCACGAAGCGTTGGAGCCGCATAGGCTGATGTTTCCGATGCATCTCGGCGCCGAAGGCAGCGCCAGGATCGGCGGCCTGATCGGCACCAATGCCGGTGGCAGCCAGGCCTTTCGCTACGGGATGATGCAGGATCTGGTGCTTGGCCTCGAGGTTGTGACGCCGGACGGCGCAGTATGGGACGGCCTTCGCGAGGTGCAGAAGGACAATGCCGGCTATCAGTTGCGCAAGCTTTTCTGCGGCGCGGAAGGCACGCTGGGCATTGTGACGCGTGCTGTGCTCAGGCTCTATCCCACGCCCCGGCAGCAGACGAGTGCGCTCCTGGTCATGTCCGACTTTGCCGCCGCCGTCTCGTTCGGCACCTTCCTGCGCGGCGAGGCCGGAGAGTTCCTGGCCGGGCTTGAATTCTTTTCCGATGTCGGCCTGACGCTCGCGCTCAAGCACCTGCCCGACCTTGCTTATCAGTTGGAGGCGCGAGGCGACGTCTATCTGCTCGTCGAAATGGCATCGAGCTCAACGCGCGTTCCCCTCGACGACCTCCTGACTTCAGCGTTGGAATGGGGCATGGAGCAAGGTCTGGTCGTGGATGGCGCGCTGGCCAATTCGGGCGCGCAGCGGACGCAATTCTGGCGCCTGCGCGAGGAACAGCCAGAGGGGCAGCGGCTGGAAGGCGAACAGTTGAAGCACGACATCTCGGTGCCGCCGGGCGCCATCGCCCGCTTCATCGAGACCGGTGCCGGGATTTGCGACGACATCCTGCCCGGCGTGCGGATCAACCCGTTCGGGCATCTCGGCGACGGCAACATCCACTACAATCTGTCGCCGCCGGAAGGCCGCGCCGATTTCGACGGCAAGGCGGGACAATTCGCCGAGGCGCTGGCTGCGCTCGCTACCGAGATGGGCGGCAGCTTCGCGGCCGAGCACGGGCTTGGGCGCGCCAAGATCGCCATGGCCGACCGGACTCGCAGTTCCGTGGAGCGGCAGCTCATGGCGCGCCTGAAGGGCGCGTTCGACCCGCAGGGCACGATGAATCCCGGCGTTCTGGTGCGTGCGTGACAATAAAGAAAAACTTTCGATTGGACCGCATTTCTTGATTTCGCGTCGGGCGGGCAGAGTGCAGGTATAGGTTCGAAGGGCAGGCTCCGTCCGCTTGCCACCAGCGTAAGAGGATGCCGAAGCATGGTCCGCAATGGCGGTCACCTTCTTGTCGAGTGCCTGATCGCCTTGGGCGCGACCAAGAGCTTCGGCGTTCCAGGGGAAAGCTATCTCGCCGTTCTCGACGCGCTGCACGACACGCGTGGAAAGCTGGATTACGTGCTTTGCCGCAATGAGGGCGGCGCGGCTTTCATGGCTTCCGCCTACGGCAAGCTGACGGGCACGCCGGGCATTTGCTTCGTAACTCGCGGGCCGGGCGTGACGAATGCCAGCATCGGCGTGCATACCGCCATGCAGGACAGTTCGCCGATGATCCTCTTCGTCGGCCAGGTCGGCACCGACATGAAGGGCCGCGAAGCCTTCCAGGAGATCGACTATCGGGCGGTATTCGGAACCGTCGCCAAATGGGCGGTTGAGATCGACGACGTCGAGCGCCTTCCCGAGATCGTGGCGCGGGCCTGGACCACCGCCTTGACCGGACGGCCCGGCCCGGTCGTGGTCGCGCTGCCGGAAGACATGCTGACGGCCATGACCGAAGCCGCACCGCTCAGCGGGCCGGCGTCAATTTTCGAAGCCGCGCCGGCCCCGGATGCGATCGCGTCCGCGCTCGAATTGCTTGCCGCTGCCGAGAAGCCGGTGCTGCTGATGGGCGGCGCCAACTGGACGGCGGATGGACGCGCGGCGCTTCAGGCTTTCGCCGAGGCCTCTGACATGCCCGTCGTGGCAGCCTTCCGTTACCAGGACCAGTTCGACAACCATTCGCCGGTCTTCGTCGGCGAGGCCGGCGTGGGCATGGTGTCGCATGTGAAAAACCTGATCCGCGACGCGGACGTGATCCTCGCCGTCAACGTCCGTTTCGGCGAGATGACGACGGACGGCTACACTCTGCTGGAAGTTCCCGTGCCGCGCCAGAAGCTGATCCATGTCCACGCTTCCGACCGCGAGCTCGGCAAAATCTATGTGCCGGCGATCGGTATCCATGCCGGACCGAACGCCTTCGCCAGGGCGCTCACGCCGGTCAAAGGCGCCTGGGCCGAGTGGCGCGCTGCGGCGCGCAAGGCCTATGAAGGCACGTTCGTTGCGCCCGCGCAGCCCGGCCCGGTCGACATGGTCGCGGTCAGCACCTGGCTGCGCGAGAATCTCCCGGCCGACGTCGTCCTCACCAACGGCGCCGGCAACTTTACCGTGTGGCCGAACAAGTTCTTCAAGTTTGGGCCGGAAGCGCGCCTGCTTGCCCCGCAATCCGGCGCTATGGGCTATGGCCTGCCGGCCGCGATCACGGCGAAGGTGGCATATCCGGGGCGCACCGTCGTCTGCTTTGCCGGTGACGGCGACTTCCAGATGAATTGCCAGGAACTCGGAACCGCCATGCAGGCCGGCGCGCAGCCGATCGTGCTGATCATCAACAATGGCATCTACGGCACCATCCGCGCGCATCAGGAGCGCAACTATCCGGCTCGCGTCTCCGGAACTTCGCTCGACAATCCAGACTTCGTGACGCTGGCGAAAGCCTATGGCTTTCACGCCGAGCGGGTCGAATCCACCGCGGACTTCGCGGCGGCCTTCGAGCGGGCGCTCAAGTCCGAAACGGGCGCCGTCCTCGACATCGCCATCTCGCCCGAAGCCCTAACGCCCCGGCAGACCCTCTCCCAGATGCGCGAAGCTGCGCTCGCTTCCCAGAAGGCCAAGGTATGACTTCCAGAACTGACGACATCCGTCTCGGCGCGGACATTGGCGGCACCTTCACCGACATCGCCCTCGATGTCCGGGGAACGATGTTTTCGACCAAGGTGCTGACCAACTATGCGGCTCCCGAGCAGGCGATCCTCGACGGCATCGCCATCGTCATTCGCGATGCCGGAATTGCGCCGTCCGAAATCGGCGTCATCATCCACGGCACGACACTTGCCACCAATGCGCTCATCGAGCGCCGCGGCGCCAAGACCGCGCTGGTGACGACGGAAGGGTTCCGCGACGTGATCGAGATGCGAACGGAAAACCGCTTCGAGCAGTATGATCTGAACCTGCAGCTTCCGACGCCGCTGATCCCGCGCGAGGATCGCTTCACCGTCCAGGGCCGCATCGGCGCGGAAGGCCAAGAGCTGCAGCCGCTCGACGAAGCCGGCCTGGAAGAGATCGCCGACCGCATTGCGGCCGGCGGCTTCGGCTCGGTGGCGATCGGCTTCATCCACGCCTATGCCAACCCCGACCACGAGCGCCGGGCGCGCGAGATCCTCGCCAGAAAACTCGGCATTCCGATCTCGATCAGCGCCGAAGTCTCGCCGCAGATGCGCGAGTTCGAACGCTTCAACACGGTCTGTGCCAACGCCTATGTGCGGCCGCAGATGGCCGACTATCTCGCCCGCCTGCAGACCCGCCTTAAGGAGATGGGCTCCGACTGCCCCGTCTTCATGATCCATTCCGGCGGCGGGCTGATCTCGGTGGAAACCGCCTCGGAATTTCCGGTTCGGCTGGTCGAGTCCGGCCCGGCGGGTGGTGCCATCTTCGCGGCCGACATTGCCAGGCGCTTCGGCCTGGAAAAGGTCGTCTCCTACGACATGGGCGGCACCACCGCCAAAATCTGCCTGATCGAGGACTATGCGCCGCGCACGGCGAGAACCTTCGAAGTGGCGCGCACCTACCGCTTCTCGAAGGGCTCGGGCATGCCGATCTCGATCCCCGTAATCGAGATGATCGAGATCGGCGCCGGCGGCGGCTCCATCGCCTGGGTCGACGCTATGGGCCGTATCCAGACCGGGCCGGAGAGTGCCGGCTCGGAGCCGGGGCCGGCCTGCTACGGCCGCGGCGGCAAGCGCCCGGCGATCACCGACGCCGACCTGGTGCTCGGCAAGCTCGATCCCGACAATTTCGCCGGCGGAGCGATCAAGCTCGACACGTCTGCGTCCGAGCAGGCGATCATGCGCGATGTCGGCGATCGCCTGTCGCTGAATGCAATGTCGACGGCCTTCGGCATCTGTGAGGTGGTGGACGAGAATATGGCGAATGCCGCCCGCGTCCACGCGGTCGAGAACGGCAAGAACATTTCCGACAATCTGATGATCGCCTTCGGCGGCGCCGCCCCGCTTCACGCGGCAAGGCTGTGCGAAAAGCTCGGCATCGACCGGTGCATCGTTCCGCGCGGCGCCGGCGTCGGCTCGGCGATCGGCTTCCTCAAGGCGCCGTTCGGCTACGAGGCGCTGGCCTCGAAGCTGACGCGCCTGTCGCGGTTCGAGCCGGCCGAAGTCAATGCCCTGCTCGCCGAACTCAAGGCCTCCGCCGAGGGTTTTGTGCGCAGCGGCGCCAGCGGCAGGATCGTCTGCGAGATCACCGCCTTCATGCGCTATGCCGGCCAGGGTTGGGAAATCCCCGTGCCGCTTACGGACGAGCCGTTCGGCGACGACGCCGTTGCCAAGCTCAAGGAACTGTTCGAGACCAACTACCAGCGCTTCTTCGGCCGCGCCATCGAGGGGCTCGACGGGCTGGAAATCGAGATCGTCACCTGGTCGGTCAAGGCGACGGATGTTCGACCAGCCGTCGCCAGGCACGAGCTCACAACTGGCAAGAAGACGAGCGGACCAAGAACGACTCGCGAGGTGTTCGATCCGGTCAGCGGCGCGCCGCGCAGCTACGGCATCGTCGAGCGCGACACGCTCTGCCCCGGCGATCGGATCGCGGGCCCCGCGGTCATCGTCGAGCGCGAAACATCCACCGTCGTCACCACCAGCTTCGACGCCGTCATCCAGAGCGACGGCGCAATCCTCCTGATCCGCAAAGGCAGCCAGGCATGAGCGATATTGGCGAAATCCGCATGCAGGTCATGTGGAACCGGTTGATCTCGGTGGTCGAGGAGCAGGCGCTCACTTTGTTGCGCACCGCCTTCTCGACCTCGGTGCGTGAATCCGGCGACCTCTCGGCCGGCGTGTTCGACCCGCGCGGCCAGATGCTGGCGCAGGCAGTCACCGGCACGCCGGGCCACGTCAACACCATGGCCGAGGCGGTGCTGCATTTCATGCACGAAATCCCGCGCGATCAGATGTTCGAGGGCGACACCTACGTCACCAACGATCCTTGGCAGGGCACCGGCCACCTGCACGACATCACCATGGTGTCGCCGTCCTTCCTGAACGGCGAGCTCGTCGCCTTCTTCGCCTGCACGGCGCATGTCGTCGATGTCGGCGGACGCGGCTTCGGCGCCGACGGCAAGTCGGTCTACGAGGAAGGCATCCAGATCCCGATCATGAAGTTCGCCGAGAGGGGGAAGGTCAATCTCGACCTCGTCCGCATCCTGCGCGCCAATGTCCGCGAGCCCAACCAGGTGGTCGGCGATTTCTATTCGCTCGCCGCTTGCAACGAGGTCGGGCACCGGCGCCTCGTCGACATGATGAAGGAGATCGGCCTGACCTCGCTGGATGGGTTAGGCGATTTCATCTTCTCACGCACCAGCGACGCCATGCTGGAACGCATCGAGGCGCTGCCCAAGGGAAGCTGGTCGAACGAGCTGGTGACCGACGGCTACGACGAGCCGGTCAAGCTTGCGGCCACGGTGTCGGTCCGCGAGGACCTTGTCGAGGTCGACTTCACCGGCACCGACCCGATGAGCCGCTGGGGCATCAACTGCCCGATCATCTACAGCAAGGCCTATGCCTGCTATGCGCTTAAATGCATGGTGGCGCCCGACATTCCGAACAATGCCGCATCGCTCGCCTTCTTCACCGTGTCGTCGCCGGTCAACATCCTGAATGCGGTGCGGCCGGCGCCGGTGGCACTGAGGCACATCTTCGGGCACATGGTGCCAGACCTGGTGCTTGGCGCGTTCTCCAAGGCGTTGCCCGGAAAAATCCTCGCCGAAGGCGCCGGCGCGCTGTGGAACATCCACATTTCGGCGCGGCCCGTCGCCGGCGCGTCCGGCCGCCGCGCCGAAGTGCTGATGTTCAACTCCGGCGGCATGGGGGCGCGGCCTGAGCTCGACGGGTTGTCGGCGACGGCCTTCCCGTCCGGTGTCCATACGATGCCGATTGAGGCGACGGAGCATACCGGTCCGATCGTGATCTGGCGCAAGGAGCTGCGGCCCAATTCCGGCGGCGATGGCGAATTCCGCGGCGGCCTCGGACAGATCATCGAGATCGCCGCGACCGACGGCCACGAGTTCGACTTCTCCGCCATGTTCGACCGCGTCAACCATCCCCCGCGCGGACGCAATGGCGGCAAGCCGGCTGTCGCCGGCGTGGTCAAGCTCGACGACGGCACAAAGATGCGCCCCAAGGGCTGGCAGCACGTGCCCGCCGGGCGTCGGCTGATCCTGGAACTGCCGGGCGGCGGCGGCTATGGCGATCCGGCCAAGCGCCGCGCCGCCGCGCGGGCGAACGACCGATCCAAGGGATACATTTCGGAGAACGACTAATGAGTTACGTTGCCTCGCGCCTCTCGGCGGTGAAGCCTTCGGCTTCCATGGCGGCTTCGCAGGCTGCCAAGGCGCTGCGCGCCAAGGGTGTGGACGTGATCGACCTCGGGTTGGGCGAACCCGATTTCCCGACCCCTCTTCACATCATCGACGCCGCGCATTTTGCGGCCAAGGCCGGACAGACGCTCTACACCGCCGCCGCGGGCACCGCAGAAGTGCGCGAAGCCGTGGCTGGCAAGTTCTGCCGCGAGAACGGGCTGGACTACACGGCCGACGACATCGTGGTCGCCAACGGCGCCAAGCAGATCATCTTCAACGCGTTGATGGCGACGCTGGAGCCAGGCGACGAGGCGATCCTGCCGGCGCCCTACTTCGTCTCCTATCCGGAAATGGTGAAGCTGCTCGGCGGCAAGCCCGTCGTCGTGGAATGCCCGGAGACAACCGGCTTCCGGTTGACGCCGGCACTGCTGGAAAAGGCAATCACGGCAAGGACAAAGTGGCTTTTCCTCAACATGCCCGGAAACCCTTCTGGCGCGGTCTATTCCGAGTCCGATCTCAAGGCGCTGGGCGCGGTGCTGGCAAAATACCCGCAGGTGCTTGTCCTCTCCGACGAGATCTACGAGCACATCCTCTTCGACGGACGCGAATTCGTCTCCTTCGGCAAGGCATGCCCGGAGCTCAAGGACCGCACGCTGATCGTCAACGGCGTCTCGAAATCTTACGCGATGACCGGCTGGCGCGTCGGCTACGCAGCCGGCCCCGCGCCACTCATCAAGGCGATGTCGACGATCCAGAGCCAGTCCTGCACGTCGGTGTGCTCCATCGCGCAAGCCGCGACGGTCGCCGCCCTCAACGGCCCGCAAGACGAGGTCGCCCGCTTCCGGCAGGCCTTCGAGGCGCGCCGCAACCTGGTTGTGGACGGCATCAGGAAGATCAACGGACTGACGCTGTCGCCGCCGGAAGGCGCGTTCTACGCCTATATCGGCTGCGCCAGCCTGATCGGCCGCAAGACGCCCAAGGGCGTCGTCCTGGAGGATGACGCGGCCGTGGCCAACTATCTTCTCAACGAAGGACGCGTGGCGTCGGTGCCGGGTGTCGCCTATGGACTGTCACCCTATTTCCGCATCTCGACGGCGACGGGCGAAGAGGTGCTGGCCGATGCGATCTCGCGGATCAATGCCGCTGTCGCGCAAGTGGAGTAAACGATGCCGCACTACGAACGTATATTGATCACCGGCGCCGCCGGCCGGCTCGGCTCGCAATTGCGCAAGGGACTGGTGCCGCTGGCAAGCAAGATTCGCCTGGCGGGACGTGAGCCGTTCGGCGATCTTGCGCCGCATGAAGAAGAAGCGGTCTTCGATCTTGCCGACATGGAGGCAACGATCGCGGCCACCAAGGACTGCGATGCGATCGTGCATTTCGGCGGCGCGCCGCTCGAATGCGAGTGGCAGACCATCCTCGATTCCAGCATACGCGGCTCCTACCACATCTATGAAGGCGCCCGGAAACACGGCGTGAAGCGCGTCGTCTATGCCTCCTCGGTGCATGCCATCGGCTATCACGAGATCGAGGCGCATATCGGGGTCGACGCGCCGGTGCGCCCGGACAGCCTCTATGGCGTATCGAAAAACTTCGTCGAAAGCCTCAGCCGGCTCTACTGGGACAAGTTCGGCATCGAGAGCGTGTGCTTGCGCATCTTCTCGTCCTTCCCCGAGCCGGCCGACCGGCGCATGCTGTGGTCGTATCTTTCCTTTGCCGACTGCGTGCGCCTGGTCGAGGCATCGCTGACGGCGCCGCGCGTCGGCCACACCATCTCGTTCGGCCTATCCAACAACAAGCTGAAAATGGTCGACAACAGCGGCGCCGACCATCTGGGATTCATGCCGCAGGACAGCGCCGAGCCGTTCCGCGCTGCGGTCGAGGCAAAGACGCCAATTCCCGACCCGAAGAGGCCGTCGGTGAAATATCTCGGCGGCTGGTTCTGCGAGCTCGGTCATCCGGACGACAAGCCCGAATAACCGATGCCTTGCAAGCAGGTCAGCTCGGAAATGCCGACCTGACTCAGCCGACAAGGCGCTCCCATGGCAATCGATGGTTCAGTCCTGTGGCCGAACCTGCGGCAGCGCGGCCTCGAGCGACCGTTCGAACGCGTCGACCACAGCGTCGACCTGAGCCTCGGTAATGATCAGCGGCGGACAGAAAGCGATCGCATCGCCCATGTTGCGCGAGATCACGCCGTTCTGCTGCATGTAGCCATTGACCAGCGCACCGAGAGCGGCAGGCTTGCCCCATGGCGCCTTGCTCGCCTTGTCGGCGACCAGCTCGACGGCGGCGATCAGGCCGACGCCACGCACCTCGCCCACCAGCGGATGGGAACCGAGCTTGCGCAGCCTGGCCTGCAAATGCGCGCCGACCTTGCGCGCATTGCCGACAAGGTCGCGCTCCTCGATCAGCTTGATGTTTTCGAGCGCGACGGCAGCGGCCACAGGATGGCCGCCGCCGGTGAAACCGTGGCCGAAAGTGCCGATGCGATCGCTCTCGTCGGCGATCGGCTCGAACACACGATCGTTGATCAGCAGCGCCGAGATCGGCAGGTATGACGACGAAATCTGCTTGGACAACACCATGATGTCCGGCTTGATGCCAAAGGTCTGCGAGCCGAACATCTCCCCGGTCCGGCCGAAGCCGCAGATCACCTCGTCGGCCACTAAAAGGATGTCGTATTTCGACAGCACCGCCTGGATTTTTTCCCAATAGCCGGCGGGCGGAACGACGACACCGCCGGCGCCCATGATCGGCTCGCCGATCAAGGCGGCGATGGTTTCCGGCCCCTCTGCGAGGATCAGCTTTTCCAGGTCATCGGCCAGACGGCTGGAAAACTGCTCCTCGCTTTCGCCAGGCTCGGCGTCGCGCCAATGGTGCGGCGTCGAGGTGTGCACGACATTGGCGATCGGCAGGTCGAAAGACAGATGATTGTTCGGCAGCCCGGTCAGGCTTGCGGATGCGATGGTGACGCCATGATAGCCGCGCTTGCGGCTGATGATCTTCTTGCGCGCCGGCTGGCCGAGCGCGTTCGACCGGTACCAGATCATCTTGATCGCCGTGTCGTTGGCCTCCGAGCCCGAATTGGTGAAATAGGCCTTGCTCATCGCCACCGGCGCCATCTGCACCAGCTTCTCCGCCAGATCGATCAGCGGCGAATGCGCCTTCGAACCGAAATCGTGATAGAAGGGCAGCTTCGACATCTGCCGCGTGGCCGCCTCGACCAGTCGCTTTTCCGAGAAGCCGACGGCGACGCTCCACAGGCCCGCCATCGCCTCGATATAGCGGTTGCCGGCAATGTCCTCGACATAGACGCCGTCGCCCTTTTCGATGACGAGCGGACCCGTTTCCTGATGCTTGCGGGCGTTGGTGTAGGCATGCATGTGGTAGCGGATATCGCGGGCTTCAGGGGAATTCGGGCTGGCGTCCATGATGGCTTCCTGTCTGCGAGTGCAAGCAAAGGTAGGACCATCTCGCTTGTCGAGAAGTCCGAAATCTGACCTCGTGGTGATGCATCATTGCGGGCTCACGCCGCAAGAGCCGCCCTGTCAGGATCGATAGCGCCATAGGAATCCCGGCGCATGGTCGATCTCGGAAGCCGCGGCGCGGCACATCATCGGCCTTACAGCAATGGACAACAGGCAAATGATCCTTGAGAAAGGGCTGTGAGGCGCCGCTCGCGCAACCGAATGGACTGGGCATGGAACAGGTTGACTGCGTGATCGCCGGGGCTGGCGTCATCGGCCTCGCGATCGCGCGCAGCCTCGCGGCGCAAGGTTTGGGTGCGCTGATCATCGAAGCGGCGGATGCCATCGGCACCGAAACAAGCTCGCGCAATTCGGAAGTCATCCATGCCGGCATCTATTACCCGCAAGGATCGCTGAAGGCCCGGTTCGCCGTTGCCGGACGCGAGATGCTCTATCGCTACTGCGCCGAGCGCTCGATCCCGCACCGGCGCTGCGGCAAGCTGATCGTCGCGACCGATGATGCGCAGGAGCCGGTGCTTGCTAACATTCGAGCCAATGCCGCGGTCTGCGGTGTCCGTGACTTGCGCTTCCTCTCCGCCGCCGAGGCTCACGCGCTGGAGCCGGCGCTGCATTGCACCGCTGCCCTGCTTTCGCCCTCCACTGGCATCATCGACAGCCACGCGCTGATGCTCGCGCTGCTCGGCGACGCCGAGAGAGGTGGTGCGATGCTGTCGCTCAACACCCGCGTCGTGTCGGGCCGGATCGAAGCCGACCGCATCGTTCTCCAGACGACCAACACGGGGAGCGGCGAAGACTTCGAGATCGCGACATCGCGGCTCGTCAATGCGGCGGGCCTCGGCGCTGTCGCGCTTGCCGGCTCGATTGCAGGATTCGACCGACAGTTCCTGCCCGAGCTTCGCTACGCCAAAGGCAACTATTTCTCAGTGGCGACGCGAGCGCCCTTCTCGCACCTCATCTATCCCGTGCCGGAGCCCGGCGGGCTCGGCGTCCATCTGACGCTCGACCTTGGCGGCACGGCGCGCTTTGGGCCTGACGTCGAGTGGACCGATGCGCTCGACTACCGCGTCGACCCGGCACGCGGCACCCGCTTTTACAGTGAAATCCGCAAATACTGGCCGGAACTGGCCGACGACAGCCTGCAGCCGGCCTATAGCGGCATCCGGCCGAAACTTTCCGGCCCGGGTGAGGCCAACAGCGACTTCGTCATCCAGGATGCCGTGGTCCACGGCATTGCGGGACTGGTCAATTTATTTGGCATCGAAAGTCCCGGGCTGACATCGAGCCTGGCAATCGCCGAGCATGTGACGCGCATCTTGCTGGAGCAGCGCTAATCGATAGAACGCATCGAACATGACGCCGGCAAGCCGGCACCGGCCTGCGGACCTCCCCCGATCGCACCGGCCGCGTTGAACAATACCCTTGCGGGCTTCGTAGCTGCTGACCATAGTTCGGGTATGAAACTAAATTTCTCTGTCAGATTCCTCAGCACGAAATGAGTTCCACGCGCGAATCCCTCGTTGTCGTCGAGAGCCGCCCTGTCCAGAATGTGGGGCTGGTCGAAATCAATCGTCCCGAGGCGCGCAATGCGCTCAATCTCGAAGTGCGGGAGAAGCTGGCCGCCGCCGTGGCAGGCTTTTCCGAGGACACGGCCATCCGTTCGATCGTCATTGCTGGGCGCGGCGGCAACTTCGCTGCAGGAGCCGACATAAAAGCGTTTGAAAAACTGGGCTCGGCCGACGTGCTTCTGCAGCGCACCCACCGCTACTGGGACGCGATCGCCAGGTGCCCGAAGCCGGTCATTGCCGCCGTCGAGGGCTTCGCGCTGGGCGGCGGGTGCGAGCTTGCCATGCACGCCGACATCATCGTCGCCGCGCGCACCGCCACTTTTGGTCAGCCGGAAGTCAAGCTCGGCTTGATGCCGGGCGCCGGCGGCACCCAGCGACTGCTAAGGGCAATCGGCAAATACAAGACGCTGATGCTCCTTCTCACCGGCGACATGTTTTCGGCCGAGGATGCCGAGCGTGCCGGCTTGGTCAGCACCCTGAC
This sequence comes from Mesorhizobium sp. WSM3860, assembly GCF_002294995.1. Taxonomy (GTDB): domain Bacteria; phylum Pseudomonadota; class Alphaproteobacteria; order Rhizobiales; family Rhizobiaceae; genus Mesorhizobium. The sequence goes on along the minus strand of NZ_NSGF01000011.1, from coordinate 76,880 downwards.
GGATGAGGGCCAGGCCCTGCCGCAAGCGCTGCAAATCGCTGAGAGGATCGGCCGTCTTCCCCCGCTGGCCGTCGAGCAAATCAAGGAGGCGGTCGTCAACGGCGAGGACGCTCCGCTGGAAACCGCGCTCAGGCTGGAACGCAAAGCCTTCCAGCTGCTTTTCGATACGGCGGACAAACAGGAGGGCATTGCCGCCTTCCTGGAGAAGCGCAGACCCTCGTTCAAGGGGCGCTGACTTGGCAGGCGCGGGCGGGGAGTCCACCAGTCGGATCGAGAAAGCCGGTGTCGTAGGCGCCGGGGTGATGGGTTCCGGCATAGCGGAGGTCCTGGCGGCGGCAGGCATCGATGTGACGATGGTCGATGATGCCCCCGGAAAGGCGGCGGCGGCCGTCGAGCAAATCGCGTCGCGTCAGCGCGCCAGGGCAGCCGCCGGCAAAGTCGGCACGGAGGTGGTCGAGAAGCTGCTGGCCCGTATCGAACCAGCTGAAACATTTGAGCGACTGGCAGGCGCCGATCTGGTGGTGGAAGCCATTGTCGAGCGTCTCGAACCCAAACGTCAGCTCATCGAGGCGCTGGAGACAATCGTCAGGCCGGACGCCATCATCGCGACCAATACCTCTTCGCTGTCGGTCACGGCGATCGCTTCCGCGGCAAAGCGGCCTGAGCGGATTGCAGGCTACCATTTCTTCAATCCCGTGCCCGTGATGAAACTGGTCGAGGTCATCTCAGGAGCTCACACTGCGCCTGAGGTCGAGCGCACGCTGGTCGAGCTTGCGGCCCGCTTCGGCCATCGGCCCGTTGTCGCCAGCGACACGCCCGGCTTTATCGTCAATCACGCCGGCCGCGCCTTCGGCACCGAGGCCCTGGCGATGCTGCGGGAGGGCGTGGCCTCGATCGCCGAGATCGATGCGATCCTGCGCGACGCCGCCGGCTTCAGGATGGGCCCCTTCGAATTGATGGACCTCACCGGGCTCGATGTCTCACACCCGGTGATGGAAGGTGTCTACAACCAATTCTATCAGGATCCGCGCTACCGCCCTTCCGTCATCGCGGCGCAGCGTGTGGCGGCGGGCCTGCTCGGGCGCAAGACCGGACGGGGGTTCTATGCCTACGATGGCAACCGGCAAGTCGTTCCGCCCGCATCGACACAACCGGCGGAGGTCTCCAGGATTCCGGACAGCGTCACCGTTCTGGCCGACAATGACACCGGCGAAATGCAGGAACTGGTCGCGTCGGCCGGCGCCGCTGTCTGCGGTCCCCAGGATCAGACGCCAGGGCGGGAGGGCCTCATCCTCGTAGGGTTGGAGGGGCACGATGTCGCCGGCGCCGCGACCCGTCTCGGCCTCTCGCCTTCCCTATGCGTCGGGTTCGATCCCTATTTCGGCCTGGACCGCCACGTCACGCTCGTCGCGTCGGCGGCGACATCCGACAAGGCCAGGAGCGCCGCCCTCGCGCTTGCCAAAGGCGCCGGCCGAAAGGCGTCCTTGGTCAGCGACAGTTGCGGCGCGGTCTGCCAGCGCGTCGTCGCGATGATCGTCAATATCGGCAGCGAGATCGTCGAGCAAAAGATTGCATCGGCGGCGGATGTAGACGCCGCCGTGCGGCTGGGACTCGGCTATCCTCACGGACCGCTTGAGTGGGGCAACATGCTCGGCCCTGCCCGCATTCTGCGCATCCTGGATACGATCCATGACCGCACCCGGGATCCTCGCTACCGCGCAAGTCTTTGGCTGCGACGGCGCGCCGAATTGGGGCTTGCGCTGGAAGAATAGGCTGACCGGAAGGAGAGATTTGCCCCAATGGTTGAGCAGTTCGGCACTTCCGCGCTGAACTGCCCGTGCCAGGCCTGAGCGCCTTGCATCAGCTCGAAATGTAGGACCGATCAAATCCGGCTGTTTTGATAAGTCCCGGAAGATCATGCAACTCGACGACGCCGTACCGGAATGAGGCCAGGGCGGTCTGTCGCAACGTTTTCAACACGCGACTCACATGCACAGCCGAAAGTCCCAATGCGTCAGCCAGTTCGCCCTGGGTCAGCGGGCATTCAAAGCGGTCCGGATAGCTCGTTGCCGATCGATGTGAGCGGCAGGCCAGTTCGAGAAGAAAATGGGCCGTGCGCTCAACGGCTCCCCTTCTACTGACGCTTGCCAGGTGTTCCGCAACCCTTGAATATCGATCCGCCTCAGCCCGCAGGATCGCTTCGCAGATGGACTGCGGATAACGCGAGGAACATGTACGGACGGGGCCCGCGAGCTCAATTGCTGTGACGTCCGACAGGGCCGTCACCGTATCGCCCGCCTTTCCGGCGAACTCGATCACCGCAATTTCGCGAGGAAGCGCAAAATCGACGATGAGACGTGAGCCATTTGGCAATGTCTTGGCCAATGCCGCCCAGCCGGCGATCATGATCAGGATAGAGGGCTTGGTGTGATATTCGCCTGCAATGGTCGTGTTGGCCGCATAGGTGCGGCGCACGGCTCCTGGCAGTATAGAAATCCCCTTTGCCCAGCTTGCGTCAGCAAGCGTGGTTCCTCTCACTAATCCAACTTGCTTTGATAGGTTCATCGCCCCTGAATAGCCCAGCCCGTGATTCACCCCCCCGGGTCAACCTGTAGATGCAAACTATCGACTAGACAAAAAGTTCCATCTGTCACCTCATCCGAATAGCAGCGCAGTATACCACCTTTTGGTACAGCCCTACATCCTTGGTGGAAGGAATCGGTGCAGGCGGCAGAGATTTGGCTTGGAACCACGATGACTTCGGAACAATAGATCGTGCCGCACCGACGTCGGGCAGCATGTCGCGGCGTGCCCGCATGCCGTCGAAATGCAACCCCGATGTACCGATCATGCGCATACGGCGCCGGACAGTGTCGGCTGCGCCATCGCAAAGATCCCGGCGGGGAGGCCGGCAGTATCTCGTCGGAGCAACGACATTATGCGCGACGCTGGGGCTGCAGTGAAAAGTCGAACCGCGCTGCTGAGACACGGCCCGGATAAGTTGCCCGAGGACCTGCCGCCGACTAACCGAAGATCCTTGTCTTTGAAATTTGTCGTCAGGGACTCCGACCCGACGATGAGGCAAAACTGTGTCCTGCCGATTGCGTTGACGCCGGAGCCGCGGATTCCGGTCGCGGACCGGGCGCTTGCAGCTCTTGCCACGGCGGTCCTGGGATATATCGCGTCTCGCCTCCTGGACTGTCCGTCGCGCCGACCGCGACGGTTTGCACCATTGCTCCGGCTTCCGGCTTCCGGCGCGAGCGCCTGACGCTGTAGGTCTGTCGCCGCTCCTCGGCGACTTCCAGGCCGTCTATTGCCGAGGCGACCAATGCGAGGCGGTCCTCGATTTGCTTCAGACGCCTCCAGGTGGAAAGCAAGGCCAACGAAACCAGGACGCAATAGGCGAGAAGGGCGGCGACCGCTCCCGCCCAATTCTCGATACCCAACAATGTCAACGTGACAGTGCCGACAATGACGGCAAGGGTCCCGTAGCCCAGCGGCCGGCCCTTAAGAAGAAGCATCAGCGGCAGGGTTGCCGCCAGCAGAAGAATGACCCCGGGACCGTCGACCATCCAACCTGCAAACCGCGGAACGACTTCGCTGTAAGTGTCCATGTCAACCTCAGAACTGCCGAGGCCGCCCGCTTCTCTCATCGTCAGGAGCATCCTTGACGATCGTAGCGTTGTAGTAGACCTCCCTGAAGCGCGAGAGGAAGGTGTCTCGGCGACTTCCTAAAGCTCGGAGAGGCATACGGGGTAGACCAGATCGACCTTTAGCCGAGTTACTACTCAATAATGGTAATGGCGGCGATGTCCGCGAAGCTGATATGTTTCTGCCTTACCGGTGACGCGATCGGTGAGTGGGCGCAGAAGAGCGATTTGGACATGTCGGCGGGACACCAACCCTTACGTTTCATGCGTTTGAGAGCGCATAACAGCTAGCTGCCCGACCCATTTTTGAATGAACGCCATTCAGCCGACGCTGAAGGGCTGGGAGTTGTGCTGTCGATCGTGAGGATTCGGAAATGGCAAGTCCAACTGACAATCCGATGATGATCCGGGAATTCCTGCCGCTCGACGTCAGGGAAGTCTTCGATTTTTTCCTTCGCCGATGGAAAGTGGTGTGCGGAATTGCCGTCATCACTTTTTCTCTGTTTATGGCTGCCGCATATATTCTCCCGCCAACATACACGGGAGTTTCTCAGATATTACTTGACGCTCCGATCGACTACATGACTCCACAGGATTACTCCAATTCTGATTTTTCTGACAATCCAACATTCATTGAAAGTCAGATCGCTGTCTTGAGGTCTGCGTCACTTCTTCAGCAGGTCGTCGACAGCCAAAAGCTGACGGAAGACCCCAAGATAGGACCCGGGGCATTGATATGGCTCCAGAGCGCGCTGGGAGTGTCGCGCGTCGGGCTTGGCAACGTCATTGAGCTTGATGTAGGCGCCTACGATCCGCAAAAAGCGGCATCGCTCGCGAACGCGATTGCCCAGGCCTATGTGGCAGATCGAATAAGGTCCCGTTACGAAGGGGTGCAAAAGGCCTCCTCATGGCTCAGCGATCGGGCCGCGTATCTGCGAGCAGAGCTCAGCCGTTCGGAACAAGCTGTCCAGAAGTTTCGGATCGATCACAATTTAGTGGCGACGCAGGCGGGCAGCTTGACTGACCAGCAGCTGTCCGAGTTGAACGTCGCCCTAATCAATGCACGCGCCGAGTTATCCGAGAAACGTTCGCAATACCAGCAAGTTAGTAAGGTACAGGCTGCCGGAGGCGACATCCAGTCGATCCCGGATGTGCTGCAGTCCGTGGTGATTAACGCGCTCAGGGCTCAGCTCTCCGGAGTGACCCGGCGGGAAGCCGACCTTAAATTGAAGTATGGCGAGCGGCATCCCGAGGTCTTGTCCGCTCAGGCCGAGCGCCGCGACATCGAAGGACAGATCGCAGCCGAAGTCCAGCGCCTGATCGGCAATCTGAAGAACGAGGTCGACGCTGCCGAAGCTCGGGAGGCTTCTCTGGCTCGCGCCCTGGACTCGGTATCCAATCGATCCGAGATCGAAGGTCAGGTTGGCGTCCAGTTGCGCGATCTGGAGAGGATCGCGGCCGCGAACAAGGAACTCTTTGAGACGTTCCTGTCACGCGCCAAGCTCACCGAGGAGAAATCCACCCTTCTCAACAGCGGCGTGCGTGTAATCACCGACGCCAGCGTTCCTGGCGTGCCAAGCTTCCCAAACAGGCCCCTTTTTGCGGCTTTGGGTTTGGTCTTCGGCATCTTTTTCGGGGGCGCTGGCGCCGTTCTGCGTGAACTTTTTGCTTCCGGCTTCATGGCAAAGAAGCAGATCGAGGAGGAATTGGCCGTTCCGGTTCTTGCGTCGATGCCAAGGATGTCGGGCTGGTCGAAAGACGTCCGTGCGCAGCCTGTCGCCTATCTCGAGCGCAAACCGCTATCCAGGTACAGCGAAGCGGTGCGGCGGCTTCGCCTGGGTATCCAGGCAACACCGGAACTGGACCGTTCGCCGCGCCTGGTGCTCGTGACATCGGCGATGCCCGGTGAAGGCAAGACAACTCTGGCATTGAGCCTGGCTTGCTCGGCTGCCGCCGACGGCGAACGGGTTCTGGTCATCGACGCGGACCTACGCCTTTCGGCCGCCACGGACTTCTTCGGCATGGCTGACAAGGTCGGATTGGTCGATCTCCTGACGTTGCCGGTGAAGGCCGCAAACGCAATACATCTGGACGAACGCTCGGGCATTTCCATGTTGCCCGCAGGAGCAAGAACCCGCAACCCGCCTGCCCTTCTTGCGTCGGCGCGAATGCGCTCGCTCCTTGAGGAAGTTCGGGGAAAATTCGACACAGTGATCATTGACGCACCGCCCGTCGGACCCGCGGCCGATGCCTCGATCCTGGCCAGGCATGTCGACAAGGTCGTCTTCGTCGTGCGGTGGCGGGAAACCTCGCGCGAGGCCGTTGCCGAAGGAATTCGACATCTTGGCGATCGGTCCAAGCTTGCCGGCATTGCCCTGACGATGGTGGACGAACCAAAACTGCCCAGATACGGCCGTTACACGTCGCTCGAAAGCAGTGTCTCGGACAGTTACTACCTGAATTAGAGAAGAGACAGTATTGCGCCATGCTGCACGCTAACTTCTGCAACAACGGTTTTCCTGAGCCGGCGGAGAAAAGTCACGGCGGCGAAGCGCGCTGGTGCGTGGTCCAGACGCACCAGCATTCCGAGAGCCTGGCCGAACGGCACCTGCTGTCGCAGAACTTCCGGACCTATCTGCCCAAGCGCAGGCGAACCGTCCGGCACGCCCGCAGGGTCAGGACCATCTCCAGCGCGTATTTCGACTGCTATCTGTTCGTCTCCCTGGCTGTCCATCAGCAGAGCTGGTACCCGATCAACTCGACCGTGGGCGTCCGAAAGCTCGTCATGAGCAAGGGCATGCCGATACCGGCACCTTATGGGGTAGTTGAGTCCTTGATATCGGCAACCGATGAGGACGGCATTTTGCACCCGGACATCCTGTTGAGGCCGGGCCAGAAAATCAGGATCATAGACGGGCCGTTTTCGGACCAGCTCGGGATTCTTGATCATGTCGGGAGCGCCGGAGCTGTCAGAATTCTTCTCGACATCATGAACCGGTCTACTCCTATCACTATTGATAGGGACAAGTTGTCGATAGTGCCTTGAAACTACTTGGTGAGTTTTTACTCGCCGCTTTTGTTACAAAGATGCCGAAATACTCGCAGGGAGTGATGAGTTGGCACCCAATTCACCCTCCGTGCGGTAGCCTGCGAAGGTGACGTCAGAACCTGCGGGCCGGCACTGAGACGATGGTCGTTCGACATCCCAGAAACACCAGCCCACCGAGTGGCTTGGACTTACCGCACGCCAGTTCCACGACGTTTCCGGCGACGACGAGCCAATGACGCTCGCCCGCGACCAATCACGGGAAATCTCTTGCAAACACCACGCAAGTCCAAATCGGCAGCTTTCCCTCCGGCCGGGGCCGGAGACCTTCGGGATCGTCTGCAGCCGCAACATCATCGCCGCTGGGCGCCCGAGGCCAAGGCGGAGATCGTGGCGGACACGTTGGCGCCGGGAGCCAATGCTTCAGCGTCGACCAGGACTCTTGGCGCGAGCGCTTTGGGCAGCCAATCAGATGGGGCGCCGTATCAAACTGACGGAGGCGCTCCTTTCAGGCCGATCGAGACGGCGCCGGCACTGCCGATTGCCGGCGAACTGTTTCGAGCATTCAATGACGCCGGCCTGAGGTACGGAATTATTCAGGATCTCGCGTCCGTGCATGACGGATTTGCCGGCCGGGATGATCTGGATGTCCTTTTGGACAAGCAGGACTACCCGCTCTTCTGCTCCATCGTCTGTCAATTGCACGGCCGGCGCGGCGTGAGCCTCTCCTGCTACGACAATGTCTGCGCCGGCAGAGAAGACTGGTTCCTGCCTGACTTCACGCGGGGCCGGTATCTCCATCTCGACATGCATATCGGTGCCCGCGTCGGCCGGGAGTTTCGCAAGCGCTATCCGGCTTTCGATTATGCGGCGATCACGCGATGGGAGTCGATTTGCGTCGACGGCGTGTCGGTTCCGGTGGTCTCTCCCGAAGACGAGCTTCGGATAGCGATTGCCCGTTTCGCCTTCCGCGCCTCGGCGCCGCCGTGGAGGCAATGGATCACCCTCGACGATGGTTGGAAGCAGCACTTCGCGCGCCTGCCATCGGCCTCCGACGAGCACGGCTTGCAGATCGTCGACTACACGTTTGACGGCGCAGGAACGGTGCACTGCAGGTTCCTGCAAAGCGCCGACGGCTTGGCCGTCCATCGCGGAGATCTGGCCAGGCTGCGGCGTTCGATCCGCGAAATGTGTGGTTACACGGGACGCTTCGCAATCGCCGATGCCGCGGTCCATCTGGGGCGCAAGACCTGCTATCTCGCCCTGAGATCCCTCCAGCGCTTGATGCCGGGGCGCTTTCCACCAAAGAGACGGCCCGCAGCCGGTGGATTCGTGGTGGCCTTGATAGGTCCCGATGGCATGGGCAAGAGCACTCAGGCTACCCGGCTAAGGCAGATATTCGGGTGGAAATTCGGGTGTGCCCAAGTCTATGTCGGAACAGGCGATGGCAATGGATGGTGGCTTCGCAAGGCACTGCAGACCGTCGTCTCGCCCCATAGACGGCGCCTGAAGTCCCTGGCCCATAACGATGGTAGCGATTCCTCGGGCCGGGCTTGGTCGAAGGGAGGACTTGTCGCTGCCGCGTTAGCATTTTGGGCGGTTTTGATCGCGTTTGAGCGATACGCTGTGGTGAAACGCGCACATCGATGGGCGACGCGCGGCATGATCGTCATTTGTGACAGGTGGCCGCAAGCGCTCGGCAGGGGATATCTGGACGGGCCGACCATCCCCGCTCGCCTGTTCTCCGTCCCCGGCTTGTCAACTCTCGCCCGGCTTGAGCAGCGACTCTACGAGAAGATGGCGGAACGCCGCCCACACCTCGTTTTGCACCTCGTTTCAGACTTTGCCGTCTCCGAACAGCGAAAGCCCGGGGACATCAGGAAAGAAGCGTTCGATGCGCGGCTGTCGCTGATGGCGGAACTGCGGGCGAAGGACAAGGATATCCGGACCGTTGACGCAAGCGCCGGCATAGAGGCCGTCGGCCGCGAGTTGTTCAAGCATATCTGGCTGTCTCTCTGAGAGGCAAACCGGGCGGTCCATCCGCCCTGCATGATCCCCGAACGTGCAGCGATCGCGCCGAACCACAGGCGAGCCCGGCCCGTGCCCCGAAAGCCTTGGAAGGCGCCCGGGGACACTCCCGCTCGATGCGCTCGATCTCCCGAATGCGCCGCCCCCGGATTTTATGTCCCTGAGGTAAAAGCAAATGAAGATCGTTCATGTGCTCACCAGACTTCTTCGAGCCGGCTCCGAGGAGAACACGTTGGCATGCTGTCTCGCTCAGGCGCGGCACGGCCATGAAGTGCTGTTGGTTCACGGCGCGGAATACGACCCAAGGTTACGGGCATCCCTTGCCGGAGCCCTTCGCGTGGTGACGCTGGAAAAACTCATCAATCCGATCTCCCCCTCCCGCGACATTTCCGCCTTCAGGCAGCTCACCCGCCTTATGCGTGATTGGCGGCCCGACATCGTGCACACGCATCAAAGCAAAGCCGGCATTGTCGGCCGCCTCGCCGCCAAGGAAGCCAAGATCCCCGGCATCATACATGGCGTGCACATCTTGCCTTTCGTGCATGTGGGCCGCGGGCAGAGGCTGGTGTTCCTGGCCGCCGAACGCCTGGCCGCGAAGTTCACGCGCGCTTTCATCGATGTCAGCCAGGCTATGCGCGACATCTGCATCGCCAATCATCTGGGCAACCCCGATCAGCACCATGTCGTCCATTCCGGCTTCGATCTGGCACGCTTCGCGAACGCGCGGTGGCCGCAAGATCCGCATCTGCTCCTGGGGACGGATGCCGGGGAGCCAAAGCCGCCGGTGGTCCTGATGTTGGCCGCGCTGGAACCGAGAAAACGCCACGTCGAGTTCATCGAAGCATTCGGGCAAGTCGTTGACCGAATTCCAAACGTACGACTGCTCCTCGCCGGTGACGGACCGGCGCGTTCGGATGTTGAATCGGCGATTGAACGATCCCGGTTCGCAAACAACATTCGCATGATCGGCTACCATAGCGAGCCCGAACGACTGATCAGCCTGGCGGACGTGTGCGTGCTGACCTCCATGCGAGAAGGATTGCCTCGCGTCATGATGCAGTATCTGGCCGGCGGTCGAGCCAGCGTGGTCTCGCACTTGCCCGGCGTGGAAGAGGTTGTCCGCCATGGCGTGAACGGAATTGTGACGCCGGCCGAGGATGTGGGCGCAGCGGCGGCGGCTGTTGCCGGTCTTCTCGAGAACCAGCAGCACCGCACTCAACTGGCCGACGGCGCGAAACGCACCGACCTGTCGTCCTGGGGGCTGGACGCCATGTGCGAAAGCGTCGAGCAGATTTATCAATCCGTGCTGGAGCCCGCCCCTTCAGCCGCAAGGCCAAACGAGGCACGAATTCGCGACCGCCTCGCCGGGCAAACCTTCGGGCTGCACGGATCTTGATCAGCCTTTGCTGCTCCGATGGAGTTCGGAATTCAGGCTTACTTCTCGAACCATACGAAGACCCTCCTGTCACGCTCCGGCCGACGAATGTCGGCGGGTCCCGATGGCAGCAGGCTAGACAACCGGAGTACCGACGATGCGTATGCGTGTTGACCAGCAATTTCCTTCCAAGCCTCTGCGCATGAAGGACTGGTGCCGACGGCTAATTTCCAACTTCGGACCGGCGGCCGGCAGCATGCTCGCAATGATCGGCGGGCTTGCCGTTGCCATTGTACTGCTCACCGCAGGTGCATCCCGCGCAGATGGATACACCTTCGACACCGGTGACATCCTGCGTGTCTCCGTGATCGGCGAACAATCCTATCCGCTGGAGGTCGTGGTCGATGATCGGGGCTCGATATCACTGCCAATGTTGGGCGATATCAAAGCGCGCGGCCTAACCACCGTTGCCCTCTCGCAGGCCATCCAGCAGGCATTTCAGCAGCAGAAGCTCATCCTCCAGCCGTTCGTGAAAGTGGAGATCGGACAATACCGGCCATTTTTTATCTCCGGAACGGTGGCCCACCCTGGATCGTATCCGTTTCAACCTGGAATAACGGTTCGCCATGCACTCGCCATAGCAGGCGGGTTTCGCGCCACTGCTGTGAGCAACACGGAGCCGGCCCTGGAAATAGCTGATCTGCGCAGCGCGCGCGCAAATCTGGCGCTTGAAGAATATCGCCTGAAGGTCCGTCTTGCCCGGCTCCAGGCGGAAAATCGACTGGATAAGTCCTTCGTTGCTCCGCCCGATTCCCCGGTCGAGTTTGGCGGGCAATTGATTGACGGCATCATCGCGTCCGAACAACAGCAGCTGGACGCGCGGCTTGCCGCGTATCGGGATGACGTTTCCTACCTGGAGGCCTCGCTGGATCGGGCGAAGAAGGAAACGGCCATGCTTGCCGCGGCCAGGGAAGAACGTGAAAAGACCGCCAACATCCAACTGGAAGAACTGCAGTCTGCCCGGTCTCTGCGGGAAAAGGGTTTGATAACGAACTCGAATGTCCTGACGGCGGAGCGAGCACATACCAGCTATCGGGCTGAACTGGCGCAGACGGAATTGCAGCACGCACAAGCGCAGCAGGCCATGCTGAACGCGGAAAGCGAGCTGCGAAAGAAGCACCAAAGTCATGAAATGGAATTGATTGCCCAGACCCAGGACGCGCAGGTCGAGCTCGGAAAAATCCAAAGTCAAATAAGATACGTTGCCGACAAGCTTCTCTTTATCTTCACTTACGGCGAACAGAGAACTTTCGACGACCTGCAAGGCTCGGTGAAGATTTCCATCTTCAGGCGCGACCAGAAGATCGCCCACGACATCGTCGCCGATCAAAACACGGAAGTGAGAGCCGGCGACGTCATTGAGGTTTCCGTCGTGGCCAACAAGGGGTTCTACGCTCCGGACTCCGGAACCTCTCCCAATGTGCAAAATCCGGCCGTCCAGCGCAGCATGGTCGGCCAATAAAGCAGCAGATATCTTCGGAATTTTGACGTGATCTTTGGCACAGTCTTGACGGCCTTTGGGGCGCGTTCCCGGCGGGCGAATTCCCATGCCAAGACGAAGCAGCGGCCGCTAAAGCGCCCCCGCACAACTGCACGCCGCAAGAGGTCGAGCAAGGCCCCGGGCCGGCGCCTCATCGTCCGTATTCCGGCTGCAATCCTGCTCCTCCTCGCCGCCGCGCTTGCGGGTGCGGAGTTTCTGCCGCGCTTTGTTGATCTCGCCAGGGTTTCGCAGACGCGCCCCTGGACGGACCTGATGGCTGGCTGGCGCTATTTTTCCGATCCGCCGGCCTTGCTGGCCGGTCCGGGTGCTCTCCAGATTTTCGTGGTGGTCGCGGCGTTGGGTCTGCTCACGGCAGCCATCCGCAGCGCAAGGCTGAGACGAAGACGCGACTTGCCCGGCCCGTTCGCGAACGCCGGCGCCCCGCCCTCGATCAAGGAGCCGGCGCCCGGCTCGGAACTGGCCAGTGCGTTGCGCTCCTGCAAGGCAGCGTTCGCGGGCGTTGCGGTTTTCAGCGGCGTGAGCAACGTCCTCATGCTGACCGGCGCAATGTTCATGTTGCAGGTCTACGACAGGGTACTGCCGAGCCGCAGCGTCCCCACTCTAGTAGCCATGGCAATACTGGCCGGCGTTCTGTTTGCCGGGCAGGCGGTCATCGACCTCGTGCGCGGTCGCATCATGACCCGGATCGGCGCTGAGCTGGACGAAGCGGTCGGGGGACGCGTATTCACCGCCGTTTCGAGGTTGCCCCTGTACATCGGCCAGCAGGGAGATGGATTGCAGCCGCAACGTGATCTCGACAACATCCGCACTTTTCTGTCGAGTGCCGGGCCTGGCACCCTGTTCGATCTTCCCTGGCTGCCCTTCTATCTGGCGATCATTTGGAGCCTTCATCCGACCCTCGGGACTGCCGCCGCTTGCGGTGCGCTGGTGCTGGTGACGCTGACGGTCGCGACGGAGATCCTTACGCGCAGACCGATGGGCGCCGCGGTTCTAAGTGGCGCGAGGCGCAACGGCTTGGCCGAGGCCAGCCGCCGCAACGCGGAGGTGCTTCAGGCGATGGGCATGGGCAGGCGCCTGCACGACCACTGGCGCGAAGCGAGCCGCGAACATCTTGCGCAGCAGCAGCGAGTCAGCGACATCGTTGGCGGTTTCGGCAGTTTCGCTCGCGCCTTGCGACTGATGCTTCAGTCGGCAATGCTGGGTGTAGGCGCCTGGCTTGTGATCCAAGGCGAGGCGACCTCCGGGATCATTATCGCCGGTTCCATCCTTGTAGGCCGTGCGCTGGCGCCCGTCGATCTTGCCATCGCCCATTGGCGCAACTTCGTCGGGGCGCGCCAGAGCTGGAGCAGGCTGAGCAAATTGCTCGCCCGGTTGCCGCAAGACGCTCAACCGATGGCGCTTCCGGTGCCCGGGTCGAAGTTGACCGTGGAGCGCGTCGCGATCGGTGCGCCGGGCGCGCAGCGCATCATCGTGCAAGGTGTGGAATTCAGCCTGGACGCCGGCTCGGTGCTCGCCATCATAGGACCAAGCGGTTCCGGCAAATCGAGTCTGGTTCGCGGGCTGGTCGGCGCATGGCGACCGCTGGCGGGCCGTATCAAGCTGGACGGCGCCGCTCTCGATCAGTGGTCGTCGGAGCGGCTGGGCCGCTACATAGGCTACCTTCCGCAGGACGTCGAGTTGTTCGCGGGAACGGTTGCCGACAATATCGCGCGCTTCGATCCCGGGCCGGACCCGCAGGCCATTGTCGCCGCCGCCCGCGCCGCGGGCGTCCATGAGCTCATCATCGGTCTTCCCAATGGCTACGAGACGCAGATCGGAGAGGGCGGAACCGCGCTTTCGGCCGGCCAGCGTCAGCGCATTGCCCTGGCGCGCGCTCTGTATGGCGATCCGTTCCTGGTGGTCCTCGACGAACCCAACTCCAATCTCGATACCGCAGGTGAAATGGCGCTTGCGGGGGCCATCCTCGCAACCAAGGCCCGCGGCGGCATCGTGGTGATCGTGGCGCATCGGCCGAACATTCTCAGCACAGTGGATTTCCTGCTCGTGATGAAAGAAGGCCAGATGCAGATGTTCGGCGCCAGGGAAAGCGTTCTGTCGACACTCTTGCCCGCGCCACAGGCCGTGACCGCAGGGCTGCAGCCGGTTTTCAAGCTCACCCCGACACCAAGTTGATGACTGGCCCGGACAGGGAAGCGGGGAAATGACAGCTGCCCTTTCGAAAGTGTCGCTTTCCAACCGGCGGTCGATCCGTCGCAATCTGCTGGGCGGCATGACCATTGTCGCATTGCTCGTCGGCGGAATGGGAGTTTGGGCCGGGACGGTGGATATTTCGGGAGCGGTGATTTCGCACGGCACGGTGGTCGTCGACAGCAGCGAAAAGAAAGTTCAACACCCGACCGGCGGCGTGGTCGGCAAGATCTTCGTGCGCGACGGCGACCGCGTCAGGGCCGGAGACGTTCTGGTCCAGCTCAGCGACACCGTTCCGCGTGCCAGCCTGGCATACGTGACGAAGAACCTGGATGAGCTCTATGCGCGAAAGTCCCGGCTCGAGGCGGAGCGTGACGGCAGCGTGCGCATGACGCTTCCGCCGATGCTTGTCGCGAGAATGAACGACCCTGAGATAGCTGCCACGGTGGCCAGCGAACAACGGCTGTTCGAGCTTCGTCGAACCGAGGTGTCCGGCAACAAGGCGCGCCTGCGCGAACGCATCGAGCAACTCGGGGAGCAGATCGAAGGCTATTCGGCGCAGGAATCGGCAAAGACGAAGGAGATCAAGCTGATCAACGACGAGCTCGTCGACATCCGCAGTCTTGTCGAAATGAAACTTACCCTCAAATCGAAGCTGACCGAATATGAACGTGAGGCGACGCGCATCGAGGGTGAACGGGCGCAACTTGTGTCGAGCATTGCGCAGGCAAAGGGAGCGATCGCCGAAATCGAGCTGCAGATCCTGCAGTTGGACAAGGAGTTTTCCAGCGAGACCGGAAGCGATCTGCGCGATGTCGAGGCCAAGATCGCCGAGTTCGAGGAGCGCAAGGTCGCGGCCGAGGACCAGTTGTCGCGCATCGATATTCGCGCCCCCGCCAGCGGCACGGTCCATCAATCCTCGGTCCATACCGTCGGCGGCGTGATCGGCGCGGGCGATCCGATCATGCTGATCGTGCCCGACACCGATGCTCTCTCGGTCGAGGTAAGGGCCGCACCCCAGGACATCGACCAGCTCTTGATCGGTCAGCACGCGCTTCTTCGCTTCACGGCTTTCAACGTCCACACCACGCCCGAAACGGAAGGTATGGTCTCCATGATCGCGGCCGACGTGACGCGCGATCAGCATACCAACGAAATCTACTACACCGTGCGCATCAGACCCGACCCCCAGGAGCTGAAGAAGCTTGGAGCGCTCTCGCTGGCGCCCGGCATGCCGGTGGAAGCCTTCATACGGACTGGCGACCGCAAGGTGCTCTCATACCTAATGAAGCCTTTGACGGACCAGATGATGCGTGCGTTCAGAGACCAGTAGCAGCGCAGTTGCCGCGCGCATCCGTGCTTCCTGGTTGACCTTTAGCGATAGGGGCTTGTCATGACCACAACAGAGTTGAAACCTCCGATTTTTCTGATTGGCAACTACCGGTCGGGCACCACCATCACGCAGAAATTGATCGGGCTGCACCCGGATGTCGTTACCTGGTATGAGCCAAAAACATTGTGGCTCTATGCCGATCCGGCGCGGCGCCATGACGAATTTGTCAAAGCCGACGCCACAGAAAAGGTCGTCCGCTACATTCGCAGCCGGTTCCTCGACTATCAGCTGCGGCACGGCAACCGGCAAATCATGGAAAATACACCCGCTAATGTCTTGCGCGTGCCATTTATCCACCAGATCTTCCCGGAGGCTATATTTCTATATATCACACGGAACCCCTTCTCTTATATAAGCTCTATGGAACTTAAGTGGCAGCGCGCAAAGAGTTTCAAAGGACTCCTGCGACTATTGAAAGACACGCCGGTCACGCAAGTTCATTACTACGTAGGAGACGTTGTAAAGCAGATAGTCGCCAAGAGGATATTACACAGAAAATACACGTCGATCTACGGACCGCGCTACAAGGGAATAGATCGGGATTTGCAGGAGCATGAAAAATTGACGGTGATCGCGCGCCAGTGGGCGCGCGGCAATCGAATGGCCCGAGAAGATCTCGCCAGGTTGGGCGAGGGCCGCGTGCTGTCGTTTCGCTATGAGGATCTGATACAGGATCCCGAGTTGGTCTTGCGCCGTATCTATGAACATTGCGGGCTGCACTCCACCGACGATCTCCTTCGCGCGGCGAAGGAGATGATCGATCCCGGCCGCCAGCAGAAGTGGCTGCGCCTGAATCCGAACGAACTGGCGGCGATCATCCCCGAGGTCCGGGAGGAGATGGACTTCTACCGCTACGAGATCCCCCCGTCCCTTCTCGTTGGGCATGGCTCGCGGCCAACGCGGGCTCCGTTGGCGTTTCAGCATGGCCATCCGGATATTCCGTCCCCCCGCTGAGCGGTTCCGGGGAAGATGCATGGCCGGCCGCCTTAGGTCGGTCGAGTAAGCAAGCTGGCAAGTGGAGATTGGCGTGAGCGACATCCGACGCGGGCTCGCAAAACGCAGTGTCGTGGGCATGTTCTGGACGGGCCTGTCCATGGGCGCCTTGGCGGTTGCCGAGCTTGTCGCCCTTGTCCTCCTGGCCCGGCTGCTCTCGCCCAACGAGTTCGGCCTCTACTCCGCGGCACTGATCGTCATCAAGTTTTCGGCCATCTTCCAGGGCCTTGGCATCACGCCTGCGATCGTGCAGCGACCTGTACTGGAGGAGCGGCATCTTCGGGTCGGATACACCCTGTCGCTCCTCCTCGGCCTTACCGTATCCGCCCTGGTATGGGCGTTGGCACCCGCTATTGCCGGTCTTCTTCGCTTGGCCGAACTCACTCCGATCGTGCGTGCGGTCTGCTTCATCTTTCTTTTCCAGGGAGCCTCCATGGTGGCGCTGGCCTCGGCCCAGCGTGCCTTGCGGTTCCGTTGGCTCGCGCTCGTCGACGCGGTCGCTTTCGCGATCGGCTATGTGGTCGTCGGTCCGGTGCTGGCCTGGCTAGGGTTCGGCATCTGGGCACTTGTCGCAGCGATCCTGGTCCAGCAGTTGTTCCGCACGATCGTGCTGCTCGTCGGCCAGCGGCACCCGATGCGGCCCTTGCTCGAGCGGAGCGCGATTTTCGAACTGCTCTATTTCGGCAGCGGCTTCACCATTGCGCGGGTCTGCAACTACCTCGCCACTCAGGTGGACAGGCTTGTCGTGGGCCGCTACCTCGGCGCCGATGCGCTCGGCGTCTACGGCTTGTCCTCCCAGCTCATGACCACTCCGGCGGTTATCGTCGGCCAGGTTCTCGATCGCGTGCTGTTCCCCACCATGGCGCTGGTCCAGGAAGAGCCCGTCAGGCTTGCGCGCGCTTATCGCAGCGCGGTCGCCGGTTGCAGCCTGCTTGTCCTGCCGGCCAGCGTGGTGGTGGCGATCGTCGCGCCCGAATTGGTTCGGGTCATTCTCGGACGGGGCTGGGAGGGTGTAGTCGCCCCCCTCCAGATCCTGGCGTTCAGCATGCTGTTCCGCACGAGCTACAAGCTTAGCGACTCCGTTTCGCGGGCAACCGGAACGGTTTACGCCCGGGCCTGGCGCCAGGCTGTTTTCACCGTCGGTGTCTGCGTTGGAGCTTTCATAGGGCAATTCTGGGGCGTGGAAGGGGTGGCGTTCGGTGTCGGCCTGGCATTCGGGGCCAATTTCTTCCTCATGGCGCAGCTGAGCCTCCGCGTGACCGGGATGACGTGGGCGAATTTCTTCCTCGCGCACCTGCCTGGCCTGGCGCTCGCGGGCGTTGTCGGAAGCGGTGTCTGGGCATTCGTGGACTGGCTTCGCGCCCTCCAACTATCTCCTCTTCCGCTGCTCATCGATACGGCGTTGCTGGCGTCGGTAGCGGGCCTGCTGTTGTGCTGGCTCCTGCCCTCGCTGTTCCTTGGGCGGGAAGGCCTGTCACTGCTGCGCCTGCTCGCGGCAGTCGTGCCCGCATGGCCAAGACTGAAGCAGGCAACAGACTGATCAGCGGCGGAACTGGAGGTCAGTTCCAAGGATCAAATTCTTCGCGCAACGACGCCATCGCCTTGCTCGATCATGGAGTCAGCCTGACGCCCGATCGGGCATCGGCAGATTCCGTTGTTGCCGAGGGAATTTACGAGAGGAGGCCTATCATGGCTGAACTATTCGAAACCAGGGTGGCGAGCGCCGCCGACGACGTCGAGGAAAAAGGCTCCGGCTCGATTTCGACCAACATCAACGATCTGGAGTTGGGTTTTGACAGCAGCACCCGCCAGACCGTCGGCCTACGCTTCACCGGTGTCGATATCCCGCAAGGCGCGATCATCACGAGCGCCTATATCCAGTTCCAGGCCAACGAGGTGAAGACCGGCGCGACGTCGCTGCTGATCAAGGGCCAGGACACCGACGACGCAAGCGCCTTCACCACCACCAGCTTCAATGTATCGTCGCGGGCAAAGACCGACGCGTCGACGGCCTGGACGCCGGACCCGTGGACCACGGTGAGCGAACACGGCTTGGCCGAGCGCACGCCTGACATTACGGCTATCGTACAGGAGATCGTCAGCCGCTCGGGCTGGGCTGCGCTCAACGACATGGCGTTCGTGATCACCGGCACCGGCACCCGCACCGCCGATTCCTACGAGTACAATTCCGCCAGCGCGCCGCAGCTGCATATCGAATATATCTTGCCAGGGTCCGGCAATCCGGTGGCATTCAACACACCCGCCGATAGCGATTCCGCCGCCAACCAGATTGACGAGCTAGCCGCGGCCGGAGCCCCAACCGGGATCACCGCTTCGGCCACGGATCCCGATGCCGGCTCGACCGTCACCTACAGCCTCAACGATTCGCGTTTCGCGATCGATGCCAGCACTGGGGTCATCACGCGCTCGGCCACCGGCACGCTCGACTTCGAGACCCAGACATCGATCAACCTGACGGTGACGGCAACTTCCTCCGACGGCAGCACCGCCAACCAGGGCTTCACCCTCGCCGTCCTCAACAGCCCGGAACCCGTCGCGTTCAATACGCCGCCCGATGCCAACACCGCGACCAACCAGATCCTCCAGAATGCCGCCGCCGGCACTGCGGTCGGCGTCACGGCCTCCGCCACGGATCCCGATGCCGGTTCGACGGTCACCTACAGCCTCAACGATTCGCGTTTCGCCATCGATGCCAGCACCGGTGTCATCACGCGTTCGGCCAACGGCACGCTCAACGCGCAGTCCGAGCCGACGGTCACGCTCACGGTCACAGCCACGTCGTCCGACGGCAGCATCGGCACTCACGCCTTCACCGTCGGCGTCACGGCCAGCCAGCAGCCAGTGGCCTTCAACACTCCGCCCGACTCCAACCCCGACGCCAACCAGATCGCCGAACTCGCCGCGGCGGGGGCACCGACAGGGATCACCGCTTCGGCGACGGATCCCGATGCCGGCTCGACCGTCACCTACAGCCTCAACGATTCGCGTTTCGCCATCGATGCCAGCACTGGGATCATTACCCGCTCGGCCACCGGCACGCTCGACTTCGAGACCCAGACATCGATCAACCTGACGGTGACGGCAACCTCTTCCGACGGCAGCACCGCCAACCAGGGCTTCACCCTCGCCGTCCTCGACAGCCCGGAGCCGGTTGCGTTCAATACGCCGCCCGATGCCAACACCGCGGCCAACCAGATCCTCCAGAATGCCGCCGCCGGCACTGCCGTCGGTATCACCGCCTCGGCCAAGGACCCGGATGCCGGCTCGACGGTCACCTACACCGTCGACGACCCGCGTTTTGCCATCAATGCCAGCACAGGTGTCACCACGCGATCGAGCACCGGCACGCTCAACGCCCAATCCGAGCCGTCTGTCAATCTCACCGTCACCGCCACCTCGTCCGACGGCAGCATCGCCACGCACCCCTTCACCGTCGACGTCACGGCCAGCCAACAGCCGGTGGCCTTCAACACTCCGCCCGACTCCAATCCCGGCGCCAACCAGATCGCCGAACTCGCCGCGGCCGGTGCCCCAACCGGGATCACCGCTTCGGCGACGGATCCCGATGCCGGCTCGACCGTCACCTACAGCATCAACGATGCTCGCTTTGCCATCGATTCCAGCACCGGTGTCATCACGCGCTCGGCCACCGGCACGCTCGACTTCGAGACTCAGTCGTCGATCAACCTGACGGTGACGGCAACCTCCTCCGACGGCAGCACCGCCAACCAGGGCTTCACCCTTGCCGTCCTCAACAGCCCGGAACCCGTCGCGTTCAATACGCCGCCCGATGCCAACACCGCTGTCAACCAGATTGCCCAGAACGCCGCCGCCGGCACTGCCGTCGGCGTCACCGCCTCGGCCACGGATCCCGATGCCGGTTCGACGGTCACCTACACGATCGACGACCCGCGCTTTGCCATCAATGCCAGCACCGGCGTCATCACGCGATCGAGCACCGGCACGCTCAACGCCCAATCCGAGCCGTCGGTCAACCTCACCGTCACGGCCACGTCGTCGGACGGCAGCATCGGCACTCACGCCTTCACCGTCGGCGTCACAGGTGGCACCACGCCTACGATCTTCGAGGCAAGGGTGGCGACCGCCGGCGATGATGTCGAGGAGAAAGGCTCCGGCTCGATTTCGACCAACGTCAGCGATCTGGAGTTGGGTTTTGACAGCAGCACCCGCCAGACCGTCGGCCTACGCTTCACCGGCATCGATATCCCGCAAGGCGCGATCATCACCAGCGCCTATATCCAGTTCCAGGCCAACGAGGTGAAGACCGGCGCGACCTCGCTGCTGATCAAGGGCCAGGACACCGACGACGCAAGCGCCTTCACCAGCACCAGCTTCAATGTATCGTCACGGGCAACGACCGACGCGTCGACGGCTTGGACGCCGGACCCGTGGACCACGGTGGGCGCACACGGCTTGGCCGAGCGCACGCCCGACCTGACGGCGATCGTTCAGGAGATCGTCAACCGCTCCGGCTGGGCTGCGCTCAACGACATGGCGTTCCTGGTCACCGGCACCGGCACCCGCACAGCCGATTCCTACGAATACAATTCCGCCAGCGCGCCGCTGCTGCACGTCGAATATGTCTTGCCTGGATCTGGAAGTCCGGTGGCCTTCAACACACCGCCCGATGCCGATCCCACTGCCAATCAGATCGCCGAGCTCGCCGCGGCCGGAGCCCCAACCGGGATCACCGCTTCGGCGACGGATCCCGACGCGGGCTCGACCGTCACCTACAGCCTCAACGATTCGCGCTTCGCTATCTCCAATTCCGGCGTCATCACGCGCTCGGGCACCGGCACGCTCGATTTCGAGACCCAGACGTCGATCAACCTGACGGTGACGGCAACTTCCTCCGACGGCAGCACCGCCAACCAGGGCTTCACCCTCGCCGTCCTCAACAGCCCGGAACCCGTCGCGTTCAACACGCCGCCAGATGCCAACACCGCAGCCAACCAGATCAGCCAGAACGCCGCCGCCGGCACTGCTGTCGGCATCACCGCCTCGGCTAAGGATCCCGATGCCGGTTCGACGGTCACCTACACGATCGATGACACGCGCTTTGCCATCAATGGCAGCACCGGCGTCATCACGCGCTCGGGCACCGGCACGCTCAACGCGCAGTCCGAGCCCTCTGTCAATCTCACCGTCACCGCCACCTCGTCCGACGGCAGCATCGCCACGCACGCCTTCACCGTCGGCGTCACCGCCGGCCAACAGCCGGTGGCCTTCAACACTCCGCCCGACTCCAATCCCGGCGCCAACCAGATCGCCGAGCTCGCCGCGGCCGGTGCCCCAACCGGGATCACCGCCTCGGCGACGGATCCCGATGCCGGATCGACCGTCACCTACAGCATCAACGATCCGCGCTTTGCCATTAATTCCAGCACGGGTGTCATCACGCGCTCGGCCACCGGCACGCTCGATTTCGAGACTCAGTCGTCCGTCAACCTGACGGTGACGGCAACCTCCTCCGACGGCAGCACCGCCAACCAGGGCTTCACCCTTGCCGTCCTCAACAGCCCGGAACCCGTCGCGTTCAATACGCCGCCCGACGCCAACACCGCGGCCAACCAGATCCTCCAGAATGCCGCCGCCGGTACTGCCGTCGGTATCACCGCTTCGGCCTCGGATCCCGATGCCGGCTCGACGGTCACCTACACGATCGACGACACGCGTTTTGCCATCAATGCCAGCACCGGCGTCATCACGCGATCGAGCACCGGCACGCTCAACGCCCAATCCGAACCGACGATCAGTCTCCACGTGACAGCGACTTCGTCGGACGGCAGCACCAACACCCACACCTTCAATGTTGACGTCACCGGCGGCAGCCAGTTGCCGACATCGGTGACCTTGGCGCATACCATTCTGACGTCGCAGTGGTCGCCGCCGAGTCCCGATCCAACGGATATCGTCTATATTTCTCATCTCGGCACGCTGCTGGTTGCCGATAGTGAGGTGGAGGAGATGTCCATTTTTACCGGCAAAAATCTCTTCCAGATGAATCTGAACGGCACCCTGGCGGGCACGCTCACCACCATCAATTTCTCCGATGAGCCGGCCGGGGTCACCTATAATCCGGCTAACCACCATCTCTTTTTCTCGGACGATACCGGCACGAAGAGCGTCTACGAGTTGAACCCGGGCACGGATGGGCTTTACAACACGTCCGACGATATCGTGACCTCATTCAGGACCGCCGCGTTCGGCAGTACGGATTCGGAGAGTATTGCCTACGACACAAACCGCGGAGTGCTCTATCTCGAGGATGGCACAACCCATAGGATTTACACCATCGCTCCGGGCCAGAACGGCAAATTCGACGGCGTCCCAAGCACGGGCGGCGATGATGTCGTGACGAGTTTTTCTGTAGAAGCGCTCGGGACCCCTTCTGACGGGGGCATCGCGTATGATCCGGTCCACGACCTGCTTTATGTCATCGTGGCACGCAACTCGGTGGCAATGGTGACGCCAACCGGGGATCTGCTGGGCACGCTCGACATCTCCGCCGCCAACCCGAAAAAGCCGGCGGGACTGGCGCTGGCGCCGAGCAGCGACGATCCGAGCCACCAAATGAGCCTCTATGTCGTCGATCGCGGCGTGGACAACGACTCGAATCCAACCGAGAACGACGGCAAGATCTATGAATTCCATTTGAACAATTGGCTGCTCGCCTGAACTGGCTGCTTGCCTGGTCTGACAGGGAGCGATTTCCGCCGGGCCAACGAAGATCTTTTTCAGCGCAGGCGCCAAGCTGATCGCCGCCGACAAACAAATACCCCGACTGCTCTCGGCGTCGTGCCGCCAGCGGTCGGGGTATCAAAATGACAACAAAGACCTGAAGCGCGCCGCCCGGATCTATTTCCGCGCGACGCGCTTCAGGTTCTCAAACGCTGCCTTCAGCGACCCTGACGGTCAAGCTTATGACTGGCCGGGAGGACCAACGTGAATGTGATTGTTGTCGCCCCAGCCGTTGCCCGGGCGTGTTCCTCCCGATTTGGCGATCGCTCTGGAGTTCAGGCTGGTGCCGAGCAGAACCGTTATGGCCGGTGGAGTCACCGCCGCAAAACGCCCCGCCTTCTTGAGAAAGTCCCGGCGCGCCTGAGCCTCTGAAACCAGGACTTCCTGCGTCCTTTCCGAGCGTTTTGTGCTTTCGGTTGGCATGACGAGTCTCCCGTGCGGGTTTCAAAGTTCGACAGCTACTTTATGTTTGCCGATGCCAGGATTACTAGTTCACCAAAAGGCTTAGATCTTTGCGCTTGGAAGCAAAAGCGTACGAGCGACGCGTCGCGGGAGATCGGACGAGCCTCCTCGCGCCAAGCCATCGGCACTTAGAAACCGCCGCGTTCCCCAAATCAAATTGCCGGCCAGGCGCAACGGAGCGCCGATGATCGGGTGGGTTGCCGTGAAGACGCGCCTCCAGTGCTGGAAACGGACGATCGGGCGCCGCGCGCATCTTGCCGGGATCCTGGTTCCGAAGAAGTGGTGCAAGGCCAGCAGCTGGGTGTCCAGCGCGTTGCGGGCGCTTCGGTTCGACATGGATGCCTGCAGCGCGCTCCAATCCACGTTCTCGCTCTCTGCCAATTGTGCCAGGTCGTGAAGATGCCTGAGATCAATCCTTCCGCGCCAATAGTCGCCCTCCTTAAACAGGTCGTGCACGATCCAGTGCAGGGCCCGGGACTGGACAGTAGGAATATTCACCCGCAAATCGTCGTGCTGGACGAGCATAGGGGGTTCAAAGTCGTTCGCCCGGCGCGCCCGGAGTTCCAGCATTCCGGCATCCTGCTGACGCGCCATGCCTCGCTCACCTGCCACCTCGAGATAGCCGAGCTCTTCAAGGCAGATTTGGGCGGCTGCCTCTTCGGCCGGCTCGACGGCCAGATCGAGGTCGCTTGTCATCCGGCTGGGAACCCGGCCGGCCGGCGCAAGGAACAAGGGAACAGCGCCCTTGAGCAGGAGCGGAACGATGCCGCGGCCATTGAGCGCCGCAACGGCTTCGAGCAGTTGGGCACGCAAGCGCAGGTTCCGCTCCCGATTGCAGTCGTGAACGAACCGGAGATACTCGTAAACGTCCTGCGGCAGCCGGTGGATCTGGCCGCCGCGCGTGAGGGAGGAGAACAAGTCCGGCGTGAGCAATGTGCGATTGGCCAGGGCGATTACGGCGTGCCAATCAGCCCGGTCGGCCGGACAGCCGCGAAGTCCGGCGATCAAAGCCTCGAGCGCGTTGCCTCTGTGTCTCACCGGCATGCCTTCGTGATCAGCTCTACTGCATCGTCGAGCTTCGAATAACTCAGGCAATAGGTGCCCGCCGATCCGATTACTTGGGTCAGAATGTCGAAGGCACTGCCACTCAACTCTCGGCCGGGCGCGAACGCGCCGTTGAGCAGCACGCGCAATGAGCCGGCCGGGTCGATCGGCTCGAGGCAAGCTTTCGCGTCGCGACCTCGACGAAGCTGGATTACATAGCCGATTGGTATGGGAGAGGACGGCACGACCTCGCTCGGCACCGCAAACCGAACACGCCTGCGGTCCGGCCGGCGACAGACCGGAACAGCGTCGAGATCGGGGTAGCGTTCGGCCAAAAGCGGCCATGCTCCCGCCTTGACGGCGGGTGCAAACGGCAGACCAATGCCATGTCCCCGGGGGTCCAGCAGCGTCACATCGTCAGATACGAAACCGAACCCTGCATGGACCAGCGCCAGGGTCAACGTTGTCTTGCCTGCGCCCGGGTTGCCGCAAAGAAGCACGATGCGCTCGTTTCTGAGAAGCGCAGCCGCGTGCAGAGCAAGTTCATAGGCGCTGCGATCGAGGAGCTCGATCAGCAATTGCCCTTTCAGCATGACG
This sequence comes from Mesorhizobium sp. WSM3860, assembly GCF_002294995.1. Lineage (GTDB taxonomy): Bacteria > Pseudomonadota > Alphaproteobacteria > Rhizobiales > Rhizobiaceae > Mesorhizobium. The sequence goes on along the minus strand of NZ_NSGF01000011.1, from coordinate 51,761 downwards.
GGGATCTCGTCGGGCGCGCAAGAGGAAATCCAGTCATCATCCCGGAACAGGTGGACCCGTCCTTCATGCTCGACCAGTTGGAGCAGAACGTCGGCAGTCTCTCGTCGAACCTCGAGATGCCGGAACACGGCGATCGCGGGAAAGGCGCAGGCTACCGGGTACTCGATGCGTACGGAAAGGCCCGCGATGGCGACCACCTGGCTCACAGCCTGTTGAGCTGACGCAGACGGCGGCGCGTCGGGCCGTATCAAGCTCAGCCGCTGCCAATCCCTCAGCGCGGCCTCGACGTGCCTGTTTGCCTCGATCCCATCGACGCCGGCGCGCACCATCTCGGCCGAGATGGCGCGCGGCGATGTGCCCTCTTCCAGGGAGCGCCAGATCTCGGCAGCAGTATCGTTGACGGCGAAGATGGCCCGCTGGGAAGGACTGAACAGGATATTCTGCCCCCGGACGCGTGCCAGCCGTCCCTGGGTCACAAACGTCGCTGGGAGATGAGCGGCGGAGCGTGGCGCCGCCGTTCCGTTACCCGCCTCGCGACTCATTGAGTTGCCCCCTCCCCGTCTGCCAGAATGCGACGGTTGTCCAACCTGTTGTTGCGAAACAGGTACATCAACGGGCGAAGCGCGAATGCCTTTCGGCAGGAGTTCAGTTCGCTCAACGCAGCTAACCAGCAGAATGTTTGCCCCCGAGTGCGACTTGTCACAGCGCTTCGTCGGAGAACCGGGCCACGTGCTGATGCGCCGCGATCCATTGCAGATGAGCCTTGTTCCAGTATTCGCGCGCGTCAGCCCCCGTCAGCACCTTGAAACCGGATGGCGGCAGCGGCAATTCCGAAGGAATCGGTTCGTCGGGCAGCCACAGCAACACGTTGTCACGGCTTTCGATAGCCAGCCGCCAGGTTCTTTCCAGGCGAGGGAATCCACGCATGCTCACCGAGGCCAACGCGAAAACCGATCCCGTTATCCTCAGCCTGGGTGACTGATCGACGGCCTTGATCGGCGCCTGATGTGTGATTTCGCCCTTGGAGAGAAACGGGTGCATGCGGATGAGGGTTCGATCGATCCGCACGGTCTCTCGTGTCCCATCCCGCTCGTTTGAGGCAGGATCCACGCTGATCCCCGAAAAACATCCGTCGAACAGGCAATCTTCGACAATGCCGCTGAGCAGGTAGTCATTCTCCACCGCATCATCCCTGATTTCGCTGAGCCAGCAGCCTTTCAGGTGAAAGCCGTCGGCCCGCGCGGCGAAACGCACACCATCCCAGCAGCGCCGCGCGCGGACACCTTCTATTGTCGCATTGGCGGTTCCGTCCCTGACAAGCAGAGCAGCGCTGTTGCAGTAGGTGTCGCGCCAATCGGAGGTCAGCGGCACCTGGCCGTCGAAGCGCCCTCCGATGAAATGAACGCCCGGACAGTTGCGGATAACCACCGGGTAGCGATTGACCGGCAGGTTTCCTTCGTCGCAGCCCATCATCGCGCTGGGCTCAGGATTTCTGCTGTTGGCGACTGTGAAGGAAGCATTCCGGGCGTCGATTGTCGCTCCGGCTTCGAGATCCCGAAACATCTGTTGTTCGTAGCCATGCTCACCCGCCAGAACGAGCTGCCTGCCTCCCGGCATCTGCCCGCCCTCCGCCCGACACGAGCCCGGCAACAGCGCGAACACGGGAGACAGCCCAGCAAGGCCCATGAACGAACGGCGGTCCATCCTCATGCTCGTTGACCTGACGAAGCGCATTGCCGATGCCGATCGACACAAGCCGAACGGACCGCCTCGAGAGCTCTCGAGGCCACGTCTTCGGGCGAAGCAAGCCTTTCGATGTCGATAGCCGCCAGCACGCCCATGCGATCTTCCGTTCCCATTCCCCGCTCAAGAGCGGCCACCATTTCGCGGCAAGCCCGATCCGCCGCCAACCAGAGGTCAGGATCGCCGTCCGGGGACGTCCGTTGCAGCCGCGAGGAGCGATCGCCCCTGGTCAGGAGCCGGTCTCTGGCGATGCCGGTCTCGCTGCGCAGGTGGACAAAAACCGTGTCATGCAGTCCGACGGCAGAAAGCATATCCAGCCAATTCTCGGATGTTTTTCGGCATCTGCTCTTCAGCAATATGGACCAGAATCCCTGCAGCAATCCCTGATCCATTATAATTATTGAATTTTTTCTTGACCTCTCATGCTGGATAAATGCGACCAGGCCGATAAGATTCCAGACAAGTCTGACGGCATCAAGTCGCGATACTTGCCTGCTTTCGATGACGAAGCGGGCAATTCGAGCAAGCAACGAGCGAAACTCACGATCTAGAAGCCGAGGGGCGACGAGGCCTATTCTGTGTATCTGCCTCTCGATGAACGTTCTTCCTTCCCACGCCACTCGCACGTCGCCTACTAGCGGGCCACACCGTCGCAGGCTGTTTGCCAGCAGGCCGGAGGTGGTTGTCTTTCCGACCCCGGGCAGACCAAAGAACTCGACAAATCGAATGTCTGTCCGCAGCGCGCGTGCTTCGACGCTTGGCGGGAGGCTTGCCGCCAGGTCACCAACAGTGTGCGAAGTCATTTGATTTCAGGTGATAAGATGAACTCTTGGAACGCCAAGCAAATCAAGGCGGTATCCGAGGGGACCTATTCAATGCTCAAGCAGCGGAGACCCGGTCGCGACATACAACCTCGGGGTTTTGGCGAGACCGGCCTGCAGCGATCGCTGCATGCCGCGGTAGGCTATGAGCAGAGCGAGCGGCAGCCAGAAGAAAGCGGCGGTTGACGGCCCGAAGGAATCGCTCATCTGGTTGGCGACCAAGTAGTTCCATACGGCGACCGATGTTCCGAGCACCATGACATTCACTTCGGTCGCTTGTTCGCTCCTCCCCCTGTCGACTAACGTGCGAAGAACGGCGCTGATCAGATAACCCACCACCAGCACAACCATGATCGCCACCAAGGCGAGGCCGGGCACCCCCAGCGTTCTAAAATAATCGATGAACAGGTTATGGCTATGCGGAGCGATGTCGCCCACCCATTGCCCTGCGCCCACCCCCATGAACGGATGAGACAGGCCGAGATCGATTGATATCGACCATAGCCGTTGCCGCGAAACGATCGAATGTGCCTCACCGCCGGAAAGCTGAAGCAGCAGCAGCTTGTAGGCCCGCGGGTTGAGGAACTGCAATATCATGAAGCTAGCCTGGAACAATATCGGAGCCGTAACGGTCGCCGCGATCACCGTTACCGGACGCTGCTTCCTTATCACCAAATAGATGCAGTATAGCCCGAAGAACGTGCCCAGACCGACGACGCCAAGAACGAAATTCGTCTTGGATCCCGATTTGACCAAACCCAGCAACCCCGCGAGGAGGCAAACCGAAAGGAGGATTCGGTGCCTTCGAGAAGCGACCAGCTTCGCGGCGACAAGGGGCAGACCGGCCGACAAGGCAATTCCAAGCTGGTTTGCGTGCTTGAAATAGCCTTCCGCCCGATCGGCGAATCGAGCATCGCCGAGCCCGATTCCGACAAGGCAGGATGTGACGGCAACCATAATGGCCATGGTCATCCCAATCCTGTCGATTGCCTCAAAACCCCTAGGCCTCGCGGCGATCAATGCAATGGTCGGAATAGTGGCGAAACCAAACACCTGAGCGAAGACAGCGCGCATGGTCCTGACCGGATTGTCCGCGTGTAGCGCCGACAGCAGCGATAGAACCATGATGAGGGCAGATGTCGTCAGCACGGCAGCCGCCAGGGCCGTGTCGGTACGATGAAGACGTCTTGTCGCTTCGGCGTAGGGAACGATGCTTACCAGGCCGCAGAACAAAGCGAGCAAAAAGGAAATGGAACCATCGGTTCCGGCAATCCGCGTGGCGCCGGGGAACCATATCGACACGATAAGCAAAAGGAAGGAAGCCTGCAGCATCGATGGACGTCACACTGAAAACGCTATGCAACAACCGCGGGCCGACGCGCTCTTGCCTCGCCAGGCTGCGTCCGGTGCCCCTGTGTCCTGAACGGCAAAGCCAAGAAACAGAGACAAAACGTTCACTCCAGGACAGCAAATCAAGGCACGCTGCCGCACCGCGGGTGAATACTCCGCGTACCTATTTCATCAGCAGCGTAGGCGCAGCGGGATGACAAGGAAATGAGCGAAAACGCGTCATTGGGACAAGGTGTCCTACGCCTTTTGTGCAAGGGCTGGTGGTGCAGCGAATCCAGTCTGCCTGGTCGAGAGCCGGTCCAGCCGCGGCCGGGATTCAGTGTTGGTGCGGATTCGCATATGTGGGAGACTTGGGCGCGGCACACCGAGTCTTTCACACCGTAGGAGATCGCCGTGCTTTGGGGTCTTGTCGCCGTCGGCGTGATTGGCATTTTGCTCGGATTTCGTGTTCGCGCGCCGGCGCTCATCGTCATGACCGCGGTGATTGTCGTGTTCAGTGCCATTGCAGGCGGCATCGGCAGCCTGTTTGCCTGGGACCGCCTGCTTTCGATCCTGCTTTTCGTTGTCACGCTGCAGGGCGCCTACCTGCTCGGCGTCTTCCTCGGCGTCGTGTGGCGTCGCGCCGTGACCGATGAGCATTGACGGACCGCGGACATTTTGGTCGCCGGCGCCGGACCTTTTTCCGGCTAGTCAGGACGCGTGATCGAATCTCATGACGGCGAAGACCGTCCGAACGAGAATGACGACATCGGCCCATATGGACCAGTTTCGCACGTAGCGGCTGTCGAGGGAGACACGGCTGGGATAGTCAATCGCGTCTCTGCCGGTCACTTGCCACGCGCCGGTCAGTCCGGGCCGGGTGCGAAGATAATCGACCGCACAGGCGCCGTAACGTTGCAGTTCGTCGGGGACGACCGGCCGAGGGCCGACGCAACTCATGTCGCCGCGCAGCACGTTGATGAGCTGAGGCAACTCGTCCAGGCTCGACTTTCTGAGAATGTGCCCCAGGAAGGTGACGCGCGGATCGTTCTTGAATTTCAAATTCTGCTCCCACTCCTTGGCGGCTTCGGGATTGCTCGCAAGATAGTCGGCCAGAACCTGCTGAGAGTTGGCGACCATGGTCCTGAATTTGTAGCAGGCGAAACGCCTGCCGTTGAAGCCGATCCGGGTGTGAGAGAATATCGCCGGTCCGCCGTCGGTCGCCAATATCAAGAGGGCAACCACAAGCATGATCGGAGCGGCAAGGACAAGCGCGATCGATGCGACGGTCACGTCCATGATCCTCTTGCGCCGCCCCCCAAGCGGACGATAGTTTTGGCCGACGCCTATTCCGGGTCTGCGGGGGTTCGTGTCGAATGCGCTGATTGTCATGAGCTTCGCCAAGGAAAACGGCTGGTTCCAGCGCTCAACTTCACGCGGCGGGTCATTCCCGGCAAGAACCGCAAAGGAGGTAGCGCCCTATCGGGCGCCGGTTAGCCTCTTAGCCTGAACGCGTACTGCCAGCGCGGTGTCGATAAGCCTTCTGATCAAACGGCGTAACACTGGCACCCTTTTTCTGCAGTAGCAGCTTGGGCAAGTTCGACGGTATTCGTGGTCGACGAAATGGAACTGGTTCGGCTAGGGGCGATCCAGACCGCCGACTGAATTCAGGCCCTAGCTCCGATGGCGAGGATGCCGAGAGAATGTCTGGAGCCACTTCTGCCGGATGGGCGAGCCGGCAGCCGTCTGGCAATGCCTGAATAGCATGCGCGTCGCATGCGACGAGATTCGACGAGACAGATCTTCCGCGTCGAAAGAATGCCTGGCTGCCTGACAGTGGAGCACGCAACGTGACGCCCATTCCGAAGCCTTCGTCCGGTGACTTCCCCGCAAGACCGGGCGCTCGTCCTGTTCTGGAGATCGACCGTGCGGAAACACTTGCCGTGGTCCGCAAGCAGTTAGCTTTGCTCGATCTTGATCTTTCCGGCCTCACTGTGGTGGTTGGCGCGGCGACGGGATACCAGGCGGTGGCCGCCACGGCCGCCGCGCTCGCCAATGCCGATCGTGTCGTTGCACTCACTCGCGTATCCTCCAGACATCCGAGCCTGGCGGCAGCCGCAGACGCGACGTTGTCATTTGCCCAATACGCCAAGGTCGCCGAACGCGTCGAAGTGACAAACCGCATCGAAAGCCGCAAATGGCAGGACGTCGACATCATCACCAATTGTCCCCAAGTCGGACCGATTTCGAGATCGCTGATCGAACTCTTGCCGTCTCATGCGGTCGTTTCGCTCATGGCCGAGCCATGGGAGCTTCGGCAAGGCGTGTTGGACTTCGATGCCTGTGACGAGGCCGGCATCAAGGTTGCTGCTCCAAATCTCAGCCACCCGGCCATAGACCTGATGCCGGAATTCGCGCGGCTATGCCGGGTCTTGCTCGACGATGCCGGCGTCGATCAGCGTGCCCCGAGATTCGCCGTCGTCTGCGACACGCCCTGCGCGCCATTCCTCGAGCGTATGCTCGGCGAACATGGGGCAAGAGTTGGTGTTTTTTCGCATCCGATTTTGCTGACCGATGATGCATGGGAGGTGATCATCGTCGCGATGCGGCCCTCCGCCAAACCCCCAATGGATATCAACAGCCTGGGCCGTATCGCCAGGAGAACGCGCCAGGCGCTGCTGGTGCAGTTCAGCGGCGGGATCGACCGCTCGGCCGCCAGCTATTTCGGCCTCAGGGTATGGCCGCCGAAGCGCCCCAACCGCGGCGAGCTGGGCCTGCCGCTCGAGATACTCGGTGCGGCTCCGGTGATCCGCAGACTGACGGGTGGCCTGAAGGCTGCCGAAGCCGCATATCGCGGTGCGGAGTTGGGCCGCAACAGTGTTGGATTTCTCGTCAAGGCAGGATTCGAGATGCTCGACCGGGAACATGCCTGAGCATCGAGCTGAGCGCATCCGTTTCAAGGCCCGCAGGCACCGTCCAGTTTCTGAATCTCGAAGGGGGGGCGGACCTGAAACAGGTCCGCCCCCGCGTCGAGGCATCGGCGCGCACGGTCGTTCTATTGCCAGGCGCTAGGCCTGGGCAGTCTTCAAAGCATCATCTGTCTAAGCTTGTAGGCTACCTCCGTGCGGTTCGTAGCTTTCAATTTCTTCATGATGTTGCGGATATGGACCTTGACCGTGCTCTCGCAGAGGTTGAGCTCATAGGCAATGATCTTGTTAGCCTTGCCTTTCCTGAGCGCTTCCACGACCGCGGCCTCGCGTGAGGTGAACATTCCGGCGAGCGGACGGGCGCCGTTTGCTGTCGAATGGATGATCTCGCGAAGCGCCAGCACGCAGCTGGCGGGCACGAAGATTCCTCCGGCGCGGGCGAGACCGATGGCCTCGGCAGCGACCTTCACCTTCACGCTCGTGGGAATGTAGCCGCGGGCGCCGCATTCGAGAGCCGCAAGGATCTCCCCCGGCTCGTCGGAATCCACCACGACGATTACGGGTACGGCGCCAACCTCGGAGATGAGGTGCACAAGTTCCGCCCGAACGCTCTGGTCGGTCACCTTTCTGGCGCCGAGAATAACGAGGATCGCGGAAGCCTCCACTCCGCCGGCCACGTGCTGAATCTCATCGAGAGATCCTACGGCGCTGACGCGCAAAGCCGGATTATGTTCGATAAGGCCTCGAGCAAGACATTCGCGCTCGAGTGCTCGCTTGTCCACAATTACGACCAGACCTTCGGTCGGGTGTCCTTCTTCGAGATCGGACGTGCCGAGCCCGTTCACGTCCGTCAGATGCCCGTTCTGCAACGACCCCGTCGCGTCCTTCCAAGACTCGGAAATTTGAAGATGTCCCATCGCCTTACTTACTCCTCTCCGCCGCCGACTTTGCTCGCTCCCCTTTTTGTCTGACTCCCTTGCAGGGCTTGTCAGCGGCATGAACTGATACGCTCGTTTACCGTGTGTCGGGCGACTAGCTTGTAAGTGAGGAATAGATTCAAGGAGTAGTGCATACGCCGGCCCAACCCACGGACGTATGGGATCCCCGCTCCATTGAGGTAATCCAGCCTCAAATGCATACTACGATGCTGTGGAAAAGGCGCATTAATCCTGGTTAACAATTTGGTAATTATATCTTAGGTGGCTAATATGGCCGAAAGGATGACAACCTTAAGTTGAGCAACGGGAATTCTGCCCCCCAAAGCTGCGCGCAAGCGGGTCTCGATCCTTATGGGAGATTTGCGGTTTGGAGCAAATGGCGCCAGAGTTCTGAGAAAAGATTGACCTCGGCTGCCGTGCCCCCCACCCAACCACTGCAGTCGGGGTTCTTTTTTGGCCGGCAACGGCAGTCTTGTCAGGCCGGCAAGGTGGCAGCGACAACAATCTTCGCGCGGCCTATTTCCAGCGTCGCGCCACGGAAAGGACGCTCGCCCGACGGTCCTAGCGCTTCAGATTGGGCCTCACTGTCTCGACTTCTTCTCGCGTGGCCGTATCCGGCAAATCGCCAGGACCATCCGGGTTCCGTGTCGGGTTTTCCCGCGTGTCCCTCGGCGGCTTTTGCTTTGGATTGGGGTCAGACGGATTTGGCTTGCGAGCCTTTTCCCGTTTCGCTGATTTCGGCATCGTACACGCTCCTTGCCGCACAATTTCGGAGAAACACATTTGCGGTTCCGTCAATATCGGTCGCTCTCGGCCGTAGCCGGTGCGGATGGTCGCACAACGTTTAAGTCCAGGCCGAAAGGACCGTCTCCATCTCGACGGTCTCGACCTGTTGCGCGAAGCGCTGATGGTAGACGGTCATCAGGGCATCGTGCGTCGCGTCCGATGAACTGCAAAGCGCATCGGTGACCAGCACGACGCGATATCCGATGTCGATCGCCCCCAGGACGGTTGCAAGCACGCACACATCGGTTTCGCCTCCCGTGACCACCAGCGTGTCGACGCTGCGCGCGGCAAGTGCCGTCTGCAGTCTGCCCTCCGGCCAGGGCGAATAAACATGCTTGTCGATGACCTGCGCCGGCGGACAGAATGATGACAGCGGCGGCAGCAACCCGACCATCTCTGGCCCGACATTCTCGATCGTCATCGACGCCCAGCGCTCATAATATCGCCTCCAGGTGCCGGCACCCAGGCCAGGCTTCTCAGCCGGCACGAAGCGGGTGAAGACGGTCTGCTCGGCTTTCCGTTCGACGAGGCTCACGATCCTTGGCAGGACGCGGGTGATCCACGGCGTGGCCCATTCCGAAGGTTCCGCGAACAATCTCTGCATGTCGACGCAAAGATGCGCGCAGCGCTCGCCCAGAGGACCATAACTCAAGCCGGAAGCCGACATCGGATTTCCTGTCGGAACTTCATGTTCGCTCTGGTCAAAAAGTGCCCGAGGCGGTCAAAGCTCGACATTTGGTTTCTGAATTTGGTGAGGCAACGCCTCGTCGGGCGACTCGTTCCCGCCGACCGGAAACCACAGGTGTGGTCGAACGTTCTACCGAGATGGAGACGTCCAGGATTTCGGCCCAAACGGCGATATCGAGCCCCGAGTTTCCGCTGTCTTTGGATACGCCGCCAATGGAAGCGCGGACCGCGGATGCGTTGCCCGAAGGCCCATGGCAGTACGAACCCAAATGGGACGGATTTCGCTGCCTGGCCTTCAAAGGCAACGAAGCCGTCGAGCTTCGCGCCAAATCCGGCAAGCCGCTCGGCCGCTACTTCCCCGAACTGACGACGATGCTGCGCGACCTCGCCGCAACGCAATTCGTCTTGGACGGCGAGATCGTGATCGAGATCGCCGGGCGCGCCTCCTTCGACGCGCTGCAGATGCGCCTTCATCCAGCCGAGAGCCGTATCCGCAAGCTGAGCGCGGAAACGCCGGCGCGGTTGATCCTGTTCGATGCATTGGCCGCCCCGGGAGGCGAGATGTTGCTCGATTTGCCCTTGCCCGATCGGCGCCGGGCAATTGAGGACTTCGCTGCCAAGGCGGAGAACGCCGCGCTGAAGCTCTCGCCGGCGACAACGAGCGTCGCGACCGCCAGGCGATGGTTGCGGGGCGCCGGCCAGGGTGCCACCGATGGCGTCGTCGCCAAGGCGCTGGCCGAACCTTATCGGCCGGGCGAGCGAACGATGATCAAGGTCAAGCGGCTGCGCACAGCCGACTGCGTGGTCGGTGGCTTCCGCTACCTGAACGGCGAGCGCCAGATCGGCTCGCTGCTGCTGGGCCTCTACAACGGCCGTGGCCAGCTCGACCATGTCGGCTTCACCTCGACCATCGCCAATGACGAGCGGCCGGCGCTGACCAGGAGGCTTGAAGCGTTGCGCGGCGGGCTCGGCTTCACCGGCAAGGCGCCCGGTGGCCCGAGCCGCTGGAGCACCGAGCGCAGCGGAGAATGGGAGCCGGTGCGGCCGGAACTGGTCGTGGAGGTCCGCTTCGACCATGTCACCGGCGACCGCTTCCGGCACGGAACGAAGCTGGTGCGCTGGCGGCCCGACAAGGCGCCGCGCCACTGCACGTTCGAACAGATCGCCTAGATCGCGCACCAATGACAGGCGACGCGGAAACGGCCGTCACTTGCTGCAACAGCCGGAACCACCGTTGGCCTGAGCGGTTTTCCCACTGAGCGAACCGCGAGCCGCAACGGCTTGCAGCATTGGAGAACGAGATGGACCCGCGTAACAAGCAACGCACCGCAAATCAGGACGAGACCGAGGCTCCGGCAATCGAGCAGCAGGACTGGGATGCGCTTGAGGGCGGTCGGATCCTGCCTGACAGCGTCGCCGTCAACGGCGACCCGCAGGACGATGAAGAAGCGGAAGGAACTCTCCCCGAAGAAGACGACGACAATCCCTATCAGGAAAGTGACGAGGCACTCCCGGACGATGAGGAAGAGCGTGTCCTCTCACGCGATCCCTCCAAGGAAGGAAGCCGGTTCGACGAGGTCTGAGCGGCCCTTCTTGGCGTCAAGCTGACTTGCGTTTGCTTTGCTTCGCGCCTTTCGCGGCGATGCCCTCCTTGGCAAGGCTCTTTCGCAGAACGTCGGCCAGACTGATGACGTTCTCACGCGGCTTCGGCGCCGCCTTGGGCAGCTTCTTGCCTTTGCGCTTGGCCTCGATCATGGCGATCAGCGCGTTCTCGTATGTATCCTCGAATTTCGAAGGATCGAACTTCGTCGCCTTCTTGTCGATGAGCAGGCCGGCGATCTCGAGCAGGTCCGCCTCGTAGTCCTGCTTCTTCAGCCCTTCGAACACCGTAGCCTCCGAAACCATCTCGTTGCGGTCCCGCAACTCGGTGAGAAGCATTCCCTTGCCGAAGGGCTGGATGAGAATCTCGCGGCCGCGCTGGTAGAGGACGACACAGGATCGCGCCGCCACCCGTTTGTTCTTCATGGCCTCCCGAAGGACGTTGAACGCCTCGGCAGAAGCATCCTCCGCCGGGATGAGGTAGTAGGGCTTTTCGAGATAGCGCGAGTCGATGTCGGCGATCGGCACGAACCCGCCGATTTCCAGCGTGTGCTCGGAGGTCAGTTTCAGCGCCTTGATCTCGTCGGGCTCGATCTGGATGAAATCCTCCTTGTCGGTCTCAAACCCTTTGATCTGGTCCTCGGCGTCCACCGGTTCACCGGTCTCCTCATCCACATAGGCGCTTTTCACCGGCAGGCCGTCCTTCCGGTTCAAAATCCTGAAATGGATCTTCGAGGCTTCGCTGGTGGCGCCGACGATCTTGACGCCGCACGAAACCGATCCGACCTTCATGAAGCCTTTCCAGATCGCGCGAGGCGCAGCCATCGAGCTCACTCCGTCGGGACGCGCTCGGCCTGCGCCGGCGGATCGTCGGTTTCATCAGCATTTGGGCGCGGCGCCTCGTCCGGCAGCTCGTCGTCCTCCTGCTCCCTGACCGGCTCCGGCTTCCAGCTGGGCGCCGGCATCGGCGTGTCGCGATCGGGATCCGGCTGTCTGGGATCAGGCATCGAAGTTAGTTCCGTTGGTCTCCGGCACAACTCATCGCTGCCGGCATGGTTCCGAAGCGGCACACCGGCAGGCAACGCTGCGCCTCAGATTTCGAGTAGCGCATAAGGACGGCCGGTTGGCTTCGCAATATGCATGGCGACGTTGTAGACGCTGGCCCCACCAGGGGTCCGGCCTTCATACGAGCCGCGATGGGCATGGCCATGCACCACGGCGCTTACCTTGAAGCGGTCGATGGTTTCGGCCAGCCGCGAAGAGCCGAGGAACGGAAAGATTTCCGGGGGCTCTCCCGCCACCGTCTCGGGAACCGGCGCATAGTGGAGCACCACGAGCGTGCGCTTGGCGCGCACCTGCCGCATGGCATTCTCGAGCCTCATGGCCTCGTTGACGCTCTCCGCCACCATCGCCTTGATCGCCGGCTCGCCGAAGGAGCCAAGCATCCTTCGACCGAAGCCACCGACAAAACCCTTCACGCCGACGAAGCCGACATCCTTCAGTTCTACCGCCTGGCCATCGAGGAGATGGACCCCCGCCTGGCGGAGCGTTGCAGCGATCTGCTCGACGCAACCGGATTCGTAGTCATGGTTGCCGAGAACCGCGACCACCGGAATCGAGCATGCGCGCAGATCCTCGGCCAGAAGTTCCGCCTCACGCGGTTTTCCGAGATTGGTGAGGTCGCCTGTAAGGACCAGCACGTCGGCCTCGCGCGATATCTCGCCGAACAGGTCGCGGTAGGAGGTCTGGGCATCCTCCTGGACATGCAGGTCGCCGATGGCGGCCACCTTGATGACACCGTTGCCGTTCGTTTTCGCTGATTCGGTTGGGTCAGGCATCGCGCATCTCTCCAACGCCGCCGACGCCGGCGAACCCCCATTCCTTGACGTCGATCTCATAGTCGACCTGCGACAGCAGGCGGCCGCGGCAGATCTTCATTTTGGGTGACGGCAACTGCCTTTGCCGCGCAAGCCGGCCCAGAAGCTCGTCGAGCAGCCAGTCCGGAATGCGGTCCCGCTCGCTGGGATAGATCCACCGGAAGTTGAGAACCTGCATCAGCAGCACTTCCCAATGGACATCGAGATAGGCGAGCAGCCTTTGCCAATCGATCTGATCGTGCGCCTTGAGGATGGTGTGGGCGATGTCCGCGCCGTCGTGGCGTCCTCTGTCCTGGATGAAGCATTTCGACCAGATGAGTTCCGTTGGGCCGATGATCCGAACCCGGCTGCCCAGCAGCTCGACTTGGCGGGCATGCTCCAGCCACTGATCCTTGACCTGCATCGTGCCGTTGGCCGAGGCGAAGATAACATCGAAGAAATGCTTGCCCTCGAAGACCTTTCCGAGCCAGCGGTCGTCCCGGATCTCGACCGCATAGCCGATGTCCTTGAAATGCTCGAGTATGCGCGCGCAGTCTCCGGCCTTGCAGAAGATATCCAGATCCTTGGTTTGCCGAACAACGCCGGTATAGGCACTCACCGCGTAGGTCCCGGCGACGAGGAAAGGAATGTCGGTAGCGGCGAGCTCGCGGATCGCATGGGTATAAAACGCTTCCGCCGCGGCGCTTTTCAGCGTTGGCTCGGCTTTCGCGTCGATCACGGGGAGCGATGCTGGCAGACCCGGCAACTCGTCGTTGGTCATCAACTGCTGCTCCGATTTCGGACCTTTCGATAACAGCCGCGGGGCCCGCTTGTTCCGCTGTCAGAGTTTTGCGAGATGGGCTCGGCAACGCCGTTCGGCGCGGAGATCAGGCAAGCCGCGTCGCGCGCGGAGCATTTCCGAAATCGCGTGAAAACAATGACTTGGGCGCGACAGCTTGGCTGGTGCGCTAGTCCTTTTGCTCGCGGTACAAGCGCTCGGTCGCCCGGTCGCTCTCGCGCCGTTCGACTGGGCCTCTGTGACGGCGGGTGAAAAGGACGTAGATGATCGCAATGAGAAGGATCAGCGGACCGCCGGCAACAACGAACAGCCATAAATCGGAGCCGAACATGGCGTTTCCCTTCCTGTCGAAGGTGGTGTCTCCAGCAACCATATCGCTGGTCTTGAGCTAACCGACAAGGGCTGCAAATGTTCCTGTCCCAGGGAGGGTAAGGCGCCCCGTGGTCGGCCGCCTACGCGCTCTGAGCCGCGGCCGTCACCCGCCACACCGTGTTGCCAACATCGGCGGCAATCAGCAGCGAGCCGGATCTGTCGACGGCCGCGCCGCAGGACGGCCTCTTGCCTCGCCCTTGTCGTTGAGGAATCCGGTGACGACGTCTTGCGCCATTCCGTTCGGATGGCCGCCGCTGAACGGCACGAAGACCAACTTGTAGCGTTCAATCGGGCGCCATCTGAGAATCGAACGACTCCGACTGGAACAAAGCGCTGAGTCGCTTGTTCGGCTCCGGTCCATCGAGCAAGGAGCTTGAGGCCATGAACATGCGCACACTTCTCGCGCCGCGGACAGTTCTCGCGCCATTAGCCGTTGCTGCGACCTCGCTCGTTTTTCCGAAGGTCGCAGCCGATAACGCGCAAACCTTTGTTGGCAAGGCTGCGCGGCGAGGAGAAGAAAGACGGAAAGAGCGTCTCCGTCGCGCTCGACTGTCAGGGCAACGTCTTTGCCGCCAACAGTAATCGATAGGAGTCATCAAAATGCAAACCATCACCGCGCTGTTCGACGACTATGACGATGCCGCTGATGCCGTGGGCGAGTTGGAGTCCATGGGCGTGCCGGCAACCGATCTCAGCATCATCGCCAACAATGCCGACGGCCGCCATTCTTCCGCGGCCGAGGATGCAGCCAGCGGCGCCGGGATTGGGGCGGTCGTGGGTGGCGCGGGCGGCCTGGCGACGGGTCTCGGCGCCATAGCAATACCTGGCGTGGGTCCGGTCGTGGCGGCTGGCTGGCTTGCAGCGACCGCCGCGGGCGCCGCCGCCGGCGCAGTCGTGGGTGGAGCGGCCGGCGGTATCATCGGCAGTCTGACCGGCGACGGCGTGTCGGAGGACGACGCCCATGTCTATGCCGAAGGCGTTCGCCGGGGCGGCACTCTGGTTACCGCTCGCGTCGAAGAAGACCTCGCTCCGCAGGCACAAGCGATCCTTCACGACTCCAGGTCGGTGGACATCGGCGAACGGCGGAACGACTACGAAGCTGGCGGTTGGACCGGTTTCGATCCGCGGGCGGGCGATTACCGTCAGCAGAGCAAATAGGAGTCAGCGTGAGACGAGTGCTGTTGCCGCTGATCCTGACGGTAGTCGTGCTGTTGGCATGTTACTGGGCCTTCGCCTACATCCAGAGTGGTTGGCCGACGGCACCGATGAAGCGGGCACCTGAGCAGAACCAGGGCGGAAACGCACCCCAGGACACGTCTCCGGCCGCCGGCATAAAAAAGGATCCGCAAGGCAGCAACAAAATGCCGGGCAATCAATAGACGGCAGGTGAAACCAGCAAGCGAGTTGCTTTCGCCTGATCGCCTGGTGCTTCGCTCATCCACGCTCGACGAATTTGTTGAAACGACTGGGCAAACCTTCCGCCGTTATGTCCTGGTGCACGAAGGCAAGGTCGTTGCCATCCAATATGGCGAAGAACTCCTCCCATTCGACGGGCTGCAGATCCTCTTCCTGCTCGCCGAAGTCGACGCGCAGCACCGCTCCCTTGCCCGAAGTCCGCGCGACTGCAGGTCTGCCTTCGCGGGCTTCAATCCACGCCCGGATCACCTCGTGATTTGTGGTTTTCAGTGGCTCGCTCATGATGAACCCTTCCGGCTAATCGCCAATCCTGCCGCTTTGCTCGTCAGCGAATGAGGATTCAATCCGCGTCCGGCTCGCTCGTTCCCGCGAATTCGCTCCTGGCGAGGCGGTCCTTGGTCGCGTGGCCAAGGGAACCAACTGCCGCCCTGCTGGTTCGGAAGGCATTCAGCGGAGCCTTGCCATGCCAAATGCAGCGGAAATTCTTGTCGACACTCTGGTTGCCTGGGATGTCGAGGTCGTGTTCGGGCTGCCTGGCGACGGCATCAACGGCATTATGGAGGCTCTGCGCAAAAACCGGGACAAAGTCTCCTTTGTCCAGGTGCGTCATGAAGAATCCGCCGCATTCATGGCTTGCGCTTATGCCAAGTGGACCGGAAAGCTTGGCGTGTGCCTTGCCACATCCGGACCGGGCGGCACCCACCTTCTGACCGGACTCTACGACGCCAAGCTCGATCAGGCTCCGGTGCTCGCGATTACCGGGATGCAGTTTCACGATCTCATCGAGACCTTCACCCAACAGGACGTGGACCTGACCCGTGTCTTCAACGATGTCGCGGTCTATAACGTTCAGGTCTCGGATGCGGCGCACATGGAGAACGTGGCAAGCCTTGCCTGCCGCACCGCGCTCGCCCGCAAGGGCGTCGCCCATCTTTCGATCGCCAGCGACGTCCAGGAGCAGCCTTCCGATGCGGCCGGGCGTTCCAAGCGCAACCGTTCGGCGCATACGCCGCAGCACATGTTCCTTCCTCATTGCGTTGCCGAGGACGATCAATTGGATAAGGCGGCAGCCATCCTGAACGACGCCAGGCGCGTGACGATCCTGGCGGGGCGCGGCGCGATCGGTGCCGCGGCCGAGCTCGGGCAAACCGCGGAGCTGCTGCAGGCTCCGATCGTCAAGGCGCTGCTCGGCAAGGCCGTGCTCCCGGACGGGCACCCCTACACCACCGGCGGCATCGGAATCTTGGGAACCTTGCCGTCGCAGGAAGCCATGGAAACCTGCGACGCCGTCCTCATCGTCGGCTCGACCTTTCCCTACATCGAATATTATCCGAAGCCGGGGCAGGCGCGCGGCGTCCAGATAGATTGCGACGCGCAGCGCATCGGTTTGCGCTTCCCCGTCGAGGCAGGCTTGGTCGGCGAGGCGGCGGAAACGCTCCGGGCGCTCAACCGGCGGCTCAACCGCAAGTCCGACGGTACATTCCTCGCGGCGGCGCAGGCCTCGATGCAGGAATGGCGAGAGATGATGCGCCAGTCGGAGGCCGGCGAAGGCTATCCGCTCAAGCCGCAACTGATTGCCCGCGCATTCGGCGAACGGCTGGCCGACAATACGATATTGGCCACGGATTCAGGGCAGAACACCGAACTCGCCGCGCGCCATGTCGACCTTCGCGACGGCCAGGCCTTCGGCGTGTCGGGCGCGCTGGCTTCCATGGCCTGCGGGCTGAGCTACGCAATTGCCGCCGGCATTGCGTTTCCGGGCCGGCCGATCGCGGCGATTGTCGGTGACGGCGGGTTTGCCATGCAGCTCGGCGAGTTCTCGACGGCCGTGCGCTATGGCATTCCGCTGAAGCTCCTGGTCATCAAGAACAACATGCTGAACCAAATTGCCTGGGAGCAGATGATGTTTCTCGGCAATCCGCAATTCGGTTGCGAATTGCAGCCGATCGATTTTGCCAAGGCGGCCGAGGCAATGGGCGGCAAAGGCTTCAGCATCGAGCGGGCCGACGAGGTCGAGCGCGTCCTTGACGAAGCCTTCGCCGCCGATGGGCCGGTCGTCATCCAGGCACTGGTCGATGCCTACGAGCCGATGATGCCGCCGAAGATGCCGCCCGATTATGCCAAGAATTTCCGCAAGGCGCTGCCGGAGACCCCGGGGCGCGAGCGGATCGAGGAGAACGTCGCGCGCGAGCCGGCCAAGACGATGATGGAGGCCGAGGGATGACGTTGCCGCAGCCGCTTGCGATTGCAACTTCCGTTGAGGATGCACATGCTCGACCTGTCCCGTGAACGTCGCCGAATGGTCGATGTTCATCTCCGCCGCCGCGGCATTCATGATCGTGAGATCCTAGAAGCGATGCGGGAGGTCCCACGCGAGACTTTCGTGGACCCTGGCTTCGAAGAATTTGCCTATGAGGACGGACCGCTGCCGATTGCCGAGGGCCAAACGATATCGCAGCCCTATATCGTCGCGCTCATGCTGGAAATGGCTGAGATCGGCCCCGGCGATCAGGTCCTCGAGGTCGGCACGGGATCTGGCTACGCCGCCGCCGTGATGAGCCGCATCGTCGATCATGTCTACACGATCGAACGGCACGGCGGCCTGGCGGAAACCGCGAGACGGCGCTTCGAGACGCTTGGCTATCGCAACATCGAGGTGCGCACCGGCGACGGCACCAAGGGCTGGCCCGAAGCGGCACCGTTCGATGCCATCGTCGTCGCTGCGAGCGGGCCCGGCGCGCCACTCGCCCTGCAGCAGCAATTGGATGTCGGCGGCAAACTCGTCATTCCGGTCGGAGATGACCCTGACGAGCAGCGCCTCCTCAAAGTCACCCGCACCGGCGCGTCCACCTACAGCGAGGAAGATTTCGGTGCAGTGCGATTTGTCCCTTTGATCGGCGAAGAAGGCTGGCAGGAGAACAACCGCATCCGAACCAACCGTGTCACCCCGCTGTCGCCGGCGCGCAGTCTTCCCCAGATGATTGCCGCGGCGGCCGAACCGCTTCCGGAATTCGATGCTCCCGCCTTTGTGGAGGCCTTCGATCGCTTTGCGGATCGGCGCATCGTGCTGCTCGGCGAAGCAAGCCACGGCACATCCGAATTCTATCGGGCGCGGGCTTGGATCACCAGAAGACTGATCGAGAAACATGGCTTCACCATCATCGCCGCTGAAGCCGACTGGCCCGACGCCGCGGCGATCGACCGCTATGTGCGCCGTCGCCCACCTTCGCCGCGCGCCGATATGCCTTTCCAGCGGTTTCCCACCTGGATGTGGCGCAACGCCGAATTCGCGGCATTCGTGGAATGGCTGCGTGCGCACAACGAGCAGATCGAAACACCGGCAAGCCAGGCAGGCTTCTACGGCCTCGATATCTACAATATGAGAGGCTCGATCGCGGCGGTCCTGGAATATCTCGACCGCGTCGATCCGGAGGCGGCAAGCATTGCCCGCGAACGCTACGGCTGCCTGACGCCGTGGCAGCACGAACCCTCCACCTATGGCCGGGCGGCGCTCACCCGAGGCTACCGGGAATGCGAGGAGGCGGTCCTGCGGCAATGCCGGGACATGCTGTCGCGTCAACTCGATCACGCCGGCCAGGATGGCGACGAATTGTTAGAGGCCGCGCAGAACGCCCGGCTCATCGCGTCCGCCGAGCACTACTACCGCGTGATGTACTATGGCGGCGCGCAATCCTGGAACCTGCGCGACACGCACATGTTCGAGACACTGCAACATGTTCTCGAAGCGCGTTCCCCCGATGCCAAGGCCGTGGTCTGGGCGCACAACTCCCATATCGGCGATGCCCGCTTCACGGAGATGGGAATCGTCAGGGACGAAGTGAACATCGGTCAGCTCTGCCGCCAGCGGTTCGGCGACGACGTGGCCCTCATCGGCTTCGGCACGCATGCCGGCACGGTCGCTGCCGCCAAGGATTGGGACGGCGAAATGGAAGTCATGTCCGTGCGGCCTTCCCGCGAGGACAGCTATGAGCGGCTTTGCCACGACGCCGGCGCCGCTCGTTTCCTGCTCGACCTTGGAGCCGATCCAGTCCTTCATGATCGGCTGACCGAACGTCGGCTGGAACGGTTCATCGGAGTGATCTATCGGCCGGAAACGGAACTGCACAGCCATTATGCCGACGCCTCGCTTGCGCGGCAATTCGACGCCCTCGTCTGGTTCGATGAAACCACCGCCGTGACGCCGCTCGGGCCGGAGCATGCCGCGTCCGGTGTTCCTGAGACCTACCCCTTCGGCGTGTAGGACGGATGCATTCGACATGGCGTTGATGCGGAACCTTCGGCGCATCTCCCGGTTCGTCAGGCATGTAGGCAGCGAGGAATGGCCATGATCGGAAACCGACATCCAAAATCGAAAAAGCCTAGCGACGCCGATATCGGCAGCGACCCTGGCGTCGGAACGTCCAAGGGCACCTTCAAGGAAGGCGATGAACTGGAGCGAGGCGAGAACACGGTCGAAGGTGATGTCGAGAATGACACCACCGAGACCGGAGGGATCAATCCGCGGCAAAAAACCCGGACGAACAAATGATGCGGCGAGCGAGCTTCGCTATTTTTTCACGTAAGCACCAGGCTGGCGGCCGCCTTTGGGCGCTTTTGCATCCTTGGAATGCTCGGCGACCGATGGGCCGGCTCCGGAAGTCTTTTCCGTCGCAGGACTAGGCGTCGCCCGTCCCCGAGGGTTTTGCCCTTCCGACTGACGTGTCTTGTCTTCCACCTCGCCCTGTCTGCGAGTGAGCCCAAATCGATCGTGAGGCTTTTCGTTGCTGGCCGCCGCCTGCGAAAACCGGTCTGACGGATCTGGATCGGTATTGGCCGGGTACTTCCTGGCGCCCGTCTCGCGGCGGTTCTCTTCCTTGCCCATGTCTTTCTCCGGAGTTGATCTGAAGGATAACAAGATCGTCAGAGGAGCGTTCCCCGACCCGGCTAATAAGGGATGCAGGCAATCGGCTTCTCAAGTCCGATGGAACAAACACGCCGTCGCCCAATTAGGCCAACAGACGGCGGTCCGCACGAGGAGGCAGCAGTCATGGACAGGGAAGAACGCATCAGACGCCGCGCCCACGAAATCTGGGAGCGGGCGGGTCGGCCGGAAGGGCGGCAACAGGAACATTGGGATCAGGCGGTCCAGGAGATCGAATCCGAAGGTTCGGAGGCCGAGCGCGGTCCGGTTGCGCCCGATCCGATAGTCGGCGCGGCCTCGGATCCAAACACGAATAAGCCGGGCGGCTAGCAGCCACGCAGCGGAAGGATTTCTGATGCCCCGGATCGTTGCAGCGATCGCAATCGTGGTGATTTTACTGATAACCGTGTGGGCCTGGATCGGCCGAGAGCCCGAGCGCCCGAGCGGCGGGAGCCAGCAGCCAGCGCCCCACGCGATCGACCAGAACGGCTGAGGCAGGGCCTGTTGCTCGGAGACCTGCCCTTCTCACCGCATCGCCATCTTCGCCGCATTGCGGTCTCGCCAGCCTTGTTTCGCCGGCCCATTGGAGGGACAAGCCGGCCGGAGTTTGCTCCGAGCAGCGCTCCGGCGCCGAACTATTTGCGCTCGTGGGTCCTTCATGGACCCACCCTCCGCGAATCAAGTTGTGGATCACGTCCGAGCACCGCCCGCGGCTGTCGCAACAGCCGCGATAGCGAACAGGTCGAGATGCAGTCAGTGTATGAAGCGGCTTCTTAGCCAGCCAAAAATGCGATTGCCGGTGATGATCCTCCGGACGCGTCCAGCAGCCCAACTGGCCTGCATGGTTGCGCCGGCATGGCAGCTACAGACGACTTCATGCAACTGCCAATCGGACAGTTCAAAGAAGCGTTTGGCTTCCCCATAGGTATCGGACTGCAGGCCCGAGGCTCTGAGCAGCGGGTCTTCGAACGCAACCGTCAGCGGGGATCCAGCCGCCCGCGCCTCTTCCCGCATGCCCGGATAGAGATACTCGGTGCCGGTGAGGGCGGCGAGACAGCGCAACGGATTCCGCTCGAGCAGTTCTGCCCACCTCGCAATTTTTTCAGTCCTTGTCGTGAGCGGCACCAGCGGATTGATATCAGCGACTGCGTGCAATTGGTCGAGCGTTTGGTGTTTCATGATAGGCTCCCGTCCATCCTTGTCTGACCGGCTTGTCCTGACGGGGTCGGCAGGCCTGCGTCGGGAGGCGCGGGCCGATCAGTGTTTCCCACCGATCTCCGGCAGACGCCAAACAGCGGCGCCTGCAAATCATCGAACTGACAGTCGTCGCCAAAGTTCCGGAGGAAGTTGGAATTCGTGCATTTGGATGCGGAAAATCGAGTGGTTCCGCAAGTACAGGACTGCACGGCGTTTGGAAGGCGCCGCGCGAGCAACCGCTTGGCGTTTATCTATCTCTTCAGCTGTTGGCCGTTTCGGCTTTGCCGGGCAGGAAAGCGAAGTACTGCCTTTTGCGCCGCTTCGTCGGCATTGCCGACCGGATTGGGGCCGGCTTGGACCTGGCCGTCCTTGGCTTGACCAAGCGCGACCACCCCCGGCATGGCCAAAGCGATGCGTGATCTGAGCAGGCTGGCAAGCTCAGGGTGAAGTCCGTCCGCCCTCCGAGCCGCCAGCATATCCAGTGACAGGAACGGGAGCATGGTGTGTCCTTTCTTTGGCCGCGCAGCCCGCGGTCCTCATTCCGCTTCCGCCTTTTTCCGTTTCGCGTCGTCGAAGTCGATTGACAGTACGATCTTTCCGTCGCCGTCGCGAACCCGGACGGCCCAGCCCTGCTGCCCACCTTCCGCGGCCGTGTCGTCAAGCAGATCAATCGCCGAACGCAGCGCCTCGTCATGCACGGCCTCCAGGTTCGGTAATTCCACGCCCTTGAGCTGCCGCAGGCCGTCATTGTCGCGATATTCGAATGTGAAGGGGCTGTCCGGCTTGGCAGGCTCGCTGAGGTCGCGGTCGCTCTCCTGCCCGGACCGGTCTTCCGCAGTCTCGAAAACCGCGCACTGCACCATCATCTCTTTGGCGCGATCGATAAGAGCGGTGTCGCCGCACTTCGGCCGTGGGTCGGATGCAGCCATTGTGACTGAAATCTTTTCGCCGCCCTCACCGAGAAATTCGACTGTCACCACGCCTTCCGACTTGGAAAGTATTTGGGTTTCGAGAACCTGCATCGGTGCCTCGTCATCTTAGATAACGAGGGTAAAAGCTGCCCAACCGGAAAGGTTCCGGCTGCGCTCAGAGTTCGTCGCCGGCGATAGTGGCACCCTGCCCGGAAACGAGTTCCTGCATAGAAGCGTGTCTAGTTCGCCTTCAAAAGATGCCCTTGGAACACCGAGGCCGGACAGATGTTTGGTAGCGAAAGGAGCTGTCCGATGACCTCACCGAGCAAGCGAACACCTGCCGAGGATCGAGGCGAAATGCAGATGGGCATTACCCGCGACAAGACGCCCGGCTTCGATCCCTCCGCTGCCCCGCAGGAAACGGATGCTGAGGCGGGGGGCTCGGCGAGTTCCACCCATCGCGTCGCACCAGATGAACCGAAATTCACCAATCAGGCGAGCTTCGCCAGCGCCATGCAGCGCCCCGAGAACGCGCCCGGCCTTCAGCCGAGCAGGAACGGGCCGGTGCTGGTGATTGGGGCGCTCGTGGTTCTGGCGGGCGCCGCTTTCCTGCTTGCCGCCCAGCTCGGTTGATGCGGATGCCGGCTGTTCGCCAAAGGGAAATGGCGCTCCAACCGAGAACGCCCGATGCAAGGTCTGGTAGCTAGGGAGTATCTTCCATGCCCATGTTGAAAAAGCTTCTTCGCCACCTTTGGCGACGGAAAATCCAGCCGGCGGCCGATCCGTCTCCAGTGGATGCGATCGTGCGGCTGTTGCGTGAAACCGAGGAACACAAAGGATAGGTTTTTGGATCGTGCCCGGTGCCCCCCGGCGCGCGAAATGCTCGAGCTCGTGCTCTTCTGCCACGGCGGACGTTGTTTTAGCCCGCGCTGTTCGTCACCCAAATTCCTCCTCGGCCATGCCGGCGAAGGCTCCAAGCCTCCAGTTTTATTTTGCCTCGGTCTGCAACGCCGCACGTGATGTCGCCCACCGCAGAGACAACCGCTATGCCGACTTGCGCCCCCGTGCAGAATTCTGCGTCTTTTTTCGTTTCGGCGCTCCCCTGGACTTCGGGGATTTGGGTTTCTCCCCGGTCTCGGCGCCGAGGCTCTTTTTCAGCGCATCGAACAAATTGACCACATTGGATGGCTTGGGTTCCGCCTTGGCCTTCGGCGTCTTCCTGCCGGCCTTTTTGGCGCGAACCAGTTCCAGCAGTGCCTCCTGATATCGATCCCGGAACTCGGTGGGATCGAACTTGCCCTTCTGCTTATCGATGATGTGCTCGGCCAGCCCGATCATCTCGCTGTCAGGCTTTCCCGCCTTGATCTCGGCGAAGACGCCGGCGGGCTCGCGCACGGTGTCGCCGTAACGCAACGTGGTCAGCATCATGCCCTTGCCGCGCGGCTCGACCACTACCGGGCGTTCCCTCTGATAGAGCACGATGCGGGCGAGGCCGGCCATCTTCTTTTCGGCCAGCGCGTCGCGGATCACCGCAAAAGCCTCTTCCGAGACCTTGTCGGCGGGCGTCACATAGTAGGGTGCGTCGAGATAGATCTGCTCGATCGACGATTTGTCGACGAAGCCGTCGAGATTGAGCGTGTGCGAGGACTCGATCTGCACCGCCTCGATGTCTTCCTCTTCGATGAAGATGAATTCGTCCTTGCCGACTTCGTAGCCCCTGACCTCGTCTTCTTGATCCAGCGGCTTGCCGCTCTCGGCATCGACATAGACGCGCCGGACCCTGTTGCCGGTCTTGCGATTGAGCACGTGGAACGAAACCTTCTCGGCATGGGTCACGACGTTCGTCAATTCGACGGCACAGGTGACCAGCGACAGTTTGAGATAACCGCTCCAGGCGGGACGCGGCGCCATGGCGATCTCCTTGGCGACAGGAATGCAGCCGGAACGGCGAACGCACCGCTTCGGTTCCGACGTCGCAGGGCCGGCGCATCGCGCCGGCGTCAGCTGGCCGAACCGAGAAGCGGCGCGCTGAAGTTCCGCGGGACAAGCAACGGGAGCTTCAGACAAGGGCTTGGCCCGACATGTTCGAGTTGGCAGATATTTCGTTCGCTACATCCGTCCGTCGCAGGATCATTCGGAACAATGGGCCTTCGGGCAAGTTGGATACGGCTCCAACGGCGAAATGATCTGGAACGACCGTGGCGACGCGGAAGATCGACAAGGACAGGCGTGAGCGCACGTCGATCGCGGCGCGCGAACTGCTTGAGACGGAACGACTGGCGCGCCAGGCAAAGACGGCGCGACTACGCGAACAGCGCTTGGCCGCGGCACCGGCGGCAAAGTCGCCTCCTCCCGCGTCCAGGCCTGGCCGGACGCCGAAGAAGCGAAAAATCATAGATATCAGCTAGCGCCTGGCTCCGTTCGGCGCTCGAGCCTAGGCAGCGCCCGGAAATCGATGCCGCGACCGACGGGTTTCTCTCATTCCTCGGCCGCTGGATCTCCCCGTCCAATCTCGGCATCATCAACTATGTGCTCGTGAATGATGCCGAGGATTTGCAGCCTCACCGCCTCACGCGCGTCCGGCTGGATGAACGGCATGAGGAGATCGACCGTTTCGTTGACCCGGCGGGGCAGATCAGCGCTGGGATCGGTCAGCTGACTGCCATGCTCATAAAGGTTGTCGGTAAGTTTCTTATCGAGATCGGAAAGGATGCCCATGGCTGTCGCTCCACATTGACGGCGGAACAGCCGTGTTTCGAATTGGTTCCGTCCCGCCACGCCGGCCGATGTGGCCAAGGACGGCTATGACGCCATGATGGCCGGAAAAGAGCAGGTGGTCAGCGGTTTGAAGAACAAGATGCAGGCTGCCGCGGCCCATGTCACGCCGGCCGGCACGCTGGCCGAGCA
Source organism: Mesorhizobium sp. WSM3860 (assembly GCF_002294995.1). Taxonomy (GTDB): domain Bacteria; phylum Pseudomonadota; class Alphaproteobacteria; order Rhizobiales; family Rhizobiaceae; genus Mesorhizobium. The sequence continues at coordinate 26,552 of NZ_NSGF01000011.1, read as the reverse complement.
GCACCGCAAGGCCGCTGAACCAGGCTCCGCGGACAATAGGTGAATGCGAGGCGACGCCCGGGGAACATTCCAGCCGGGCGCAAGTTCGATGCATCTCTATCCTCCAACCGACAGGAACGGCACGATGAAAGCGCTGACATGGCACGGCAAGGGCGATATCCGGTGCGATGCGGTCGCCGATCCCGCGATCGAGGACGACCGCGACATCATCATCAAGGTTACCTGCTGCGCCATTTGCGGTTCGGACCTGCATCTGATGGACGGCTATATGCCGACGATGAAATCGGGCGACGTGCTGGGCCATGAGACCATGGGCGAAGTGGTGGAGGTCGGCCGCGAACACGGCAAGTTCAAGAAGGGCGATCGCGTCGTCGTTCCCTTCAATATCTCATGCGGCGAATGCTGGTTTTGCCAGAACGGCCTGTTTTCACTCTGCGACCGGTCGAACCCCAATGCCGACCAGGCCGCCAAGGTCATGGGCCAGTCGCCCGCCGGCTTGTTCGGCTATTCGCATCTGGTCGGTGGCTATTGGGGCGGGCAAGCCGAGTATTTGCGCGTGCCCTTTGCCGATGTCGGCCCCATCAAGGTGCCGGACGGCATGGACGACGAACAGGTCCTGTTCCTCTCCGACATCTTCCCGACCGGCTATATGGCGGCGGAGAACGCCGGCATCCAGGAAGGCGACACCGTCGCGATCTGGGGCTGCGGGCCGGTCGGCCAGTTCGCCATCCAGAGCGCCTGGATGCTTGGCGCCGGTCGCGTGATCGCCATCGACAAGGTCCCGGAGCGGCTTGACATGGCGCACGACTACGGCAAGGCCGAGACCCTCGATTTCAGCAACTTGAATATTTACGATGCCCTGATGGCCATGACCAACGGTCGCGGCCCGGACAGTTGCATCGACTGTGTCGGCACCGAAGCCGATGCCACCGCCACCGCGGATTCCATGCTCGATAAGGTCAAGGCGAGTGTCTATCTGGGCGCCGACCGGCCACATGTTCTGCGCGAGGCGATCTATTGCTGCCGCAAGGGAGGCACCATCTCGGTGCCCGGCGTCTATATCGGCCTTATCGACCACATCCCGTTCGGCGCGGCGATGAACAAGGGGTTGACGTTCCGCATGGGACAAACCCACACGCAGCGCTATCTCGAGCCACTCCTGCACAAGGTCCAAAGCGGCGACATCGACCCGACTTTCGTGATCACCCACCGCGCCGGGCTCGAGGCCGGACCCGATCTCTACCGGAAGTTCCGCGACAAGCAGGACGGCTGCATCAAGGTCGTGATGCGTCCTCACGGGTGACCGCGTCTTGCCTGGAACTAGCCCGGGCGCCGCGTCGTTGCGATCAGGTAAGGAGGTACGAAATGGCTCAACTGAAAAACACATCCCAGCCGGCCACCAGGTCACCGAACGCTGGAGGCCTCCCGCATCCTAACCGCGATGCGATGGATAGCGACTCCGGCGCGAAACCGGCAACTCCCAAAACCGCCGGCGCCGCCGAGGAACAGTCGAGATCACCGCTCGACAGTAAGGTTGCCAATCGCAATGCCGGGCGCAAGCGCGAGGCTGGCCCCCCCCCCCTCGCCCGACCGACAAGCCATTGGATTGAGCGCACCCGGGGCGACGCCACCGGTCGGGCCGCTTCTGCGTGCGTTCGCTGCTGGTTACCTGCCGCCGCCTGCGTCAACCATTCCCGCTCCGCTCGACGAATTTGTTGAAGCGGCTCTTTCCTCCGCTCCCGGCCTTATCCTGATGCAGGAAGGCGAGATCATTCTCGTCGAAGATCCGGAAGAACTCATCCCACTCGATCGGTTCGAGCGCTTCCTCCGGCTCGCCGAAGTCGATGCGCAGGATGCCGCCCTTGCCTTTGGTGCGAACCAGGGCGGGATGGCCGTCCCTTTCCTCAACCCATTTGCGGATTTCGTCGTGATTGGTGGTCGTCTTCGCTTCAGACATGGCTTTGCCTTTCTTGCCGCACGTCGGTGAGCGGCCCTAACGGCGCGCAAAGGGCAATGTTCCCAGGCATGCGGGCGACCCGCCGACAGGTGCGCCACAGAGGGAACTTTGATGAAGCAGGGAACAAACCTTTTGTCCCGCAGTTCGGGAGCCCAACGCTAATTCGGCCCCAACGCTAAATCGGCAAGGAGTTCTCGTGAAACGTGTCCTGGTTACGGGAGGCTGCGGTTTCATTGGCCGGCATGTCGCCCAGGAACTCATCGAGCATGGCTACGAAGTCCGTGTTCTGGACGCACTCCTGGACCAAGTGCACGGCAATGAAACCGTCAGCATTCCAGCTGGCGCCGAGCTGATCCGGGGAGATGTGCGTGATCGAGACGCGGTCAACCATGCAGTAGCGGATGTCGACACCGTCATCCATCTCGCTGCCGAGGTCGGCGTCGGCCAATCCATGTACGAGATCGCCCGCTATGTCGGCACCAACGATCTCGGCACCGCGACCCTGCTCGAGGCGTTGATCAAGAAACCAGTCGAACGGATTGTCGTCGCATCGTCGATGAGCATCTACGGCGAAGGCCTCTACAAGACAGCGGACGGGCGGCGTATCGACGATGCCCGTCGCAAGCCAAGCGACATCAGGAACGGCCAATGGGACCCGCTGTCGGCTGCCGGCGAAACGCTGTCGCCGATTCCGACTGACGAGGAGAAACGTCCTGACCTCGCCTCGATCTACGCGCTGACCAAATATGCACAGGAGCGCGCGGTGCTGATCTTCGGTCAGGCATATGATTTGGATGCGGTGGCGTTGCGCCTGTTCAACGTCTTCGGCGCCGGTCAGGCGCTCGCAAATCCCTACACCGGCGTGCTTGCCAACTTCGCCTCGCGGCTCGCCAACGGCAAGCGGCCGATGATCTTCGAGGACGGCGAGCAAAAGCGCGACTTCGTCCATGTGCGCGACGTCGCCCGGGCTTTCCGGCTGGCGCTGGAGCAACGCCAGGCTGCCGGCCACGCGATCAATATCGGCAGCGGACGATCCTACACTATCAGCGAGGTGGCTCGATTGCTTGCAGAAGCGATGGGCGTTCCGAAGCGGCCGCCCGAAATCCTCGGCAAGGCGCGCTCCGGCGATATCCGAAACTGCTTTGCCGACATTGCCAAGGCGCGCGAGCTGCTTGGCTTCGAGCCGAGCCATCGGCTTGAAAACTCCCTCGGTGAATTCGCGGCCTGGGTTCGCAACACCGTCGTCATCGACCGCGGCGCCGACATGAAGCGCGAGCTTGAAGAGCGGGGGCTGGTGTCATGAGTGAGCGGCATCGCGGCCTTGGCAAAGCGCCGGTGGCCGTCATCGGCGGCAGCGGCTTCATAGGCTCAAACCTCGCCGACAGCCTATTGTCGGATGGCGAACCGGTACTGGTCATCGACAATCTCAGCCGAGCCGGCGTCGAGCAGAATCTCGAATGGCTGGCGCAAAAGCACGGCAGCCATCTCAGAGTTGAAACCGTGGACGTGCGCGACCAAGCCAGGCTGGCCTCGGCACTGACGCCAGCAAGAGCGATCTTCCATCTGGCTGCCCAGACCGCCGTGACCACGAGCCTGATCGAACCCGCGGAGGACCTCGACATCAATCTCAAAGGCACCTTCAACGTGCTTGAGGCGGCCCGGCAGGTGAGCGCCCCGGTAATCTTCGCCAGCACCAACAAGGTCTACGGCAGCTTGCCCCAGCTCGCGATGCGGGAAACGGACGACCGTTACGAGCCTTGCGACGAAGCCGTCCGCGCCAATGGCGTGGACGAGACGATCGGGCTCCATTTCTGCACGCCCTATGGCTGTTCCAAGGGCGCTGCGGACCAGTATGTCCTTGATTATGCCAAGTCCTATGGCCTGCCAACGGCGGTGCTGCGCATGAGCTGCATTTATGGACCGCGCCAGTTCGGCACCGAGGACCAGGGCTGGGTCGCGCATTTCCTCCTCAGCGCGCTCAGCGGCCGGCCCATCACCATCTATGGTGACGGCAAGCAGGTGCGCGACATCCTGCATGTGTCCGACGCGGTTGCCGCCTATCGCGGCGTGCTGGCCAGGATCGAAGACCTCAAGGGACAGGCGTTCAATCTTGGCGGCGGGCCGCGGAATGCCGTCAGCCTGCGCTCGCTCCTGTCGGAGATCGCCGCCATGACGGGCCGCGACATCGTGCTCCGGCAGGATGTCGAACGCACCGGCGACCAGCCCTTCTTCGTCGCCGATACCCGCAAGATAGAGGCCGCGCTTGGCTGGCGGGCGCATGTCCCATGGCGCGAAGGCATCAGCGACCTTGCCGGCTGGCTGTTGCGGCACCGTCTCCAGCCCCACGCTGAAGTGGCGAGGTACGTCGCATGAAAGTCGCACTGGTCAATCCGCGTTGGACATATGAGCACAGCATCTATTTCGGCTGCCGCCAGCCGCATCTGCCCCTGGAGCTTGGCTACTGCAAAGCCCTGCTGGAGGCCGACGGCCACACCGTGCTGATGCTGGACGGGCAGTTGCAGGATCTCGACAACGCGGAACTTGCCGAGCGCGTGGCGGCGTTCGGGCCGGACATGACCGTCGTGACCACCGCACCGACCTATCTGTTCTGGCGCTGCGCACCGCCGGAGCTGCGCGTGCCGGCAGAATTCCTGAAGCATCTCGACGGGCGCGGCGGGCGCACCGCCGCCGTCGGACCGCATGGCTCGGCGACGCCCGCCCCCACCTTGCGCAAGCTTGGCGTCGACATCGTCGTGCGCGGCGAATGCGAGGAGGTGGTGGCGGAGCTTGCGGGGCGCAGCGACTGGAGCGCCGTCCCTCACACGGCACGGCTCGAGAGCGGCGTGCTGGCCTGCAACGGTGGCGTGAGCGTCAGCCGCTTCGTCGACCACCCGGCACTTCATTGGCCGTCCGACTGGATTGCCGCCCATTCGCACCACCATCATCGGTTCGACGCGGACCAGAAGGGCGCCGGTGCAGAGGTGGAGGCTTCGCGGGGCTGCCCCTATAATTGCAGCTTCTGTGCCAAGATCGATTTTCGCGACGCCTACCGCCGCAGGAACCACGACGCGGTCGTCGCCGAGATCGACGGTCTGATGGGCCAGGGCGTCGGCTACATCTACTTCATCGACGAGATTTTCCTGCCCCAGAAGGCGCTGCTCGAGGCCCTTGTCGACCGCGATATCCAATTCGGCGTTCAGACACGCATCGACCTCTGGAAACCGGAGCTGCTGGAATTGTTGGGCGAGGCCGGCTGCGTCTCGATCGAAGCTGGCCTGGAAAGCCTGACCGTCGAAGGCCGCGCGATGCTGGCCAAGCGCTGTCGGCTGGGCACGGAGGAACTGGCCGCGCTGCTGGTCGATGCCCGCCGCCATGTTCCTTTCGTCCAGGCCAACCTGATCGGCGTGGTCGAGGACGATCCGGCGCTGGTGGAGTATTGGCGCAAGCACCTCATCGACAACGGCGTCTGGGCCAACGAGCCGGTGCCGCTCTATCCCTATCCGAGCTCGCCAAGCTACCGCGAGCTGTGGGGCGAGCCCGACGATCTCGCCTGGGAGCGCGCGCATGACCACTATCTGGCTTCGTTTCGGACGTTCAGCGACATCCAGGACCAGCGCCCGCGCGCGCTGGCCGAGTTGGAGTCCTCATGCTGCAATCATTGATCCATCGCCCGCGGCGCATCCTGATGACCACCGACTCCGTCGGCGGCGTCTGGCGCTATTCGCTCGACCTGGCGCGCGAGCTCACCGCCCGAGGGGACAGCGTCGTCCTGGCCGGGCTAGGGCCTCGGCCTTCTCGGGAGCAAGCAGAAGAGGCGCAATCCTTCGCGACGCTCGCATGGCTCGAGACCCCTCCGGACTGGATGACGCGCAACGAGAGCGATCTCGACGGCCTGCCCGGCGAGCTTCGGGAGCTTGCAACGGCCTACGCCGCGGATCTGGTTCATCTTAACGCTCCGGCCCAGGCGGCCGAGGTCGATCTGCCCTGCCCCATCCTCGCGGTCTCGCATTCCTGCGTCGTGACGTGGCTGCATGCCGTGCGCGGTCAGGTCCCGACCGGCGGCTGGGCTTGGCAGAAAGACCGCAACAGGGCCGGTTTCGATCGCGCCGATATTGTGGTGGCACCCAGCCGAAGCCACGCCGACATGCTTGAGGCCTGCTATGGGCCGGTCGCGCGGCTGAGTGTCGTCCACAACAGTGCTCTTCCCGGCCCGGTCGCCTCGCGGCGCGAGCTTTTCGTCTTGGCCGCCGCCCGCTGGTGGGATGAAGGAAAGAATGCGGCGGTGCTGGATGCCGCGGCTGCGATCACCGAATGGCCGGTCCATGCCGCCGGTCCGCTCGACGGGCCGGACGGGCAGACGACGCGTCTCGATCATTGCGTCGCGCTCGGCTCGATCGGCCATGCCCACGTGCGTCAGCGGATGGTGCAGGCCGGCATTTTCGTTTCACCATCGATCTACGAGCCCTTCGGACTTGCCGCTCTGGAAGCCGCGCTCTCTGGCGCGCCGTTGGTCCTCGCCGACATTGCGACCTATCGCGAGCTCTGGGACGGCGCGGCTATGTTCTTCGATACTCGCGATCCGCATGCGCTTGCCGGATGCATCGCCCACCTCTCCCGCGACGAAAACTTGCGGCGCCAGCTCGGCCGGCGCGCCGCTCGGCGTGCACACAGATTTTCGCTGCGGGCGCAGGCGGAGGCGATGCGCAAAATCTACGATCAGGCGGCGATGGCCGTCGCGGGGCGCTGATCATGCATTTCGTCTTCTACACGCATTCCGTCGTTTCCGATTGGAACCATGGCAATGCGCATTTCCAGCGCGGCATCATGCGCGAGCTTATTGCCAACGGACACCACGCCCTCGCGCTCGAGCCCGCGGACGGTTGGAGCCGTTCGAACCTGCTGGCCGAGCAGGGCTCCTTCGCCGTCGAGCGCTTCCGGAAGGATTTTCCCGAGCTGATGCCGGTGACCTACGATGCGTCCTTTGATCACGAGGCCTGGATTGCGAATGCGGATGTGGTGATCGTCCATGAATGGACCGATCCAGACCTTGTTGCACGGATCGGGCGGGCCAAGCTCAACGGTGGCAATTTCACGCTGCTGTTCCACGACACGCATCACCGCGCTGTGTCGGCGACGCAATCGATCTCGGCACTGAACCTTGAGCACTACGACGGCGTCCTGGTCTTCGGCGAAGCGTTGCGCGAGAGCTACCTTCGCGCCGGCTGGGGCAGACGGGCTTTCACCTGGCATGAAGCAGCGGACGAACGGTTGTTCAAACCCTCTCCCGATGTCGACGCCGTATCGGATCTGGTCTGGGTCGGCAACTGGGGCGACGACGAACGCAGCGCCGAAATCCAGGAGTTCCTCGTCGAGCCGGCACGCGAGCTTGGCTTGTCGGGAACCGTTCATGGGGTGCGCTACCCAGCGCAGGCACGGGTCGCGCTCGCCGACGCCGGCTTGCGCCACGAGGGTTGGATCGCCAATGCCGACGTCCCGAAAGCGTTCTCGCAGCATCGTGTCACGGTGCACATCCCGCGCCGGCCCTACCGGGAACATCTGCCAGGCATTCCTACGATCCGCATGTTCGAGGCATTGGCCTGCGGCATTCCCCTCGTCTCGGCGCCATGGTCGGACGTCGAAGAGCTGTTCCGCCCCGGCAAGGACTTTCTCTTTGCCCGCGACGGGGCAGAGATGCGCCAGCACCTGCGCGACGTGTTGCACGACGCCGGGCTTGCGAAGGCTCTGGCGGCAGCCGGGCTGGAAACCATTCTGGCGCGGCACACATGCCGGCGCCGCGCCGACGAATTGTTCGACATACTCGCCGCATGCGGCAATCGCCATGCGGTCGACGGGTTGCCAGCAAGGGAGGCCGCCGCATGAAGATCGCCTTTTACGGATCCAGCCTGCTGTCGTCCTATTGGAACGGCGCCGCCACCTATTATCGCGGCCTGTTGAAGGCACTTTCCCGGCGCGGTTACGACATCGTCTTCTACGAGCCGGACGCCTTTGACCGCCAGAAGCACCGCGACATCGAGGCTCCTGACTGGTGCAACGTCGTCGTTTACGAGGCGACGCCGGATGCGCTGATGCAGGTCGCTTCCTGCGCCGCGCAGGCCGACATCGTCGTCAAGGCAAGCGGTGTCGGCTTTGAAGACGAAGCGCTGTTGCGCGCCGTGCTCGACCACGCCCGCAATGACGCGCTGACGGTATTCTGGGACGTCGACGCCCCGGCGACGCTCAGCCAATTGCGGAACGATGCCGGCCATCCTCTCCACGAGGAGCTCAAAAGGATCGCCCTCGTGCTGACCTATGGCGGCGGAGATCCCGTCGTATGGGACTATAGGGCGCTTGGCGCCGCCGAATGTGTGCCGATCTACAACGCGCTCGATCCTGAGACGCATTTCCCCGTCGCCCGAGATCCCCGCTTCGCCTGCGATCTCGCCTTTCTCGGCAATCGCCTGCCGGATCGCGAGGCGCGCGTGGAGGGCTTCTTCCTCGAGCCCGCGGGTGCGCTGGAGGACAAGAAGTTCCTGCTCGGCGGCTCGGGCTGGGGCGACAAGCCGATGCCGGCCAATGTCTCCTGGCTCGGCCATGTCGGCACTCGAGACCACAACGCCTTCAATGTCACGCCGAAGGCGGTGCTGAACATCAGCCGCGACAGCATGGCCAGCAACGGCTTTTCGCCGGCAACGCGGGTCTTCGAGGCAGCCGGCGCCGGTGCATGCCTCATCACCGACGCCTGGGCCGGTGTCGAGCTTTTCCTTACGCCCGGCGAGGAAATCCTGGTCGCACGGGACGGCGCCGATGTTGTCGAGATCATGTGCATGCTCACACCAGGGCGCGCAAAGGCGATCGGGGCGGCAGCGCTTCGGCGTGTTCTGGCCGAGCACACATACACACTGAGGGCTGAACGGGTTGACGCAATCTTCAAGGCGAATTTCGAGCGCCAGACCGTGGAGGCCGCAGAATGACGAAGGCACTCGACATCGTGTTCCTGGGTCTTTCTTTGTCCTCTTCCTGGGGCAATGGCCATGCGACGACTTTTCGGGGGCTGCTGCGAGGCCTTGACGAGCTCGGCCATCGCGTCACCTTCCTCGAACGCGACGTGCCCTGGTATGCGCACCACCGCGACCTGCGCGACCCCGATTTTTGCGACTTGCGCTATTACGACACCGTCCACGAGCTCCGTCGCAACCATGAACGAGACCTTCAGCAGGCGGATGTCGTGGTCATCGGCTCGTTCGTGCCTGAAGGCAGGGCGGTCATCGACGACCTCGCGTCCCTGTGCACCGGGCTATTCTGCTTTTATGACATCGACACGCCGGTGACGCTGGCCAGGGTTGCCAAAGATGACTGCGACTATCTCGCCCGCCGGCAGATCCCCTACTTCAACCTCTATTTCTCCTTCACGGGCGGACCGACCCTCCAACGCCTGGAGCTCGAATTCGGCGCGCGTCGGGCCGAACCGCTCTATTGCTCCGTCGACCCCGAGCGGCACCATCGAAACCGAAACGTGATCAAATGGGATCTAGGCTATCTCGGCACCTACAGTCCGGATCGGCAGCAGAGCCTGGAAACGCTTCTGCTCGAGCCTGCGCGTCGACTGCCGGATCGACGCTTCGTGGTCGCGGGCTCGCAATACCCGCACGATATCGACTGGCCCGACAATGTCGAGCGGATCGAGCACCTGCCGCCGGCCGAGCATGCCGGGTTCTATGGCCGGCAGCGCTACACGCTGAACGTGACACGCACTTCGATGGTCGAAGCCGGATGGTCGCCCAGCGTCCGGCTTTTCGAAGCTGCGGCGTGCGGGACGCCGATCATCAGCGATCGCTGGCCTGGCCTCGACAGTTTCTTTCCGGCTACGGCGATACAGACGGCCGGCAGCGCAGATGATGTGACGGGAATTCTTCTGGGACATCCGGATCGCGCCAGGCTCGGTATGGCCAGGCAGGCCCATTCGCTGGTCCTGGAAAGACACACCGGAGTTGCTCGGGCACGAGAGTTCACGTCGACGCTGGCGCGGGCAAGACAGACACGTCCGGTGCTCGATCTCGATGTCGAAAGTGCAGCATGACAGGCAGACAGGAGAACACACAGATGCGGCGTTCAAGAAAGGCCCAACAGACACGGACGGCGCTTGTCGCCGGCGGTGCCGGTTTCCTCGGTTCGCACCTATGCGAGGCCCTGTTTGGCATCGGCTATCGCGTGATCTGCATCGACAACTTTCTCACCGGCCGAATGGAGAACATTACGCCGCTTATCGGCCAATCGCGCTTCCGGCTGATCGAGCAGGATATCTGCAGCCCGCTGGAACTGGGTGAGCCCGTCGACCGTGTTTTCAACCTGGCATGCGCGGCGTCGCCGCCCCGCTACCAGGCCGATCCCGTTCACACCACGCGCACCTGCGTGGTCGGGTCGCTCAATCTGCTCGAGCTTGCCGTTCGCGACGGCGCACGGTTCCTGCAGGCATCGACCAGCGAAGTGTATGGTGATCCCGAGCAGCATCCGCAGCGCGAGGATTATCTCGGCCATGTGAACTGCACCGGCCCGCGCGCCTGCTACGACGAAGGCAAGCGCACTGCGGAGACGCTCTGCTTCGACTACCTCCGTGCCGATAGGGCCGACGTGCGTGTCGCCCGTATCTTCAACACTTATGGCCCAAGGATGGACCCCGCCGACGGTCGCATCGTCTCGAATCTGGTCATGCAGGCGCTCGAAAAGCGGCCGATGACGATATTCGGCGATGGCCGGCAGACGCGATCCTTCTGCTACGTCACCGACCTGGTCGAAGGCCTGCTGCGGCTCATGGACATCGAGTCCAATCCGCGCCAGCCGATCAATCTTGGCAACCCCGGGGAATTCACCGTCCTCGAATTGGCCGGCCTGGTGAGGGAACTGACCGGCACTAGGTCGCCGGTGAAATTCCTGCCTTTGCCGGAAGACGATCCCCGCCGGCGACGCCCCGACATAGCTCGCGCGAAGGAGCTTCTCGGCTGGTCGCCCAAGGTGCCTCTCCGGCAGGGCTTGCTGCAAACAGTCGTTCACTTCGCCGAGCTCGACGGCAGCGCGACAGTGCCCCCCGCTGCCCCGACCAACGGGTCGGGAGCAGACGGATTTGAAACCGGCGGCCCGCAGGATCCCGATGCGTCCCGCGATCTTTTCGCCGAGGCGGAACATCCGACCGAGATTCTGGTTGGGCCCGATAACCGGCACGGAGAACGCAGTCGTGCAGTCGAAGCGATCAGCCCAGGACATCGAGCAGATGGCGGCCGCGGAAACCGCCGCCTTCCTGCGACGAGCCTCCATCACCTATCTCGAATGTTGCGTCAGCCTGATGATGACGCATCTTCAACGCGAAGAAGTCGCAACCATCCTCGAGCGGGAAGCTGACATGCTGCGCAGGCTGGACTAACCCCTAGGCCTCAGACGAATGACGAACAAACACGCATATGAGCCCCTTAGTCTGAGGTCTGAACATCCACCTCGTCAATGAAGGGGACCCGATATGAGTCTCGGCACAATCCTCATTATTATCCTGATCTTGTTGCTGATCGGCGCGATCCCCGCCTGGCCGTATTCGTCGGGCTGGGGCTATGGGCCTTCGGGCCTGCTCGGCGTCATACTTGTCATCCTGGTGATCATGGCGCTCATGGGCCGGATTTGAGGCGCTCGGGCAGGAGCGGACGACGTTCTATTACCCGCACTCCGAACATCGCGTCCTGCGCTGGCCGCTCGGAGACAACGCGGCAACAGGAGTATTGAACGTCGACCGCATCGGCGATTTTTCCACCTCTCAAGGAACATTCCTGACCGGTCACAGTTCGGCGCGAGGAACTTACCCCCAACAACAGAGGCGGCGGTTTCGTGACATCGAAAAAGGTTCGCATCGGCATCGTCGGTGTCGGCAATTGCGCATCCTCCCTAGTGCAAGGCCTCACCTATTACCGTCAGGCAAAAAGCAACGAGCCGATACCCGGGCTGATGCATGCCGATCTTGGCGGCTACCACGTCGAAGACATCGAGGTCGTCTGCGCCTTCGACGTCGCCAAGAGCAAGGTCGGGCGCGATGTGGCCGAAGCAATCTACAGCGCCCCGAACAACACCTTCCGTTTTGCCGATGTCGCACCGATCGGCGTGCGCGTGCAACGCGGACCTACGCTCGACGGCATCGGCAAATATCTGCGCGATGAAATCGAGGAAGCGAATGAACCGGTCGCCGACGTGACCGCAGGCCTTCGGGAAAGCGGGGCCGAGGTGCTGGTGTCCTACCTGCCGGTCGGCTCGGAAGCGGCAACCCGCTTCTATGCTGAATGCGCGTTGGCGGCCGGATGCGCTTTCATCAACTGCATACCGGTCTTCATTGCTTCGCGGCCGGAATGGCGCCGGCGCTTCGAAGAGCGTGGCCTGCCCCTGATCGGCGACGACATCAAGAGCCAGGTCGGCGCTACCATCGTTCACCGGCTGCTCGCCAATCTGTTTCGGGAGCGCGGGGTGCGCATCGACCGCACCTACCAGCTCAACTTCGGCGGCAACACGGACTTCCTCAACATGCTGGAGCGCGAGCGGCTGGAATCGAAGAAGATCTCCAAGACGCAATCGGTCACCAGCCAGATCGATGTTCCGCTCGATCCCGGCAACATCCATGTCGGACCCAGCGATCATGTGCCTTGGCTCACCGACCGCAAATGGGCCTATATCCGGGTCGAAGGCACGACCTTCGGCGGCGTGCCGCTGAATGCCGAGCTCAAGCTGGAAGTCTGGGATTCGCCCAACTCCGCCGGCGTGGTCATCGACGCAGTGCGCTGCGCCAAGCTCGCGCTTGATCGCGGTATCGCCGGGGCGCTCACCGGGCCTTGCAGTTATTTCATGAAGTCTCCGCCGGAGCAGTTCACCGATGCTGAAGCCCGCTCGCGCACGCTCGCTTTCATAGCCGGTAGGGGCGAGCCGATGCTCGACGCCGCGGAATGACCACGACCATTTTCCTCGTGCGGCATGCTGCGTACGACAATGTCGACCGCTATTTGGCAGGCCGCCTGGAGGATATCAATCTCGGCCAAACCGGCCAGGCACAGACGCTGCAGCTGGCCCGCCGTCTGGCGAGGGAACCGCTCGCGGCCATTTTCAGCAGTCCGCGCAAGCGCACCCTGGAAACCGCGAAACCGATCGCCGTCGCCTGCAATATCGAGCAGATCGGAATCTGCCAGGAATTGGACGAGATCGATTTCGGCGCATGGTCCGGCAAGACATTCGAAGAGCTGGCCGATGACGCCGCCTGGCGGATGTGGAACGACCAGCGACAGAGCGCCCGAACGCCGAGCGGCGAGACCATGCAGGACACCCAGCAGCGGATCGTCGGCCTCATGGACGTGCTGCGCGAACAGGCCCCAAACCGATGCGTTGCGCTGATCAGTCACGCGGACGTCATCAAGGCTGCGGTGTGCAAGGTCCTTGGCCTTCAGCTCGGCGACTGTTTTCGCTTCGACATCGAACCTGCCTCGATCACCACCGTCGTCCATGGCGACTGGGGCTCTAAGCTCATTCGCCTGAACGAAATCGCCTGACTGGAGCTGCCCGATGCGCATGGTGATCTTCGGCCTCACCGTCACCTCTTCCTGGGGAAACGGACATGCCACGCTTTGGCGCGGGCTGATACGCGCGCTGGCGCCGCTCGGCTGGTCGATCAGCTTCTTTGAGCGGGACACGCCCTACTATGCCGGCGCAAGGGATCTCACCCATCTCGATGGCGGCCACGTGGTGCTCTATCCGGGATGGGATGATATTGCCCAGGCGGCGGCAATCGCGGTCCGGCAGGCTGACGCGGTCATCGTCACCTCCTACTGCCCGGATGCAGTTGAAGCCTCACGGCTCGCGCAGGAGAGTTGCCGTGGGCTCAAGGTTTTCTACGATCTTGACACCGCGGTGACGCTCGCGCGCATCGAGCAGGGCGACCAGCCGCCCTATTTCGGTCCGGAAGGCCTTCACGATTTCGACCTGGTGCTGAGCTATACCGGCGGCGAGGCACTTGGTGCGCTCAAGTCCATGCTCGGGGCGCGCCGGGTCGTGCCGCTCTACGGCCACGTCGATCCGGAGCGTCATCGGCCGGCAAAGCCCAGGGCCGAGTTTGCCGGCGATCTGTCCTACCTCGGCACTTATGCCGCGGATCGCCAGGCCGGCGTCGAGAAGCTGCTCGTCGCGCCCGCTGTCCGCCTGCCGGATCGCCGCTTCGTCATCGGCGGCGCGCAATATCCGCAGGAGTTTCCGTGGAGCGACAACATCTTCTTCGTCAGGCATCTGCCGCCTGCCGACCATCCGGCTTTCTTCTGCTCGTCACGCCTCACCCTGAATGTCACCCGCGAGGCTATGGCCCGCAAGGGCTGGTGCCCCTCGGGCCGGCTGTTCGAAGCGGCTGCCTGCGGCGCCGTCGTCGTTTCCGACGACTGGCCGGGTCTGGACGACTTTTTCGAGCCCGGCAGCGAAATCCTGCTTGCACATTCCACCGACGATGTGGTCGCCGCGCTCGATTTGTCGGACGGCGAGCTCGAGGCGCTGCGCCGCCGAGCCCGCGAACGCGTCCTCGACGAACACACATCCGCACGCCGCGCCGCGGAACTGGACCGGATCCTGGTCGAAGCCGCCACGGCGCCAGCAAGCGAACCGATAAAGGAAACCGTCTGATGTTGGGTATCGTGCCTGCGGCGGGGCGCGGCAGCCGCATTCAACCACTGGGTTTTTCCAAGGAACTTCTCCCGGTTGGCAGCCGGATGGATGGGCAAACCGAGCGTCCGTGCGCAGTCAGCGAATATCTGGTGCGCCGAATGGTGCGCAACGGCGTCGACAGGATCTGCTTCATCATCGGATCGGGTAAGTCCGATATCCTCGAATACTATGCCGCCGGCTATGACAGCGCGGCCGCCATCTTCGTGGCCCAGCCTTCTCCGGTCGGTCTTTGCGATGCGATCTTCCGCGCCGCCCCCCTCGTCGCGCCGGAAGAAACCGTCCTGATCGGTCTGCCGGACACCATCTGGTTTCCCGAGGACGGCTTCTGCCATCTGCCGGGCGACCGGCTGTCCTTCCTGCTGTTTCCTGTCGACCGGCCAGAGCTTTTCGACGCCGTGGTCGTCGATCAGGATGGCCGCGTCGAGCAGATACAGGTCAAGCAGCAGGACGCAGCCACGGACTGGGTCTGGGGCGCGTTCAAGATGCCGGGCCGCATCTTTCAGCGGCTCGCCGCGCTTTGGCGCGAGCGGGACGGCTGCGACGAGTATTTCGGAACACTGGTCAATGCTTACCTTGCCGCCGGTGGTGAAGCCTGGGGCGTCAAGGCGGGCTCGGCCTATGTCGATGTCGGCACGTTCAACGGCTACCGCACGGCGCTCCGGCTGCTTGAAAGCAACGACACTTCGGAAGACGAAGTCACACCGATATTCGTGCCGCCGAGCCGCTCGCAGGTGCCATCCTTGCCAGGCAAAGGAGGCTGACCATGCTGCATTCAGACGCGGAAATTCGCCGCCGCATCGACGCGCTTGGGCCGTGGTTCCACAACATGGAACTGGCGGGCGTGCAGACCGCTCCCGACCATTTCCTCGGCAACTATCCCCTGGTCAAATGGCAGACGTTCGCAGATGCGATCCCGGCCGATCTCTCGGGCAAGTCGGTGCTCGATATCGGCTGCAACGCCGGGTTCTATTCCATTGAAATGAAGAAGCGAGGCGCCGATCGCGTGCTTGGCATCGATTTCGACGTAGACTACCTGACGCAGGCACGTTTCGCCGCAGAAATCGCTGAGTGCGACATCGAATTCCGCGAATTGTCGGTCTACGACGTCGGCGCACTCGGCGAGACCTTCGACATCGTGCTCTTCATGGGCGTGCTCTACCACCTGCGCCACCCGTTGCTGGCGCTGGACCTCATCCGCGAGCACGTTGCGGGCGATCTCATGATCTTCCAGTCGATGCAACGCGGGAGCAGCGAGGTCCTCGCGCTCGAACAGAATTACGATTTCTGGACGCACGACCTATTCGATCAGCCCGAGTTCCCGAAACTGCACTTCATCGAGCACCGCTACGCGGACGATCCGACCAACTGGTGGATTCCGACCCGGGGCTGCATCGAAGCCATGCTGCGCAGCGCCGGCTTCGAGATACTGCTTCACCCGGAAGACGAGGTCTATTTCTGCCGCGCGTCCGGTGAGCCGGCGGGTGAAGGTGCGGTCTACCCTTCGAAAGGACGAAATGATGATTGAAGCCGCCATGATCTGGAACGAGCCCAACAACAAGTCGCATTGGGACCCAGAGCTCGATCCGGACTGGAGCCGCTTCGCCCGCATGACGATCCTGGCGGCCGACGCGATCGGGCTTGAAAACCCGGCGATCACCAGAGTTCTTGGCGGCATTTCGCCGATCGATGCCGGCTTCATGTCGCTGATGAAGGGATATGGTGTGCTCGACCATGTCGATGCCGTCGCCGTGCACGGCTTCCCGCTCGACTGGAACCTTTGGCAGATCCACGAATGGCCGCAAAAGCTCGGCGAGATCGCCGAAGTCACCGATCTGCCGATCTGGATCAGCGAAGTTGGCGTGTCGAGCTTCGGCGCCGAGGAGGTTCAGGTGTGGGGCCTGCGGCGGACGGCGGAACTTCTGCTTGGCAACGTGCCCCGCGTCCAGTGGTATAGCCTTTATGATTTGCCTCACGCTTGGGGAGCGACCACACGTCATCGCGAGGTGGAAGGCTCCTCCTACTACCGTCACTTCTACATGGGTCTGCTGCGCGAGGATGGCTCGCCCAAGCCCGCGCTCGAGGAGTTCCTGCGACACACTCCGGAAATGGGCCTCGTCCAGTGGTTCCATTTCAAGGACCACCGGCTGGACGACGCCGTCGCCTGGATGAAGCGGCTGGGCGTCACCAGTCTGCGCACGGGCCTTTCCTGGGCCGACAGTTTCAGACCGAATGCCCTCGATTGGTTCGACCGCCAGATGGAAGCCCTGGCAGACTTCAACCTCACCATCACTTTCTGCTTCACGCCCGAGCACCGAGGCCTGCAGCCTCATCACACCAGCCCGCCACAGGCGCCCGAAGAGTTCGCCGAATTCTGCGCAAGCATGATGCGCCGCTACGCACCTGGCGTGCGCGACGCCGCGATGCCGATCCGGCGGGTCTCGGCCGCATGAGGTTATGACGCTTACCGTGCTCAACGTCGCCTATCCGCTTGCGCCTGTCGGCCTCGATGCGGTCGGCGGCGCCGAGCAGGTGCTGTCGATGCTGGATCACGCACTGGTCAGGCAAGGCCATCAATCCATCGTCGTCGCCTGCCGGGGCTCCAGCGCGGCCGGGACCCTGGTCGAGACGCCTGCCGAAACAGGTGCGCTCGACGAGACCGCAAAGAGCCGCGCCCAGCGCGCGCACCGCGCGGCGATCGCAGCCGCGCGTGCGCGCTGGCCGATCGATGTCGTCCATCTGCATGGCATCGATTTCGATGCCTATCTTCCCGATGACGGCCCCACGCTCGTGACACTGCACCTGCCGCTTGCCTGGTATCCGGCCGAAGTGCTGAGTCCGGCCCGTGAAGACCTGTGGCTCCACGCGGTCTCGGAGGCGCAGCAAGAAACCTCGCCGCCCGGATCGAGACTGATCGCGCCCATTCCAAACGGGGTTGACGTCAATGCGCTTACCGATCCCCGGTCGCGTCGCAATTTCGCGCTCGTGTTAAGCCGAATATGCCCGGAAAAAGGTATCCACCTGGCGATCGACGCCGCGAAGCGCGCCGGAGTGCCGCTTGCGATAGGAGGGCAAATATATCCCTACCGGACGCATGTTCAGTATTTCGCCGACGAGGTGGCGCCTCGCCTCGACAGGCGGCGGCGTTTCCTGGGACCGCTCGGGTTTTCCGCCAAGCGGCGGCTTCTCAACGCCGCCCGCTGTCTGGTCATTCCGAGCCTTGCCGCGGAGACGAGCTCGCTGGTTGCCATGGAAGCCCTCGCCTGCGGCACGCCCGTTGTGGCCTTCCCGAACGGCGCCCTGCCCAATGTCGTTGAGCACGGCAAGACCGGCTTTCTGGTCAATGACATCGACGAGATGGCGATAGCCATCGACGCCTCGGCCGGCCTCGACAGCGAAACATGCCGAGCCGAGGCGCGAGACCGGTTTTCGCTCGATCGCATGGTTTCGGCCTATATGGAGGCCTATCGGGCGTTGGCAAAGCTCGGCGATTCCCGCGCACGGTTGGGAGCCGCGGGGTGAGCGGCCTGCGTGCCGATGTCATCGGCGACCAAGATGCGCTTGACGGTCTCGAGCAGCAATGGTGGCCGCTCTGGGCGCAATGCGGCTCTGCTACGCCCTTCCAATCACCCGCCTGGCTCCTGCCATGGTGGCGGACATTCGCGCCGGGCAGTCTCTCGGCGATCGCGGTGTGGAGCGGAAATGATCTTGTCGGCCTGGCACCCCTCTACCTCGAACGGCACGCTTCCGGTTTGCGCCTGCTTCCGATCGGAATTTCGCTGAGCGACTATCTCGATATTCTTTGCGCACCCAAGTTCGAAGAAGCCGTCGGGACCTTGATTGCCGAAACAGTGCTTTCGCTCGAATGGTTGCAATGGATCCTGCCGGACCTTTCGGCTGAAGCCACATCCCTGGAGCTTGTGCTGCCCGATATCGAGGAAAGCCGATCGACCGCCCATGCCGCCTGCCCCGTGCTTTCCTTGGCTGGCGACGAGACGCTTGCACGCTCTGTTCCCGCGCGGCGAAGACGCCAGCTGCGTCGCGCTCTGCGAGCCGCGCAACGGAGAGGCCGCGTGACGGTCAAGCGGGCGGAGGCCGCTCCGGAGACATTTCTCGGTCAGCTGATCCGCCTGCACAACGCCCGCTGGGCCGGACATGGCGGCGGCGTGCTGACGCAAAGCGCGATCGAGTTTCATCGCAATGCCTTGCCCCGTCTCGCCGCGAAGCATTTGGCGCGGTGCTGGCTGATGGAAATCGACGGCGCCGTCGTCGGCGCCTATTACGGTTTTCATCACCGCGACCGCGCCTATGCCTATCTCGGCGGCTTCGACCCGTCTTATGCGCAGGAGAGCCCCGGCGCCATTCTGATCGGCAAGGCTATCGCCGAAGCCGTTCAGGACGGCGCGCGAGAGTTCGATTTTCTACGCGGCCGGGAGAGCTACAAATACAGCTGGGGAGCAGAGGACCGATGGACGGTGCAAAGGGTCTGGACCCGGAACGCGTCGCCATGACCACAGCAGGTCGAGAGAGGTTGACCGCGAGGCGTATCCTCGAGAATTGCATGGCGACCGACCTGTCCGCCGAGGTCGCGGTCGCCAGATTGGCCGTCGAGACGGACATGCGCGCGGCAGAATTGGCGGGCGTCGCCCTGGACATGCGTGCAAGCGCTGTCCAGCAAAGAGGCTGGCTCGAGGACATAGCCGTGCTTCTTTCGGGCAAGGCAGATGCCTTCGATAGTCTCAGGTCAACGGCAGCTTCGGTTTGCCATGACCGTCCGGGCGGCGAAACGGATGAGATGACGCTCCGCCGGCTGGCCGACGGCTTTGACAAGGCGGTCGCCATCTCTCCGGCGGCCAGCGTCCAACTTTCATCGCTTGGCGATGAGGAAAAGCTTTCGGCTACAACGGCCGAAATCGTCGCTTGGCTGGAGCGACAGGATTTTACCGGCGCGGACAAGACAATACTCGACATCGGCTCCGGCATCGGCCGCATCGAATGCGCGCTCCACGCCAAGGCGAAGCATATTGTCGGCATCGATATCTCCCCCAGGATGATTGCCGTCGCGCGCCGACGCTGCGCCGATCTTGGCAATGTTGAGTTCCGCCGGACCTCCGGCCTCGACCTTGGCGAGTTCGTCCACGCCGGTTTTGATGGCGTGCTGGCGGTAGACAGTTTCCCTTACCTGGTACTTGCCGGCGTCGCCGAGCGGCACTTCATCGAAATGGCGCGCGTCTTGCGGCCAGGAGGGACGGTGGCAATCCTCAATTATTCATACCGGATGTCGCCCGCCGCCGATTCCGCCGACATCCGCCATCTCGCCCGGATATGCGCCATGGACGTCCTCATCGACGGCGAGATGCCTTTCCGTCGATGGGATGGCACCGCCTTTCTTATTCGTCGTACCGGCGGAACATAACCGACGGACCGAAGTTCGGACCTCAAACTACTTGCGCAGAAGCTGGAAGACCCAGGAGAAGAAGATGGCGTCCGGCGGTAAGAAACACATGGGACGCGGCAGTCAGGGCAAAGGTGCCGGGACCGGAGCGAAGACGATGGTTCCGAAAGACATGGTTGGCGAAAATGACGTCCTGTCGAACCGGGATAAGAAGCAGCATACAAAAGAACGCGGCCTCGACAGCAATCGGATCAAGTCCGATCAGTATCAAGACCACGCGGAAAACCGGATCCCGGAAGACTGATCTTGCGGCAACTATCGCAAGACTTGGCAGGCTCGCAACGGATTAGTTCAGGCAAAGGGTTTTCGCTTCGCCATGATCTGCTGCGGAGCTGAAGCTGATCGGCGGCTGGAAGCGCCTTGCAAACTCTGGCCGTGTATGGTCTCAAGTGAATCTCGAAGGGGCCACATTTGCTAAGAGAATGCCATGTCTCGTCCGAGCCAGCGCGATCCCGTCAGCCAGGCAAGCCTGGGCATAGACCAAGAGATCGCGTCGTTGTTGAGAGCCATTGAGCAGGAAAGAGTTCCTGATCGGCTGACCAAGCTCGCGATCGAGTTGCAGAACGCGCTGATCGAGAAGCGCCGGTGCAAGAAGGAGAGCTGACGGCAAGCCTTACCGATGCCTGTCAGCAGCTCTGTCCCAGTGATCTTCCGCGAGATGATCGTGTCTTTCGACCAGCGCTTGCGATGAGCTTTCATCAAGGAGTTCCAGGACGCTTGCACGCGCACGGTTGAGACGGCTTTTAACGGTTCCGACCGCGCAATCGCATATCTCCGCGGTTTCTTCGTAGCTGACACCCAGCACACCGATCAGCGTCAGTACCTCGCGCTGATGCATCGGAAGCTTCTGGATAGCCTGGTAGACTTCCTTGGTCCGAACGGACCAGTCCTGCGAAGCTTCCGAAATCGGCCGGCTGGAGGCGCAGTCCAGCAACCCGGGTGCTTCTCTAGCAGCCGCCTTGACCCGCGTGTAATGCGTATTGCGCATGATGGTGAACAGCCAGGACTTCAGTCGCGTCCCCGGCTCGAACTTGTCCAGGTTCGCAAGCCCCTTGGTCAGGGTCTCCTGCACCAAATCGTCGGCATCATCGGGCAAGCGGCAAAAAGTGCGCGCAAAAGCACGCAACGCAGGGATGAGGTCGACGACAGCGACCTCGCCCGGTCCGCAGTCAGGCACGGCATGGCCTTTGGGTAACACGGTTCGAACCCCAGCAGAGAGAGTTGATGGGCATTGATTAGGGAGAATGCGTGACAATGATGATCGTTCCTGTTGTAAACGAACTTGCTTGAACGCCCTTGGCCAACCAACGGCGTCGCCGTTCGAGTTAGAGGAACCAACTCGCCACCAATCCCCCCGCGGCCGCAAAGATCACCAAGGTTGTGATGCCCCCGAGGATGTTCGTGCTCCGGCTATTGACCCGGTCGCCCATAATCCTGCGATCGTTCGTCATCAAAAGGATCAACAGCAGCAGCGGAGGAGTGGAAAAGCCCTGCACGATCCCAGCCCAGACCAATGCCTGCATTGGATTGAAGCCAAGAAAATTCAGGGCGACTCCGATCAGCGTGAAGGCCCCCGTTGCCAGGTAGAAGCCCGGCGCATCCCGCGGCTTCGCATCCATGCCGTGCTTCCAGCCCATCGCCTGGGCGAGATCGAAAGCAGCACCGGTCGTCATGACGGGAACGGCCAGAAAACCGACGCCGATCACACCGGCGGCGAAGATTATGCCTGCCGCATCGCCGGCAAGTGGCCGCAGCGCTTCGGCTGCCTGGGCCGCCGTGTCGATCTGGGTTTGGCCGGCCTTGTGAAGCGTCGAACCGGTCGAAAGAATGATGAAGTACATGATCAGGTTGGAAAACGTCATGCCGATCAGGATGTCCTGGCGCGACCGGCGCAGCTCGCCCGTGGTCGCCCCTTTCCGTTTCTCAAGCGTGGTTCTGCCCAGCGCTTTCTCCTCTTCAACCTCCTGATTGGATTGCCAGGTATAGAGGTAGGCTGACAGTGTGGTGCCTATGATCGCGACGAGGATCGACAAATACTCACGACTGAAATGTATCTTTGGCAGAAAGGTGCCTTTCAGCACCGGCATCAGTTCGGGCCGGGCGAGCACAGCTGAGACGACATAGGCGAGCAGCGCCAGCGCCAGCACTCGGAATATGTTTCTGAGGAGGTCGTAAGAACCGAAGACCTGCAGAGCGAACATGAATGCTGCAACCAAAACCACGATCATCGGAATCGGCAGCGGCACGAACAGGTTGATCGCAGCCGCCATGGCGCCGAGATCCGCGGCCGCCTCGATCGTGTTGCCGATCAGGACTCCCACCAGAACCGACCACAGCAGCCATCGCGGGTAGAAGTCCGCGATGACCTGGAACAGGCCCCGCCCGGATACCTGGCCGAGCTTCGATGAGAGGTACACAACCGTGTACATCATCGGCAGCGTCACGGGTGCAGTCCAAAGCAGATCCGGCCCGAACCTTGCTCCCGCGCTGGCGTAGGTTCCGATTGCCGAGCAGTCGTCGTCGGCCGCACCGGCGATCAAGGCCAGGCCAGCCGCTCGCCCGACACCTTTGCGCGTTCCCCTGTCTGCCCCTTGGTCGGGTTGTTCGGTCATCACTTGCGCTCGGTCCCGGCGGAAAGGATCGGCCGAACACGCGTAAGTGGGTGCCGCCTTTACGTGCTGGGCCGAACTGCCCCATTTGGCATTTGTTCCGCGGCAAGCCCCGCCTAACCGGCTGCCGAGGTCATGCGTCGCGGTCCACGAGCGGATTTTCGCGCTCCTGGACCGCCTATCTGACTGCATGGCCAGTGACCGGCCGCCAAGTGCAGTTTCTGACGGCACACGCGAAGGTTCGCCTGCCTTGTGGCAGTAGTTGCAAACGTTTGATTGCTGGAGCCTGATTGCTACAGGCGAGAGCGCCGCGAGGCGTCGGTGCCTGCGTTCGCCAATCGCGCGACCGCCTCGATCAACACTTTGGTGTCGACGGGCTTCGACAGTCTCGGCGAATCCCGAAACCGATCCGGAAAGACCGTCGCGCTGTCATAACCGGTGAGGAAGAGAAACGGCACGTGGCGGGTGGCGAGGTGCTCGGCCAGCGGAAAGCTGCGTTCGCCTTGCAGGTTGACGTCGAGCACCGCGCCATCGAGCTCGACTCCATCGATCTGCTCGAGCGCCTGTTGGACCGAAGGCGCGGGCCCTACGACCTGGCAGCCTGCATCGGTCAATTCGTCGGAGAGATCAAGCGCAACCAGGAAAGCGTCCTCGACGACGAGGATCCGCAGGCCCGATAGTGGAGCGCTCTTGTTCATGCGTGGCCGGGCAACGGCTCGAAGGCTTCTGTTCGGGCGAGAGGGATCTGAAGCAGGCACTCCAGGCCGGTGGGCCTGAAGTTCATTTCGACACTTCCCCTCAACTCGTACTCTAAACTCTGCTGAATGAAGGTGGTTCCAAAATTCCTGCGGGATGGTTCTTCCACGGCCGGACCGCCGACTTCCTCCCAGCTGATCGACAGCATGCCCGGCTTCACCACGTCCCAGGAGATTTCGACGCGGCCGGTGTCGACGGAAAGCGCCCCATATTTGGCGGCGTTGCTGGCAAGCTCGAAGAACACCATGCCGAGCGCCGCCGCCGTTGCCGCATCGAGGTGGAACGGCCGGCCTTGAATGACGAGGTTCTGGCGTCCCGTGCTGTTGTAGGGAGAAAACGTCGCCCTGAGCAGCTGCTCGAGGTCGGCGTCGCCCCAATTGTGGGACGACAGGACCTCATGCGTGCGCGCCATCGCGTGCAGTCGCTCATGGAACGAGATCGCGAATTCGCCCATCGAGCTTGACGAGCGGATCATGCGCGCGGCCAGCGCTGTGATCGTGGCGAGGATGTTCTTCACGCGATGCTGCAGCTCGTGCAGCAGCCTCTCCTGGGCGCGCTCGGCTTCCTTGTGGTTCGAGACGTCGACCAGGGCCGCGATCGCACCGCGCACCATGCCGGTTTCGTCGAACAGCGGATTGGCCGACATCATCACGTCGATGCTTGAACCGTCCGCCTGCGCGATCCGCGCTTCGTAGCCGGGGACGGGCTTGCCCGTTCGCATCGCCTTCTGGAGCGGCTGCTCGTGCGTTTCCACCACGGACCCGTTCACCATCAGCGGCAGGACCGCCGGCACCGTGGTGAGCTTGCCGTCCGCGGCGCGCTGGCCGGCGAGCTCGGCCGCGCGGCGATTGGCGCGGATGGCATCGCCGTCGCCGTCTTCGGCGATGAAGATGCCGACAGGCACAAGGTCCACAACAGTCTCCAGACTTTCGAGGCGGTTGCGCAGGTCGTGCGACAGCGCGCCGATCTTTTCCTCCGCCTGCGCGATCTGGGTAACGTCGACGAAGGTGACGACGACGCCGGCGATGACATTGTCGACGGTGCGGTAGGGCATCACGCGCATGATGTAGTGCTTGCCGCTTTCGGTGCCTTCCACCTGCCTTTCTATCGTACCCAGCCGCTGCAGCACCTGCTCAATATCTGCCGGGAGTCGGTCCGCGGCAAAGCGCGGCCGCACATGCGCGAGCGGCCGGCCGACATCGCTTTCGACGAGCCTGAACAGGTCGCGCGCCGTCGGCGTGAAGCTCTTGATGCAAAGATCGCGGTCGAGGAACACGGTCGCTATCTGCGTGCTTTCGAGCAGGTTGGACATGTCGTTGTTGGCGCGGCTGAGCTCGTCGACGCGGATGTTGAGCTCGGCATTGACGGTCTGCAGTTCCTCGTTGATCGATTGCAGCTCCTCCTTGGAGGTCTCCAACTCCTCGTTGGACGATTGCAGCTCCTCGTTGATCGAGGACAGTTCCTCGTTCGAGGATTTCAACTCCTCGTTGGAGGATTCGAGCTCCTCCGTCGTGATCTGCAGCCGTTCCCTGGTTTCCCGCAGCTCCTTTTCGAGCTGGCTGACATTGGCGCTTTCGACGTCGTCGGTCGTGTGGACGGGCTCGTCCTCTGCCTCCGCCTTGATGCCGCCGATATCGCGGAAGACCAGCATGTAGAGCGGATCCGAATTGCCGTCGGCCGGCAGCGGCTGTACGGCGAGGCTGATCGTCTGGCGCCCGCCATTGGTGCCGATGCTGATCTTGTTCTGCACCGTCACCTGTCCGGTGCTGACGGCCTTGTGGAGCGCAGCGCGCAAATCCATGCGCAGCCCACGACGGGCCATGGAGAAGACGTTGTGGTCAGGCGCGCCGGCGGCAAGTTCCAGATATTTGCCTGTCCCGCCCGAGCTGTGCATCAGCTCGCCAGCGGCGTTGACGACCACATAGGCCGGCGCATAGCGGTCGACCAGCAAGCGCTCCGCAAGCTCCTGCAGGGTTCCTGCCGTTGCGCGCGGGCGTGCGCTGGCAACAGCCTGCCTGGCCGCGGTGGCTAGCGGAAATTCGGGCAGGCGCTGGGCCCCGACCCCGCTGCGCTTCTGGAAGATGCGGCTCGCCTTGCGCGCATGGCGCGTCACGTTCTCGGACGAGCCGAGGAAGAGATAGCCGTTGTTGCGCAGCGCATAGTGGAAGATCGGGACGATCTTTTCCTGCAGCTCCGGCCCCATATAGATCAAAAGATTGCGGCAGGCGATGAGGTCGAGCTTGGAAAACGGCGGGTCGCGCAACAGATTGTGCGCCGAGAACAGGCAGGCTTCCCGCAACTCGGCGGAAACACGATAAGTGCCGTCCTCGCGCGAGAAGAATTCCTTCAGGCGCTTCGGCGTGATGTCGCTTGCGACCGTCGCCGGATAGCGGCCGGCGCGCGCCACTTCCAGCGCACGCTCGTCGATGTCGGTGGCAAAGATCTGCAGGTTGGGGGAAGCGGCACCTCGTGGCGCGTTCTCCTTCAAAAGCATCGCGATCGAATAGGCTTCCTCGCCGGTGGCGGAGCCAGGCACCCAGACCCGGATCGTCTCGTCCGGCTTGCGGCCCTCGAAAAGCTTGGGGATGACGAAGCGTTCGAGCGCCTCGAAAGCATGCGGGTCGCGGAAAAAGCTGGTCACGCCGATGAGCAGGTCCTGGAACAGGAGGTCGACCTGCTGCGGCTCGTCGCGCAGCCGCTCGTAGAAAGCCGTGGGATCGCCGATCTGCAGCACCTGCATGCGACGTTGGATGCGCCGCAGGATGGTGTTGTCCTTGTAGCCGCTGAAATCATGGCCCGTGCGCGTGCGCAACAGCCCCGTGATCCGCGAAAGCTGTTCGCCCACTTCGCGCTTGCGGCGGTCGCGCTCGCTTTCCGTGTGTTTGGCGTGGCTGAAATACCTCACCAGCTTCGCAGCCATCTCCTCGGCCGGCAGCACCATGTCCACCAGCCCGCTTTGCACAGCGCTGCGCATCATGCCGTCATATTCGGCGCTCTGCTGCGCCAGCGTTAGGCCGCCATGTTCCTTTATTGCCCTGAGCCCGATCGTGCCGTCGCT
>NZ_NSGF01000010.1 GCF_002294995.1 Mesorhizobium sp. WSM3860 | reverse complement strand
ATCCTCGATGGCCTCACCGCAACCGAATGCACCAACTACTTCGAAAACGCCGGATACTGTTCAACCTAAAATCATCCAGCTCTAGCCAGTTTGTCCCGTTGACGATGCAAGGCGATCAGGCGTCTCAGCCCCGCGTGTCCTCGAACCGCACCAGCACCGTGCCGTCGCTCACCTGCGCGCCTTCGGCCGCGATCTCGGCAATCACCCCTTCATGGGGCGCGGCGATGGTGTGTTCCATCTTCATCGCCTCGAGGATCAGGAGCGGCTGGCCCTTGATCACGGCATCGCCGGCTGCCGCGCGCACCAGCTTGACCAATCCCGGCATCGGCGCGCGCAGGCTGTCCGACGCGGCTGCGGCCTCATCCGCCTTGGCCAGCGGATCCGGCACCGTGAACGTATATCCGATCGCGCCTTCGAACACCGTGACGTGGCCCGGCCAGCGCGCGCTGCGCGGCATGTTCCTGAGGTCGTGCGCGTTGATCGCGTCATGCGGCGCCTCCAGCGCCACCTGGAAGCGGCCGTCGGGCCGCGCCGATACCCGCGCCAGGATGTTCTCCTCGCCGTAACGCAGCCGGGTGCGGCGCGCGAGCGTATGGAAATGCGCATAGCCCGCGAACGAGGACCACGGATCGGCGGCCGGACCCAGCGCGCCTGCGTCGGCCGCCGCCAGCGCCGCAGCGGCGATCGCTTCATCGCTTGGCGCGGGAACAGCGACGAGAGCATCCTGATGCCGGCCGATCAGGCCGGTGTCGATATCGCCCGCCGCGAAATCGGCGTCGGCGGCGAGTGCTGCAAGGAAGGCAGTGTTGACCGTCGAACCGGCAACTTCGGTCCGGGCCAGCGCCTCGCGCAGCGCGCCAAGCGCGGTGGTTCTGTCCTTTGCATGCACCACCAGCTTGGCGATCATCGGATCGTAGAAGGGCGAGATCGCATCGCCGGACCGCACGCCGGTCTCGATGCGCATGGCGGCACCCTCGGGCGGTGCGTCGGGGAATCTGAGATGATACAGCGTGCCCGTCGCCGGCAAAAATCCCTTGGCCGCGTCCTCGGCGTAGATGCGCGCCTCGAAGGCATGTCCGGCTAGCGCGATCTCGTTCTGTGTCTTCGGCAGTTTTTCGCCGGCGGCGACACGCAGCTGCCATTCGACCAGATCGACGCCGGTGACCATCTCGGTGACGGGATGCTCAACCTGGAGCCGCGTGTTCATTTCCATGAACCAGAAGCGATCGGCCTTCAGGCCCTCGGAAGCATCGACGATGAATTCGATCGTGCCGGCGCCCGAATAGCTGATCGCCTTGGCGGCCTTCACCGCCGCTTCCGTCATCGCCTTGCGCAGCGCCGGCGTCATGCCGGGGGCGGGCGCCTCCTCGATCACCTTCTGGTGGCGGCGCTGCGCCGAGCAGTCGCGCTCGAAAAGATGCACGGCATTGCCGAAATTGTCGCCGAACACCTGGACTTCGATGTGGCGCGGCTTGTCGACGTATTTTTCGACCAGAACGCGGTCGTCGCCGAAGGCGGCCTTGGCCTCGCGCCGCGCGCCGGACAGCGCCTCGGAGAAGTCGTCGGGATGCTCGACGCGCCGCATGCCCTTGCCGCCGCCGCCGGCGCGCGCCTTGATCAGCACCGGATAGCCGATCTCGCGCGCCTTCGACGCCAACAGCACGATCTCCTGCGCCTCGCCGTGGTAGCCTGGCACCACCGGCACGCCGGCCTTTTCCATCAGCCGCTTGGCGGCGTCCTTCAGCCCCATGGCGCGGATCGAGGCGGCGGACGGGCCGATGAAGATGAGGCCTGCCGCCGTCACCTGGTCGACGAAGTCGGGGTTTTCGGACAGGAAGCCGTAGCCGGGATGGATCGCCTCGGCGCCGGTGGCAAGCGCCGCGGCAATGATCCTGTCGCCGCGCAGATAGCTGTCACCGACCGGCGAGGGGCCGATATGCACCGCCTCGTCGGCCATCTCGACATGCAAGGCGCGGGCATCGGCATCCGAATAGACGGCGACGGTGCGCGCGCCGAGCTTGCGCGCGGTGCGGATGACGCGGCAGGCGATCTCGCCGCGATTGGCGATCAGGATCTTGCCGAACATGGAGCCTCCCGGTCTTGCGTCGGGCGGCGCCAGTCTGGCAGGCGCCGGCCTATTTCGACGCCGCGATCGCGCAGCCGCCGCTCGCGGTATTGAGCCGCCACTTCTTCAGGCCGCCCTGGCAGTTGCGCATCGCGATATCCTCCGCGGCCTTCTGGGATGGTGCGTTGAGCGCCTTGCCGCAGACGACATAGAGATCCACTACTCGCGTATAGAAGGTCGTTGCATAAGCCGAATGGCCGCTCGCCGCGACATACGCTCTGTAGGCGCTTGTGCACTGGTCTTTGGGATTCATCGACAAAGGCGGTGGGAAACGCTTGTCGCCCACGCTGCCCGCCAGCGACCCGGCTGCGACGGCACCTGACGCTGTTAATATTAGAAGTCCTGCAAGTATCGAAGCGGTCGACTTGCAGCAATATTTTACAATCATGTTCGCCCCACCCAAATTGCTTAATGCAGGATGAGCAATAGCGAATATTCCCAGAGACCGCTAGCTCACTGGAAAAAAATCGCACTTGAGGGTTCCGATGATTCTGCCTGTCCATAAGTTCAGCTTTCCCCAATGGCAGCAACGGCGCGCCGGTATAGTTCCACCGTCTGCTCGTCGAAGCAGCAGAAAGTAACGGTCTGCGGCCGCGCGCTTTGTTGCAGGAAGTCGCTTACCGTGCCGACAGCAATGCCGGTCGCTTCGTCCTTCGGAAAACGATAGATCCCGGTCGAAATCGCCGGAAAGGCGATCGTCCGGCAGTCATGGTCGCGGGCAATTTCGAGCGAGCGGCGATAGCAGGAGGCAAGCAGCTCCGCCTCGTCCTTGCCGCCGCCCTGCCAGACCGGGCCGACAGTGTGGATGACATAGCGCGCCGGAAGCCGGTAGCCCTTGGTCAGCTTGGCATCGCCGGTCCTGCAGCCGTTCAGCGTCCGGCATTCGGCGACCAGTTCCGGCCCGGCGGCGCGGTGGATAGCGCCGTCGACACCACCGCCGCCGAGCAGCGAGGAATTGGCGGCGTTCACGATGGCGTCCACCGCAAGCTTGCTGATGTCGCCGGTATGGATGCGGATTCTTTCGTCGAGAGTACCCATCGTCACATCCTGAACACGCCGAACTTCGTCTCCTCGATCCCGGCATTGAGCGCGGCCGAGAGGCTGAGCGCCAGCACCTCGCGTGTTTTGGCCGGATCGATGATGCCGTCGTCCCAAAGCCTTGCCGAAGAATAGAGCGGATGACCCTCATGCTCGTATTTCATCAGGATCGGCTTCCTGAATTTCGCTTCCTCCTCGGCGCTCCATTCGCCGCCCTTGCGCTCGATGCCCTCGCGCTTGACCATGGCAAGCACCGTCGCCGCCTGCTCGCCGCCCATCACCGAAATGCGTGCATTCGGCCACATCCATAGGAAGCGGGGCGAATAGGCGCGGCCGCACATGCCGTAATTGCCGGCGCCGAACGAACCGCCGATGATCACGGTAAGTTTCGGCACGCGTGCCGTGGCGACCGCCGTGACCAGCTTGGCGCCGTCCTTGGCGATGCCGCCGGCCTCATACTTTCGCCCGACCATGAAGCCGGTGATGTTCTGCAGGAAGATCAGCGGAACGCCGCGCTGGCAGCAGAGCTCGATGAAGTGCGCGCCCTTCAGCGCGCTTTCCGAGAACAGCACGCCATTGTTACCGAGAATGCCGACCGGCATGCCGTGCAGATGCGCAAAACCGGTGACCAAGGTGGTGCCGTAGTTCTGCTTGAACTCGTCGAACTCCGAGCCGTCGACGAGACGCGCGATCACCTCGCGAACGTCATAGGGCTGGCGCAAATCCGTCGGCACGATGCCGTAGAGTTCATGCGGATCGTGAAGCGGCGATACAGGTTTCTGTAAGTTCAGGCTTACGGCCTTGTTTCGATTCAGGTTCCTGACGATGCGCCGGCAAATGGCCAGGGCGTGCTCGTCATCCATGGCGTAGTGGTCGGCAACGCCGGAAAGCCTGGTGTGGACCTCGGCGCCGCCGAGCTCCTCGGCGCTGACATCCTCGCCGGTGGCAGCCTTCACCAGCGGCGGACCGCCAAGAAAGATGGTCGCCTGGTTGCGCACCATGATCGTTTCGTCCGACATCGCCGGCACATAGGCCCCGCCAGCCGTGCAGGAGCCCATGACGCAAGCGATCTGCGGGATGCCGGCTGCCGACATGTTGGCCTGGTTGTAGAAGATGCGGCCGAAATGCTCTCGGTCGGGGAAGACCTCGTCCTGGTTGGGCAGGTTGGCGCCGCCGCTGTCGACCAGGTAGACGCAAGGCAGGTTGTTCTGCAGCGCGATCTCCTGGGCGCGCAGATGCTTCTTCACAGTCAGCGGATAATAGGTGCCGCCTTTCACCGTCGCGTCGTTGACGACGACCATCACCTCCCGGCCTTCGACGCGGCCGATGCCGGTGATGATGCCGGCCGACGGAATATCCTCGCCATACATCGACCATGCCGCGAACTGGCCGACCTCGAGAAAGGGCGAGCTGGTGTCGAGCAGTTGCGCCAATCTTTCGCGCGGCAGCAGCTTGCCGCGGCTTTGGTGGCGCTCGCGCGCCTCGTCCGAGCCGCCGCGCTCGATGCCCGCCGCCTTCTCGGCGATATCGTCGACCAGCGCCCGCATGCGCTCGGCATTGGCACGGAAGCTGTCGGAGGAAGGGGAGATCTGGGAGGTGAGGGCGGGCATTGACGAACCTCGGATGATATCATATTTTACTATCACTTTGGGCTCTCGCCCTACCCCGAGAGGAGCCGACTACCAAGGTATTCGATTTGGGGAGGGCGAAAAGTCATGAAGACAGCGCATCGGCAGACGCTGGACAAGATATTTGCGAATCCGGTCAGCGCTGCGATCAAATGGCGAGATGTTGAGGCTTTGCTGGTTGCGCTCGGCGCGCGAGTGTCGGAAGGGCGCGGATCGCGGGTCCGATTCACATTGAACGGGATAACGCTTCGAGTGCATCGACCGCATCCATCGCCGGATACGAAAACATACGTGATCCGAGAGATCAGGACCTTCCTAATAGATTCAGGTGTTGAGCTATGAAGCCCTACAAGGGATATCTGGGAACGATCGAGTTCGATGAAAACGATGTGGTGTTTCACGGTCGTATCGTGGGTATTCGCGACATCTTCACATATGAAGCCGACTCGGCGGAAGAATTGCTGAAGGCTTTTCATGAATGCGTTGACGACTACCTCGAATTTTGCGCTGAACAGAACAAGGAGCCAGAAAAGCCTTTTTCTGGCAAACTCGCTCTGCGCACCACGCCGGAAGTCCATCGTCTTGTCAGCCGAGCGGCCTCCAGCGACGGCAAATCCATCAATCAATGGGTATCGGACACGCTTGCCGAGGCGGCCCGCAAGCGGGTCGACGAAGGCTCGACGAAGGTTACAACCCGAGCGCACTAGACTCCCTCCGCCATGATCTCGCGGCCGATCAGCCAGCGGCGGATCTCGCTGGTGCCGGCGCCGATCTCGTAGAGCTTGGCGTCGCGCAAAAGCCGCCCGGTCGGATAGTCGTTGATATAGCCGTTGCCGCCGAGCAACTGGATGGCGTCGAGGGCCATCTGCGTCGCCTTCTCGGCCGCGAACAGCACGCAGCCGGCTGCGTCCTTGCGGGTGGTCTCGCCGCGGTCGCAGGCGCCGGCCACCGCATAGACATAGGCGCGCGCCGCGTTCATCGTCGAATACATGTCGGCGAGCTTGCCCTGCACCAATTGGAAGCTGCCGATCGGCTGACCGAACTGCTTGCGCTCATGCACGTAAGGCACCGCCACGTCGAGGCAGGCCGCCATCAGCCCGATCGGGCCGCCGGAGAGCACGGCGCGCTCATAGTCGAGGCCCGACATCAGCACCTCGACGCCGCGCCCTTCCTCATGCAGCACGTTCTCGAACGGCACCTCGACATTCTCGAAGACCAGTTCGCCGGTGTTCGAGCCGCGCATGCCGAGCTTGTCGAGTTTCTGGGCCACCGAAAACCCGGCAAAGGCCTTTTCGATGATGAAGGCGGTGATTCCGCGCGAATTGCGCTCCGGATCGGTCTTGGCATAGACCACCAAGGTCTCGGCGTCAGGACCGTTGGTAATCCACATTTTCGAGCCGTTGAGCACATAGCGGTCGTTGCGCTTTTCTGCGCGCAGGCGCAGCGACACGACGTCCGATCCGGCGCCGGTCTCCGACATCGCCAGCGCGCCGACCTTTTCGCCCGAGCAAAGCGCAGGGAGGTATTTCTCCTTCTGCGCCGGCGTTGCCCAGCGGTTGATCTGGTTGACGCAGAGATTGGAATGCGCGCCGTAGGAGAGGCCGACCGAGGCGGAAGCGCGCGAAATCTCCTCCATCGCCACGACATGGGCGAGATAGCCCATACCGCTGCCGCCGAACTCGGGATCGGCGGTGATGCCGAGCAGGCCGAGCGCGCCGAGTTCGCCCCACAGATGTGCCGGGAATTCGTTGGCGCGGTCGATATCGGCCGCGATCGGCGCGATCCTGTCTTGTGCGAAGCGCCTTACCGTATCGCGCAACGCCTCGATATCGGGATCAAGCCCGAAGTTCAGCGTGTTCGTGTACATGGCGTTCCTCCCGGCGCATGACCCCGAAATCGACTTCGATAAGGATGATGCGCGAAATCAAAGTGCCACGGCCTCCGTTGCGCGCCCGACGGGACGCGCGGCGCTGCAGGCGCCGATCTTCGCGCCGACGAGCCGCATTGTCATCGAAAGATATGTCGTGGTGACTTCAGAGATCGACAGCCGCTCGCCCGGACGGAACCAAACGATGACGCCGGTCATCATCTGGATCAGCGCCATGGCGGTGAGGCCGACATCGTCGGTCTCGAAGATGCCGGCCTCGGCGCCGTCGCGCAGGATCGCGCGCAACTCCTTCTCATAGGCCGTGCGCATCTTCAGGATCTGCGTCAGCCGTTCATGCGAGAGGCTGCGCAATTCCATGTTGGAGACATGGGTGGCGTGGCGCCGCTCGATATGGAAGGCAATGTGGTTCTCGACATAGGCGGCGAGCCGCGCCGCCGGATCGGCCGCTGCCGGGCGCGCGTCATCCCAGGCTTCCAGCAGGCCTTCCATATGCTCGCGCATCAGCGTGAACAGCAGGTCTTCCTTGGTCGGAAAGTAACGGTAAAGGGCGGCGGCCTGGACGCCGACTTCCGCCGCCAACTGGCGCATCGACATCGCCTCGTAGCCGAGCCGCGCGATCAGCCCCACCGCCGCCTCGCGGACGGCCGCCTCGGTTTTTTCGCCGTCTGAACCCGTGGTGCGTGCCATGCGTTCGCCTCCAAAAGAGATAATAAAACGAACGTTCAATTAATTCAAGTCTATCTCCCCTTGAGGGGGAGATGTCGCCAAAGGCGACAGAGGGGGTCGCCGCGCGTAGAGCGCCATCGTCCTTCGCGGCAAGCGTCAATGCCGAAGAGCTACGCGCAGCGACCCCTCTGGCCTGCCGGCCATCTCCCCCCTCGAGGGCCCCTCGAGGGGGGAGATCCCTGGTCTACGCGATGATCCTGAAATCGTCAGGTACGTCGTCGTCGGCCCCCGTGACCTCGACCTTCGAGACCAGCGCGCCCCGCGGCCCTTGCCAGAGGCGTTCGATCATCGCGTCGACCGCCGTGTCGCTGCCGGCGATCAGCGCCGTGACCGAGCCGTCGCCCTCGTTGCGCACCCAGCCCGTCACGCCAAGGCGAATGGCTTCGCTGCGCGTCCACACGCGATAGCTGACGCCTTGCACCATGCCGAAAATGTGTGCTCGCACGGCTCTTTTTCGCTCGGTCATCGCCTTTCCATTCTCCAGGCGAATCTGGCGCAGGAGCAGGCAAATGCAACGTTAAATGTTGGCGAAAGCCTCGCGACGGCCAATGTCCCCTCAAGTGGAAAATGTCCGGTCCACCCCCCGCAGCCTGCGGCGCAGCTGCTGCAGAGGATGGGCAGGACAGGGCGCTGTCCCGTCCACCTCTCCGCTGTCTCTGGCATTGTAAGGCTGCGCTTCGCCCGACGAAGGCTCGCCCTAATTCCCTCCCGCCGCCGCCAGCGCGCCGGGCAACTCTTCGGCGAAGAGGTCGAGCTCATGGTCGAGGCCGACGCTGACCCGGATGCAGCGGTCGAGCCGTGGCGCCATCGGTTTGCGGATGAAGACGTCGCGCGAGAGCAGCGCCTGCATCACCTTCAGCGCGAAGGCGCCGTCGCGGCCGCAGTCTATGGTGACGAAATTGGTCGCCGAGGGCAGCGGCTTCAGCCCGTTCTCCTCGGCGATGGCCGCAATGCGCCGGCGCCCGGCGGCCACGCGCGCCACCACCGAATTCAAATAGTCCTGGTCGGCAAGCGCCTCGAGCCCGGCGATCTGCGCCATGCGGCTGACGCCGTAATGGTTGCGGATCTTTTCGAAGTCGCGGATCACTTCCCGTTCGGCCACCGCATAGCCGCAGCGAATGCCGGCAAGCCCATAGGCCTTGGAGAAGGTGCGCATGCGCACGACGTTCGGCCGCGCGACGTCGATCGGCGGCAGCGCCGAGGCCGGTCCCAGCTCGCCATAGGCCTCGTCCAGCACCAGCATGGTGGTTTCCGGCAGCGCCTCGATGAAGCGGACGACGTCCGGCGCCTCCCACCAGCTTCCCATCGGATTGTCCGGATTGGAGAGATAGACGAGCGGCGCCTTTTCCCTGGTGACGGCGGCAAGCAGTCCGTCGAGGTCCTCCTTGTCGTTGGCGTAAGGAACCGTCACCAGCCGGCCGCCGACGCCGGCGATGTGGAAGTTGAAGGTGGGATAGGCGCCAAGCGAGGTCACCACCGCGTCGCCCGGCGCGACATACATGCGCGCCACAAGGCCGAGCAGCCCGTCAATGCCTTCGCCGACCACCACGTTCTCGACGCCGACATTGTGATGCGCGGCCGCTGCGACCTTCAGCTCGAAATTGTCGGGGTCGCAATACATCCACTGGTCGCGCGCGACGCTCTCCATGCGGGCAATCACGCGTGGCGAGGGCCCAAAACTGCTTTCGTTGGCGCCGATGCGGGCGCGGAAAGGCCGCCCGCGCCCGCGCTCCTGCGCCTCCGGCCCGACAAACGGCACCGTGGTGGGGAGCGCGCCGACGATCGGCGTAAGAGGAGGGCGCTGACGCATGGCAAATGGCTCGGTTGAAAAGGGAGCTTCTTGCTAGCGTGAGCGAAGGGTGGGTGCAAGCTGCGCGAGGAGCAACCGAAGACGCACCATAGCCGGACTAGATTCTCCCGAGCGCTTTTGCTAGCGAGGCAGGATGAGCAACCGATTGCCGCCCGCCTGGGCAAAGCACCTGAAAACTCAACCCTCGGCTAAGGCGGCACCGCCGAAAACCGCAGCACCCAAAGCACAGCCGACGCCCGGTCCGTCTCGCGCGCGAGCCGACGACATGCTGTTGAGGCAGGCGCTTGAGCTGCAGAAAGCCGAGCGGTTGCCTGAGGCAGAGGAACTTTGCCTTCGTGTCCTCGCGCATACCCCAAACCATCCGCTGGCCTTTTATATCCTGGGAACCCTCGGTATCGGATACGACAACGAGAAGGCCCTGCGCTACTTCGCCCGGGCGGTTGGAGAGGAGCCGCGAAATCCTTATTACCACCTTAGCCTCGGTGAGACCTACCTGAAACTCAGCGAATTTACGCCGGCAATCAGGCACATTCAGCAGGCCTTGGCCTTGAAGCCGGATCTGGTGGAAGCGCTTTGCGCCCTGGGCGATGCTTACAATTCCTTTGATAAGGGGGAGTTGGCGCTGCCGCTCTTTGAGAAGGCGCTGGAGATCGACCGTGATCATCCTCTGGCCCTGATCGGGCTGCCTAGTGCACTCACAGGCCTCGGTCGTATGGATGAAGCCGCAGTTCATCTGAAAGAATCGATAGAACGGCGCATATCGGTACCGACTGCCTACAACGCGCTTGTGCATACGCGCAAATTTACGGAAGAGCCACCGGAGCTAGCGGCAATCCTGAAGGAACTTCGGGACATGGGCCATGAGTCGGAAGGAGCGGCAGCCCTCCATCACGCCGCCGGAAAGGTACTCAACGACCTCCGTCGCTACAAGGAAGCGATGGATCACTTCAAGCAAGGGAATCAAGCCAGGGACCAAAAATTCGATCTGGAAAACTACCGTCGCTGGGTCGATGCCACGATCGAGACCTTCACGCCCGAACTGGTGGCTTCATTGGCCGCTCACGGCAACCCCTCGGAAGTACCTGTATTCATCGTCGGCATGCCTCGCTCGGGCACGACGCTGACGGAGCAGATCTGCGCCAGCCATCCTGAGGTTCATGGCGCCGGCGAACTCAGCAAGCTCAGACGAATTGCCAATGGGCTAGGCCTCAAAGACGGCTCCGACGCAAACATCGCCAAATCGGTCGCGACGATTACTCCCGAACTGACCAAGACGCTGGCATCGGAACATCTTGTCTATCTCCGCGAGCGTGCCCCGCACGCGCTCCGAATCGTCGACAAGATGCCTCACAATTTCGAGTTGATCGGCTTGATCGGCATTCTGTTTCCCAACGCGCGCATCATTCATTGTCGCCGCGACGCCATAGACAATTGTATTTCCTGTTTCGTGCTGCAGTTCAGTGAAGCGCACAACTATAGCGCAGATCTCGAGACACTAGGGCTTTACTACAGGGAATATGATCGCTTGATAAGGCACTGGAGCAAAGTCCTTCCGGGGCGCATCTTCGAAAACCAGTATGAGACTCTGATCGAAGACCAGGAGGAGCAGTCGCGCCGTCTCATAGATTATCTCGGGCTGCCTTGGGACGATGCTTGCTTGCGCTTTTTTGACAGGGACGGCTCGGTAAATACTTTCAGCCGTTGGCAGGTTCGGCAGCCGATCTACAAGTCGTCCGTCAAGCGATGGAAAAATTACGAGAGCGAGATTCGGCCCTTGATCGAAGCGTTGGGCGATCTGGCTGAAGTTTAGCGCGCTTCCCGGGGCGGGTTGACCGCTCGGCTGATCCACCGAGTTGCGCCGCTGATATTTGTCCAGTTGATGCGGCAGCGCCGTTGGCGCGGATGGCAAAGTTCGCTGGAAAACGGGGGTTCTTCGTGTCATGGCCTCGGGTGTGTGCGCAAGTCTGCCGCTCACGTCAAATTGACCGGCGGCGCCTTTGAAAAGGGGAGTCCCCGCCCGTGGCGCGATGTCTCTTTCTGGATTGCAAGGGCCTTTTTTGCTAAGCAAGACCGATGAATAATCGCCTGCCTCCGTCCTGGTCCAAACACATTAAGTCCGGCCCGGCGCTGAAGCACAAAATGCCCCATGCAGCACTCCCCAGGGCGAATGTGCTCTCTCGATCACAGGCCGATGACCTGCTGCTGAAGCGGGCCTACGAACATCAGCAGGCCAGGCGACTTGCCGAAGCTCAAGACCTATGCCTGCAGGTGCTGGCTCGAACGCCAAACCATCCGCTGGCTCTCTACATCATGGGCACCGTTTGTCTCGGTTACGACGACGAGGCGGCGCTACGCTATTTCGGACGTGCGATCGCTGAGGAGCCCAAGAACCCTTACTACCATCTCAGCCTCGGCGAGGCCTATGGCAAGCTGAGTGAATATTCGGCAGCGATCAATCATATTCAGTATGCCTTGGAAGTGCAGCCGGATCTCATAGAGGCGCTTTGTGCCCTGGGGCGCGTCTACACACAGTTCGACAAACCTGATCTGGCCTTGCCGCTGTACGAAAAGGCGCTGAAGATCAACCGCGACCATCCCAAGGCGCGGATCGGAATAGCGGCCGCGCTCGCTGGCCTTGGGCGCATGGATGAGGCCGCTTCCTATCTCGAAGAAGCGATCGAACGCCACATCGATGTGGCGGCTGCGTACTACGATCTTGTGCAAACCCGGAAGTTCACTGAGGAGCCCGCCGAACTCCAGTCGATCCTTCGCGAGCTGAACAGTCCGGGGCTCAAGCCGGAGGCCAAAGCGAGTCTCAACTACGCCGCCGGTAAAGTGGAGAACGACCTCAAGCGCTATGCGGCAGCCTTCGGCCACTTCAAGAAGGCGAAGCAAGCGGAAGGTTACAAATTCGACATCGATCAGTATCGTCGTTTCATAGACCTGACGATTGAAACTTTCACGCCGGAGCTGTTTGCCGAAAGGTCGGGCTGTGGCAACCCTTCCGAAGCGCCTGTATTCGTGGTGGGCATGCCGCGCTCGGGCACCACGCTTACCGAACAGATATGCGCCAGTCATCCCGAGGTTCACGGGGCGGGAGAGTTGAGCAAACTAAGGCGGGTGGCGAATGCAATCGGTCTACAAGCCTCGGCCTCCGATTTCAGCAAACCGATCACGACAATCACCGAAGGCTTGTCCAAGACGTTGGCCGATGAACACCTTTCCTATCTGCGGGAGCGCGCTCCGACGGCGCAGCGCATCATCGATAAGATGCCGCACAATTTCGAATTGATCGGCCTTCTCAGTCTTCTCTTCCCCAAGGCCCGCATCGTTCATTGTCGCCGCGATGCCATCGACAATTGCGTATCCTGCTATGTCCTGCCGTTCAGCTCGGCGCACGGCTACAATACGGACCTGCAGACACTAGGCCTCTACTATCGCGAATACGACCGCTTGATGCGTCACTGGAACGAGGTCTTCCCAGGCCGCATCTTCGAGAATCGATATGAGACACTTGTGGAGGACCAAGAGGCGCAGTCGCGCCGGCTTATCGATTATCTCGGGCTGCCGTGGGATGATGCCTGCTTGCGCTTCTTCGACAGGGAAGGGGCGGTCACCACCCCCAGCCGCTGGCAGGTTCGTCAGCCGATCTACAAATCCTCCCTGAGGCGCTGGAAGAATTTCGAAGCCGAGATCACCCCCCTGACTGAAGCCTTGGGTGACCTGGCGCAGGTTTGAATTCGATGGCTGGGCGCAGCCGCTCCGGCGAGCCAGTTGCTCGATCCGGAGATTCTGACGGCTTGGTCGCTTGGTCGAGGAAATGCGGCGACGCAAAGCCGGTTCGGTTATGACCGTTCGCGCCCCCTTTGTCCTGCCGGACCTTCGGCAGCAACTGCGGAGGCCGGACTGAACATCTCCCCACAAGTCGCGAGATTGGCAGCTTCGACATGCCGTTCCATGCCGCCGCTACGCCGATTGTGTCGAACACCAAACGGCGCCTCGGACATTGCTGCAACACCCAAACTGCGCAGCGATTGGGGACCTCGAGATGCAGTCAAAGCAGAAAAAACCCAGCGGTTGCCCGCCGGGTTTCCTGTCTCCCCAGAAATGTCTGGTTTAGAAGTCGCGCTGGAAACGGATGATACCGCCGACGCTGTTCTTCTTGGTGGCACCGGTCCAGTTGGAATTGTCCAGATCGCCGAACCTGCCATCGTGCAGGAAGTCAATCTCGGGCGTGACCGTGAGGCCGGGAACGACGGTGTAGGCAACGTTAGCTGCAATGCCGTAGTTCTTGAACTGATCGCCCGACACTTGGAGGTTGAAGGAGGCCTTGTCGCTGAACTTGTAAGTGCCGCCGGCCCAGAAGCCCCAGTGGCCGCCCCATGGCTTGTAGAAGGAGCGAGCGAGTCCAGCATCGCCAAGCTTGCCGTCGCTGCCGTAACCGAACATGCCGAACAGCGACAGTTCATTGGTCACGTTCACATCCAGGCGAACCTTGCCGGATACGTTTTCGTAGTTGCTGTCGTAGGCAACGACACCAACGATGTCGCCCCAGCCCTGCGTGTACTTCACGCCGCCGACGACATGCGGGACATAGCTGTCGATCGTGCCCTGACCATAACCATTATAATTGGTCATGGAACCACCCGAACCTTCTTCGAGCGAGACCACCGCCGAGAAGCCGTTGCCGGCATCGAAGTAGTACTGGATTTCGTTGGTCTGGAAACCACCGTAGGGGACCAGCGTGTCATTGATGACGTTGCCCGCATAGCCGACGAAGGTGTCGAAGGCCGATTCGTCGAGACCGACGCGCAGGCCACCGAGCTGGATCCAGGCGAAGTGCAGGTCGAAGGACTTATTGCCGGCGTCGTTGTGCAGGAAGCTGCCTGAAGCGGGGTCATACCCGCCCAGATCTGCGTTATGGTTGCCGAAATTCATGCGCATTTCGGTGTAGGTCTTCAACGTGCCGAGTTCGGTTTCCTGGCCGGTCCAGGTCTTGAGCGTGAAGCGGGTGTTCTTCAGCCAGGTGCCCTGGTCCTTGCCGGTTACGACATCGCTCGTGCGGGCGCCGTCGAACGAGCCGAGGTCGCCGCCAGCGGCGTCATAGCGGATATAGCCGCCGATGCGCAGGCAGGTCTCGGTGCCGGGGATATAGAAGTAGCCGGCGCCGTACACGTCGCAGATCTTGACGTATTCAGCCGGTTCCGGCTCGGCGACGGTCACCGCGTCGGCGGCGCGAGCACCGGAAACTGCGATCAGGGCCGCAGCTGAGCCGAGAAGAAGGCTCTTGATGTTCATTTTCTGACCTCCAGTCAGAATCGAGAGGGGAGGTCGATGAAAATCGGCTCATCATGTCGCTTTCTATTTTGATTTCAGGTAGATATCCCTTAGTCCGTCTCAGCGCTGCCTGTCCGCCAAAAACGCTTGTTCGCGAAGGCCTTGCCCGATCCGCTCTTGAAATATCGCTCGAGTTGCCGGGCGTTAGCCTCGGTTTCAACCGCGATGTAGGCCTTCAAGGTTATAGGCAGATGAGCCATGGTCGAAGTCACATAGCCCGATCGATGCGATTCGAAACGTCGTCGGAGGTCGTTGGTGGACCCGACATAGACGTCGCCGTTATGCAGCTGCAGGAAATAGACGTACCACATGGTCCCCCTACGCTACTTCGTAGCTTCGGGCGACACCCTACGCCCTGCCGGCCTCAGGTGGCCTGCCACCCGAAGCCCGCAGGGCGTAGGGTGGCGGAGAGGATGGGATTCGAACCCACGAGAAGCTTTTGACCTCTACTCCCTTAGCAGGGGAGCGCCTTCGACCACTCGGCCACCTCTCCGTCGCGCCGCTGGATAAAGAAAAGCGCCGCCACAATCAACAAGCCGGCGCCATAATCGCCGAAAATTTGGCATCGGCGGCAAGACGGATGGCCTCATGCGGCGATTCCATGGCGATTCCCTGGCGGCGGCGACTCGCAACTGGCGCCGCAATTTCGGCCGCCCATCGCCGGATTCGACCGGCCGCAACGCCTTAATGGTTAATGAGAACTTTCGGAGTGAGGCCAAATCGTGTCATTTGTGCAACAACGTTCGGGGATAGCGTCTGGACGAGCCTTCCGCCGATACGATCGTGGTTGAACGCCGCCGCCGCCTGGGTAAAGGTCACGTTCGAAGGAGCGGCGCGGTGCGCATCTTTTTCGGTAAGTGGGGATGGGGCAGGGAACGCTGTCCTTCAGCAAAAAATACCCAGACCCGTTTTTTAACTTTTGACTGGAGGTCAGAAAATGAACATCAAGAGCCTTCTTCTCGGCTCAGCTGCGGCCCTGATCGCAGTTTCCGGTGCTCGCGCCGCCGACGCGGTGACCGTCGCCGAGCCGGAACCGGCTGAATACGTCAAGATCTGCGACGTGTACGGTTCGGGCTACTTCTACATCCCCGGCACCGAAACCTGCCTGCGCATCGGCGGCTATGTCCGCTACGACATCGGCATCGGCGACGTCGGCTCGTTCGACGGCGCAAAGGCGTTCGATCATGAGGACGGCGACGAGCAGGATACGTTCTACAAGCAGGCCCGCTTCACGCTGAAGACCTGGACCGGCCAGGAGACCGAGCTCGGCACGTTGAAGACCTACACCGAGACCCGCTTCAACTTCGGCAATCACAACGACTACGCTACCCGCACAAATGGCGACACCAATTACGCCCACAACAAGGGCGTTTCGCTGAACTTCGCCTGGATCCAGCTCGGTGGTCGACGCGTCGGTAAGGACGAATCGGCCTTCAACACGTTCATCGGCTACGCCGGCAACGTCATCCAGGATACGCTCGTTCCCTACGGCGATTTCGACACCAACGTCGTCCAGTACTACTTCGACGCCGGCAACGGCTTCTCGGCGGTGGTCTCGCTGGAAGAAGGCCAGGGCCCCATCGGCACCATCGACAGCTATGTTCCGCACGTCGTCGGCGGTCTGAAGTGGACGCAGGGCTGGGGCGCCATCACCGGCGTCATCGCTTACGACAGCAACTATGAAGAAGTGGCCGGCAAGGTTCGGTTGGACGTGAATGCTACCGACGCGTTGTCGCTGTTCATCATGGCTGGCTACGGCACCGACGACAACCTCAGCGATGCGACCTGGTCAACCCCGGCTGGCGGCCGCGGCTTCTACAAGCTGTGGGGCGGCAGCTGGGCAGTCTGGGGCGGCGGCACCTACAAGTTCAACGAGAAGACCTCGTTCAACCTTCAGGCGTCATATGACGACTGGGAGAATCTCGGCATCGCAGCGAACGTCGCTTATGACATCGTGCCCGGTCTGACGATCACGGCCGAAGTCGACTACCTGCACGCTGGCAGGTTCGACGATTTCGGCACCGGTACCGACAGGCTCAAC
This sequence comes from Mesorhizobium sp. WSM3860, assembly GCF_002294995.1. Taxonomy (GTDB): domain Bacteria; phylum Pseudomonadota; class Alphaproteobacteria; order Rhizobiales; family Rhizobiaceae; genus Mesorhizobium. The sequence goes on along the minus strand of NZ_NSGF01000010.1, from coordinate 185,326 downwards.
TGGACCAACGCCGACAAGAAGAACAGCGTCGGCGGCATGCTCCGCTTCCAGCGCTCCTTCTAAGGGCTGGACTGCAACAACATGAAATCCGGCCCGGGCATCGCTACGCCCGGGCCGTTTTTGCTTTTTCGCGATGGACCAACGCAACGAAAGGATGGGGGTGAAAACGGTAAGCTGATCGGGTCTGTATAGCGACTTTGTGGGATCCGCCGTGGCGGATGGGGTCGGAGGCCAGACTCGAAAACTCTTGAAAGGATGCTCCCGAGCGGTTAGGGCTGGTCCCTTAACCACAGGGGGTGTGGCTAAAAATGTCGAACGAAGCGATTCAAGAGGGGGAGCCCTCTGGTCATTTTGCGGTATTTTCTTCTCAGAATTCGAAGTTTAGGTATACCTATAACAAGATCCGGGAAGTAAAATCGTACAGGGTCAGTGAGCTCTTTACAGCATACCGGGATATACTCTGGGATGATGGGCGGCATAAATACAATGTCAGCTCATTCATCGGTGAAATAGACGAGATCCTTCTGGGAGAGCGTTTCAGCACCTTTGACCAGAACACCCTGGACAATCTTATCGGTACCTTGCGCCAGCGCGGGAACAGCAACGCAACCATCAATCGCAAGATGGCTGCACTCAGCAAGCTGCTGCGCAAGGCTCATAAGATGGGAGATATCCACAGCCTGCCCGAATTCCGCCGCCAGAAGGAGCGGGCGGGACGGATTCGCTTCCTCGAAAGGGACGAAGAGGCAAGGCTGTTCGCCGCCATCAAGAGCCGCAGCGAAGATGCTTACAGATTGTCCGTCTTCCTGGTCGATACCGGCTGCCGTCTCGGCGAGGCGCTCGGCCTGATTTGGAACGACATCCAGGAACACCGCGTCAGCTTCTGGATCACAAAGTCAGGCCGCAGCCGCACCATCCCGATGACCGAACGGGTCAAGGAGGTGATCAAGCTGCCGCCGACCACCGAGGGTCGCCGGCCGAAGGGGCCGTTCACGAAGCTCAGCCAGGCGCAGTACCGCGCCATCTGGAACGAGGCGAAGGCCGAAGTCGGTCTTGGCGCCGATGAGCAGGTGGTGCCGCATATCTTGCGCCACACCTGCGCTTCGCGACTCGTCCAGGGCGGCATCGACATCCGACGCGTGCAGATGTGGCTCGGCCACCAGACGCTGTCGATGACGATGCGTTACGCGCACCTCGCCACCAACGATCTCGATGGCTGCGTCGTCGTGCTCGAGAAGCCGCGCGCCGAAGAGGCGCCGCGGCCCGCAGAGAACTCGGTGTTTGCGTCCCCGTTGACCACGCCGTCACCGGCCAAACCCGCTCGCAAGGAGAGCGGATCGGAGCCGGCGAAGGCACGCCGCAGGAGCTCGAAGAGCAAATAGGCGGCACGCCACGGGCCGACCTCGCTGGCGGAACCTATATTTCAGGGACGAGCCCGGGGCTGAGTTAACCTCGGGCTTTACTTTACTTCGACTTGGCTTCGGCGCGATCGAGGAAATCCGCAATCTGCTCCGGCAGGTTGCCGGTTTCCAGGAAGGGCGCGTGTCCCTGGCCTTCCACCGTGATCGTGTCCATGCCGGGATGACGCTTTCCCATCTCTTCGAGCGTCGCGGTGGAGAGAAGCGTCGAATTGCCGCCGCGTATGGCGAGCAACGGCACGGCGGCAAGCGCGTCGAACTGTGGCCACAGATCCGGCAGTGGCTTGCTGAAGTCGACGTCGGCCAGCGTCCCGACCAGGGCAGGATCGAAATCGGGCACCAGCCCGGCATCCGTATCGCGGCAGATAGCGCCGACCATCCGCGCCCAGTCGGCATCGGTGAGCGCCGGGAAGCCGGCACCATGTACGCGCCGCTGCGCATCGACCGCCTCGGCGAATGACTTCGGCTTCGGCGCGCGATCGAGATAGGAGCGGATATGGGCGAGACCTTCCGCCTCGATCACCGGGCCGATATCGTTGAGGACAAGCGCCTTCAGCACGGCCGGCTTCAGCGCGCCGAGCACATGGATGATCAGCCCGCCGCGCGAGGTGCCGATGAAGGCTGCCTCTTCGATGCCCAGATCCGACAAGCCAGCGAGCACGTCGCCGGCTTCGACCCCGACATTGTAGCGGCTGATATCGGGATCGTAGTCGGATTGGCCGCGTCCGCGATAGTCGAAAGCCACGACCTTGCGCGTCGTCTTCGCCTTGCTGGAGAGGTAAAGCGCGAGCTCATGGAAGTCGCGCGCATTGCGGGTGAGGCCCGGCAGGCAAACGACCGGCCGGCCACCGCTGTTCGCCTCGCCATAAATCCGGGCGTGCAGTTTCAGCCCATCGGGCGCGGCATAGAAGAAGTCGAAGAAACCCTGATCGCTGGACATAAGCATTCTCGCGACTATCGGATCATATCCGACTGCTAAAGGCGGGCGGGACGGTCAATCCAAGGCCGACGAAATTTCGAGGCACAGCGGGACAGCACCCCCCTCTGGCCTGCCGGCCATCTCCCCCGCAAGGGGGCAGATTAGATGTCGCCAGGGCTTTCGCCAATCTCCGACGTTGGAGAGGGAGAGCCAGCACGCGAACTGCCAATCTCCCCCCTTGCGGGGGAGATGGCCGGCAGGCCAGAGGGGGGTGTGAAGGAACTCGATCGTATGAAGTCGAGCGCTCTGTCTTCACAACAAGAAGGCAATCATACTGAGGCTTCCTCAACTCCGCCCGTTCACCAGATCGCCGACAATGTCGTATTTGCCGGAAATGCGCATCTTGTAGACTTCGTAATTCTCCATGACGCGCTGCACGTAACTTCTTGTTTCCGTGTAGGGAATCCGCTCGACCCAGTCGACGACGGCGTCCACGTCCTTGCCGCGCGGATCACCATATTTCGCCACCCACTGGGCGGCGCGGTTTGGACCGGCATTGTAGCCGGCGAAGGTCAGCACATAGGAGCCGTTGAAGCGGTCGAGCTGTTCGCCGAGGAAGGCTGAACCGAGCGTAGCGTTATAACCGGCATCGGTCGTCAGCCGCGTTTGCGAGAAGCTCATGCCGGCCTTCTTTGCCAGCTGCTTGGCGGTGCCCGGCATCAACTGCAAAAGGCCGCGCGCGCCGGCGCTCGAAATCGCTCCGACATTGAACTCGCTCTCCTGGCGGGCGATGGCATAGGCCAGCGCCTTGCCGGAGCCGGAGATATCGGCCGAATCGGGAATGACACCCAACGGATGCGACAGCGCGCCGACATCGATGCCGCGCTGGGCGGCGATTTTGCCGACCTTCAGCGCCATGAAATGGTTGCCCTGTTTTTCGGCAAGCCCCGCCAGCAGCGCAAGCTCGCCCGGGCTGGTCAGCTGCCCGGCAAGGTCGCGGTAGAGCGTCTCGGCATAGCGGTCATAGCCTGCCTCCTGCAGCCGCTTGATCGCGCTCACCGCCTCGCGGCCCTCGAAGCTTTGGCGGTCGGCCGCGCTGGGCGTGGGATAGGCGATGTTCAGCGTCCTGAGGCCCACACGCTCGCCGGCCAACTGGCCATAGAAGGTGGTGCCGTAGCTGGCTGCCCGGATGAAATAGTCCTTGGCGCTGCCCGGACCGCCGGCTTCCGCAGCGCGGCCAAGCCAGTAGTAAGCACGCGACAGCGACACCGGGCCCTGGGCGAGCTCGGCGATGCGTGAGAAATGCGAGGCGGCCGTTGCCGGGTCGTTGAGACCGCGCAATGCATACCAGCCGGCATGGAACTCGGCTTCCGCGGCGCTGGCCGCGCTTTCGGCCGCATGCATGGAGGCAATCTTGTAGGCGGTCTTTATGTCGCCCTGATCGACCAGCTCGCGCGAAAGAACGCGCCGCTCCACCCACCAGGCATCAGGGTCGACCAACGCGTCGCGATCGGTCGGCGCCTTCATCACCACTGCCGCGGCATCGGCAAATTTTTGCTGCTTGCGCAGATATTCCGCCTCGGCGAAGAAATAGCCGGCCGAACGCTGCGCCGCCGGCACGGCCTTCAACAGTTTCGCCGCGTTTTTGTCGGCTTTATCGACCGCCACCCAGGCATCCGCCAGCTGCTGGGCGCCGGCAAGGCCGGCGACGCGCAGCGCCGAGGATGGCCGGTCGGCATAGAACATGCGCTCCATGCGATAGCGATGATCAGGGGCCGGGATCAGCGTGCCGAATTCCTTGATGATGGAAGCCTCGTCCTTGGCTTCCAGCTTCTCCGTGCGCCAGAAGGGGACCAGCACCGCGCGCGCCGCCGCTTGGTTGCCCAGCGCCACCTGCGAGCGGGCGAGGATCGTCACGCCTTCCGGCGTCAGCGGCTGGCTGCGGCCGAAGGCCCGCACCACCGCTTGCGGCGGCGGGTTCTCGCGATAGAGCGCGCGCTCGCTGTTCCTGCGCAACGCGATCGTGCCCGGCCATCCGGGCAGCATCTTGGCGGCATCGGCGATCTCGCCGCTCGGCACCTGGTCGCCGCCATAGAGCGCGATCGCCCAGGCCAGGATGTGCCGGTCGAGCGAGGTGGCGGGCAGCGTGTCGCGGGCATTGCGCGCCGCGGCGATGTTGTTCACCGCGAGCGCGTCGAGCCCGCTCTTCAATTGCGCGATGCTGGCCGGCGGCTGAGACTGCTGCGCCTGGTCCGCGGCCGACGGCGAGCCCGGCGCGGCAATCGCCGCCGTCACGCGCACGTCGACGCTGCCGCCGATCGCCATACCTGGTATCAGCGCGACGACCGCGCTCAAAAGCGCGAACAGATGAGGCCGACTTGTCGGCATTGTTCCACCCCGGCACATTGTCAGCAGGCAGCGCCTTCGAGGCCGACCCGGAGCCTAAACTTAGGTCGTGAAAGGCTCGTAAACAAAAGGTTATCGAGGCCGTTCGAAATACGCTTGCTGGCACTATAGCGATGCTTGCCGCTGAACCGTGTCGAGACTATGGTGCGCGGCTTCGCTTTCGGTTAGAAGGCCCGCAATTATCGCATCGACAAAACGCTGATGCATGTCGCCCAAAAGTGAGTACCCGGGTTTGGGAGAACGACATGCTTAGACCAACAAAGTCCCAAGGAGTTTGGACAATATGCTGAGAGGCTCGCTGACTGCGCTCGTGACACCGTTCGAAAAGAGCGGGCGTTTCGACGAGAAAGCCTTTCGCGCGTTTGTCGAATGGCAGATCGCCGAGGGCACCAAGGGCCTCGTCCCCGTCGGCACCACCGGCGAATCGCCGACGCTGTCGCATGACGAGCACCGCCATGTCGTCAAGGTCTGCATCGAGGTCGCCAAGGGTAGGGTTCCAGTTGTGGCCGGCGCCGGCTCCAACAATACCGAGGAGGCCGTCGGCCTGGTGCAATATGCCGAAAAGGCAGGCGCCGATGCAGCACTCGTCGTCACGCCTTATTACAACAAGCCGACCCAGCGCGGCCTTTACGAGCATTTTGCCGCCGTCGCCAGGGCAACCAAGCTGCCGATCATCATCTACAACATCCCGCCGCGCTCGGTGATCGACATGACGCCCGAGACGATGGGCAGGCTGCGCCACGACTTCAAGAACATCGCCGGCGTCAAGGACGCGACCGGCAAGGTCGAGCGCGTCTCGGAACAGCGCATGACCTGTGGCAAGGATTTCATCCAGCTTTCCGGCGAGGATGCGTCCGCGCTCGGCTTCAACGCCCATGGCGGCGTCGGCTGCATCTCGGTGACGTCGAATGTCGCGCCGCGGCTCTGCGCCGAATTCCAGGAAGCGACGCTCTCCGGCGACAGCGCCAAGGCGCTAGAACTGCAGGATCGTCTCCTGCCGCTGCACAAGGCGATCTTCACCGAGCCCGGCCTGTGCGGCGCCAAATACGCGCTGTCGAAGCTCGGCAAAGTCGAGAATGTCGTGCGCTCGCCGCTGGTCACGATCGAGGCCTCGACGGCCGAGAAGATCGATCAGGCGATGCAGCACGCCGGCTTGATTAATTAGCGATGAGGCGCCACCTCTCCGCATTATGAATCAAGTCAAGAAAGCCGATCCCAACAACAGGACGGTCGCCGAAAACCGCAAGGCGCGCTTTTCCTACGAGGTGCTCGACACGATCGAGACCGGCTTGGTGCTGACCGGCACCGAGGTCAAGTCGCTGCGCCAGGGCCAGGCCAACATTCAGGAAAGCTATGCCTCTGCCGAGAGCGGCGAAATCTGGCTGATCAATTCCTATCTGCCGGAATATCTCCAAGCCAACCGCTTCAACCATGAGCCGCGCCGGCGCCGTAAGCTGCTCGTCAGCAAGCGCGAGATGGCCAAGCTTGCGCAAAGCGTCGAGCGCGACGGCATGACGCTGGTGCCGCTTAAAATCTATTTCAACGATCGCGGCCGCGCCAAGCTCTTGCTCGCCATCGCCCGCGGCAAGAAGCTGCACGATAAGCGCGAGACCGAAAAGCAGCGCGACTGGTCGCGCGAGAAAGGTCGGCTCCTCAAGGAGCGCGGGTAACCACCTTCGATATGCGGGCAAGGCGAGCAGGGGGCCAAGGCTTGAGGAACGGCTTGATTGCCTTGGCCCTGGCTTTCGTCGTTCTGGCGCTTGGCATCTGGGCAGAGGGCTTTTTCCGGCCCCGCGCCTTCCCGCCGGATCGCGGCGAATTCCCCATAAGGGGCATCGATGTTTCGCATCACCAGGGCAGGATCGACTGGCCGCGCGTCGCGGCCGATGATGTCGCCTTCGCCATCATCAAGGCGACGGAAGGCGGTGATTATGTCGATGATGCCTTCGCCGAGAATTTGCGCCAGGCCCGCGCGGCGGGCCTAGCTGTCGGCGCCTATCATTTCTTCACTTTCTGCCGCCCGGGCGCCGATCAGGCCAGGAACTTCATCTCGGTCGTGCCGCGCGGTGAGCAGCTCTTGCCGCCGGTGGTCGACATCGAGTTCCACGGCAACTGTCCGCGGCGCCCTTCACCCGCCGAGCTGAACGCGGAACTGCTTGCATTCCTGGGCCCGGTCGAGGCGGCTTACGGCAAGCCGGCCATCCTCTATATTACCGATGAGACGGCGCCGACCTATGCCGCTCATATCGCGGTTCGCCAGCGCTGGCTGCGCTCTGTGCGGGGGCCGCTGAACGAAGACGACTGGGTCTATTGGCAATATCTCGACACAGGCCGTGTCGACGGCATCGACGGCGACGTCGACCTGAATGTGCTGAAGGGCGGGCCGGCGAGGCTCTCGGAGCTGTTTGCGGCCACGCCTTACTCTAGCTCTTCAGGAACACCGCTATCTCCTTGAACACAGCGACGAACATCTCTTCCGTCAGCACGCCGGTATTGGTGTTGTAGCGCGAGCAGTGATAGCTGGAGAACAGCGTGATGCCGCCGGCCTGCTGGCGTCCGCCGTGGCGGAACGGAAGGGTGGCGACGCGCCCGCCCAGTGCCCGCACGGTCGATTGATGCGCGATCGAGCCCAGCGTCAGGATGGCTCGCAGATTGGCAAAGCGCGCGATCGTCGGCATGAGGAAGGTGCGGCAGGTGGCGATCTCAGCGCCGACCGGCTTGTTTTCCGGCGGCACGCATCGCACCGCATTGGTGATCGCGGTGCCGACGAGCGCCAGCCCGTCATCGGGCCTGGCCTTGAATTCCCCGCGCGCCAACCCTTGAGCGATCAGCGTTCGGTAGAGCAGGTCGCCGGCATAGTCGCCGGTGAAGGGACGCCCGGTGCGATTGGCGCCGCGCAGGCCGGGCGCCAGCCCGACAATGAGGAGCCTGACCGAGTCCTCGCCCACCGGCGGCAGGAAGGTCGGCACCGGTGCATTGAACCAGCCCGGCTCGCGCTGGCGCCAGGCGGCGATGAAGTCGTGCAGACGCGGGCAAAGCGGACAATTGCGGTCAGGCTCGGGAGAAGACGCGGCGCTCAAGGCCGCCCCGCTCAATAATCGTCCTCGTCGGCTTCAGCCGGCTCAGGTCGACGGACCGGCCGTTCCGATGGATCGCGGCCGACTTCATTCTTCAGCGTCATGAGGTCGATGAAGTGGTCGGCCTGACGTCGCAGGTCGTCGGAGATCATCGGCGGCTGCGAGGCCATGGTCGAGATGATCGACACCTTGCGGCCACGCCGCTGCAGCGCCTCGACCAACGTGCGGAAGTCGCCGTCGCCGGAGAAGATGACATAGTGGTCGACGACATCGGCAAGCTCCAGTGCATCGACGGTGAGCTCGATGTCCATATTGCCCTTGATCTTGCGGCGGCCGGTCGAGTCGGTGAACTCCTTGGCAGGCTTGGTCACCACCTTGAAGCCGTTATAGTCCAGCCAGTCGATCAGCGGCCGGATCGAGGAATACTCCTGATCTTCGACCAGCGCCGTGTAGTAATAGGCCCTGAGCAGATAGCCGCGCTTTTGGAAGCTCGACAGAAGCTTGCGGTAGTCGATGTCGAAGCCCAGCGCCCGCGAGGTGGCGTAGAGGTTGGCGCCGTCGATGAAAAGAGCGATCTTTTCACGGGGATCGAACATTGAAAAATATCCCTTTTCAAAAATTTCTGTCGTCTAAAAGGACGTGACGGGCAGGTCCGATAATGGTCCCTCTTGCCGCCTCTTTCGAGATAACGCCAGATTTATGGATATCCAAGGGCAGGGGCGCTCATTGCAAGCAATTGTGATCGGCACTAGGTAAGGGAGGCGATGTCGGGTATTGAGCCGGGCAAGGGCTCGTGCTTCAGCGGTGCCGCCATAAAGCTTGTATTTCGGCGGCGTCCTTGTTATGGAGCCCGCCAGTTTTCCATCAAATCCACGCATGAAAGGGGCAGTCCATGGCCCGCGTAACCGTTGAAGATTGCATCGACAAGGTCGACAACCGTTTCGAGCTCGTGCTGCTCGCCGGCCACCGTGCCCGCCAGATCAGCCAGGGCGCGCAGATCACCGTTCCTCGCGACAATGACAAGAATCCGGTCATTGCGCTGCGCGAGATCGCCGACGAGACGCTGTCGCCCGACGACCTCAAGGAAGACCTGATCCACTCGCTGCAGAAGCATGTCGAGGTCGACGAGCCGGAGGCCGAGGGCGAGGCGATCGCCGACCAGACCGGCGCTGCCACCGCCGCTGCCGACACCGACGATGCCGAAGAGAACATCGCCTTCGACCGCATGAGCGAGGAAGACCTGCTCGCCGGCATCGAGGGGCTGGTGCCGCCGGAAAAGAGCGACGACTACTAAGCTCTTGGACACGGGCCTGGATCACGCATCCGGGACTTCCGTATGGTCGGTTTCGTGGCTATCTATGGGATGCGTCGCACGCTGGTGCGGCGCATCAATCATTTCATCACCGCGAGATCCCGCCCATGATGCGTCAGTATGAGCTTGTCGAGCGCGTCCAGCGCTACAAGCCTGACGTCAATGAGGCGCTGCTCAACAAGGCCTATGTCTACGCCATGCAGAAGCATGGCCACCAGAAGCGCGCCTCGGGCGATCCCTATTTCTCGCACCCGCTGGAAGTCGCCGCCATCCTCACCGAGATGCATATGGACGAGGCGACCATCGCCGTTGCCCTGCTGCACGACACGATTGAGGACACAAGCGCGACCAGGGCTGAGATCGACGAGCTGTTCGGCCCCGAGATGGGCAAGCTGGTCGAGGGACTGACCAAGCTTAAGAAGCTCGACCTCGTTTCCAAGAAGGCCGAGCAGGCCGAGAACCTACGCAAGCTGCTGCTGGCCATCTCCGAGGATATTCGCGTTCTGCTGGTCAAGCTCGCCGATCGCCTGCACAACATGCGAACGCTCGACCATATGCCCGAGTCCAAGCGCCTGCGCATCGCCGAGGAGACGATGGACATCTATGCGCCGCTCGCCGGCCGCATGGGCATGCAAGGCATGCGCGAGGAACTTGAGGAGATCGCCTTCCGCTACATCAATCCGGAGGCCTATCGCGCCGTCACCGCCAGGCTCGCCGAAATCTTCGAGCGCAACAAGGGCGTGCTGGACGAGATCGAGAAGGCGCTATCCGGCCTGTTCGAAAAGCACGCAATCAAAGCCAGCGTCAAAAGCCGGCAGAAAAAGCCTTGGTCGGTGTTTCGCAAGATGGAGGCCAAGGCGCTTTCCTTCGAGCAGCTCTCCGACATCTTCGGTTTCCGTGTGGTCGTCGACACCGTCGAGGACTGCTACCGCGCGCTTGGCGCCATCCACACCACCTGGTCGATGGTGCCCGGGCGCTTCAAGGATTACATCTCGACCCCAAAGCAGAACGACTACCGCTCGATCCACACCACCATTGTCGGGCCGTCACGCCAGCGCGTCGAATTGCAGATCCGCACCCGCGAGATGAACAAGATCGCCGAATACGGCGTCGCCGCGCATTCGATCTACAAGGACAGCGGTGGCAAGCCGAATGGCGCAGCGCACGCGATCTCCAAGGAGACCAACGCCTATGCCTGGCTGCGCCGCACCATCGAGCAACTGGCCGAGGGCGACAATCCCGAGGATTTCCTGGAAAACACCAAGCTCGAGCTGTTCCAGGACCAGGTGTTCTGCTTCACGCCCAAGGGCATGCTGATCGCGCTGCCGCGCGGCGCCACCCCCATCGACTTCGCCTATGCCGTCCACACCGATGTCGGCGACACCTGTGTCGGCGCCAAGGTCAATGGCCGCATCATGCCGCTGATGACGGAGTTGAAGAACGGCGACGAGGTCGAGATCATCCGCTCCAAGGCGCAGGTGCCTCCGGCAGCCTGGGAATCGGTCGTCGTCACCGGCAAGGCGCGCTCCGCCATTCGCCGCGCCACCAAGAACGCCATCCGCAAGCAATATTCCGGGCTCGGCGCCCGCATCCTTGAACGCGCGTTCGAGCGCGCCGGCAAGAACTTCACCAAGGAAAGCCTGAAGCCGGTTCTGCATCGCCTGGCGCGCAAGGACACAGAGGACGTGCTGGCCTCTGTCGGCCGCGGCGAGCTTGCCTCGACCGATGTCATGAAAGCAGTCTTCCCCGACTACAAGGACGAGCGCGTCACGGTCGCGGCGCCCAAGCAGCGCGAGGAAGGCTGGTCGAAGATCCGCAACGCCGCCGGCATGCTGTTCCAGATGCCCGGCCGCGCCGCGCGCAAGGGCAAGGACCAGCAGCGCGACGGTGCGGTGCCTATTCGCGGCGTGCGCGGCGACTTGCCGGTGCGCTTCGCGCCGGAAGGGGCGGTGCCCGGCGACCGCATCGTCGGCATCATCCAGCCGGGAACCGGCATCACCATTTATCCTATCCAGTCGCCGGCCCTGCAGGCTTTCGACGACCAGCCCGAGCGCTGGATCGATGTGCGCTGGGATATAGACGAGCGCACCAAGGAGCGCTTCCCGGCCCGCATCTCGGTTACAGCCATCAATGCGCCGGGCTCGCTCGCCGACATCGCGCAGGTCGTCGCGTCCAACGATGCCAATATCCACACGCTGTCCATGGTGCGCACCGCGCCCGATTTCACCGAGATGCTGATCGACCTCGAGGTTTGGGACCTGAAGCACCTCAACCGGCTGCTGTCGCAGCTCAAGGACAATTCGAGCGTCAGCGACGCACGGCGTGTGAACGGCTAGACGATTAACGACGAATGGGGAACGAAATGAACACCGATGAAGTGCTGGGCATTTTCCGCGAGGCCGGCGCGGTTCTCGAGGGGCACTTCATCCTGACGTCCGGCCTGCGCAGCCCGATCTTCCTGCAGAAGGCGCGCGTCTTCATGCATGCCGACAAGACCGAGCGCCTGTGCAAGGCGCTGGCCGAGAAGATTCGTAAGGCGGTGCCGGGCAGGATCGACTATGTCGTCGGCCCGGCGATCGGCGGCCTGATCCCGGCTTATGAGACCTCGCGTCATCTCGGCGCCCCGGCGGTCTGGGTCGAGCGGGAAGGGGGCGAGTTCCGGCTGCGTCGCTTTGAGATTGCCAAGGGATCGCGCGTCGTCATTGTCGAGGACATCGTCACCACGGGTCTCTCGATTCGCGAAACCATCAACTGCCTGCGCGAGCTCGGCGCCGAGGTGGTGGCAGCCGCCTGCATCATCGACCGCTCGGCCGGCAAGACCGATGTCGGCGTGCCGCTGATTGCGCTCGCCGAATATGAGGTGCCGGCCTACCCGCCCGACAGCCTGCCGGCGGAACTTGCCGCTATCCCTGCCGTTAAGCCGGGGAGCCGTAACATCTGAGGTCGCAACGGATGAAAACAAGCACTTGAGCGTGCCCGTTGAAACCCTTAACCAGCAATGCGCGCTGACGCCCGAATGATCGCCGGCATCGATCATTTCGTGCTGACGGTCCGCTCTGTCGAAGCGACTTGCGATTTCTATCAGCGCGTGCTGGGCATGCGGCGGCTGGACGAGCCGAACCGGCCGACCGCGCTTCTGTTCGGATCGCAGAAGATCAACCTGCACGAAGTCGACCGTACTTTCGAGCCGAAGGCAAAGGCGCCGACGCCGGGTGCCGGCGATTTCTGCCTCATTGCGGCGGTGCCTCTTTCCGACATCCGCGCCAGCCTCGCAGCCAACGGCGTGGCGGTCGAAGTCGGGCCAGTCGAGCGCAACGGCGCTCGTGGCAGGATGATGTCGGTCTATTTCCGCGATCCCGACGACAATCTGGTCGAGGTCAGCGAATATCGGACTTAGCTGAAAGGCCCAGGCTGATCGTGCCCAATATCTCGGCGCGGCGGTTGCGCAGGGCGACTGGCCAAGCATGCTTTGCCCGGTCTTCCTTAGTTTCGCCAGAATGGCGCTCTTGTTAGAGCCTGCGGCAGACCAATCGCGGCGACGTTTCGTTGTCCCGTGGTCTGGCAATCGCTATATCAAAGTTTTGTTGCCTTCCTGCGCCGTTGAAGCGCAAGATATGTTGGCGCGACCCGGCTGGCAGGGAAGCGTGTGTTGGACCAGGAACTGAAACAGAGTGCTTTTTCGACGCCGAGAGCCTGATGGCCTCCTGGAGCGGGTGCGTACTTATCTATGGCCGCGCCGCTCGTTCTCGCGCTCCGTTCAGTATTTCTCCAAGCGCATTCTGCGGCTGAAAGCGACGCCCCATTCGGTCGCCGCCGGCGTTGCGGCGGGCGTTTTCGCCTCCTTCTTCCCGCTTGGCTTCCACTTCATCATCGCCGCCGTGCTCTGCTGGGTGGTCGCCGGCAATCTGGTGGCGGCAGCCCTCGGTGCGGTGTTCTTCGGCAATCCGTTGACCTTCCCGTTGCTCTGGGGCGCGTCCTGGGAGACCGGCAAGCTCATCCTGCATGAACATCTGCCCAGGCACGGGCCGCCGGAGCATCTCGGCGAAATGATGCACATCCTTTCCTTCGCCAAGCTGTGGCGCCCGATCCTGGAGCCGATGCTTCTCGGCGCGGTGCCCCTCGGCTTGGTCTTCGGGCTCGTCTTCTATGCTGTCACGCGGTGGGGCATGACCGCTTTTCGCGCGCAACGGCAGCGGCGAATGGCCGAGCGAGCCAGGACGGCCCGGCAAGGCGGACGGGAAGTTCCCGCCGAATGATCATCGGCATCGGCAGCGACCTGATTGACATCAGACGTATCGAGAAGTCGCTGGAACGGCACGGCCAGCGCTTTATCCAGCGTATCTACACCGAGGTCGAGCAGGCCAAGTCGGAGAGGCGCGCGGCCCGTGCCGCTTCCTACGCCAAGCGCTTCGCCGCCAAGGAGGCCTGCGCCAAGGCGCTTGGCACCGGCATGGCCGAGGGCGTCTTCTGGCGCGACATGGGCGTGGTCAACCTGCCCAGCGGCGCGCCGACCATGGCGCTCACCGGCGGCGCTGCCGCCAGGCTGGAAAAAATCCTGCCCAAGGGCCACCATGCGCTGATCCACCTGACCATCACCGACGATTTTCCGCTTGCTCAAGCCTTTGTGATCATCGAGGCAGTGCCCGCCGAACAAGCGCCACATTGATTCCATCTGACCACGAGCGGCATGACGTTGCCCAGCGCGCGCCGAGACTCTATACCAACCAACGCACAATCGAGGACGACATGAGCGTGGCTGAAAAATCGCAGAAGAAATCCGGCGGGCTTGGGGAAACCTTTTCCGTCATTATCCAGGCTCTGCTGCTCGCGCTTGTCATCCGCACGCTGCTGTTCCAGCCCTTCTCCATCCCCTCCGGCTCGATGCGGCCGACGCTGCTCGAAGGCGACTACCTGTTCGTCACCAAATGGGCCTATGGCTATTCGCGCTACTCGCTGCCCTTCGGACCCAACATTTTCTCCGGCCGCATCTGGGGCTCTGAGCCCAAGCGCGGTGACGTGGTGGTGTTCAAGTTCCCGCCGGATCCGTCCGTCGACTACATCAAGCGCGTCGTCGGCCTGCCCGGCGACAAGATCCAGGTCAAGGACGGCCAGCTCTTCATCAACGGTACCGCCGTGCCGCGCGAAAAGGTCGGCCAGATCGACAATCCCGATATCACCGAGGTCGACCGTCCAGTCGACGTCTATCGCGAGACGCTGCCCAACGGCGTCACCTATGACACGCTCGATCTGACGCCCAATTCGATCGGCGACAACACGCGCGAGTTCGACGTGCCGCCCGGCCACTATTTCATGATGGGCGACAACCGCGACAATTCCTCCGACAGCCGCTTCACCGTCGGTTTCGTGCCGGCCGAGAACCTCGTCGGGCGCGCCAACGTCATCTTCTTCTCGATCGCCGATGGCGCAAGCCCGTTGGAAATCTGGAAGTGGCCGTCGCTGATGCGTGCCGGGCGCTTGTTCCATCTCGTCCACTAAGGTCATGGCGGCGACCAAGCGTTTGACCGCCGATGCCCTTGCCGAAGCGCTTGTCGAGCGCACCGGCCACGCCTTCGCCGACCGCCAGCGGCTGCAGCGCGCGCTGACCCATGCCAGCGCGCGTTCAACCCACGCCGGCGTCGACTACGAACGCTTCGAATTTTTGGGCGACCGCGTTCTCGGCCTTGTCGTGGCCGATATGCTGCTGGCCGCTTTCCCCGATGCCGCCGAGGGCGAGCTGTCGCTCCGCCTTAACGCGCTGGTCAATGCCGAAGCGCTCTCCGAGATCGCCGAAGAGATCGGTCTGCCGGAACTGATCCGCGCCGGCTCCGACGTGCGCAATCTTGAAGGCCGCAAGCGAACCAATCTGCGCGCCGACGCGCTGGAGTCGCTGATCGCCGTGCTTTACCTGGATGGTGGGCTTGAGACTGCCCGCGCGTTTATCCACCGCTACTGGCAGCCGCGCTCGCAGGCGATCGGTGCTGCCCGCCGCGACGCCAAGACCGAGTTGCAGGAATGGGCGCATCAGGCAGCGTCGGGCGCGATGCCGGCCTACCGGGTGGATGCTCGGGAGGGGCCCGACCACGACCCGCTGTTCACCGTGAGCGTCAAGGTCGGCTCTATCGCGCCGGCGATCGGCAGCGGCCGTTCCAAGCGCGAAGCGGAGCAGGCGGCGGCGGCGGCGTTGCTGCTGCGCGAAGGCGTATGGAGCGCTGCATGACCGTCACCGAAACTTCCGAAACGCCTGCCACGCGCTCCGGCTTCGTCGCGCTGATCGGCGCGCCCAATGCCGGCAAGTCGACGTTGCTCAACCAACTCGTCGGCGCCAAGGTCTCGATCGTCACCCACAAGGTGCAGACGACGCGCGCGATCGTGCGCGGCATCGCCACGCATGACAACGCGCAGATCGTCTTCGTCGACACGCCCGGCATCTTCAAGCCGAGGCGGCGGCTGGACACGGCCATGGTCACCACCGCCTGGGGTGGCGCCAAGGATGCCGATGTCGTGGTGCTGCTGATCGATGCCGAACGCGGCATCAAGGGCGATGCCGACGCCATTCTCGACCGGCTCACGGACGTTAAGCAGCCGATGCTGCTCGTCCTCAACAAGGTCGACCGGGTCAAGCCGGAGACGCTTCTTGCTTTGGCCGCGGCAGCGAACGAAAGGGCGCCGTTCAAGCGCACCTTCATGGTCTCGGCGCTCACTGGCTCCGGCTGCAAGGACCTGCTGGACTATCTTGCGGAGACGCTTCCAGCCGGCCCCTGGTACTATCCGGAAGACCAGATTTCCGACCTGCCGATGCGCCAGCTCGCGGCCGAGATCACACGCGAAAAGCTCTATCTCAGGCTCCATCAGGAGCTTCCCTATTCCTCGCATATCGAGACCGAGAAGTGGGAGGAGAAGAAGGACGGCTCGGTGCGCATCGAACAGGTCATCTACGTCGAGCGCGAGAGCCAGAAGAAGATCGTGCTCGGTCACAAAGGCGAGACGATCCGCGCCATCGGCCAGGCCGCGCGCGCCGAGATCGCCGACATCCTCGAGCAGAAGGTGCATCTCTTCCTGTTCGTCAAGGTGCGCGAGAACTGGGGCGACGATCCCGAGCGTTATCGCGAAATGGGACTGGAGTTTCCCAACTGATCCATGTCGCCCAAAAGCGACGCGGTTTGGGATAACGACATGCACACCCCGAAGATAGATATCGACACCGATCTCGTGCGCCGGCTGGTCGACGCGCAGTTTCCCGAATGGCGGCATCTGCCTGTGAAGCCGGTCGCCTTCGGCGGCTGGGACAACCGTACCTTCCATCTCGGCGACGCGATGACGGTCAGGCTGCCAAGTGCTGCTCCCTATGCGCTGCAGGTCGAGAAGGAGCATCGCTGGCTGCCCAAGCTCGCGCCGCTTCTGCCGCTGCCGATTCCCGAGCCGCTCGCCATGGGCGAGCCCGCGGCGAGCTATCCCTGGCACTGGTCCATCTACCGCTGGATCGAAGGCGAGACGGCGAAAACCGGGCGCATCGCCGACCTTCGCGGGTTCGCGGTCTCGGTGGCTGAGTTCCTCGTAGCCCTGAAACGGATCGATCCGACCGCCGGGCCGGCACCTGGCCAACACGATTTTTATCGCGGCGGCCCGCTGGCCGTCTATGACGGCGAGGCGAGACAGGCCATCGCTGCGCTCGAAGGCCGGATCGATACGCAAGCCGCCACTGCCGTCTGGGAGGCGGCGCTTGCTGCCGGCTGGCACGGCTCGCCCGTCTGGTTCCACGGCGATGTCGCCTCAGGCAACCTGCTGGTCGAGGACGGTCGTCTGAGCGCTGTCATCGACTTCGGCACGTCGGGCGTCGGCGACCCTTCCTGCGATCTGGCGATAGCCTGGACGCTGTTCGAAGGCGAGAGCCGCCAGGCATTCCGCGCCCGGATCGCCGTGGATGACGCCACCTGGACGCGCGGCCGCGGCTGGACGCTGTGGAAGGCGCTGATCACGGTAGCCGGTCACGACGCCAACCAGGCCGAGTTCGGGAGGCAGCGCCGGGTGATCGACGAAGTGCTCGCCGATGATCGCAAGGCGTGACGGCGTCGAGCAGGCGCCGTCACCGGTCGAGTATTCATGCAGTGGCAAGTCGCCTCGCAGGCCGTTGTACAAAGCTTTCCGTGCCGTAATAGGCAACGATCGCGACCGCGATGACCGCCCAGATCGCAACCGCGATCCATTGCTGCTGGATGTAGTCGCCGTCAACGAACGCCTTGGCGAGGAAGCGCACGCTGTTCTGGTGTGAGACATGCATCAGGATGGGGAGCAATACGCTGCCCGTGTTCTGGTAAAGCCAGGTGAAGACGATCCCGGCCAGCACGACGTTGATCGTGCCGTAGAGGCTGAGATCGCCGATCAGGCCGAGCGGCAAGTGCCAGATTGCCCATATCACGCCGAGGATCAGGCTGCCGGCGAGCGCCGGACGGCCGCCAAGAAGATACGGGGTCGCAAAGCCGCGCCAGCCGGGTTCCTCGCCCAGCGGACCGCTGAATACGGCATAGAGCGCGATCATAGGCGCCACCTCGGAGAAGGCCGGGATGTTCCCCCAGGACGGCTCCGCCGAACCGAGCAACGGATTGATCAGGATCGAGGCGAGCTGCATCCCGAACGGCAGGCCGACCGCCACCAGATACCAGATCGGGCTAACGCGCCATTTCACTATCGAGGCGAGGATGGTCTTCACCGCGCCCCAGCCGCCGGCGAGTGCCGCGACGATGAAGCCGGAGACTGCCGGTCCGAAGGTGAACCAGGGAATGCTCTCGCCATGCGACAGATAGAAGGGAATGAACGCCAACCATGTCAGGCCGAGCGCCAGCGAAAAGAAGATGGTCAGCTGGTGCCTGCGCACCACGCCCAGGAAGGAGTTCATATCGATCCTCTCATCGGGCCATTGTTGCGAGAGGTCGCCTGCCCGAGAGGTCGACGCTTCGGCAAAAGGCCAGCCGAACCGCTCGGCGGTCTGCGCCGGCCACCCGGTCGCGCCTGTATTTGGCGCCGGCTCGGCCGAAAAATCCCGACCGCTTTCTGAGAATTTTCCGATATTGCCGCCGCGGCGGCAGCAGCAGATGTTGCCGGCCTTCCCTGTCAGGACAGATTTTGAGTCAGGGGCGGCAATCTTGATTTCGCCGCCCAACAGGTGGAAAGCTCGACCCATGGAATGGCGCGACGAGGGAATCATTCTCGGCACCCGCAAGCATGGCGAAACCAGCGCCATCCTCGAGGTGATGACGCGCGCCCATGGCCGGCATCTCGGCCTGGTGCGGGGCGGCCGCTCGCGCAAGCAGCAGCCGGTGCTGCAGCCCGGCAATCGCGTCGATCTTTTGTGGCGGGCACGTCTCGACGAGCATCTCGGCATCTTCCAGGCCGAGGCGATCGAGATGAACGCCGCCCGGCTGATGGACAGCGCAGTCGCCGTCTACGGCCTGCAGACCATGGCCGCGCATCTCAGGCTTCTGCCCGAACGCGATGCCCATGGCGGCCTCTACGAGGCTCTAGCGGTGATGATCTCCCATCTGGGCGATGCCGATGCCGCGGGCGAGCTGGTGGCGCGCTTCGAATTGCTGATCCTGGATGAGCTCGGCTTCGGCCTCGACCTCAGCCAGTGCGCGGCGACCGGATCGCGGCAGGATCTCGCCTATGTCTCGCCGAGATCCGGGCGCGCCGTCTCGCGCGCCGCGGGCGCGGCTTGGCACGACAAGATGCTGGCGCTCCCCGCCTTCCTGCAGCGCGGCTCCGGCGTACGCGCCGATGCCGCGGCGCTGGAGAACGCCTTCCGGCTGACCGGCTTCTTCTTCACCCGCCATGTCTATGAGCCGCGCGGCATCGAGCCGCCCGACGCACGCGCCGGCTTCCTCGCGGCTCTGCGCCGGCACCAGGCGGCGGTGAAGGTGATTGCCGGCGAATAGGGCGAGGATCTAATCGGCTCTCCGTCGTTCCAGAAAATCGTCGAGGATGGAACGCTGGCCTTTCAGGATCTTGAGACCTGCCTCTGGGAGTGAGAACCAGCCGGCTTTGTCCACTTCGGGAAATTCCTTCATGGCGCCCGATCTTGGCGGCCACTCCATTGTGAACATGTTGCTCCTGACGGCATCCACATCGATGTCGGCTTCGACGCTCCAGGCGATCACGATTTTACCGCCCGGCTGCTTGTAGCTGCCGACTGGCTGGAAATCGCCGTCGATCGCGACGCCTAGCTCCTCCTCGGCCTCGCGCCGAGCGGCCACGAGATCATCCTCGCCATCGTCGATGAGCCCCTTCGGGATAGACCAGGCCCCTTCATCTTTCCTTGCCCAGAAGGGTCCGCCGGGATGGACCAGCAGGAACTCGAACACACCGGCGGTTTGCCTGAAGATCAGCAGGCCTGCGCTTCGCTGCGGCATCGATCATCCTCTTGGTAATTGTTTCGGAGAATAGCACGAGTATTTCTGGGCCAGCGGCAGGCAATTTGCGGCCCAAGCCTCACCCGTTTCGACGTATCGCCGTTGGATAAAGCCGGCGGTCGCTGGCAATCGGCGCCGAAACATGCTCGATCTTGCAGGCCGGCAAGGCGCTGATTGGGTAGCCGCCTCATTGCCGCATTTGTCGGCCACGACTGGCACGGTTTTGAGGGGAAACCGCCATGTTTTTCGGCCTGATCGCCATTGCCGCCGTCATCGCTTTATTCGTCATCATTTCACGCCAGCAGACCCGCATCGGCCTGATCGAGCGCGAGCTTGGCGCGCTGCGCAGCCTGGTGCTTTCGGCTGCCCCGCAGGCCGCGCCAAGGACTGGCGAGGCCGCGGAAGCTGCGTCAAGCGGAGTTCCCGCCGTGATTGCCGCAGGGGGCTCGCCGCCGGCAGGTGAAACAATCCCGCAGGCCGCCGCCGCGACCCCCGAAGCGCCAGCCCAAGCGGGCGAGGGGGCTCCGTCCGAACCCGCCGGAGAGGGACGACTGACGCAACCTGCCGCGCCGGCCGAAGCGGCAGTGCCTGCAATGGCCGCCCGCGATGTCGAGACGGCGCTCGGCACGCGCTGGGCGGTCTGGGTCGGCGGCATCGCGCTGGCGCTGGGTGGCCTGTTCCTGATCCGCTATACGATCGAGGCCGGCATTTTCGGTCCCGGCGTGCGCCTCACCATGGCCGGCGTTCTCGGCCTTGTGCTGCTTGCCGGCGCCGAGTTCATCCGCCGCACCGGCTTCAGGGTGCCGGTGCAGGGCGCCGCCGGCGCCTATATCCCGGCGATTCTGACGGGCGCCGGCGCCTTCATCCTGTTCGGCACCGTCTATGCAGCCCATGGCATCTACGGCTTCATTGGTCCGGCGCCCGCCTTCACGCTGCTCGGCGCGATCGGCGTCGCCACCATTGCCGTCTCGCTGGTTCACGGCCTGGCGCTGGCCGGCATCGGCCTTGTCGGCGCCATGGTCACGCCGGCGCTCGTCGCCTCGGAGGCGCCGAACCCCTGGGCGCTGTTCGTCTACCTGGCGATCGTGCTTGCCGCCACGGCGGCCATCGCCCGCATCCGCGATTGGAAGGCGCTTGTCGCGGCAGCCTTCGCCGGCACCGGCATCTGGACCATCGCCTACATGATCAATGCACCGGAGGTGAATCTCTCGACGGTGCTGTTCATCAGCCTGGCCTCGCTTGCCGTGCTCGCCTTCGTCTGGCTAGCCCATTTCTTGATTACTGGCCGCGACGACGCGGAGCCCGGCTTCGACTGGCCATCGATCGCGCCCGGCTTCTTCGTTGCGCTGACCGCGCTCGGGCTGTCGATCGATCCGGTGTTTGTCGAGGCGGGCGATGCCTTGCACGGCGCGGCGCTGCTTGCCGCGCTGCTGTCAGTGGCGCTCTACCGGCCGCGCGCCTTGCCGCTCCTCTTCGCCGCCGGCCTGGCGACGGCGCTGATCTATCTCGGCATCATCCCGCCCGCCACCATCGGCGCCGATGCGCTGGATGTCGGCCTGGGCGCCGAGCCGCTGGCGGCATCCGACACGCTGACCTTCCGCCTCGGCATCGCGCTTGCCCTTGTTTTCATCGGAGCCGGGTTCTGGGCCGCGCGCCGCTTTGCAGCTGCTGCGCCCATCCGCGCCGCGTCATGGGCGGCATGGGGTGTCATTGTGCCGCTGGTCGTGCTCACCGCGCTTTGGGTCACCTTCGGCGACATCGACCGCGATTTTGGCTACGCGCTGCCGGCACTGCTTCTGGTGCTCGTCTTTGCCGCCGGCGGCGAGTGGATCGCGCGTGCGGAGGAACCACCGCTCCGCGGCGGCCCCGCCGTCTCCTTCGCGCTCGGCGGCGCCGGCGTCGCAGGCTCGCTGATGCTGCACATGGCCTTCGGCTCCGGCTGGACGACGGTGCTGCTCGCCGCCGCCGCCGTCGTGCCGGCGCTCGCGACACGCTGGCGCAGCTTCCCGGTGCTGGGCTGGATCGCGGTCGGCCTGGCGGTCGCCGTGCTCGGTCGCGTAGCCTTCGATCCGACCATCGTCGGTGCAGCGGCACTGTCGAGGACCCCGGTCTTCAACTGGCTCTTGCCGGGCTATGGCGTGCCTGCGCTCGCCTTCGGCTTCGCTGCCTGGCAACTCGCGCGCACCACCGACGGACGGCCGCGTCTTGTCATGGAAGCGGCCTCGGCACTGTTCGGCCTGCTCGCCATTGCGATGCTGGTGCGCCATGCCATGCATGGCGGCGTCATTGACGCCGGCCCCGTCACGCTTGCCGAACAGGCGATCTACACGCTGATCGCGCTCGGCGCCGGCGCCATCCTTGTCGCCATCGACATGCGCTCGCCGAGCTCGGTGCTGCGCTATGGCTCGATGGCCGCCGGGGTGCTCTCGGTCGCCTTCATCGTCATCCGGCATTTCGTGGTGCTGAACCCGCTGCTGACGGATGAATCGACCGGCGCCATCCCGTTTTTCAACCTGTTGTTCCTCGCCTATTTGCTGCCGGCGGTCGCAGCAGGAGCATTGGCGCTTTATGTCCGCGACAGGCGCCCGAGATGGTATGCCGCGATGCTGGCACTGGGCGGAGCGCTGCTCGGCTTCGCCTACGCCACGCTGTCGGTGCGGCGCCTGTTCAAGGGCGAGTTCATCGGCCTGTGGAGCGGCCTCGGCCAGCTCGAGACCTACACCTATTCGGCGCTCTGGCTGGTCATCGGCGTGGCGCTGCTGACCGCCGGCGTCGGGCTGAGGTCGCAGGTGCTGCGCATTGCCTCGGCCGTGCTCATCGCGGTCGCCGTGCTGAAGGTCTTCCTCTTCGACATGTCGGAGCTGGAAGGCGTGCTGCGCGCGCTCTCCTTCATCGGTCTGGGCGCCGTGCTTATCGGTATCGGACTTTTCTATCAGCGCCTGCTGACAAGAGCGGCGAGGTTAGAGGCCGAATAAAGGTCAGGCCAGATCGGTCTGCGAGAAGTCGTTGCCCTTGTAGAGCAGAGGTACGCGATAGGCGTTGGCTAATGCGTAGCTAAAGCAGTCGCCGAAATTCAGGTTGGCTGGGTGACCGACATATCGAACATGAGAGCCGGTATTCAACTTTGGTTCCGCTTCAGCTCAAGCCGGGAATAAACCTGCATCCGCCGCCGTTATTCAGGTGCTTGGGTACCGGAGCGGGTGGTCCGCTTCGCGCTGGCTGCTTGCGCCGCGCCGGGAAGGCGCGTTCAATCGAAATGGAAGACGACCACGAAACAAGCGGTCATGGACGACAAGAAGGCAGCGATCCTGAGCGAGATACCGCGTCTGCGCCGCTACGCGCGCTCGTTGCTGCGCGACCGCGATTCCGCCGACGATCTCGTCCAGGACTGCCTGGAGCGAGCGCTTGTGCGGCTCGACAACTGGCAAACTGGAGAAAGCCCCAGGAGGTGGCTGTTTACGATCATGCATCATCTGTTCATCGATCAGATGCGCAAGGTTAACCGGCGAGGCGAGGCGGCAATGTTGCCTCTGGAAGCCGGCGAAGCCCAGGCTGCGCCCGCCGATCAGGTCGAAAGCATAGCCTCGCGCGAGATCATGGATGCTTTGCAGGCGATCGGCCCCGATCGCCGCGCGGCATTGGTCATGGTCGCTATCGAAGGCTTTTCCTATGCCGAGGCAGCCAACATTCTGGGCGTGCCGGCCGGCACGCTGATGTCGCGCATCGCGCGCGGTCGCGAGGAACTGCGCGGCCTGCTGGACGACTCCTCGCGCCGCCGCTCGATTAGGATTGTCGAGCGATGACCCGGCGCGATTTCACTGACCGCGATATCCACATGGCCCTCGATGGCGAGCTGCCGGGCGAGGAGCGCGTAGCCTATGACGCCTGGCTCGAAGCCAATCCCGAAATGAAGGCGAAGAGCGCCCGTTACATCGCCGACCGTGCGGCGCTCCGCGCCGCCCTGGCCGGCGTGATGGACGAACCGGTGCCGGCAAAGTTGCGGCAGGCGGTGCTTGGCGAAGCGCCGGCGCGGACGCCTGCCTGGCGCTCGCGCTGGTGGCTTTCGGCGGCGGCCGCAGCCGTGCTGACGGTCGGCGGGTTCGGTGGCTATCTCGCCGGCATCGACGGCGTCGGCCGAAGCGAGAGCGACGACCAGCTCGCCGAGCAGGCGATCGCCGCCCATCTCATCTACGCCGCCGAGAAGCGTCACGCGGTCGAGGTGCCGGCAAGCGACAAGGACCACCTGCAGACCTGGCTGTCCAACCGGGTAGGGCTGAAGCTGGTGGCGCCCGATCTCGCGGCCGAGGGCTTCGCACTCGTCGGCGGCCGGCTGTTGCCAGCGGGCGAGCGTGGCAAGGCCGCGATGTTGCTTTACGAGGACGCCAAGGGCGAGCGCATCTCGCTCTTCGTCACCGCCGAATCATCGCAGACGACCAAGGGAACCTATACGGCCGAGGCTGACGGGCCCGAGGCGGTCTATTGGCTGGACAAGGGTTACGGTTGTGCCGTCGTCGGCTCGCTGCCGCCCGAGCGTCTGTCGGAGGTCGCCAAGAGCGCCTATGGCCAGCTTCTGGCCGGTATTTCGAGTTGAGGAGGAGGCTGTTTTCAACGGCCTGCGCTGTTTCGAAATGGTGGTTCAGTTCAAAGCCATGGTGCTTTTCTGCCGCCGCGGAACCTGTCACAATTCGGCCCTAATCAAGGAGCGATAGCGCTTGATGAAGACCGGCGCTTCGGCCGGGTGCTGCTTTTGACCGGGGCCGTTTCCTTTAATCCAATCGAGGTTCTCCCAAACCCCGCATGCCTGCCGAGATCCGCAAGGCCCGCGCGTCGGACGTCGATGACCTCGCCGCCATCGAGAAGGCTGTTTTCTCAAGCGATCGCCTGTCGCGCCGGTCCTTTCGCCAGTTGATCGAGCGTGAGACCGCCGAGATGCTGGTGGCCGAGAATGACGGCCATGTCGCCGGCTACGCGGTGGTCTTGTTTCGCAAGGGCAGCGGCGTGGCCCGGCTCTATTCCATCGCTGTCGGTCCGTTCTTCGGCAATCTCGGCATCGGCCGCCAACTGCTGGCCGCGGCCGAAGAGGCGGCTTATGAACACGATCGCATGATGCTGCGGCTCGAGGTTCGCGAGGACAATCAGCGCGCCATCCGCATCTACGAGCAGGCAGGCTACCGAAAAATCGGCCGCGAGCCCGACTATTACGAGGACGGCGCCACCGCGCTGCGTTACGAAAAGACGCTGCGCGGCGATGTCCCGACGAGCACCGGGGTGCCGTTTTACCAGCAGACCTGCGAGTTCACCTGCGGTCCATGCTGCCTGATGATGGCGATGGCCAATTTCGATTCCGGCTTCGTGCCTGATCCGGTCATGGAAATACGCCTGTGGCGCGAGGCGACCACGGTATTCATGATGTCAGGGCCGGGCGGCTGCGAGCCTTTCGGCCTGGCGGTTTCCGGCTATGAAAGCGGGCTTGCCGCCGAGATCTTCGTATCCTTCCACGGCGCGCTGTTCCTGCAGTCGGTGCGCAGCGAGGACAAGCGCCGGGTGATGGAGCTCGCCCAGGTCGACTTCCGCCGGCGCGCGGAACTTTACGGCATCCCGGTGAATTACCGTCCGTTCGGCATCGACGACATCCGCGCGGCTCTTGCCGAGGGCAAGCTGGTGCTTGTGCTGATCAGCGGCTTCCTGATGTTCGGCAAGAAGGTGCCGCACTGGGTGCTGGCCATCGGCGACGACGGCGACCATATCCTCATCCACGATCCCTGGGTCGAAGACGAAAGGCAGGAAACCATCCTCGACGCCGCCAACATTCCCGTGCCCTATGGCATCTTCATGAACATGGCTCAGTTCGGCCGCGACGGGTTGCGCGCCGCCATCACTCTGGGAAAACGCTGACACAATGACCTGGGTCATCCTTACAGGCAGGCAGAACGATCTCGACCAGGTGGCGACACCGCACAAGATCATCACCAACCGCGACTATCTCGCGCATCCGGCGCTGTTTCGCGGCCAGCGGCCGAAGGTGATCAACCTGTCGAACAATTACGGCTATCAGAGCCGCGGCTATTATGCCTCGCTGCTCGCCGGATCGCGCGGCCACAAAGTGATCCCGACCGTCGAGACCATGATCGATCTGTCGGAGCGCAAGCTCTATGAGCATGCGTTGCCGGAACTCGAGCTCGCGCTCAACAAATGCCGCAAGGATCTCGACGGAACCTTTCCCACGAAGGTTGCCGTCTTTTTCGGCATCGGGCCCTCGAAAGTGTGGGACCGGTTCACCAAGCTCTTGTTCGACTGGTTCCGCGCGCCGGCGCTCGAGGTCCACATCAAGGACAGCGCCGAATGGGCCTCGATCCGCAAGATCGGCTTCCTGCCGCTCGCGCGCATGAGCGAGGAGCAAGAAGAAGTCTTCCTGCAATGCCTGGAGACCTACACCAACCGCGAGTGGCGCGACACCAAGGGGCGCACGCCGGCGCGCTACACGTTCGCGACGCTCGTCGATCCGCATGAGGAATTGCCGCCTTCGGAGATTTCGTCCTTGCGCTACTGGGCGAGGATCGCGGAGAAGATGGGCGTCGAGGTGGAGCCGATCACCAGGAAGGATCTAGCCAAGCTCGCCAATTACGACGCGCTGTTCATCCGCGAGACGACATCCATCTCCAACCACACCTACCGCTTCGCGCGCCGCGCCCAGCAGGAGGGCATGCCGGTGATCGACGACCCGCTGTCGATGATCCGCTGCACCAACAAGGTCTATCTCAACGAGCTGATGACCTACAACAAGGTGCCGGTGCCGCCGACGGTTATGATTGCCGGCACCTCCGATCTGGAGCTCGCCGCCCAGACCCTGGGCTTCCCGCTGGTGCTGAAAATCCCGGACTCATCCTTCTCGCGCGGCGTCAAGAAATGCGAGAACCTTGCCGATCTGACAAAGCTGGCGACCGAGTGGCTGGAGGATTCCGATCTCCTCATCGCGCAGAAATTCATCCCCACCGAATATGACTGGCGCGTCGGCGTGCTCGGCGGCCAACCGCTGTTTGCCGTGCATTACCTGATGGCCAAGAAACACTGGCAGATCGTCAATCACAAGGCCAACGGCAAGCCCGATCAGGGCGGCATCAAGACCTTCACGCTGAAGCAGACGCCGCCGCACGTCGTCGAGACGGCGGTCAAGGCGGCACGCTGCATCGGCGACGGGCTCTACGGCGTCGATCTCAAGGAAACCAAGGACGGGGTCTTCGTCATCGAGGTCAACGACAACCCCAATCTCGACCATGGCTGGGAGGATTCCGGCGAGAAGGACGAGCTCTGGGTGCGCCTGACGCAATGGTTCCTGGAGCGCCTGGAGCGCACTGGCCGCTAGAGCATTTTGCAGCCGGGCGGGATCGCCTGGCGTCGCAGAATGCGGCTGAGACAATCATCCGAATGGGGGCAAGATGCTGTTTTTCGTGATCGAGGATTTTCACGGCTGCGACCGCAAGGAAATCTACCGGCGTTTCCGCGATCGGGGTCGGCTGAAACCGGACGAGCTTGTCGTTCACCATAGCTGGATCGCAGGCGACATGAGCCGCTGCTTCCTGCTGGTCGAGGCCGATGACGTCACGCACCTGCAGCGTTGGGTCATCGAATGGGCCGATCTGGTGGAGTTCGAGATCGTTCCGGTGGCCACCAGCAAGGACATGGTGGCGGCGTTGGCCGGGCATCTCTGACCAGGCGCGGACGTCAGACCAGCGCCGGCGATTTGACGGCGCGCACGCATGCGGCGATCAGCCACTCGCGAAACGCCGCCACCGCATCGCGCCTTGCGCTGCGTTCGGGGATCGTCAGGCAATAAGGCTGGCGCAGTTCCAGCGCTCGGGCAACGGGCCGGACCAGCCGGCCGTCCTCCAGCGCCCGTGCGCAGTAGATGCCTTGCGCCAGCGCCACGCCCAGTCCCGATATGGCGAGATCGAGCGCCGCCCGCGACGAGTTGGCGGAAAGGCCGCACTGCGCCGCCCGTCCTGGCTCGATGCCCGCCGCCTCGAGCCAGTTGCGCCAGGACGGAAAGGCGGCGCCGGACGGTCCCCAGTCGGTGTGGATCAGCGGCAGGCCGGCGAGAGTTTCCGGCTTGGTTGCGCCGGCAAGGCCGGGGGCGCAGACGGGGTAGACGGCGTCCTGGACGATCTCCTCGGTCGGGTGCTCGCGATAGTGCGGGCCGTAGGATAGCCGGATGTCGATCATCTGATGGTCGAACGGCACCGGGTCGTCGTCGCCTCTCAGCGATATATCCGCGGCGCCGTGGCTGGCGACAAAGCCGGCGAGGCGTTCGGAAAGCCAGCCCATCGCCATCGAAGGCGGCACCGAGATGACGAGCCTTGGCCGGAACGCATCGCCGCCTACATCCCGTGCAACGCTGCCGATTTCCTGGAAGGCCATGGTGAGCCTCGGCAGCATCTCGACGCCGGCTTCGGTGAGCACGACGCGCCGGTTGACGCGGTGGAACAGCTTGCGGCCCATCTGCTCCTCCGCGGTGCGGATGAGCTGGCTGACCGCCGCCGCCGAAATCGACAGCTCTTCCGCCGCCGCGGCAAAGCTGCCGCTGCGCGCCGCCGCCTCGAAGGCTTGAAGACCGCGCAGGGAGGGAAGTGCGACCATGGCTACCAGAAGATAAGTTGAACTTATCTATTTTGCAGAATTCCTCGTTTTTCGAAAGCTTTCTTTCTGCAGTACGGTAGCGTCATGAGCGCCATCGACCACACCATCGACCACCGCGACGTCATCGCCTCGCTGACCAATGAGGAGCGCAGCCTGCTGACCGGCAAGTCCGATCTGCCGGGCATCATCCAATTTGCCGTCCATTTCGGCGCCATCGTCGCTCTCGGCGCGCTGATCGCGGCCAAGGTGCCTTACTGGCCGGTTCTGATGCTGCCGCAGGGCATCCTGATTGTGTTCCTGTTCACGCTGCTGCATGAGACCGTGCACAGGACGGCCTTCGAAACGCATTGGCTGAACGATGCCGTCGCGCGGCTCTGCAGCCTGGCGATCGCGCTACCCGCCGACTGGTTCCGCTACTTCCATTTCGCTCACCATCGCTTCACTCAGGACCCGGAGAACGATCCGGAATTGGCTTTCCCGAAGCCCGAGACCTTGCGACAGTACATCGTCCATGTCTCGGGGCTGCCGGTGTGGTGGGGTCATTTCAAGACGCTCTACACCAATGCCAGCGGCCGCTGCCGGGACAGCTATGTGCCGCCGAAAGGCTTGCCGAAAGTCCAGGCCGAAGCGCGGGCGATGATCGCCTTCTACCTCGTCGTGCTGACGCTTGCGATCTGGCTCAAGGCGACCGTGCTCCTCTACGTCTGGCTCGTACCGGCACTGCTCGGGCAGCCCTTTCTCAGGCTTTATCTGCTGGCCGAGCATGGCCGCTGCCCCTTCGTCGCCAACATGCTGGAAAACACCAGGACGACGCTGACCAACTGGCTCGTGCGCAAGCTCGCCTGGAACATGCCCTACCATGCCGAGCACCACGCCTATCCGGGCGTGCCGTTCCATCAATTGCCGGCTTTTCATCGGCTGATCGCGCGGCATCTCAAAGTGGTAGAGCCCGGCTATGTGAGCTTCCACGAGAAATATTTCGAGACGCTGCGCTGACAGGTCCCCGGCTTCAACCGGATCGGCGAAGCTTTTCCTGCGAGCGCAGCAGCCGGCTCATCTCCGAGGCCTTGGCCGGCGCGCCGATCAGAAAACCTTGCGCCTCGCCGCAGCCGGCCTTGCGCAGCATGTCGAGCTGCGCTTCGGTCTCGACGCCTTCGGCGGTGACGGTGATGCCGAGCTCGGCACCGAGCCCGATGACCGTGCGCACGATCGCCGCCGTGTCGCGTTTGTCGAGATCGTGGATGAAGGAGCGGTCGATCTTGATCTTGTCGACCGGGAAGCGCCGCAGATAACCGAGCGAAGAATAGCCGGTGCCGAAATCGTCCAGCGCGATGCGAACGCCGAGCCCGCGCAATTGCCCGAGCGTCCTCAGCACGCTATCGCTCTCGTCCATTATCACCGTTTCGGTGATTTCGAGTTCCAGCCGGCTTGCAGGCAGGCCGGAAAAGGCGAGCGCCGCAATCACGCTGCGGGCGAAGCCGCCGCTCTTGATCTGGGCCGCCGAGACGTTGACCGCCATGCGCACGTCCTGCGGCCAGCCCGCCGCCACGCCGCAGGCCTTGCGCAGCGCCCAGTCGCCGAGCTGCACGATCAGCCCGGTTTCCTCGGCCGCGGCGATGAAGTCTTGCGGCGGCACCAGCCCGCGCGACGGCGAGCGCCAGCGCATCAGCGCTTCTGCGCCGACGATCTCGCCGGAGGCGATGTCGAGAATCGGCTGGAAATCCAGTTCGAACTCGCGCCTCGGGAGTGCAGCTTCCAGCTCGGCCTCGAGCGCCAGGCGCTCCCGCACCATCGCGTCCATGCCCGGCTCGAAGAAACGGTAGATGTTGCGCCCCTCGCTCTTGCCCCGGTATAGCGCCATGTCGGCATTGGTGAGCAGCGTATCCGCATCCTGCCCGTCGCTGGGATAAAGCGCGATGCCGAGGCTCACCCCGACATGCATTTCGCGGCCCTTGTCGCGATAAGGCTTGCCGATCACCTCGATAATGCGCTTGGCCAGCCTTTCGGCGTCGCCTGCCGCCTTGACGTTGAACTGGATGATGGCGAACTCGTCGCCGCCGAAACGCGCCACCACGTCCTTGTCGCTGCGCAGGCAGCGCTGCAGGCGCTCGGCCACGCTTTTCAGCAACCAGTCGCCGGCCGGATGCCCGAACGTATCGTTGACGGCCTTGAAGCGGTCGAGGTCGAGCGAGAAGATCGCCACCGGCGCGGCCTTGGCCTCGCTCAATGCCTGGTCGAGCCGCTCGCGGAACATCGAGCGGTTGGGCAGGTTGGTCAGCGTGTCGTGATGCGCCAGATGGATCATGCGCTCTTCGGCGCGGCGACGCTCGGTAACATCGTCGAAGGTCACGACCCAGCCGCCGCCGCCCATCGGCTGGCGTACGACGAGAAATGTCCTGCCGTCGGCGAGATAGCGGTAAGCCGACTGCATCTTGCCCGCCCGAAGGGCGGCTTCGGTTCTGGCGACTTCGCTGTCGACGTCGATCTTGGTGTAGATGCCGAGCTCAAGCAGTCGTTCGAGTGCGTCGCGATGCGTCGTTCCAAACGGGAAGTCCGCCTCGATGACCTTGTAAAGCTCCAGAAAACGCTGATTACGCACGATCATCTTGCCGTCGGCGTCGTACATCAGCAGCCCTTGCGACATGTTGGCCAAAGCGGCGTTGAAGCGGCGATGCTGCTCCTTCAGCTCGTCTTCGGCGCGCCGCTGCACGGTCACGTCCTCGTAGATCGACACCCAGCCGCCGGAACCCAGCGGCCGATGCGAGATGACGATGATGCGCCCGTCCGCCAGCGTCTCCTCATAAGTCGAGGGCTTGGCGCCATCGATATAGGGTTTACGGACGGCGTAGAGCTCCTCGGCGCTTTGCGAGGCGATGCCGATATCGACGCTGTGCTGCAAGATGTCGAAGAAGCGGATGCCGGGCTTCGTGACTTTGGCGTCGAGGCGGAAGAGGTCGATGTAATTTCGGTTGCAGATGATCATGCGCTCGTCGGCGTCGAACATGCACAGCCCATGCGACATGTTCTCGACGGCAGCCGAAAAGCGCTCGTTTTGTGCGCGAAGTTCCTCCGCTATTCGTCGAACCGGGCCAATACCGGTTGCCTTCCGCCTGACTGCGGCCGAACCAGCCTTGACATGAGCAACGGGCATGAGCGCGCCTGCTGACCGTGACTGAACACGTTACTGTCGTGGCCGCCGGTTAATTTAGCGTTCTTTTATTTGACGGAATTGGCAGCAAGAAAAGGCTGGCGTTTGGCTTCCAGCGCCGCGAACCGTTTCAGAAATGCCGCCTGCGCCCAGGTCACCGAGCGTGGCGTGAAGTCGAAGCGGTCGGCGGAAAAGCTGCGCGGCCGGCCGAAATACTCCGTCGCCTCCGCGGTCGAGAAGCCGGCAAGCAGTGTCGCCTCGTAATAGGCGGCGATCTGGTCGGCGCGCTTGATGTCCTTGCGCAAGGCGGCGCCGAGCTCGGCCGGTAGCGAGAAACGCTGATGGATGGCGCGCTGCAGCCTGAGCTCGCAGTCCCTGTAGGAGCCGCCCATCACCGATTTGAAGGGCGAGATCATGTCGCCGATGACATATTCGGGGGCGTCGTGGAGTAGTGCGGCGAGCCGCGCCTCGGCGGCAGCGGCCGGCACCAGCTCGCCATAGAGCGTCTCGACCAGCAGCGAATGCTGAGCCACCGAAAACGCGTGCTCGCCGCTGGTCTGGCCGTTCCAGCGGGCGACGCGGGCGAGCCCATGCGCGATGTCGGCAATCTCGATGTCGAGCGGCGAGGGGTCGAGCAGGTCGAGCCGCCGGCCTGACAGCATGCGCTGCCACGCGCGCGGCGGCGCTCCCGCCCTGTCGGCCGCCATCAGGCCTCCTCCGCGCTGACGGTGTCCTGCGGGAAGGAGAACTTCGCCCAGCCCGGGATGGCGAGCGTCACCGGGACCTCGCCGGCCATAATCTTTTCGCCCGCGTCGGATGCTGCCTTGACGCGGTCGATGCGGGCAATGGCGAGGCCGCGTCCGCCGCTTACCGAACCCAGCGTGCCGACCGGGCGGCCGGCGACGGTGAGCTCGGTACCGGACGCAGGCAGGGGACCCCCGGCCGTGGCGATCAGCACGCGGCGTCGCGCGGTGCCGCGATGCTGCATGCGCGAGACGACTTCCTGGCCAACATAGCAGCCTTTCTTGAAGCCGACGCCGCCGGTCTCATCGAGCAGAACGTCATGTGGGAAAGCGTCACCGGGCTGATAATCGCTGCCGCTTTCGGCGATGCCGTTGGCGATACGCAGGGCCTGCCATGCGCCGGCATCGCCGCTGTCCTGAACTGCGCCGTCATAGGTGCGCCTGACCTCCACCTCGCGGAAGCGGGCGTCGGCGAGCGAAGTTGAATCGGCAAATGAGGCGGTTGAATCACGGCCCCATGCAATCGTGACAAGCGCCTGATCCTGCTTGGCAATCTCGGCCTTTGCCCGCAACCGGTAAAGCATCAGCCGGCGCACAAAATCATCGGCTATGTCGGTCCGGCATTCCAGCCGGAAGCCGTTCTCGCCGGCTCGAGAGATGAGAAAATCGAACAGGATCTTGCCTTGCGGTGAAAGCAGCGCGCCGGGCTTTGCCTCGCCGGCGCCGAGCGCATCGAGATCGGTCGTGAGGATGTTTTGCAAAAAATGCTCGGCATCCGGGCCTGACACGGAAATGAGCGCGCGGTCTTTCAGCAGGGCGAAGGGCATGGGCGTGAAGTCGGCCTGATCTTGCAAAAATGATGGTCATTACGTAAGCCGGCCACACTCCCCCCGCAAGAGATTGGACCAGTCCATGGCAACCACCTTCGACCTCATCCTGACAGGCGGCACGGTGGTCAACCATGACGGAGAAGGCCGGCGCGATGTCGGCGTGAAGGCCGGGCGAATTGCCGCGATAGGCGATCTCGGCCAAGCGTCGGCCGGCGAGACGATCGATTGCGCAGGCCTGCACATCCTGCCCGGCGTCGTCGATAGCCAGGTGCATTTCCGCGAGCCTGGACTGGAGCACAAGGAAGATCTGGAAACGGGGTCTCGCGCCGCGGTTCTGGGCGGCGTCACCGCGGTCTTCGAGATGCCCAACACCAATCCGCTGACCACCAGCGAGGCGGCCCTTGCCGACAAGGTGCGGCGCGCCACCGGCCGCATGCATTGCGACTTCGCTTTCTGGGTTGGCGGCACGCGCGACAATGCCGGCGATGTCGGCGAGCTCGAACGGCTGCCGGGCGCCGCCGGCATCAAGGTGTTCATGGGCTCGTCCACCGGCGACCTGCTGGTCGAGGACGACGAGGGTGTCGCCTCGATCCTGCGAAACACGCGTCGCCGCGCCGCTTTCCATTCGGAGGACGAGTTCCGTCTGCGCGAGCGGCTCGGTCTGCGCGTCGAGGGCGATCCCTCGTCGCATCCTGTCTGGCGCGACGAGATCGCGGCGCTGCGCTGCACCGAGCGGCTGGTGCGCATCGCCAGGCAGACGCGCGCGCGCATCCATGTACTGCACATCTCGACGGCCGAGGAGATCGCCTTCCTCGAACAGCATAAGGACGTCGCTACCTGCGAGGCGACGCCGCATCACTTGACGCTTTCGGCTGGCGATTATGCGCGGCTCGGCACGCTGATCCAGATGAACCCGCCGGTGCGCGCGGCGCGCCACGGCGACGGCGTCTGGCACGGCATTGCGCAGGGCATCGTCGATGTGCTGGGCTCGGATCACGCGCCGCACACGCTGGCCGAGAAGGCTAAGCCTTATCCTGCCTCGCCTTCGGGCATGACGGGCGTGCAGACGCTGGTGCCGATCATGCTCGACCATGTCAACGCCGGCCGGCTCACTTTGCAGCGTTTCGTCGATCTCTCCAGTCACGGTCCGCAGCGCATCTTCGGCATGGCGCGGAAAGGCCGCATCGCCGCCGGCTACGACGCCGATTTCACCGTCGTCGACCTGAAGCGCCGCGAGACCATCACCAACGCGCAGGCTGGCTCCAAGGCCGGCTGGACGCCCTATGACGGCAAAGAGGTCACCGGCTGGCCGGTCGGCACGATCGTGCGCGGTGAGCGAGTGATGTGGGAGGGCGAGATCGTCACGCCCGGCCAGGGCAGGCCGGTGGAGTTTTCCGAGGCGCTGCCGGCGTAGAACACCGGCGTTGGATTTCTTAAGCGCTCTGCACTATGTTGAGCGCGTCATGACCGCAAATATTGCGCCGATTGTTCCCGCAGAGTTCCCGCAGCTCCAGGCGCTCGCCTGGAACCGCGATGCCGCGCGCCCGATCCCGGCGGAAGAGGCATTCGCACTTTACGAACGCAATTGGCGCTTTGTCGATCAGAAGCGCCTTACAGCGCGTGAGAAGCTGCTTATAAGGAAGCTGGCTGACAAATTTGGTCATGGCATCCTTCTGACCACGTCCTGAAACCCCGGACATCCTCTCCTCGATTTTCTTGTCGCTGCCACACCGCCAAACAGGAAACACCGCGAGTTGAGATCATGAAGGAGTTCAGAAAACCGGAACACAGGATCATTGCCGAAGCCCTCGGGCTGATGGACCGTGACTTCCTGACGACCGTTCAGTGCTGGTTTGGCGGCGGCACGGCCATTGTCATGAAACTTGGCGAATATCGACGGTCATTGGACCTGGATTTCCTTTGCGCGAACGCCAACGGCTATCGCGAACTGCGAACACGAGCCTCAGAGCTTGGTGTCAGGGCCTTTTTCCCGGAGCCCGTTCAGGCCGTTCGGGATTTTCAGATCGACCAGTATGGCCTGAGGACAGTCGTGCGCCTCAACGGCCAGCCGATCCGCTTCGAAGTTGTCCGCGAAGGACGCATCGATTTGCGAGGGCGTTTCGACGAGGATTTGGGGGTACCGGCCCTCGTTCCTGCAGATATGTTTGCCGAGAAGCTGTTGGCGAATGCCGATCGATGCCAAGATCCCGCAACCGCATTTCGAGATGCTTTCGATCTTGGAATGTTGGTCAAGTCTTATGGGCAAATCCCAACCGATGCTCTTGATAAGGCGGAAAGAGCCTACGGCCCCGACATCCGGCTCAAGGTCGCCTGGGTGGTGGACAAGCTCCAGGACAAAAGCGAGTTGCGCGACGCAGCCGACATTCTGCAAATGGACGTTGCGGTGGGAACCGATGCGTTTTCGGCCTTGCGAGAGGAAGCCGCTCGCATATGGCCGGAGGTCGGATATCGATAAGCGCGAGTCCGCTAGGCTCAATCCCCGGCGACGAAGAACAGCCACTGGCCGCTGGGCGTGATGCCGACGCGGTAGAAGATGTAAGCGCCGAACTGCTTCATATCGTCATAGTCGCTTGCGGTGACGAGTTTGAACAACTCGACGCGCTGCCTGGGGTCCAGCTTGTCGAGCGGCAGCGCGAAAAAATACGGCCAGACATAGAGCTCCTGCGGCGTGCCGGCGTCGACATGGACATAGCCGGCGTTGAGCACCTCTTCCAGAATGGCGAGAATCTCCTGGCCGTCGCCGTCGCCCGAGAGCCCCTTGAGGAAAGTGACCGGGTCGCCGTCGATGTCGCCGAGCGACAGCTGCGTCATGGATTCGCCCGAGCCGATCAGCGGCCGAAGTTTCTCGATGTCGCCGCTCTTGCAGGCGTCGATGATCAGGCCGTGCATGCGTTTGACCGGTTCGGGAAGCTTGGCGAGGTCGTAGACGACGGCTGGCGGCGGCGCATCCGGGTCGGAGCGCGGTCTGGTGATGCCGCCGCTGCCGGTCGGCGCTTCGGGCGCGCTCTTGTCCGTCTCGTCGGCCGGCTGGCTGTTGTCGGAGGGTTTGGTGCCGGGCGCGGCCGGCATCGGCACGTTGGTCCCCGGAGCGGTCGTTTCGTCACTGGTGGGCGGCGTGACCGGCGAAGGCAAATCCTCGCGCTGGATCTCGCTCAGCGCATAGGAAGGCGTGGTGGCCAGGCAGATTGCCAATGGTCCGGCGCAGGAAGCAGCGATCCAGATGCCGAGGGCCAGCCCGCGCGGCCTGCCTGCCAACGAAAATCTCACCCCTTGCCTCTCCATGGTTCCGGGCTCGCTAGAGCAATTCCAGGAAAACTGTGTAACGGCTTCCGTCCGGAATTGCGAAAAAACAAATGGCTAGGCGGCCGGCATGATGCCCAAACGGCGCGTCGCCGTCAAAAGCGGCCAAGGCGGGCGGGCTAGTGCTTGAGCCGTTCCGGCTCGAAGGCGCCGGAGATCACCTTTTCGCGCATGCGGTCGAGCAGGGCCAGCGCTGAGGTCTCACCATTGGCGCGCAGCATCTCGCCGAAGGCGGTTTCCAGCGCTGCCTCGGCGATGATTTCGGGCTCGATGCCGGCCGACAACCCTTCCGCCCAGGCTTCGCTGTGGCTCTCCACGGCGGTCAGGCGCTTTTCTTCCCTGACCAACGCGTCGATGTCGCTGACGCCATGTTCCATTGCGGTGTCCACCTTTTCAAGCGTCGGTCCGGCAAGGGACCGGGCTTGACTTGCCAGTTCATGCGCTGCCCGCACAAGTCCTTGTAAATACGACATTTTGCAGTCGCAAATCTACGTATCGAGCAAGGCTGCGATCAATTTCGACCAAGCTTAGCCGATTAGACCGGCTTGCGGCATTAAAACCTTCAGTTTGAGTTAATTCGGCATTTATCCACTAACGTTTCATTAACATTGTTGCACAAGCGCAACAGATGATTGCACCAAGGTGCAGCCTGAAACAATAAGGCCGGCCACATTGGAGCCAGTTCGTGGTGGATAGTCGCGATCGATGCCGATCCTCAATTGCCGTAGCGGGATGCGATGTCGCGCGACAGCGTCTCGCCTTCCTTCATGTAGCGGGCAATGGCCTCGGTCGCTGAAGGCGTGCATTGCGTGTAGGTGCCGCTGAAGGAACGGTAGCCGCGATTGAAGGAGGCGATGAAGCGGGCGCGCCGGTTGGGATCGGGATTTTCCGACTCGAGCAGCTTTTCCATCTCGAGCCGCCACTGGTCGCCCTTTTCGCCGCAGAGGTTGCGCAGGAAATGCAGCGAACCCAGCACCTCGGCGAGCCGCATCAGCCCGGGCTCGAACGGCGCCTCGGCCGCCGATGCCGGCTGCGCCGTGACGGCCAAGCTGATGGCGAGGCTTGCGGCGAGAAAGGGGGAGGCGCGGGTCATCAGGGCCTTGCGATGGAAGAGCAAGGCTTTGTGGCGAAACATTTTGTCGCCCGCAAGGCCCATTCTGGGGTCACCGCTCGGCGGCTTGCGCAGGGCCGAGCAATTCCTCGGCAACTTCAAAAACGTCGCCCGCCAGCGGCATCCCCGCCATTTCCGCCAGCGTGTAGAACGCCGCCGTCTCGGCGTCGTCGCTCGCTGCCGGCTCGCCGCCGACATAGGCCGCGCCGAACACCGTCAGCAGATAGTCGACCGCGTGGTTTTCGGCACGGCCGTCGATATGGATGTCGCGCAGCGGGCGGTAATCCTTAGCCTCGAGCCCGGTTTCCTCCTTGAGCTCGCGCGCCGCGGCTTGCGCCAGCGTCTCGCCCGGCTCGACCTTGCCGCCGGGATACGCGTAGAGCCCCTGCGAAGGCGGGCGCGCCCGCTTGACCAGCAGCACCGTCTTGCCGCGTACGATGGCGACGGAGACGGCGGGAATGAGCTTGCGTGGTTCCATGACGTGTTGAATGCTCTCGCAGCCTGTTGTGGACCGACCGGCCGTACTGAGCATTAGCGGTTGCGGCGCGGCGGTTCCATCGCCACTTTTTTTGATGCGTCAATCTCGAAGAGCCTTGATCCATGTGCGGACGCTTTGCCTTGACCGCCTCGCCGGACCAGACCGCCGCCATTCTGGGCCTGGTGGAGCTGGAGGCGTTTCCGGCCCGCTACAATATCGCTCCGACGCAGCCGGTGCTGATGGCGCTCGCCGGTCCGCCAAGAGCGCCAGGCTCCAACCTGCCTGACCGCCAGGCTATGCTGGTGCGCTGGGGCCTGATCCCGACTTGGGTCAAGGATACGAAGGAATTTCCGCTGCTCTTCAACGCGCGCTCGGAAGGCGTGCTGCAGAAGGCATCGTTCAAGACTGCCATGCGCCATCGCCGGGCCCTGGTGCCGGCCTCCGGCTTTTATGAATGGCAGCAATCGGGCAGCGCCAAGGGCCAGCCCTACTGGATCCGGCCGCGGCGGGGCGGGGTGATCGCCTTCGCCGGCCTGATCGAGACCTATGCCGAGCCGGGCGGCTCCGAGATGGACACCGGCGCGATCCTCACCACGCGGGCCAATACAGGCATCGCCCATATCCACGACCGCATGCCGGTGGTGATCGAGGAACGCGATTTCGCCCGCTGGCTGGATTGCCGCACGCAGGAGCCGCGCGACGTGCTCGACCTCCTCAAGCCCGCCGAGCCCGATTTCTTCGAGGCGATTCCGATATCCGACCTCGTCAACAAGGTCGCCAACACCGGGCCGGAGATTCAGGAGCGGGGCATGGTCGGGCCGCAGCCCGACAAGGTCAGTCGCCACAAACCCGGCGCGGACGAAAGCCAGATGACCCTGTTTTAGCGAGGCTCGCGCTTGGCGTCGGCCCCTTTTCCGGGGTGCGCTTCGGCAGCCTCAACGCCGGCGTTCCCATCGTGGGAGACTACGCCGGTCGTGCCGTTTCAGGCGGCGCGCGGCGAGATGATCTTCTGCGCCGGCTTCTTCTTCTTCGCCGTGTGAAGAAGGGCTGCGACGATTGCCGCAGGACCGATCGCGCGGTAGTGGCTGGCGAGCGGCTGTTGCGCCGGTCGGCTTTGTTCCTGCTTACTTCGTGGCATTGGGTCTCTTCCCTGGTAACGTTTTCGTGTCTGCGTCTGGTGGTCGATTCGGACCAAATCGTGACCTTTGGCGGTCTAGTCCGATAATGTTTCATCACTGTGCCGAGATGCTTAATAAAATGTTTCGACCCGTTTTTACCTGTGATGGAACGACAGCTTTCCCGAGTTGAGCGACTTGACGGCAACACCTGCGGGCGCGATAAAGCCGGCCATGAAAACGTCTTTCGCCATTTGTGGCATTTGCATTATTGGCTAGCCTCGCGCTGGTCCGGACGTTTTCGCCTTATCTTCCCCTAGATTGGACAAACGCCCCGGCCAGCAGGCTGGAGCCCGATTTGCGCGCGCGCGCGGAGGCTCCGTCCAACATAAGGGATCGGAAGGGCACGCATGTCTGACGCATCGAAGGGCTTCAGCCTCTACAACACGCTGACGCGGGCGAAGGAGCGTTTCGTTCCGATCGATCCGAAAAACGTGCGCATGTATGTTTGCGGCCCGACCGTCTACGACTTTGCCCATATCGGCAACGCGCGGCCGGCGATCGTCTTCGACGTGCTGTTCCGTTTGCTGCGCCAACTCTATGGGGAAAAGCACGTCACGTATGTGCGCAACATCACGGATGTCGACGACAAGATAAATGCGCGCGCCCTGCGCGATTTCGGCGCCGAGATCGAAGCCGGGAAGCTTTCGCTGAACGACGCGATCCGGAAGGTCACCGAAGAGACCGCCGAGCAGTATCACGAGGATGTCGCCGCGCTCGGCTGCCTGGAGCCGACCCATGAGCCGCGGGCGACGGAGTTCGTCGCGCCCCGCGCCGACGGCAAGGCCGACATGCTGTCGCTGATAGCGCAGCTGATCGAGCGCGGCCACGCCTATGTCGCCGGCGGCGAGGTGCTCTTCGATACCGCCTCGATGCCCGATTATGGCGAGCTTTCGAAGCGCAATCTCGACGAGCAGCAGGCCGGCGCCCGCATCGCCGTCGACGCGCACAAGAGGAACCCCGGCGATTTCGTCTTATGGAAACTCTCGACGCCGGAAGAGCCCGGCTGGGCAAGCCCGTGGGGCAGGGGCCGTCCGGGCTGGCACATCGAATGCTCGGCCATGTCGGCCGCCTATCTCGGCTCGGTCTTCGACATCCATGGCGGCGGCCTCGACCTGATCTTCCCGCACCACGAGAATGAGATCGCCCAGTCGCGCTGCGCCCACGGCACCAAGGTCATGGCCAATGTGTGGATGCACAACGGCTTCCTTCAGGTCGAGGGCCAGAAAATGTCGAAGAGCCTCGGCAATTTCTATTCGATCCATGAGCTCTTGGAGACCGAGACTTTCGGCGGCAGGAAATGGCCGGGCGAGGTGCTGCGGCTGGCGATGCTGATGACGCATTACCGCGAGCCGATCGACTTTTCCGTACGCAAGCTGGAGGAGGCGGAAAACACGCTGCGCAAATGGAAGCGTGCGGCCGACCTTGCGCCCGCGGCGGCGAAGGACCTGCCGGCAGGCGTGGTGGAGGCGCTGTCCGACGACCTCGCCACCTACGCCGCCTTCCAGCGGCTGACGCAGCTTGCCGGCGAGGCGGTGGAGTTCGCTGGCGCCGGCGAGAATGCCGCCGCGGCTTCGCTGAAAGCGGCGCTTGCCTTCCTCGGCTTCGACGTCGGCGCAGCGAAGGTGGACGAAACCGCTATCGCTGAGGCGATCGCCAGGCGCCTGAGGTTCATCGCCGACAAGAACTGGGGTGAGGCCGACCGCATCCGCGACGAGCTGCTGGCGGAAGGCGTTCAGCTCAAGGACGGCAAGGATCCGGTCACAAACCAGCGCGTGACGACCTGGGAGATCAAGCGGTGAGGGTGGCGCTGCACATCGTTGCAAGGCTGGCGAAAGCGCCGGTGACGTCCAATCTCCCCCCTTGCGGGGGAGATGTCCGGCAGGACAGAGGGGGGTGCGAAGGAACTCCAGGGTTCGAGCGTTCCCGCTCACACAATCGCTGTTTCCTAGGAGGGCAGCACTCTCTCGTTGCCACGTCGGCGGGACAGCACCCCCCTCTGTCCTGCCGGACATCTCCCCCGCAAGGGGGGAGATTGGCCGCCGCATTCGGTTTCGCCAATCTCCAACATAGGGTCGCGTAGCCATGGGACACGACCTCGTTCCACAGCGTCAGCGCAACAATGCGAAATCGATGCGTCGGGTCATGACCGATGCAGAACTGAAGCTTTGGAACGAGTTGCGTGCTCATCGCCTCATGGGAATGAGCTTTCGCCGGCAAGTGCCCATAGGGCCTTACATCGTCGACTTCGCTTGCTCGTCCCATCGACTGATCGTGGAAGTTGACGGCAGCCAGCATGCCGACGCCGAACATTCGCGGCGCGACGAAGCGCGAGGCACCTATCTTAGCGCCAGTGGCTGGACCATCCTACGCTTCTGGAAGCACGACGTGATCCGCGATATCGACAATGTCTGCCAGCACATCGTCATTGCGGCCGGCCTGGCCGGCGCCGAAGTGCCGGAGACCGCAACGCAGGAGCTCGTTCCATGATCGATCATCTCGGCATCAGCGTTTCCGATTTCGAAAAATCCAAGGCCTTCTACGACCAGGCGATGGCGCCGCTTGGCGCTTCGCTGCTCTATATGGTGCCGGAGGAATACACCGGCGGCGCCAAGGTCGGCGGCTATGGCCGCGACCGGCCGGTGTTCTGGCTGAGCGCGGGCAAGGAGAAGCCGAAGGACCATCAGCATGTCGCCTTCACCGCGCGCAGCCGCGCCGAGGTCGACGCCTTCCATGCCGCGGCTCTTGCGGCCGGC
The DNA here is from genome assembly GCF_002294995.1 of Mesorhizobium sp. WSM3860. Classification (GTDB taxonomy): domain Bacteria; phylum Pseudomonadota; class Alphaproteobacteria; order Rhizobiales; family Rhizobiaceae; genus Mesorhizobium. The sequence continues at coordinate 143,595 of NZ_NSGF01000010.1, read as the reverse complement.
GGCAAGGACAATGGCGGGCCGGGCCTGCGTCCGCATTATCACCCCAATTATTACGGCGCCTTCGTCTTCGATCCCGACGGCAACAATGTCGAGGCGGTCTGCCATGACCCGGAGTGAGCTCGAAGGGAGGGATCGATGAGCCTCGATAACCGGCCGGTCTATACGGGCGGCTGCCAGTGCGGCGCCGTGCGTTTCCGCGTCGAGGGCGCGCTGGGCGATGCCTCGGTCTGCCATTGCCGCATGTGCCAGAAGGCGAGCGGCAATTTCTATCTGCCGTTGGTGTCGGTGCGCGGCGCCAGGCTCGACTGGACGCGCGGCGAGCCGAAGCGCTTCCGTTCGTCCAACGCGGCATGGCGCGGCTTCTGCGCCGAATGCGGCACGCCGCTGACCTTCGAGGCGCCGGATGGCGTGGCGCTGGCAATCGCCGCCTTCGACGACCCGACCGGCATCGCGCCCACCATCCAGTGGGGCGTCGAGGAGAAGCTTCCCTATGTCCACGGCATCGCGAAACTGCCGTCCGAGGAGACGATGGGCGATGTTTCGTCCGCGCCTTATCTCGCCGATCTCGTCTCCTATCAGCATCCCGACCACGACACCGAGAAATGGCCGCCGGAGGAAAAACCATGACCGATGAAGTTCGAACAGGCGGCTGCCAGTGCGGCGCCGTGCGCTTCCGCATCCACGGCAAGCTCGGGCGCCCGTCCATCTGCCATTGCCGCATGTGCCAGAAACAGTTCGGCAATCTCTTCGGTGCCCTGGTGACGGTGCCGAAGGACGGCGTCGAATGGACCCATGAGGAGCCGAGCTATTTCCAGTCCTCGGTCAACATCGACCGCGGTTTCTGCCGCCGCTGCGGCACGCCGCTGACCTACCGCCAGCCGGGCGGGCTGGAGATCGCCATCGGCGCCTTCGACGACCGTTCGGATCTGGCGCCGCAGATCCAGGTCAACTACGCGGTGCGTCTGCCCTGGGTGGAGAAGATCTTCGAGGCGCCGGCCCACGAGGACCCCGACTACTATCGACGGCAGGAGCAGATCATCTCCTTCCAGCATCCCGACCACGAGACGGCCAACTGGCCGCAGCAGGGACTGAAACTATGACGATCCACAGCAGCTCCTTGCGCACGCTCTATCCCGAGCTCGAGCCGTTCGAAACAGGCATGCTCGACGTCGGTGACGGCCACACCATCTATTGGGAGCGCTGCGGTACCAAAGGCGCCAAGCCAGCCGTGTTCCTGCATGGCGGCCCTGGCGGCACGATCTCGCCGAAACACCGGCGGCTGTTCGACCCGAAACTCTACGACGTCATCCTGTTCGACCAGCGCGGCTGCGGGAAATCCATGCCCAACGCCTCGCTGGAGGCCAACACCACCTGGGATCTTGTCGCCGACATCGAACGCCTGCGCGAGATGGCGGGCTTCGACAAATGGCTGGTGTTCGGCGGCTCGTGGGGCTCGACGCTGGCGCTCGCCTATTCCGAGACGCATCCCGAGCGCGTCAGCGAGCTCGTCGTGCGCGGCATCTATACGCTCACCCGCGCCGAGCTCGGATGGTACTATCAGTTCGGCGTCTCCGAGATGTTTCCCGACAAGTGGGAGCGTTTTCTGGCGCCGATCCCCGAGGCCGAGCGCGGCGACATGATGGCCGCTTACCGCAAGCGGCTGGTGGGTACCGACCATAAGGCGAAGGTCGAGGCGGCGCGCGCGTGGAGCCTGTGGGAAGGCGAGACGATCACGCTGCTGCCCGAGCCCGAGACCAGCGCGCCTTTCGGCCAGGACGACTATGCCGTCGCCTTCGCCCGCATCGAGAACCACTATTTCGTCCATGCCGGCTGGCTGGAAGAAGGACAGCTGCTGCGCGACGCCTGGAAGCTCAAGGACATCCCCGGCACCATCGTCCACGGCCGCTACGACATGCCGTGCCCGGCGCGCTATGCCTGGGCCTTGCACAAGGCCTGGCCGAAGGCGGATTTCCACCTGATCGAGGGTGCCGGCCACGCCTATTCGGAGCCGGGGATTCTGGACCGGCTGATCCGGGCGACGGACAAGTTTGCGGGGAAGTAATGATGTACGCTCGCGCTCTACGGCCGGGGCGCGAAGGATCGCGGCTTTTCGAGTTACGACCATGACAAAACAACGCCTTTACCTCTTCGACACCACGCTGCGCGACGGCCAGCAGACGCCGGGCATCGACTTTTCCGTTGAGGACAAGATCGCGATCGCCAAGCTGCTCGACGGGTTTGGCATCGACTATGTCGAGGGCGGCTATCCCGGCGCCAATCCGACCGATACCGCCTTCTTCCAGCAGAAGCGCACGGAAAGCGCGAAATTCGTCGCCTTCGGCATGACCAAGCGGGCAGGGATCTCGGCGTCCAACGATCCGGGGCTGGCGGCGCTGGTGCAGTCGAAATCCGACGCCGTGTGCTTCGTCGCCAAGAGCTGGGATTATCACGTGCGCGTGGCGCTGGGCTGCACCAACGAGGAGAACCTTGAGTCGATAAAAATCTCGGTCGAGACGGCGGTCGCGTCCGGCAAGGAGGCGATGGTCGACTGCGAACATTTCTTCGACGGCTTCAAGGCTAATCCCGCTTACGCGCTGGCCTGCGCCAAGACCGCCTATGATGCCGGGGCGCGCTGGGTGGTGCTGTGCGACACCAATGGCGGCGCGCAGCCTTCGGAAGTGCGGGTCATCGTCGAGAAGGTGATCGCGGGCGGTATTCCGGGCGACCATCTCGGCATCCACGCCCATGACGACACCGGCCAGGCAGTTGCTAATTCGCTGGCAGCCGTCGAGGCCGGCGTGCGCCAGATCCAGGGCACGCTGAACGGCATTGGCGAGCGCTGCGGCAACGCCAATCTGATCTCCATCGTGCCGACGCTGGCGTTGAAGCCGGCCTTCGCCGACCGCTTCGAGACAGGCATTTCGGCCGAAGCACTGACCGGCATTTCGCGGCTCTCCCGCGCCTTCGACGAATTGCTCAACCGCGCTCCGGAGGCGCAGGCGCCCTATGTTGGCTCATCCGCCTTCGCCACCAAGGCCGGCATCCATGCCTCGGCGCTGGCCAAGGAGCCGGCGACTTACGAGCATGTGCCGCCGGAAGCCGTCGGCAACCGCCGCCGCGTCATGGTCTCCGACCAGGGCGGCAAGGCCAATTTCCTCGCCGAATTGAAGCGGCGCGGCATCGACGTCCCGAAGGACGACAGCCGGCTCGACGCGCTGATCGCCGTCGTCAAGGAGCGCGAGGCCGAAGGCTACGCCTATGAAGGCGCCGACGCCTCCTTCGAGCTCTTGGCCCGCAAGATGCTGCACGGCCTGCCCGAGTTTTTCAACGTTACTTCGTTCCGCTGCATGGTCGAGCGCCGCTTCGACGCCAACGGCAATCTGAAGACCGTCTCCGAGGCGATCGTGAAGGTGATGGTCGACGGCGAGGAGAAGATGTCGGTGGCCGAGGGCCACGGTCCGGTCAACGCGCTCGACATCGCGCTGCGCAAGGATCTGGGCAAGTATCAGAACGAGATCGTCGACCTCGAGCTTGCCGACTTCAAGGTGCGCATCCTCAACGGCGGCACCGAAGCCATCACCCGAGTGCTGATCGAATCGCACGATTCCACCGGGGCCCGCTGGTGGACGGTCGGCGTGTCGGAAAACATCATCGACGCCTCCTTCCAGGCGCTGATGGATTCGATCATCTACAAGTTGATGAAGAACCGCGAGATGGCGGGACTGGTGGCGGCGGAGTAGGTTGAACCATCATCAAAAGTCCATTGATCCATCAGTATTTTGCGATGGTCTTGGACGATCCGCTGGGCCATAGCGTTGGGCCATGGTCACCGCAACAGCCGATCTCGATCAAGACGCCAAGGCTCGCCGCGGCTTTCTTTTGGCGCTCGGCGCCTATTTCCTCTGGGGGCTTCTGCCCTTCTACATGAAAGCGGTGGCGCATCTGCCGCTGATCGAGGTGATCTCGCACCGGATCGTCTGGTCGGTGCCGATCGCCGCTGCTGTGCTGATCTGGGCCGGCCGCACCGCCGACTTCAAGGCGGCGATCCGTTCGCCGAAAAGCCTTGGCATGGCGGCGCTGACGGCGGTGCTGATCTCGATCAACTGGGGCATCTATGTCTGGGCGATCGCGGTCGACCGCACCGTCGAGACCGCGCTCGGCTACTACATCAATCCTCTGGTCAACGTAGTCGTCGGCGCCTTGCTGCTCAGCGAGAAGCTCGACCGGCTGCAGATCGCGGCGGTGGCGCTGGCCGCCATTGCGGTGACCGTGCTCACCGTCGAGGCCGGCAAATTGCCCTGGGTATCGCTGGCGCTCGCCTTCTCCTTCGCCGCCTACGGCTTTTTCCGCAAGACGCTGCCGATCGGCCCGAGCCAGGGCTTTCTGCTCGAAGTGCTTTTGCTGTCGGTGCCGGCGCTTTGCTACATCGCCTATTTGATCGCCACGGGACAGGACCATTTCATATCCAGCACCGGCGCCGACACCGCGCTGCTGATCGGCTGCGGGCCGGTGACCGCGGTGCCGCTGCTGCTCTTTGCCTTCGGCGCCAGGCTTTTGCGCCTCTCCACCATCGGCATCATGCAATATATCGCGCCGACCATGGTGTTCCTGATCGCCGTGCTGATCTTCGATGAGCCGTTCGGCACCACGCAGGCCATAGCTTTCGCCCTGATCTGGACTGCGCTGGCCATGTATAGCTGGTCGATGTTCAGGGGCCGAGAGGTCCGCCAGCCGACAACGGCGGCACGCTAGGAAATTCCAGGGAAGGTGCCGATCCGATGTATCTGCTGCACATTGGCAACAAGAACTATTCATCCTGGTCGCTACGGCCCTGGGTGCTCATGCGCACTCTCGACATCCCGTTCGAGGAGCGGCTGACGCCGTTCCCGACCGGACCGAGTTTCAACCTCTACCGGCAATTCTCGCCGAATGGCCGCGTGCCTTGCCTGGTCGACGACGGCTGGGCGGTCTGGGATTCGCTCTCGATCGTCGAATATCTGGCAGAGCGACATCAGGGCGTCTGGCCGGCCGATGCGAAAGCGCGCGCCTGGGCGCGTTCGGCCGCCGCCGAAATGCATTCGAGCTTTACGGCGCTGCGCAATGACTGCCCTATGAGCTGTGGCGTGCGCGTCGAACTGGCACCGATGTCCGATGCGCTGAAGCACGACATTTTCCGTATGGGCGACTTGTGGAACGACGGCCTTGCGCGTTTCGGCGGCCCGTTCCTGGCCGGTGACCGCTTCAGTGCCATCGATGCTTTCTTCGCCCCGGTAGCTTTCCGGGCCCAGTCCTATGGACTGGCTTTCGAGGGCGCCGCCGCTGCTTATCCCAAGCGGTTGCTCGATCTCCCTGCCATGCGCGAATGGTATGCGGCCGGCCTCGCCGAGATATCGCGCGAGCCGGGCCACGAGGCGGAGGTCGCGGCCGCTGGCATCATCGTTGACGATTTTCGGGCAACCGCCTGAAGCGCTACACGCGCCCCAGCCGCCGCACGACCACCCACGTCTGATCGAGCCGCTGCCGCTCAGACCAGACGAAGTTGAGCCGTCCATGAAAGGAAATGCCCGCCCCTGGCAATCTGGGACGGGCTGGCCTTGGCTAGCACCCTTCGGTGGTCTTTTTCATCTGGCCGGGCGCGGCCGTTTTCGCATCGGTATCCTGCTGTCCGGGAGCTGCCTGCTTCGCGCTGCCCGTCTGCTGGCCAGGCGCGCAGTCCTTTGCCGAATTGGTCGCGCCCGTGGTGGTCGAGTCGGTGCCCTGTGTGCTGGGTGTCGTTGTCGTGGTCGTCGTGGTCGTGGACGATCCGCTGGTGGTGCTGCTGGATTGCGCCATAGCAAGACCGGCGGACATGGCCACAATGGCTGAAGCGAGAAGAAGCCGTTTCATTCATCATCTCCTGGAAGCGGCAATTTCCCTTCTCTTGTGAAACAGCGAAAGGAAGCGTCGGTTCCCTTGGCTGTAGCCGGATAAACGTGCTTACCAGGAAGGAGCCCCTACCGACGAGGCCGAGCGTGACGCGCGCGCCGGCGCCGGCAAGCGCCTGCGCGAAGGGCAAGTCCCAACCCGCGCCTGGCGCCAGTGATAAAAGCGTGTCCTCCGGGACGGAACAGTCCTACTCCTGCCGTCGCGCCAACGCTGCCTGGACGGCCGCCATTCCGGGGTCGCGACCCTTGAGCAGATCGTCGATCGACCATGGCGCGGCAATGTCGGGCTCCAGCGTCTTGAGCGCAACCGGCTTGCGGCCCTTCCCTTTGTCGATGGTGGCGACAAGCACGGGCGTCGTGCCCGTTGCGGAACTCGGTTGCGCCATGCCGACGAAACAGTCGGTGTAGGCCTTGCAGCCGTTTTGAAGGTCATAGCGCTGCGTCGCGGACTGCAGCACGAGGCCCGAATGCGGCAGCGTCACCTGCTGCTGGTCGGCGAAGAACATCATGCGGTCGCCGGGCGCTTCGCCGACCAGCGTGACCCTGTCGCCGCCCGCCTGCTTGAGATAGGCGACGTCGACAATTCCCGCCGAAAAGGTAATCGGGCTTTCCAGAACGAACAGCCGTCCCGGCGGGCTGACACGGGACGGCCAGGAGCTGAGGACATCGCGGGTCAGCATCAAGTTGCCGCCGGTGTTGAAGCGCATATCGAGGACGAGGTTCTTGCGGCCGAGGCGGACCCGGGCGGCTTCGACCTCAGCCAGGAAATCGGCGATCTTCCCGGTCTTGCCGTCGACGTTGCGACTGATTTGGGCGACGACGCCATCGAGTTCGGGCGCATCGCGCCAGCGGAAAGGCTGTTCCTGATCCTGCAGCGGCCAGGGCGCGCGGCCCTTGGGAAATATCTTCACCCAGTCGCGGCGCTGCGGCTCCGGGGCGAGCTTGCGGTCGATGACGCGGCCGTCGGGCCTCTGGAAACGAAAGATCGCGTCGCCGGTGGCATTGGCGAGCCCGAGCGCATGCAGCAGGTCGGGCCGGACGATCGCGTCGGTCGCCTCGATGTCGCGCCATGCCGCCACACCGCCATGCAGGCTGCGCAGCGCCGAGGAGACTTCGGCAGCCGGATGGCCGTCGATGCCGGCGAGTCGGCTGCCCAGCAGATCGCCGTTTTGGGGACTGGCCGCTATGACGTAGAAGGCGCCGCCGATCGGCAGCAACGACACTGCCACGCCGTTGGCGCGCGGCAGCTTGCAGGTCGTGTGCCCATCGTCGGCCAGCGCTGCGACCTGGCAGAGGTGGACGGTGAACATCGCCGCATCGATCGAGCCCGCCGCTGCGTCCAAGGCCTGCAGGCGAAGTTCCGCTTCCGCGCGGGCGGCTTGCGAATAGGACCGGTCGACGTCGAGGAAGTCGCGACGGAAGACTTTCAAATCCTCGACCTGCGCGTCATGCGAGGTAGCTCCGTCCGGACTTTGCGCGGTCGCGTGGCCGAGCGCCAACAGGCTGAGCAGGGGCAAGGCGAGCAGCCGGGCAAAGGTCATGGCTTCCCTCTTCGATCGCGATCCGGCCCGCTGCCGATAAAGCTGAGGAATAGGGCAGCTTCGCACGTGGCCGCGTTCACATCTTTGCGAGCGGGATGGAGTGGGGTCGCGCTCGGAGGCTGCGGTTGCGCCGGGACTGGAACGGCGCCCGACCGTCAAAAGGCGGTCCATCGCACGGGCCGGATTCACCCCTTAACGCCTTGTCATCATTGGCCGGCGCGCCGCGGTCGGTCACTCCCACGCGATGGGGGCGCGTCCCCGAACAGCCCGCCCGGGCATGCATTTTGAGTGTGGTCTTCGACCTAACCCATTCAATTTCTTACGGGAATTTAATGTCATGCGCAATTGCGCGGCCCGTTTCCGGCGTTATGTTCCCGGCCTGATTGCTCTTGGGCCCGTGACTCTGGCCAGGACGTGGTTCGATGGATAGGTGACAAAGTGGACGACGAAGTCGCCAGCCGGCTACAGCCGCTCCGTGAGCCGATGACAGACTTGAAGCCGGTGGTCGTGCGGCGCCGGCGCCGCGGCTGGATTATCGCGCTGCTGCTGGTGGCGGCTGGCGCAGGAGTCGCCTTCTGGCTCCATCCAGCACCGGTGCAGCAGCAAAGCGCGCGCGGTGGCGGGCGCTTCCGGGGCGGCGATCTCGGCGCGCAGCCGGTCGCCGTCGCCTCGGTGACGCAGGCCGACATCCCGATCACGCTGGAGGCGCTCGGCACGGTAACCTCGCTGTCGACGGTGACGGTGCGCCCGCAGGTCAGCGGGCAGATCACCGCGATCGGCTTCACCGAAGGGGAGATGGTGAAGAAGGGCGATTTTCTTGCCCAGGTCGACGACCGCACTCTCCAAGCCTCGCTGCATCAGCTGCAGGGCCAATTGAAGCACGACCAGGCGCTGCTGACCGATGCCAGGCTCGACCTCGACCGCGATCTGAAGCTGACCTCCAACGCCATCACGCAGCAGGCAGTGGATTTGCAGCGCGCGACGGTGCAATCCGACGAGGGCACGGTCATGTCCGACCAGGCGCAGATCGAGGCCGTCCAGGTCAATATCGCCAACAGTCACGTCACGGCGCCCGCCGACGGCCGCATCGGCCTGCGCCTCGTCGACCAGGGCAATTACGTCACGCCTTCCGACAGCACCGGCATCGCGGTGATCACCGAGATGCAGCCGATTTCGGTGCTGTTCTCGCTGCCCGAGGACAGCCTCGCCGAGGTGCTGGAACAGACGCATGGCAATGCCGGGCTCAAGGCTGGCTTGTTCGACCGCAACGACACCAAGCAGATCGCCGAAGGCACGCTGCAGACGATCGACAACCAGATCGATCCGACCACCGGCACGGTGAAGCTGCGCGCTGTGTTCCCTAACGCCAACGGCGCGCTTTATCCCAACCAGTTCGTCAACGTGCACCTCCTGGTGCGCACGCTGACCGGTGTGACGGTGCTGCCCAACGCCGCCATCCAGCACGGCGCTCCAGGCACTTTCGTCTATCAGCTCAACGACGACAGCACCGTCTCGGTGAAGACCGTTTCCCTTGGCCCGGGCGACGCCTCGGTCACGCAATTGCTGTCGGGCCTTTCGCCGGGCGCCAAGGTGGTCGTCGATGGCGTGGACCGGCTGAAGGACGGCGCCAAGGTGACGGTGCCTGACAACAGCGCTGCGCCGACCGCCGGCGCTGGGTCTCCCGCGCAACCACAAGCGGCTGGTACGGGCAGCCCGGCCGCCGGTGCGCCGGCCGCCGCCACCAGCAATACGTCTGCCGTCAATCGCGGCAACGCGCCCGCGATGTCGAGCGGCCAGGGCCGAGGCTCGGCAGGCGAGGGCACGGACGCATCCGGCGATGCCGGCCGCAAGCATCACCGCCACCATCGTCGCGACAGCAACGGTAATAGCGGCAGCAGCGGAAATGGCGGCGACAGCGGCGAAGGCCAATGAGCACGCCCAGCGGTCTCGTCTCCGGGTGGCTTAACCCGTCGCGGCCGTTTATCCTGCGGCCGGTGGCGACCACGCTGATTATGGCGACCATCCTGGTGGTCGGCATGATTGCCTATCTCTTCCTGCCGCTCTCGGCGCTGCCCGAGGTCGACTATCCGACAATCCAGGTGCAGACCTTCTACCCCGGCGCCAGCCCGGAGGTGATGACGACTTCAGTCACGGCGCCGCTGGAGCGCCAGTTCGGCCAGATGCCGGGGCTGGAGCAGATGTCGTCTGGAAGCTCGGCCGGCGCCTCGGTCATCACGCTGCGCTTCAGCCTCGACCTCAGCCTGGACATTGCCGAGCAGGAGGTGCAGGCGGCGATCAACGCGGCCGGCAATCTCTTGCCCGCCGACCTGCCGGCGCCGCCGATCTACGCCAAGGTGAACCCGGCCGACGCGCCGATCCTGACGCTCGCGATCACCTCGAAGACGCTGCCGCTGACCGAAGTCGAGAACTATGCCGAGACGCGGCTGGCGCAAAAGATCTCGCAGCTTCCGGGCGTCGGGCTGGTCAGCATCTCCGGCGGCGAGCGGCCGGCCGTGCGCATCCGCGTCAAGCTCAAGGCGGTGGCCGCCATGGGGCTCAACATCGACGATCTGCGCACCACCATCGGCACGCTCAACGTCAACACGCCGAAAGGCAGCTTCGACGGGCCGGCCCGCTCGTACACCATCAACGCCAACGACCAGATCAGCGACCCCAAAACCTATGCCGACATGGTCGTCGCTTACCGCAACGGCGCGCCGGTCAGGCTGGGCGAGGTCGCCGATATCATAGAGGGGCCGGAGAACTCGAAGCTGGGCGCTTGGGAAAACCGCTCGCCGGCGATCCTGCTCAACATCCAGCGCCAGCCCGGCGCCAATGTCATCCGCGTCGTCGACTCGGTGAAGCTGCTGCTGCCGCAGCTTCGCGCCGGCTTGCCGGCGGCGATCGCTGTCGAGCCGCTGACCGACCGCACGACCACCATCCGTGCTTCAGTCCATGACGTCGAGTTCGAGCTGGCGACGGCGGCGCTTCTGGTCGTGCTCGTCACCTTCCTGTTCCTGCGCAACATTCCGGCGACGATCATTCCGAGCCTGTCGGTGCCGCTGTCGCTGATCGGCACGTTCGCGGTGATGTATCTGTGGGGGTTCAGCCTCGACAATCTGTCGCTGATGGCGCTGACCATCGCCTCCGGCTTCGTCATCGACGACGCCATCGTCATGATCGAAAACATCTCACGCTTCATCGAGCATGGCGACGATCCGGTCACCGCCGCGCTCGAAGGCTCGGCCCAGATCGGCTTCACCATCATCTCGCTCACCGTCTCGCTGGTCGCGGTGCTGATCCCGCTTCTGTTCATGGGCGACGTCGTCGGCCGCCTGTTTCACGAATTCGCCATCACACTTGCGATCGCCATCGTCATTTCGGCCATCGTCTCGCTGACGCTGGTGCCGATGATGTGCGCCAGGCTCCTCAAGCCGCCGTCCGGGCGCAGGCAGGGCGCGCTGGCGCGCGGCGCCGAGGCCGCCTTTGACGCTGTCGCGAATGGCTATGCCGCCGCCTTGCGCTGGGTGCTCGACCGTCAGGCGCTGACGCTGCTGGTCGCCGCAGCCACGCTTGCGCTCACCGTCTATCTCTACGTCGTCATCCCGAAAGGCTTCTTCCCGGTTCAGGACACCGGCGCGATTGCGGCGGTCACCGAGGCCGCGGGCTCGGCCTCCTATGCCGACATGGCAGCGCACCAGCAGGCGCTCGCCGATGTCATCCTGAAGGACCCGGATGTCGCGAGCCTGTCGTCCTTCATCGGCGTCGACGGCCAGAACATGACCGCCAACAGCGGCCACATGCTGATCAATCGGAAGCCGCGCGACGAGCGCGAGGCCGATGCCAGCGCGATCATCCGGCGGCTCGCTCGGCAGACCGCCGCCGTGACCGGCATCGCGCTGCATATGCAGCCAGTGCAGGACCTCACCGTCGATTCGACGACGAGCCCATCGCAATATCAGTATGTGCTGCAGGATTCCGATCCGGTGGAGCTGGCGACGTGGACATCGAAGCTCACCGACAGGCTGGCGGCGCTGCCGGAACTCGCCGATGTTGCCAGCGACAGCCAGCAGAGCGGGCTAGCCGTCGACGTCACCATCGACCGCGCGACGGCGGCACGCTTCGGCATCACCCCCGCGACCGTCGACAACGCGCTCTACGACGCCTTCGGCCAGCGCATCATCTCGACCATCTTCACCCAGTCGAACGAATATCGCGTCATCCTTGAAGCCGATCCCTCGGTCGGCCAGACGCCGGCTTCGCTCGGCTCGATCTACCTGCCGTCCTCCGGTTCCGGGCAAGTGCCGCTGTCGGCGATCGCCAACATCGCTGTCCGGCAGGCGCCGCTGCTGGTGAACCACCTTGCCCAGTTCCCGGCCGCGACCATCTCCTTCAATCTCGCGCCCGGCATCTCGCTCGGCGACGCCACCGCGGCGATCACCAATGCGGAACATGACATGCAGCCGCCCGCCGGCCTGGTCACCGGCTTCCAGGGCGCCGCGCTTGCCTTGCAAAGCTCGCTGTCCAACGAGCTGCTGCTGGTGCTCGCGGCAGTCGCCACCGTCTATGTCGTGCTTGGCGTGCTCTATGAGAGCTTCATCCACCCGCTGACGATCCTCTCGACGCTGCCCTCGGCAACCGTGGGCGCGCTGATGGCGCTGATGCTCGCTGGCCACGATCTCGACGTGATCGGCATCATCGGCATCGTGCTCTTGGTCGGCATCGTCAAGAAGAACGCCATCATGATGATCGACTTCGCCCTGCAGGCCGAGCGCCTGCAGGGGCTGGACCCGCGCGAGGCGATCTACGAAGCCTGCTTGCTGCGGTTGCGGCCGATCCTGATGACGACGATGGCCGCGCTGTTCGGGGCGCTCCCGCTCCTGCTCGGCGGTCTTGCCGGCTCGGAATTGCACCAGCCGCTCGGCATCACCATCGTTGGCGGGCTGATCGTCAGCCAGGTGCTGACGCTTTTCACAACGCCGGTGATCTACCTTGCCTTCGATGGACTGACGCGGTCCGGGGCGCGTGAAGCGAGAGCGCCGGCCGGCGGGCTTACGCCGTGAACCTCTCCGCGCCCTTCATCGCCAGGCCGGTCGCCACCACGCTGCTGGCCATCGGATTGGCGGCGGCGGGCCTGATCGCATACGTCAATCTTCCCGTCGCGCCGCTGCCCAAGGTCGATTTCCCGACCATCTCGGTGCAGGCCTCGATGCCGGGCGCCAGCCCCGACACGATGTCGACCGATGTCGCGGCGCCGCTCGAACGCCATCTCGGCCAGATCGCCGGCGTTTCCGAGATGACCTCGCGCTCAGGCACCGGCTCGACCAATGTGGTGCTGCAATTCGACCTTGATCGCGATATCAACGGCGCGGCGCGGGACGTTCAAGCCGCCATCAACGCCGCGCGCGCCGACCTGCCGTCCGACCTGCGCAGCAACCCGACCTACCGCAAATACAATCCCGCCGATGCGCCGGTGATGATCCTGGCGCTGACCTCACGAACGCTGACCTCCGGCCAGCTCTACGATGCCGCCGCGACCGTGCTGCAGCAGCGCCTGTCCCAGGTCGAGGGCGTCGGCAATGTCGATCTCGGCGGCTCGTCGCTGCCCGCCGTTCGTGTGGAGCTCAATCCAGGCGCGCTGTTCCACTACGGCATCGGCCTGGAGGACGTGCGTGCGGCACTTGCCTCGGCCAATGCCCGCAGTCCGAAGGGTTTCGAGGAAGACGGCGCGCTGCGCTACCAGCTCTACACCAACGACCAGGCGAGCCATGCCGCCGACTATCGCGACCTGGTGATCGCCTGGCGCAACAGTGCGGCGGTGCGGTTGCGCGACATCGCCGATGTCGAGGACTCGGTCGAGGACGTGCGCAATCTCGGTCTCGCCAATGGCGTGCCGGCCGTGCTTTTGGTGCTCTATCGCGAGCCCAACGCCAACATCATCGACACGGTCGACCGCGTGCGCGCGCTGATCCCGACGCTGCAGGCTTCGGTGCCGGCGGATGCGCGCCTCAGCATCGCGTCCGACAGCAGCCTCACCATCCGCGGCTCGCTGCACGACACCGAGCTGACGCTGGTGCTCGCGGTGCTGCTGGTCGTTTTCGTGGTGTTCTGCTTTTTGCGCGACTGGCGCGCGGCGCTGATCCCGAGCGTGGCGCTGGTCGTCTCGATCCTCGGCACCTTCGGGGCAATGTATCTGCTCGGCTACACGCTCGACAATCTGTCCTTGATGGCGCTCACCATCGCCACCGGCTTCGTCGTCGACGACGCCATTGTGGTGCTGGAAAACATCATGCGCCACATCGAGGACGGCATGCCGCGCGGCCGGGCGGCGCTCGTCGGCGCTCAGGAGGTCGGCTTCACCGTTCTGTCGATGAGCGCTTCTCTCGTCGCCGTGTTCCTGCCGATCCTGTTGATGGGCGGCATACTCGGCCGCCTGTTCCAGGAATTCGCCATGACCTTGTCGCTGGCGATCGCCATTTCGCTGGTGCTGTCACTGACGGTGACGCCCATGATGTGCGCGCATTTTTTGCGCGCGGGTGCAGTCCGGTCGGAGCGCCGTTCCATCCTCGCCCGCTTCGGCGAAAGCGTCTTCGAGCGCGTCCGCGCCGGCTACGGCCGCTCGCTTGCCTGGTCGCTCGACAATGCCGAGGTGATGCTGATCATCCTGATCGCCGCCGTCGCGCTCAATGTCTACCTCTACACGATCGTGCCTAAGGGCTTCTTCCCGCAGCAGGACACGGGTGAGCTGATCGGCGGCCTGCGCGCCGACCAGGCCATTTCCTTCCAGCTCATGCGGCAGAAGTTCGAGCGGCTGGAGGCGATCCTGAAGAGCGACCCGGCGGTGGCAAACGTCGTCGGCTACATCGGCGGCCGCCAGACCAATTCGGGCTTCGTCTATGTCAACCTGAAGCCGAAGGGTGATCGCGCGCCGCTGCAGGCGGTGCTGGGGCGGCTACGCGCGCAGCTCAGGCAATTGCCCGGCGCGCAGCTCTTCCTCAACCCGCGCCAGGAGATCAGGGTCGGCGGCCGCCAGAGCCTCGCAACCTATCAATACACGCTGCAGGCCGATACGACCGCGGACCTCGACGAATGGGCGCCGAAACTGGTCGAATTGCTGAAACAGGCGCCGGAGCTAACCGACGTCAATTCGGACCGCGACGAGGCCGGGCTCGAAACCAACATCACCGTCGACCGCGAGAGCGCGGCCCGGCTCGGCCTGACGCCGGCGAGCATCGACAACACGCTTTACGACGCCTTCGGCCAGCGCCAGGTGTCGACCATCTTCAACGCCCGCAACCAGTACCATGTCGTAATGGAGGTGGCGCCGCGTTACCTCCAGGACCCGAGCGCACTCAACGGCATCTATGTCAGCACCTCGGGCGCGGCGGCGAGCGGCACGCAAAACACCAACGCGCTGGCCGGCAGCCTGTCTGGCTCGCTGCAGAACCAGGCGACCAATGCGATCGCCGTGACCGGCCACGGCAGCGCCTCGAGCGGCGCCGCCGTCAGCACAGCGGCCGAGACCATGGTGCCGCTCGCCGCCTTCAGCACCTACGGTCCGGCGATCACGCCGCTTTCGGTCAATCACCAGGGCCACTTCGTCGCGACGACGATCTCGTTCAACCTTGCCGATGGCGCCACGCTCGGCGACGCCTCGGGTGCAATCGACCGCGCCATGGCGGAGCTCAAAATGCCGGTGTCGATCCACGGCTCGCTTGCCGGCACGGCGCTCGCCTTCCGCTCCAACCTGCTCAACGAGCTTCTGCTGATCGCTGCCGCGCTCGCCACGATCTATGTCGTGCTCGGCGTGCTCTACGAAAGCTACGTGCACCCGATCACCATCCTGTCGACGCTGCCTTCGGCCGGCATCGGCGCGCTGCTCGCGCTCATCGTCACCGGCATGGAATTCGACGTGATCTCGCTGATCGGCATCATTCTCTTGATCGGCATCGTCAAGAAGAACGCCATCATGATGATCGACATGGCCTTGCAGGCCGAGCGCCAGGAAGGGCTGGCCGCGCGCGAAGCCATTCACAAGGCGAGCCTCCAGCGCTTCCGGCCGATCATGATGACGACCTTCGCGGCTTTGCTGGGCGCCTTGCCGCTGGCGCTGGAGACCGGCACCGGGGCGGAGCTTAGGCAACCGCTCGGCATCGCGATCGTCGGCGGCCTCATCGTCTCGCAGCTCTTGACGCTCTACACCACGCCGGTCGTCTATCTCTATCTCGACCGGCTCAGCGCCCGCAGACCGACGCTGCGAGTGGCGCCGGCGGAGTGATCGGGCACAGCGACCTTGAGTTGTTCGAGCCTTGATCGTGAGATCTGGGCTATCGCTTCGTGAACTGGCAAGATGCTATCGGATGCGCCGCGGGGAAGGCGATGACTTTGCTTCAGTTCAATATAACCGGCGAACAGATCTCAAACGATGAGACGGAAGAAGTCATCCGCGAGGCGGAACCGCATCGCAGCCTGGTCCGCTACCGCCCCGATGGCGGCGGCGAGCTGTTCATCCATACCCGGGTGAACATGCAGCTTCTGCGCGCTGCGGCGGCCCTTCCGATCCTGCTCCTGAAGCTCACCCCGCGTGCAAGCGAATTAACGCCGCGTGACGCTCTGCTGACGCTCAAAGGATCGGCTCGGAATTACGCCTTCCTCGAAAGGCTTTGCGACGATCTGGCAAACGCCGGCTGTCTTGCTTGCTACATAGCGGAGCAGCATGGCGAGGGGCGCAGGGATTTCTATTTCACGACCGAAGATGTCGCCGGCTTCGAGCGGATCGCCCGCAAGGCTGCCGAGGCGTTTGCCTTTCCGCTCACTCTCGAATCGCATTCGCTCGCCGCGGTGGCGCCGCTCATCCTGCCTGCCGAGGCGATTGGCGACCTCAACCTGGAAATCGCCCCGGAGGCCCGTATTCGCCCGACGCGCTTCGAGTTCTGGGGCGCGGAGCCTGCACTGAAAAAGCTGTGCGCCGAGCTCGAAAAGCGCGGCTATCGCTTCCTCAGCTTCGAGGCGTTCTCCCGCGAATTGCGCATGGCAAAGAACGTGCCCATCGACGGAGAAGGGTTCGGGGCGGTGTTGAAGGAAATCGTTCCTTTGGCCCGTTCCCAGCAATGCAGCTATTGCGGCACCGAGACCGTCGAAGGGCGCGACCAGTTCCTGCTCACCCGCCCATTGCCCGAGCGCTACACCGGGGCGTCGCGGGCGGGCCTTTTGCGTCGCATCTTTGGTCGCTTATAGGTGCTGCCGGGTGAGGGGCAGCACCTATCTTCATGCCGGTCTCAGCGCTTCGGGCCGAAGCCGGGATAGGGATTGAGCGGCACGATCGCCGCGATGTCCATCATTCCGGCCTCGACCAGCGGCAGGGTGGCGAGATGGCCGCGCACCTCCTTGTCGTCGGCAGCCTCGAACATCATGCCGCTGCCGGGAATATCGCCGCGGTTCCAGACCTGGCGCACGGCGCCTTGCGCATAGAGCGTGCGCCGCTGCTCGGCTTCGCCCGGAAGCAGCGGCGCGAAATCGCCATCGCTGAACTTTTCGGTGTTGCGGGTGAGAAGGGCAAAGAACTGCATGGCGGTCTCCTTTGTGGCCGGTTGATGCGGAAGATATCGCGCCGGCTGGTCAGACTGTCCAAGACTGATTAGGCTAAAGTTCAGACCTTCAAGGACTGGAAGTCATAGAGGGAAACAATGCTTGACCTGCGGCAGATCCGCTATTTCGTCGCCGTGGCCGAGGCCGGCAATGTCGGTCGCGCCGCCGAGCAGCTGCATATCTCGCAGTCGCCCTTGAGCCGGCAGATCATGCAGCTCGAGGAGCAATTGGGCGTCACGCTTTTCGAGCGGTCGAAGCAGCGCGTCCATCTCAACGCCGAGGGCAGGGCCTTCCTAGCCGAGGCCCGGGCGCTGCTCGCCAATGCCGCGCGGCTGGAAGAACTCGGCCGCAATCTTGCAAGCGGCGCCGCCGGCAGCCTCGCCATCGGCTATGTCGAGGGGGCGGTGCATGCCGGGCTGATCGCCGCGATGCTCAGGGAATTCCGCCGCGAGCGGCCGGATTTTCATCTGCAACTGAGGAGCCGCCGCACGGCCGCGCAGTTCGAGGATCTACGCCAGCGCGTGCTCGACCTCGGTTTCGTCTATGCGCCGGCGCCGCAAGGCGATCCGGACATCGACAGCATGCTGCTGCGGCGCGAACCGCTGGTGCTGGCGATGCCCGAGGGCGATTCTCTGGCCGGCGTCGCCGAGATCCGGGCCCGCCATCTCGACGGCCGCGTCTGGATCACCGTCGTGCGCCAACCCGACGACACCAACCGCGCGCAGTTCCTGGCGGCCTGCATGGAGGCCGGTTTCTTGCCCGACATCGCCTATGAGACGGCCGATCCCTTGACCTCGCTTGGCCTGGTCAGCGCCGGGCTGGGCCTGGCGACGGTACAGGAAAGCCTGCAAAGCGCCGCGCCGGCCGGCATCGTCTTTCGCGACCTGCCATGGTTCACGCGCAGCGTTGAAATTCATCTCGCCTGGCGGCGCAACGACAGGCGCGCGGTGATTGCCGATCTGAGGAGGCGGTGAGTAGTGAGTAGCGAATAGTGAATAGTGAATAGTGAATAGTGTGAAGCCGGTCATGTGCTCGGTTGTTCACTACTCACTACTCACTACTCACTCCTCACATCTTATCTATCACCGACTGCACACCCTCCGTCGGCGCGTCGACCGACGAGCCCGCCACCATGATGGCGGCGACGATGGCCTCGGGGTCGTTGACCACCAGCGGCTTCACCCTATGTGCGGTGTGGATGAAGCCTTCGCCCGACATGTGCTCGATGAGCGCCAGCATCGGGTCCCAGAAGGCCTTGATGTTGGCGAACACGATCGGCTTGCGGTGATGGCCGAGTTGCGCCCAGGTCATGATTTCGACGATCTCCTCGACCGTGCCGATGCCGCCGGGCAGCGCCACGAAGGCGTCGGATTTCTCGAACATCCTGTGCTTGCGCTCGTGCATGTTGTCGGTGATCAGCAGCTCGTCGAGCTTGTCGAGAGCGGTCGCGGTTGCCTCCTTGTTGATCAGGAAGCGCGGGATGATGCCGGTCACCTTGCCGCCGGCCTTGAGCGCCCCGTCAGCGACGGCGCCCATGATTCCCTTGGTGCCGCCGCCATAGATCAGGCGCAGGCCGGACTTCGCCAGCGAGCGGCCGAGCAGGTGGCCGGCCTTGACATAGGCCTCGTCGCGGCCCGGAGACGAACCGCAATAGACGCAGACGGATCGAATCGTGTTCATGGTCATGATTGGTGATAGGGACGGTTGGCGCGGTCAAGCCCAAGGACGGGCTTTTTCTTGTGAGCTTGGTGAAAACACGCTAGACCGGCGTTAGGTGGCTAAGGGGCAGAAAAGATTATGGCTATCAATCCTTCCAAGGCGTTTTTGTTCGCGGCGGGCGGCGTTGCCGTCGTCGCGGCGGTCGCCTACGGGTCGGGCGCGCTCGACCCATACATCAGCAAGCAGAAACCGGCACAGGTCGCGTCGCTGCCGCAGGCAGGCACGAAGCCGGCCGAGTCCTCAAGCGCCTCCACCGAGGCGCGCCTGCCGCAGGCGCAAGCACCGGCCAATACAATGGCGCCGGCCAACAACACGATGGCGCCGGCCAACAAGATGGCGCCCGCCAACAATGCAATGGCGCCTGCCAACAACGCGACAGCCCCGGCGGAATCCGCGCCGGCCGCTCAGGCGCCGGCCGCCGCAGGACCGACGCTGCCAACCTTTGATGTCGTGCGCGTCGAAGGCAATGGCTCGATTGTCGTCGCCGGCAGCGCGGCGCCCAATGCCAAGGTCGAAGTCCTGAACGGCGGCACGGTGCTCGGCTCGACCGATGCCGGTCCCGACGGCGCCTTCGCCATCGTGCTCGACGATCCGCTGAAGCCAGGCGATTACACGATCACGCTGCGCTCCACCGCCGGCGGCGTCGCCGTCGCCTCGGCGCAGACCGCCGTCGTCTCGGTGCCGCAGAGCCCGACCGGGCAGGTGCTGGCGATGGTCGAGGAGCCGGGCAAGCCGTCCGAATTGCTGACCATTCCGCAGCCCGCGGCCAAGCCGGCGGCACCTGCCGCCGACGGTCAGGCAGCCGCACCGGATGCGCAAGCGCCGGCCGCAACCGCGCCGGCGGGGTCTGCCCCGGCGACGGCGCCGGCTGCAACGGCACCGGCAGCTACGGATCAGGCTTCCGCTCCGACCCAGAACGCCCCCGCAGCAGACGAGCCGAAGATCGCCGTCGAGGCGGTTGAGATCGACGGCGGCAAGATCTTCGTCGCGGGCAGGGCCGATCCCGGCCGCAAGGTGCGCGCCTATGCCGACGATGTCCTGCTTGGCGAGGCCAAAACCTCGCCTGACGGCCATTTCCTGATCGAGGCGGCGCGCGACATTCCGGTCGGCAACCACACCATTCATGTCGACGGCCTTGCCGACGACGGCGTTAAGGTCGTCGCCCGCGCCGCTGTGCCGTTCGAACGCGAGCCCGGCGAGTCGATTGCCGCCGTCGCGCCCAGCGAGGCCAAGCCCGCGGAAAGCAAGCTCGCCCAGGGTGCAGGGTCCCAATCGGCGGAGGCAAAGCCCGGGGCGGCCAATCCCGCCGAGACAACGGCGCCGGCCACGGCAACCGCGGAAGCGGGCAAGCCCGCCGCGTCGGCCGAGGTCGCTGAAGCGAATCCTGCGGCCGACGTGCCGGAAACCATGGCACCGAAGCTCGAACACGCCGATGGCGCCGTCATCATCCGCCGCAACGATACGCTCTGGCGCATCTCGCGGCGCGTCTATGGCCATGGCGTGCGCTACTCGACCATCTATCTCGCCAACCAGGATCAGATCCGCAATCCCGACCGCATCTGGCCCGGCCAGGTCTTCAAAGTGCCCGGCAAGTCGAAGGAAGGCGAGCCGGCCGACATGAAAGCCATGGGCGACCAGATGACGGCGCCCAAGACGGAGTAGCGAGCGCAATCTTCCTCGTGGGGGAGATGCCAGGCCGGGCAGAGGGGGGCGCTGTCCCGCCAGCGTTTTCGACACTTCCTGCCGTGCTACCCATCCGCCTAGCTTGCCCTCTCATCCTCCATCGTTTATCGGCGATGAACGATGACCGAATCCCTATCCGACAACCGCGCCCTCGACAGCCGCGCCCTCGACAGCCGCGGCATCGCCACGCGGTTCGCGGCACTGTCGCATCCGGCGCGCATTGAGATACTGAAGCATCTCTCGGCCAGTAGCTGCTGCTCCTGCCGCGAGGTGGTCGATCATCTCGATCTCGCCCAGTCGACAGTTTCGCAGCATCTGAAGATCCTGGTCGAAGCTGGGCTCGTCCGCTTCGAGGCGGATCGCCAGCGTTCACGCTACGCAGTGGACCGCGCTACGCTCGCCGAAGTCTCGGCGTCGCTCGCAGCCCTGGTCGATTCCTGCTGCGGCAAAAGCATGAAAGAAAGCTAACAACAAAATGGCCGACAAGACCGTCTCCGCCGAAACCGGCACCCTCACCACACTGCGCAATCTGTGGCCCTATATGTGGCCGGCCGACCGTGCCGACTTGAGAGCCCGCGTTACCTGGGCGACACTGCTTCTCGTCGTCGCCAAGGTGACCCTGGTCGCCGGCCCCTATTTCTTCAAATGGGCAACCGATGCGCTGGCCCACGGCTCGAAGACGCCGCCGCCGCTGCCCGCCTTCATGCTCGCGCCGGTGATGCTGGTCATCGCCTATAATGTGCTGAGGCTGGTCCAGCTCGGCTTCAACCAGCTGCGCGACGCGCTCTTTGCCCGCGTCGGCCAATATGCGGTGCGCCAGCTTGCCTTCCGCACCTTCGTGCACATGCATCAGCTGTCGCTGCGCTTCCATCTTGAGCGCCGCACCGGCGGTCTGTCGCGCATCATCGAGCGCGGCACCAAGGGCATCGAGACGATCGTGCGCTTCGTCATGCTGAACACGGCGCCGACCATTCTCGAATTCGCGCTGACGGCCGGCATCTTCGCCTACACCTATGGCTGGAAATACGTTGCCGTGGTCGCGGTAACCGTGTGGATCTATGTCTGGTTCACAGTCAAGGCCAGCGACTGGCGCATCTCGATCCGCCGCGACATGAACGAAAGCGACACCGACGCCAATACCAAGGCGATCGACTCGCTCTTGAATTTCGAGACGGTCAAATATTTCACCAACGAGCGCATGGAAGCCGAGCGCTTCGACCGCTCGATGGCGCGTTATGAAACCGCCGCCACCAAGACCTGGACCTCGCTCGGCTGGCTTAACTTCGGCCAGGGTCTCATCTTCGGCCTCGGCACGGTCATCGTCATGTGCATGTCGGCGCTGGAGGTGCAGGCCGGCACGCAGTCGGTCGGCGATTTCGTCTTCATCAACGCCATGCTGATGCAGCTGTCGGTGCCGCTCAACTTCATCGGCTTCATCTATCGCGAAATCCGCCAGGGTTTGACCGATATCGAGCACATGTTCGACCTGCTCGACGTGCCCCAGGAGATCGTCGACAAGCCGGACGCCAGGCCGCTGAAGGTGAGTGCCGGCAAGGTCGAGTTCCGCGACGTGCACTTCTCCTATGATTCGAACCGCAAGATCCTGAAGGGCGTCTCCTTCGAGGTGCCGGCCGGCAAGACGGTCGCCATCGTCGGCCCCTCCGGCGCAGGCAAGTCGACCATCTCCAGGCTTCTGTTCCGCTTCTATGACGTGCAGCGCGGCCAGGTGCTGATCGACGGCCAGGATATCCGCGACGTCACGCAGGAGAGCCTGCGCGCGGTGCTCGGCATGGTGCCGCAGGACACCGTGCTCTTCAACGACACCATCGCCTACAACATCCGCTACGGCCGCGTCGGCGCCAGCGAGGAGGAGGTGCGCAAGGCGGCCGAGCTCGCCCAGATCGGGCCGTTCATCGAGAAGCTGCCCGAGGGCTATCGCTCGATGGTCGGCGAGCGCGGCCTGAAACTGTCGGGCGGCGAGAAGCAGCGCGTGGCGATCGCCCGCACCATCCTCAAGGCGCCGCCGATCCTGATGCTCGACGAGGCGACCTCGGCGCTGGACACCCAGACCGAGCAGGAGATCCAGGCGGCGCTGGACCTCGTCAGCAAGGGCCGCACCACGCTTGTGATTGCCCACCGGCTGTCGACGGTGATTTCGGCCGACGAGATCATCGTGCTGAAGGACGGCCAGATCGCCGAGCGCGGCACCCACGCCGCGCTCTTGCGCCAGCAGGGCCTCTACACCTCGATGTGGGACCGCCAGCGCGAAGCCACGGAAGCCGAGGAGCGCCTGCGCATTGCGCGTGAAAGCGACGAGTTCGGTGTGATCGTACGGAGAAGGACGTCGGAGGTGAGCTAGCGCCGAGACGGTTGAGGGGTGTTCCAGGGAATGCCAGCGTCTCACTCCGCTGGAGCACCCCTCATCCGACCGAGCTTCGCTCGGCCACCTTCTCCCACAAGGGGAGAAGGGAGGTTGCGCCGAAAAATTCCCCTTGACCTCAACCTAGCTTGAGCTTGCAAACCGTCTCCGAGCCCCTGCGAAGCAAGCCTTCCAAGAACGGAGACTGATCGAAATGAGCACTCAAAATCAACGCAATGGCAGCGTCTTCCGGGTCGACAAATTCGTCGTCCCGGCGGAAGCGCGCGACGAGATCCTCGGCAAGGTCAGGACGACGCACGAATTGCTGCGCCAGCAGGACGGCTTCGTGCAGGACTTCCTGCTCGAGCAGTTCTCCGGCCCCGGCGAATTCAACATCGTCACCATGGTCGAATGGGAAAGCCAGGCCGCCGTCGACAAAGTCGTGCCGATCGTCAAGGCAGCGCACGAGCGCATCGCCTTCAGCCCGCATGAAACGATCGCGCGCCTCGGCGTCAAGGCCGATATCGCCAATTATCAGCGCGTGCCGGAGTTGTAAGGGACTGGCCAATGAATCTATTTTCGGCATGACGTACGGACCCTATTCGCCTCTCCCATTGTTGCGTTGCGGGGAGGGGGGCTTTCCGCTATTCAGACCGGACCTGAAACAGGGACGGCTCCCAGCCCTATGACGCTTCTCGATACGATCAAGAATACGTTCGTTCCGATCCATCGCGAGGGCTATCCCTTCATCGCCGCCTTCGGTGCGGCCACGCTGTTCCTCGGCTATTTCTCCACGATCCTGTTCTGGGTCGGGCTGATCCTCACCGGCTGGTGCATTTATTTTTACCGTGATCCAGAGCGCGTCACGCCGGTCGACGACCGGCTGGTCGTGAGCCCGGCGGACGGGGTGATTTCAGCAGTTGGGCCTGCGGTTCCGCCGCGCGAGCTTGGCCTGGGCACGGGCGAAATGACCCGTATCTCGGTGTTCATGAATGTCTTTTCCTGCCACATCAACCGCGCGCCGGTGCGCGGCAGGATCACGCGCATCGAGCACCGTCCCGGCAAGTTCCTCAATGCCGAGCTAGACAAGGCAAGCTCGGAGAACGAGCGCAACGGGCTGGTCATCGACAGCCCCAACGGCACCATTGCCGCGGTGCAGATCGCCGGCCTTGTGGCGCGCCGCATCGTCTGCTGGGCCGAGCAGGGCGGTTCGATCGGCATCGGCGAGCGTTTTGGCCTGATCCGCTTCGGCTCCCGCGTCGACGTCTTCCTGCCGTCGAACGCCGTGCCGCGCGTCGCCGTCGGCCAGACGGCGGTAGGCGGCGAGACGGTCCTTGCCGAATTCGGCGGCGCGGCGGTCGCCCCGCTGGTCAGGATTTCCTGAGCGGTGGGCGCGCCTTTCAAGAAGTTCGAGGCACACGCCAGCGGCGGCCCGCGCATCCGCGAGATACCGATGCGCATGGTGCTGCCCAATTTGGTGACCGTTCTTGCGATCTGCGCCGGCCTCTCCGGCATCCGCTTCGCCTTCGAGGACCGCTTCGAGCCGGCGGTGGTCATGGTTCTGCTCGCCGCCTTCCTCGACGGCATCGACGGCCGCTTGGCGCGCATGCTGAAGGCTACCTCGAAGTTCGGCGCGCAGATGGATTCGCTGGCCGATATCGTCAATTTCGGCGTCGCGCCCGCGCTGGTGCTCTATGCCTTCCTGCTCGACCGCGCCGGCTCGCCGGGCTGGATCGCGGCGCTTCTGTTCACCATTGCCTGCGGCATGCGGCTCGCTCGTTTCAACGTGCTGGCCGACGACACCGATCAGCCGGCCTGGCAGACCGAGTATTTCGTCGGCGTCCCGGCGCCGGCGGGCGCTGTGCTGGTCATGCTGCCTTGCTATCTCTACTTCTTGCGGCTCGGCCTGGAACCGACCCGGCCGACGGCCTTCGTCGCCACCGGCTTCACCGTGCTCGTCGCCTTCCTTCTGGTCAGTCGCCTGCCGGTCTATTCGGGCAAGAGCGTCAAGGTGCCGGGAGACAGGGTGCTTCCGGTGATCCTCGGCGTCGTGCTCTACATCCTGCTGTTGATGGCCTATCCCTGGTACACGCTGACGGCCTCGGTCGCTGGCTACCTCGTCTTCCTGCCGTTCTCGGTGCGCGCCTATTCGAAGCGCGCCATGCGCGAAGGCGAGAAGGTGCCGCCTTCGGATATCGGGTAGCGGCTGATCTCCCCCCTTGCGGGGGTGATGTCGCCGAAGGCGACAGAGGGGGTCGCCGCGCATGAAGCGCCAACCTCTTCAACACGCCGGCTCTCTATGTGAGACGACCCCCTCTGCCGCTTCGCGGCCATCTTCCCCTCGAGGGGGAGATTACGCCGCCGCGCTCAGCCCCAGCCGATCGATCGCCAGCTTCCGCGCCGACACGTAATCCGTCTTGCCGGAACCCAGCACCGGGATCTCTTCCACCTTGATGATGTCATTGGGCACCATCAACTCGGCCGCGCCCGCCTTCTTGCCGAACTGGCGCAACTCTTCGGCATTGGCATCGTCGGCCGTGGTGACCAGCACGATGCGCTCGCCGCGTCCTTTGTCGGGCACCGCCACCGCGGCATGGCGCTGTTCCGGCCACAGCGACTGCACCAGCATCTCGACCGCGCCCAGCGACACCATCTCGCCGGCGATCTTGGCGAAGCGTTTTGCCCGCCCGCGGATGGTGATGAAGCCGTCGCGGTCGACCGAGACGATGTCGCCGGTGTCGTGCCAGCCTTCGAGCGGCTGCAACTCGCCGGGGCGGTCGGCGGTCATGTAGCCCATCATCATGTTCGGCCCGTCGAGCCAGAGCCGGCCGGCATCGGCGATGCCCTCGACCGGCTCGAGCTTCATGCGGATCGCCGGCAGCAGGCGGCCGACGGTGCCGTCGCGGTTGTGGATGGCGGTGTTCACCGCCACGACGGGCGCCGCCTCGGTCAGCCCAAAACCTTCGATGATCGATGCCTGGAAACGGTCGCGGTAGGTGCGCCTCGTCTCGGGCTTTACCGCTTCGGCGCCGGCCACCACGAAACGCAGGCTGGAGAAGTCGCCGTCCTTGGCGGTGCGGGCATAGTTGGCGAGGAAGGTATCGGTGCCGAACATGACGGTCGGCTTCACCTTGCGCGCGATCTCCGGAATGATCTTGTAGTGCAGCGGCGATGGATAGAGGAACAGCTTCACGCCGGTTACCAGGGGCAGGATGGTGCCGCCGGTCAGCCCGAAGGAATGGAAGACGGGCAGCACGTTGAGCAGGATGTCGGCCGGCGAGATCGTGATGCGCGCCTCGGCCTGCATGGCGTTGGCGAGCAGGCTGCGGTGCGACAGCACCACCGCCTTCGGCGTTCCTTCCGAGCCCGAGGTGAACAGGATCACCGCTGGTTTCGACGCCTGCTGCCGCTGCAGCGGAAAACGCCAGAAAAGCGCCGCCGCGACCTTGTCGAGCATGGTCACGCTCTCGCGCACATCCTCCAGCCACAGCATCTTAGCGCCGCCTGCCTCGACGGCGGCGACGATGTCGTCGATGGCGGCCTTCTCGATGAACGCGCGAGAAGAGACCACCGTGCGAATGACCGCCGTGCGGATCGCGGCGGTGACGCTCGCCGGGCCGGCGGTGTAGTTGATCATCGCCGCGACGCGGGCGGCCGAGATAAGCCCGACAAACGAGAGCACCACGCCATTGGCGTTGGGCAGGAGCAGGCCGACCGCTTCGCCCGGCGCCGTCACCGCCTCGAAGCGGCGGCCGAGCACGCGCGCGCCGATGAACATCTTACGATAGCTGAGCGCGCCCGAGATCACATCCTCGATGATCGGATGCGAGGCGCCGACGCGATCCGCCGCGTCGCGCATGGCCAGAAACAGGCCGCGGTCGAGATTGCTGCCGTAGAGCCGGGCCTCGGCAAACCGGTCGAACAGCGCGTTGGTGTTGGAGGCCGTGTCCGGGTTGCGCGCCAGCAGCTCGGCGATGGTCATCGGCTCAAGCACGCTGAGCGACAGGCGTGGGAACCAGTGGCGCGGCGCCTTCTCGGCCGGCGTCAGCGACATCGGCAGGTCGCGCGACCCTGCGATGAAGATCGGCACGATGCGGGCGTCGGCCTGCATGGCGATGCGAGTGATGGCGCGGAACAGCCGGAACGACTTCACGTCCGGCTCGACGTCGTCGGGCAGATAGACCGCAAGCCGGCCCTTGCCCTTCAGCACGCGCACCAGCCGCCGGCTGACGAAGACATGTTCGGCATTGAAGGCGATGGTGCGGGCAAGCTCGCGCCACGGCTCCAGCCAGGGCGAGCGGGCCGAGGCCTCGTCCAGAATGTGCAGCGTGTCGTCCGGCAAGAGCGACAGCATCAGCGCCGGCTCGATGCGCGATTGGTGCGAAACGACATAAATGACCGGTGTGCGTGCATTGCGGGCAATGCGGATGCGATCGTCGGCAATGCGGTAGGCGAGCTTGAACGGCACGTAGAGCAACGCCTGGGTAAAGCGCAGGTCGAGCCGGAACCTCTCTATTAGGCCGATCAGCAGCCAGGCAAAGACAAGACCGGCAAGCAGCGCCAAAGTCAGGATCATGCCGCTCTCTCCCAGTGTCCTCCACGGTGCGGCTCTTGGGCGGCCGCTTCGGCGCAGAGGGTAGCGGAAGTGGGGGCAAGGTCAATGTGGGGCTGGGAGGGCGCCCCTTCTCCCCTTGCTGCGGGAGAAGGTGGCCGGGCGAAGCTCGGACGCATGAGGGTGTTGGACGGATCGCTGCGCTGGAGATGTAAGTGCCTGAAAGCAATCGATTCTTCGAAGCCGCGCTTCTTCCAGCACCCCTCGTCCGTCTCGGCGTGCGCGCCGATCCACCTTCTCCCGCAAGGGGACAAGGGAAGGCAAGCCGACTACGCCGCGTTCAGTCTCCCGCTGATGAACCGAAACTCTTGGCTCTTGCCGCCAAAGCCGTATGCCGCGGCCGGAACCTCATGCACCAGCGCGTAGCTTTCCACATGCACGCCGCCGAGCAGGCGGCCGAAGGCGTCGAAGATCGCCTTGAGATAGGCTTCGAGCTCGAGCTTGGTGTTGGTGCCGTCCACCACCTTGATGTCGAGCCAAAAGGTGCTCGTGCCATGCTCGGCCAGCGACTTGCCGCCGGCGAACCAGTGCTGCGGATCGACGTAGCTGACCGCGACCGCGGTGATCGTCGGGTCCTTGCGCAGATGCGTGGCTGTAATCTCGGTGATCTCCTTCGCGATCGCCGCGGAACGTTTTGCGTCCGGCTCGCCGGTGAGGCTGACATTGATGATCGGCATTTTTCTCTCCTTGCTTCTGACGGCTTGGCGCCGCCGATAAAGGGACCATGCCATCGTCCATGGATCAAAAAAATCGTATTGTTTTTGACAAATACTTCGATATTTTCGAAGTATGGAAACTCTCGCTCCCGACCTGCTCAAAACCTTCATCGCCTTCGTCGATGGCGGCTCCCTGGCCAGGGCGGCGTCTGCTGTCGGCCGCTCGCCGTCCGCAGTCACGGCGCAGATGCAGCGGCTGGAGGAGATTGTCGGGGAGCCGCTGCTCGCGCCCCAGGGCCGGGGGCGCGGCCTGACGCCTGCCGGCGAGGACCTTGTCGGCCACGCCAGGCGCATCCTTGCCGTCCACACCGAGGCCTGGCTGGCGCTGAAAGGCGCGCGCGTTGGCGGCCGCATTGCCATCGGCACGACGCAGGACTTTGCGGACCATGGTCTACCGGAGCTGTTGCGCGCCTTCGCCGCCAGCCATCCCCGCGTCAGGATCGAGCTGCGCGTCGGCCGCTCCCTGGAGCTCGGGTCAGCCTTGCAGGCGGGCCAGCTCGACCTCGCGATCACCATGCGCCATGCGCCATCCCCGGATGAAGCGTTCCTGATCGGCGAGCCGATGCTGTGGCTCTGCTCCGAAAAAGGGCTGGCGACGCGGCAAGAGGTGGTGCCGCTGGCGCTGCTCGACCCCTATTGCGGCTTCCGGGAGGCTGCGCTCAATGCGCTTGACGCCGTCGGCCACCGCTACCGCATCGCTGCCGGCAGCGCCAGCCTTGCCGGCCTGCGCAGCGCGGTCAACGCCGGCATCGCGCTGACTCCGCGCACCCGGCGTCTTGCCCATTCCGGCATCGTAGAGGCGTCCCCCGATCTCGACCTCCCGCCGCTGCCCATGGCCGGCTTCGCCATCCGGCTCGGCCGCGAGGCGGCTCGTCCGGCGCGGGATCTGGCGGAGCTTCTGGGCAACGGCCTGGCGCTGCCGCCTTGAACGGCCAGGAGCGCCCAAAGAAAAAGCCGACCTTTTTGCGGGTCGGCTTCTAGTCGGACGGGTCGAGGGGTTTGGGGGGACTTGGGGGGTGACCCGTCGATCTAACAATGCCTGAGTCCAATGATGGTTCCGTGACCCGCGAAAAAAATTTACGAACGCGCCGATTTGGCCCTCAACCAGTCACGTCCGGCATGCGCGAAAACCGCGCAAAGCACGGTCGCGCCGCCGACGATGCTGGCCATCGGTGGGAATTCGCCGAGAAACAGCAAGGCGAAAAGGATAGCGAACGGCACTTCGGCCGAGCCGAGCAGGCCGGATTCGGCGGCGGGGATAAGCCGTGAACCTTCGGTCCAGAGGATCGAGGCCAGCGCGAAGGAGCAGCCGAAGGTGGCAAGCAACGCCACGTCGCGGGTCGAAACGGCCAGCGGATCGGTGACGAACCAGCCGAGCACGAAGAGCAGGAAGGCGGACACCGCGCCGGCCCAGACGACGGGCGAATCGCGGAAGGCGCGCACCATGATCATGTAGAGCGCACTGCCGGTGGTCATCAAAAGCGCCAGCCCGTCGCCGAACAGGTGGCCGCTGCCAAGGCCGCCGCCCACCATGATGGCGACGCCGCAAAGCGACACGGCCGCCGCCAGCATCGTCTGCAGCCGGAATTTTTCCTGCACCAGCAGCAAGGCAAACAGTGCGGCAATGAAGGGTGAGGTGGCATAGATCACCGCGACATTGGCAACATAGGTGTATTTGAACGCCGAGATGAAGGCGATGCTGGCGGCGGCCCCCTCGACGGCCAGCAGCCAGCCGCGCCAGCCGAGCCTGAGGCTCTGGGGTCCGCCCGAGCGCCGGCGGCGCCACAGCACGTAGAGAGCAATCAGGATCGAGCCGAAGAAGCCTCGCCAGCAGGTAATGGTCAGTGGATCGGCATGAATCGACTTGGTCAGCACGCCGGTGAGCGCGAAGGCGACAGCCGAGGCCGAGACCAGCACGACGCCCAGCATGCGCTCGGACGTGGCGTCGGCGGTGCCCCTGGCAAGCTTTTCAGGCATGTCGATCGTATCCGTCATGGCACCAGACTATGTCGTTCCTGCTGACAGCCTTCTGTCATGAGTCCTGGACCCGTTTGCGGAAATGCTCGTTGCCGACGATCAGCAGGCCGGCGCCGATGATCAGCGCCGCGCCCATGAAGACTTCGGTTCTCGGCACGTCGCCCCAGATGGCGAAGCCCAGCGCAAACGCCCAGATCAGCGAGGTGTATTCGAATGGCGCCACGATGGACACCGGCGCCCGTTTCATGCCCTCGAACAGCATGTATTGCGCCACGCCGCCGAGCGCGCCGACGCTCATGAGAAGCATGAGCTGCGGCGCGTCCGGCATGCGCCACCAGATCAACGCCGGCACCGCCGAAAAAAGCAGAAAGTAGAAGTTGTTGAGCACCAGCTGGATCGTCGTGCGCTCCTGCATCGCGGTCTTGCGCAAGAGCACCACGGCGATGCCCCACAAAAGCGCTGCCGCCAGCACAAGCAGCACCGGCACGGATAAGCCGAGACGCGTCGGATCGCAGGCGATGAAGACGCCAACGAATCCGACAAACACCGCCGCCCAGCGCAAGAGCGGCACGGTCTCGCCCAGCATCACCACCGACAGCACGGTGACGATGATCGGCGCGGCGTAGTAGATGGTGGTGAGCTCCGCGAGCTGCAGCGAGCGTGCGGCGTTGTAGTAGCAGAGCCAGGCCGCGAGCGTGAACGCGCTGCGCACCAGCATCGGCCGCACGATGGGCGAGCTTGCGGTGTCGGCGAAAAGCTTCCGTCCGCCGATCGCGCCGCAGGCGGCAAGGACGGTGACCGAGCGGAAGAACATGATCTGCCACACCGTCATGCCGGCGACCAACAGCTTGATCGAGGCATCCTGGGCGGAAAACAGGAAATAGGCGGCCGCGGTGAACAGGATGCCGGCCAGCACCCTTTCGCGACTTTCTAGGATGACGACGTCGGCCATGCGGGATTGGTTTTGCCGTGTGGAGGCGCTCCGCCCATCGGATCCACTGTGCCAGCTATACGGTCGAAAGCTTGTACCGCGCTGTTCCACCGCGGCGCTTGCGTTGGGGCAGAGCCCTCGTGGACGATCGAGAAGCGCTTACTGCGTCGCCTGGTAGAGCTGCGAAGCTGCCTCCTTCAGCGCGCGCCTTCCGTCCGGCCTGAGATACATCATGTGGCCGCCCTCCACGACATCGAGCCGGACCGGTTTGGCGTCGGCGAGCGAGGGAAGCTGGTTCACCAGATAGCGCGAGGCGAGGTAGGGCGTGACGAGATCAGTATAGCCGTTGACTATGACGACACCGAGCGAGGGGTTGAGCGAACGCGCCCGCTGCAGGTCGTTCATCGCCCCGGCATAGCCTTGCCGCGAGGTGCCGTAGTCCCAATTGTGACTGATCTCGCCGTTGAGCAGCCGGTAGCTGACATCCGTGCGATAATTCAGTTCGTTGCGGGCGTAAGCGACGAAGGCCGAGGTCAGCACCGGCACGCTGCGATCGAGCACCGGGTCAGGGCCTTCGATGCGGGCGCTCCCGGGCGAGATATCGGCGGTGCTGATCATGGCATCGTAAGGGCTGAGCACCTTTCCCTTGGCGCGCTGGAACTCGCGGGCGAATAGGCCGGTCGGGATACGGGCGAAATTGCGTTCGACGAGCTCGAGCGGCAGGCCGGTGATTTCCGCCACGCGCCCGCTGGCAAGCTTTCCGCCTTGCTCCAGTCCGCTGGCGAGAGCTGTCAGGTAGTCGCCAAGCGCATAGTGCTCGACCTCGGCCAGCCTGTCGCGCAGCGCCTCGCCGCTGACGCCGTCGGCGCCAAGCCGCACCGCCGCCAGCGAAGGCAGTTCGAGCGCCCAGTGCAATTGATCGAATTGGTCCGGCCGCACCAGCATGAACTCCAGCGCCGGCGAGATCAGCACGATACCGGAGGGACTCAAGCCGACATCCTCCTGCAGCGTCCTGGCCAGCAGCGCGGCTCGAAAGCCGCCATAGCTTTCGCCGGCGAGGAAGAGCGGTGAAGCGGTGCGGCCGTTCTGCGCCAGATAGAGCCGGATGAAGGCGCCGACCGAGCTGGCGTCCTGGTCGACGCCCCAGAACGCTTTGGTGTCCTCGCCCGGTGCTTCGCGGCTGTAGCCGGTGCCGACCGGATCGACGAATACGAGATCGGTCATGTCGAGCCAGCTATCCGGATTGTCGATGAGCCTTTGCGGCGGCGGCAGGAATTGGCCGTCGGCAGCGGTCGCGACGATGCGCGGGCCGATCGCGCCGAGATGCAGGTAGGCGGAAGCCGCGCCCGGCCCGCCGTTGAAGACGAAGGTGATCGGCCGCTCCTTCGCCGGGGCGGGCGACTGCTGCGTGTAGGCGACGTAGAAGATTTCGGCCGTGACCTCGCCCTTGCCGGAAAGCAGCGACAGCGTGCCGGCCTTGGCTTGGTAGTCGAGCTTGCGCCCGCCAAGCGTGAGCGAATGCTCGGTGACCTGCGGCGGCGGCAAAAGCGACAGCACGCCGCCGGCCGGCGCCGGCCGTTCAGGTGTTTCGGCGCCGGCTGGCTGCGCAAAGGCTGTGAGCGCCAGGAGGATGAGGGGTAGGAGCTTCAACTTGGACCGCATGCGACCTCCGCGGGAATGACTGCCGCAAAGGTATGGCTGGAAGGGGCGAAGTCAAAGGGGATAGGCTTGGCGCTGTGTTTGGAACTGCGATCTCCCCCGCAAGGGGGGAGATTGGCAGCTTCACCCCCCAAACGCCCTCTCCAGCGCCGCGACATCGATCTTGACCATACCCAGCATCGCCTCGGTGGCGCGTTTGGCGCGCTCGCGGTCGGGATGCGCGGCCATGTCGCCGAGGATTTTTGGTACGATCTGCCACGACAGGCCCCAGCGGTCCTTCAGCCAGCCGCATTGCTCGGGCTTGCCGCCATTGTCGAGAAAGGCGTTCCAGATGCGGTCGATCTCGGCCTGGTTATCGAGCTCGACGAGGATCGAGAAGGAATGGTTGAACGGATCGAGCGGACCGGCTTCGAGCGCGATGAAATTCTGATCGTCGAGCACGAATTCGATGATCTTGACGCTGCCGGCGGGGCCGCTCGGATTGTCCGCCGCCACATCGGTCGTGCGGCCGATCGCGGAATTGGGAATGGTGGCGACATAGAATTCCACCGCTTGCCGCGCGTCTTTTTCGAACCACAGATGCGAGGTCACCTTGGCCATGCTGGATCTCCTTCCTGTCTGGCAACGGCCCAAGGACGTTCGAGTTTCGCTCCATCCGACAGGGTATCTCGTTTTCGAGTTTGGAAATCGCCGACGGTGGCGGCCGATGCCGGGCAGAGGAGCGCTGTCCCGCCAGCATCTCAGTGCTATCCAGGCACCGAAAACGACCGGAAGGGATGCAAATGGACGCGACTGCATCAAGGCTATGCAGGCACCGCTGAAGGAGGCTTACCGCGAAGACGCCGCCAAGGCTCTGATCACACTCAGGGTGCGCGGCAGCCTCGACGGTCAGCCGATCGCCTGCAAGGTGGAGCCGGGCAGGGCCCCGCTATGGCCGCTTCGCGGCCATTTCCCTTCAAGGGGGAGATCGGCTAGCGCTACTGTGCCGATGGCTCTTCCGCATCCCCCTCGTCGGTGAAGGGCGAGGCGCTCGGCACGCACTGCACGGCCCAACCCTGCGGCGTCGGCTGCTTCTGATATTCGGCAATCGCGTTGCTGCACTGTTCGCGGGTGTCGAAAGTGCTGGGCAGCACCACCATGCCGCCCTGCGGGCCGGCGATCACAAGATACCAGACCAACGCTACGCTGGGGGTGGCAGCCATGGGAATTCCTCTTTGCTGGATGTCGGAGTCGGATCGATCCTAGCAACTCCCGGCAAACGGCGAAAGCAGGACGGCGGCACACGCTCCCCCGCCCTGGTCACAGACCCGTGAACGACCGTTGGCCGGACGCTTACTCGACAGCGAAGCAGTAGAACAGGCCGTCGCCGCCCGTGCCTTGGAGGGCTTCCTGGCTGCAGCCGCCGCGCGAGGCATGCGAGGAGTTCCACGACTTGGCCGCTGCCGAATCGTCGAGCCCCATGCGGTCGTGATGGCCCACCATCGCGACGCCCTCGGCGCCGCTCATCGTCCAGTCGCCGCAGGTCTGCTCGGCGATCTTGGTGCCGTCGGGCTTCGAGCCGGTCAGCACGTCGTGCCGGTTGGGCTTGTCGCCGCGGCCGTTGACGACTTCGCCCTTCTCGGTCAGCGCCGCCTGCTTGGTGATGGCGTTGGCGTCGCTGTGCAGCGAGGCGACGTCGTCGGCGATCTTCTCGCCCTTGGCATTGAACCAGGGACCCTTGCCGATGCGGTCGCGCGCATCCTCGGCGCTGGAGGAGAGATAAGCGTGCCAAGTCTTGCCGCTGACGCCGGCCGCTTCTGCCAGCGAGGCGCAATGCGCGTCCGCACCCTTGAGGCCGCCGAGATCGGCGCCCTTGCCGGAGCCGACGCTGGTGACGAAGAAGCTCATCTTGGCGTCTTGCGACAGCGCCGCGCCTGCCGTGGCGGCAAGTGCGGCGGCAATGGCGGTGGCGGCAACGAGAAGAAGTCTGCGCATGTCGGTCCTCCGATTTCGAATGTTCTACATTCGAAGAACGTAGCCGGAGGCTTGTTTCATCCGCCTTGAGGCAGGTTTATTCCGGCTGCCGATAGGCGACGAAACGGTTGTGCTTGGCCTGGAAGATCAGCCCGGTTTCCTTCAAGTCCGGGCTTGCCAGCGGCACGATGCGTTTGGCGATCTCGGAAGGATGCGGCAGCGTCTCCGGATCCTCGCCCGGCATGGCCTGGGCGCGCATCGCCGTGCGGGTGGCGCCTGGATCGGCGGCGTTGACCCGAAGCGACAGGCTCTCGGTCTCATGCGCCCAGGAGCGCATCATCGTCTCGACCGCGGCCTTGGAAGCGGCGTAGGGCGCCCAGAAGGCGCGCGCCGAATGCGCCGCGTTGGAGGACATGATGATCGCGCGGCCGGCATCGGAGAGCCTAAGCAGCGGGTCGACCGTGCGGATCAGGCGCCAGGTAGCGGTGACATTGATGGTCATCACCTTTTCGAAGGTTTTTGCTTCGACATGGCCGATCGGCGAGATCACCCCGAGGATGCCGGCATTGGCGACCAGGATGTCGAGCTTTCCCCAGCGCTCGTGGATCGCGCCGCCCAGCCGGTCGATGCCCGCCATGTCGGCGAGGTCGAGCGGCACCAGCGTCGCCTGTCCGCGGCCGTCGGCCTTGACCGCGTCGTCAAGCTCTTCCAGCCCGCCGACAGTGCGGGCGACCGCGACGACATGCGCGCCGGCGGCGGCCAGTTCCCTGGCGATGAAGTAGCCGATGCCGCGCGAGGCGCCGGTGACGACCGCGACGCGGCCGGAAAGGTCGAGGGTCATGCGAGCGATTCCGTGGGGTGGACCGGCTTACGAGCCGCCGCTCGCCAGCAGCGACAGCGTGCGCACGTTGTCGTGGCCTTCGAAGTCGAGCAGGCGGGTAGGGTACTGGCCGGTGAAGCAGGCGTCGCAGAATTGCGGCTGGTCGTTGTCGCGGCGCGCCTCGCCAACGGCGCGGTAGAGCCCGTCGATCGACAAAAACCCGAGCGAATCGACGCGGATGAACTCGGCCATCTCCTCGACCGACATGCGCGACGCCAACAGCTTAGACTTCTCCGGCGTGTCGACGCCGTAAAAGCACGATGCGCTGGTCGGCGGCGAGGCGATGCGCATATGCACTTCCTTCGCGCCGGCATCGCGCACCATCTGCACGATCTTCTGACTGGTGGTGCCGCGCACGATGGAATCGTCGACCAGCACCACGCGCTTGCCCTCGATCATGCGGCGATTGGCGTTGTGCTTGAGCTTCACGCCCATGTGGCGGATGGAATCGCCCGGCTGGATGAAGGTGCGGCCGACATAGTGGTTGCGGATGATGCCGAGCTCGAAGGGAATGCCGGCGGCCTGGCTGAAGCCGATCGCGGCCGGCGTGCCGGAATCCGGCACCGGCACCACGATGTCGGCCTCGACCGGGTTTTCTTGCGCCAGCTCCGCGCCGATGCGCTTGCGGACCTCATAGACATTGCGGCCCTCGACCGAGGAATCCGGCCGCGCGAAATAGACATATTCGAAGATGCAGAAGCGGGTCTTCTGCGGTTCGAACGGAAACAGGCTCTCGATGCCCTTGGAGGTGATGACCACCATCTCGCCCGGCTTGATGTCGCGCACGAAGCGGGCGCCGATGATGTCGAGCGCGCAGGTTTCCGAAGCTAGGATCCAGGCGCCGTCGAGGTCGCCGAGAACCAGCGGACGGATGCCGAGCGGATCGCGGCAGCCGATCATCTTCTTGGCCGTCATCGCGACAAGCGAGAAGGCGCCCTCGACCTGGCGAACGGCATCGATGAAACGCGAGTTCAAATCGCGTTCCTTGCTGGTCGCGACCAGGTGGAGCAGCGTTTCGGTGTCGGAAGTGGAGGAGAAGATCGAGCCTTGTTTCTGCAATGCGCGCTGGACGGTGAGCGCATTGGTGAGGTTGCCGTTATGGGCGACCGCAAGGCCGCCTTCGGCCAACTCGGCGAAGAAGGGCTGGATGTTGCGCAGGCCCGCGCCGCCGGTGGTGGCGTAGCGGGTATGGCCGATCGCGCGGTTGCCCTGCAGGCGATCGATGACGTTCTGCTTGGTGAAGGTGTCGCCGATCAGCCCGACATGACGCTCGACGTGGAACTGGGTGCCGTCATAGGAAACGATGCCGGCGGCTTCCTGGCCGCGATGCTGGAGTGCGTGAAGCCCGAGTGTGACGATGGCTGCCGCGTCCTGGCGGCCGAAAATGCCGAACACGCCGCACTCGTCATGGAAATGGTCATCGGCCTCGGCGGAAAGGACTTTGCCTGCGTCTGCCGTTGAGTCTGCCATCTGGGGCTCAAGCTCCGCTAAAACCGCCATATAAGGCGATCGCTCATCGAACGCAACGCACGCGATGCCGCATTCATAAATGCTTGAGGCCAGCGCTGGCGCTGGCCTGAACTTCAGTTTGCCGGTGCCGGAGTGGCGGGAGCCGGCGCAGGGGCTGGTGCCGGCTCATTGTCGGCCGGCGCTTCGCCTTCGCTGTCGTCGGGTGCCGTCGCGTTGTCGTCGCCGGTCGCCGGCGGTTCGGCCGCGGGCTGGTCGGTGGTCGCCGGCGCGCCCGCCTGGGGCGTGCCCTTACGCGTATATTTGTTGACCAGCTCTTCCGTGTTCTCGGGCAGCACGCTTTCGAGCTTTGCTCCGATCGTCTCGAGCAGCGGCCGGGACTTGGCGTTTGCCACCCAAGCGGGCGCCTTGGCGCCGGCCAGCCAGTTGAAGAACAATAGCGCCACCGCGACGACCAGGATGCCGCGCGCCGCGCCGTAGAGGAAACCGAGCGTGCGATCGAGCGCGCCGATGCGCGAATCGATGATCCAGTCGGCGATCTTCATGGTGATCACCGAGACGACGATCAGCGCGATGACAAAGACGATGCCGGCCGCCGCGGCCATGGCGATCTTGTCGTTGTCGACATAGGGCTGAACGTAGGGCAGGACCGGCTTGTAGAAGAAGAAGGCCGCCGCCGCCGCCGCTGCCCACGACACCACCGACAGCACCTCGCGGGAAAAGCCGCGCACCATGGCAAGCATTGCTGAGACCAGGGTGAAGCCAACGAGAATTCCGTCAAGCAGCGTAATCGGCATGTCTTTCGCCCCACATCATGAGCTGCATCACTCCCCCTCGTCGGCGCGGCTGCGCCGTGAGCCGGCTATGCGCGCCACCAGGTCGGCAAGCTCGGTGGGCTGGAAAGCGCCGGCCGCGATTCCCCCGGCCCCATTACCGCCAACGACTTCCTCGCTGCCAAGCGGCAGCACCGCGCTTCCGAAACCCAGCTTTTCGGCCTCTTTAAGGCGCTGCTGCGCATGCGCAACCGGCCTCACCGCGCCCGAAAGGCTGATTTCGCCGAAATAGACGCAATCGGCGGGAAGGGCAAGACCGGTGAGCGACGAAACCAATGCTGCGGCAACCGCGAGGTCGGCCGCCGGCTCCGAGATTCGGTAGCCGCCGGCGACGTTGAGATAGACGTCGTGCTGGCCGAAACGGACGCCGCAATGCGCTTCGAGCACCGCCAGCACCATGGAGAGCCGCGCGCCGTCCCAGCCGACGACGGCGCGGCGCGGCGTGCCGAGCGAGGAGGGCGCCACCAGCGCCTGGATCTCGACCAGCACCGGCCTTGTGCCTTCCATCCCGGCGAACACGGCGGCGCCGGGCGATTTCGCATGCCGCTCGCCGAGGAACAGCTCGGATGGATTGGCGACCTCGCGCAGGCCCTTGTCCGACATCTCAAAGACGCCGATCTCGTCGGTCGGCCCAAAACGGTTCTTCACCGTGCGCAGGATGCGGAAATGATGGTTGCCTTCGCCCTCGAAATAGAGCACGCCGTCCACCATGTGCTCGACGACGCGAGGGCCGGCGATCTGGCCTTCCTTGGTGACGTGGCCGACGAGCACGATCGCGGCACCTGTGGATTTCGCATAGCGGATCATCGCCTGGGCGGCCGCGCGCACCTGGGTGACCGTGCCGGGCGCCGAATCGGCAAGATCGGTCCACAGCGTCTGGATGGAATCGAGGATGACCAGATCCGGCCGCTTGCCGTCGGCGATTGTCGCGAGAATGTCCTCGACATTGGTCTCGGCCGCGAGTTCGACAGGCGTCGAGGCGACGCCGAGGCGCTGAGCACGCAGCCTGATCTGCGCCACCGCTTCCTCACCCGAAACATAGACGATGCGGTGGCCCTTCGAGGCCAAAGCAGCTGCGGCCTGCGTCAGCAGCGTCGACTTGCCGATGCCGGGATCGCCGCCGACCAGAAGTGCGGAGCCGCGCACGAAGCCGCCGCCGGTGGCGCGATCGAGCTCGCCGATGCCGGAGACGATGCGCGGCGCGTCCTCGATATCGCCGGCCAGGCTGGTGAGCACCACGGCGCGGCCCTTGCGCACATTGCGGGTGTTGGCGGGCCCCGAGCCGATGCCGCCTGCGGTGCCTTCTTCGACCAGCGTGTTCCACTCGCCGCAGGCGTCGCATTTGCCGGCCCAGCGCTGATGCACCGAGCCGCAATTCTGGCAGATGAACTGAACGCGCGATTTGGCCACGCTGCTACCTTTTCGGCTTCTGGCGGACGTCGCGTTCCTTCGCGCCCCCCTCTGTCCTACCGGACATCTCCCCCACACGGGGGGAGATCAGACGGCACGACGGATTTCGCCAATTTTCAGCGTTGCAGAAAAAAATGTCGGCGCGGATGACGGCCAATCTCCCCCCTCGTGGGGGAGATGTCCGGCAGGACAGAGGGGGGCGCCGTAGAGCGCCTACGCCCGTCACCTTTGTAGCCGTCGCGACCACGCGCCTACTCAAACCTCTCCGGTAAATGATGCTCTTCCGCCAGGTCGGAGAATCGTGTGAACTCGCCGTGGAAGGCAAGGCTGACGGTGCCCGTCGGTCCGTGGCGCTGCTTGGCCACGATGCACTCGGCCTTGCCGCGCGCCTCGTTCATCTCGTTTTCCCACTTGATGTACTCGTCGGTGCCGAGCTTCGGCTCGCGGTTCTTGAGGTAGTATTCCTCGCGGTAGACAAACAGCACCACGTCAGCGTCCTGCTCGATCGAGCCGGATTCACGCAGGTCCGAGAGCTGCGGCCGCTTGTCGTCACGGCTTTCGACCTGACGCGACAGCTGCGACAGCGCGATGATCGGCACGCCGAGCTCCTTGGCTAAAGCCTTCAGCCCCGTGGTGATTTCGGTGATTTCCTGCACGCGGTTCTGCGAGGCGCGCGCGCTCGAGCCCTGCATCAGCTGGATATAGTCGATGACGATGAGGTCGAGGCCGCGCTGGCGCTTCAGCCGCCGCGCCCGGGCGGAGAGCTGCGCGATAGAAATGCCGCCGGTCTGGTCGATGAACAGCGGGATCTTCTGCATCGTCTGCGAACAGGCGACCAGCTTCTCGAAATCCATCTCGGATATCTCGCCGCGGCGGATCTTCGATGACGAGATTTCGGTCTGCTCGGAGATGATGCGGGTGGCGAGCTGTTCCGACGACATTTCGAGCGAGAAGAAGCCGACCACGCCGCCATTGGCCGCCTTGAAGGTGCCGTCGGCCTGCTGTGCCGGTTGATAGGCCTCGGCAATATTGAACGCGATGTTGGTGGCCAAGGAGGTCTTGCCCATGCCCGGGCGCCCGGCAAGCACGATCAGGTCGGAAGGCTGCAGGCCGCCCATGCGGCGGTCGAGATCGCGCAGGCCCGTGGCGATGCCTGACAGATGGCCGTCGCGCATATAGGCGGCGTTGGCCATGTCGACTGCGGTTTTGACCGCATCGTTGAAGCTCTCGAAGCCGCCGTCGTAGCGGCCGGTCTCGGCGAGCTCGAACAGGCGCCGCTCGGCGTCCTCGATCTGCTCCGACGGCGACATGTCGACCGGCGCGTCATAGGCGATGTTGACCATGTCCTCGCCGACGGTGATCAGCGCCCGGCGCGTGGCGAGGTCGTAGATGGCGCGTCCGTAATCGGCGGCGTTGACGACGGTGACCGCCTCGACGGCGAGCCGCACGACATACTGCGCCACCGTCATGTCGCCGACCTTCTCTTCCGCCGGCAGGAAGGTCTTCAGCGTGATCGGCGTTGCGATCTTGCCCATGCGGATGAGTTCGGCAGCCACCTCGAAAATCTTACGGTGCAGCGGCTCGTAGAAATGGGCGGGCTTGAGGAAATCCGAGACGCGGTAGAAGGCGTCGTTGTTGACCAGTATGGCGCCAAGCAGCGCCTGCTCGGCCTCGATGTTGTTCGGTGCCTCGCGATAAAGCGGTTGCTCCGCCACGCCGATTTTGCGCGCTGCTTCAGCCATGATGTCCCCGATTTCGATCCCGCCTTTTCGATATCAGAATTGGACAAATCGGTGCTGACTTATCTGCAACAGTGAGGTTCCAACTGGCTTCGATGCTCGCGATTCACAACCAAAATTTTTCCGTGGAAAGAATCGTCATTGACTCGAATCGAAGGGCGCAACCGTAGCGGGTCCCGAGCGAGAACAAAACAGGAAAATACGATGCTGGCCATATCAGTCGTGGCAATCCTCGTCTGCGCCGTGTCGCTTCGACCCGGGATGACAAAGCGGCTCAGCCAAGCGTGTCGCCCCAGTCCGCCCGCCGCGCCGCTTTGAACGATTCGCCGTCGCGCTTGCTGGAGAGGCGCTCGCCGGCATGGCCGTCGGGCTGGCAGAGCTTGAGCACGACGACCTTGCCCGAACCGCCCTTTGGCGGCGCGATCACCCGGGAGGCGCGCTGCGGCGCCGGCAGTCGCGAGGCGGCGAGGTAGATGAACTTCTCGTCCTCCCACGGCACGTCGGCGTCCTTGGCGAGCCGATGCAGCCGCGAACGCGCGACGCGGCGGGAAAAATGGCACCAGTCGGGCGCAATGAGCGGGCAAGGCGCTTCATGCGGGCAGGGCGCCAAGACGTGCGCGCCGGCTTCGATGAGCTGCCGGCGCGCGGCAAGGATACGCTGCCAGCCGGCCGGCGTGCCGGGCTCGACGATGAGGAGCGTGTCGGCCGTCAATCGCCAGAGCCGGTCGACGAGTTTTGGCAACGAGGCCGGCGCGATCTCGTCCAGGACATAGGCGGCGCTGACCAAGTCCGCAGGGTCGAGACCATCGAGATCGATGGTGGCGTCGCCGGCTACCCAGCTCGTGCGGGCCGCGATCGCGCCGGCGGCCAGCGACTGGCCGACCTTACGCACCGCGGCGCTTGCCTCGACCAGAACCGCCTGTTCGAGCTCCAGCCAGGTATCAGCTGTGGCCCAAAGCA
The DNA here is from genome assembly GCF_002294995.1 of Mesorhizobium sp. WSM3860. Classification (GTDB taxonomy): domain Bacteria; phylum Pseudomonadota; class Alphaproteobacteria; order Rhizobiales; family Rhizobiaceae; genus Mesorhizobium. Next base: position 101,644 of record NZ_NSGF01000010.1, on the reverse strand, counting down.
TGGTGCCAGGCCCGGCGCCGATATCAAGCAGGCTTTTCGGCTGGAAATCGGGATGGGCATCGGCCAGCGCGTCGAGGCAAGCGCGAACGGCGGCATAGGTGGCGGGCAGCCTGGTCGCCAGGTAAGCCTTCACCGCCATGTCTTCGCCCATATGCAGGCGGCCGTCACGCAACTCGGCGCGATAGCGTTCCGAAAGCGTTCTCGCGGCCTGTTTCAGCGCCGGCAGCGATACCTTTTCGAGCAGGCTGTCGACGCCTTGCCGGAGCGCGGTGGGCAGTTCCAATTCAGGCTCCTCTTGGCGCGAGCAGGATCACCGAGGCGCCGACGATGCAGAGCGCGGCGCCGGCGAGGTCGAAACGGTCGGGGCGCATGCCTTCGGCCAGCCAAAGCCAGCCGAGCGAAGCGGCGATGTAGATGCCGCCATAGGCGGCGTAAGCGCGACCGGCGGCGCTCGTGTCGACCAGCGCCAAAAGGAAGCCGAACAATGCCAGCAAGGCCAAGCCCGGCACCAGCCAGAGCGGCGACTTCGCCAGCCGCCACCAGGCCCAGAAGGAAAAGCAGCCGGCGATCTCGGCAAGCGCGGCCGCGATGTAGATCAGGTAGTTCATAAAAAAGGCCTCGCGAACGAGACCTTTTTCGTGGCGTCAGGCGGCAATGGCAAGCGGCAATCGCCGCCGTTCTATTCCACCTTCTTGCGGCGGCTCGGTTTGACCGCCGGCGTCGCCGGCTCCTGATGGCCGAGGTCGCGCAATTCCAGCGCCTTCTCGCATTTGGCCATATAGTCGCGCGTCATCGGCAACGTGTCGTTCTTCTTGGCGAGCTGGAACTGAAAGATCACCAGGTCCTGCCAGCGGAAGGCGGCTTCCGAGGCCGCAAGGTAGAACTCCCACATGCGGCAGAAGCGCTCGTCATAGATGGCCTTCGCCTTGTCGCGGTTGGCGGCAAAGCGCTGGCCCCAATGCTTCAGCGTGTCGGCGTAGTGGAGCCTGAGAATCTCGATGTCCGTGACGATAAGGCCTGATTTCTCAATCGCCGGCAGCACTTCCGACATCGCCGGGACGTAGCCGCCCGGGAAGATGTATTTGCGGATGAAGGCGCTGGTCGCCCACGGCACGCCGGAGCGGCCGATGGTGTGGAGCAGCATCACGCCGTCGGGCTTGAGCAGCGTCGCCGACTTGTCGAAGAAAGTCCGGTAGTGGTTGACGCCGACATGCTCGAACATGCCGACCGAGACGATGCGGTCGAAACGTTCATTGAGCGCGCGATAGTCCTTGAGGTCGAAATGCACGCGGTCCTGCAGGCCCAGCGCATGCGCGCGGTCGGTGGAGACGCCCTGCTGCTCGGTGGACAGTGTCACGCCCTGCACGTCGACGTCGAAGGCCTTGGCGAGATAAAGCCCGAGGCCGCCCCAGCCGGAGCCGATATCGAGCACCGTCTGGCCGGCTTTGAGTCTCAGCTTGGCGGCGATGTGGCGCTTCTTGGCGACTTGCGCTTCGTCCAGCGTCATGTCGGGCTGTTCGAAATAGGCGCAGGAATACTGCATGTCCTCGTCGAGGAAGAGCTTGTAGAGCTCGCCGGAGAGGTCGTAGTGGCGCTGCACGTTGCGGCGTGATCTCGACGCCGTGTTGATCTGCTGCAGGCGGCGGAAGGCATGGCGCAGACCCTCGATGGCCTTCGACCAGGTCACGTCGATGCCGCCGCTGCCCATGTTCTGGAAGGCGATCCGCATCACCCCGAGGACGCCGCCCTCGGGGATGTCCAGTTCGCCGTCCATATAGGCTTCAGGCACGGCCAGCATCGGATCGAAGGTGATCGCGCGCTCGGCATGGGTGGTCTTGATGTGGATGTGTACGGGTTCGCCGCTGCCGTCGCCGAACTTATGCGTCGAGCCTTTCGGCCCGGTCACTTTGAGGTCGCCGGTCCGCACCAGCCGTTCGAGAACGTGTTTCAACAGGATATTCATGACCAAATGTCCCCTCAAACGGACCATCCGGCAGCCGGACCGAATGCCAAATCGAAAGTGCCACAGCGCATCGCTCGCGTCCAATCGACGCGCCAAGCCGTAATCTGCAACAAGATATAGGGATTAGAAAAGTTCCTATTGGCACAAAAAAGCCCGGGTCGAAGACCCGGGCGTTGGTCCAGTCGGCGCTGGACCCAGGAGGAGCCGGAGCACGGCTCCTGCCTTGTCGATCAGGCGTTGTCCTCGCCGCCTTCGAATTCGGCGTTCGGGTCGAAGAAGTTGTCCGGCCGGGCGTTGTCGTTGATGTCTTCGCCATAGATAGCTTCGGCCGTCGTCAGCGTCTCGCCCTTGGCCTGGCGCTCCGCTTCATCGGCCGAGCGGGCGACGTTGAGCGTCACCGTGACCTCGACTTCAGGATGCAGCGCGATCGCCACGTTGGAGAGGCCGATGGTCTTGATCGGCTGGTTGAGCTCGATCTGGTTGCGGTTGACGGAGAAGCCCTCGGCGGTCAGCAGTTCGGCGATGTCGCGGGTCGACACCGAGCCGTAGAGCTGGCCGGTCTCGCCGGCCGAGCGCACGACGATGAAGCTCTTGCCGTCGAGCTTCTCGGCGATCTGCGAGGCCTCCGACTTGCGCTCGAGATTGCGGGCTTCGAGCTGGGCGCGCTGGCCCTCGAACTTCTTCTTGTTGGCTTCGTTGGCGCGCAGCGCCTTGCCCTGCGGCAGCAGGAAGTTGCGGGCGAACCCATCCTTGACCTTGACGGTGTCGCCCATCTGGCCGAGGCGGGAAATGCGCTCGAGGAGAATGACTTCCATGGTTTCGTTCCTTTGGTTTGGCGCCATCGCGGATGACGGCGGATTCTTTTGGGAACAGGTCAGGAAGCAAATGGCGTCTTCGCCGGTGTCGCTGTCCTGCCTGTTTTGGCAGTTAGAGGTTTATGGCCTCAACTCGGGATTTTGAGCCTACCCGTCGCGGCGCCCGTCGCCGTGGGTCGAAGCGGGCGGCAAGCCGCCCGCATCAAATAGCTTAGCGAACCACGTAGGGCAGCAGGCCGAGGAAGCGGGCGCGCTTGATCGCCTTGGCGAGTTCGCGCTGCTTCTTCTGGCTGACAGCGGTGATGCGCGACGGCACGATCTTGCCGCGCTCGGAAATGTAGCGCTGCAGCAGACGCACGTCCTTGTAGTCGATCTTCGGAGCGTTGGCGCCGGAGAACGGGCAGGTCTTGCGGCGGCGATGGAACGGGCGCCGGGTCGGGATCTGGTTGATGTCGACCATTATTCTGCACCCCCTTCAACGTTTTCGCGCGGACGGCGCGGACCACGGTCGCCGCCATCACGGTCGCCGAACGAACGCGGGCCACGGTCACCGCGGTCGCGGTCGCCGAACGAACGCGGACCACGGTCGCGATCGCCGAAGCCGCCGCGCTCGGAGCGCTCCTCGCGCTTCTGCATCATCGCCGAGGGGCCTTCCTCATGCGCCTCGACCTTGATGGTGAGGAAGCGCAGCACGTCTTCCGACAGGCCCATCTGGCGCTCCATTTCGTTGAGCGCGGCCGGCGGGCAGTTGATGTCCATCAGCGTGTAGTAAGCCTTCCGGTTCTTCTTGACCCGGTAGGTGAGGGACTTCAGTCCCCAGTTCTCGATCCGGCCGACCGATCCGCCATTGGCGGTGATGACGCCCTTGTACTGTTCGACAAGCGCATCAACCTGCTGCTGCGACAGGTCCTGCCGGGCAAGAAACACATGTTCGTAAAGAGCCATTATGTTTTTCTGCCTTTCTTCGTTTCTCTCACCGGCCCTCGCGGCTAAGCCTCTGCAACTTGTCTGGCCCGGTCGCAAAGGAGCGGGGAAGAAAGGAGCATCGCGAGACGGTCGAGAGCGGAGACACGGGAGGCCCAAAGCGCTTATGGCTTCATGACGTGGCCCTTCAAAGCCACGGCCCTCCGTTCAGCCCCCAGCAAGGACCGGCAGATTGGGGGCGTCTATACAGCAATTCGTGAGGAAGGCAAGGGCGGGAGAGCGGGTCGGCGGTCCCGCAGTGTCGCAGGACTGGCGGCACTTGGGGGAATTGGCTGACCCGTCGGCCCGCAGCAGGTCGGCCATTTCATCGGAAGGCGATCCACTCAGCTCATATGCGCGACGAGCGGGACTACCGTCTCGGGGAAGAAGTCGGGCGCGACCCGGCGCTTGCCGAACATCATATCGTACTGGATCAGCCGAAAATCGTTGATCTTCGGATCGATCTTCTTTTGTCGTGCCCAGTCGGGCGTCGCCTCGCCGGAGGGCGAAAGCAGAAGGTTGCGGTCGACGACGCGGTAGCGCTCGCGCAGCGCGCCGAGGAAACCGGTGTAATAGGGGTGGGTGATCCCGGCCGTGGTCAGGATATGGTAGGGCAGGAAGGCGGGACTCACCGAGCCCAGATTCTCGACCGGACCGGAGCGGTTCGACCAGATGATCAGCGGCGTGTCGTGATGCTCGAGCGCTGCCTCGGGCGTCGGCTCCCTGCGCGGCGCGACATTGTCCTTGAGGAAGCCGGTCTCGACATAGACCGGGCCGAGCGGCGGCAGATGGTCGCCGAAGAACGCGATGACGGTCGGCCGCTCGCGCTTCTTCGCCCAGTCGATCAGGCGCTGCAGGCCGCGATCGGCGTCCGCCGAGCCTTCGGCGTAGGAGAGCAGCGATTCCCGCGCCCAGGTGCTGATCGGCGCGTCGACCCGATGGGTCGGATTGTAATAGCGGTAGGGCTCGTAGGGCCCGTGGTTCTGCAGGCTGACCGCGAACAGGAACACCGGCTCTTCGCTGGCATCGGCTTCGCGCATGATCTCGTCGGTCATAGCCGCATCGGAGGCCAGCGGCCCGCGCTTTTCCATCGGCGGCAGCGTCTCTTCCGAGCGGAAGTCGTTGAAGCCGAAATCGGCGTAGACGGCGCCCCGGTTCCAGAACCAGTTGGTGCCCGGATGGATCGCGCGCGCCCTATAGCCTTCGCTCTTCAGGAAAGTCGCCAGCGACGGCGTCGGCGTGCGCACATATTGCTGATAGGGAATCGAGCCCGCCGGCAGGAAGGCGTTGGAAAAGCCGGTCAGCGCCTCGAACTCGATATTGGCGGTCATGCCGCCGAATTCCGGTGAGAACATCGAGCCCGAGCGCAGCGCGCGCACCGTCGGGATCGGATCGGGCTTGATGCTGACGCCGGGAAGCTCCGTCGGATCCCAGAAGGATTCGCTCATCACCACGATGATATCGGGCTTCTGGTCCGGCACCGAGGCGGCAACCTCGGGACGCGCGATCGCGTCCATCGTCTTCTCGGAATAGACGGGCGGGGCCGAGACATGCGCCATCGGCACGTTGAGCGCGAAGGCGAGCGCGAAGCCGTTGGAGGCGTAATTCTCCTTCTGGTCCCACATGATCGGGATGATCTGCAGCCTGTCGCGCGTCCACGAGAAGGTGGCGTAGTCCATGATCGAGACGAAGAAAGCGAGCAGCGGCACGGTCAGCGTCAAGCGCGCCAGCCGTCCCTTTCGGCTGAGGATCGGCACACGCCGGCGCCAGAGCCGCCAGCCATAGACGAGCAGCGCGAGGCTGGCGACGATCGCGGCCGCAAGCAGCACGGCCGTCCACGGGCGCTCGCGCACCAGAAGCGGCATCAGCGCCATGATCTGGCGGGCATAGAGGAAATCGGTCGGGTAGAGCGGATCGCCAAGATAGTGCGATTTCTGGTGACCGACAAAGGCCAATGCCAGTGTCAGCGGCGCGACGATCATCAGGCTTTGATGGCTGCGGCCGAGTATGGCGTCGAGCCCGACCAGCACCAGCGAAAAGACGATGATCGTGGTCCAGCCGGGCTTGAAGGGCTGCAGGAAGAAGTCGACGGTGCCGAAGAAGTCGCCGCGCACGATCCATTCGATGGCGAACACCAGAAGGGCGGAGGCAAGCAGCGTCGCCAGGCCGTAGCGGACAATCGGCCATCTGCGCCCCGGCAGATAGCCGGTGGACGGATCGTCTTCCAAAAATTGCGGCGCGGGCTTGGCCGCGCCTTTCCTGATCCTAGCCACTTTGCTTCCCCGGCCCATGTCACGCGTCTTCCACTCGCGTCACGCCACTGTCATCGAAATGTCACACAAAGCTAGCGCCTGTGGCGGAAATAAGAAGAGCCAGCAAACGATTCGTGAGCGGTTTTCATCAGGTGTGATCGCCAAAAAGCCTTTCAGAACAGGGAACTCGGCCGGTTTCCCGGCTGGAACAGGCGCTGAACTGGTGCTTGCGGGCTTGACTTGGCCGTCCGCCTTGCGCCAGAGGCAGGGAAAAACCAGCCGCTGGAGACGCTAACATGGCCGTCGCATTCACCTTTCCGGGACAGGGCAGCCAGGCCGTCGGCATGGGCAAGGACCTCGCCGATGCCTTTCCCGAGGCGCGCGGCGTCTTCGAGGAAGTTGATGAGGCGCTCGGCGAAAAACTGTCGAAGCTGATCTGGGAGGGGCCGGAAGAAACCCTGACACTAACGGCCAATGCCCAGCCGGCGCTGATGGCGGTGTCGCTGGCCGCGGTAAGGGCGCTGGAATCGCGCGGTTTTTCGCTGAAGGACAAGGTGGCTTATGTCGCCGGCCATTCGCTCGGCGAATATTCGGCGCTTGCCGCAGCCGGCTTCGTTTCGGTGGCCGATGCCGCGCGGCTGTTGCGCACCCGCGGCAATGCCATGCAGGCGGCGGTGCCGGCGGGCGAGGGCGCCATGGCCGCGATCATCGGGCTGGAGCAGGCCGATGTCGAAGCCGCCTGCGCCGAAGCGGCACAAGGCTCTGTCTGTCAGATCGCCAACGACAATGGCGGTGGCCAACTGGTGATTTCCGGCGCCAAGGCGGCCGTCGAACTGGCGGCGAAGCTCTGCACCGAAAAGGGTGCCAAGCGGGCGCTGATGCTGCAGGTCTCGGCACCCTTTCACTCGGCATTGATGACGCCGGCCGCCGACATCATGCGCGAGGCGCTGGCGGGTGTGGCCAAAAGTTCGCCAGTCGTCCCGATCGTTTCCAACGTCACCGTCACGCCCACCAGCGACCCGGACGAGATCGCCCGCCGCCTAGTCGAACAGGTCGTCGCCCGCGTGCGCTGGCGCGAGACGGTGGAATGGTTCGGCGCCAATGGTGTCGCGACGCTCTACGAAATCGGCGCCGGAAAGGTGCTGTCCGGCCTCGCGCGCCGCATAAACCGCGACATCGCCACCGGCGCCATCGGCACGGCGGCGGAGGTCGAGACGGCGCTGGCTGCTTTAGGATAAACGGGAAACTCTTGCCGGCGGGTGCGGCATGCCTACTTCCATCCGTCTTCTCCCGAAGTCGAGTGTCGCCTCGACGATCTCGTGGCGAGGACTGGTCGAAGCAAAGCCGAATACCTGCGTACTTCGTTGAGCGTGGACTCGAAGATCTCGAGGACTATTACCTGGCTGCGGAAGTGCTGGAGCGGATCAGGCTTGGTGAAGAATCGGTCGTGAGTGCCGAGAACTTCTGGTATGGCCTGGACAACATGACAAATGCGGAACGAGGGTCGCTCGCGGGGCGTCCGGAAGAATGAGGTTGAAGCAATGTTCGAACTGACCGGCCGCAAGGCGCTCGTCACCGGCGCATCGGGAGGCATCGGCGAGGCGATCGCCAGGGTGCTGCACAGCCAGGGTGCGATCGTCGGCCTGCACGGCACCCGTGTGGAGAAGCTGGAAACGCTGGCCGGCGAGCTCGGCGACCGCGTGAAGCTCTTCCCGGCGGATCTGACCAACCGCGACGCGGTCAAGGCGCTCGGCCAGAAGGCGGAGGCCGATCTCGAAGGCGTCGACATCCTGGTCAACAATGCCGGCATCACCAAGGACGGCCTGTTCGTGCGCATGTCGGACGCCGACTGGGATTCCGTGCTCGAGGTGAACCTGACCGCCGTGTTCCGGCTCACCCGCGAGCTGACCCATCCCATGATGCGCCGCCGCCATGGCCGCATCATCAACATCACCTCCGTGGTCGGCGTCACCGGCAATCCCGGCCAGACCAATTACTGCTCTTCCAAGGCCGGCATGATCGGCTTTTCCAAGTCGCTGGCGCAGGAGATCGCCACCCGCAACATCACCGTCAACTGCGTCGCCCCGGGCTTCATCGAATCGGCCATGACCGGCAAGCTCAACGACAAGCAGAAAGAGGCCATCATGGCGGCGATTCCCACGCGGCGCATGGGCACCAGCGCCGAGGTCGCCTCGGCGGTCGCCTATCTCGCCTCGAATGAGGCGGCTTATGTCACCGGGCAGACCATCCACGTGAATGGCGGCATGGCGATGATCTAAGGGCATGGTGACATTCAGCTGATGCCGGCCTGCAAACGGTGGCTTTCTGCGTTTCCGGTGCAAACGGACGCAAATATCCGCTCCGCGACGGTCCTGGAAAGCCACCATTTTCGGCTCGGCTTGACCTGAATCTCACACACCTAGCCGACCGAGCCCCGGGCGCCTGTGAAAACAGCCATTTCGGCTTGGACGCCCGCTGTTTTTCGTGTAATGCGGCCGGCAACCCGGCGGTTCGGGCAAAAACCGGTCCTGTGGCGTTGCGTTTCCCACAAGACCATCTTTCAGCTTGATTAGCGGCATTCCGCCCGCTAACGAAGACAACACAACGTAAGACGAGGCCCCAAATGAGTGACACCGCAGAGCGCGTCAAGAAGATCGTCATCGAGCATCTCGGCGTCGATGCCGACAAAGTGACGGAGCAGGCGAGCTTCATCGACGATCTGGGCGCGGACAGCCTCGATACGGTCGAACTCGTGATGGCGTTCGAAGAAGAGTTCGGCGTCGAGATTCCGGACGACGCCGCCGAGACCATCCTGACTGTCGGCGATGCCGTGAAATACATCGACAAGGCCTCGGCCTGAGGCTTTCCGCGGGTATCGCCGGGGAGGACCTGCGATGAGGCGAGTCGTCGTCACGGGCCTTGGCCTGCTTTCGCCGTTCGGCATGGGTGTCGAGCACAGCTGGAAGGAACTGCTTTCCGGCCGCAGCGCTGCCTGCCGCATCACCGAATTCGAGGTGGACGACCTTGCCTGCAAGATCGCCCACGTCATTCCGCGCGGCGACGGTTCGAACGGCACCTTCAATCCCGAGGCCGTGCTCGAGCCGAAGGAACTGCGCAAGATCGGCGACTTCATCCTCTACGGCATCGCGGCCGCCGACGAGGCGCTGGCCGATTCCGGCTGGAAGCCCGAGACGCATGAAGATCAGTGCGCCACCGGCGTGCTGATCGGTTCCGGCATCGGCGGCATAGACGGCATCGCCGAGAACGCGATGATCCTGAAGGAGCGCGGCCCGCGCCGCATCAGCCCCTTCTTCATCCCCGGACAGATCATCAACCTGGTCTCCGGCCAGGTTTCCATCCGGCACGGGCTGAAAGGCCCGAACCATGCGGTCGTCACCGCCTGCTCGACGGGCGCGCACGCCATCGGCGATGCCGCGCGGCTGATCATCTGGGGCGATGCCGACGTCATGGTGGCCGGCGGCGCCGAGGCGCCGGTCACGCGGCTTTCGATGGCAGGTTTCGCCGCGTGCCGCGCGCTCTCCACCGAGCGCAACGATACGCCCGAGATCGCTTCGCGCCCCTATGACCGCGACCGCGACGGCTTCGTCATGGGCGAGGGCGCCGGCGTCGTCGTCCTGGAAGAGCTCGAGCACGCCAAGGCGCGCGGCGCCAAGATCTATGCCGAGGTCACCGGCTACGGCCTGACCGGCGACGCCTATCACATCACCGCCCCGGCCGAGGACGGCGACGGCGCCTTCCGCTGCATGACGGCGGCGCTGAATCGGGCGAAGCTCTCGCCCGCCGACATCGACTACATCAATGCGCACGGCACCTCGACCATGGCCGACACGATCGAACTCGGCGCCGTGGAGCGGCTGGTCGGCAACGCCGCTTCCAAGATCTCGATGTCGTCGACCAAGTCGTCGATCGGCCATCTGCTCGGCGCCGCGGGCGCCGCGGAAGCGATCTTCTCGATCCTCGCCATCCGCGACAACATTGCCCCTGCCACCATCAATCTCGACAATCCGGAACGCGAGACGGCGATCGATCTCGTGCCGAACAAGCCGCGCCAGCGCCAGATCGATGTGGCGTTGTCGAACTCCTTCGGCTTCGGCGGCACCAACGCCTCGCTCGTCTTCCAACGTTACGATGGCTGAACATTCAGCCTACCGGCAGGTCCGCCGCCTGCCGTCATTTTTGCCAAATTTGCCCCTACACTTCGGCTAGGGGATTCGTTGCAAGATCAGACGGTAGGGCGCCATGAATACAAATCCGGGCGGCGGTGGAGAATTCGGACAGCGCCAGGCGCAAGGACCGATCGTGCCCAAGACAGCCGCCGAGGCGCTGCGCCCCGAGGCCGGCACGCCGCCGCCGTCGAAACGCTCGCGCGCGTCGCGCAGCCAGGTCGTCGTATTCCTGAATTTCTTCCTTTCGTTGGTCATCCTGGTCGTGCTTGCCTCGGGTGCCGCACTCTATTTCGGCATGCAGGCCTTCATTGAGCCGGGTCCGTCCGCCAATGGCGACACCTTCATGGTCAAGCCGAACACCGGCGTGCAGGAGATCGCCGATCAGCTGGAGCGGCGCGGCCTGGTCAGCGATGCGCGCATCTTCAGGCTGGGGGTGCGTGCCACCGGCAACGATTCCGCGCTGAAGGCCGGCGAATACGCCATCAAGCCGCGCGCCTCGATGCGTGACATCATGGAGCTGTTCAAGAGCGGCAAGTCGGTGATGTATTCGCTGACCATCCCCGAGGGGCTGACGGTCGAGCAGGCGCTGCAGCGCGTGGCCGAGCAGGATGCCCTGACCGGCGACATGCCGGCGACCATGCCGCCCGAGGGCAGCATCGCGACCGACACGCTGCGCTTCACGCGTGGCGCCACCAGGCAGCAGATGATCGAAAAGCTGGTCGCCGATCAGAAGAAGCTGGTCGAGGACGTCTGGGCGCATCGCGCGCCCGACCTGCCGATTGCGAACATGGAGGAGTTCGTCATCCTGGCCTCCATCGTCGAGAAGGAGACGGGCAGGGGCGACGAGCGCTCGCGCGTGGCCGCCGTCTTCCTCAACCGGCTCGCCAAGGGCATGCGGCTGCAGTCGGATCCGACCATCATCTACGGCCTGTTCGGCGGCAAGGGCAAACCGGCCGACAGGCCGATCTACCAGTCCGATATCGACAAGCAGACGCCGTACAACACCTATCTGATCAAGGGCCTGCCGCCGACGCCGATCGCCAATCCGGGCCGCGCCGCACTTGAGGCGGTGGCCAATCCGTCGAAGACCGACGACCTTTATTTCGTCGCCGACGGCAATGGCGGCCATGTCTTTGCCGCGACGCTGGAAGAGCACAACCAGAACGTCGCCCGCTATCGGGCGGTGCAGAAGAAGCAGGCCGATGCGGCAGCCAAGGCCTCCGGCCAGACGACGGCGCCGGCCGCTCCTGATGGCGATGCCAACTCCGATTCCAGTGCAGGCGCCAGCGGCGAGAATGGCGATGCGGGCGGCGACGCGGCCCAGTAGGCCACGGTGATTGCCGGATCTGGCCCGCCTCCTTTGACGCCGGGCCGTATTCATGTTTTGAGGGGACATCCGACGCCGGCCAGAGGTCCGGCGTCTTGCAAGGGGCGCATGCACGGGCAATCGGGCCGGGCCTGCGTCAAGGGGTGACACGCATCATGAACGTGCAGAGCATGACCGGTTTCGCGCGAGCCGCCGCTGAGCTCGACGGCACGTCGATCGCCTGGGAAGTCAAATCGGTCAACGGCAAGAGCGTCGAGGTCAGGCTGAGGCTGCCGCCGGGTTTCGACCGGCTCGAACCCGCTGTGAGGCAGACCGTGCAGAAACGCTTCGCGCGCGGCAATTTCCAGGCGACGCTGACTGTCGCCCGCGCCGTCGCCCAGCAGGCGCAGCCGGTCGTCAACGAGGCGTTCCTGAAGGACCTGGCGGGACTGGCCAAGCGCCTCCAGGAGCAGTTCGGCACCGCGCCGGCGACGGCTGACGGTCTGCTGTCGCTGCGCGGCGTGCTCGACATCCTGGAGACGGTCGAGACCGAGGAGGAGCGGGCCGCCCTCGACGCGACGATCCTGTCGGCGCTGGACATGGCCCTGGCCGGGTTGGAGCAGGCAAGGCAGAGCGAAGGTGCCGCCCTGCGCAAGCTGTTGTCCGGCCATATCGACGCCATTGAAGCGCTGACGCTGAAGGCCGAGGCCGACCCATCGCGCGAGCCCGCGGCGATCCGCGAGCGTATCGCCGAACAGGTCAGCCTGCTGATGGATGCCTCGGCCAATCTCGACGCGGTCCGTCTGCATCAGGAAGCGGCCTTCCTCGCCACCAAGGCCGATATCCGCGAGGAGATCGACCGGCTGAAGACGCATGTCGCATCAGGCCGGGCGCTGCTTTCCAGCGGCGGCGCCGTCGGCCGTAAGCTCGATTTTCTGGCGCAGGAATTCAATCGCGAATCGAATACCTTGTGTTCCAAGTCGAATGCCGCCGCGGTCACCGCGATCGGGCTGGAGCTCAAGGCGGTGGTCGACCAGTTTCGCGAGCAGGTTCAGAATCTGGAGTGACGGGGATGGTTGCCAAGGAGCCGACGGCCGCCAGGGATCTGGGGTCCCGCATCCGCCGCCGCGGGCTGATGCTGGTGCTGTCGTCGCCGTCGGGCGCCGGCAAGTCGACGATCGCGCGCAATCTTCTGGAAAGCGATTCGAGCCTGGAGCTGTCGGTCTCCGTCACCACCAGACCTCGTCGCGGCTCGGAGATCGAGGGCGTCCACTATCATTTCTGCACCATGCGCGAGTTCGAACGGCTGCGCGATTCCGACGCGCTGCTGGAATGGGCGGAGGTGCACGGCAATTTCTATGCGACGCCGCGCGAGCCGGCCGAGGCGGCGCTTGCCGAAGGTCGCGACATGCTGTTCGACATCGATTGGCAGGGCGCCCAGCAGCTCAAGGAGAAGATGCGCGCCGACATCGTCTCGATCTTCATCCTGCCGCCCTCGATGAAGGAATTGAAGGCGCGCCTGAAGCGCCGTGCCGAGGACCAGGAGCAGGTCATCGAGACCAGGCTGAAGAATGCCCGCGTCGAGATCGAGCACTGGAAGGAGTATGACTTCGTCATCGTCAACGACGATCTCGACCGCGCCTTCGCCGAGGTGCGCGCCATCGTGACGGCGGAGCGGCTTCGCCGGGACAGGCGGCCGGGCCTGTTCGATTTCATTTCCGGGTTGCTGGACGAGAAGACGGAGTGAAGGGCGGCGCTCCTCCGCTACACCGCATTAGTCAGCCGCACGAATTCCTCGACGCTCAGCGTCTCGGCGCGGCGCGTCGGGTCGATGCCGGCGCGGGAGAGCAGGGCTTCGCCGCCGAGGCTCTTCACGCTTTGCCGCAGCATCTTGCGGCGCTGGCCGAAGGCGGCTTCGGTGACGCGGCCCAGCCTCCTGCCGTCGGTGGGCAAGGGAGATGCACGCGGCACCAGATGCACCACCGAGGAAGTGACCTTCGGCGGCGGGGTGAAAGCCTGCGGCGGCACGTCGAAGGCGATCTTTGCCTCGGTGCGCCAGCCGGCAAGCACGCCGAGCCGGCCATAGGCGTCGCTGCCCGGGCTTGCGGTGATGCGCTCGGCCACCTCGCGCTGGAACATCAGCGTCATCGATTGATAGAAGGGCGGCCACTCGGCCGTTGTCAGCCAGCGGATCAGAAGCTCGGTGCCGATGTTGTAGGGCAGGTTGGCGGCGATCTTCACCGGGCCGCTGCCCGCCGTGCCGGCAAGCGCGGTGAAATCCGTCTTCAGCGCATCGCCGGGAATGACCTCGAGCCGGCCGGGATAATGGCCGGACACCTGCGCCAGCGCTTCCAGACAGCGCTCGTCGCGCTCGATGGCGATCACGCGCTTGGCCCCGTTGAAGAGCAGCGCCCGGGTCAGCCCGCCGGGGCCGGGGCCGACCTCGATCACGGTCGTTTCGCTGAGGTCGCCGGCCGCACGCGCGATCTTGCTCGTCAGGTTGAGGTCGAGCAGGAAGTTCTGGCCGAGCGCCTTCTTCGCCTGCAAGCCGTGGCGCTCGATCACCTCGCGCAGCGGCGGCAATCCGTCGATTGTCGTGCGCCCCCCGCTCAATCGAGCCTCATGCCGCCGCAGTCCGGTGGCCGCTGTCGGCGAGGCGGCGTGCGAGCCTCAGCGCCGCGATCAGGCTGTCGGCGCGTGCAATGCCCTTGCCGGCGATGTCGTACGCCGTGCCGTGGTCCGGCGAGGTGCGGATGAAGGGCAGGCCGAGCGTCACATTGACGGCCTCGTCGAAGGCAAGCGTCTTGGCCGGGATCAGCGCCTGGTCGTGATACATGCAAAGGGCCGCGTCATAGCCGGCGCGTGCCTGCGGATGGAACATCGTGTCGGCCGGAAGCGGCCCGACTGCCTCGATGCCCTCGGCCTGCAGCGCTTCGACGGCGGGCAGGACGATCGACAGATCCTCCGTGCCCATCGCGCCGCCTTCGCCGGCATGCGGATTGAGCCCGGCGATGGCGAGCCTGGGCCGCGCGATGCCGAAGCGGCTCTTGAGGTCGGCCGCGGTGATGCGGCCTGTGGCCACGATCAGCTCGCTCGTCAGCACCTTCGGCACCTCGGCAAGCGCAATGTGGATGGTGACCGGAACCGTGCGCAATTCGGGCCCGGCAAGCAGCATCACCGGCGTCACCTCGGCGCCGGTGTGGCGCGAGGCCAGATGCGCGAGATATTCGGTGTGGCCGGGAAAGCGAAAGCCGGCGTCGTAGAGCGGCTTCTTGGCGATCGGACAGGTGACCACCGCGGCGGCGCGGCCGGCGAGGCAGTCGGCGACGGCGCGGTCGATCGCTTCGATGGTGCCTGCTGCATTGGCCGAGTTCGGCTTCCCGGGACTGTCCAGATGCCGGGCGTAGAGTGGAACGACGGGCAGCGCGCGGGGAAAGTGATGCGCCGCTTGCCCTGGCAAGGTCTCCATGATCGCCACGTTGGCCCCGATCTCGCGCGCCCGCGCCTCGATCAGGGCAGGATCGGCGAGGAGGTAAAAGGGCGGCACGCCGGCGCTGTCGCCCGCCTGCCAGGCGGTGATGGCGATCTCGGGCCCGATGCCGGATGGATCGCCGACGCTGAGCGCCAGCGGCGCATCGGTCCTGCCTGCGCTCATGACTTCACGCGGGGCGCCATGCCTGCTTCGGGGCAGGGCGGGTGGCTCGAGCCTTCTTCTGTCATGCGCTGAAACGGCCTATCGCTCGACGATGGTAGCCTTCTTGCGCAGTTCCTCGACATATTTCTTGCTGAGCTCGTCGGCGTCCTTGTCGTTGCTGCCGCCTTCGGCCTGGAACACCATCTGGGCGGCCTTGTCATCGGAAACCTCGCGCGAGGAGCAGATCCCGATGAACTCGACGCCGCGTTCGGTCTCGCGCGTCGGCGTCGCGCCGCCGACCTTGGTCGCCTTGATCTGCTCGGCCCAGTCCGACGGCAATTGCGGCGCCAGCACGCGGCCGAGATCGCGCACCGTGACGTCGATCAGTCCCTTGGCGAATTCGCGCGTGGTGTTGCAGCCATTGAAGCGGGCACGCATGGCATCGGCCTCGCGTTTGCGCTTGGCAAGCGTGGCCGAGCGCTCGGAAGCGGGCACCACGAAGATGACCTGCTGCAGCATGTATTCCGTGGCGCTCGGCTTGGAGCCGCCCTTGTCGAGCATGCGGCGGACCGCGTCCTGCTCGGTCACCGAGCCACCCTCACCGGAGCGGTAGCGCGCGCCAAGCGCCTGGTTCCAGGCCATCTGCGCGCGGATGAACTCCTTGAAATGCTCCTTGGTGACGCCCGACTGCGCCATGACGGCGTCGAGCTTCGCCAGCGGCATCTTGTTGTTGGAGGCAAAACGCTGATAGGCGGCGTCGACCTGCTGGTCGGTGATGCGGATGCCGAGCCGCTTGGCCTCGGCCAGCCGCAGCGTCTGGTCGATCATTTCCTTGGCTGCGTCGCCTTTCTTGCGCTGCAGCTTGAAGAATGCGGCGCGGTGGGCGATGTCGCCGCTGGTGATCGGTATGTTGTTGACGACATATTTGATCTGGCTGGCGAATGCCGGCGGCGTCATTGCCGCGATCGAAACCGAGGTCGCCGCCACCAGCAGCGCGAATCCTGCCGAAAACAGGTATTTCCTCATCTCACCTTCCCAATTCCTATCCGCCACGACGGCGCCGCACGTCCTCCGAACGCAGGCACTATGTGGTCGACCCCATGCCCGTCCTATGCGGCGAAACAATGTCGCCGGCACATGACCCCGAGAATCGGCCCCATTTTCGAAGGATCACGCGCCACATCAAGCTTCACGCCAGCGACAGCGCACGCCGTGACCCGCGTTGCCTCGCTTACTGGATCGTGTCGACGCCGCTGGTCGACGAGCCGAAATCGCCGAGCGTGCGGAACGACAGGTTGAAGCCGATATTCTGCGACACCTCCTTGGTGACCGTATCGCGCGTCTGCGAAAACGTCATCACATAGGTGAAGCAGGAATCGTTATAGGCGAAGCCGACGCCATCCTTGACCAGGACGCTTGTCTCCAGATCGTAGGTGCCGGTGCCGAAGACCCGCCAGCTCTCGGCCAGATGCGTCGAGGCTCCGAGCGTGACCTCGTGGCGGTCCGTTGCGAAGCCGTAGAGCGGCTGCGCCTGGATGAAGGCATATTTGGCGCTGAGCGAAACCGGCAGGCCGGAATAGGCGGCCTTGATCTCCGCGCGCCTGACCTCGAATGTCTGCTCATCGAATCGGCCGCTGAGCGAGCCGGAGAAGCCGCTCGGGCTGTTGAAGCCGATGAGGCCGACATAGTCCGACTTCGCGGTCTGCAGGCCCGAATAGGCACCGACATTGACGAGGTCCGGCGCGTCGAAGGAGTTCTCGCCGCCCAGTTGGTAGGACTGGCCGAAGATGGCGTTGGTGCCCCAGCCGTTTCCATAGGCGCCCGAATAGCGGAAGCCGACATTGGCGCGCGTGCCGCCTTCGATGCGATCGTAGCCGGAGAACTTGTCGCGCTCGAACAGGGTCGTGGCGTCGAAGACGAAGCTCTGCGCGTCCTCGTTCGGAATGGCCAGCCCACCGACATATTGCTCGTTCGGGCGTACAAAGATCTGCGCCGTCGGCTCCAGGACATGACTGGAGTTCGGCATCGAGAACAGGAGCGGCCAGCGCGCCTCCAGGCCCAGCGTGGCCATGTAGCGGGCGAGCGAGGAGCGCATGTCGACGTCCTCGCCGAGATTCGTCGCCATCTGGTTGACCGCCGCCAACGATTCGGATGTGGTCGATACATAGCCGGCGTCGCCACGGAAGGCGAGCAACGGCGTCAGCTGCAGTCCGCCATCGGTGGTGAAGGTGCGCTTCCATTCGGCCTCCGCCGTCAGCCGGCTGGATTGG
The DNA here is from genome assembly GCF_002294995.1 of Mesorhizobium sp. WSM3860. Lineage (GTDB taxonomy): Bacteria > Pseudomonadota > Alphaproteobacteria > Rhizobiales > Rhizobiaceae > Mesorhizobium. The sequence goes on along the minus strand of NZ_NSGF01000010.1, from coordinate 84,254 downwards.
CCCTCGAGGCCGCGCACGTTGTTGATGGAAGTGTCGTCGAGCGGATTGGCCAGCACCGCGTCCAGCCGGTCGCGGCTGATGACGCGCGCATTGACGTTGAGCGACAACTGCCCGCCCGCCACCGACATGTCGGGGATATAGGCATAGTCGAACGACGGCAGCACCCAGGGCTGCTTGGCGGAGCGCGCGGTCGGGTCGCTGGACAGCGTATCTTCCTGCACCTCGAAGCGCATTGCCCTGACATCGAAGTAATTACGGTCGCTCAGGCCAGTCAGATAGATCGACGACTGGTGGACGAGGTCATTGTAGCCGTCGATATTATAGGTGCGCGAAAAATTCTTGTCGGTCTGCAGCAGCACGTCCCAGCCGAAGTTCCAGCGCTCGTTGATGGCGAACTGGCCCTTGGTGCCCATCATGCCGCGGAACTTGTTGGGATCGTTTGGTTCTCCCGAATCGACGGTAAAGCGATTGCCCGTGCCGATGAAGGCGTCCGGGTCCTGCTGATTGATGCCGGCGATCTTCAGGCTGTATTCGCCATTGTTGAAGCGCTGCCGCCATTCGGCCTCGCCGAGGAAGCCCTGCTTGGTGTAGCCGCTGCCGGTGACGGTCAGGTCATAGGTCGGCGAGAGCGCGAAATAGTAGGGTACTTTGAGGCCGACGCCGAGGTGGTTGTTGTAGACGATGCCGGGGATCAGGAAGCCGCTCTTGCGCTTGACCGTCGGGTCGGCGATCTCGAAGGCCGGCAGATAGGCGAGCGGATAGCCGAAGAACTCGAAATTCGCATTCTCGAAGCGAACGGTCTTCTTCTCGCCGTTCCAGATGATTTTTCTCGCCTTGACGCGCCATGTCGGCGCCGAGTCGGGCTTGTCCTCGCAAGGCTCGCAAGCGGTGTAGATGCCGTTGTGGAATGTGGTCAGCACGCCGCCCATGCGCTCGGCGCTTTCGGCGGCGAAATAGGCCTTCTCGACCGTCTCGACACGCAGCGCGTTGACGAAGCCGTCGGCGAAATCGTCGGTGATGTCGATATGCTCGGAATTGATCTTGGTGCCGTCGCTGTTGATAAGCTCCACAGCGCCGCTGGCGACGAGGCGCTTGGTGTCGCGGTTGTACACCACGCGCTGGGCGACGAGCTTGTTGCCGCCGTAGTCGATCTGCACGCCGCCGACGGCGGTCACGGTGTGCTTGTCGTTGTCATAGACGAGCGTATCGGCGGCCAGCAGCATCTGTGTGCCGGAGGGAACAGGCTTCGCCGTGATAGTCTGCGCCAGCGCCGGCACCGTCGGTACCACGCAAGCGAACAAACATGCCAAGGCTGTCGCCCCATAAAGGCGTGCCAAGCCGGCCTGCCTATGGCTGCGCAAACCAGCCTCCCTCACTAGCCGTCTTCCTTGTATAGCAGAAAAGTCACCCCGAAGAACATAGCCACGACAACCGGAACCCATGCAGCCACCATTGTAGGCACGAATCCGGCGACCCCGAATGCCTTGACCAGTACCGAAACGACATAAAGCAGAAAGCCGGCGAGGACGCCACCCAGAATCATCGTCGCCGACTGCCCCATCCGCGCAAATCGCATTGAAACTGTTGCCGCAATCAGCGTCATGGCGACGAGGAGGAACGGCAGCGCCACCAGCGAATCAAACTGCATGGCGAAGGCATTTGCCTTGAGGCCGAAGGAGCGGGCAACATCGATCTTGGCCGGCAGTTCGTAGAACGGGATGGTTTCCGGGCGCGCCAGGCGTTCCTGCACGAATTCCGGCTTGAGGTTGGTGGGCACGCGGTCGGACGCCTGGGGACGGATGTTGCCGTCCTTGAACAGCTTGACGTCCTGCAACTCCCAATAGCCGTCGCGCAGGAAGGCGCGCGCGGCGTCCTTGCGCTCGACGATGTTGCCCTGCTGGTCGAGGACGAAGAATACCGCGTCCGCCATCTCCAGCCCCTGGTTGAGGATGGCGCGGGCGCCGATGATGGTGTCGCCGGAACTGGTCTTTTGCCTCAGCCAGGGCGTCGTATCCTCCGGGACGGCGTTCGACTTGCCGGCACGCAGTTGGTTTTCCATCTGCTCCGACCAGGAAAAGCCGTGCGCGGCGATCGGGTTGAGCACGCCGACCGACAGCAGGCCGAACATCAGCGCGCCGACGCAGCACGGGAACAGGAACTGCCAGGCCGAAACGCCGGCCGAGCGCGCGATGACAAGCTCGTAGCGGCGGTTGAGCGACACGAGCGTCGCCATCGCCGAGAACAGCCCGACGAAAGGCACCGTCTGCAGCATGATCATCGGCATCCTCAGCGCCGAAATGGCGAATGCGGTGCCGTAGGTGAAGCCCGGCAGTCCGGTCGTGCGGCCCGAAAGCTCGGTGAAATCGATCAGGAACACCAACGCCAAAAGGCCGAGGAAGAACCAGATGGTGATCGACACGTAGCGGAAGAAGAAATAGCGGCCCAGCGTCCAGCCCATCGTCAGGCTCCCTGGCCGGAGGTGCCGCGCCGGGCGAGCCACAGCTTGAGCGCCGTCCAGCCCTCGCTGACGCGGCCGGCGAGATTCGTCATCCAGTCGGCCCAGGCGGCGGGCAGTTCCATGCTCCGCGACGAGACGATGAACCAGGCGGAGACCCCCGACGCCACGATCGGAACGGCGTAGACCATATAGGCGTAGTACCAGACCTTGTCGGCCTTGCCGGCGGCGAAGAAGCCAAGCCAGCGGACGAAAAGGGCGATTGCGATTGCCGTGATCAGCGGATGGATGCGCGCCTCGCGGTGCGAGCGCGCATCGCCTGCGACCGCAAGCGCGATCAGCGCGAAGACCAGCGAATAGGACCATTCGGAGAAGCGCTGGTTGACCTCGGCCGTATAGCTGCCCGGATTGCGCTGGTACATCTTGTCGTTGGGATCCGGGTCGAGCAGGTATGGCGTCGTCCGGTCCTTGGGCAGCAGCGTGATCTCGTTCGCCGCCGACATGAAGGCCGATAGGTCGAAGGCGTAGGAGGTGAAACGGATGACGGAAAGGTCACCGGTCGCCGATTTGCGGTTGATGACGCCGTCATTCATCATCAGCACCTTCTCGTCGCCTTTTTCGACGATGCTGCCGGTCTTTGCGTAATAGGTGAGGTTGGCGCCTTCCTCGCGCGAATCGGCGACGAAGATGCCGCCGAGCTTGTTGTCGGGGAGCCGTTCGCCGATCTGCAAGAACAGGCCGTCGTCGATTTTGCGGAAGGTGCCTTCCTGGATGATCAGCGACAGAAGGTCGGCGCGCGAGGCCGCCACCAGCTGCCGGTTCTTCTGCCTGGCATAGGGATCGACGCCGTTATCGACGGCAAAGGAAAAGACGCTGGCCGCCAGCGCCAGCAGAAGGATCGGCCGCGCGATCGCCCAACGCGAGGCGCCGGCGGCGTTGATCACCGCCAGCTCCGAATCCGTGTTCATGGCGCTCAGCGTCTGCGCCACCGCGACCACCAGCGCGAACGGCACCACGATCGGGACGATCGAGGGGATGATCAGCGCCGCGACTTCGAAGAAGGTCAGCGCCGACTGACCGCTGTCGGTGACGAGGTCGATCTTGGCGAGCACCTGCGTCGTCCACACGATCGCCAGAGTCCACGCCAGCGCCGCCAGGAACATCGCGGTAGCGCGACGCATGATGTAGCGTTCAACGACCTTCATGAAGGCTTTTCTCGATTGTGCCGAACGGCATCATGCCCGCCGACAAGGTAGTCATCCGCCGACGCCTGCACAACCGGGTCCATAGGCGGCTCATCTGGTTTGTCCTCTCCATGCCACGCGCCCGGCGCGGCGGAGTCTCCGCGTCAATGAATAAGAAATGCGAAACATTGATGGTTAACAATAGGTTGCGGCATGAAGCTTGCGTTCGGCCGCGACGAATCCTTGGTTGGTTTCGGCGCCGATATAGACAGCGATTTCGGCCAAAGTCTTGCCAAATGGCCGAAAACGACCAAATGTCGCGCACACTTGAAAGCCGGTTCGCGGCGCCTCACCCCGAAAGCAGGATCTGATGACTTCGAGACCTTCGATTGCCTTCGCCAAATTCGCCGCGCCCAAGAAAGGCAGCGTCTTCGTGCTTGCGACCGACGGCGGCGGCCTTGGCGAGGCCGCGAAGGCTTGTGACCCGGCTGGCGCATTGGCGCGCGCGTTTCCGGTCGCCGATTTCTCCGGCAAGTTCGCGAGCTCGGTAGAAGTGCTGGCGCCGGAAGGGACCTCTGTCGACCGGCTGGTGGCGGTCGGCGCCGGCAAGGTCGCGGGCCTCGACGACTACGCCTGGCTGAAGCTCGGCGGCGCGGTTGCCGCCGCGCTGCGCAAGGCTGTGGAAGTCGCTGTCATCCTCGATCTTCCGGACCTCCAGCCGGACGGCAGGCAGGCGGCGCACCTTGCCGCCGGCATCCTCCTGCGCAGCTACGGCTTCGACAAATACAAGACCAGGAAGGACAAGGAAGAAGGCCAAACCGACGCCAAGGGGGCGGAGAGCAAAAAGGCCGAATCCGCAAAGCCGGCCAAGATAACCATCCACTGCGCCGACCCTTCCGCCGCCAAGAAGGCCTTCGCCGGGGAAGAGGCCGTCATCGACGGCGTGCTGCTTGCGCGCGATCTCGTCAACGAGCCGGCCAATACGCTCGGTCCGGTCGAGTTCGCCGCTCGCGCGAAGGAACTGGAAGGCCTCGGCGTCGAGGTTGAGATCCTCACCGAGAAGGAGATGAAGAAGCTCGGCATGGGCTCGCTGCTTGGCGTCGCGCAGGGCTCGCCGCGCGGCGCCCGCATGGCCGTCATGCAATGGAAGGGCGGCAAGGCCAAGGACGCGCCGATCGCCTTCATCGGCAAGGGCGTAACCTTCGACACCGGCGGCAATTCGATGAAGCCGGCCTCCGGCATGGAGGACATGAAGGGCGACATGGGCGGTGCCGCCGCGGTCACCGGGCTTATCCGCGCGCTGGCCGCCCGCAAGGCCAAGGCCAATATCGTCGGCGTCATCGGCCTGGTCGAGAATGCCGTCGACGGCCATGCGCAACGCCCGGGCGACATCGTCACCTCGATGTCGGGCCAGACGATCGAGGTCTTGAACACCGACGCCGAAGGCCGCTTGGTGCTCGCCGACGCGCTCTGGTACACCAACGATCGCTTCAAGCCGAAATTCATGGTCAATCTGGCGACGCTGACCGGCGCCATCATGGTCGCGCTTGGCCAGCATTATGCCGGCCTGTTTTCCAACAATGACGAGCTGGCCGGCAGGCTTTTCGGCGCCGGCCAGGCGACGCAGGAGCGGCTGTGGCGCATGCCGCTTGGCGCCGAATACGACAAGCTGATCGATTCCAAGAATGCCGACATGAAGAACATCGGCGGCCGCTATGGCGGCGCCATCATCGCCGCGCAGTTCCTGCAGCGTTTCGTCAAGAACACGCCCTGGGCGCATCTCGACATCGCTGGCACCGCGATGGGCGCGCCGGCGAGCGAGATCAACCAGTCCTGGGGTTCCGGCTTCGGCGTGCGGCTGCTCGATAGGCTGGTGCGCGATCACTACGAAGGATAGGCTTCGGGGATGGCCGACATCCTGTTCTACCACCTGACGGAATCGACGCTTGAGGAAGCCCTGCCGGGCCTGCTCGAGCGCAGCGTCGAGCGCGGCTGGCGCGCGGTCGTGCAGACCGGCACCGAGGAGAGGCGCGACGCGCTCGACCAGCATCTGTGGACGTTTCGCGACGACTCTTTCCTCGCGCATGCCACAGACCGCGAAGCCCATCCGGCCGAGCAGCCTATCCTGCTCACCACCGGCGAGGGTAACCCCAACGCTGCCCAGATCCGTTTCCTGGTCGATGGCGCCGCGCCGCCCGAACTCTCCGGCTACGAGCGCGCCGTCTTCCTGTTCGACGGACATGACGCGGCGCAGCTCGAAAGCGCGCGCAGCCACTGGAAGACGATGAAGGAAGCCGGCCACGCGGTGACCTACTGGCAGCAGACGCCCGACCGCCGCTGGGAGCGCAAGGCGTGAGGCTGGTCAGCCGCCGCTTATCGTCACCTTGTTGATTTTCGTGCCGGGTGGAAGGTCCTTCACCTGTCGGTGGATTTGGCCGGCGATATGCACTTTGACCACGAAGAAAGTCTTCTTGATCTGCTCAACGGACACTTCCCCTCCGGGCACGGGTGGCTTTTCAAAGTCGTCACATTCGACGGCGGCAGGCGCGCTACATCAGCGATGCGGTGGCCATGCGGTTTTTGGCTGTATTCGGCTTCTTGTCGCCGACATACTCAACATTCGTGTCGATGAGGCGGTCGCTGTCGATACCGGCCGCGCTCAGAATGTCCATGATTGCCTTGACCCGCTGTTTGGCGAGATTCTTGTTCGCCTTTGCCGCATTGGCGCCCGTGATTTCCTTGGCGGCCAACGCCGTCAGTTCCACGTTGCAACGCGTGTCTTTGATGCTGGCGGCGAATTTCTCGAGGTCGCGTTTGACCGGGGGTGAAATCATCGAGGATCTGCTGTCGAAGAAGAGGGCGACCTGGACCGGGCTTCGCTTTTCATACTGCCGGCAGGAGATCCCTTGCTTCGGCAAGGTGTACAGGATAGCGCTCCGCGCCTGGTTCTTATCGGTGGCGCTATCGTCGACCCAATGAGAAAGCGCCAGCACCATTTCGGGCTTGACGCCCTGCGCTTTCAAAAACGCGCTTGTGGCGTTCAGCCTTTGGCCGGCAATGCTGTCCGCCTTGTCGTACGCGCCTTCCTTGCTGGCCGTCGCGTAGAGCCGGTAGCCGCAATCGCGACCGGCGTCCTTGACGAATGCCGCCAGCCCTTTCGCGGTTTCGTCGGAAATCTTGCCGTCGCCCTTTTTGAACAGGACGCGGTACGAGTTCCACTGGGTGCACTTCGGCCCGACGTCGCGCTCCTGGGCGGCGGCTGTGAAAAATGCCGCGCTGAGGGGAATGATGAAAAGACCCAGGACAAGGCCGACAATACTTTTCATTTCTTTGGCCCCCTTCCACACTGACCCGATCTGTTCTTATCGCACTTCGCCCCCGTGATTCGCACCCCTGAAGGTCACGTTCGCGCGATGGCGGGCTCCCGCCCTTCAGTCCCACACGAGTAGCAATTTGCGCCAGAAGGCGTTGGACGGCATCGGCTTCGAACCGCGCGGCAGTTTGATGGCCAGATAGATGGTCAGCCATTTGCGGTCGATCTCACGGACGGAAACCTTCAAATCGTGCAACTCGAATGGCTTCGAAATCCGCGTCCATCCAGAGAACGCCAGGGCGCCGACCGGCGCGTCGTTTTTCCAGACCAGTTTTTCTTCCGGCCGGCCCAGCGCCATGGCGAACTCGAACGGCGAGGCATCCTCGTGGGCGATCTCCACTGAGGCGATGACACTGCGGGCAAAGGTTGGGAAAGTCGAATTGAGGGCGGCGACAACCGGGCCATGGATGCTCGGCCGCAAGAAGATGCCGCCATTGTCCCCGGCGACCAGCAATGCCGGCAACTCGGACGGATAGTTCGTTACAAGCGCTGCGCGCTTCAGCTCCTCGCCGGTCAGCCGCCGCATGCGCTGACGCTCTTGCGGCGCGTTGAGACGCGGGTGCTTCCCGCCGGTCGAAACCACATTTCGGACCTGAATGCTTGAAAAGCCTCCGAGCACCCGTGCGTCCGGCCGATTGCCGCCGCATCTGACCGCGAGCAGCAGGTCGCGTCTGCCGGGAGCAGGCGAATTGACGCCCGTCGCGATCTCGCGTGGTTCGTGCGGGCGGCTGACATCGGCCCAACCGTTCCCGCCATCCTCGAGGAGCCGGGCGAGCTGGTCGAAGGTCTGGTTTTCCGCGTCCACGATGGCGATCTGAAACTGCGCCGGCCCCGTCAGTGCCTCGTCGAGATAGACCCAGCAGCTCGCGCTGATCGTTCCCGCCGGACAGACGCCCTTCAGCAGCGCCATTGAGACGGTGCCGGCGCTGGCCTGGACAAACAGCTGGTCCGGCGATTGCTCGACATAGCTCAAGAGATCCGCTTCGGCAGCCGGATGCGAGCCGACATGGGCGCGGCGCAGGGCTTCGACCGGGAGGTAGCGTTCGCTGTACAGGGAGGAATGGAGTTCCGGCACGGTTTCTTCGGCGGCGGCGTTGAGCAGTTCGACGACGCCCAGCGTGAAGTCGGACCGTCCGGCGTGGGCGAGCAGCGAAATGGCCGTGTCGGCCCTGCCTTCTCGCGCCGCAATCTCGGCCAGCAACTGCACTGCGTCCGCGGAGTTGGGGGAAGCTGCGCTCAGCCGCAGATACCGCTCGTCCTTGACGCGCAGTTCAAGGTTCCAGAGGTTGAGGTCCTTCTCATGATCGGCAGTGTTCGAGCTGATGCCGAGCTGCACGAACATGTCGGTGTGCGCGAACTTGTACTTTCGAAACACATCGATGATCGGCCGGCGGTTCCTCAGCCACTCGGCATTGCGGTTCATCCCGGCCGGCGAAGACCGGTACCAGTACAGCGGCTCCGGCACGGTGACGATTTCCAGACCCGCGAGATCGGCGCGCAGGAAGAATTCCCAATCGCTCGCCGAAAAGCCGCGCTCCTCGTTGAGGTAGCCAATCTTGTCGAACACTTCGCGCCGGAACATCGCATTGGCATCACCGTATGGATTGGTGATCAGCGCGATGTCCGGCGGACCGCCGACCGGAAAGTAGAGCATATAGCCGCTCTTGGTGTCCGGCGGCACGAAAGGCTCGTTGAGCCACTTGGCGAAAGTCGTGCAGATATCGGCACCGGCTTTTTGCATGCCGGTCACCAACGTGCTGACCGCGTTGGGGAAGAGGGCGTTGTCGTCGTCCAGGAACAGGATCAAGGACCCCTTGGCGGCGCGAATACCGGTATTGCGCGCCTTGCCGAGGAAGCCGTTCTTCTGCCGGATGATCCGCCAGCCGCGCTGCTCGAACCCGGGCTCGATCGCGTTGAGCAGCCGAATTGCGTCCGGATCCGTGCTGCCGTCATCGACGACGATCAGTTCGATATTGGGGTAGTCCTGGCGCCGGACCGATGCAATCGCCTGCGGCAACAGGCGCGCCCGATTGTAGTGCGCCGTGATTATGGATACGAGCGGCGGTCGGTTGCGGTTCCGGCTTGGGCCGTCGGCTTTGGCCGGATGCCGGCATAGTTTGGCGTGCAGTTTGCTCCAGGCCTTCTCGCGCGCTTCCCGGTCAAGCAACGGCTTTGCCGGACCGAACGATCGGCTCTCGAACACAGATTGGATCTTGGCCGCGATCGCCGAAGGGGATGCCTGCATCATGACCGCCTCGGCGGATTCCGGCTGAAGCAGCCCGCGTATGCTGCCGACGTCCGTCGTGACGAAGGGGATCTCCTCGTCAAGGCACGTCACCACATCCAGCGGGAGCTGCGCGGCCGAGTGCGTGATTGCCACCAGCGCATGGCTTTGCCGCAGATAACGAAATATCTCGGGCTCGTCCCGGATGGGCAGCAGCTTCAGCTTGAACGGCCACTGCCGGGCGCGCCGCAGGATCATGCCGCCCGAATGCTCGCCGAGCACATGATCAAAGGCGCCGACGATCGTCACGGCCAGGTCCGTCACGCCATTCTCGGCCAGGCGATCCAGTGCGTCGCAAAACAGCGTCAGTCCGCTTCGCGTCTCGGTGCCTGAGAAATGAACCACCTCGGCGGCCGGCTTTTCCCGGGGCCGGTAATGATCGACGGCGAAGTTCGAACGCCACTCCTCAGGCTCCAGCGGCGTCGCGATGTGGTGGCTGGCCGGCGGTCTCCACCCCGCCTTCGTCATCCAGTCGAGCAGGGACTGGCCGGTGACCACAAGATGGTCGCAGGTCTCGGCGGAGGTCCTCTCCATATGGGCGACGGTCATCTGCTCCTTGCGTTCGATCGCCCTGGCGTTAGCCTCCAGATCCCACATGAGCGGCTCATGCGCGAGCACCACGAGGATCGGAGGGTCGGCAAAGACACCCGTGCGCTTGGCGACGGTGGGGAAATGCGCCAGCCCGCCTTCAAGCGCGAAATAGACGACATCGAAGGGATTCTGCTTGAGGTAGTGGTAGACGGCTACGGAATTCTTGTCGCTGGACTCCAGGCCACGCAGCAATTCGGGTGACCGCGGCAGCAGTTCGAGCCGCACCAGGAAATTATCGAAGCTCCATTTGGCGAGCCTGTCGATTTCCTGCTCGTCGGGCTGGCTGCCGAGCGGGCTCGGCACCCATAGCAGCGTGACGGTGTCGCCGATTTTCGCCAGGTGCTGGGCCAGCGCATACGTCGCCGACCCTGGATCAGCGGTCACTGTCGAGCCGAACTCGACTTCGGAAACGACACACACCCTGCGGGGTTTGTGGCTTGACTGCCGCTTAGGCGTAGAGATGGCGCCCGTCTTCGAACCAATCTTCAATCGGTCCCCCTCGATCCTCAGCCGCAGCAGTCTCGCCGACAGGTGGATAACACTTTGATAATTGTCTGACGGGGATAATCATCGAAAGCCTGCCCAGGCTCCTCGCGCAAACCGCATTTGATTGGCGTCCGCATGCTTGCCCATCGACCTCCAAAACACCTTGAGCGGCTGGACCATAGGCCGCTTGACGTGCGCAAGGACGAGATTCTGTGCTTCGTTGCACTGCGCAACGAGAGGACGTTGCTGCCGCATCTTCTCGAACATTATCGAAGGCTCGGAGTCGACCGGTTCTTCTTTCTGGACAACGGCTCGACGGACGGGACGAGAGAACTGGTCCTGGAGCAGCCGGACAGCCATTGTTTCCACACGGAGGGGTCGCATTTCGCCGAGAACATCACTCCGCCGCGATGGATCAACACATTGATGCGCGTGTTCGGTTCCGGCCACTGGTGTCTGTCCGTCGATGCCGACGAGCTTCTCGTCTATCCCGATCTCGAGCGGGTGAGCCTGCGCCGGCTTCTCACCTATCTCGAGTCGACCGGCGCCGAAGCTGTGATCGGATCCATGATCGACATGTACGCCGACGGCCCGTTGGCAGAGTGCAGCTACGACGGCAGCATCCCTCTCGTGGATGCTTCCCCCTATTTCGATCCGGAGCCAGGGTGGTTGCGCGCGCGGGATGGACTTTATCCTCCCGAGCAAATGTTCGGCGGGGTGCGCGAGCGCGTCTTCTGGCGCGGCCGCTTCAAGCAGACCTTTCCACCGTGCCTGACCAAGGTGCCGATCGTGCGGTGGAGCAGGGACACACACTATCACGCGGCGCAGCACACTATCAGCAAGGTGCGGTTCAGCGAACTCCGCGTCGCGCTGCTGCACTTCAAATTTGTTTGGGGCTTCCAGCAGAAATCGGCATCCTCTCTAGGCGAGAACGCGCAACTGAAGGAAAAGACGCTCGAAGAGCGCGCCGCCTATATGGAGGCCTTGGAGCGCAATCCGAAACTCTCGCTTCGCAACGACCGGTCCATCCGCTATCGCGGCGACACTGCCCAGCTCGTGGAACTCGGCTGGATGAAAACCTCGGATCGCTACGCCGAATTCGTCGCGACGGGCAGGCCGCGGTTGCACGAAACCGCGGCCACCTGATCTGACGATCTATTGAGCGGAAAATGCGGCCGGCAACTATCCGCCGTAGCGGCCGCCGCCATCCCCGCCATTGCCGTTCCCACCGTCCCCGGCAAACTGCGACAGGCTGTTGAGAGCCAGCGCTTTGCAAGCCGTCGGCGCGTTCGGATAGCGGTGAAGGTAATCCTCGAGCGCCTCGATGGTGCCGATCTTGAGAGCCTGCTCGCAGGCGAGCTCGGCTTCCTTGATGGGAGCAACTTCGATCTGCGCCTGCGCCGCGTTGGAAAATGCGACACTCAACCCAAGCAGGCTAAGCCCACCCAAAAGTAACGATTGGACCTTACGCATAACATACCCCGTCCTGTACACACCCCATAGCCACTTGATAGTATTAGCATGTTAGCAATTTGTCAACCATAACAACATGTCACCGGGGTCCTGTTCGAGGGGAAGACGCCGTTGACCTCAAGCGCGGTCGCGCCGGTCTCTCGAACCGCATTCAATCGCTGATAAGGGTCAGTTCTCGGAAGAATGCGTTGGTTGGAAAACCATTGGGAAGTCCCGCGAAACGCACCGCAAGAATGATCGATAGCGGCATCTTGCGCCGCACGCGAAGCGTCGTCACCAGGCGGTGGCGCGCGAACTTTTCCCGCACGGTCATCCAGCCCGAAAAGACGATCGTCTGTGCCGCGAGATCCCGCTGCCAGTCTATCCTCTGATCGGGGCGGGCGAGGGCCAGGCCGAAGTCGATTGCCGGTGCGTCGGCATGCGCGACTTCGACTGTTGCCTCGAGCCCGCGGAAGAACGGCGGGAATTGATGATCGAGCGATGCGGCGACTGAGCCTTCCGCGTGCGGGCGCAGGAATATCCCCCCGCCATCCCGCGCCACGAGAAGCAATGGGAGATCCGAGGCGCGCGACGTGAGAAGCCTGGCGCTCCTTAGCGCTTGATAGGCGAGGCTGTGCGAACCGCCGGCCCCGTCAACCTCGTCGGAAGCATCTTCACCAGTCTTGGCGGGCCCCCGTTCAAGCAGGATCGCAGCGGTATCGGGGCGACCCGCCGATGCGGCGATAGCAGCAAGTTTCTCGATGGCCGCAGCGCTGTTCGGTTCGAGATCGCAGAGTTCGAGATACTCTCGATAGGCGGGAACGTATCTCAGGTTTTCGCGCGCGCTGTCGATTTCAGACCGCGCCGTGTTCTGGGCGATGGCCAACTGATAAAGCAGCCGGGCGCCGTCGAAATGCTGCGACCCGAACGCCTCTATGAGGGGGCAGCGATTGTCGTACCAGTTCGAGGTCCGGAACATCCCGTCCGGTTTCGAGCGGTACCAATAGAGCGGCTTCGGAATTAGCCGGACCTTCAATCCGGCAAGCGAAGCTCGCGCAAAGAATTCCCAGTCGTGCATGGCATAACCTGGTTCCTCGATCAGAAAGCCGATCTGCGAGAAAACCTCGCGGCGCACCATCGCATTGGCGTCGCCGTAGACATTGTGGATCAGGCCGAGCGCGTCGGGGCCGCCGAGCGGCAGATACTGGATCAATCCGTCGGCCCGGTCCGCGGGAACGAAATCCTCATAGAAGATCAGTTGGAAGGCAGTGCAGATATCGGCGCCGGATGCCGCCATGGCGCGGACGAAATGCTCGACGGCTTCCGGAAAAAGCGCATTGTCGTCGTCCACGAACAGGATGAGCTCGCCGCGCGCGGCGCGAACGCCGGCATTTCGCGCGGCGCCAAGGTGTTTGTGCGGCCGGCGCAAAATCCGCCATCCGCGTTGACGGAACGTCGGCTCCAGCGCGTCCAGCAGTCGCTTCGCCTGATCCTCGTCGCTGCCGTCATCGACAAGCACCAGTTCCAGCCGGTCATAGGTCTGTGCCTCGATCGCCGCGATCGCCTGCTTCAGAAAGAGTGGCCGGTTGCGATGCGCCATGACGATCGACACCAGCGGCGATGTCGAGGCCTGCTTGCGTTTGCTCCGCGCCGACGGCGGCGTGTCGCGCGTGTCCAGCCAGGCCTGCCTGCACCGGCCAAGCAGGTCGATGCGTTGCGGCCGTGGCGGCTCGTCAAGCGCGGCCAGGAGCGATCGGGCCAACTGGCCCGCTTCGGGCTCGGCCAATTGAGGTTGCCTCGCCTCCGGGTCCCATGTCTCGGCATTCGCGCCGACATTGGTGGCCACGAATGGCAGCCCTGCCGCAATCAATGTCGCGACGGCGGCGCCGGTCGACGCGGCGAGCGAGGGTATGACCGCCAGGGCGCCGTGGCGCTCGACATAGTCGAGCTTCGCACTGGGCTCCGCAGCCGGCAAAAGCTTGAATTTGAACGGCCATTTCTCGGCGCGGCGCAAAAGCAGTCCGCCGCTGTGCTCGCCCATGATCTTGCCGAATGGACCGAACGCGGTGACGGTCAGCGCTTCGGGCGCCGATTGCGCGAGGATGTCGAGCGCATCGCAAAGCAGCGTCGGGCCATAGCGAAAGCGCGCCGCGGACAAGACGGCGATCTCGCGCGCGTCTCCGCGGTCGGGCGTCGGCAGCGCGGCGGCCGGCCCGATGCCGGCCGACAACGGCACCATCGGCATCACTGCCGCCCTGCGGACCTTCCAGCCTTTCGACAGCATCCACTTGCGCAGCGCGGCAGACGCACAGATCGTCCTGTCGGCGGTCTCGGCGCAATATTTTTCCATATAGGCGATGGAGATCGCCTCGGTGCTTGCCATAAAGCTCTTGTCGGCCTCATGCACCCACTCCTCCGGAGCGTGGGCGAAGACAACGACCGGCGGGAGCGCAGTGGCCGCGGTTTCTGCCGCCAGCAGCGTGTAGTACGCCAATCCGCCCTCGAGGGGCGCGTAGACCAGATCGTAACTGGACCGTTCGAGATGATGCAGCAGCGCAGCGGAGCGGCTTTCGGGCGTCGCCAGCGAGGGAAGCAGCTGGTCGGACCGGTCGAGAACCTCCAGTTTGACCGAGGCGGCCTCGAACTCCGCCCGGCGGGCCGCCACCTCCTCCGTGGATGGCACGTCCCGGCCGGCAACCCACAACAGCGTGACGTCGTCTCCGTTTTCAGCGAAGAGCCTGGCAAGTTCGTCGGGCATCGTCGAGTCGTCAATGTCGGCGTCGCGGCGGATCGCTTGCGCGGCCACGCAGATGCGGCGACGTTCACCACCCGGCCCCAACGGCTTCAGCTTGCTTCCGGCCATTGCAGCTTCCCTTAACCCAATTCGGCTAACAACGCCTTTCGCTATCCTGCCTTCTAGTCGCGCCGGATTTACTTTTCAGTGATCATCCTTCTGCGCCTTTGATAAACCAAGGCAATCAAGCGGCTCCTAAAAAGACTGTACAATCAGGCAACTGTTACAAGTTTATCGACGCAGCATAACCAATGTTTACGCCTCCCGGCTAACCGTTCACGGCATAGCAGGAGGCGCAAATGAAAACGATAATGAAGTTTATCGCTGCGCTCGCCTTGACGGGCGCGATGATCTCGACGAGCTCGGCAGACCAATTGCTGCGTCCGCGCATGAATCTCGGCAAGAGCTACGTCAAGACGATCAGCGGCGACCGCGGCGGCTATGTGATCGACTACGCTATCCGTGCCTTGAAGATGCGGCGCAGTGGCGGCTTCGTGCGGTTTGATGGCGCGTGCGATTCGGCCTGCACCCTCTATCTGTCGATGCCCAAGAGCAAGATGTGCGTCACGCGCAACGCATCGTTCGGCTTCCATTTGCCCTATGGCGCCGGCGCGCGGGGCAATCAGGTGGCCGCGAATTTCATGATGAAGAACTATCCCGGCTGGGTTCGCGGGTGGATCGCCAAGCGCGGTGGGCTGACGAACTCCGTCGCGACCATGAGATACGCGGATGCGAGCCGCTTCCTGCCGACTTGTCCAACGGAACGGGGTACTATCGCGAGTCTCAGCCCAACGCGCCTGCGTGGCGGTTGATCCTCCGACTGGCGCTGGAGCAATCACGACGGCGGGTGCTTCACGGCGCTCGCCGTTGCCGATTCTTGCAGCGGTGCGCAATTGAACCGAAAGATCATTGGTGTATTTTTCGGGCATGACATGATTGGGCCTGGTACGAATGCAGTCTTGCCAGAACTTTGTGCTGATCGCTTCACCACGAACCGGCTCTCAAGCGCTCAATCGCCATCTCAACCAATATGACGGGATGGTCCTGCACGGCGAAATCTTCAATCCGAGCTTTGTCGGCTTGCGCCATGACTACCACGAGAAAATCGATCTGCCGCGCGATCGGGTCGATTTGCGAGATGCCGAGCCGGAGCAGTTCATCGCGCGCATTTTCGACGATCCGTCGGCTCGCTTCGTCGGTTTTCACATATTTCCCGACCAGACGCGCGCGGCCATACTCCCCGTGCTGGAAGATGAAAGCGTCAAGAAGCTCTGGCTTGTCAGGAATCCGATCGCGTCCTTCGTCTCGCTGCTCGAAGCGGAAGCATCCGGAGTATGGATAGTCCATGCCACCGATCCGTTCGCAGCCGACAGCCCCAGAAAGAAGGTGCATTTCGACATAGACCGTTTCAACGCGTTTCTGCGCGAGCTGAATCTGTTTCGCGCAAAGATCAGATCCGTGCTGTTCGAGACCCGACAGCCGTATTTCCCGATCCACTATAGCGACATCGGCGATCCACTCGTTGGCAATGCAATCATTGCCTATCTCGGCGGTTCCCAGCGACTGGACAACTTCGAGACCGAGATCCTTAAGCCGCCGCAGCGGCCTTTCGTCGACCGCATCGAGAATTACTGGGAATTCGTGACCTATTTCAGGGCAGTCTCGACGGACGATCTGTACGCTTTCGGCTGATGCGTCAGATGGGCGGGCCCATGAATGCGCTATCGACTGCTGCAGAGGCGGCGCGTAAGCGAGCTGGTCGCTGCCGCGGAGAACGACGCGGGGCACTGCACAGCCACAAGCGTGGAGATCGACGCGGCCGGCACCGATTACCAGGGTCAGCCTCGCTTCGACGTCTTCGCCGGCGCCAAGCGCCTTGGCGAGATCGCCGTCCAGGGTAAGGAGAGCAAGGCCTCGACAGGCGAGCAGCGCGTGGCGGAACTGACGGAGGCGGCCGTCGAGGCGCAACCGTTCCACATCGACCTCAGCGGCGGGCTCAATCCAAAGACGATCGAAATTCGCTATGTCAACGACCAGCGGGCCGGAGACGGCCGGCCCGGCGATCGCAACCTTTTCATCAGGAGCATCAAAGTGAACGGGCAGCCTGTGCCCAACAGCAAGCTGCACGTCGACGAGCAATCCCATGGCTACACCGACGACAGCGGAACCGCCATGTATACCAATGGCTCGCTATGGGTCAGCGGCCCTTTTATCGAAGGATGCAGTTAGGGCAGGGCATCGGTGGCAGCGCTTCGCCTTACCGCTTGCCGTCCGGCCGCCATTCCCGCCGGTACCAGTCGACGAATTTCGCCAGTCCTTCCTCGATCGGCACTTTCGGCTTGAAGCCGATGTCGCGCTCCAGCGCGCTTGTGTCGGCATAGGTTTTCTCGACATCGCCGGGCTGCATGGGAAGATCCTCACGGATCGCCTCAACGCCGAGCAGCCCTTCCAGCGTCTCGATGAAGCGGCCGAGATGCACCGGCTGGCTGTTGCCGATGTTGTAGATCCGGTGGCGCTCGCCGCCGGCCGCCGGCGGCTTGTCGAGAACCGCGATCACGCCGTCGACGATGTCGTCGACATAGGTGAAATCGCGCCACATCTCGCCATGGTTGAAGACGCGGATCGGCTTGCCGGAGAGCATCGCCTCGGTGAAGATCCAGGCCGCCATGTCCGGTCGTCCCCAGGGGCCATAGACGGTGAAGAAGCGCAAGCCGGTCTGCGGCAGCCCGAAGAGATGCGAATAGGTCGAGCTGATCAGCTCGTCCGCCTTCTTGGTCGCCGCGTAGATCGACACCGGATTGTCGACGCGGTCGGTTTCCACGAACGGCACCTTGGTGTTGCCGCCATAGACCGAGCTCGACGAGGCATAGACCAGATGCGTGATCTCGGGCGATGCACGGCAGAGCTCCAGCACCTCGAGATGGCCGGCGATGTTGGCGTGGATATAGGCGCGCGGATTTTCGAGCGAATAGCGCACGCCCGCCTGGGCGCCGAGATGCACGATGCCGCTCAGCAGCGTTCCCTCGAGCTTCGCTGCCAGCGCGCCCGGCTCGGCTATGTCGAGCTGGAGGAACGAAAATCCGCTCCGGCCGGAAAGCCTGGCGAGCCGTGCCGCCTTCAATGCCGGGTCATAGTAGGCGTTCATGCTGTCGACGCCGACAACGGAGTCGCCGCGGGCGAGCAGGCGCTGGCAGACATGGCTGCCGATGAAGCCGGCGGCTCCGGTCACAAGGATGGTCATGCGCGGACCTCGAATGAGGGCAGGGGCGGGATCATTTCCGTCTCGGGGCTTTCTTGGCTTGCGCCGGCGGGCTCGGCCAACGCCAGCCATCGCCTTCGCCAGGCGCGGGCTGCGGGCGCGCCACATAGGCGAGCGAAACATTCGCCTCGAGATAGACGCGCGACAGCATTTCGGCGAGCACGCCCGACGTTACCATCTGCAGGCCGGCGATGACCAGGAAGAAGCCGGTGAACAACATCGGGCGCGTTCCAATGTCCTGTCCGAAAAACACCTTCAAGCTGAACAGGTAGGTGAGGATCAGCGAGCCCAGCACGCCGAACACGATGCCGATGCCGCCGAAGAAATGGCCGGGCCTCGTGCGGTAGCGCATGAAGAAGAACATGAAGACGAGGTCGAGCACCACGCGGAAAGTGCGCGAGATGCCGTATTTCGACTGGCCGTGGATGCGGGCGTGATGCGTGACCACTTCCTGGGCGATACGGCGCGGCGTCGTCACCGTCGCCAGCCAGGCCGGGATGAAGCGGTGCATTTCGCCATAGAGCCTGACGCTGCGGATGACGCTGCCGCGGAACACTTTGAGGCTGCAGCCATAGTCCTTCAGACGCACCCCGGTGACGCGCGCGATCAGCGAGTTGGCGATCCGTGACGGTAGCCGGCGCATCCAGAAACCCTCCTGGCGGTTCTTGCGCCAGCCGGCGACGAGGTCGAGGTCCTCGGTCAGCAGGCGATAGACCATGCGCGGTATGTCGAACGGATCGTTCTGCAGGTCGCCGTCGAGCGTCGCGATGACATCGCCGCGGGCAGCGTCGAGGCCTGCCTGCATGGCCGCCGTCTGCTTGAAGTTGCGCACCAGCTCCACGGCGTGCACATGCGCACCGTATTCGGCCGCCAGGCGGCGAATTTCGTTCGGCGTGGCGTCGGTGCTGCCGTCGTCCACCAGCACCACTTCCCAGGGTTGGCTGTAATTCTCCATCGCCTGGTGGATGCGCACGATCAGCGGCTCGACGTTGTCGGCCTCGTTATACATCGGGATGACGATGGAAAGCTGGTGCTCGGGCATGACGGCGCCGGCAGGCAGCCCCGACTGAGGGATGGGAAGCATGTCCATGGCGATCATTTCCTTGCGGGTCCCGCGGCCGGGTTTTCCGGCAGCGTCGATTTCGAGGGAAATAGCCAGGCGATCGCACCGGTGGCAACGGCCGAGCAGAGGATGAACAGATGCAGTGCCAGCGCCGCCTGCAGGCCGTCCTTCATGGCGATGCCGGAATAGAGCAGCGCCGCCGCGGCGCCCGCCTCGTAGGTGCCGAAGCCGGCGACGCCCTGCACCGGCAGGATGGCGGCGGCCTCGGCACCGACGGCGCCGGGAAAGGCGGTCTGAAAGGAGGTGCCGAGCAGCATGGCGAGCAGCCATCCCTGCACGGCAAGCTTCAGCATCCAGTTGGCAACTGTCCACCACCAGCCGTAGCGCGAGCGCCCCGTGGCCTCGGTGAAGATGTCGCGCAGCTTGCCGAGCTTCGACACGATGCTGCCGCGTCCGGCCCAGTCATGCGGCGCGCGTGCCCAGCGCGGCAGGTACCAGGCGGCGGCAACCAGCGCCGCGATGCCTGCGGCCCTGAGCGCCGGGTGAAGGCCGGGCCACACCAGGCAGGCAAGCACGCCGACGACGAAGGCGTCCTGCAGCCTGAACCACAGGAGCGAAGCGCCGGCGCGCACGATCGAGATGCCGAACACCTGCCGCAACAGCAGCGGGAAGGCGGTCTCGCCGCCGCGGAACGGCACGACGTTGATCATGGCGTTGTGAATCAGGATGACGCGCAGGCAGGCGCCGAAGCGGCCGTTCACCTCGTCGCGGAACTCGTCGCAGACCCGCAGCGCGCGCAGCACATAAGTGACGAACAGCGCCAGCGTCACCGCAGCGAAGGCGCCGGGCGTGATGCTGGCGAAGGCGTCGCCTACCATCTTCCAGCGCGAGTCTGCGGCAAGCCATGCCAGCAGCGCCAGGGTGACGATTATCGAGAATGCTCTTTTCAACCAGTTCTCCGAATGGCGCCGACCGCCGCATTCCGGGTAATTGCTTCGATTTCGAAATCGGCCGCACGGCCGGGGGCCGCTCCACGTCGCCGGCTCCCTTGCCGGTTTCCAATAGCTTGGCGAGGCGCCAAGATTGCGAGCCCTTCCGTGGTCGCCGGCCCGTTCAACGTTTCTGCTCCATCATAAGCGGCCGATCCTATAGACCAGCGGCTTGCTCATCCACAAGCTTTGGCGCGGCCGCAATTACCGTCCGCGGACGATCCTGCCTCGCTGCGACGGGAAGGTTGACACCATTCCTCGAGCGGCAGTTAATATCATGTGGGGGCGGTAGCTGCGCATTGGGATCGAATACCCAATCCGGGTAGTGACGCCAGATCGAAAGGCGTCGTCGACATGTTATCGCTCATCATTCCTGCAGTTCGAAAAATATTGCCGTCCAGACCAGCGCGGAGCGTGAGGTGCCGTCGGTCTGCGCGGCGCGCCGACCTGATGCTTCTGCTCCTCTGCGGAGTGACGCTGTCCGGCGTTGCTCACGCCGCCGGCGCTCGGTCCCCGGCAGCGGCACAAGCAAGCACCACGCCGACGGCGTTTGAGTTGCAGTTGTTCTATGCCGACCGCACCTGGAACTGGGAGGACGGGGCCGCCTATTTCGCCCAGGACAGGCGCATGCGTGCCTGGACATCCAAGCCTGGTTCAACGTCCTTCGCTGAAGGCACATGGCATCTCAGCAATGATGGCAAGATGTGCATGGAGCTCGTCTGGCGGTCCGAGGCCTATACGGCACAGCCCATCCGCACCTGTTTCAGCCATCGCGTCCTGAACGGGACCGTCCAGCAACGGAGGGATCCGGATGGCCGGTGGTACAGCTTCAGGCACGCTTCGGACAATTCGGCCGACGAGCTCAAGAAAATTCAGGCGGGCGATACCAGGAGCGTCGATTTCGAAAAGGCCCGCAAGTTGGTCGATCCCAAGAGTTAGTCGCTGCTGGCGCAAGTCCAGGAAAATGCCCAGAGCGGCTCGCCGTTTCACGGAAACGCCGAACCGCTCTATCTCTTTACTCACGCCATTCCGGACGGAAAACCGCTGCATCTGTTTCCTGGAATTGCTCCAGCAGTTTTCCGCCCGAAATTGTTCCGGCGATCAAATTTAAGAGGCTCGCTGAGACAAGCCCTCAACCCAGCTCAGCGAGCCCACGCCCCGACACATTACTCACAGGGACGACGGCCAGCCGTGCAGGCTGGCGTTTTTCCGCGGCGCTCATGCCGCGCGGCGCGCGCTTCGCACGCGAGACGGCGGCGGACGCGGTGAAAGGCTTCGGCCTCAAGGTCGGCCGCAGCCCGAAGAAGGGCGCTGCCGTCCTGACGATGGTGTCGATATCGGAAAGTTCCGCCACGAATCCCAACTGCTGTTCTGCGAGGCCGGGATCGGCGAACAGCCCGGCCGGGTCGCCGGGCCGGCGCGGTTTGTAGGCGACCGGGACCGGCCGGCCGGTGATGCGGCCGACGGCCTCGAGGATCTCCTTTATCGAGATGCCTCGGCCGGTGCCGAGATTGACGGACAGGCTGACGCCGCCGGCCTCGAGATGCATCAACGCCATGAGATGCGCGCGGGCGAGGTCGCTGACGTGGATGTAGTCGCGCACGCATGTGCCGTCCGCCGTCTCGTAATCGGCGCCGAAGACCTCGATCGCCTCGATCATGCCGGAGGCCGCCATCAGCACCCGCGGAATGAGGTGGGTTTCGGGCGTATGCCACTCGCCAAGCTCGCCCTCGGGATCGGCGCCGCAGGCGTTGAAGTAGCGAAGGATCGCGTATCTCGTTCCATAGGCCGCGGCATAGTCCCTGATAATTTCTTCGCCCATCAGCTTGCTGCGGCCATAGGGGCTGATCGGCTTCTGCGAGGAGGCCTCGCTCACCGGCAATGCTTCCGGCACGCCATAGGTCGCGCAGCTCGAGGAAAAGATCACCTTGTCGATGCCGCTTGCCCGCGCGGCGTCCAGTACGGCGATAGTGCCGCCGACATTGGTCGCGTAGTAATCCGCCGGCGCGCTGACCGACTCGCCGACATAGGCAAGGGCGGCGAAATGGATGATCGCCTGTGGTCTATGAGCGTCGATCGCCCGTTGCAACGCTTCGCGGTCGCGGATGTCGCCGACGACCAGCGGCCCCCAGACGACGGCTTTCTCGTTGCCGCGGCTCAAATTGTCGTAGACCACCGGCAGGTAGCCCGCCGCCGACAGCAGCTTGCAGGCATGGCTGCCGATGAAGCCGGCGCCACCCGTCACCAGAACGGGGCGGCGGGTCATCATGCCGTTGCCTCCCTGACGGTCGATGCCTGGACCGTGCGCGGGGCGATAAACCGGCGGCCGCCCAGGACGGCGTCGAAATAGGCTGTGGTATGGGCGAGCCCTTCGCTCAGCGCAACCTTCGGCTCCCAGCCGAGATGCTGCCTGGCAAACGAGATATCGGGCTTGCGCTGCCTGGGGTCGTCGACCGGCAACGGCCTGTGCACGATGCACGAGCGTGAATTCGTATAGTCGATGACCAGCTCGGCCATTTTCATGACGGTGAATTCGACGGGGTTGCCGAGATTGACCGGGTGCTGGGGGGCCACGCCGGCATTCATCAGGCGCACGAAGCCTTCGATCAGGTCGTCGACGAAGCAGAAGGAGCGCGTCTGCGTGCCGCTGCCGTAGACGGTGATGTCGTCGCCGCGCAGCGCCTGGACGATGAAGTTCGACACCACGCGGCCGTCGTCGGGCCGCATGCGCGGGCCATAGGTGTTGAAGATGCGCGCGACGCGGACATCGATGCCGTATGTCCGGGAGTAATCGAAGAACAGCGTCTCGGCCGAGCGCTTGCCCTCGTCGTAGCAGGAGCGCGGACCGTGCGTGTTGACATTGCCGAAGTAACCTTCGGGCTGCGGATGCACCAGCGGATCGCCATAGACCTCCGAAGTCGAGGCCTGGAAGATCTTGGCGTTGTGGCGCCGCGCGAGCTCCAGAAGGTTGATCGAGCCGAGCACGCTGGTCTTGAAGGTGTGGATCGGATCGGCCTGATAATGCGGCGGAGAAGCGGGGCAGGCGAGATTGTAGATCTCGTCGACAGCAAGGTCCGTCGGCAGCTCCTCGACGATGTCGTGCCTGATGCAGGTGAAAGACGCGTCACGCGCTATCGCTGACAGGTTGTAGCGCTTGCCAGTGTGGAAATTGTCCAGCGCGATGACTTCATATCCATCGGCAAGCAGCCTTTGGCACAGATGCGAACCTAGAAATCCTGCTCCGCCGGCGACCAGCGCGCGTCCTTGATCGGCACGCCTGCGTCCCGGCTTGGTATCCAGCTTCAGAACCTTGATGACCCTACCCATGGCGACCTCATACTCGCACACACCCACGCATCGATCGTTCCGGGCCGGGACAACAGCGCTGCCCGACCAGGTGAAATCATGGCGATCCCTCCGCATGCGCGGAGTCGCCAGAAACGATGTGTTTTTTCTGAGTAAGCGGGGTCGTTGCCGTACGGCTTTATTTGCTGCCGCTCAGCGTCCCTTTGCCCCTAAGTCGCGATCCACGATCATGGTTGCCACCACCGCGGACTGCTCGCCCAAATTGCACACCCAACGCATAGAAAGATATACCTGTGCGCAGCATAGTCAACTAATTTAGAGATTCATTAACCTCACTCTTTTGCGGTTGGTTAACTGTAAGCATAGGCAGGCGCACCTTTCGCGTCATAGAAGGGGTCGGTTCCGGTCCGGTTTCCCGCGCTACGCAAAGCTCTTCGAGCGGGAGCGGCGGAAGCCTTCAAGGTGAAGGACAAGGAACGCATCTGGGGCCGTCTCTCGGGCTCTGGCGTTTCTTGCGGCCGGTCTTTCGCGCCAGAAAATTGCGAAGTATATCTTAGCTCGCTACAGGAATATCTGGTGGGCCTGTGCGCCCTATGTGCGAAGCGCGTTTCCGAATTGGTCGGCGCAGGCGGCCCCTGTGACGACGGCTCCGCAGCCGTGCTGTCCGGCACGCCGAGATGGCCTCCCGGCATCGCTACCACTCTGAGATGCGTCAAAAAGGGGAGCACAGGAGCAGCGCAGGTTGGACTGGACGACGCGATGGCGGCGAGCAGCGAGGCGAACGAAGGCAAGAACGCGATTGAGATCCTGCGAATGACAGGCATGGTGTTCTCCTCTGGTCTTTGTTAGCCTTACGGTGTAAGGTGACCTTACAGTGTAAGTTGTCAAGCGGCGCCATGGACTCACCGAGCAAGAAAATCCGAACCCGCGGAAAACTGTCCCGCGAGATGATCGAAGACGCGGCCTTTGAGGTGATCGAGCGGGAAGGGCTCTCCGGCTTCTCGATGCGCAAGCTCGCTGCCAGGCTCGGCTGCGAGGCGATGAGCATCTACCATCACTTCCCTTCGCAGGCGCATCTTTACGAGGCGCTGGTCGATCGCCAGATGAGCGGGCTCGTGATCCCCGATGACAGCCTGCCCTGGCGTGAGCGGGCGCGCATCGGCATGCAGGAATTCCGACGCGTGGCGACGGAGCATCCGGCCTTCGCGCCGTTCATCGTCGTCTATCGCATGAACTCGCCGCCCTGCCTCGCCAAGCTGAACGCCATCATCGGCCTGTTCGAGGATGGCGGCTTCGGACCTGAGCTCAGCGCCCGTCTGTTCCGCGCCGCCGGTTATTACCTGATGGGCGCGATCCTCGACGAGACCGCCGGCTACGCCAAGGGGCCGTCGGCGGTTACTACGGTCGGCGACGAGGAATTGGCGCGCGACTATCCCAGTGTCATGGCGGCCGCGGCTTATTTTGGCACAAGCGGTTTCGACAAGACTTTCGAGCTTGGCTTGGAGTTGTTTCTGGACGAGATGGAGCGGATTCGCGACGCTGCCCGGGACCTGGCCGCCAAGAGTGGCGGTCGCGCCCGCAAGAAACTGTAACCAGGGTCTCAATGCGCTTCCTCTCGATTCTTGTCCTCATCGCCGGCGCTGCCATCGGCGTCTTCTATCCCTGGGCGATGAGCAATTTCTCCGGCCATGCGATTGGCACCTGGCGCGTCTACGAGGGCGGCCGCTTCCGGCCGGCGACCGTACCGCTCGCGGCGCGCGATGCGCCTGTCCGTGTGCTGGTCGATCTCACCGCGCGGGCCGAGCGCGTGGCCTCCCAGCAGCGCACGGTGCTGACGCTGACGGCGGCAAGCGGCGGCCGCACGGCGCTCGCCTCGACGCTCTCCTTCAACCACACCGACAATCCGCGCCAGGTGAGCCCGCAACTGCCCGACAAGATCTTTCGCGACGAGGCCGGCGTGATCGAGACGGTCACGCCGGGTGCTTACGTCTTCACCGTCGGTCTGGGCGATGCGGACGGCATCGACATGCGTGCCGTCGACCTGATCTTGCGTGCCGGTACCGGCTCGGTCGACGAACGCGCGCAGCCGGCCGGTTACACGCTGATGGGCGTCGGCTTGGCAGGGCTGGTGCTTTCGCTGGTCTTTAGGCGTGCCAACAAGCCGCCGCAAAACCCCAACTCGCAACCCCCGCCGCCGCGCTGGGGCCGCGGCGGTTCGCAAAGGTGAAGGCGGCATGAATTATCGCCACGCCTACCACGCCGGCAATTTCGCCGATGTCGTCAAGCACGCCGTGCTCAGCCGGCTGGTCGAGTATCTCAAGCAGAAGGACAAGGCCTTTCGCGTCATCGACACCCATGCCGGCATCGGCCGCTACGATCTCGCCTCGATGGAGGCCGGCAAGACGGGTGAATGGCAGGGCGGCATCGGCCGGCTGTTCGAGGCCGCGCTCGAGCCTCGGACGGCGGCGCTCCTTGAGCCCTATCTGGAAGCGGTGCGCTTGGAAAATTCCGACGGCGGTCTCCGCCGCTATCCCGGCTCACCGCTGATGGTGCGCTATCTCCTGCGCAAGCAGGATCGGCTTACGGCGATCGAGTTGCACCACGAGGACGCGGCGCGGCTCAAAGCCGTCTTCGCCGGCGACTTCCAGACCAGGGTGATCGAGCTCGACGGCTGGTTGGCGCTCGGCGCGCATCTGCCGCCGAAGGAAAAGCGCGGGCTCGTGCTTGTCGATCCGCCCTTCGAGGAGGATGGCGAGTTCGAACGTCTCGTCGAGAACCTTCGCCGAGCGCACCGGCGCTGGCCGGGCGGCATCTACGCGCTCTGGTATCCGATCAAGGATCGCAAGGCGGTCGCCGCCTTCCGCGCGGCGCTGAAGGCGACAGGCATTCCAAAACTGCTCGACATCGCCTTCGAGATCCGGCCTGCCTCGAGCGACCCCAGCCTCGACGGCAGCGGCCTTGTGGTGGTGAACCCGCCCTTCACGCTGGAAGCCGAATTGCGGGTGATGCTGCCGGCCTTGCATAGAGCGCTTGCCGTCGAACAGCCGTCGCGCTGGACGGTCGAATGGCTGGCCGGTGAGTAAGACCGGGGCCAGACGAAGGTTGAGCTAAGCCAGCGCCGAGGGTGTCACGCCGGTCAGCCGCCGGCTTTCGCGGATCAGATGCGCCTGGTCGGCATAGCCGGCCTCGATGGCGAGCAGCGCGGTCGAGGCATCGCTATGCCATCGTTGCAGGCGCCGGAAGCGGTGGAAGCGCAGGATGCGGTCGAGGGACTTCGGACCATAGCCGAAAGCGTCCTCGAAGCGTCGGCGCAGCGTCCGCTCGCTCATATGCAGGTGGCGCTGCAGGAAGGGAACCAGCGGCGTTTCAGGCGGCGGGCCTTCATCAATGAGCTCGAAGGCTCTGCCCATCAGCGGATCGAGCGCATCGCGCCCCTCTGTATGCGCGCCGACGGCATTTTCCAGCTGCCGCACCATGGCGGCGAGGTCGGGCGCTGCCTTGACGCGATCCGACAGTTCGCGGGCACGCCTACCCCACAAGTCTTGGAGGCTCAGCCGCCCGCCGACGATTTCGCCGGCCGGCACGCCGAGCCAGCCGGCGGCGGCGCCCGGCCGGAAGCGGAAGCCGATGATCACCGACCCGGAGGGAAGTCGCTCGATCTGCGGCTCCTTGTCCGGTCCGGCCACGCGGAAGCGACCGTCGATCCATTGCAGATCGATGGTCGCGTCCGGCGTGATGACGATTGGCGGGACGTCCTGCTTCGCCATGCGATGCACCCAGACCGCGGAGAAGGCGCCGGCCAGGCCTTGCGGGGCGGGCCGTTCCCGAAAGAAGCCGGTGGTCTGCGCCAGCACCGCTTCCATATCTTCTCCGATCTGCTTCGGCGTCTTCTGACGGATCGGCTTCGGCCATTTTGGCCGAAATCTTCAATGCCGGCTGCCTTCGTCGTGGCAAAACAGATGCAGCCTTTTGGCGCGTCCAGCGCCTTCACTGCGCCGCATCCGGTTGCGGATTTGGTCACGAATATAGAAAGGAGTGAGAGAAATGAAAGCTCGCATCACCGTTTTCACCCTTGGCGTCGACGATCTGGAGGCGTCGCTTCAATTCTATCGCGACGGCCTGGGCCTGCCCACCGAAGGCATCATCGGCCGCGAGTTCGAGCACGGCGCCGTCGCCTTCTTCGAGCTTGCCGGCGGCTTGAAATTCGCGATCTTCGAGCGCTCGAGCATCGCCCTCGACGCTACCGTGCCGCAGAGCGGCCGCAGTGCGACCGAGTTCACCATCGGCCACAATGTGGCGAGCGAGGCCGAGGTCGACGCGGCGATGGCCGAGGCCGTCAAGGCCGGCGCGCGCGTGGCCAAGCCGGCGCAAAAGTCCTTCTGGGGCGGCTATGCCGGCTATTTCCAGGATCCCGACGATCATCTCTGGGAGGTCGTCTACAACCCCGCTTTCATCCCGAAGGATTGAGCCGGAAGCCTGGAGGTGGTCGACATGTCCATCGACACCGTTCAGGCGATGGGCGCGCTTCTCATCGGCGGCGTGTTCGTTTTCGCCGGCATCGAGCACTTCCTGAAATTCAAGGCGATGTGCGACTATCTGGCGAGCCGGAAGTTTCCGGCTCCCGCTCTCATGCTGCCCGCCGGCTCAGCGCTCGAGGTCGTCGCCGGCTTGATGCTCGCGCTCGGCCTTGCCGTGCCTTTCGCCGCCGGCGCGCTTGTTGTGTTCACGCTGGCGACGAACGTCATGCTGCTGCGCTTCTGGGAGTGCGAGGAGCCGGAGCGGCAGGTGCTGCGCAACGCTTTTCTGATCAACCTGGCCGTCGTCGGCGGACTGTTGGTGGCGGGAACCGTCTGACAGCCGGTCCGCATCTGGAACGATGATTTGGGAAACCATTGTCTTCACAACCGCTTGACCGCCGCCAAGCGAATCCGCACAGTGCGTGCAACCGACCTTGAGAGGCTGTCATGACTCGCTTCGCCCATTCCGCCCTTGCCGCGCTGATTTCGCTTCTGACGCCGCTTGGCACGTCGCTTGGTTTCACCCAGGCAGCGCAGGCTGCCGATCTTGCCGTTTACACCGAGGATGACGGCAGCGTCTGCGGCGAGGCCTGGGTGCTGAGCAAGATCACCGATCGCTTCAGCTATCAGGTTCATCATGTGCCGCACCTGCCGGATGTCGCGATCACCGATTTCCATAACATCCGCCAGCATCGCTATCTGCCGTCGAGCGAGAGATGGCCGATCGGCCGGCACTATTGCCGCGCCACCGTCAGCCTGTCGGACGGCCGCGACCGCTCGATCTTCTACCTGATCGAGGAAGGCCAGGGCTTCGCCTCGATCGGCGACAATGTCGAGTTCTGCGTCTCCGGCTTCGACCGCTGGATGGTTTATAACGGCCGCTGCCGCGTGCTTCGGTAAAAAGTCGGCCCGCGCTTGACCTCTCGCTGTCACCCAGGCTGAGCTCGGCCTTTCGGAAGCCGCATTGATGGCAGCTGGGCCGCTCTTCGCGCTGTCGGCCTCGCGGCGAGCAGCCGAGGGTCGCGACGAGCGCGAAGCTGTCGTCGGCCAGCATCGCGGGCTATTGCTACAGACGCCGCAATGCCTATGGCATCCCCGCCGAGCCAGATCTCATTCGCCTGGCCGGGCAGGAACTGGGTGAGCGCGATGGCCGCTCCGGTGACCACGCCCCAGACAATGAGAAAAAGCGCTGGCATGGCCGTAGTCGAGCGCCTGACGCATGCGGCGCTCG
Organism: Mesorhizobium sp. WSM3860; assembly: GCF_002294995.1. Classification (GTDB taxonomy): domain Bacteria; phylum Pseudomonadota; class Alphaproteobacteria; order Rhizobiales; family Rhizobiaceae; genus Mesorhizobium. The sequence continues at coordinate 55,270 of NZ_NSGF01000010.1, read as the reverse complement.
GCCTCGGAGATTTCGGATAGCGACAGCGTTGCCTGCTCACGGGGGATCGACATGGCAATGCTCCTTTTTCGCAAGATTACTCTGTACCTCAGAGTGTGAGGCGTGACCTCACAAGTCAGCGATGCATGATGCATTGGACCTGCATGATACCGACGCTTGGCGACCTCGCCAATTGACAGGAGCCGAGCGGTCATCCTAAAAGAGACAGACCTGTCTCATCATAGGGTGGCAGCATTGACGCCTTCATCAGCCAAACGCCAGCATGTCGTCGATACCGCTTATTTGCTGTTCAAGCGGGACGGCTTCCACGCCACCGGCATCGACCGCATCATCGCGAAGGCGGACATCGCCAAGATGACGATGTATCGCCACTTCCCGGCGAAAGACGAACTGATCGTCGCGGTACTGGAGCATCGCGCGGCGCGTTTCGAACGCCAGCTCGACGGGCTGGCCGCGACGGCGGATACAGCGGAAGCGAAGATCGCGACGATCCTGGACTGGCACGAGCGCTGGTTTCGCGATCCGGATTTCCACGGCTGCCTGTTCGCGCACGCGATCGCCGAGTTCGGTGATCCCGATCATCCAGTGTTCAAGGCAGCCAGTCGCCAGAAGAACGGCTTGCGGGCACGTATGCGCGCCATCCTGGAAGAAGAGATGCCGTCGGATTGTGCCGAGGGCGTCGCCACGGCACTGCTGATGCTGATCGAGGGCGCGACTCTGATGGCCCAGATGGGGGAGGCCGATATTGCCATTGCCAATGCGCGCAAGGCGGCTTCCGCCATCCTCGCCGGCGCGCGAGCACCGCAATGAACCCGACGGTCGTCGGGCTCGCGCTGTTCGCTGCCATTTTGCATGCCGGCTGGAACGCCTTCCTGCGGACCGGGGCCGACAGGCTGTGGACGGTCACGGTCATGAGCTTCTCGAGCACTGCCGCCGCTATTGTCCTGGCGCTCTTCCATCCACTGCCAGTCGCGGCTGCCTTGCCCTACGTCGTGCTATCGGCCGTCCTTCAGGTCGGCTACAGCGTGTTCCTGGTTGCCGCCTACCGCGACGGCGAGTTGGGACAGGTCTATCCGATCGTGCGCGGCAGCGTACCGCTGCTGGTGGCGCTTGGCGGCTTCCTGCTCGCCGGCCAGCGGCTGGCCACGCCGGAGCTCCTCGGCGTGGCGCTGGTCGCCTGCGGCATCATGGGTCTGTCGCTCGGGAGGGGCAGAGCCTCGGCGATATCGATCGTCTACGCTCTCGCCACCGGCGCGATCATCGCGGCTTACGCGACCGTCGACGCCATCGGCGTGCGAGCCGCAGGCGATAGCGGCGCCTACACCGCCTGGGTGCTTTTGATCTATGGCATCCTGCTGCCGGCAACCTTCGTCGGCTTGCGCGGCAGGCTGGCCGTCGACCTGCGCGCGCCGGAGACGCGCAAGGCCCTGGCAGGCGGCCTGTTCGCGCTCATGGCCTATGGCGCGGTCGTCGCCGCCTTCGCGCTGGGGCCGGCCGGGCCGATCACCGCGATCCGCGAGACAAGCGTCGTCTTCGCGGCCTTCATCGGCCGGTTCTTCCTCGGCGAGGCGTTGACGCCGCGGCGCGTCGGAGCCTGCGCCGTCGTCGCGCTGGGCGCGATCTGCCTCGGCTATCAGCCCTGACGGCGTCGGCAGCTGGATCTCGCCATCGTCACGCCCGCACGCCCTGGCCGGACAGATAGGCGCAGATCAGCTCGCCGAGCTGCTTCTGCAGCTCCGGCGCATCGAGCATGTTGCGGCGCGCCGCATTGTGGATCACGCCCTCGACGGCGGAGGAGAGCACGCGCGCCACGGTCTCGGTATTCTTCAGGCGCCGGCGGTATTGCGCGACGGCCGCCGCATAGTGCTCGAGATAGCGGGCCTGGAACGAGGCATGCGCGGCGCGCGAGCCGCGGTCGCCCGGCGTCTCGTCGAGCAGCACCTGATGCAGCGTCGGGTGGATGCTGTGCGCGGCGATCATGCCGCGCACCAGCTCGCGCGCGAATTGCCTGAGCGGCTTCTCCTCGGCCGCTGCTTCGCGAATGACGGACAGCACATGGTCGAAGTGGCGGCGCCGGATGGCGTCGACCAGCGCAAGCTTGTCGGGGAAATACTGATAGAGCGACCCGATGCTCACGCCCGCGGCCTCGGCCACCTTGTTGGTGCTGAAGCCCGCCCAGCCGATCTCGCTTAGAACGCGAGCACCTGCTTCGATTATCGCCTCGACGGTGGCGACCGAGCGCGCCTGGCGCGGCGCCTTGCGCATGCGCGGGGCTGGCTTTGCAATGCGAGTAGACATCCTGCCGGGCCTCCCGAGAATATAAACAAGATACTCACATTTGGCCGAAGGGCAATTCCAGGACAGTGCGCGTTTTCTGCCCGGAATTGCGAGGGAGCATTGGAAGGGCGGAGTCCTCAAGCCTTCTGCAGCGAGAGCCTGAGCTGATCGAGCTCCCGAGCGGCCGTCCTTGAATGTGAGCTATATGCTCGCTTTTTTTGCCGCGCAAGGTTTGCCCCTTCGCCGGTTCGGTTCTGCTCCGCCTTGACTTGTAAATCTTTCCGCTGGACAAGATGAGGTGCTCGGATTGGTGTGCGTTGTCCATTATGAGCAATAAGCTCACATTCTACGCTCTACGCGGCGCCAAGATGTCTGGATGATCCGGCGATAGAGAGCATCGGGAATTCTCGATGGCGCAATTTCACTTCGACGGGCAAAGATTCTGTCGTTTTTTTCGTTGATGCCCTTGTCAACGCGTCTTGTGTAACCAAAATTCAATAACTGAAATTCATTGTGTTGCTTCGCTGGCTAGATAGCCGCGAGTCAGATATGCATGAGCACGCCGGGTCACTCACGACCTTGGGCAAAACGCAAGGGGCATCGCATGGCAAAGACGACAACCAAGGCGCCGGCGGCGAAAGCGCCGGCAAAGAAGCCGGCAGCTAAGGCTGCCGCGAAACCTGCAGTGAAGAAGGCAGCGGCACCGAAGGCAGCCGCCAAGGCTCCGGCCAAGGCAGCGGTAAAGCCTGCGGCGAAGGCTGCGGCTAAGCCGGCCGCGAAGGCGGCAGCGAAGCCCGCCGCCGCCAAGAAGCCGGCAGCGAAGCCCGCCGCGGCTAAGAAGCCGGCAGCAAAGGCAGCGGCTAAGCCCGCCGCCAAGGCGCCGATGAAAGCAGCAGCCGCCAAGTCGACGGCAGCCGTGAAGAAGGCAGCGCCTGCCAAGAAGGCGCCGGCCAAGAAGTAATCGCGTAACTTCGCTCGCGAGCCTGAACAGGCGAGGGTGGGTGCCGTCGAGGCGCCCCTCTCGCCAGTTCGGCGTGACAGCGGGCGAAGTGGATCGGCAAAGACCTGTCCTGAAAGCTCCCGGAAATTTGCCGCCCGGCAAACTCCGGGAGCTTTTTTATTGCGCGACCGGCACGCAGCGTCACGATGCGTTCTGGTCCGGGCAGTGTCGTCTGCTGCCCACGTCGGTCAGGTAAAGGGTCGATCATGGCTTTGCGGCTTGGAATTCGCCGGGCAGGCGAGGGCGATGCCGAAGCGGTAAGCCGGGTCATTATGGCCGCTCTGTGCAGAACCAACGCCAGGGATTACGGGCCGGAAATCATCGCCCGCGTTGTGCAGAGCTTCAGCCCCTCGGCCATGCTGCAACTTTTCAAGAAGCGCCAAGTCTTTGTCGCCATTTGCGGCGACAAGATTGTTGGTACCGCGGGCCTGGACGGAACAACGGTTCGATCTGTGTTCGTCGATCCTGAATTTCAGGGACAGGGCGTCGGCAGCCGGCTGATGCTGGAGATCGAGGAAGCAGCGCGGGCAAACGCCGCGACGGTGCTGACGGTGCCTTCCTCGGTCACCGCGGAGCCATTTTATTCCACACTTGGCTTCCGCGCGCTCCGGGACAGCTTCCACGACGACGAGCGAACCATCATCATGGAGCGGTCCCTGAAGTAGCGGCGGCACGCGCCGCTCGAACAAGGTGCGGCCAACTGGCGGTAGGTTTTGGCGGCGCTGGCCGTTGCTCTGGCAAGAGCATTCGGTCAACAGTGCGCGCGGACAATCAGGAACCCGATCCATGCCGAAGCTGCTCTACGCCTCCACCTCTCCCTATAGTTCGAAGGTCCGCATGGCCGCCGCCTATGCCGGCATCGCCATCGACCTCGTGCCGGTCAAGACGGAGGACAAGCCGGCGGAGCTGATCTCGGCCAATCCGCTGGGCAAGATCCCGGTGCTGGTGCTGGAGGACGGCCGCACGATCCACGACAGCCGGGCGATCACCCAGCATCTCAACCGGCTGTCGAAGAACGTGCTGTTCCCGCGCAATCCCGACAAGCGGCTCGAGGCCGAGGTGCTGGAGGCGCTGGCCGACGGCATCTGCGACTGCGCGCTGTCGATGGTCTACGAGCGGCGCACGCGCCCGGACGCCATGGTCTATCAGCCCTGGCTCGACCGCCAGTGGGCGAAGATCACCGCCGCGCTCGACCTCCTCAACGCCAACCCGCCGAAACTGCCCAAGAAGATCACTGCTGGCCAGCTGGCGCTGCGTGCCACTCTCGGCTATCTTGCGCTGCGTTTCGGCGGCCAGTGGGAAAAGGGCCGCGGCCGGCTTACACGCTGGGCCGCGCGCTTCGACGAGAAGTTTCCTGAGCTGAAGGGCTGCGTGCCGGGGTAAGCACTGCTGATCTCCCCCACGAGCGGAGATTTGCGGTTCGCGCGCCGGTCTTGAACCTCGACCCACTTCCATGCTTGCCTGATGCCGCGCAAATCGCGGAGGGCTGAGCATGGCGAAGGCAGTCACCAAGAGCAGCACCACTCCCGACCCGATGGTCGGGCGCCTGCGCGCGGCCCTTGGCCGGCGCGCTTTCACGGAACAGAAAATGTTCGGCGGCACCTGTTTCATGATCGACGGCAATATGCTGATCGGCACCTCGAAGCGCGGCTTGCTGGTGCGTGTCGGCAAGGAAGGGCACGCGGCCGCAGCCGCACGGCCCCATGCGCGGCCGATGGAAATGGGCGGGCGTTCCATGGAAGGCTATGTCCATGTCGCGCCGGAAGGCACTGCAACCGAGGCGGATCTCGCCGGCTGGATCGACCGTGCGCTGGCCTTCGTCGAAACATTGCCGCCGAAGGTCAAACCCGCCAAGGTCGCAAAGCGGCCAGCCTGAACAGATCGCGCGGTCTATCCTTCTTCACATCGGCGGTGTCGGCGGGGTCGGCCCGGGCACGCAGTCGGCGGAGGAAGCGATGGCATCTCTGGCGGGACGTTGCATGTGCGGCGCGGTCACCTGGACCTATTCCGGGGAGCTCACGCGAAACCTTGTCTGTCACTGCGCCGATTGCCAGCGCGCCACGTCCGCTCCCTTCACCGCTTTCCTGGGCATGAGGCCGGAGCAGCTGAACTGGGCCGGCGTCATCAGTCACTATGAAAGCAGCCCGAACACCTTTCGCGGGTTCTGCCCGTCCTGCGGCACCAGGCTCTATTTCCGCGCCGACAGATGGCCCAGCGAGATCCATGTTCACGCCGCGACCATGACCGACCCGGCCGACTACCGTCCGGACGCCCAGGTCGTCATGCGCTCGCGCGCGAGTTGGCTCGATCAGCTGCCGTCGGTTCCGGTCCATGAGGATTTCCAGCAGGCTCCGGCAGATCCTTCGATTGCCGCAAGTCGTTGAAGCCTCGAACGCGCGCCGGATTGATGGCTGTCGAAGGGCAAACAAAAAAAGCCGGGCGCGCGGCCCGGCTTTTCCGTGTCGTGGCTTGGACGACTTAGAACTTCATACCGACGCCGAAGAGGACGCGGTTGTCCTTCGACTTGACGTTGCCGAGGGCGCCAAAGTCCTTGTCGCCGTAGTCGGTATAACGGTACTCGACGCGGCCAAACACGTTGTCCGTGATCTTGATGTCGGTGCCGACGCCAGCCGTCCAGCCGAGCATCGCCTTGCTTTCGTCGGTGGCGGTGATGTCATCCGTGATCTTCTGGTTCTTGGCGGCGAGACCGCCGGTGCCATAGAGCAGAATTTCCGGGGTCACGGCATAGCCGAGGCGAGCGCGCAGCGAGCCTTCGAGGCCGCCCTTGGCGTTGATGCCATCGCTATCGCCCTTGACGCCATTGTAGCCGAGATCGGCTTCAGCGCCGTAGACGAAGTTGTCCTGCTGCCACTGATAGCCGCCGAAGACGCCGCCGATGAAGCCCTTGGTCTTCACGTTGACGCCGGCGTCGCGGGCGTCGGCATGGCCGCTGAAGCCGTAGCCGAGGCTGATACCGGCATAGGGGCCGGCCCAGGAAGCGACGGGGAGTTCGGCGACCGGGGCCGGTGCCGGCGGCTCTTCGGTGACGGCGTCCGCGGCATAAGCGGTACCACCGAGGGCGAAGAGCCCGAGCGCAACCGCCAGCGGCCGCGCAAACTTGAGATTAGCTTGCATTGTTGTTTACTCCTTAAGCCACAAGACACGAGGCTTTTTATGTTCATGAATGCCCCCGGCCCGTCCGGGGGGATAAACGGGCCTGGCGTTCAACGGTTCCAAATGTCGTGCTGAAATACGGCTGAAGCGAACCTGAACTTGGGTCATTCCCTGGCACGAATGAGGCCGAAAGGTGACGTTGCATCTTCGCAACAGCGAATGTCAGCACGCTAGTCATGTTGCGCTGCACGCCGCTTGGTTCAAGGGGTTCGGGGACATATATTGCATTATGAAAGATCCCCAGTCCGGGTTGGCAGCGTGCGTACGGGCCGCTTCGCCACATTCCTGCCCCAGGTAGAAATGGCATTTAACGCTTGGCCCGTCATATTGTGCCGGCTTCCCGGAATCGTGAAGCCGGTAGAGGATTGACGACATGAAAGAAGCCCTTGGCGTGGTGCTGGTGACGGGTGGAGCGAAAAGGATCGGCAAGGCGATCGTCGAGGACCTTGCCGCGCATGGCTTTGCCGTGGCCATCCATGCCAATCGTTCCGGAGCCGAGGCCGAGGCGCTGGCCGGCCGCATCAGGAACCAGGGCGGCCGTGCCGCCGTGCTCGTCGCCGACCTCACCGACATGAATGCCGTCGGCGATCTCGTCGGTCGCTCCGAGGCTGCCCTTGGCCCGGTCACGCTGCTCGTCAACAACGCGTCCTTGTTCGCCGACGACCGGATCGAGGATTTCGACTGGCAGGCCTGGGACCGCCACTTCGCCATTCATCTGAAGACGCCGGCGCTGCTGGCGCAGAACTTTGCTCGCGCCTTGCCGGAAGGGGTTGAGGGGCTGATCGTCAACGTCATCGACCAGCGTGTCTGGCGGCCGACGCCGCGCTATTTCTCTTACGCGCTGTCGAAATCGGCCCTGTGGACGCAGACCCAGATGCTGGCGCAGGCCCTGGGGCCGCGCATTCGCGTCAACGCCATCGGCCCCGGCCCGACGCTGAAGAACAAGCGCCAGGACGACGATGATTTCGGCAAGCAGGTCGAAGGACTGATTCTGAAGCGCGGCCCGCAATTGCCGGAATTCGGCGCCACCATCCGCTATCTTTGGGAAGCGCGCTCCGTCACCGGCCAGATGATCGCGCTCGATGGCGGCCAGCATCTTGCATGGCAGACGCCCGATGTGACAGGCATGGTGGAATGAGTCCTGCCCAAAAACACAGCCCCATCGGCGCCGCCGATGATTTGCCGCCCGATCTCCATATCGAGGACGAGGCGTCGGAGGAGATCGTCGAGCCGGAGGCGGTTGGCGCCGGTCCCGACGTCGCTTTCACGGCCATAGACTGGACGCCGCATGCCGGCGACGCCGGCGGCATGGTCGGCGCCGAGGTGATCCAGACTTTCGTCAAGCGGCTGCCCAACCAGCCCGGCGTCTACCGGATGATGAACGCCGCCGGAGACGTGCTCTATGTCGGCAAGGCGCGCAGCCTGAAGAAGCGCGTCACCAATTATGCGCAGGGGCGCTTCCACACCGCCCGCATCGGCCGCATGGTGCGCGAGACGGCGACGATGGAATTCGTCGTCACCCGCACCGAGATCGAGGCGCTGCTGCTCGAGGCCAACCTCATCAAGCGGCTGAGGCCCCGCTTCAACGTGCTGATGCGGGATGACAAGTCGTTCCCTTACATCCTGCTTACCGGCGACCATGTCTCGCCCGGCATCTACAAGCATCGCGGCGCGCGCTCGCGCAAGGGCGACTATTTTGGGCCCTTCGCTTCCGCCGGCGCGGTTGGGCGCACCATCAATTCGCTGCAGCGCGCCTTCCTGCTCAGGAGCTGCACGGATTCCTTCTACGAGAACCGCACGCGCCCCTGCCTGCTCTACCAGATCAAGCGCTGCGCCGGCCCCTGCACCGGCGAGATATCGCATCGGGGCTATGCCGAGCTGGTCGCCGAGGCGAAGGATTTTCTCTCCGGCCGCAGCCAGAAGGTGAAGACCGAGATCTCGGCCGCCATGCAGCAAGCCTCCGAAGAGCTCGATTTCGAGCGGGCCGCTATCTACCGGGATCGCCTCGCGGCGCTGTCGCATGTACAGGCGCATCAGGGCATCAACCCGCAGACGGTGGAGGAGGCGGATGTCTTTGCCATCCACCAGGAAGGCGGCCAGACCTGCATCCAGGTGTTCTTCTTCCGCACCGGCCAGAACTGGGGCAACCGCGCCTATTTCCCAAAGGCCGATCCGGCGCTGGAGCCGGCCGAGGTGCTGGGATCCTTCCTGGCGCAGTTCTATGACGACAAGCTGCCGGCGCGTACGCTGCTTCTCTCCCAGGCGGTGCAGGAGCAGGAGCTGCTCGCCGAGGCGCTCTCCACCCGTGCCGGGCGCAGGATAGCGATCTCGGTGCCGCAGCGCGGCGAGAAGAAGGATCTCACCGATCACGCGCTGCAGAACGCGCGTGAGGCGCTCGGTCGCAGGCTGGCGGAAACCTCGACGCAGGCGCGGCTGCTGCAAGGTTTTGCCGAGACTTTCGGCCTTGCAAGGCCGCCGGTGCGCATCGAGGTCTTCGACAACTCGCACATCATGGGCACCAATGCGGTCGGCGCCATGGTCGTCGCCGGGCCGGAAGGTTTTGTGAAGAACCAGTACCGCAAATTCAACATCCGCTCGACCGAGATCACGCCCGGTGACGATTTCGGCATGATGCGCGAGGTGATGGAGCGCCGCTTCTCGCGGCTGCTCAGGGAGCATGGCGACGTCCAGCCCTCGGGTGAGGCGGGAGCGGAAGCCGAGGACGATGCGGCAGAGGATCTCGTCGGCGGAAACGGCAGCTTCCCGGCCTGGCCGGACGTCATCCTGATCGACGGCGGCCAGGGCCAGATGACGGCGGTGCGCAAGATCCTGTCCGATCTCGGCATTGAGGACCGGGTCGTCGCCATCGGCATCGCCAAGGGCCAGGACCGCGACGCCGGGCGCGAGCGCTTCTTCGTCAAGGGCAGGGACTCTTTCACGCTGCCGGTGCGCGACCCGGTGCTCTATTTCGTCCAGCGCCTGCGCGACGAGGTGCATCGCTTCGCCATCGGCTCGCACCGCGCCCGCCGCAAGAAGGAGATGGTGAAGAGCCCGCTCGACGAGATCGCCGGCATCGGGCCAGGCCGCAAGCGGGCGCTGCTTCACCATTTCGGCACCGCCAAGGCGGTCAGCCGCGCCGCCGTCGAGGACCTGGTCAAGGTCGACGGCATTTCCGAGCACGTGGCCAAGCTGGTCTACAACCATTTTCATGACAGCTGACCATTCTTGCGCCTATTTTGGGTTGACCAATCGAATCTCGCCTGTTGACCCCCCACATTGGCTTCTGATTTGAGTAGGCAGGCGGAGAGAGATCCCGATCAGTTATGGCCCAGCGCGCTTTCAACCTGCCGAACATCCTCACCTACGCCCGCATCATCGCGGTGCCGCTGGTGGTGCTATGCTTTTTTCTCGAAGGCCATCTGAAGTCCTCCGACTTCGCCCGCTGGTCGGCGCTGGCCATCTTCCTGCTCGCCTCCATCACCGACTATTTCGACGGCTATTTCGCGCGCGCCTGGCAGCAGACCTCCAACATCGGCAAGATGCTGGATCCGATCGCCGACAAGCTCCTGGTCGCCACCTGCCTGCTCTTGCTCGCCGCCGACACCGACCGGCATGCCGGCATTGCCGGCTGGTCGCTATGGGCGGCGATCATCATCCTGTGCCGCGAGATCCTGGTCTCGGGCCTGCGCGAATATCTGGCGGCGCTGAAAGTGTCGGTGCCGGTGACGCAGCTTGCCAAATGGAAGACGACCATCCAGATGGTCGCCATCGCCTTCCTGCTCGTCGGCCCGGCCGGCGACAAGATCTTCCCGCTGACCACCCAGATAGGCCTGGTGCTCTTGTGGATCGCGGCACTTGTCACGCTCTACACCGGCTACGATTATTTCCGCGCCGGACTGAAGCACATCATGGACGAGTGAGGGGCAGGCGAATGTCGACAAAACTTATCTATTTCGCCTGGGTGCGCGAGCGGATCGGCAAGCCGGAAGAGCATGTCGAGCTGCCGGCCGGCGTCGAGACCGTCGCCGACCTGTTGCGCTGGCTGAAGTCGCGCGGCGAGGAATACGAAAACGCGCTGCAATATCCGGACGTCATCCGCGTCGCCATCAACCAGGAACATGTCGGCCACCGCGAGAAAATCGCGGGCGCGCGTGAGATCGCGCTGTTTCCGCCGATGACCGGGGGCTGAGATGGCAAGCACGATCGTGCCGGCCATCCGCGTCCAGCGCGAGGATTTCGACGTCGCCGCCGAGATTGCCGCGCTGACCGAGGGCCGCGCCGACATCGGCGCCGTGGTCACCTTCTCCGGCCTCTGCCGCGACGAAAAAGGCGCGCTCGCGGCGCTCGAACTCGAGCACTATCCCGGCATGGCCGAGGCCGAGATCGGCCGCATCGCCGCTGAGGCCATCGAGCGTTGGCCGCTGCAGGGCCTTACCGTCATCCATCGCCATGGAAAAATCACGCCGGGCGAAAACATCGTGCTGGTGGTCGCCGCCTCCGCGCATCGCCAGGCGGCATTCGAGGCGGCGAATTTCCTGATGGATTACCTGAAGTCGCGCGCGCCCTTCTGGAAGAAGGAGCACCGTGCCGACGGCTCCGAAGGCGGCTGGGTCGAGGCCAAGGAAGCCGACGACCAGGCCGCCGGCCGCTGGAAGACGCCGGACCGGTAAACTTTGGCCGAAGTCATTGATTGACCGCAATCCTTCCCGACCTTCCAAATCGGTTTGATTTGCTGGGCGGAGCAATCTCATGCTGGACAGCATTGCGGAATTCTTCATCTTCGGCCTGGTGCCGCTGGTGGTCGGCGTGCTTGCCGTGCCGGAGTTCACCACCGCCGAAAAGACGATTGCCGGCGAGGTGACCTATCGCGAGCATATCGCGCTGCCGCCCAATGCCGTGCTTTCGGTCGAGCTCGCCGACGTCTCGCCGGCCGACGCGCCGGCGACGATCCTTGGCCAGCGCAAGATCGTACTGGCCGGCCAGGTGCCGATCAAATTCGAGATCGGCTTCGATCCCAAGGCGATCCAGCCCGGCAGGACCTACGCGCTGCAGGCCCGCATAACTGTCGATGACCGGCTGATCTTCGTCACCGACACTAGCCGCCAGGTCGATCCGCTGGACGGTAAGCCGCAGACCATCGTGCTGAAGAAGGTCACGTCGTAGCCTAGCTTGGTTCGCTAGATCTCCGCCGGCGGGACAGCGCCTCCTCTGTCCTGCCGGCCATTTCCTCCACTTGGAGAGATTGGCAGCTTCGTTGGCAGCGCAATCCTTCGACGTTTGTGGAGGAGATGTCCGGCAGGACAGAGGGGGTGCGAAGGAACGCGGCGCAACCATAGTGGCCCCAATTGACCGCGACGCCGCGACCACCTAGTTTCCCTCCTCAAATGGGGATGGGGTTCCCCCGAAACCGCCCGAGCTTTTCGTATCTGGGCTGATGACTCCTGCCAGGCGTGCTTTCGCGCGGCAGGATTTGTTTTTTCCGCTCGCACATGCCTGTCTTGATGGCGCGATTCCCGCGAGGAAATCGCTTTGTGGAAAGGCAATGAAGCGATGAGCCTTGCGGCCTGCGCCCTGGTCCTGATCGGCGGCTTCCTCGGCGGTATTTCCCGCTTCTTCCTGTCGGGCCTTGTCGGCCGCAGCGTCGGCGAGACGTTTCCCTGGGGCACGCTGGTGGTCAACGTCTCCGGCGCTTTAGCCATAGGCGCCTTTGCCGGCGCGGCGCGCTCGGTCGGCGGCATCTTTTCCGCCGAGCTCGTGCGCGACTTGATCGTGGTCGGTCTCTTCGGCGGCTACACCACGGTTTCGTCCTTCTGCCTACAGACGCTCAACCTCGCGCTCGACGGCGAGCGGCGGCTCGCCGCTTTCAACATCGTCGCCTCGGCGGCGCTCTGCGTGCTTGCGGTTGCCTTTGGCTTCTGGACCGTCATGCGGATGGCAGGGTAGGGCCCATGTTTGGAAACGATAGACAGACAGCCATGCGGCTTTATCTGGCGGTCGGCTGCGGCGCGGCCATCGGTTCGCTGGCGCGCTTCCTGTGCGGCTTTGTCGTCGTCTCGCTGCTGGGCTGGAGCGCGCTGCTTGCAACGGCTTTCGTCAACGTCGTCGGCTCCTGGGTCATCATGTTCTTTTCCACGCTGACCCGGCCGGATGGACGCCTGATGGTCGGCCCGGCCGGCCGCCAGTTCGTGACCGGCGGCTTCTGCGGCGGTCTCACCACCTTTTCGTCGATGAGCCTCGACACCTTCATCCTGCTTCTCGAGGGCGACCTCGGCCTTGCCGCGACCTATCTTGTCAGTGTGGTGGTGCTGTCGCTTGCTTCGGCCTGGCTCGGCTATGTCATGGCGGCCAGGTTCAATCGCTTGCCTGTCACCAGGTGATCAGGGAGGAGAACATGGAGCTTCCCAGCCAATGCGTGCCGCTCAGGATATTCTTCGGCGAGGACGACAGGGCGGCCGACGGCACGCCGCTGCATGAGGCGATCGTCATCAAGGCACGCGAGACCGGCATGGCGGGCGCGACCGTGCTCAGGGGACCGCTCGGCTTCGGCCGATCGAGCGTGCTCCACACTGCCAAGATCCTGCGGCTATCGCAGGACCTGCCCATCGTCGTCGAGATCGTCGACGCACCCGAGAAGATCGATGCGCTGATCCCTCAGATCAAGGCGCTGACCAGCAGCTGCCTGATCACCAAGGAGAAGGTCGAGGTCATCCGCTACGGCGACAGGGACTAAAGCTGGATCGCTCGGCCAGCAGTGGCAAAGGCGACGGCCCATCGAATCTTCGTCGAAAATGCCGGCGGAAAGGAGCTTCATGGCTTCAATCGCCACCTCGGAGGCTCGGCGCTGCCGCGTACAATGCGCCGTTGCAGCCCGCTCCAACAAAAAAAGGCGGCCCGAGAGCCGCCTTCGTTGTCAAGACCGGAGCGTCTCAGCCGACGATCTCGGTGTCGGAGAACCAGTACCTGATCTCCTGCGCGGCGGTCTCCGGCGCGTCCGAGCCGTGCACCGAATTTTCGCCGATTGACAGCGCATGCACTTTGCGGATGGTGCCCTCGGCGGCATTGGCCGGGTTGGTGGCGCCCATCACTTCGCGGTTCTTGGCGATGGCGTTCTCGCCCTCCAGCACCTGCACGACGGTCGGGCCCGACGACATGAACTCGACCAGCTCGCCGAAGAAGGGACGATCCTTGTGGACGGCGTAGAAGCCTTCGGCCTCGCGGCGGCTCATCCACACGCGACGCGACGCGACGACGCTGAGGCCCGCCTCTTCCAGCATCTTGGTGATGGCGCCGGTCAGATTGCGCTTGGTGGCATCCGGCTTGATCATGGAGAAGGTGCGTTCGATCGCCATTGGGTCGTCCTTGTTTTGGGAATGGAAATTGGAGTGGCGGGCTCTATACAAGCCGCTTGGCGGCTTGCCAAGGGGAGGCGGCTTCTGGTCAAGGCCGGCTGTTTGCGGGATAATTAGACGGCTGAGAGCGCGCTTCGCGTGCAGCCCGGAGCGCCGTGGCAGCGGAGCAGGAGGCGATGAACCGGCTCTACCTCAGACGCGACGATATCGCCGGCATTCTCTTCATGGCCGTGGTTCTTGCCGTGATCGTCTTCGTCCTGCTGTTCTTTCCACAAACCGGACAGCAGAATTTCGGCTTCGGCCCGGAGTGGCAATGCGCCCGCATGGAAGAGGGCGATCCGATCTGCGTCAGGCTGGTCGAGAAGGATGAAACGGGAAATCTCCCCCCTTGAGGGGCCCTTGAGGGGGAGATGGCCGGCAGGCCAGAAGGGGGCACCGCGTGAAGCGCCGACCTCTTCTTTCGCCGCCACATAGCGTCGCGGCAGTTGAGGCGACCCCCTCTGTCGCCTTCGGCGACATCTCCCCCTCAAGTGGGGAGATCAGGCTGCCGCGGCCGCAACTTCGCGCCCGATTCCGCCATGCAGGTCGAGGCAGCGTTCGAACCATTCGGCAACGCTGTCGCCCGTCTCGAGCAACTGGTAGGCCGAGGCGACGCGCGCCCATTGCAGCGCCCCGAACACGATGTAATCGGCAAACAGCGGCGATGTCCCGCCGATGAAGGGCTGGTAGGCCAGCATCGAGCGCAGCGGCTCGAGCGAAGCACGAAAGCCGGCAAGCCCCGCGTCGCGGCCGGCCACTACCTCTTCGAGCCGCTTGCCGTAGCGCTGCTCGCGATTCTCGCGAAAATAGGCGGCGTTCGTCTCATCCTGCATGGCGTTGAGGTCGGTGAGCGCCACCGTTGCGATGTAAGGATGGATGGTGAGCTGCGACCAGCGTTCGACGAAGCGCGCCGTCGCCTTGCCGCCTTCGCCGCCGAACAGCGTCGGCCGCTCGGGGTAGGCTTCGTCGAGATAAAGCGCGATGGCGAAGGAATCGGCCACCACGCGCTCGCCGTCGCGGATCACCGGCACCGTCTTCGACACGCCGCCTTCCACCTTGGGGACTTCCAGGAAGCGCGTCGGCATGTTGGTGGCATCGAGCCCTTTATGGGCCAGCGCCATCTTCGTCTTCCAGCAATGCGGACTGAAGGGGCGTTTTGCGTCGTGGCCGACGAGATCGTAGAACAGAATGGTCATTGCGGTTCCTGCGGGTTACGAAGAGCCGGGATTCGTTGCGAGCCGGATGGAAGAATGAAACAGCATTTCATGATGTTTGCGGCCTACAATCAATGGGCCAACACGCGCATCTATGATGCCGCCGCCGACCTCAGCGAAGAGGAACTCTCCCGCGAGGTCGGCGCTTTCTTCGGCTCGATGCTGGGCACGCTCAATCACCTGCTCGTCACCGACCGCGTCTGGATGAAGCGCTTTACGGGCGAGGGGGACGCGCCCTCAAACCTTGCGACGATCCTCTATCGCGCCTTCCCAGGCTTGCGCCTGGCACGCGAGGCCGAGGACAGGAGGATCGTCGACTGGATGGGCGGCATGACCGATAAGGCGCTCACCGGGCGTTTTTCCTATATGACCACCGACATGCGCACCGTTTCGCAGCGGCTGGCGCCGGCGCTCAGCCACCTTTTCAATCACCAGACCCACCACCGCGGCCAGGCGCATATGTGCCTCACCGTGCTCAGCAGGCCATCTGTGTCGCTTGACCTGATGCAGTTCCAGCGCTCCGAGGAAGGCCGCGCCTACGCCTGAAGCTTTCAGGGATTTCGGTTGCCAATTCCGAAAAACTAAAAAACACATCAATTTCATCTATATTTTTAAAACGGAAGTATCGTGATTGAAAACTACGATTAGCCATATTCGCAATGGCTAAAGAAACCAGAAGGGCATTCTCAGCGTATTTCTGTTTCAAAAGCTACGCGCGCTAGAAAAGCGCAATGCAAGACGGAAATACAAACCACATGGAGAGTGTCATGGCCAGTATCGTAAAGAGATTCGCCAGCACATTGGCGAGTGGTGCAATCATCGTTGCTCTTGCCATGCCTGCGAACGCCCAGAGCGTCGGGCTCGGTGGCGTCGGCGGCGTATCCGTAGGCGGCAACAGGGCCGACGCCAATGCGGGCGGCCCAAATGGGGCTGACGCAAATGCATCCTTCGGCGGCAGCAGCACCAGCGCCAACGTTTCGATCGGCGGCGCAGGCGGCGGCACCGGAACCGCCAACATCGGCGGCAGCAGTTCCACGGCTACGGCATCCATCGGCGGGACAAGCGGGGCTGCAGCCGATGCGACGGTGGGCAACGGCACCAATAGCGCCCTCAACGTGACGACGGGCGGCACGAGCGGCGTTGGCGTCGGCATCGGCGCTGGCGCCACCGTTCCCGGAACCGTCGGCGCGACGCCGCCGGGAACGACGAACCTGTCTTCCGTCGTCGCCCAAATGTCGAGCAGCCAGTTGTCGCGGATGAAGAAGCGCTGCGTCGATGTGCTCAGCAGTGAAGGCACCTATGATCGTGATCTGAGGGCGCTCTGCCTGATGATTTCACGTCGTTGACGGCGCGCTGACGAGAGCCTCCGGCCAATCGCAAAGCCCGCCGCTGCGTCGGCGGGCCTTCTTCAAGCTGGTATCGAGTGCGCCGTGCTCGACGCCTGGTTAACCACATTCCCATTGAAGCTAATATATTAGGACTTCTTTTGCGCTCGCGCTCCACAATAAGGCAGTTGTAGTGGGAGCAATGCCATGCGCATCGATTTGTCCCCCACCAGTTGGGGCAGGGTCGCGCTGGTCACCGTCACCGGCACGGCATTCTTCATTGCCGCGGCCTT
This sequence comes from Mesorhizobium sp. WSM3860, assembly GCF_002294995.1. Taxonomy (GTDB): domain Bacteria; phylum Pseudomonadota; class Alphaproteobacteria; order Rhizobiales; family Rhizobiaceae; genus Mesorhizobium. Next base: position 38,599 of record NZ_NSGF01000010.1, on the reverse strand, counting down.
CTTTGTCGATTCCTTCAACTTTCCCTCGCTGTCACCCGAAGCGCTGCTCTGGGCCAAGCTCACCGACCTGTTCCTGCCGCTCATCCTTGGCGGCTCCTTCCTGTTCTTCCTGATGTGGAAGATGCGCCAGCTGGCCATCGCTCAGAAGGAGCTCAGCATCATTGCCGCGACCGACAGCCTGACGGCGGTCTTCAACCGCGGCGCTTTCTCGATGCTGGTCGAGGCCTATCTCGACAAGGCCCGAAGCCATGCGGTCGCAGATGCCGGCGCGCTGCTGATCGTCGATGCCGACCATTTCAAGTCGATCAACGACCGGCTCGGCCACGATTGCGGCGACCAGGCGCTGAAGCTGATCGCGAGCACGATCCGGAGCCAGCTCCACGGCGCCGACATCGTCGGACGCATCGGCGGCGAGGAATTCGCGGTCTTCCTTCCGGGCGCCGACGCGACGCGCTCCTTCCTGGTCGCCGAGTCGATCAGACTGCGTATCCGCGAGGCCGAGTTCGCGCCGGGCGGGCAGCCGTGCCCGCTTTCGGTCAGCATCGGCGGCGTCGCCTTCAGCGGGCCCACCACCTATCACCACATGTTTCAGGTCGCGGACCGGCATCTCTACAAGGCGAAGTCGAACGGACGCGACCAGGTGAGCTTCGAAAGCCCGCGCAGCAGGCTATCCGGCGAGGTCGCCGGCACGTTCCACTGAACGAACCCGCGCGGCAGGAAACGGAGCGCCCTCACCGGTGGTTGGGGTTGAGCTGCGGCCTGTGCCGGCGGCGTGGCGCCGGCCGTCCCGCCAGGCTCCGCCGGCTTGCATCCGTGGTGATCGAGAGACATGCGCTCCCCCCTGCCCACGTGCGCAAACTGCATGAGGACCGCGAATATTCTGTGCACTGTTTCACGCTACGAACTGTTCTGTGCGCTGTTTCACGCAGCGCTCCGTTCTATGCGCTATTTCATGCAGCGCCGGAAAAGTTTCGCGGCATCCGGCCGAGGCAGCGGTTTGCATGCGGGAAGGCCGTCTTGAACGAGAAAACCCGCCCGAGAGCCGTCTCAAGCGGGTTTCGTCAGGAGCTATGTCGGCCGCCTGGCCGGCTGATCTCAGGCGGCGAAGCCGCCATAGCGTGAGCGTCGTCCCGCCTTTGGGTAGGCGCCTATTTCCACATGCCGCGCATGCGCGCGCCGAGATCGACCTTGACGCCCGGCTTTTGGCGCGGGTCGTCCGTGATCGCCGCGCTCGCCCAGGATGACTGTTCGAAAGCCGGAAGCATCGAGGCCGGGATGAAGCGGGTGCGCGAGGCATAGACGTGGCGGTCGCCGCGCGCCGGCTGGTTGTGCGGATAAAAGCGCTGCGGCACCACCAGGTGCAGGCTGTCCTTGGCGCGCGTCATCGCCACATAGAGCAGCCGGCGCTCCTCCTCGATATCCTCCTTGGTGCCGACGCCGAGATCGGCCGGGATGCAGCCGTCGACCGTGTTGAGCACGAAGACGTTCTTCCATTCCTGCCCCTTGGCCGAATGGATCGTCGACAGGATCAGGTAATCCTCGTCGCGATGCGGCGGGCCGGCCTGGTCGCTGGTGGCGTCTGGAGGGTCGAGCGTCAGCTCGGTCAGGAAACGCTCGCGCGAGGGATATCCCGATGCGATCTGCTCGAGCTGCAACAGGTCGGCCCGGCGCGTGATCGCGTCCTCGTGGATACGCTCCAGATGCGGCTCGTACCAGAGCCTCACCCGCTCGAGGTCGGCCGGCCATTTGGCGCCGGCGCGCAGCCCGCCGTAGATGTCGAGGAAGACCGGCCAGTCTTCGGCCGCGCGCTGCGGCGGCCGGAAGCGGGCAAGGCCCAGCGTTTCGTCGAGCGACGTCGCCATCGCCTCGACGATCTGTGAGGCGGCCGAAGGACCGATGCCGGGCATCAACTGCAGCACCCGGAAGCCGGCGACCCTGTCGCGCGGGTTCTCGGCAAAGCGCAGCATCGCCAGCATGTCTTTCACGTGCGCCGCGTCGAGGAATTTCAGCCCTCCGAATTTGACGAAGGGGATGTTGCGCCGCGTGAGTTCCACCTCCAGCGGCCCGCTGTGATGCGAGGCGCGGAAGAGCACCGCTTGCGCCTTGAGCGCCGTGCCAGCCTCGCGCTCGGCAAGGATCGCCTGGCAGACATAATTGGCCTGTTCAGCCTCGTCGCGCACGCTCACCAGTTGCGGCTTGTGCGACGACCGGCGTTCGGTCCAGAGGTTCTTGGTGAAACGCTCGCTTGCCTCGCCGATCACCTTGTTGGCGGCGGCCAGGACCGGCTCGGTCGAGCGGTAATTGCGCTCCAGCATGACGATCTCGGCGCCTTGCGCGAACTGTTTTGGGAAATCGAGGATGTTGCGCACTTCCGCGGCGCGGAAGGAATAGATCGACTGTGCGTCATCGCCCACCACGGTCAAGCCCGCGCCGTCCGGCTTCAGCGCCAACAGAATAGAGGCCTGCAGCCGGTTGGTGTCCTGGTATTCGTCGACCAGCACATGGTCGAAGCGGGAGCCAAGGTGAGCGGCGATCTCCGGCTCGGCCGCCATCTGCGCCCAGTAGAGCAAAAGGTCGTCGTAATCGAGCACGTTCTGCGCCTGCTTGGCCTCGACATAAGCCGCGAACAGCTCTTTCAGCTGTTCCGCCCATCCTGAGCACCAGGGAAAGGCCGCGCCCAGCACTTCGCCAAGCGGCGCCTGCGCGTTCACCGCTCGCGAATAGATCTGCAGGCAGGTGGCTTTGGTCGGAAAGCGGCTTTCGGTCTTGGAGAAACCGAGCTCGTGCCGGGCAAGGTTCATCAGGTCGGCCGAATCCTCGCGGTCGTGGATGGTGAAAGCCGGATCGAGGCCGATCTGCTCGGCATAGTCGCGCAAGAGTCTGGCGCCGATACCGTGGAAAGTACCGGCCCAGGAGAGTGCATCGGCGATGATCGCGGCATCGCGGCCCAGCACCTCGCCGGTGATGCGCTCGACACGCTTGGCCATTTCAACCGCGGCGCGGCGCGAAAACGTCATCAAAAGGATGCGGCGCGGATCGGCGCCCTTGACGATGAGGTGCGCCACGCGATGCGCCAGCGTGCTGGTCTTGCCGGAGCCGGCGCCGGCGATCACCAGCAGCGGCGCGGCCACCTTGCCGTCGCCATGCACCACCGCCAGCCGCTGCTCGTCGTTGAGCCGGGCAAGATAGGCAGGAGTTTCGAAGGACGAATCACGGGCGGCGATGTTCATCGCCCATCAAGCATCGTTTCCGCTTTGTTCGCAATACAGCGCTCTGGCCTGCCGGCCATCTTCCCCACAAGGAGCCCACAAGGGGTGGAGATTGGCCAATCTACCTTTTCGGCTCGACACCCATCGCCGCGGACTGGCGCCGCAGCGACCGCCGACCGTCCGGCGGCGCGAGATCGCCGGACGCCTCTTCGATGATCCTCATCGTGACGCGATAGGCGGTATAGCCGAACAGGCCGACGAGCAGCAGACGGATCATGACATCTCCTCGTGAGTTATCGAGGTTCAACCGGAGACAGGCGCGTTGGTTCCCGCCGGACGGCGCAACCAAACCGCCGCCGCCTCGTTTGCCTCGAAGAAAGGGGCGAACGAGAGGAGGTCGTCATGAAGAAGCTTCCTGTGCTGCTGGCTGTCGCGGCAGGGCTCGCGCTCGCCGCCTGCGACAACAGCGTGCAGCCCACCAAGGCGCCAAGCGACACCGTCGACAAAAACCCGCAGGTCGACAAGAACCCGGTGCCGCAATCAACCACCGGCGGCGACCAGCCCGGCACGCCGCCGAAGCAATGAGAGCGGACGATGTTGGTCGGGAGACGAAGCGGCGCTGCCACAGAAGAAGGCCGGCGCTGCTTGGGAGGAAGCTGGAAAGCGCCGGCCAAGCGGGAAAATCAGGCCCGCCGCAGGATCAAAGATAGCTGAGTCTCTCCGCCGCGTCATGGGGCGATCGCGCTAGCCGGCTACAGGTATTCGTCTAAACGCTTCGTCGGCCTTCAAGGATCGGAGAAGGGGTGACGGTTTGCGTCGCTTGCGCCGCCGCCTCACGCCATCGCGGCGCGCGCCAGCGGCACGTTGGCGATCTCCAGGTCCAGCTGGCGCTGCGTCAGCGCCGCTTCGGCCATGATCCACTGCTTGAACAGCTCCACCTTGCGAGCCCCGAGCGCCTTGATGGGGCTGACGAAATACCAGCCGGCGGTGTTGGGATGGTGGACCGCGAAGGGGGCCACCAGTCGCTCGGCTCGGATGTCGCTTGCCATATAGGCGCGGTTGGCAACGGCAAAGCCCATGCCGGCATTGGCCGCCTCGTAGGACATCATGCACGAATCGAAATAGATGCTCTTGGTCTCGCCAAGCACGAAACTCGCGCCGGCAAAACCCAGCCACGACTGCCAGTTCTGGGTGCAGGTGTCGGAGTGGAGCAGGGTGAAGTGCCTGAGGTCCTCCGGCGTCACCTTGGACAGCGGCTTGTCGCCCAGGACCTCGCGGAACAGCTTGCGGCTGCACACCGGCGTCAGGTCCTCCTTGAACAGCAGCGCGGCGTTGAGGCCGGGGAAGTTGCCATCGCCATAGCGGATCTCGAGATCGTATTCGGAGGTCGCGAATTCATGCGTGGCATAGGAAGTCGAGACCCGCATCTCGATATCCGGATACTGCCGCTGGAAGGTGGAAAGCCGCGGAAACAGCCAGCGCGCCGCGAAGGTCGGCAAAACGCAGATCTTCAGCACATGCGCCTGGGACTGGCCGGTCGCCTCCATGCTGGCCGCCACGATCCGCTCCAGCGCCTCGCGCACGCGCGCCACATAGGTCTCGCCTTCCGGCGTCAGCGACACCGCGTTGCCGCCGCGCTCGAAGATCTTGAAGCGCAGCTGGTCCTCCAGGCTCTTCACCCGCTGGCTGACGGCGGAGGCGGTGATGAACTGCTCTTCGCCCGCACGCGTGAAGTTGCGGTGCCTGGCAGCGCTCTCCACGATTTTCAGCGAGTTTAAGTTGACCTGGCTGAGCAGACGCACGGGGTTCGACCTTTAGCTATGCTTAAAGTAGCACCAGCATTCCTAAATTTACAGGGGAGGGTGCTCAATCGACTGTTTACCAAGTGTTGCCCCCACCTTGGAGAAGTAGAATGAACGCCCATACAATCCCCGAACTGCGCTATGCGATGAGCCGTGAAGCCATCATCGGTCATGATACGGCGTGGAAAGTGTCGAGCTTCGGCGTCGCCCAGTATCTTCACGGCTACGACCCGCAACTGCTCGCCGCGATCGAGGAGGCGGCGCTCAAGCTCAAGGCCAGTCATGCCGTGCACAAGCATCTCGACCTCACCTTCATCACCGGCGCCGACCGCTACATTCCGGAGATCAAGGAACTACTGAACGACAAGCTGCGGCTGGAACGGCTGTCCGACATGATGGGCACCAAGCTCGAACCCTATCCGCTGTCTATCGTCGGCTCGACGGTCACCTTCATGAACCCCAAGGACGGCGCCGTCGAATGGCACTGCGATGGCGTTCCGGTGACGGAACTCATTCCGCTCTCGATCAGCGATCCTCTGATCGGCGGCCATCTTGAAATCTATTGCGACGATTCCGAGACCGGGCGCGCCATCCTCGAAACCGGTGGCGACCTGCCGCGCAACAAGGTCATGCGCATCGACCACAAGATGAATTACGCCACGCTCGGCCAGTTCCTCGGCGTGCTCCATCGCACCGCGCCGATCCAGCTCGGCTCGCGCGTCACCCTGGTGCTCAACCAGCGTTCGGTGGCGAAGCCTTACGTCGACGACAACCGCATGTTCTACCTCGCCGCCGATAACGACCAGGACCGCGGCTGGGTGAACGAACTGGCCGAGGACGTCTGGACCAACCAGCTGCCGGCCTATCGCCGTCATGCGGAAGAACATCCCGTGCCGAAGCCGGCTGTCGATCCGGTCTCCGGCGGAGCCAGGGAATCGTGGTAATGGCTGACGATCCGGCCGGTCGCCAGCCGCCTTCAGCTTCGCTGAGCCTGGGCCCGGTCGCCGCCGACAGGCGGAAGGACCGTTCCAGCGCTGCTCCCTCGGCGGCGCTGGCCTTTGCCTTCGGCGCCGTGGCGCTCTGGGCGACCAACGCTTTGGTCGGCAAGACACTGCTTGCCAACCACCCGGTATCCGAGGTGCAGTTCCTGCAGTTCTCAGGCGCCGCGCTGGTCTTTGCGCTGATCAGGCTCTTCCCTTCTCCCCTTGTGGGGTCCGAAGGACGGAGCGAGACCCGTGGCTCGCCCCCGGGCAGTGGCCTCGCCAAGCGAGGTCGGATCAGGGGGGCTGGACGCATCGCCGACGCAGGAGTTTCTTCCAGCACCCCTCATCCATCTCGGCGCTCCGCGCCGATTCCCCTACTCCCACGAAGGGAGAAGGGGAACACCGTGCTCGCCTGCGTCGTCGGCTTCGTCGGCCTGGTCGGCACCATGGTGCTGCAATACATTGCCTTCGCCTCGATGCCGGTCATCGAGGCCAATCTCGTTGCTTACACCTGGCCGCTGATGGTCGCCGCCGCCGTCATCGTGCTCGGCCGTCCGCGACGGCCGCTGCTGCTTGGACTGACCGCCGCGCTTGGCTTCGCCGGCGTCGCGCTGGTGATCTCCGGCGGAGGCGCGCATGCCTGGTTCGGAGGCAGCCTCGTCGGTTATTGCGCCGCCTTCGGCTCGGCACTTTGCATGGCCTTCTACTCGCTTGCCGTCGGCCGCCTTGCCGTGCCGCCCGATCGGCTTCTGCTGCCTTCGGCGCTGATCGGCATCGCGCTGACCTTCGCATGGTGTCTGCATGACGGCGTCGCCGCCCTAGGCGGCTTGGACCTGCTGCTCGGACTCTATCTCGGCGCCGGGCCGATGGGGCTCGGCTATTATTTCTGGTCGCGCGCGCTCAGCCTCGATCAGGAGGGGCGGCTCGCGGTCGTGGCGTATCTCACGCCGATCGCTTCCACGCTTTTGCTGGCGCTGTCGGGCGAAAGCCTGTCGATGACGGCCATGGCCGGCGCCGTCCTCGTCATCGGCAGTTGCATTGCTGTCGGCATCGAACGTCCGGAGGACTGAAGACCATGTCAGGGATCGTGCTGGGAAACAAGCCAGGAAGCGGGCTTGACGACGACGAACGACGGGCCAGACAGGAGGCGCATTGGCTGGTCAAGGAATTCGGCGCCGAGGCGCCGCTCTATGCCGCCATGAAGGCTGCGAAGGCCATCGAGCAGAAGGATTTCGGCCGCTGCGCCCGCTGGAAACGCGTGCTGGAGATTCTGGCCGACGCTGCCGCGAAATAAGCGACTTGCCCTAACGAATCGGGCATGATCGATGATCCGAGAGCCAGCGCTGCTCGCAAGTATTGGCTTTCCGTCCAGAATTCCAATCTTTACAGGAATTACTCGTAGAAATTGAAGTGCTGTTGCGTCATTTACGGGCCCGTGCAGAGCTCCGGTGCTGTAAAGTGTTTGTTATAGGTATTAGAATTCCTAACTTGCGCGGTCGCGACCCGCGGTGAAAACATAGCTTCGGTATTGAGTCTCGTACGTTTACTGACTCTGGACGGTCCGTTGGGGGACAGGTCCAATCGATACCTAGACCAAAGTCTTAAGAACAGCTGGCCATTTGAGAGCCAGCAGAAGGTGAACAAATTGTCCAATATCGACGACAAGACTGCAATCGAGCTGACCGCCGACATTGTTTCGGCCTATGTGGGCAACAACCCGCTTCCGGCATCCGGCCTGCCTGATCTGATCGCCAGCGTCAGCGCTTCGGTGCGCAAGCTCGCCGGCGGCGCCCCCGTCAAGGAGAGCGCGCCTCAGACGCCGGCCGTCAATCCGAAGCGTTCGGTATTCCCCGACTACATCGTCTGCCTTGAGGACGGCAAGAAGTTCAAGTCGCTGAAGCGGCACCTGTCGACCGACCATGGGCTGACGCCGGACGAATATCGCGCGAAATGGGGCCTGCCGGCCGACTATCCAATGGTGGCGCCCAGTTATTCGGCCACTCGCTCGGCGCTCGCCAAGTCTTCCGGCCTGGGTCGCAAGCCGGCCGCGGATTCCGGCAGGGGCAAGCGCAAAGCCAAGGGCTGAGCCGAAGGTCATGCTACCCGCAACGGACGGCGCCATGCCGTCGGCCGACCGCTTTGCCGCGCTCGACGCGTTGCGTCGCAGGGTGGCCATCCAGTCTTCCGCCGATGCCGGCGAGGGGGTCAAGGCGCGGCGCGTCCTGTTTTCATTGGACCTGCCGGCCATCGATCTGCGTATCGCGCTCGACGCGCTCGACAATTTCGAGCGCGCCGTCGTCGAGCATGACGACCGGCCCGTCGTCGCTGCGCGACGGCTGAGATGCCTCGCGGTCCTGGACGGCATCATCGGCGGATGAAAGGCGTGCCGTGCTCACGGCGGTTCCGGGAAAACCGCGCAGCGGTTCTCCCGGAATCGTGTGAGGAAGGGTAGTCGGGGTCAGCAGCTGTCAAAGCCGGACCGCTCGGGCAGCCTTCAATTGCGCGGCAGCTTGCCCGCCCCCGCGCGTCGATCCTGTTCGGCAGCGAGGCTGTCCGCCTCGACGGCGGTCATTCCAGAAAATAGACAAGCATCTGATAGCGCGTGCTTGAAAGCATCTTCGCCAGCCTGCGCGTGATCTCCGCCACATATCTCAGCATGCGCAGATCGTTTGCCGCCCCGTCCATCGTGAGCTCCTAAACAAGCCAAGTTATTGTTGTTGTTTTTGATCGTTCTTGGCGCTTACACGCGACTCTCACAGCGCAATTCCAAATTCGCAGGCTCACGACAAAAACTGAAGTCAATTTTCGGAAAGCATCAAGCCTGCGCCAAAAGCTTTCGGCGCCCGGCAGCCCAGAAGCGCTGCGCCGGCGGCCTATCGGTCATTGCGTAGGCGATGGCTGGGATTGGTTTCCAGGATAAATTTGGATCAGCAGGTGTTTCGTCGCGTCCGCCTCTGGCCTGCCGGTCATCTCCTCCACTTGGGCGGAGGTTGGCAGCGACGGCGCCGCGCTTGCCGGGTCAGTTAAGGGGAGCACCGCAGCCGTCCCGCCCTCAAACAGCACCACCTGTGTCGCCAGCGCGGCGGTCGTGGCGACCTGGAAGAAGATGAAGGCGAGGGCGAAATAGCGGATCACGGGCCTCAAAACGCTTCGGCCGGCAACTGGTTCCCTGATCGGGCTTGGGACCGGCGCCCGGACACGGCGAGCCTTCCTCCAGGCCTGGCTCTTGCGAAGCGCCGACGTCCGGTGCAAAAGCCCGCCCATGCTTATCATCAACGACCTCTCGCTGCGCATGGCGGGGCGCCTGCTTCTCGATCATGCCTCGCTGACCCTGCCGGCCGGCACCAAGGCCGGTCTCGTCGGCCGCAATGGCACCGGCAAGACGACACTGTTCAAGGCAATCACCGGCGATTTCCCGTCCGAGACTGGCTCGATCAGCCTGCCGAAAAACACCCGCATCGGCCAGGTGGCGCAGGAAGCGCCGGGCACCGAGGAGCCGCTGATCGACATCGTGCTGAAAGCCGATGTCGAGCGACAGGCTTTGCTGGAAGAGGAGAAGACCGCGACCGATCCGCACCGCATCGCGGAAATCCACACGCGGCTCGCCGACATCGACGCGCATTCGGCCGAATCCCGCGCCGCCACCATCCTTGCCGGCCTCGGCTTCGACGATGCCGCGCAGAAGCGCCCGGCTTCGTCCTTCTCCGGCGGCTGGCGCATGCGCGTCGCTTTGGCCGCCGTGCTGTTCTCCGAACCCGATCTCCTGCTTCTCGACGAGCCGACCAACTATCTCGATCTCGAAGGCACGCTCTGGCTCGAGAACTATGTCGCAAAGTATCCGCACACGGTTTTGCTCATCTCCCACGATCGCGACCTGCTCAACCGCGCGGTCAATTCGATCGTCCATCTCGACCAGAAGAAGCTGACCTTCTGGCGCGGCGGCTACGACCAGTTCGAGCGCCAGCTCACCGAGCAGCGCGAGCTGCAGGAAAAGAGCCGCGCCAAGCAGGAAGCGCAGCGCAAGCATATGGAATCCTTCGTCGAGCGTTTCCGCGCCAAGGCCTCCAAGGCGAGGCAGGCTCAATCGCGGCTGAAGGCGCTGGAAAAGCTGAAGCCGATCGCCGCGGTGGTGAACGACACCGTGCGGCCGTTCTCCTTCCCCGAGCCGGTGAAGACGGTGGCTTCGCCGATCCTGGCGCTCAACGGCGTCAATGTCGGCTACACCGAGGGCAATCCGGTGCTGAAGAAGATGACGCTGCGCATCGATGCCGATGACCGCATCGCGCTGCTCGGCGCCAACGGCAACGGCAAGTCGACCTTCGCCAAGATGCTCGCCGGCCGGCTCAAGGCCGAAACCGGAACGGTGACGGTGGCGCCGGGCCTGAAAGTGGCGATCTTCGCGCAGCACCAGCTCGACGATCTGCGCCCCGAGGAAAGCGCCTATGAGCATGTGCGCCGGTTGATGCCGGATGCGCCGGAAGCCAAGGTGCGCGCCCGCGTCGCCCAGTTCGGCCTGTCGACCGAAAAGATGAACACCGCGGCCAAGGACCTGTCCGGCGGCGAGAAGGCGCGGCTCCTGATGGGCCTCTCGGCCTTCGAGGGCCCGAACCTCTTCATCCTCGACGAGCCGACCAACCACCTCGACATCGACAGCCGCGAATCGCTGATCCATGCGCTCAACGATTTTCCCGGCGCGGTGATCCTCATCTCGCACGACCGGCATCTGCTCGAGGCCACCGCCGATCGGCTCTGGTTGGTCAAGGACGGCGCGGTCAATCCTTATGACGGAGACCTGGAGGATTACAAAACCCTGGTCACCGGCGTCTCATCCAATCGTCGCGAGCAGAAGGAAGCGGACAAGGCATCCAAGGCCGACCGCCGCCGCGAAGCGGCCGCGAGGCGCTCGGCGCTCGAGCCTTTAGCCAAGGAGATCCGCGCCACCGAGGCACTTATGGACCGCCTCCGCAAGCGCATCGATCTGATCGAGGACGAGCTCGCCAACCCGGCGATCTACGAAAAGGATCCGTCCACCGCGACGCGGCTGGCCAAGGAGCGCTCGCAGCTTGCGCAGACGCTGGCGCAAAACGAGGACAAGTGGCTGACGATGTCGGCGGAGTATGAAGAGGGGATCGCGGAGTGATTAGCTGATCTCCCCCCTTGTGGGGGAGATGCCCGGCAGGGCAGAGGGGGGCGCTGTCCCGCGGCTTATCAACTCTTTGTAAGCGACCGGCCGCCGAGTGGTTATAGCTGACAATATCAAAAGCTGGCGTTCCTTCGCGCCCCCCTCTGTCCTGCCGGACATCTCCCCCACAAGGGGGGAGATTGGCTAGTCACATCTGGCCCTACACCTCTCCTCCAAAACCCGCTACACACCCTCGCATGAACCAGCACGCCAAGCTAAGGATCGGCCATTCGGCCTGTCCTCATGACTGTCCTTCCACCTGCGCGCTCGAGGTCGAGCTGCTCGACAACAACCGCATCGGCCGCGTCCACGGCGCGAAGGCGAACAGCTACACGGCGGGCGTCGTCTGCGCCAAGGTCGCGCGCTATGCCGACCGGGTGCATCATCCTGACCGGTTGCTGAAGCCGCTGGTGCGCTCAGGCAGCAAGGGCGAGGGGGGTTGGAAGGAATCCAGCTGGGAAGCGGCTCTCGACCTCGTGGCGGAAAAATTCATCGCCGCCGAAGAGACATATGGCTCGGAAACGGTCTGGCCCTATTTCTACGCCGGCACGATGGGGCTGGTGCAGCGCGACGGCATCGAGCGGTTGCGGCATGCGAAGAAATACTCAGGCTTCTTCGGCTCGATCTGCACCAATCTCGCCTGGACCGGTTGGATGATGGGGGCAGGCGCCTTGCGCGGTCCTGATCCGCGCGAGATGGCGAAGTCCGACTGCGTGGTGATCTGGGGCACCAATGCCGTGGTCACGCAGGTCAATGTCATGACCCATGCGACCAGGGCGCGAAAAGAGCGCGGCGCCAGGATCGTGGTCGTCGACATCTACGACAACGCCACTATGAAGCAGGCCGATCTCGGCCTGGTGCTAAAACCCGGCACCGACGGCGCGCTGGCCTGCGCGGTCATGCATGTGCTGTTTCGCGATGGGTTTGCCGACCGCGCCTATCTGGAAAAATACACCGACGATCCGCGCGGGCTGGAAGAACATCTGAGGACGCGCACGCCGGAATGGGCCGCGACAATCACGGGTCTGACAGTCAGCGAGATCGAGACCTTCGCGCATCTGGTCGGCACAACGAAGAAGACCTACTTCCGCCTCGGTTACGGTTTTGCACGCCAGCGCAACGGCTCGGTCAACATGCATGCCGCCTCATGCATCGCGGCGGTTACCGGCGCCTGGCAATATGAGGGCGGCGGCGCCTTTCACTCCAATTCCGGCATCTTCAAGCTGAACCAGGATGTGCTCGAAGGCACCGCGATGCGCGACCCGAAGGTGCGCTATCTCGACCATTCGCGCATCGGCCCGGTGCTGACCGGTGCCGAGGATTCGCTTTATGGCGGCCCGCCGGTGACGGCGATGCTGATCCAGAACACCAATCCCGCCAATGTCGCGCCCGAGCAGCGGCTGGTGAGAAAGGGTTTCCTGCGCGAGGACCTGTTCACCTGCGTGCACGAGCAGTTCATGACCGATACGGCCAAGCTCGCCGACGTCGTGCTGCCGGCGACGATGTTTTTGGAGCATGACGACATCTACAAGGGCGGCGGCAACCAGCACATCACGCTCGGCCCCAAGCTGATCGAGCCGCCGGAAGGGCGCGCACCAACCACTATGTCAATGAGGAGCTCGGAAAGCGGCTGGGCGTCGGCGACCGGCCGGGCTTCGGCCTGACCGAGAAAGAGCATATCGACATCATTCTCGGCAAGCGCGGGCTAGGTAGCTTCGACAGTCTGAAGGAACGGAAGTGGGTCGACCTGCAGCCCGATTTCGACGACGCGCATTTCGTCAACGGCTTCGGCCATGCCGACAAGAAATTCCACTTCCGGCCCAATTGGACCGGGCAGTCGGCGCCCAACCGGCCACCGAAGAGCATGGGCCTGTTCGGACCGGTCGAGCGGCTGCCGGAATTTCCCGACCATGTCGAGCTGATCGAGGTCGCGGACGAGGAGCATCCGTTCCGGCTGGCAACTTCGCCGGCGCGCAATTTCCTCAATTCCAGTTTTGCCGAAACGCCGGTGTCGAGGGCCAAGGAAGGCAGGCCGGAGCTTTTGCTGCACCCGGAAGATGCCGCGGCGCTCGGCGTCGAGAATGGCGGCCGCGTCGAGATCGGCAACCGGCGCGGCGACGTGGTGCTGCACGCCAGGTTCTTCGACGGCGTGAAGCGCGGCGTGGTGATTGCGGAAGGCATCTGGCCGAACAGCGCGCATGAGCGCGGCGAAGGTATCAACGTTCTGACCGGCGCCGACGCGCCGGCGCCCTATGGCGGTGCCGCCCTCCACGACAACAAGGTCTGGCTGCGCGCGCTCTGATGGCTATTTGGGGCGAGTGTTCCAGGTCCAAGTGCGGATTGGCAGGTCGAGTGCCTGAGAGACTGGTCGCAACGCTTACCGCTTCGTCATCTTGGGGCGAAGCAGCGAGCGAAGCGAAGCGGCGTAGACCCCAGGATCCATGCGGTGACTTCAAAGTGTTGCTGCGGGTAAGAATTCTGCTCCGCTGCATTCTTCGGCTGAGTTCACGGCATGGATCCTTGGGTCGTTGCTCCGCTTCGCGTCGCTATGCCCAAGGATGACGATGCCGCAACAGCCATTGAAAATAGCCATCGCCGGCGCGCTCGGCCGCATGGGCCGGCAGATGGCGGAGGCCGTCGCGGCCGATCCGCAGCTGGAGCTTGTCGCCCGCTTCCATCGACCGGGCAGCGCGGGCGAGGGGCTGGTCGGGCGCGACGAGGCGCTGGCGCTTGCCGACGTCGTCATCGACTTCACCACGCCGGCGGCGTCAGTCGAACTGGCACAGGCCTGCGCGGCGCGCGGCGGTCCCGCGCTGGTGATCGGCTCTACCGGCTTTAATGTTTCCGAGCTGGCGATGATCGCCGACGCGGCGAAGGCGATCGCGATCGTGCGCTCCGGCAGTTACTCGCTGGGTCTCAACATGCTGATCGGGCTGGTGGAGCAGGCGGCGCGGGCGCTTGGGTCCGACGATTGCGACATCGATATCCTGGAAGCGCACCATCGTTTCAAGGTCGATGCGCCGTCCGGAACGGCGCTGATGTTGGGCGAGGCGGCGGCGCGCGGACGCGGCGTCAGGCTGGATGAGGTGGCGCGCCGCGCTCGAAATGGGATTGTCGGCACACGCCCTGTCGGCGAGATTGGCTTCGCCGTGCTGCGCGGCGGCAGCATCGTCGGCGAGCATTCCGTCAGCTTCCTCGCCGAGGGCGAGGCGCTCACGCTCTCGCATTCGGCTGGCGATCGCTCGATGTTTGCTCGCGGCGCCATCGCGGCGGCACTCTGGGCCGCCGGCCAGTGTCCAGGCGAATACGGTATGCGCGATGTGCTTGGCTTCGCCGCTTCGTGACCAACGATAGCTGCGGCATTCGTTCGTTCGGCCGCTAAAATGACTGAAAGCCAGCTGAAAGCTTGGGCGTGCCATGACAGTTTTGCGGCGTTCGCCGCGTGACCGGTCCGGGAGCGGACCGGCAAGGAGGAAAATGCGGCGCAGCCTAATGCACGCCGCCCAGGTGGAGGAAGTTACGTGACCGGTTTCATCTCGAAGTGCGTCTTGCGTTCGGCGGCGCTTTCGTTTGCCATCGTCGCCGCGGGCGCCACGGCGGCATCGGCTGCCGACAAGATCACCATCATCGTCGGCGGCATGGAAAAGCAGATCTATCTGCCGGCCGTGCTCACCCAGCAACTCGGCTACTTCAAGGATGAGGGGCTCGATGTCGAGCTCGTCAACTCCCGCGCCGGCGTCGAGGCCGAGAATGAATTGCTGGCCGGTGCCGTGCAGGGCGTCGTCGGATTCTACGACCACACCGTCGACTTGCAGTCGAAGGGCAAATACATCCAGTCGATCGTCCAGTTCAGCCAGGCGCCGGGCGAGGTCGAGCTGGTTTCGGCCAAGCATCCGGAGATCAAGTCGCCGGCCGACTTCAAGGGCGCGACGCTCGGCGTCACCGGTCTTGGCTCCTCGACCGATTTCCTCACCCAGTATCTTGCCGTGCGCAACGGCCTGAAGCCGGGCGACTACACGCTTCTGCCGGTGGGCGCCGGCAACACTTTCATCGCCGCCGTCAAGCAGGACCAGATCCAGGCCGGCATGACCACCGAGCCGACCATCGCTAAGCTGCTCCAGACCGGCGAGGCCAAGGTGTTGGTCGACATGCGCACGCCGGAAAAGACCAAGGAAGCGCTGGGCGGCGACTATCCGGCGGCCTCCTTCTATGTCCAGTCCGCTTGGATCGAGAGCCATAAGGACGAGGCGCAGAAGCTCGCCAACGCCTTTGTCAAGACGATGAAGTATATCGCCAGCCATTCGGCCGAAGAGATCGCGGACCAGATGCCGAAGGATTATTACGCCGGCAACAAGGACCTCTATGTGCAAGGGTTGGCCGGCGGCAAGGCGATGTTCACGCCTGACGGCCGCATGCCCGCCGATGGCCCGGAGACGGTGCTGAAGGTGCTGTCGACCTTCTCGAAGAGCCTGCAGGGCAAGCAGATCGACCTGTCGAAGACCTACACCACGGTATTCGTCGACGCCGCCAAGTAGCGCCGACAGGCGAGCCGGGCCTGTCCGGCTCGGTCGTTCAAGAACAACAAGTTGCGCCGCTTGCCTGAATCAATTCGGCAGCGGCGCCTTTCCGGATACCGAGGCGCGGCGGGCCCATGGGCTCGAGCCCCAGCCATCCCCTCACCATCGCCACAGGAGTGTGCCATGCAGTTGCAAACCATGGCGGCCGAGAAATTGTCTCCGGCCGCGCCGCCGGCCGATGCCGCGATCGCCATCGACGATGTGACGCTGCGCTTCGTCACGCCCGACGGCCATATGATGACGGCCATCCGCGATTTCACCATGACGGTGGCGCGCGGGGAGTTCGCCTGTGTCGTCGGGCCGACCGGCTGCGGCAAGTCGACGACGCTCAACCTCGTCACCGGGCTGCTCAGGCCGACGACCGGCAATGTCCGCGTCATGGGCAATCCCGTCACCGAGATCAGCCGCGACATCGGTTTCGTCTTCCAGGCGGACGCGCTGTTTCCGTGGCGCAGCGTCATCGACAATGTCGCCGCCGGCCCGCTCTATCGCGGCACGCCGAAGGCTCAAGCCTATGACCGGGCGCGCGACTGGATCGCCCGCGTCGGCCTTGCGCGTTTCGAGAAACACTATCCGCACCAGCTCTCTGGCGGCATGCGCAAGCGGGTCGCGCTGGCGCAAACGTTCATCAACCAGCCGAAGATACTGCTGATGGACGAGCCGTTCAGCGCGCTCGACATGCAGACCCGCACCGCCATGCAGGACGAGCTGCTCGGCCTCTGGTCGGAGCTCAAATCCTCCGTCGTCTTCGTCACTCACGATCTCGAGGAGGCGGTGGCGCTGGCCGACAAGGTCTATGTGCTCACCGCCGGGCCGGGCACGGTGAAGAGCGTTTACCGCATCGACCTGCCGCGCCCGCGCGTCATGGCCGACATCCGCTACGATCAGAAATTCATCGAGATCGCCAAGGTGATCTGGAACGACCTGCGTGAGGAAGTGCAGCTCGGCCAGAGCCGCGGCCTGCAGACCGGCCATTGAAAGGAGACTTGCCATGACCGCCATCTCTCCAGCCTCTGATCAAGCCGCCCGCGCGACCTCGATCGTCGCCGCGGAAGCCCGGGCGAGGGCGCGGCTGCGCCGTCGCCATGCCCTGGTCATCGGCCTGCGGCTCGCCATCCTGATCGTCTTCCTCGCCCTTTGGGAGCTTGGCGCCGACTACGGCGTCATCGATCCGTTCTTCTTCTCAAGCCCCTCCGGCATCTGGGAGCAGATCTGGTCCTGGGTTACCGAGGGCACCTCGCAGGGGCCGCTCTGGCTGCAGATCTATGTGACGCTTGAGGAAACCTTCCTCGGCTTCGCCATCGGCGCCGTCGGCGGCATCGCCGCCGGCATCGTCCTTGGCCGCAACAAGCTCCTGGCGGATGTGTTTTCGATCTACATCAAGATCGCCAACTCGGTGCCGCGCGTCGTGCTGGGCTCGGTCTTCATCATAGCGCTCGGCCTCGGCATGGCCTCCAAGGTGGCGCTGGCCGTCGTCATGGTGTTCTTCGTGGTCTTCGCCAACGCCTTCCAGGGCGTGCGCGAGGCCGATAGGGCGATGATCGCCAACGCTCAGATCCTCGGCGCCTCGCCCTACCAGATCACCGCCACAGTCATCATTCCGTCGGCCATGAGCTGGATCCTGGCGAGCCTGCATGTCAGCTTCGGCTTCGCGCTGGTCGGCGCGGTGGTCGGCGAGTTCCTCGGCGCCAAGCAGGGCATGGGCTTGCTGATCTCGACCGCCCAGGGCGCCTTCAACGCCAATGGCGTCTTCGCCGCCATGATTATCCTGGCGGTGATGGCGCTGGTGGTGGAGTTCATCATCACGCGCTTCGAGAACTACGTCGTCAAATGGCGTCCGGCGCCGTTCAACGAGCAGGGGACCTGACCGCTCCAGTCGGCCTGTCTTTGGGTGCGGCGAGCGGCAGCCGGACCTCGACCCTGAGCCCGCTGCCGGCGGCCTCGCCAAGCGCAACGCTGCCGCCGGCATTCTCGACCACCTCGCGTACGATCGCGAGCCCGAGCCCGCTGCCTTCCTCGGCAGCACCGGCAATACGGTAGAAGCGTTCGAAGACCTGCTCCCGCTCTTCGGCCGGAATGCCGGGACCGGTGTCGGTGACCGTCAGCACGCCATCGCGATCGATCGCGGCCAGCTTGACGGTCACCGTGCCGCCAGCTGGCGTGTAGCGCAGCGCGTTGTCGACCAGGTTGACGATCATCTCGCGCAGCATGGTGCCGTCGCCGATGACGGGAACAGGTCCGGCTTCCTCGAGCCCAAGATCGATGTCGCGCTCGACGGCCTTCGGCGCATGTGTTTCCAGCACCTGGCGGGCGGCTTCGGTGAGGTCGATGCGGTCGACGCGCGGCCGCCGGCTGCCTGGCTCGGCGCGCGAGAGCGTGAGCAGCTGTTCGGCCAGCCGCGCCAGTCGGCCGGAGCCTGCCTGCAGGGCCACCAGCGCCTCCTCGCGCCGGTCGGCGGCGCTTTCGCGCAGCGCATAGCTCGCCTGCGTCGACATGAGCGCCAGCGGCGTGCGCAGCTGGTGCGCGGCATTGGCGATGAAGCGGCGCTGCGCCGCCATCTGCGCCCGCACGCGCTCCATATAGGCGTTGAGCGCGTCGATCAGCGGCCGGATTTCGCTTTGCGCGCCCGGCACCTCGACCGGGTCGAGATCGCTGCGGTCCGGCGAGCGCACCGCATCGCGCAGGCGCATCAGCGGCGCCAGCCCGCGGCGCAGGCCAAGCAGCACGAAGAGGCCGGCGATCGCCACCAGCGCCAGCTGCTGGGCAAAGGCGCTGAACCACAGTCGCTGCACCATCGCGTCGTGGCCGGCGAGCGTGACGCCCACCGTTACCCTGATCGGCGAATCGGTGCCGGCGCCGATCACGGCATGGCTGAGCGTTGCCAGACGCAGCCGGTGATCGCGATAGGAAGCCTCGATGCTGCCGCTCTGCGGCGCCTGGGGGAGGTCGGGATAGCCGGTCAGCAGCCGGCCGTTCGCGGTCTCGACCCGGTAGTAAACGCTGTCGCGGTCGCCGGTGTCGAACATCTCGATCGCCGCCGGCGGAATGGTGGCGTCGAGCACGCCGTCGGCCATCGCCACCCGCTCGGCGATCGCGCGCGCCGAGCCGACCAGCATCCGGTCGGTGACCAGATCCGCCGTCGCCAGCGCGTTGCGCTGGCTGGTCCACAGGTTGACCGTCACCAGTGCGGCCAGCGGCAGCACCACCCATGCCAGCAATTGCAGGCGGAGGCTGCTAATCTTCATGGCGCAGCAGATAGCCAAGGCCGCGCAAGGTGGCGATCTGGACGCGCGAGCCTTCCAGCTTCTTGCGCAGCCGATGCACGTAGATTTCTATAGCGCTGGGATCGGCGTCGGTGTCGAAATCGTAGATCGCCGCCGAGAGTGCCGCCTTGCTCACCGTGCGCCCCGCCTTGACCACCAGCTGCTCCAGAACCGCATGTTCGCGCGGCGTCAGCGAAAGCGCCGCGCCGCCGAGCGAGAACAGCCTGGTGTTGGTGTCGAAAACGAGGTTGCCGCAGGAGATGACGGGCGCTGTCCGGTCGTTGGCGCGGCGCAGCTGCACACGGATGCGCGCTTCCAGTTCCTCGATCTGGAAGGGTTTTGCCAGATAGTCGTCGGCGCCCTCGTTGAGGCCCTTCACCCGGCCGTCAAGACTGGCATTGGCGGTGAGCACGATGACCGGCACCGGGTTGCCGCGTGCCCTTAGGCGCTTCAGCACCTCCATCCCGCCCATGCGCGGCAGGGCGAGGTCGAGGATGATCAGCGCATGGTCGCCGGCCGCCAGCGCATGCTCGACATCCTCGCCGTCATGTACGACATCGACGACATAGCTCGCCTGGCGCAGCGTCTTGCTCAGCCAATCGGCCAGTTCGCGATTGTCTTCGACAAGCAAGAGCCGCATCGTCCATCGCTGTTCAGCAATGCCTCCATCCGGGTGGCGCCGGGCTTTCGCGAGCGCGGCCGGCGGTCCGAACGGACAGTTTGAAAACAATCGATAGTATCGATCCGCCGACAAGGCAAACGCCGGCTGCGACTGGCCTGAAGTCTCAATTCGTCCGCGCAAGGGATAAAACCGAACGGTTCGGTTCAATTTATGTTGACGGTTCGTTAACTCAGGTGAACGCTGGCTTTGCGCGATCAAAGTGCCAGATTGCGTACCGTAATCTAAGTGTCTGATATTAAATCGGAAGATTGTGGCAGCCGCGCTGTTCACGCGATTTCAAGGTCGAACCGATCGGTTCGATTTGCACATTTTCGTGATTGGAAATGGCAACAGGACCGACCCATCTCGGGGTGGTCCGAGCGACGCGAATTTCCATTACGGCACGCCACTTGACGGACAGGATTTTTGAAAATCTGGAGTACCTAAAATGAACAAGATTGCTCTTACCGCCGCTGCCCTTCTCGTTGCCACGGGCAGCGCCTTCGCCGGCAGCGACCATTACGGTTCGGATAACGTCAACCAGCCGGCCGTCGCCCAGTCGGTTGCGCCGCGGTCCGGCGACAACGTCGACCGCAGCATCACCGGTTCGATCCGCAAGTTTGAGCAGCGCGATCTCAAGATCACGCCCGATCAGAACCAGCCGGAATCCGGCCAGGGCATTTGGGGCCGCTAAGCCGGCCCCGCCCCGAACCGATCGGAACCACAAACCCTCAAATCTGGAGTAACTGAAATGACCAAGATCGCTCTTACCGCCGCTGCCCTTCTCGCTGCCACCGGTGCCGCTTTCGCCGGCTCCGACAACTACGGCTCGGCCAACGCCAACCAGCCGGCCGCTTCGGTCGACACCTCGCACACCGCTTCGGTCAAGAAGTCTGATGCGAACGTCCAGAAGCCCGTCACGCAGGGCAGCGACCGCGACCTGTTCGGCAACCACTAACCGGCTCGCCAAGCCAACCTCCCCACATCACCCCTCAACTCCGGAGTAGCCAAAATGACCAAGATCGCTCTTACCGCCGCCGCCCTTCTCGTTGCCACCGGTGCCGCCTTCGCCGGCTCCGATAACTATGGCTCGGCCAACGCCAACCAGCCCGCCGCCTCGGTCGACACCTCGTACACCGCTTCGGTCAAGAAGTCGGATGCGAACGTCCAGAAGCCGGTCACCCAGGGCGCCGACCGCGATCTGTTCGGCAACCACTAAACGGTCGATCGATAGACCTCAAAGCGGCGGGCTTGTCCCGCCGCTCTGTTATTATGGAGCCGGCTATCCGTACGCCGGCTTTTTCGTGCGTTGACCGTCGCCATCGACCGCACGGTGACGACCTCGATCGCCAGCAAGCCGCAGACCCAAGGCGCTGACCGCAACCTGTTCGGCAATCACTGATCGGCTGCCGAGCTTCAAGGGGCTGCTCGCCCGCCGCTTTTTTCTCGAGCGGACTGACTCAATCGCCAGGCTGGCGTTCCTTCGCATCCCTCTGCCCCCGCCTTGTGTCGTGACGTTAGGGCCGGCTGCGCACAGAGCCGCTCTATTCCAAATCCTTCGGCCTGACGAAATGCGTCAGTCGCGCTCCGCCGAACTCGAGGTTCGCCCAATCCTGCTTCACCGTGAACCGTGCCAGTGCCGCGGTCGGGAACTTCGCTTCGACTTTTTTGAATATGTCCTCGTCCGATCCGGTGCCGGCGAGCCGCAGCACAAAATTTTGCAGGCCGGGATTGTGACCGATCACGATCAGGCAGGTGGCTTTCGCCTGCCGCACGCACGCCAGGATGGCGGCCGGCGCCGCCTCGTAGAGCTCCTCGGCGAATTCCGCCGGCCCATGCTTCGGCAATTCGGCGGCGACCAGTCGCCAGGTATCGCGGGTGCGCAGCGCCGGCGAGACCAGCGCCAGATCCGGCAGCCAGCCGCGCCGCGAAAGCTCGCGCCCGATCAGCGGCGCCGTCTTCAGCCCGCGCGGCGCGAGCGGCCGGTCGAAATCGGCGAGCTTGGGATCGTCCCGGCTCGACTTGGCGTGGCGCAGGATAAGCAGTTGTCTCATCGGCATTGATCAGGACCACGGAATCTCGGCGTTGAAATCCTTCCCCTGCTTACCACCGTATCTCGCCCTCGTCGCGGCATCGGTCCGTCGGCCTCTTCATATTCGAAGACACCGGCGAGGTCGCCTTTGTCCGGACTGCGCTGCCGAAAATCTCCAAGCTTCGCCTCCTTAGAGCAGCGTTGAGACATCGCGCGCGCCATGCACGACACGCACAACCTCGATCCGTTCCTCGGCGAGCCGGTAGAGAATGAGATAGTTGCCGATGGTCAGCGCACGTGTGTCGGCCCCGATATCGGGTCTTCGCGGCCCGGATTCGAGGAAGACGGCTACCTGCAGGATGCGTTCGGCGATCGCATCCAGAAAATGGTCGGCCGCACGCGGGCTGTCTTTCGCAATGGAAAGCCAGATGTCGGCCAAGTCATCTTCAACCGCAGGACTGCGGATGATCGGCAGGGCTGCCATGGATTATTTCTTGGCAGCTTCGATGAGACGGCTCCGGGCTTTCCGCTTGATGTCCTCGATGTCGAAAGGAACGAATGGGCCGCTCTCCAGTCCCTCGGTCCAGGCCCTGCGCAGCCGCTCTACTTCGGCTTCGCGGAGCGGTTGGCGCAAGCGCCACTCGCGCAGCGCCTCCCGAATGACTTCGCTCGCCGAGCCATAACGACCGCTATCGACGGCATCTTTGACCATCTCCAGCAGTTCCGGCGAAAGCGCCACGCTGACTTTTTCGACTCCTGCCATGAACGGTCTCCCTTGGATTGAGGGTAGCAATAATTGCTACCGCCCTCAAGGAATTACGGCGTGATCCGCGCCAGCTGTTCGAGGTCGGTTTCCTCGCGCAGCGGGTCCGGCGCCATCACCACCGAGGTGGCGTTGTCGGCGTCGTCGGCGAAGTGGGCAAGCACGGTGTGGCCTTTTTCCATCCGCGCCTTGCCTTCGGCGACCAGGCCCAGCGCCAGCGGGTAGAGCCGGTGCTCGACCTTCAGCACCCGCGCGGCCAGAGTGTCCTCATTGTCGCCGACCATCACCGGCACGGCTGCCTGGGCAATGATCGGTCCATCATCCATCTCGGGCGTGACGAAATGCACGGAGCAGCCATGGATGCGCACGCCCGCGCGGATGGCGCGCGCATGCGTGTCCAGCCCCTTGAAGGCAGGCAGAAGGGCAGGGTGGATATTGACCATGCGCCCCTGCCATTTCTCGACCAGGCCACGGCCGAGAATGCGCATATAGCCGGCCAGGGCCACGATCTCGGCGCCGAAGCCGGTAAGCGCGGCATCGATCGCTGCGTCATGCGCGTCCTTGCTCGGATGGTCGGCGCGCTGAACCACCTTGGTAGCGATGCCGCGCGATTGCGCGATGCCGAGGCCTGCGGCGTTCGCCCGATCGGAGATGACGCCGACGATCTCGGTCGGATAGGTCGGGTCATTGGCTGCCGCGATCAGCGCCGTCATGTTGGAGCCGCGTCCCGAGATCAGGACGACCGTGCGTTTCCTGCTCATAGTTCGATCGAGCCCCGGTAGATGACACCGGCGTCGCGGCGCGGCACGATGCGACCGATAGGCGTCACCGTTTCGCCGGCTTCCTGCAGCACCGCCGCCACCTGCGCTGCCTGGCCGGAAGCAACGGCGAGGATCATGCCGATGCCGCAGTTGAAGGTGCGCATCATCTCTTCCGGCGCGACGCCGCCGGTCCTGGCGAGCCAGGAGAACACCGGCGGCACGTCTATCGCCTCGAGGTCGAGCTCGGCGGAGAAATCCTTGGGCAGCACGCGCGGAATGTTTTCCGGAAAACCGCCGCCGGTGATGTGAGCCAGCGCCTTGATGCCATGCGTGTTGCGGATCGCCTTCAGGATCGACTTCACATAGATGCGCGTCGGCTCGAGCAGCGCCTCGGCGAGGCTCAGTTCATCGTTGAACGGCGCCGGATCGCTCCAGCCAAGCCCGCTTGCGGCGACGATACGGCGCACCAGCGAAAAGCCGTTGGAGTGAAGGCCGGAGGAGGCGAGGCCAAGCAGCACGTCCCCTTCGACGATGTCGTCGGTGGGCAGCAGCTGGCCGCGCTCGGCCGCGCCCACGGCAAAACCGGCAAGGTCGTAATCCTTGTCGTGATACATGCCGGGCATCTCGGCGGTCTCGCCGCCGATCAGCGCGCAGCCCGCCTGCCGGCAGCCTTCGGCAATGCCGCCGACGATGGCCGCCCCTTGCTCGGGATCGAGCTTGCCGGTGGCGAAATAGTCGAGGAAGAACAGCGGCTCCGCGCCCTGCACGACGATGTCGTTGACGCACATGGCGACAAGGTCGATGCCGATCGTGTCGTGCTTGCCGGAATCGATGGCGATCTTGAGCTTGGTGCCGACCCCGTCATTGGCCGCGACCAGCACCGGATCGGTGAAGCCGGCGGCTTTCAAATCGAACAGGCCGCCGAAGCCGCCGATCTCGCCGTCGGCGCCAGGGCGGCGCGTCGCGCGCACCAGCGGCTTGATCTTCTCGACCATGAGATTGCCGGCATCGATATCGACGCCCGCCTCGGCATAGGTGAGCCCGTTCTTGCCCTTGCTCATCTTCGGCTCATCCGTGTTTCCATTGCGGGCTCATCGCATGAATGGTTTCGGGGGGCAAGGCGGGTGAACGGCCAATCTCCCCCCGAGCGGCCTCGAGCGGGGAGATCAGCAACTCCTCCCTTGCGCGCGCCTCCCATCTCCATCAACTATCTCCCAACAAAAGCCATGACAGGACATCACGTGACCATACCCAACATGATCACGATCATGCGGCTCCTGCTGGTGCCGGCCGTGGTGCTGGCCATGCTGCAGGCGCGCTGGGACTGGGCCTTTGCCGGCTTCCTCGTCGCCGGCATCTCCGACGGCGTCGACGGTTTCATCGCTCGCCGCTACCGGTTGTTCTCGCGGCTCGGCGCCTATCTCGATCCGGTCGCCGACAAGCTTCTCCTGGTCTCGGTCTTCGTCGTCATGGGTTACGCCGGGGAACTGCCGCTCTGGCTTGTCGTGACCATGGTCTCGCGCGACGCACTGATCGTCTGCGCCGTGCTTTTGTCCAGCGTGATGGCTCAGCCTGTCGAGATGAAGCCGCTCTTGGTCTCCAAGGTGAACACCGCCGTGCAGATCGCGCTGGCGGCGCTTGTGCTGGGCGAGCTTGCCTTTTCCATGCACCTCGATCCGCTCCGGCCGGCGCTCATATTGCTCTCCGGGGTCTTGACCGTGGCTTCGGCCGCGGCCTATCTCGTGGCCTGGCTAAGGCATATGAGTGGCTATGGCGAAGGCTCCCGGACGAGCAACACCAAGTCGGGCAATTCCAGCACGGACACCTGACGGCGAAGCCTGGACGGCCGCGGCCTCGACCGCGTTGCGCCGGCAGATCGCGTTCTGGCTGATCGTGGCCGTGCTTCTGGCGCTGTTCCTCTATGTCTTCTCCGGCATCCTCTTGCCCTTCGTCGCCGGCATGGTGCTGGCCTATTTCCTCGATCCGGTCGCCGATCGGCTGCAGCGGCTCGGCCTCTCCCGGCTGATGGCGACGGTGGTGATCCTCATTGCCTTCGTCGTCGTCGTGGTGCTCGCCTTCGTCATCCTGGTGCCTGTGCTGGCCACGCAGATGGCCGATTTCGCGCGCAAGCTGCCGGAATATCTCACCCGCTTGCAGTCGCTCATCACCAGCTTCGACCCGAATTGGCTGGAGCAGCGTTTTGGCGTCAACGCGGCAAGCCTGCGCAACGGACTGAACTCGCTGCTCACCACCGGCTTTGGGCTGCTCACCACCGTCTTCACCTCGATCTGGAGCTCGGGCGTGGCGCTGGTCTCGGTCGTCAGCCTCTTCGTCGTCACCCCGGTGGTTGCCTTCTACATGCTGCTCGACTGGGACCGGATGGTGGCAGTGGTCGACAGCTGGGTGCCGCGCGACTATGTCGAGACGGTCAGAGCGCTCGCGCGCGACATCAACACCGCCACCGCCGGCTTCGTGCGCGGGCAGGGCACGCTCTGCCTTGTGCTGGGCGCCATGTACGCCACCGGCCTGACGCTGACGGGGCTGAACTTCGCCATCCTCATCGGCTTCTTCGCCGGGCTGATCTCCTTCATCCCCTATGTCGGCTCGCTGACCGGGCTGGTGCTCGCGGTCGGCGTCGCCTTCGTCCAGTTCTGGCCGGATTGGACGATGATCGTGGCGGTGGCCTGCGTGTTCTTCGTCGGCCAGTTCATCGAGGGCAACATCCTGCAGCCGAGGCTGGTCGGCAAAAGCGTCGGCCTGCATCCGGTCTGGCTGATGTTCGCGCTCTTTGCCTTCGGCGCGCTGTTCGGCTTCGTCGGCCTGCTGATTGCGGTGCCGGCTTCGGCGGCCATTGCGGTGCTGGTGCGCTTTGCGATCGCCCGCTATCTCGAATCGCCGCTCTACAACGGCCATGCCACCGAGCCAGCACCTCCGTTGCCGGCGGATCGCGGCCGCGGCCACCGCTCACAGCCGCGTGGCTGAAATGGCTGGCGAACGAACCGATCCGCCGCGGCAACTGCCGCTCGATCTCGGCCATGGCACCGGCTATTCGCGCGACGAGCTCGTCGTCTCCGGCACCAACGCGCAGGCCGCAGCACTTGTCGACCGCTGGCCGGACTGGCCCTCGCCGGTGGTGGTGCTCGCCGGCCCCCCGGGTTCCGGCAAGACGCATCTCGCCCAGATCTGGCAAGCGCATGCGCACGCTGTCGCCATCGCTCCCGACAGGATCGGCGAGCACATTGGCGGGCTTGGCGCGAGCCCCGCGCTGATCGACGACATCGACAAGGTCCCGATCGACGAGCAGGGCCTGTTCCACCTGATCAACACCGTGCGCGGCGCCGGCTCCACGCTGCTTCTGACGGCGCGCCGCTTTCCCTCCGCCTGGCGCGTCGCGCTGCCGGACCTCATCTCGCGGCTGAAAGCGGCGGCGACCATCGAGATCCACGAGCCGGACGACCTGCTGCTCGCCGGCGTTATCACCAAGCTGTTCGCCGACCGCCAGGTCGAGGTCGAGCCGCATGTCGTGCAGTATCTGGTGCGGCGCATCGAGCGCTCGCTGGCCACCGCCATGCGCGTCGTCGAACGCCTCGACCGCGCCGCGCTGGAGCGCAAGACGCCGATCACCCGCGCGCTCGCCGCGGAGACCGTCGGCGCCATGGACGAGGGGCAGGGCGAGTTCGATATCTAGAATATCGAAGGGCTGCTGGCGGGACTGTGTGCCTTACGCCCATAGCTCGGCCAGGTGCCGAGCCAGCAGGTAGACTCCTGTGTGCGCCGCCACGTAGCATGCGGCGACAAAGACGAAGAACACCAGGCTGGCGATCCGCGACGGGGCGACGCTGCCATTCTGCCTCTTGCTCGGCCGGTTGTTCCAAACCCAAAGAGCAGCGCACAGGATTGCCCAGGCGACCGCGACCGGAACCGTGAAGCCATAATAGGCCAAGTAGGCCGGGCCGATCAGCGACAGCAGCGCCTCGAGAACAGGCATCCATAATCCCCCATTGCCGGAAGTCTAGAGCAACTCCAGAAAAAGGGCGTAGCGGTTTTTTCCGAGTTGTCCCATTTCGGGATGATGCCGCTGGCATCCATTTTGCACTATAAGATACGCCGGTTGATCCCGGTCCCGGTCACGTTCCAGATCGGGTTGTAGGCTCGCCGGGCTCGAGGTTGTTGGGGACTCGCCCGGCGGGTTTACTCGGTCCACGCCGCCGGCTCCCTTCAGAGACCAAGGTCTGTTGCTCGATGCTGGAAACCTTCAGCGCTGGAAACCTTCAGCCCGTCTTGCCATGGCTGGTGAGCAATCGCAGCACTTGCACGCTCTTCGGCAGCTCGATCAGGAATTCCGCGTCGCGGTCGAGATGGTGGACCTCGGTCGGCCCGCCGCCGGTGAAGCGCGCCATTGCCTCGATGCTCTCCCAATAGGAGATCGTCACGAACTCGGAATAGGTCGCCGAGTCCTCGCGAAATGTCTGGACGCCGAGTGCCTTTTCGATGAGCGGCTTGATGCCGGTCTCGTAATTGTAGGCTTCGTAGTCGTCGGCTTTTTCCGGCAAGGTCCTGCCGCGCCAGATGCGGGCTATGGTGGGGATCTTCGTAGTGTCGGCCATGGCAACAGAACTTCTGAAGGGCCGACAGGGTTCCCGGCGCGCGGGCTGCAAGATGTCCAGGAAAACTGGTCGGAGTGGCGTGATTCGAACACGCGACCCCCTGATCCCAAATCAGGTGCGCTACCAGGCTGCGCTACACTCCGACGCGGATTTCCCATAGGGTTCCGGCCGGCTTAGAGCAAGCCCCAAAATGGAAAAGCGAAACGAACGGCGTACTGCGGCAGGAATCGATGCAGAAAGTCCCACGCAAAGTGTCACGGGTGTTCGCCGGTCGTTCACTCCCTCGGCGGGTGTGTACGCGCTGGCGACCTTGCTTGATATCGACCACCCCGCCGGACATCCGCTCGCCTTTCAACTCGGAATTCTCCTAGGAACCCGTCATCCTCCAAGCCTTCGACCTGACGTTCCAGCGTCTTCCGTCACCGGGCTGCTCAAATGAGAGACCCGGTGCTGCATCGAAATTGGTACAGGCGGCGATACTTGCTCGATTGCTAAAATAGTGAAATTTTCGGCTTGAGTGCGTGGAGGCAGGATTGGGGAGATGTACTTTCCTCAGTTTCTGGTCGGAATGCTGATCACGTCGAGCGTAGTCGGAACCTGGGCCTATGAGGCCACAGGGTCCGTCTGGATGAGTATTGCCTGGAGCCTCTTGGCCGCGCTTCTGCTGCAGGTCGGGTATCTCGGGATTGTGTTCAGGCTTGTATATGGTCGGCGGCACTCCGAGCAGAAGGCGCAGGAGACTGATCCGGACGCTACCAAACAACAGGCCCTTCCGCACCAGCCACGACATACGGACGGCCGCTAGCCAACTGCTGGCTTAGGTTTCTTGACCCTGCTGGAGATTCGTAGCGTCCGCGCAGGCCCGGTATGCTTCCGCTCACAAGATTCCCGCCACATTGCGAAGCATTGGCTAGCGTCGCTCCCGGGAAACACGCAACAATTGCTGGAGTCGGACCGGCAGGTGCGGCGAGGCGTGCAATTCGGCACAGCTCTTTTTCCATCGGCGGAGATATTCAGCGATTGGAACCCCGCTGCGGCCAGGCCAGCGGTTGAGCGCTCCCAGCGCCTCAATGCAATCGGGAACCTGCTCATATTCTGCGAGAATGGTCAGGCACATTGCTTGCGCGAACGGATTGAGACCTGGAATTTCGATCTCGCTTCGGTGGTCGGCGAACCACGTCGCAGCATCTCGAGTAAGCCCCTGGCTGTCGGCGAGCGCGGTATAGCGTTTGATGATGTTCTCGCGATATTCGGCAATGGCATCGCCGAAAGCGTTGTCACCTGCGAAAGGCGGGTTCTGTTTCCAGTCTTTCGCCAGGCGTCCGAGGCCTCGCAGTGAGAAGGCCTCCACCATAGCTTCCTCCAGCCATTGGCAAGGAGGTGCCGGCTTCGCATCGGCCTGCCAGCTGTTGGCAAGCACATGGCCGAGTTCATGGCCGAACTGGTAGGCAAGCTTCGACCAGTCCCGTTCGCCGATGTCGACAATGATCCAGGCCATACTGCTGCCGTCGGGATGCAGCCAGATCGCCGGCTGTCCGGTGCCATGGCGGTCGACGCGGAGCTTTGCCGGCTGGCGATCAGAGAGCAGTCGGATGCCGTCTAGGCAGGCGCGCCGCGCCCTTTCAATGACCTGTTCTGCCGCTTGCGGGAGCATGCGGCCCCACTTACCCGCGAGTTCGAGGGGGGCGGACAGAAGTGTCGCGGGTGTCTTATCCCGGCGGGATGGCATAGCTGCAGCGGCCGAAAACTTTGCCAGTGCGGTAGCCGATGCTGCCGCAACGATGATGCCAACCGCCAACTCTCGGCGCCTCATAGCCTCTCCAGTTCCCGGACGCAAATCCTCCAAGCTTCGAATGCCCGGTCCAGGCCGTCTCGCCAGCTATCACCGAACCCGCTAGACTTGAAGTGCTCTCACGTAGAGGCCGGGGTGCAAGCTGGTTCGCCCGATGCAAAGTGATCGAATGGACGAACCATCGCCAAAATGGGGCTAAAAGCGTCATGTCGGAGATCTATGTAATTAATCTCGATCGAAGTGTCGGGCGGCTGGATAAATTTCGCAAGTTAAACTCGCACCTGCCGGAAGTCCGGAGGTTCTCCGGATTTGACGGAAAATCCCTCGACCGCGACAAGCTGATAGAGCGTGGGGTTATCAGGTCGGATTTGGAGTATGCGCCTGGGAGCCTTGGCTGCGCCATTTCGCACGTGACGCTCTGGAGAGAGGCCGTCGGGCGGCACAAGGTCATAACGGTTGCCGAGGATGATGCGATCTTCTCTCGCGAGTTCGAACGACACAAGAACTCGCTCTTGGCGAATATCCCGGCCGATTGGGACTTTATCCTGTGGAGTGCAAGCTTGCGGTGCTATGCCTGGCTGGATGCCCTTCCTGGCGGAACCGGTGCCAGGCTGGAGTTCTTTTCGGGTGAAGTCATGACGCATATTGCTGACTTCCAGGAGGCGGAAATCGAACCTGCTCTGCTTCGAGCGCACTATCTGCTCGGCACGGTTTGTTACTCCGTCTCGCCGCGCGGCGCGCGTGCGCTGTTGGAGTGGTGCCTTCCGATACGGCCGATGATCGTCGATTTTGCAGGCTTCGGCCTCAGGCTGAACAATGCAGGCATCGATTGCATTATGGCCGGCGTGATGCCCTCGCTCAAAGCCTACGTATGCTTGCCACCGCTTGTCATCAGTGACGAACGGCCGGAAGAATCGGTACGGATCAATACGTGAGCGAGAGTTTGGCCTTGACCTCGGTCGGCCAGTCCGTCCCGGCAACTGGTCGACTTCACCGAACACCCTCTTCGCCGAGCGGTGCTGCTCGATCCTCTTGTCGGCGCCGAATGAAGAAATCGAGGTTGTTCCTGAGACGCTCATTGCCCGGATCAAGCTCGAGCGCCATCTGCCCCCATTCCACAGCGCGGTCCATCGCATTCAGGTGCCATGAGGCTATGGCGCCCAAATCGAAAAGCCGAAACCCCCAGCAGTTCGGGTCATCGAGATAGCTTCCGGTGCGGCGGGTGTTTTCGATTCCGTTGCTGCATGCCCAGAACAGATTCAACCAGTCGGCCCTGCCGTGGAGTTCCTCCGCAAGGTCGGCCCAGACTTCGCGGCGATGCGGCGCTTCCATTCGTGCTTTGTCCAACCATACCAATCTCTGGTCGGGCATCATGCGGGCGATGTAACGCATCGCTTCTGACCGTTCTTCGCCCCAGGTGCTTGCCGGCAAGCCAAGGTAGCGCTCGAGCAGCCGGACGGCCTGGTCGGGCCGGTTGGCCCACATCAGGTCCCGCCCGAGCCAGAAACACATCTGTGCGTCGTCGGGATCTTCCTTGTAGGCAACCTCCATCAGCGGCAGGTAGCTGCTCCTGGTTGGCTTGGCCAGGTCCTGTACCTCGAACATGACAAGCTCGTCGCTGGTCGTGACCACCTCCCTTTCTCCGGTGAAGACGAGGGCCTCATGGACCGGGCGCTTGAAGCGATATCCCCAGCGATGGTGAAAATTCTTGGTGGCCCATTGCCGCAACGGTCTGGGGTCGTCGACACTCGCTCTATAGATCGTCTGACAATAGAGGGCTGTCGTTTCGGGTCTCCAGGCCGCCTCCAGCTTGGGGCGCCAGCCGGGCTCGAGGAAACGATCCATGTCCATCGTGCAGCACACGTCGACGTCGGAGGGGATGAGGGCCAGGGCGGCATTTCGGGCGTCGTCGAAGCGCCATGGGCGGACCGCGATCCGGTGCACGGTTACGCCGGCGTTGATCAGTCGGGATACCGTGTCGTCGGTGCTGCCGGTGTCGGCGACTATCCGATAGTCGGCGTCGACGGCCGAATTTGCCCACCTCTCGACGTG
Organism: Mesorhizobium sp. WSM3860; assembly: GCF_002294995.1. GTDB lineage: Bacteria > Pseudomonadota > Alphaproteobacteria > Rhizobiales > Rhizobiaceae > Mesorhizobium. The sequence goes on along the minus strand of NZ_NSGF01000010.1, from coordinate 6,915 downwards.
TGCGGCTTCGTTCAGCGCGATGGTGTAGACCGCGATTTTCAAGGAAGGGGTCCGCGATTGGACGCAGTCGTCAAGCGACCTCCCGCTATACGGCTGGACCCATCCAAACCCGGCCGCAACGCCCTGTGACGCTCATCGAACAAGGCCGGCGCCTCCGCGCTTGCGGATCGCCACTAGCCCTCCGAGCAATTTTGCCTGGCTAAGCTCGAAGTGGCTGTCGAAGAACCGGATTTCTGCAAACTGATCGGCAAGGTCGCTGATCCCGACCGGGTCGATTGATCGCGCCGTGCCGTGCTGTTGGATTTCTCGCAAGAGATCCTTGCTGAGTGTGATTTCACCGGCATTTTCGCCTGGTGGCTGCCAGTCGAGGTCTTCGATGAAATACCATCCACCTTCGGCGAGCAGCGGGAAGAATTCGCGCAGCGTCAGTTGCTCGTCGAACGAAGCATGACTGCCGTCGTCGATAATCACGTCAAGCGAGCCCGGTTCCAGTTTCGCGGCGACGGAGCGCAGATCCTCCAGCTTGGATTGATCGCAAACGAAAGACTTGAACCTCTCATTGTTGAACTGAGAAAAATCCGTCAGGTCGACACCGATCACCTCGGCGTAAGGAAAATAGGACTGCCAGAGCGAGACCGAGGGCGTCTCGGACTGGTCGCGTTCCGCGGCGATGCGACAAAGGCCGATCTCCAATAGCCTTCGCATGGAGAGTCTCCGGCTGGACAGCAGCCGCTCGTAGACGCGCGCGTAAGCATGCCGGTTGCCGGTATGGCGGTTCTTGTCGGTGTTGAAGCGATCAGCAAGATCGATGAGTGTGGGAAAGCTCTGCAGCGGCTCGACCAGCAATGAGATGAGCGGCGCTCCTTCCCCGCCCGGGCGAGCTTCATTTCGTGCCGTCCACAGGTGTGACCCGAAGACGCGCTCATCATTCAAGTAGACAGCCAGATCGGAGAGCGGCTTTTCGAACTCGCTTATCTCGGTCCAATCGATCGCGTTAAAGAACATCGGCCCGAATACCCAATCGCGCAGCTCGGCGCCTTGATCCGAAGCGACGTAGTCGGAAAGCAGTTTCGGGCCGATCTCGCCGAACCCCTTGCCGCTCTGACCGAAGAACCGCTCGATTGACATCTCGTAGAGCGCTCTCAAATGGGGGCTGAAGGCTTCGGCATAGATCACGTTGCCGCAGACGAAGTGGCCTTGGTGGCCGCCGCGCCATTGCAGATTGAAAAAGTAATCGCCGCGGAACGGAAACGGTCGCAGCATGACCACGTCGCAATCCATCCACAACCCGCCATGTTCGTAAAGCACGGCGTAGCGAAAGGCGTCGCTGAAATATCGGATCTCGGAGCCGGCGACCATTCGCTCGAACAAGCTGCGCGGCATCACGTCATCCGCGGCGCGTACCTCGATGCCGAGCGGCACGAGGAAGTCAAGCTTGTTCGGCGAGTAGCTCCAGACCCTCACGGGATGGCCTGCGGCGCGCATCGACGAGGTGGCGGCAATCAAGGTCAGATGCTTCGAAGTGTCGGAAAGCACTTCGTAAAAGCAGTGGATCTGAGGCAGCGCGGCATCTCCCCTGCCCAGGAAGGGGGCTATCCGGCTATCGAACGCCCACGATTGACTGCGACGCTCATGCGGCGAATCTGCCAAGCGAAGGAACGGCGCCAGCTCGAGCAGGACCTCCTCTGTGCCCTTCGCATTGCCGGAGAGGACAATCCTGCTCGCCGCCTTCGGGAGTCCGCTGTCAGGCCGGGTTTGTTGATGGAGGTCGCCGGGTCCGGGCCGGGCGCGGGCGGCGAGTTCTTTGCGCTGCTGAGCCGCCACAATTTGTATGGTCGGACCGTCCAACGACGCCGTCGCAAGTGAGCTCCAATATGCTTCGCTTGCGGACAAACAGTCGGTCCTCTCCAGCAGCGAGCTTACCTCCGAGGCATCGACGGCGGCGATCCACGCTTCGCTCCCCGCGACGCCGTACGAAATCAGCAGGCGCTCGTCCTTTGGATGCCAAGCTAGGCCGGCTGCAAACTCAACCCCCTTTTCATTGAAGAAGAACGGCCGGCTGATCTTTGCCAAGCAGCCCGTTTCGTCCAACCAGACGAAGCGGTGCTGGCAGTATGGCTGAGCCCCGTCCGGCCTTGCCCGCGTCTCGTGGGCAAGTGTCAGCCATCCGCCCTCGAATGGAATCGCCTGCGTGCCTCCCTTGAGCTGGTCGGCAGCGACGGAAGACGGCTTTTCCGATATCGTCTGCCCTTGATCGCCGACGATGCGGATGGAATCACCCACAGAAAGGAACTGCAGCCGCTCCCGGTCGGTGCCGATGCCGGCCGGCTTGACGAGGGGGACCCAGTTGTTGCCGTTCATCTTCGCACCGATCGGCCGGATCACACGCCAGTCAGTCATCCGGTATGGTGCAGGCCCGCCATCGTCGATGCGCGCGATGACTGGTTCGCCTTCTGCGGCCGACGCGCGCATGTAGGCGCTGCTCCACAATTGCCCCTCCCAGGCAAACGGACGCAAGGCCTCGAGCCCGTAGGCCCGGTCGTTAGCAGGTCGCGGCAAGTCGGTCGGCTGTGAGATCTCATCGGCCGACGCGATCCCGAATTCACTGTCGATGCGCAGCAAGAAATTGCGTGTGTGGACCGCCGCTCGATCCGGCGCTTGAGCCCGGAGATTCTCTTCCGCCGCCGCCGGGGTGACGGCCCCCTGCAACAGGACGATCTGGTTGTCCCACCGAGCCACGGACGGGTTTGCGAGCCGATAGCCGTCGGGGGGCATGAACCCGACCGGTTGCGCAGTGAACGATGGCATCATCGTCTTGGCGGGCTGGATGTAGAAGAACAGGTTGGACCGCGCCAGATCGACGGCACCGTCGCCGATGCTGCGGCTCAGCGCCAGCCAATTGCACGCTGCGAACCCGCGGTCCTTGCGCAACGGATCGCGCGCGTAGTTTGCCGCGATCGCGTATTCCTCGCGAAGGCCCGTCGTGTAGATGAAATCCTCGAGAAACAGGATGTCCTGCTCGGGTTTCCTGATCGCCAGGCCGGCTTCCGAAAACAGCACGCTGGCGTCGTTCATCCCCTGCTCGCGATGGAACCGCGCGAGATCGTAGAGGGGTTCGGCACGTTGCGGGCGCTGATTGAAGGCAGCAAGCGCCTGGCGAACGAAGCCTGCATCGTCCCCAAGCTTTTTTAAGCAGCGCGCCTCCTGCAGGCGGGCGTTCCATGCTTCCTCGTCCCAGCCGCCCATCGCCGCGCGTTTGGCGTAGGCTACCGCCGCCTCGGCCGTGCGTCCGGCGTCGCGGTAGGACTGCGCCAGGTAGAACCAGTATCGGTGGTTCTCCGGGTCCTTTTCCAGCGCTTCCAGTAGGAGCTTGATGTCGCGCTCGAACTTGTCGACGCGGTTCGATCCGCTGGCATGGTCCTTGTACCAAACGCCCTGCAGTTCCTTCACGTCGCCCGGAACGTCAAGATATTCATGCGTCACGCCGCGGTAGCGGGCGCCGGCATCGCGCCTGACGATACGGGTGTTCCAATAGGCGAGGTCGGAACCGGATCGCTGGAGCAGCCGATAGCCAGGACAGTCGAGCTGCGCTCGGAAGCCCGCGTCCTCGACGACCAACTCCATGTCGGCGTCGTCAAAAAGCAGATAATCATAGGCGAGCGACGAAGCATATGCATGATCGAGCGCGGCGTTGCGGGCCTGCTCGAAATTTTCGAAGGTGAACTCATGCAACTCGCCGGGCAGGTTGCGAGCGGCGAAGAAAGCCCTGATGAAATCCTGTGTCCCGTCGGTCGACCCGGTGTCGCCGATGACCCAGCAGTCGATGTGGTCGACAACCGCCCCCAGACAGCGCTGCAGGTTGGCCGTCTCGTTCTTGACGATCATGTTCAGGCAAAGTCGCTTGCGCGTTGTCATCGGTGAATTGCCATCTCTCGCTCTGATGATCCGCGACGTTCAAGCAATGCCATTCTCTTCGTGCCGCAGATGAGTTCGCGGGGCTGTCCCGAAGCTCCTATTGTTCCTGGCCTTCAAATCAGTCCAATCGTCTGTTCCGCCACCCGATCAGCTAAGGTCCTCAGACGTTCTCCGCCCACTTGACCGCCATTTGCCAACCGACGTCAAGATCGACGAAGCGGTAGTTGGCGTCGACCCAATCGCCACGCCGCAACGGGCATGGCGGCGCTCGAGCTCGATCACGTTTCTCCGATTGACTCAAATTGAGGAGCGAGGGTTAAGTTATGGATTTCAAAAATATTTTCTAGAGTTTCAGTCTGTAATATTTCCCGACCTAATACTTTAGAGGTAGGTAAGTTTAGTCGCTTCCACAGTTTACAGATCGCTAATTTTCAAATTTACTAATGTGCTGCTGTGAGGGGGGGCCACAGGTCGTGGGTAGCTGGCATTCTGCGGAAGTCGTAGGGGAGTCAAGCCAGAGGGTTCCGGAGTAGCAAGGCCAAAGTCGCGGACGACTAAGCACGTGCGTTTGGTGAGCGCGCGGCCGTGTAAGCGTTTGTCTTTTTTGTTCGGGTCGAACGGGTTTTCCACTCCGGAGCTCTCGCGAGTTTTCGCCAAGAGATCGGCGTCAGCTGTGACGGGAGTGGATCGTGCATCACGTGATATCACGTGCGTTTCCCAGGGAGTTTGAAGCCCGCCGCTTCGACCAACTTCAAACATATCCGCAACTGAGCGCCGCAGGCGGTGCCCATCTATGCAACGGTGGGAAATTTATTGCTGCAAGGTGCGACGGGCTGCTCCCGTGCCCCCCATCCAAACCAAATCTGTACAGGGTTATTCAAGCCGAGTGCCGTCGGCGAACGTCGCCGTCTGCGACTTCCTGCCAGCCGATCGGACCGGGAGTCGTCTGGAGCAAAGGCTGCAGCCCATCACGCCTTCGCGGGCGAGCTTTCGTGAGAGCTTGCGGCCAAGCTCGTCGGGTCGAGGGCGCACTGTGGTCATTGAAAGTCAAGTGTGAAGCAGGAGAAGCCGCGGCACCAGCCGCAGTTAATCGGGGAGTGCATGATGACCTACGCAACTTTGTCTACTGCAATGGATGTCACCGTTAGGGGCGTTTTGCCCATCGGCGACGCGACCGAGCATATAACTTATTTCATTCTGGACGCCGCCAAGAACGCGATCGTCGGCCAGGTCATTCTTCCCGCCGCCCTCAAGCGAAGCCACGCTGTAGCAATAACCGTCAAGGTTCCAAGCACCGCCGGCTCTCTCGCGATCGGGACATTTGACGATGGCGGGAATTTCCAAGCCTCCGGTTTCCTCCGCGTGGAGGCCCCTGCCGTTGGTCGCCCAAGCGGCGCCATCGGGCCATCGGGAAGATGACCGCGGCCAAGCGCCATTTCCGCACCGCTCGCCGACTAAGCCGGTGGGCGGCTTCCTTTTGAATTGAATTGGAAGCGAACAGGAGCCAGTCATGGCCCGTGCCTCTGAAATTCTCTTTGTGGATCCTTCGATCTCCGATCTCGAGACTGTTCTGAGCAACGTGCGACCGGGGGTCCAGGCCATCCTGCTCGATGGCCGTCAAGCGCCGGCGGCGCAGATGGCTGCGGCGCTTAGAGGGCACGAAGAGCTGGACGCCGTCCACATCATCGCGCATGGCGCGCCGGGTCGGGTTAATTTCGCTTCAGGAGAATGGTCGGTCGGGACGTTGAAGGGGGCGGCTGAGGAATTCGCCGCAATCGGCAGGGCGCTCGGTGCGGACGGCGAACTGCGGCTGTGGAGCTGCGAGACGGCGCTGGGAAAGGCAGGCAATGCCTTCGTCGACGCTTTGGAAGCGGCCGTCGGCGTGGATGTCTGCGCGTCCAGTTCGCTTGTTGGCGCGGCAGTCCTGGGCGGTGCCTGGGAACTACCCGCACGTGTGGGCACGTCGGCGCCGCTGCCGCCGCTGACCTCAGTTGGCTTGGCAAGTTACATCGGGCTCCTGGTGGCGGGTGATCTGACGCTTACTGGTACGATTACTGGCCCCGGCAATAGCAGTAACGTCAACACATACTACCTGGTGGATACAACACTCAATCCTGATACGGTGGTGGGTAGCTTCCAGCTTCCATCTGCGACCAACGGTTTGGTATTTAGATTTGCTGTAACGATAACAATTCCAGACACCACTCATAACTATACCATTTACAACCAGAATTTTGGCGTAATGGGTACACTTACGCCTGGCCCCGGTAATACGTATATTTTCACATCCGGCGCGGCTAATCCAACCAATAACAATACCTTCGATGGCGGTAGTTTCGCCGTTACGAGTCAAATAGGCCCGACGGGCCCGGCGGGAGCGACGGGCGCTACGGGTGCGACTGGCGCGGGTGCAACAGGCGCGACGGGAGCGACCGGCGCCACGGGTGCGACCGGCGCCACGGGCGCGGGTGCAACAGGCGCGACGGGGGCTACCGGCGCTACGGGTGCTACGGGTGCGACCGGAGCCACAGGCGCGACCGGCGCCACGGGTGCGACCGGCGCTACGGGTGATACCGGCGCAACGGGCGCGACTGGCGCGACGGGCGCCACAGGTGCGACTGGCGCTACGGGTGATACGGGAGCAACGGGCGCGACTGGCGCGACAGGTGCTACCGGAGCTACGGGTGCGACCGGCGCCACGGGCGATACCGGCTCGACTGGAGCCACAGGTGCGACCGGCGCTACGGGTGCGACCGGCGCCACGGGTGATACCGGCTCGACAGGTGCCACTGGCGCCACTGGCGCGACAGGCTCGACTGGAGCAACCGGCGCCACAGGTGCGACCGGCGCCACGGGTGATACCGGAGCAACGGGCTCGACAGGTGCGACCGGCTCGACTGGTGCAACCGGCGCTACGGGTGCCACCGGCGCCACGGGCGATACCGGCTCGACCGGAGCCACAGGTGCAACCGGCGCCACAGGTGCGACCGGCGCTACGGG
>NZ_NSGF01000001.1:760000-763296 GCF_002294995.1 Mesorhizobium sp. WSM3860 | reverse complement strand
ATTGGTTGCGGGGACAGGATTTGAACCTGTGACCTTCAGGTTATGAGCCTGACGAGCTACCGGGCTGCTCCACCCCGCGTCACCATAAAGGTAAGTTTGCGCTTACCGTATTCAAGGGACCGCCGAATGAAAGGGCCGCTTGCGCGGCCCGGGATCCCGTTTGGCGGGCCTTATGCATGTCGCCCAAAAGTGCCTGGCGGTTTTGGGACAACGACATGCATCACAACGATCCCAAGGAGAAGATTTGTCTCACATCCGGATTTCGGATGTCAGATGAACGTGCGCTTGGCAGACCTGGCAGCGACCTACTCTCCCGCGTCTTGAGACGAAGTACCATCAGCGCTGGAGCGTTTCACGGCCGAGTTCGGAATGGGATCGGGTGCAGCCGCTCCGCCATAACCACCAGGTCGGCAAAACGCACGTTCAAATCGAGAAGCTGTTCAAGCGCGATCCGAAGGATCGTCGCAGCGCGATCCGAGGATCGTCGCCTTTGTGCCTTTGAGGTTCTTTTGGCCTGGCGCCCTTCGAAGCGAAGCTTCGCAAGGTCGACCGACCGTCGGCGCCGATGCGCCGCACCCACGTAGCGCCGCCCGCAGGGCGGAACAAGCGTGAGTGAGAACAAGATGGATATCAGGAATGAGAACGATCAAGCCGATCGAACTATTAGTACCGGTAAGCTTCAAGCGTTGCCGCTCTTCCACACCCGGCCTATCAACGTGGTCGTCTTCCACGGTTCTCAGGGAATACTCGTTTCAAGGTGGGTTTCCCGCTTAGATGCCTTCAGCGGTTATCCCGTCCGGATATAGCTACCCTGCAATGCGGCTGGCGCCACAACAGGTCCACCAGAGATCCGTCCATCCCGGTCCTCTCGTACTAGGGACAGATCCTTTCAATATTCCTACACCCACGGCAGATAGGGACCGAACTGTCTCACGACGTTCTGAACCCAACTCACGTACCGCTTTAAATGGCGAACAGCCATACCCTTGGGACCTGCTCCAGCCCCAGGATGCGATGAGTCGACATCGAGGTGCCAAACAACCCCGTCGATATGGACTCTTGGGGGTCATCAGCCTGTTATCCCCGGCGTACCTTTTATCCGTTGAGCGATGGCCCTTCCACACGGGACCACCGGATCACTATGACCGACTTTCGTCTCTGCTCGACTTGTCAGTCTCGCAGTCAGGCAGGCTTATGCCATTGCACTCAGCGAACGATTTCCGACCGTTCTGAGCCCACCATCGCGCGCCTCCGTTACTCTTTAGGAGGCGACCGCCCCAGTCAAACTACCCACCATACATTGTCCCGGACCCGGATAACGGGCCGCGGTTAGACATCCATAGTGATAAGGGTGGTATTTCAAGGGTGGCTCCACCTGAGCTGGCGCCCAGGCTTCAAAGCCTACCACCTATCCTACACATGCCACTACGAATGCCAATGTAAAGCTATAGTAAAGGTGCACGGGGTCTTTCCGTCTAACCGCAGGAACCCCGCATCTTCACGGGGAATTCAATTTCACTGAGTCTATGCTGGAGACAGCGGGGAAGTCGTTACGCCATTCGTGCAGGTCGGAACTTACCCGACAAGGAATTTCGCTACCTTAGGACCGTTATAGTTACGGCCGCCGTTTACTGGGGCTTCGATTCAGAGCTTGCACCCCTCCTCTTAACCTTCCAGCACCGGGCAGGCGTCAGACCCTATACGTCGTCTTGCGACTTCGCAGAGCCCTGTGTTTTTGATAAACAGTCGCTACCCCCTGGTCTGTGCCACCCTCCTCTGCTTGCGCAAAAAAGGGTCACGCTTCTTCCGAAGTTACGCGTGCAATTTGCCGAGTTCCTTCAGCATAGTTCTCTCAAGCGCCTTGGTATACTCTACCAGACCACCAGTGTCGGTTTCGGGTACGGTCTATAAGGAGGAGCTATTTCCTGGAACCACTCCGCTGCCCTTTCAATCCGATAAGATTGGACAACTTGTGTGATCCGTCACTACCTCCAGGCTCACGAATATTAACGTGATTCCCATCGACTACGCGTTTCCGCCTCGTCTTAGGGGCCGGCTAACCCTGCTCAGATTAACTTTAAGCAGGAACCCTTGGTCTTTCGGCGGGGGAGTCTCTCACTCCCCTTACGTTACTCATGTCAGCATTCGCACTTCTGATACCTCCACCGCCCCTCACGGGTACGGCTTCACTGGCTTACAGAACGCTCCGCTACCGCTCGTGATTGCTCACGAACCCTAAGCTTCGGTGTATGGCTTTAGCCCCGTTACATTTTCGGCGCAAAGACCCTTATTTAGACCAGTGAGCTGTTACGCTTTCTTTAAATGATGGCTGCTTCTAAGCCAACATCCTGGTTGTTTTGGGATCCTCACATCCTTTCCCACTTAGCCATAACTTGGGGACCTTAGCTGTAGGTCAGGGTTGTTTCCCTTTTCACGACGGACGTTAGCACCCGCCGTGTGTCTGCCGACTAGTACTCCCAGGTATTCGGAGTTTGGTTAGGTTTGGTAATCCGGTGAGGACCCCTAGCCCATCCAGTGCTCTACCCCCTGGGGTATTCGGTCGACGCTCTACCTAAATAGATTTCGCGGAGAACCAGCTATTTCCGAGTTTGATTGGCCTTTCACCCCTAGCCACAAGTCATCCCGAACTATTGCAACAGTTATGGGTTCGGCCCTCCAGTAAGTGTTACCTTACCTTCAGCCTGCTCATGGCTAGATCACTCGGTTTCGGGTCTAATGCGACGAACTGAACGCCCTGTTCAGACTCGCTTTCGCTGCGCCTACACCTATCGGTTTAAGCTTGCTCGTCACACTAAGTCGCTGACCCATTATACAAAAGGTACGTGGTCACCCGCCCATCAAAGCGCTTGCGCTCTTGATGGCAAAATCAAAAGTTCTTCAAATCGTCAAGCGATTTGAAGGACGGGCTCCCACTGTTTGTAGGCAATCGGTTTCAGGTACTCTTTCACTCCCCTTGTCGGGGTGCTTTTCACCTTTCCCTCACGGTACTAGTTCGCTATCGGTCATGCACGAGTACTTAGGCTTGGAAGGTGGTCCTCCCAATTTCAGACAGGATTTCACGTGTCCCGCCTTACTCAAGGACGATTGATCGCATTACGCGTACGGGGCTGTCACCCGCTATGGCCCAACTTTCCAGAAGGTTCCGCTTGTCTCTCAATCGCCGCTGGCCTGGTCCGGGTTCGCTCGCCACTACTTCCGGAGTCTCGGTTGATGTCCTTTCCTACGGGTACTTAGATGTTTCAGTTCCCCGCGTTCGCCACTTTACCCCTATGGAT
>NZ_NSGF01000001.1:732500-755000 GCF_002294995.1 Mesorhizobium sp. WSM3860 | reverse complement strand
GGTAGCGTGCTCAAGCATGATGCAAGGTCTCCGAAGGCGCTGCAGCCGGCTTGGCTTCACGCTTGTGGACGAGGCTGAAGACAACGGGCACCAAGAGCAGCGTTGCCGTGGTTGCGATAATCAGGCCGCCGACCACGGCGCGCCCGAGCGGCGCGTTCTGCTCGCCGCCCTCACCGAGGCCGAGAGCCATTGGCGCCATGCCGATGATCATGGCGAGTGCCGTCATGCAGACTGGCCGGAAGCGGACGAAGCCGGCTTCGAGGGCGGCGGCAATCGGGTCGCCCAGTTCCGCCAGGCGTTCGCGGGCAAAGCTGATCACGAGCACGGAGTTGGCGGTCGCCACGCCCATGCACATGATCGCACCCGTGAGGGCAGGCACCGACATCGGTGTCTGTGTGACGAACAGCATCCAGACGATGCCCGCAAGGCCGGCCGGCAGCGCCGAGACGATGACGAAGGGGTCCGACCATGACTGGAAGTTCACGACGATGAGCAGATAGATCAGCACGATAGCGCCGAGCAGGCCGAATAGCAGGCCGGCGAAAGCGCTGTTCATGGTCTGCACCTGACCGAGCAGGGAAACAGAACTGCCCTTCGGCAAATCGGCGGCGGTGTCAGCAAGGATCTTGTTTATATCGGTGGCGACGGCGCCGAGGTCGCGCCGCTGCGTGGTGGCGTAGATCTGCACCATCGGCACGATGTTGTATTGCGAGACGACTGCGTTGCTGACCGAACGCTTCACACTGGCGACGCCGCCGAGGATGGGCAGCGTCCCGATGCCGGCCGCCGTGATCGGCGTCGTCTGCAAGGCGCCCAGCGTATCCACCTGATATTGCGGCGTCTGCATCACGATCGGATAAGACACGCCGCTCTTTGGGTCGAGCCAGTAGGTCGGCGACACTTGGCTCGAACCGGCGAGGTCTACAACGAGGCTGTTGGTGACATCCTTCTCGGTAAGGCCGATATATTCGGCCTGGGCGCGATCAACATCCACGTTGAGTGTCGGATTGGCCTGCGATTCCTGGATGCGGACATCGGCAACGCCAGGAATGTGGCGCAGGCGACCCAGCACGAGACTGGCATATTTGAAGTTCGCCGACAGATTATTGCCGCGCACCTGGATATCGACAGGTGCTGGTGCACCGAAATTCAGAATCTGGCTGATAATGTCGGCCGGCAGGAAGGCAAAGGTCACGCCCGGGAACCGGCGCGGCAACTCCTCGCGCATCTTGCGGACGTATTCATCGGTCGGTCGGTGGTCTTGCGACAGCTTGACCTGGATGTCGCCATCCTGGGAACCGATCACGCCTGTGTTGTTGTAGGCCAGATTGATGCCCGAGACCGGGACGCCGATATTGTCGACCAAAGTGTCGAGCTGGTCGGGCGGAATCAGCTGGCGGATTGCCTTTTGGATGTCGGCGAACTGGTTGGCGCTCTCCTCGACGCGGGTCCCGATGCCAAGGCGCACATGCATCAGGATTTGCCCGGTGTCGACAGCGGGGAAGAAGTTCCGTCCCAGATAGGGCGTGAGCAGGAAGGACCCCATGACGCAGGCCATGAACCCGGCAACGAACACCACGCGACGGCCGAGCACCAGCTCCAGCAGGCTGTGATAACCGACACGGATGCGCTCGAACGTCGCCTCGAAGCCACGCTGGAACAGCACCAGCGGGTTGTAGCTGCGCGGCTTGCCATGCCCCCCATGATCGACATGCGGTTTGAGCAGGTAGTTGCACAGTGTCGGGACGAAGGTGCGCGAGAGGATGAAGGAAGAGATCATCGCGAACATCACTGCCTCGGCCATCGGCACGAAGAGGAAACGTGCAATGCCGTCGAGGAAGAACATCGGCACGAAGACAATGCAGATGCACAGCATTGAGACGAAGGCCGGCGTCACGATCTGCCGGGCACCGTCAAGGATCGCCGTCCGAACGTCCTTGCCGTGTTCGAGATGCCAGTTGATATTCTCGATGGTCACCGTCGCATCGTCGACGAGGATACCGACGGCGAGCGCCAGGCCGCCAAGCGTCATGATGTTGAGCGTCTCGCCGATCATCGATAACGCGATCACCGAACCGAGGATCGCGAGCGGGATCGACGCGGCAATAATGATAGTGGAGCGCCAACTGCCGAGGAACAGCAGGATCATCATGCTGGTGAGCGCGGCCGCAATTGCGCCTTCGCGCGCCACGCCGGAGATGGCGCCGCGAACGAAGAGCGACTGGTCGCCGAGCAGCGACACCTGAAGATTGTCGGGCAAGCTCGCTCGCAGCAAACCGAGTTGATCCTTGATGCCCTGGATGATCGCGAGCGTCGAGACCGAACCATTCTTGAGAACCTGCAGCAGGACCGAGCGGGTGCCGTTGACATGCACGATGTTGGTTTGCGGTGGATTGCCGTCACGCACCGTCGCCACGTCCTTCACATAGACAAGCGTCCCGTTCGCCGACTTGATCGGCAGATCAGCGAGGTCAGTCAGCGAAGATGGAGCATCGTTGAGCTGCACCGCATATTCGTAGCGACCGATTTTTTCGGTGCCGACCGGGGTGATCAGGTTCTGGGCGGCCAGCGCATTGGCGACGTCCTGCCCCGACAGGCCCCGCGCTTGCAGTGCGTAAGGGTTGAGGTCGATCTGCACCTGGCGGGTCTTGCCGCCGAACGGATAGGGAATGGCGGCGCCCGGCACGGTCGTAAGCGGCGTGCGGATGGTCTGGAGGCCAAGGTCAGCCAGCGCCTGCTCGGTCAGGCCCTGGCCAGAGAGGGCAATCTGCAGGATCGGTACGGTGGAGGCGTTGTAGTTGAGGATCAGGGGCGGCGTTGCACCGGCCGGCATCTGCTTGAGCACGGTCTGTGCCACTGCGGTGACCTGCGCATTGGCTGTGCGGATGTCGACATTCGGCTGGAAGAACACCTTGATGATGCCGAAGCCGTTATAGGAGGTGGATTCGATATGCTGGATGTCGTTGACGGTGGTGGTCAGCGAACGTTGGAACGGCGTCGTCATGCGGCCCGACATCTGATCGGGCGGTAGGCCTGTATATTGCCAGATCACGCTGATCACGGGGATACGGATATCGGGAAAGATGTCCGTGGGGGTGCGCAGGGCCACGAGCGGACCGATGATCAGGATCAGCAGCGCCAACACGATGAACGTGTAGGGCCGGCTGAGGGCAATGCGGACGAGTGCAATCATGAAACAATGCCTGAGGCGAACCAATGACGCGTGTAGGTCGCCTCAACCCTTCAGGTTTTCTTATTCACACCATTTGGCAACCGAACCTTTGCCTAGGCCGGTTCGGTGTAGATGCCGCCAGGCGGAAGGGCCTTGAGCTTGGTTTCGTCGTATGTGTCGCCAAACGCAACGTAGAAGGTTCCCGACTGAGTCGTCGCGAAGGGGAACCGGGGTGCGACAGCGGCATGATGTGTCGGCTCAAGCCGCAGCAACACGGCATGCAACCCGGGCTTCGTCGGATTCACATGGAGCACCGTAGCGCTCCGGCCGTTGACCCGGGACATGACGGTCGTCTTGGACGTGCTCGTGGTGGAGAGTTCCCGGGGCGTCGCAACAAAGAGTGGCATTGGAGCGTCCGCTGCCTGGCCTGCATCCATTCCCGTTAGCGACAGCAAGGCCGCGGCGAACATCAGGTACCGGAAAGCCGACTTCATCGATCACTCCTTGGTCGAAAGGCAACTCTTACGGGAGTGCCGACCAACTCCCTATTCAACTTCCCGTGGGCAAGCCGTGCCTTCTGCCTGCCAGCCCAAAATTGAGGTCCGCTGCAGCGTGGGTCCGATCGTGCGTCCCGACAGGCATCGATGTCTGCTCATCGGTCGTCAGGCACGCAGCCCTGCTTCGGTCCACATGGTGGCGTTGAGAGCAGAGGCCTTCTGAACGAACCATCGCCCAAAAGGTTGTACGCGTCCAATTTGGAAAACGCTGAAACTGTCATCACCACGGTGAATAATGCGCGGCTTCACCCTCAACTGGGGTGGTCGTTCTACTAAGCCAATATGCTGAGGAGGAACGCCACTCGCGTGCGCAGGGCCGTGCGCGGGCCGATGATCAGGATCGGCAGCAGGAGAGGCTCTCTTCGCTCACTGAGAGAGTTTGGGTCCGAAGAGTGCATCAAGCCTGCCTCAAAACTGGCTCCTGTAACCCGACCTCTTTCGAAGGCGCTCAATTTCGCTGGTGGTGCGAAACAAAAAGTTCGAAGAGCTTCCAGGAACCGCAGGCGGAATAGATGTAGCTGTTCCGCAGTTTGCGGGACTGGCTTTACCGAGCCTTAGGTGGATGATGTTAGTACAACGGCGCTAGAGTCCTTGGGATGATAACGCCTTGTTGAGTGCGGTTTTGCAGTTGCTGCCGGATCGATTCATGGACGTGCGCATGCGCGTGTCCGACGGCTATGAAACGCGCGTCGTGGAGCGGCCCGGACGTTGGATGAATCCGAACGAATTGGGGCGGCTGACCGAAGATTTGAGACTGGTCGCCTCAAAAACATTGAAAGCCGGCGGCCTGACCTATGGCGTTTTTTCCGGTGACCGCAGCCGGCTCGAACACTCCATCATTACGGTCGTCTATCGGCGCGGCGACGGACGGCCCATAGCGTTCAACGCGCTCGCGTTGATGGACCTTTCGCTGGCTGGCAAACCTTACGAGGTCATGCATCTGGGCTTGGTCATGGTCGATCCGGACGAGCGCAGCCGTGGCCTGAGTTGGATCCTCTATGGCCTGACCTGCTTCCTGATGTTCCTGCGCAACCAGTTCAGGCCGATCTGGATTTCCAACGTGACGCAGGTTCCGGCCGTCGTCGGTATGGTCGCTGAAGCCTTTTCCAACGTCTTCCCCGGCCCTCATTCGGGAGCCCGGCGATCGCTGACCCATGTCTTGCTGGCGCGCCAGATCATGGCCCGTCACCGCCACGTCTTCGGCGTCGGCGCGGAGGCGGGCTTCGATGAGGAACGCTTCGTCATCACCAACGCTTATACCGGCGGGTCGGACGACCTGAAGAAGTCCTTCGAGGAGGCGGCCAAGCACCGGGTCGAGGCCTATAACGAGTTCTGCGGCAAGGAACTCGACTATGGCCGCGGCGACGACGTGCTGCAGATAGGCCAGATGAATTTCCAGGCCGCCCGCACCTATCTGGCCGATGCCGTCCCGCGCGGCTCGCTCGCAGCGCTCGCGGTGGCGGGCATGGCCGCGACTTTTCAGCGACTGGTTCTTCCGGTCGTCCACTGGGCCGACAGCAGCCGCCAATGGAACACGTTGCGACCATGGACGCGATAAGGGCTTTCACCTACGACGAGTTTACGACCCGCAACATCGGGTTCGTGACGGCGGACCAGCAAGCCAGGCTCCGCGACGCGACGGTGTTCGTGTGCGGCACCGGCGGAATGGGCGGCGCCTGCGTTATGGCGCTGGCGCGGGCCGGGCTGGGCCGGCTCATCATTGCCGACATCGACACCTTCGCCATTTCCAACCTCAACCGACAGGTCTTCGCCTTCACGCAAACCGTCGGCCGGCAGAAGGCGGAAGCGACCGGCGATATCTGCCTGACGATCAACCCCCAGATGCGGATAAAGGTGCATGGGCCGGACTGGCCCCTGCACGCGGCCGCGGCGATCCGGGACAGCGCGGTCGTCGTCAACGGCACCGACGACCTTGGCGCGTCTCTCCTGTTATATCGGACGGCGCGCGAACTGGGACGGACCGTGATCGACGCCTATGCCTCGCCCTTGCCGTCCGTCTACGTGACCAAGCCCGGCGATCCGATGCCGGAGGAGCGTCTCGGCTACCCGACATTGGGGACGGCCTGGAACATGCTGACGGCGGACCAGCGCGCCACGGCCTTCCTGCGGGAGGCCGAATATGTCGTGCTCAATTCCTCCTCGCGGCATCATGTCGACCTCGCCATGGCCGGGGAGGTGGCTTCGGGCAAACGCAGCCGCATGTCGTTCGCGCCGATGGTCGTCACCACAGGCATGCTGATGGCCTATGAGGTCGTGGCCGGGATCCTCGGCAACCAGCACGGCGCCGATTGCCGCGGCTGGTTCTTCAATCCTTACAAGGGACGCGTCGAGCGGCCGCGCAACGCGCTCGCCGCTGCCGTCCTGCGCCCTATCGTGCGCCGCTTCATGCTGAAGCTGATGGAAACGGTCGCATGACATTCGACGACAGACTTGTCGCCGACACGATCACGTCGCTGGCTGCCTTATTCGGGCTGCTGATCGTGATCTCGGTCGTCGGCGGACGCGACATCGCCGATCCCCTGTCGCGGCGTTTCCTGTTCGGCCTGCGGGTCGTGGCGGTGCTGCTGGCCTGCCGCATTCTGGACTGGATCAGCGGCGTTGCCGTCTTTCACTTCAGTACGATCGTGGCGGCGGGCCTGCTGCCGGTGGCGACGCTGCTGCTGACCGAAGGGCTGCTTCGCAGGCATGCGCCATTCGCCCTCAAGTCATTCGCGGCAGGCGGCGCGCTGCTGTTCCTATTGCTGGCGATGGTGCCGGAGCGCTTCGCCGAGCCATGGCGCATGACGCTGCTTCTGCTGTTCCAGTTCAGCGGCTTCTCTGCGATCGGCTGGCTGGTCGTGTCTCGGGATCGGGCCAGCCTGTCGGCGGCAGAGAACCGCACCGTCGAGCGCATGGCGCTGTCGCTGCTGCTCATCATCCCCTTCTTGGTCACCGACTACCGGCCGGGCCTGTTCGACGTGCCGGTGCGCCTTGGCGGCATCGCCATTCTGTTCCTCTGCTGGCTGACGATCGGTCTCGGACGGGCGAGCCTCGGCCATCGCGACACGATCGCGGCCTTCGCCGTCGTCGCGTTGAGCTCCGTTTTCGCCGGGCTGGCGCTGGGCGGCATCGACGATATCGGCTGGCGCGGCAGCGTCCAGGCGGTGGTCATCGTCCTTTCTGCCACGCTGCTTGCCGTCATCTACAACGACAGCGTCGGCCTGGCGGCCGAGAGGCGTCGCGATTCCCTGCTCAAGCACATGGCCGAAGGCGACTTGACGGATTCGGCGCGGTTCCTGCGCGGCCTGCAGAACCATACCCTCGCCGATGGCGCTTTGATCCTGCGGGCGGCCGACCTTGGCGATTTCGACATGAAGGTGCTTGCCCGCGCGCTTTCCCGGGTGCCCGTGCGCTCGGTCGCGGACGCGCATCCGGAGTCGCCGGTCGACCAGGATACGCGCGAGCAGCTGGCATGGCTGTTCGAGAAATACGAAGCAACCCATGTGCTTCTGGCCACGACCGATCCATTGACCCTGGTGGTGCTGAACATGCCGGCCCTCGCCACCTCCCCCGGTGTGGAAATGGAGCTGCGCGCTGTGCAGCGCATGGCGATGCTCATCGCGCAGCGCGAGCAGTCCGCATGATTACGATCGTCGAACGCGATATCGCCGCTTTCTTCCGCGCCCCGTTCAACGCCTATGGCGACGCCACGCCCTACGTCTCGCCGATGCTTGGCGACCTCCGGCGATCCCTGTCTTCCAAAACCAACCCGCTCTTTGCCAGCGAGGACGATTTCAGTTTCTTTGCGGTCCTGCGCGACGGCAGGCCGATCGGCCGCATCACCGCGCATGTTCATCGGGCATCCAACGAACTGCATCGGCTAAACCGCGCCTATTTTGGCTATTTCGACTGCGCCGACGATGCGGAAGCCGCCGCGGGCCTGCTTGGCGCGGCCGAGAGCTGGGCGCGCCGGCGCGGATACTCGGAAATCATTGGCAACTTCAACCTGACCGCCATGCAGCAGGCCGGCGTTATGATCGAGGGGTTCGAGAACCAGCCCTATACAGACCAGGTCTGGGGGCCGCCGCACCTGCCGCGCCTGCTCGAGGCGAACGCCTATGCCGGCTCGTTCCCGATGACGACTTTCGAACAGGACATCTCGACCCTCGACGCCGAGAGGCTGATCACGCCGGAACGACGCATGACGCTCAACGCGGAGGGTTTCGCCTTTGCCCCGGTGACTCGGGCCACGCTCGCCGACCGGCTCGACGATGCGCGCGCGGTCCTCAACGCAAGCTTCCGCGAGAATCCGATGTTCGTGCCGGTGACGAAGCAAGAATTCGATTTCCAGGCCAAGGAGATGAAATGGGTCATGGATCCCCGCATCTCCACCGTCCTGCATCGTCGAGGGCAAGCCGTCGGCGCCGTCATCGCCATTCCCGACCTCAATCCGCTGGTGAAGGCGGCCGGCGCGCGGATCGGCTGGTCGACTCCATGGCACTATCTCAGGCATCGTCTGGCACGCCATCGCGCGGTCGTCATCTTCCAGGGCGTGCTGCCCGAGTATCAGGGTCTGGGGCTCAATCCGCTCATGCTTGCGCATGCGCTCGGCGCGATGCGCGACGCGGGCTACCGGACGGTCGGCGGCACCTGGATCGCCGACGTCAACAAGGCGTCCCTTCGTCAGGCCGAAAAGAGCGGCGCGCGGCCGCTGCACCGTCTGCAACTCTATTCCAAGGCTCTCTAGGCGCGCCATGGACCTTGCGCTCCTTGCCCGCATCGTCGCCGCGGCCAGCCTCGCGCCGTCGGTGCACAATACGCAACCGGCGCGGTGGCATTTTCCGGCTGACGGCTCGATCCTGGTCATGGCCGACCTCACGCGCCAGCTGCCGGCCGGCGATCCGCTGGGCCGCGATATGGGCGTTTCGTGCGGCGCCGCCGTCGAAGGCGCGCTGATGGCATTGGCCGACGCCGGCATTGCCAGCCATGCGGTCGAGGAACTGTGGCCGTTCGACGACACGGTCTCCTTCCCGGGTTTCCGGCTGGCGGCGCGAATCGTAACGAGCGGCGAGGCGCAGCCTTCCGCGCTCACCACCCATGTCGCGAGCCGCTTCACCTGGCGCACACATTTCAAGCCGGCGCCGGCTGCCGCCACCCAGGCACTGGGCGCGTGGGCGAGCGGTACCGAGGACGTGACTTTGGCGCAAGCGCCGGGCGACCTCGCAATGCTTGCGGCGCTCGCCGACGAAGCAGGCATGTTCTTCTTCCGCGACAGGGCCTTCCGCGCGGAATTGCTGGAGTGGATGCGGCTTTCGCGCTCGCATCCGCGCTATCAGGAAGACGGTCTCAATCTCGACGCGCTCCGCATGAGCGCGCTGGAAGGGCTTGGCGCGAGAGCCGTCCTGGGGAGCAAGCTGTTTGAAGCCCTCGACGCAATCGGACTTGGCAAGGCGGTTACGGGCGAACGATCGAAGACGCTGTCGGCAAGCGCCATCGCTTTGTTCCACCGGCCGCGCGAGGAATCGCCCGTCGCTTCCGGTCGCGCCTTCTATCGCTTCTGGCTCAATCTCACCCGGCTGGGGTTTGCCGCCTGGCCGCTCGCCGCCCTGGCGGATCATGCCGCAAGCGCGGAGATCTGCGCCCGCCATTTCGCCATCCCTTCCGAGCGGCGGCTGATCAATGTCCTGCGCGCTGGCATCGGCGGCGCGGCGCCCAAGCGCGCGCGCCTGCCGGCTCAGTCGATGATTCTCTAGGCAGGCCGGCGCTGTTGCCGGCCTATCCCTCGATAGCGATCACGCCGCCTTGACCTTCGCATCCTCTTCGCCGCGCACCATCCTTGCCACGCCTCCGAAGTCGAGCTTGCCCGATCCGAGTACCGGCACTTTCCGCACGACGCGCACTTCGGCCGGCACCATCAGGTCCATGGCGCCATTCGCCTTGGCGAAGGCCAGGAATTCGGCGCGCGTGGCGCCAGCGGCCTCGGTGACGAGGATCAGCTTCTCGCCTTTGCGGGCGTCGGGCACCGTGGCGACGGCCGACAGCGATCCCATCCACAATTCGCCGGCCAGCGCCTCGACAGCGGCCAGAGAGATCATCTCTCCGCCGATCTTGGCGAAGCGCTTGGCGCGGCCGCGAATGGTGATGAAGCCCGCCTCGTCCACGGTGACGATGTCGCCCGTGTCGTGCCAGCCGTCTTCCAGCGGCTCCAGCACGCCCGGCTTTTCGGCACGCAGATAGCCCGCCATGACGTTGGGGCCGCGCACATGGAGCCGCCCGCCTTCCTCGACGCCGGGCACCGGATCCAGGCGGTACTCCATGCCAGGCATGATTTTCCCGACGCTGCCGGATTTGTTGTACATCGGCGTATTGATGGCGATCACCGGCGCCGTTTCGGTCACCCCGTAGCCTTCGAGGATGCGCAGGCCGAACTTCTCCATGTAGGTCAAGCGCGTCGCCGCCTTGACCGGCTCGGCGCCGGCGAAGCAGTAGCGCACCGAGCGGAAGTCGTAGGGATGCGCCGTACGCGCATAGCCCGAGAGGAAGGTATCGGTGCCGAAGATGATTGTCGCATTCGAGCCGTAGATCAGCTCCGGCACGATGCGGTAGTGCAGCGGCGAAGGGTAGAAGTAGACCGGCACGCCGGAGATAAGCGGCAGCACCGTGCCCGCCGTCATGCCGAAAGAGTGGAAGATCGGCAGCACGTTGAAGACCTTGTCGCCGGAGTGGAAGTCGATGCGCGACGCGGCCTGGGCGGCGTTGGCCAGGATGTTGCGGTGAGTCAGCACCACGCCCTTGGGCGTTCCTTCGGACCCCGAGGTGAACAGGATCGCGGCAGCATCGTCGGGTTTGCGCGCGACCCTCGGCCTGCCCTTGCGCAACAGGCCGAGCAGCTTGTCCTTGAGGCTGATCGTGGCCCGCAGGTCATCGAGCCAGACGATGTCGACGGAGCGGGCGATTTCCTCGACCACCGCACCGAGCTTTGCCTGTTCGACAAAGGCCCGGGAAGTGAGAACGGTCCGCACCTGCGCGGCTCTGCAGGCCGACACGATGTTGGCGGCGCCGGCGGTGAAGTTGATCATTGCCGGCACCTTACCAGCCGACATGACGCCGAGCAGCGTCGCGCACGAGCCATTGGCGTTGGGCAGCATGACGCCTAGCGTCTGCTGGCCGGGATAGAGCGCCTTGAACTTCTCGCCAAGCACGGCGACCGCGGTCAGCAGCTTGCCGTAGCTGAGGGAGCCGGTGACCGGATCCTCCACGGCAAGCTGCTTCATGCCGCGTTCATTCGCCGTCAGGATGATCTTCTCCAGCACGGTCCTGTCGATGTCCTGGGTGCGGAAGACGAGATCCGACATCACCTGGTAGAGGGCGGCTCCGGCCGCGGCGCGCCGCCTGCGGCCCTTCAGCTCGGGGGCGACCTCGAGCTTCACCGGCTCCAGGATGGTGACCTTGACCTTCGGAAACAGGCGGCGGCGCACATGCTGCGACGTCAGGCGCGAGAAGTAGCTCTTCTCCAGTCCATCGATGCGGACCGGCACGACCTTCGAGCCGGTCTTGTCGGCGACCATGGCGGCGCCGTCATAGACCTTCATCAGACCCCCGGTGACGGTGATGCGTCCTTCGGGGAAGATCACCAGCGGATCGCCGCCCTGCACGATCTTGATCAGCGTGCGGGTCGACATTGGCTTGGCCGGGTTGAGCGGCAAGGCGCGGGCAAGTTTCAGGAACGGCTTCATCCACCAGGCCTGCGCGATCGTATAGTCTATGGCGAAGACGGGCTCCTCGTCGGTCAGCGTCAGCGCCAGGGGGCCGTCGAGGAAACTCACATGGTTGAGCGCCAGGATGGGCGCCGGACCGGCAGCCTTGAGGTTCTCCAGCCCTTCGACCTCGAGATGGTGGAAGGCGCGGAAGAGGATGGATACGAAATCGCGGAACGGGTTGGTCGGCAGATATTTCAGCATCAGCCAGGCGGCGACGGCATTGATCACGGCAAGACCGGCCAGCACCCCAGCAATGGAGACGCCGGCGCCCTGGATGGCCGCAACCAGGCCGCCGCCGATGGTCATGAAGCCGGCGCTGACGACGTTCACCGCGGCAACGATACGAGCGCGCCGATCCTCCGGCGCCCAAGCCTGCACGGCGGCGAAGGTGGGCACGACGAGGAAGGCGCCGGCGATCGCCAGACCGGCTAGGTCGATGGCGACGCGAATGGTGTTCTGACCGGCGAAGAAGGCGCCGAGCGTCTCGGCCTGGGCCGGGCTGTGCAGTCCCCAAATGCTCCAGGCGAGGTCCAGTCCGAACACGGCCATCAGCGCGGTGCCGACCGGAGCCGGCAGAAGCACCATCCGCCCCTGCGACATCCATGCCGCAATGGCGGAGCCGATGGCGACGGCGACCGCGAATACGGCGAGATAGGCGGTCACGGCGATCTCGCTGCCGCCGAGCGAATTCTTGACCAGAGGGGGCAGGAGGGAAAGGACGATGGCGCCGACCAGCCAGAACCAGGAGGCCATCAGCGCCGCCCGCCAGATGCGCTGGTTCGTCCGCAGCTCCCCGACCAACCGCCACGTGGAGCGCAGGATGTTCCTGTCGATCGCAAGGTCCGGTGCCGCCGAGCCGGTCGACGGGATGTAGCGGCTGACCAGCCAGCAGCCGACCGCGAGGATCATCATCATCGGGCCGAACACGGCAACGCCGATGCCATCGGCCGAGACGATCCCGCCGACGATCGTGCCACCGAGGATGGCGGCGAAGGTGGCCGACTCGATCCAGGCGTTGGCGCGGGGCAGTTCCCTGCGTTCGAGATGATCCGGCAGGATGCCGTATTTGATCGGTCCGAACAGCGCGGAAATCACGCCGAACAGGAACAGGGCCGCAAGCAGCACCGGAATGGACGAGAGCGCGATGCCGATGACGGCCAGCAGTGCCGCGCCGATCTCGACGAACTTCAGCCTGCGCGCCACGAAAGCCTTGTCGAAGCGGTCGGCGATCTCTCCGCCAAGCGCCGACAGCAGCAGGAAGGGGGCCATGAATATGGCCCCAGCCAGTGTCACCAACGACGCCGCCTGGTCCGCCGCCAGCGTGTACAGAATGAGAAACACCAGCGTGTTCTTCAGAAAGTTGTCATTGAAGGCGGACAGGAACTGCGTCCAGAAAAGTGGCGCGAAGCGCCGTGACGTCATCAGATTGTTGTTCATGGCCATTTCCATTTGGCAAAGACCGTTGTGTGACTGGCGGTTGCTTGTGCGGTTCGAACCCTGTTGTAGCGGGAACTGGTTACGTTTCGTTACTGCGGTTGATGTCCATGAGCAGCTTTTCGGCCTTGGCATCTTCCAGCCTGTTGATGAAGCGTGTTGCCTCTTCGGCGTCACGCAGCGTCTTGGTGATGGTGATGGAGGTATGGACGAGCATGATGGCGGCCATCGCGTAGAACCCCTTGGCGGCAAAGCTTGCCTCCATGAAGTAGATGCCGCCGGCCATCATGCTGGCGGCGATGGCGAAGCTGGCCATGGTAAACATTCTCCAGGCGCCTGAATCCTTCGGGGCGTAGCCGTTGCTGGTCATCGATATGGTCCTTTCGTTTCAGTGTTAGGTTGGGTGGATGCCGGCTTGTTTCAGGCCGGATACAGTCAGGCTGGCTTCGTCATCGTCTTTCTCAGCCGTTCGAGCACGGCCTCGGCGCTGCTCTTCAGCGGGGCGCCGCAGCCGGCGGCCGCCAGCTTCTCGCTCATCGCCGCCGGATCGCCCGACTGTTCCATCTCTGTCATGGCGGCAGCGGCGGCATCGATCTGCCTTTGCCGTGCGCACAAGCGGGACAGTGTCTCCTCGGCATCCTTGAGCGCCGACAGGCTGGATCCGGGAGCGGCTTCACGCAGGCGCTGCGTCTTGTCGGTGGCAGCCACGATGCGCTGGCCGTGCTGCAGATCGCGCAGGCGCATTTCGGAAGCGCGCACGATCCGCTTCAGCCGCTCGATCTCGGTGCCGAAGCTTTTCTGCGCGTCTTCCGATGCGGCGCGCTCGGCTTCCAGCAAGGCGATCGTTTCGGCCGCCTCTCGCGCGAGTTCACCCTGCCCCTGTTCGAGCGCCGCAACGGTGCGCTTCTCGAGATCCTCTATGCGCGAGACGAGCTTCTGACATTGCCGGAGCTCCTGCTCGTTCTGGGCGATCGCGATAGCGACGGCGCGGCGGGCGGCCGCAATGGCATCGGCGCAATCGCGGATCTGCTGGCGCAGGATCACCAGGGCGTTGCGGTCCACAACCGCTTCGGCGGCCTCGTGGCTGTGACCACGAAGCAGCGCAAAAAACTGTTTCAACATCTCAGCTTCTCCTCTATGAACATTGTTCACGAATGGAAGCTAGCATATTATGAACGCCGTTCAAGAAAAAAATGAACGCTGTTCAGAAACGGAGACAAAGGGTTAATGACGCAGAAAAGTGATGCCAGGCGCGAGGATCTCAAGGCTCGGCTGGTCAGCGCCGCCCGAGCAAGAATTCAGTCGTCGGGCCTGGGCGGATTGCGCGCCCGCGACATTACCGCGGATGCGGGTTGCGCGCTGGGCGCGCTTTACACCGTCTTTGCCGATCTGGACGACCTCGTCCTGCACGTCAACTCCGGGACCTTGGCAGAGCTGGGAGCGGTGCTGCGCACGGCCGCGGCCGGCGCGCTTGGGCCGGAGGAGACGCTCAAGGCCTTGGCGAGGGCCTATCTCGCCTTCGCCAGCGAAAACCGCATGCTGTGGGCGGCTCTGTTCGAACATCGCATGGCGCCCGGCGTGCCGGTGCCCGAATGGCACCTGGCCGAGCATGCCGTCCTTATCCAATACCTCGTTGAGCCGCTTGCGCTGCTCGGCGCACCCTCTCAAAACGAAGATCTGCTGCCGCGCGCCCGAGCCATTTTCTCGGCCGTCCACGGCATCGTGGCGATTTCACTTGAAGCGCGCTTCATCGGCCTAGCACCCCCGGTGCTCGAACGCGAACTGCTGAACTTTGTCGACGTGCTGGTGTCAGGCCTCAAGAGCAGACATTGACAACTGCCAACACGAATTGATTCGCAGACTAGGATTGCCGAGCCCTCTCTCCTCCGCAGCCTGCGAGATAACCGAGCGGCAAAACAAGCACTTACTTTTAAAGGCGCGTTAAAGCGGCGCTCGGCCAGCCTCTTGAAATTTCGACGCCACTTTCTCAGCGGAAATGCCAGCTTTGGCGAACACAGCTTCTGAGGCGGCTATGCCGCGTCAAGCGACCGGTTGGGAATTTGTTCCTCAGAGGCATCAGCACACCGGACAGGATAGGCGGACGCCGGCGGCGGAGCTATGGGAAAACGGCAGAGGACAATTTCAAGGTCGAGGTCTGGGACCGAGAGGAGTCGGCGCTGATCGAACCATCTCGCGGTCACCGGATTTCATGGTTTCCCAAGCGGGATGGCATGCGGCAATTCGGCGTCGGCCCGGAATGCTGCTGATCCATCGCAATGGCAATCACACGATGGAAAAGCTGATTAAGCCAGACTAGCCGACGGTGCCGCCTGAGACGATTGTCGATGGCAGTGTCCAAGCCGGCTGGGATGTAGCGCTGCGCGATCTACGGAGTTGCCACACGCTTCGCGCCTAGTGCAAATTGCTCGCATCATTCTCGCATCGAGCGCAGACGAGCCTTGATGCCTTGGTCCGTCGCTATGGCAAGGATGCGTTGTTCAGTTCGGTGGAGCGCGCGCAATTCTGCACAAGTAGCAACCGAGGTCGGCCGGTTGAAATCATGTCGCGACGGTGGATGACGGCAGGGCCCCCAGTAGCGATGCCGCTCCAGGGGTGCCAATGCTCTACTCGACCTTGACGTTGATGGTGGCGCATAGGAGCCGCCATCCGTTGATGCGGAAGCCCAGCGCGAGCCGATACGTGGCAAAGCGATGCAGCCTGAGCATGAAGTTGCTCGCCATTTCCATATCTGCCCTTTTCGCCTGGGTGAATTCCGCCGCCGCCCTGTCATACTGCGCGCCGGACGATCAACCTTGCCGGCAATCCTCCGATTTTCCGTTTATTTTTCTTGGGAGTTCTTGTTGTGATGGCCCTGGTCTCCAAAGCCATCACGTGTTTCCGGCAGAGACAGAGGCGAAAATAGAAGGGGCGCCTGAGCTGGCGTCGGTCACCGTAGGGATACGGCATAGAACGGCAACGGTCTTCATGGAAGCGCGCCGATGAGTCATGGACCAGTTAACTCTCCCTGTGGCGGCAAAGCTGCGTCGAGGTCCTTGCCTCATATGCATAGAGAAACCATACGTGGTAGGGCGCCCTGATGCGTCCCAGACCTGCTCCTGGAGGCTGTGGTCGCTGGAGACAATTAAGGCCATGCGCTGTTCGAGCGTCTCTCCTGTCTGCTCGGCTCTCCGTATTGCAACCAGCAAATGATCGTCCAGAGTTGCCCCCATGCTCGCATTGCCTCCTTGCTGACCGAGGCTTTATCAGGGATCGTTCATTACGACGACGCGGGACCGGGAGGACCTCCAAGTGACGCTGCGATACCAGATAATCGCGCTTGCGATTGTTCCGCTGATGATCGCGATCCTGGCGATCACCACGTTCATAACCTGGCAGTCGGCAAACCTTGCCAAGAACAATATCGACACGTTCGAACAGAACATGCTGAAAGCCAAGGAAGCGGAAATCCTCAATCTGACCAATCTCGCTCTATCGGCGATCGACACAACCTATCGTGATGCCGGCCCCGGCGATCAGGCCGCCAAGGACAAAGTGGCGGCGATCCTGACCTCGCTCGACTATGGCAAGGACGGATATTTCTTTGTCTACGACTATGACGGCAACAACATCGTTCACCCGCGGCAAAGCTTTCGGCATGGGCGCAACTGGCTCGGTCTCACGGATCCAGATGGCGACAAAGTCATCGCCGAACTGATCGCGACGGCGAAATCAGGCGGCGGCCTGCATCGATACAAATGGCAGAAGCCGTCGACGGGCCGGATCGCGGATAAATTGTCGTTCGTCGTTGGCCTCGACAAGTGGAATTGGGTGGTTGGAACCGGGGTCTATCTCGATGATGTCTTTGCCCAGACCGCCGCCGCGAACGCCAGCATGCGCACCAACATCAAGAACACCTTCGTGATCGTGGCGCTGGTCGCCGTTCCGGCGGTACTCGTGGTCTTTACGACATGCATGCTTCTGACATTCCATGAACGCCGCATCGCCGATGGCAGGCTCAAGCAACTGACCCAGCGGGTGATCGACACCCAGGAAGAGGAGCGCTCGCGCCTGGCTCGCGAACTGCATGACGGCATTTCGCAGAACCTCGTGGGTGTGCGCTACGCCATGGATCTCGCCGGAAGGCAGGTCCGCAACCATGTCGATGACGCAGCCCTCACCATCGAACGCGGCGTGGAGGCGCTCAACGGCGCGATCAAGGAAATCAGGCGGCTGTCGCACGATCTTCGCCCCCGTGTCCTCGACGATCTCGGCTTGACCGCGGCTCTCAAGGCCCTCTGCAACAATTTCGCAGAGCGGACAGGCATCGAGACGGAAATCGAGTCATCCGGCTTTACGGATAGCTTGCAGCCCGCGGCCAGCACCGCGCTTTACCGTGTCGCACAGGAAGCGTTCAACAATGTCGAGCGGCATTCAGGCGCCACCCACCTTGCCGTCAGGCTCTGGAGCGATGGCGGCCGCGCGCGCATGACGATCTCCGACAACGGCACCGGTTTTGACAGCAGTAAGGACAGTTCCTCGAGCAAGACGGGCCTCGGGCTGCGCAACATGCAGGAGCGCATGGCGCATTTCCGCGGCCTGCTGCTGCTCGACAGCCTGCCGACCGGCACTACACTGACGGCGATGCTGCCGAAATCCGCCAACATGCCCGCGCGCGAACAGGTCGTTGCCGCATGAGCGAGCCCCGCGTGATCAAGGTGCTGCTGATCGACAACCATCCGCTGGTGCTGGATGGCCTGAACGCCCTGCTCGAGACGTTCGACCACATCGAGGTCGTCGGCAGGGCCGGCCTCGCGCATGCCGGCCTGGAAATAGGCCGGCAAACCCGGCCGCACGTCGTGCTGATGGATATCAACATGCCGAAGCTGAACGGCATCGATGCGATCGAACTCTTCAGAAGGGAACTTGCGGACTCTCGGATCGTGATGCTATCGATGCATGACAGCCGCGAATACATCTCCTCATCCGTCATGCATGGTGCATCCGGCTACATCCTCAAGGACGTGTCGACGGACGAGATCGTCGCCGCCATCGAGACCTTGGCAGGCGGCGGCACATATTTCTCGTCCGGTGTCTCGGACCTTCTGATGAAGCGCGGAGCGCAGGATCGGGCAAATCCGCTCACACCGCGTGAACGGGACATTCTCGGCCTGATCGTTGCGGGCCGAAGCAACCGGGAGGTCGCCGAAGCGCTCGGGATCACGTCCGCCACGGCCGAGACGCATCGCAAGAACCTCAAGAAGAAGCTGGGCATCGCCACGACGGCGGACCTGGTCCGCTACGCCCTCGGTCACGGCATCGCGGCAAAAGCCGGCTGATTGCGGTCTACCCACTTCTGGGTAGAGCCTTGGATTTCAACACCATCACCATCTTGTGAGGCCCAAAGCCCGGCCATAGAGTTTTATCACGGCTGGTCGCGAAAGGGCGAGCCGTCGGGAGGAATTCACTACGTCCATGCCTGCCGCGGCCGCGCAAGGAGAGCCGCCGCGCGGTGTCCTCATGACCGGCAACAGTGCTCTGCCTTCCGCGCCGACAACTGGAACACAGCGACCTATTTCATGGCACCTGGAAGGTATCTCGCATGGAAAAACCACGCAGCAAGGCGGCCCTCTGGCTGCTCGTCATTCCCTATTTAGGCCTGCTCTGGCCCCCCTTCTACAACGTCCGCGAGCCGGTCATGTTCGGCTTCCCCTTCTTCTATTGGTACCAGCTTCTCTGGGTGCCGATCACCGCGACGCTGACCTGGATCGCCTATCGGAGCACGCGCCATGACGACTGACATCAACCCGACGGCGCTCGCCGTCTTCATCTTCTTCTTTGTGCTCGTCACGATCCTGGGCTTTGTCGCCGCCCGCTGGCGCAAGCCGGAAACGCTTGCCCATATCGATGAATGGGGGCTGGGCGGGCGCAGCTTCGGCACCTGGATCACCTGGTTCCTGGTCGGCGGCGACTTCTACACCGCCTATACCGTCATTGCCGTCCCGGCGCTGGTCTATACCGTCGGAGCCTACGGCTTCTTCGCGCTGCCCTACACCATCGTCGTCTATCCCTTCGTCTTCATGGTCATGCCGGTTCTGTGGAAACGCGCCAAGGATTTCGGTTATGTCACGGCCGGCGACGTCGTCCATGGCCAATACGGATCGCGCGGTCTCGAACTCGCGGTGGCCGCAACTGGTGTCATCGCCACGATGCCTTACATCGCCCTTCAACTCGTTGGCATGACTGCGGTCCTGAAGGCGCTCGGTTTGCATGGCGAACTGCCTCTTGCCATCGCCTTCATCGTGCTGGCGCTTTACACATACTCGGCAGGCTTGCGCGCCCCGGCCCTGATCGCCTTCGTCAAGGACATCATGATCTATATCGTGGTGATCGCGGCCGTCGCGCTTATCCCCTCGCGGCTCGGTGGCTATGCCAATGTCTTCGCCTCGGCCGATGAGGCCTTTCAGGCCAGGGGTTCCGGCAACCTGCTTCTCGCCGGCAACCAGTATGTCGCCTACGCCACACTCGCGCTCGGGTCGGCGCTCGCAGCCTTCATGTACCCGCATACGTTGACGGGGATTTTTGCCTCGAACAGCGGAAACACGATCCGCAAGAATGCGATCCTGCTGCCAGCTTACACGCTGCTGCTCGGCCTTCTGGCGCTGCTCGGCTACATGGGACACGCCGCCAACCTCAAGCTCGACAGTGCGACCGATGTCGTTCCCGCCCTGTTCAAGACACTGTTTTCAAGCTGGTTCTCAGGCTTCGCCTTCGCTGCGATCGCGATCGGCGCGCTTGTGCCGGCGGCGGTGATGAGCATCGGCGCTGCCAATCTCTTTACCCGCAACTTCTGGAAAGCCTATGTCAATCCTCAAGTGAGCGACGCCGGTGAAGCCAAGGTCGCAAAGATGACCTCGCTGGTGGTGAAGATCGGCGCCCTGCTCGTGATCATTTTCCTGCCGACGCAATTCGCGCTCGATCTGCAATTGCTCGGCGGCATCTGGATCCTGCAGACGCTGCCGGCCCTGGTCTTCGGGCTCTACACCAACTGGTTCCGGGCGCCGGCCCTGCTTGCGGGCTGGTTCGTTGGCTTCTTCGGCGGCACCTGGCTTGTCTGGGATGCGGGCTGGAAACCACTGCACCTGATCAGCCTCGGAGGCGAACCCTTCACCGTCTATACGGGGCTGCTCGCGCTTGCGGCAAACATTGCGGTGGCGGTGGCGGTGAATGCCGTCGTCCCGGCACGAACGGCCGTGCGAGCCTAGGGCGAATGAAAGCGAGGGACCGCGAAAGCGGTCCTTCGCTCGACGCCGGCCGGCTACCCAGGCGGCGAGCGCTAAGCGGCCTGCGATGCGCTGGGCGTGGCGTCCGCTTTTCTTGCCGGCTGTCCCGAAACCGGAAAATCCTTTTTCGGCACCATTTGAGACGTGGAACACGTTGCTGGGTGTGGCGCTGGCGCCGCCGAGACGTCCCTGCCTTTTAAACGCGAAAGCCGCCTCGATCGGATCGAGACGGCCAGCGATTTATGATAAAATTGGTTGCGGGGACAGGATTTGAACCTGTGACCTTCAGGTTATGAGCCTGACGAGCTACCGGGCTGCTCCACCCCGCGTCACCATAGAGGTAAGTTTGCGCTTACCGTATTCAAGGGACCGCCAAATGAAAGGGCCGCTTGCGCGGCCCGGGATCCCGTTTGGCGGGCCTTATGCATGTCGCCCAAAAATGCCTGGCGGTTTTGGGACAACGACATGCATCACAACAATCGCAAGGAGAAGATTTGTCTCACATCCGGATTTCGGATGTGCGATGAACGTGCGCTTGGCAGACCTGGCAGCGACCTACTCTCCCGCGTCTTGAGACGAAGTACCATCAGCGCTGGAGCGTTTCACGGCCGAGTTCGGAATGGGATCGGGTGCAGCCGCTCCGCCATAACCACCAGGTCGGCAAAACGCACGTTCAAATCGAGAAGCTGTTCAAGCGCGATCCGAAGGATCGTCGCAGCGCGATCCGAGGATCGTCGCCTTTGTGCCTTTGAGGTTCTTTTGGCCTGGCGCCCTTCGAAGCGAAGCTTCGCAAGGTCGACCGACCGTCGGCGCCGATGCGCCGCACCCACGTAGCGCCGCCCGCAGGGCGGAACAAGCGTGAGTGAGAACAAGATGGATATCAGGAATGAGAACGATCAAGCCGATCGAACTATTAGTACCGGTAAGCTTCAAGCGTTGCCGCTCTTCCACACCCGGCCTATCAACGTGGTCGTCTTCCACGGTTCTCAGGGAATACTCGTTTCAAGGTGGGTTTCCCGCTTAGATGCCTTCAGCGGTTATCCCGTCCGGATATAGCTACCCTGCAATGCGGCTGGCGCCACAACAGGTCCACCAGAGATCCGTCCATCCCGGTCCTCTCGTACTAGGGACAGATCCTTTCAATATTCCTACACCCACGGCAGATAGGGACCGAACTGTCTCACGACGTTCTGAACCCAACTCACGTACCGCTTTAAATGGCGAACAGCCATACCCTTGGGACCTGCTCCAGCCCCAGGATGCGATGAGTCGACATCGAGGTGCCAAACAACCCCGTCGATATGGACTCTTGGGGGTCATCAGCCTGTTATCCCCGGCGTACCTTTTATCCGTTGAGCGATGGCCCTTCCACACGGGACCACCGGATCACTATGACCGACTTTCGTCTCTGCTCGACTTGTCAGTCTCGCAGTCAGGCAGGCTTATGCCATTGCACTCAGCGAACGATTTCCGACCGTTCTGAGCCCACCATCGCGCGCCTCCGTTACTCTTTAGGAGGCGACCGCCCCAGTCAAACTACCCACCATACATTGTCCCGGACCCGGATAACGGGCCGCGGTTAGACATCCATAGTGATAAGGGTGGTATTTCAAGGGTGGCTCCACCTGAGCTGGCGCCCAGGCTTCAAAGCCTACCACCTATCCTACACATGCCACTACGAATGCCAATGTAAAGCTATAGTAAAGGTGCACGGGGTCTTTCCGTCTAACCGCAGGAACCCCGCATCTTCACGGGGAATTCAATTTCACTGAGTCTATGCTGGAGACAGCGGGGAAGTCGTTACGCCATTCGTGCAGGTCGGAACTTACCCGACAAGGAATTTCGCTACCTTAGGACCGTTATAGTTACGGCCGCCGTTTACTGGGGCTTCGATTCAGAGCTTGCACCCCTCCTCTTAACCTTCCAGCACCGGGCAGGCGTCAGACCCTATACGTCGTCTTGCGACTTCGCAGAGCCCTGTGTTTTTGATAAACAGTCGCTACCCCCTGGTCTGTGCCACCCTCCTCTGCTTGCGCAAAAAAGGGTCACGCTTCTTCCGAAGTTACGCGTGCAATTTGCCGAGTTCCTTCAGCATAGTTCTCTCAAGCGCCTTGGTATACTCTACCAGACCACCAGTGTCGGTTTCGGGTACGGTCTATAAGGAGGAGCTATTTCCTGGAACCACTCCGCTGCCCTTTCAATCCGATAAGATTGGACAACTTGTGTGATCCGTCACTACCTCCAGGCTCACGAATATTAACGTGATTCCCATCGACTACGCGTTTCCGCCTCGTCTT
>NZ_NSGF01000001.1:0-727500 GCF_002294995.1 Mesorhizobium sp. WSM3860 | reverse complement strand
GCGCCAGATCGCCCGGGCCAAGGACCGCCGGCGCATGGAAGTGTCGATGGTCACCAAGGTCGGTGACCGCGACGTTATCCACACCATGCCATTCGTGCAGATCAAGATGGCGCTTGCGGCCGGCCACACCACCAACCGTCCCTACCCGCCATTCGACCCGATGCAGGTCTTCGGCGACGACGGCGACGACAACGCTCAGCCGGCTTCCGCCACCGCGGCCGCCGGCCAGATCTACGGCGCCAAGGTCGAAAGCGAGATGAGCCTGAAGACGGTCGACTTCCCGATCGACACGGCATCCTTCGACGAAAAGAGCGACCTCTCCGCCGACGAGGTGGAAAAGGTGGTGCGCGAAGCCGGCAACGGCCTGAGCGACGGCGCCGTCCAGGTTGCGGCGCTTCATTATGTCGACCCGCAGCGATTCGGCGACGCCTTCGCCGAGAGCATGGCGGGTTCCTACGACGTCAAGATCACGCCGGAGAACGTCTCGGTGGCGCCGCGCGCCACCCCGGACGACCAGACGCCGGCCTTCGCCGAGGAGATCATCCCTTTCACCGAGGACACCGATATCACCGAGGCCTTCGCTGATTCGGGCTACACCGGCGATGACGCCACCGGCATGTCGGAAGCGATCGGCAAGCTCTTGAACGCAACGGCGCTCAAGGCCGGAACGGTCCTGCGCGTCGGCCTCGAGGTGCGCGGCGACATCGCCAAGGTGGTCCGCACCAGCGTTTACGACCGCACCACGCATATCGTGACCATCGCGCTCGACGATCGCGGACAGTTCGTGCCGGCGCAGGAGCCGGAGCCCAATCCCGAATTGCTGACGGCATTCGATGATTCGCAGCCGGTGGTGGTGCGCGGCAACCTGCCCAATGTCTATGACGGCATCTATCGAGCCGCCTATTCCTACGGCATGTCGAAATCGATGACCCAGAAGCTGATCAAGCTTCTTGCCTCGGACGTCGACTTCCAGTCGCGGCTTTCGCCGTCGGACCGTCTCGAGGTCCTGTTCTCGCAGCCCGACGGCGACGACCAGACCTCCGACAATTCGGAGCTTCTCTACGTCTCGGCCACTTTCGGCGGCCAGACACGCAATTTCTACCGCTTCCAGATGCAGGACGGCGGCACCGACTATTTCGACGAGAACGGGTCGAGCGCCGAGCAATTCCTGCTGCGCAATCCACTGCCCGCCGGCAAATTCCGCTCCGGCTTCGGCGCCCGCCGGCACCCGATTCTGGGCTATGTGCGCATGCACACCGGCGTCGATTGGGCAGCGCCCATCGGCACGCCGATCATCGCCGCCGGCAACGGTGTTATCGAAAAGGTCGGCTGGGCCGGCGGCTACGGCAAGCAGATCATCATCCGCCACGCCAACGGCTACGAGACCTCCTACAATCACCAGAGCGCTTTCGCCAAAGGGATCGAGCCGGGCGTGCGCGTGCGTCAGGGCCAGGTCATCGGTTATCTAGGCCAGACCGGCCTCGCCACCGGCCCGCATCTTCATTATGAGCTGATCGTCAACGGCACCAAGGTCGATCCGATGCGCGTCCGCCTGCCGGTCGGCAAGGTGCTGAAGGGCGACGATCTCGTCGCCTTCAAGCGCGAGCGTGAGCGCATCGACGACCTGCTCAAGCAGGAAGACGGAAATTCGCTGAAGGTCGCCAGCGCCAAGACCGATTCGCAGGTTCCCAACTAATCCGGCGAATCGCCCGTCTGCCGCGGCCAGGGCAGCGCCTGTCCGGGCACGGTGAACCAGGCGATGATCGACGACAGCAGGCAAAGCAGCGTCGTGACGGCGGCGACCGCGGCAAAAGCCGAATCGCTTGCCGCAATCCTCAATGCGTCGAGATTGGCCGCGAGCCCGGATGCCGGCGGTTCGCCGAAACCGGGCATGCCGGCGAGGCTGCCGGTCGATCGCGCATAGACGAAAGCCGCGAGCGAGCCCATCGCCGCCACGGCGATCAGGCCGCCGATGCGCGAGACGGCATTGTTGATGCCGGATGCCGCGCCCGTGTCCTTGTCCTCGACGGAGGTCATGATCGCCGTCGACAGCGGCGACACGACCAGAGCCATGCCGAGCCCCATCACCGCCATCAGCGGGAAGGTCCCGGTCCAGAAATTATGGATGCCGGCTTGGGCGAGCACGGCCATGCCGCCAAAGGCGATGGCGACGACCAAGCTGCCGGCGGCGATCGGCAGGCGCGGGCCGATCCTGTCGGACCACTGGCCGACCGGCCCCGACAGCAGCGCGATCAAGGCTGACAGCGGCAGGAAGATGAAGCCGACCTCGGCCGAGCTCAGTCCCCAGCCCGCGATCAGAACCATCGGCAGGTAGAAGAGGTTCGCCGACAGCGCGAAATAGAGGAAGAAGGTCGCGAGATTGGCGCCGGCGAAGGCCCCGATACGAAACAGGCCGAGATCGATCATCGGCTCGCGCTGCCAGCGCTCATAGACAATGAAAACGAAAAGCAGGACGACGCCGGCGACGATTGCCGGCCCCGCCATCATCCCGCCGCCCTCGGCGTTCATTGCCGTCAGCCCATAGGCCAGTGCCCCGAAGGCAAGCGTGGCGAGCGCGGCGCCCCCGAGGTCGAGACTGCGCTTTTCGGTCGCCTGGTCGGCCGGTATCTTGGCGAGCAGCAGATAGATCGAAACCAGTCCGAGCGGCAGGTTGACGGCAAAGATCGCGCGCCAGACGCCGTTGCCGAAAGTCGATAGCACGAAACCGCCCAGCACCGGCCCGAGCGCCGTCGTGAGAGCCGAGGCGGCCGCCCAGATGCCGATCGCCCGGCCGCGTTCCTTTTTCGGATAGGCCTTGGCGATGATGGCGAGGCTGCCCGGCACCATGATGGCGGCGCCGATGCCCTGGATGGCGCGGAACGCGATCAGCACCGCCGGATTGGGCGCCAGCGCGCAGGCGAGCGAAGCCACGATGAAGAGGGCTATGCCGGTTACGAATGCGCGCCTGAGGCCGAATCGGTCGCCGGCGGCACCACCGGCCAGAATCAGCGCCGAAAGCGTCAGCGCGTAGGCGTTGGAGATCCATTGCGCTTCCACCAGGCTGGCGCCGAGATCGACGCGCAAGGCCGGCATGGCGATCGCCAGGATCGAACCATCGATGAAGCCGAGCGCCGAGGCCAGGATTGCCGCGACCAGCACGAACTTGCGCTGCGTCTGCGGGCAAAAGGTGCCGTTCGCGCGCGTCGCGGTCGAAAGCGAATCGGCTGTGGCTTCACTCGAGGAAGGCATGAAAACCTGCTTAGCTCTCCGGCGTATCGGCAACAACGAGCCAGAAGATTGCAGTTCTGAAACCAGTTTGCACTGACCGCATGGCCAGGAAGGTAGCCATCGTAAATGCAAACGAGCCGTCGCGTGCTAGGTTCCGGCCGGTCATTACAGAAGGGAGAGCCATGAAGCGACCGCTTGAACCGTCAGCCGAGGGGCGCGGACGCATCGTCGGCATAACCGACGGGGTCTTTGCCATCGCGCTCACCTTGATCGTACTGGAGATCAGGGTGCCGGCGCATGAAACGGTGCATTCCGAAAGCGAGTTGCTCGCGGCGATCCTGGCGCTGGCGCCGCGTTTCCTGACCTATGCGCTTAGCTTCCTGACCCTGACAATCTTCTGGTTCGGCCAGCAGGCGCAGCATGGCTTGATCGCGAAATCGGACCGGCGGCTCGCGACGCTCAATCTCTGTTTTCTTGCCTTCATCGCGCTTTTGCCGTTCTCCACCGACCTGTTGGCCGACTTCCTCGAATTCAGGATCGCGGTGCTCGTCTACTGGTTGAACCTTCTGATGCTCGGCGTCACGCTGTTCGCGAGCTGGCGCTATGCGGAGAAAAACGGCTTCCTCGCCGGCGGCGTCGATGCGGAAACAAAACGCGCGGTCTATCTGCGTATCGTCAAGGCGCAGATCCTGTGGGCCGTCGGCGCGGCCCTATGCCTCATCACCCCGCTGCTCAGCGTCGGGTTCATCCTGGTGGTGCAGCTGATCTATGCGACCGCCCTGCGCGGCTCATTGCTGCGCAAAATCATCGGCTGAAGACGCGCCGACGAACTCGACGGTCACGCCCGGCGACACCAGCTTGGCGAGCTCTCGCGCATCCCAGTTGGTCAGGCGCACGCAGCCATGGCTTTCGGTCTTGCCGATCTTGGAAGGATCGGGCGTGCCGTGGATGCCGTAGGTCGGCTTGTCCAGTGCGATCCAGACCGAGCCGACCGGACCGTTCGGCCCCGGCGGGATGGTCAGGATCTTGTCGTTCTGGCCCTGCTTGAAATTGATGTTGGGATTGTAGGTGTAGTTGGGATCGAGCGCGATGCGCGACACGGTGTGGATGCCGGTGGGCGACGGCGTGTCGGCCGAACCGATGGTGGCCGGATAGGCCGCGACCAGCTTGCCGTCCGCATCATACGCGAAGACTTCCTTCTTGTCCTTGTCGGCGACGATGCGGGCAACCGGCGTCGACACCAGCTGGCCGAAATTGGCGACCTTGATGATGGTTCCGGGACGGTTGAAGTCGAGCCCTTTGTTGATCGACTTCAGATAGCCTTCGTCCATGTGGAAGCGCTCGGCGAGCGCCTCGGTGACCGAGGTGTAACCCATGCGGTCGAGCTTGGCCTTCTGGCTGTAGTCTTCCGGGATCGAGGCGACATAGGGTCCGGCCACGTCCTCGGGCGTGATCGTGTAGGAGGCGAAGGCGTCGCCGCCCGACTGGGCGAGCGCAGCCTTGATGGCGGCCGAGTCGGTCGATTTCAGATTGCTGCCGGTGATCTGGTTGTAGGCGGCCAAGGCCTTGTCGACATTGGAGCCGAAGCGGCCGTCGATGACACCCGGCGAGGCGCCGGCGCGGTCGAGCAGCACCTGGAGTTCGGCCACGTCCTGGCGCACGCCGAGCGAAAGCGACGGATCGACGGTGGCCTTGCCGCCGGTGTCCGGCGGCAGCGCGGCCTGGGTCTCCGGATTGACTTGCAGCACGTCCCCCTGCCCGGGCTGCGGTTCGATCGATGCTTCGTTCAGCGGCTGGCGAGTGATGGTGTCCGACTTTGGCGCCTCCGGATAAGTTGTGGCATACCCTTCGTCGTTCGGCGCCGGCGGATAAGCCTCGACGGAATTGTCGCTGTTGGCATCGTAGTCGTCGACCGGCGGCGGGATATACCGGCCGTTCTCGTCCAGCTGCCTGCGGCGGAAGCGGGCCATGTCGTCGGGATCGTCGAGATAATAGCGGTCGCCGTCCTCGACGGGCGCACGCCCGAGCTCCTGCATCCGCAGTTGACGGCGCAGCGCCCGGCGGTCGAGCCTGGTCTGCGGCGGCTGGATGGCGATCACCTTTCCGGTGTCGGCATCGACAAGCACCCGGTTGCCCCTGGCATCGTAATAAATGTCGATATTGCCGTCCTGCGCGAGTAGGAGCGCGCCGTGTTGAGTGGGCCGAACCGTGTTTTGCGCGCCTTCCAGACTCGGCGCTGCGAGCGCGCCAGACGAGGCCAGCCCGGCCGCAAGTGCCGAAAGGGTAAAGATCGTGCGCAGCATGTGGGTCAGGCTCTCCGGTCGGCTCGGTCTTGCTGGGCGAACCCATCGCCAGCAAACCACTTACCAAAACTAAAGTTCCAATATGAACCGGGCATGAAGATGGCGGATTTCCGGCGTTTCACCATGACCCCCAACCGAATGTCAGTGCAGCCCCAATTCGCTGCGCGCCCGTTTCGCCAGCTTCAGCGCGACCAGGCGATGGCTTTCGCGCAGGTAGTCCTTCAGCGCGGCATCATCCACGCTTTGGCTTGTCTGGCGCTGGATCCATTTCATGCCGCGCGATGCGAGATAGGGCGCCGGTCGGCAGCCCGGCTGTTCCTTCAACACGTCGAAGGTCATGTCGGAGCATTTGAAGGTAACGAAGACGTCGCCTTCCCGGTCATGGCCGCCGATCGCGAACACCTTGCCACCGACCTTCCAGACATGAGCGCCGCCCCACTGCACGACATGGGTCGTGCCGGGCAGCTTGGCGCAGAAGCCGTTATAGTCCTCGAGCTTCATTGGAATCGGGCCTCCGGGAACCGCGATCAAGCTTGGTTTTGCAGCAGGGACCTGTCGAAAAGCAAGAGCGCGCCGCCCCTGCCGGGTGCGACGCGCTCCTGGTATTTTGTTTGCGCAATCCGGACGGGTTTCAGGCGGCGGCTTCAGCCGCCACCACCGTCGGCTTCGAACGGAAGTTCAGGCGATCGGAGCCGGCGGTGACCTTGACGGTCGAGCCGTCGAGGATTTCGCCGAGCAGGATCTTCTCCGCCAGCGGATCCTGCAGCTCCTTCTGCATCACCCGCTTCAGCGGCCTGGCGCCATAGGCCGGATCGTAACCCTTGCCCGCCAGCCACTCGATCGCCTCATGATCGAGCGACAGCGTGATCTTGCGATCGACAAGCAGGTTCTCCAGCCGCTTGAGCTGAATCTCGACGATGCGGTCCATATCCTGGCGGCGCAGCCGGTGGAACAGGATCACCTCGTCGACGCGGTTGAGGAACTCCGGACGGAACGAGGCTCTCACCACGCCCATCACCTCGTCGCGCACGGCATCGACGTCCTGGTCTTCGCGGAGATTGACCAGATATTCGGCGCCGAGATTCGAGGTCATGATGATCAGCGTGTTGCGGAAATCGACCGTGCGGCCCTGACCATCGGTCAACCGGCCGTCGTCGAGCACCTGGAGCAGCACGTTGAACACGTCCGGATGCGCCTTCTCGATCTCGTCGAACAGTACGACCTGGTAGGGCCGGCGCCGCACTGCTTCGGTGAGAGCGCCGCCTTCCTCATAGCCGACATAGCCGGGAGGCGCACCGATCAGCCGGGCGACCGAGTGCTTCTCCATGAACTCCGACATGTCGATGCGCACCATGGCGCTCTCGTCGTCGAACAGGAAGGCGGCGAGCGCCTTGGTCAGCTCCGTCTTGCCGACGCCGGTCGGACCCAGGAACATGAACGAGCCGATCGGCCGGTTCGGATCCTGCAGACCCGCGCGGGCGCGCCGCACGGCCTTGGAGACCGCCTGCACCGCCTCGCCCTGGCCGACGACGCGCTTGCCGATCTCGTCTTCCATACGCAGCAGCTTCTCGCGCTGTCCTTCAAGCATCTTGTCGACCGGAATGCCGGTCCAGCGTGACACGACATGGGCGACGTGGTCAGGCGTGACCACCTCTTCCACCATGCCGACCTTGCCGTCCTGGGCTTCGGCTTCCTTGAGCTTCTTCTCCAGCTCCGGGATCTTGCCATAGGCAAGCTCGCCGGCGCGCTGGAACTCGCCCTTGCGCTGGGCAATCGCCAGCTCGTTGCGCATCTCGTCGAGCTGCTTCTTCAGGTCGGCGGCAAGGCCGAGCTTCTGCTTTTCGGCCTGCCACTTCGCCGTCAGCTCGGTCGACTGCTCCTCGAGATCGGCCAGTTCTTTCTCCAGCTTCGTCAGCCGGTCCTTCGAAGCGTCATCCTTCTCGACCTTCAGCGCCTCGCGTTCGATCTTGAGCTGCATGATGCGGCGGTCGATCTCATCCAGGGCCTCGGGCTTGGAATCGACCTGCATCCTCAGCCGCGATGCGGCCTCGTCCACCAGGTCGATCGCCTTGTCCGGCAGGAAGCGGTCGGCGATATAGCGGTTGGAAAGCGTCGCGGCCGAAACCAGCGCCGAATCGGAGATGCGCACCTTGTGGTGCTGCTCGTATTTCTCCTTCAGGCCGCGCAGGATCGAGACAGTGTCCTCGACCGTCGGCTCGTCGACGAAGACGGGCTGGAAGCGGCGGGCGAGCGCCGGGTCCTTCTCGACATGCTTGCGGTATTCGTCGAGCGTGGTCGCGCCGACGCAATGCAGCTCGCCGCGCGCCAGCGCTGGCTTCAAAAGGTTCGAGGCGTCCATCGCGCCATCGGCCTTGCCGGCCCCGACCAGCGTGTGCATCTCGTCGATGAACAGAATGATGCCGCCTGCGGCGGAAGTGACCTCCGACAGCACGGCCTTCAGCCGCTCCTCGAACTCTCCGCGATATTTGGCGCCGGCGATCAGCGCGCCCATGTCGAGCGCCATCAGCCGCTTGTCCTTCAGCGATTCCGGCACGTCGCCATTGACGATGCGCAGCGCCAGGCCTTCGGCGATCGCCGTCTTGCCGACGCCGGGCTCGCCGATCAGCACAGGATTGTTCTTGGTGCGGCGCGACAGCACCTGGATGGTGCGGCGGATCTCGTCGTCGCGGCCGATCACCGGGTCGAGCTTGCCCGCGCGGGCATCCGCGGTCAGGTCGCGAGCGTATTTCTTCAGCGCGTCATAACCCTGCTCGGCATTGGCGGAATCGGCGGTGCGGCCCTTGCGGACATCGTTGATGACCTGGTTCAGCGCCTGCGCGGTGACACCGGCCTTGGCCAGGATGTCGGCGGTCTTGGCCGACTTCTCCATGGCCAGCGCCTGCAGCAGCCGCTCCACGGTGACGAAGCTATCGCCGGCCTTCTTGGCTAGTTCCTCGGCGGTCGAAAGCACCTTGGCAAGCGGCTGCGCGAGGTAGAGTTGGCCGTTGCCGCCTTCGACCTTGGGCATGGCCTCCAACGCCGCCTCGACGCCGAGCTTCACGTCGCGAATGCTGCCG
The DNA here is from genome assembly GCF_002294995.1 of Mesorhizobium sp. WSM3860. Lineage (GTDB taxonomy): Bacteria > Pseudomonadota > Alphaproteobacteria > Rhizobiales > Rhizobiaceae > Mesorhizobium. Next base: position 718,892 of record NZ_NSGF01000001.1, on the reverse strand, counting down.
CCGGCGCGCTCGATCAAAGACGCGGCAAGGCCCTCGTCATCATCGACGAGCACTTTGAGCATATGTTCGGGAGTGAATTGCTGGTGGTTGCGCGAGAGCGCCATGGTCTGCGCGGACTGGATGAAACCGCGCACGCGCTCGGAATATTTCTCCGTATTCATATATGTCTCCTTCCATCACCGGCCCGCTTTGCGGCGCCGGATCAGATTGCGGTGACGGGCCCGCTCACTCGAGCCGAGCCCTGTTCAGCCGAGATATGGTGTATGGGCCCAGGTCTCTCAAGACGCCCTGATGTCGATCAACGCAGAATATTCAAGGCCATGGTGGCCCCAAGCGCGCAGCGGTTTGGGCGAACAATATGTGTCAAAACAAGGACTTAAAGCGCTGCGGCTGAATCTTGTTCCTGCGTGACGCGAGAGATCGACGGCTTCATGATTGTCCACCGCTCGCGCCCAGGGTGACGAGAAGCTCGTCCAGTTGCCCGAACGTCTCGCCCATCGCATCCGCGGCCCCGGTGCCGGCAGCGTCGAGAGCTTCCTTCGAGGGATAGAGCTCGTGCAGGACCAGCAGCGTCTTGCCACCTTTTTCCTCGAAGGTCACCGTCGTGACGGGTCCACCGTCACCGCCTTCGTCATTGGTCCAGACGAGGCGCGAATACGGTGTCACTTCGATATACCTACCGAAGAACTCGTCAGGGTTTGAGGCATCGTGGCCGAACACCAAACGGTACCTGCCCCCGACACGGACATCCATCTCGCAGGAACGCAGGACCATGCCCATCGACTTCGGCGCCCACCACTGCTTGAACAGCTCAGGCTTGGTCCACGCCTCGAACACGATGCGCGCCGGAGCGTTGAAGGTTCGCGTGACGACGAGCTCACAGTCGGACTTCCGTTCCACAGTCGTGCGGTTCTGCATCGGTGTGGCCTCACTCGCTCTGCTTGCGTCCATCGACCTTCTCCTTTCGTTTCAGTTCCTCGACTACCTTGTCCAACTCGTCGAAGCGTGCGTCCCAGAGCTGGCGATAACTCTCGATCCATACCGCCTCTTCCTCCAGCCCGCGTAGGCCGAGCCTGCAGGTTCGCACGCGCCCGGCCTTCGCCGTGGTGACGAGCCCCGCTTGCTCCAAGACACCGATGTGCTTCTTCATGCCCGTGAGGGTCATGTGGAACTTCTCGGCTAGTTCCGTGATCGAAGCGTCCGCACGACCGAGCTGCTCCAGCACGCCGCGTCGGGTCGCATCCGAGAGCGCGGCGAATGAGGCATCGAGACGAGTTTTCATATACTGAACCATATGGTTCAGTATTAACGCACAAATTACCGGCATGCAAGGAAACTAAAGCGCGTCGCGCTGAAACGGATTCAGGCGACGTGCTTTAGACTAGGCACGCACAACGAAAAACGGCGGAGAAACCTCTCCGCCGTTCGAATGCCTGGAAATAGAGCCTGGATCAGTTATTTGCGTCGGCGACCGCCGGTTCGCCGGCGTCGCCTTCCGGCTCGCCGGCGCCATCCTCGCTCGGCGCTGCATTTGTCTCTTTGGCGGTAGTCGCGACAGTCTCGCTGCCGCTGTCCGCGGCGTTGCGGCCATCGGCGGGGCTGTCCGCCCGGCCGGCATCGCTTTCATCGGCATTGCCCTGCTCGGCGGCATGGCCCTGCTCGGCATTGCCGCGACTGCGACGTGGACGTCTCTGCCGACGACCGCCGCCATTGTCCGTGCCGGCTTCGTTGCGCTCGGCCTGGGCAGCAAGACCCGCAGGCGAGAAGCTGTCGAACGGCGGGGCCTGCTCGGCCGCAATGCCGTCTTCGGCGGAGCCCTCCGGCTTGGCCTGCGCCTCATTGCGGCGGCTCTGATCGAACTGCTGGCCGCCATGTTCGCCGCGCTGACCTTCGCCGCGCTGGCCCCCATCTCGCGGACCCCCATCTCGCGGACCCCCATCTCGCGGACCATTGTCGCCCCGCTGACCATTCTGGCCGTACTGGCCAAAGCCGCCATTGCGGCGGTCGCGGTGCCTGTCACGACCGTTGTTGTCGCGCCGGTTGTTGTCGCGGCCGTTTTCCTGGTTGTAGGCGAGTTCGGCCGGCGTGCCTTCGATTACCGGCTGCGGCCCGGAACCGTTCGCCGCGGCCTGCGACTCGCCGGCATTTGCGTTGCCGACCGTGTCGAACTCGTCGCGATCCTCGTCGACGTCGTCATCGAAATCGTCGCGGTTCTGCTGGGCGTTCTGGATCGGCATCTGCGCCTGCGCGGCGGCGATGATGCGATTGTAGTGCTCGGCGTGCTGGAGATAGTTCTCCGCCATTACCCGGTCGCCGGAGCTTTGCGCGTCACGGGCGAGTGCGGCATATTTTTCGGCGATCTGCTGAGCCGATCCGCGGATCTTCACGTCCGGACCGTTGCTCTCATAGTTGCGCGTCAGGGGATTGGGCCCCTTGCGGTTGTTGTTGCCACCGCCGCCATTGTTGTTGCGACCGCGCATGCGCCTGTTCTGCTGTTGTGGCCTCATTCGACTCTCTTCATGTGAATTTTTCTAAAACTCTTCGCGAACGGTGGCGCTCATGCAGCCGACCGTTTCGTTTTTTCACCGGCGTTCGCCCGCATCAATTGCGTTGGCGCCACGTGCCATCCTGTTCCGGTTACATCACTTGCCGGACGATTCCCGCACGAAGCATGGGCGTCGTTTGCGCAAGGAGGCAGCTATTTCCAAGGAAAACCGAATCGCTAAGAGCACTGCCTGCTTCGTCTCATCCGGTTAAGCCGGAACCTAGCTGCATTCCCTAATATTGCCAAGCGTTTTTTCGCACTGCATCAGGGGTTTCAACGCTCAAACACCAGAACCCTGTCGTTTCCGCCGAGATCGCGTCGCGCCTCCGACAGCCTGTAGCCGGCTGCCGCGAAGATCGCGGTCACCTCGCTTTGCTGCGTATGGCCGATCTCGACCGCTACCTTGCCCTGCGCTTCCAGAAATCCTTCCGCCTCTCCGGCGATGATCCTGTAGGGGATCAGCCCGTCCACACCGCCGTCGAGGGCCTGGCGTGGGTCGAAATCGCGGACCTCGTCCTGCAGATTTCCAATGTCTCGAGTCGGTATATAGGGTGGATTCGCGGCAATTAAATGGTATCGGCCCGAAACTTTTTCGAACCAGTTGGAACGCAAGGCCTTGAAGCGCCCGCCAAACCCCAGATTCGCGGCGTTTCGCGTGGCGGTCGCCAGCGCGCCGGGCGAAATATCGACGCCGGTCGCGGTCGCGGCCGGAATCGCGCAGAGCAGCGCCAGCGCGATGGCGCCGGTTCCGGTGCCGAGATCGAGGATACGGCATTCGCCGAGCCTTTCGGCCGTCGCCTTGGCGAATGGCAGGATCGCGTCGACCAGCGTCTCGGTGTCCGGGCGCGGCTCCAGCGTGTCCGGCGACAGCGATAGCCGCAGCCCATAGAACTCGCGATAGCCGAGAATGCGATGCACCGGCTCGCCTGCGACGCGACGCCTCAGGGCCGCCTCGATTGCCGCAAGAGCCGCAGAATCCACCGTCCGGCCCGGCTCCGCGATCGCCTGGGTGCGCGTGGTTTCGGAAAAATGCTCGACGATCAGCCTGGAATCGAGCGCCGGATCGGCAACGCCGACGGCAGCGAGCCGCTCCCTCGCCGCACGCAGCAGCGGTCCGAGTGCTGCGGGCAAAGGATCAGCCATCAATGTCCATGTCGGCGAGCAGCTTCGACTGATGGTCGGCGATCAGCGCGTCGATCACCTCGTCGAGCTCGCCCATCATCACCCGGTCGAGCTTGTAAAGGGTGAGGTTGATGCGGTGGTCGGTGACGCGTCCCTGCGGGAAATTGTAGGTGCGGATGCGCTCCGAGCGGTCGCCCGAGCCGACCTGCGATTTTCGCGACGACGAGCGCTCCTCGTCCGCGCGGCTGCGCTCCAGGTCATAGAGCCGCGCCCGTAAAATCTGCATGGCACGCGCCCGGTTCTGGTGCTGCGACTTTTCCGCCTGCACCACCATGATGCCGGTCGGCAGATGCGTGATGCGCACCGCCGAATCGGTGGTGTTGACGTGCTGCCCGCCGGAGCCGGACGCGCGCATCGTGTCGATGCGGATGTCCTCTGCCCGGATATCGATATCGACCTCCTCGGCCTCGGGCAGTACGGCGACCGTCGCCGCCGAGGTATGGATGCGGCCGCCGGCCTCGGTTTCCGGCACGCGCTGCACGCGATGCACGCCGGATTCGAATTTCAGATGCGCGAACACGCCCTTGCCCGACACCGAGGCGATGATTTCCTTGTAGCCGCCGACTTCGCCTTCGCTCGCCGAAACGACCTCGAAACGCCAGCCGCGCGAGGCGGCGTAGCGCTCATACATGCGAAACAGATCGCCGGCGAACAGGGCCGCCTCGTCGCCGCCGGTACCGGCGCGGATTTCGAGGATGGCGTTCCTGTCGTCGGCGGCATCCTTCGGCAGGAGCAGGATCTGGATATCCTTCTGCAGCACCTCGATGCGCTGCCCAACCTCCGGCAGGTCGGCCTCGGCCAGCGCCCGCATCTCGGCGTCGGTGCTCTTGTCGGAGAGCATCGCCTCGAGGTCGGCCTGTTCCTGCTCGGCGGCGCGCAGCGCCCGGATCTTGCCCACCATCTCCTGGATGTCGGCATATTCGGAAGCCATTTTGACATAGGCATCGGCCGACGGCCCTGCCGACATCTGCGCTTCGAGCATGTCGAAACGCTTGACGACTTGATCCATGCGGTCGCGGGGCAGGTTGATCATGGGCTCGGGACTTCGATGGAATTCACGTCAGAGCGAGACGAAAATGGCGAATTTCGAGAACCGGAGCGGAATGTACATTTTAGATACATGAGCACCGGAAGCGCAGAAAATCGGCATTTGCAGACCGCCTTCACGTGAATCTAGAGCGGAATGGAGCGGTCGTCGGCAAAGGCTTGCAGCAGCGCCCGCATCGGCGTCCCTTGGGCGGGGGCCATCAGATTGTCCTTGAAGAAGGCTTCCAGCTCCTGCAGCGGCAGTTCGGTCAGCATCGCCTTGACCGGGCCGATCGAGGCCGGCGACATCGAGATCGAGCGGAAGCCGAGGCCGATGAGCGCCATCGCCGAGATCGGCTTGCCCGCCAACTCGCCGCACAGCGTTACCGGCGTGTGGTTGCGCGCGCCGGCGTCGGCGATCTGCTTCAGCACGCGCAGGAACGGCGTCGACAGCGTGTCGAAACGGTCGGCAAGCTGCGTGTTGCCGCGGTCCACCGCCATGACGAACTGGAAGAGGTCGTTGGAACCGACCGAGACGAAATCGACCGCCTTCATCAACTCGTCGAGCTGGAACAGCAGCGACGGCACCTCCAGCATCGCGCCGAGCTTGAGGCTCGTCGGCAAATAATGCGCAAAACGCGACAGGTGCCGGACTTCGCGGTCGATGATCTCGCGCGCCTGCGCGATTTCCGACAGCTCCGTCACCATTGGCAGCATCAGCTTCAGCTCACGCCCGCCGCAAGCCTTGAGCAGCGCGCGGATCTGTGTCCTGAGGAGGCCGGGGCGGTCGAGAGTGAGCCGGATCGCCCGCCAGCCGAGCGCCGGGTTTTCCTCTTGCACCGCGCCCTTGAAATAGGGCAGCACCTTGTCGCCGCCGATGTCGATGGTACGGAAGGTGACCGGCTTGCCGCGCGCCGCCTCGAGCACATCGCGATAGAGCCGCTCCTGCGCCTCGGCGCGCGGGAAGGTCGAGGCGACCATGAACTGCAATTCGGTGCGGAACAGGCCGATGCCGGCCGCTCCCGATTCTGAAAGCTGCGGCAGGTCGACGGCAAGGCCGGCATTCATCAGGAGATCGACCGGGACGCCGTCCCTGGTGAGCGACGGCTTCTTGCGCAGCTCGCGGTAGATTTCCTGCCGCCGCGCTCGGAAGCGGACCTTTTCGGCATAGGCGGCCTCGAGGTCGGACTGCGGCCGCAGGTGAATGGTGCCTTCCTCGCCGTCGACGATGATGGCATCGCCGTTTTCCGCCATGGAGACGGCGCCCTTGACCTGGCCTGCGACCGGAATGCCCATGGCGCGTGCGACGATGACGACATGGCTGGTCGCGGCGCCGTCCTCCAGCACGAGGCCGCGCAGCTTGTCCCTGGGATAGTCGAGCAGTTCGGCCGCACCCATCGAGCGGGCTACGATGATGGCGTCCTTTGGCAGTGAGGCCGCGACATCTTCCGGACCGCGCCCCATCAGCTGGCGCAGCAGGCGATTGGCGAGATCGTCGAAATCGCTCATACGCTCGCGCAGATAAGGGTCGGTCATGTGCAGCATGCGTGCGCGCATGTCGCTCTGCACCTTTTCGACGGCGGCTTCCGCAGTCAGGCCGTTGCGGATCGCCTCTTCCAGGCGGCGCACCCAGCCGCGGTCGTTGGCGAACATGCGATAGGCCTCGAGCACCTCGCGATGCTCGCCCTCGAAAGCGACGTCGCGGCGCTCGAGCATGTCGTCGATCGACAGCCTCAGCGAGCCAAGCGAAAGGTCGAGGCGGCGCACCTCCTCCTCGCTGTCCTCGTTGAACAGGTTGGTGACGACGATGCGCGGCTCGTGCAGCACGACATGGCCAAGCCCGACGCCTTCGTTGAAGGAAAGGCCGGTGAAGCTTGCGGGACGACGCAGGTCAAGTTCGAGCCCCGGCCGGGTGAGGCGGGCAAGATCGCCGGTGGCGACCATCTCGGCGATCACCATCGCCGTCGTTTCCAGCGCCTCGACCTCGTCGTCGCGATAGTGGCGCATGGTCTTGTTCTGCACCACCAGGACGCCCAGCGTGCGCCCTGCCCGCAGCACCGGCACGCCGAGGAAGGAATTGTAGATCTCTTCGCCCGTTTCCGGCAGGTAGGCGAATGCCGGATGCTCCTGCGCGTTGGAGAGGTTGAGCGGCCGCGCGCTGGCGGCGATGGTGCCGACCAGGCCTTGCCCGAGCCTCAGCTGCGCCAGGTGGACGGCGGTAGGGTTCAGACCTTCGGTGGCGTAGAGCTCCAGCACCGAATCGGCGCGCAGCACATAGAGCGAGCACACCTCGGCGACCATGTTGGAGGCGATGTCGCGCACGATGCGGTCGAGCCGCTCCTGCGGCTCCAGCGGCTCCTGCATAAGCTCGCGGAGCCTTCTCAGCAGAACGCGCGGGCCACCGGCCATGTCACGCATCGCGGCTTCTTCTCCAATGGGCACGTTGCCCGCCGCAGCTTCTGCCACGGCCGGCGCTCACGCAATAACGGACTCAGTTCTTGCTATTGCTTATCGAGCCCGTAGACGGAATGCAAAGTACGAACTGCAAGTTCCGTGTAGGGACCGTCGATCAGTATCGAGATTTTGATCTCGGAGGTGGTGATCGCCCGGATATTGATCGCTTTATCAGCCAGCGCTTTGAAGGCGGTGGCCGCGACGCCGGCATGGCTTCGCATGCCGATACCGATGACCGAGACCTTCGACATGCCGGCTTCCGACTGCACAACGTCGTAGCCGACATCGGCCTTCAGCCGCTCGAGCACGGCCAGCGCCTTGTCGATGTCGCCCGACGGTACCGTGAAGGTCATGTCGGTGAATTTGCCGTCCTCGGAGATGTTCTGGACGATCATATCGACATTGATGTTGGCCTCGGCCAGCGGGCCGAAGATGCCCGCGGCGACGCCCGGGCGGTCGCCGACGCGGCGCAGCGAGATCTGCGCTTCGTCCTTGGCATAGGCAATTCCGGTGACGACCTGCTGTTCCACGATCTCTTCCTCGTCGCAAATAAGCGTTCCGGGCGGATTGAGCAAATCCCCCATTCCGGGCGCATCGGGATCGTCGAAGGACGACCGCACAAAGGTACGCACCCTGTGCACCATGGCAAGCTCGACCGACCGCACCTGCAGCACCTTGGCGCCGAGCGAGGCCATTTCGAGCATTTCCTCGAACGAAATCTTGGCCAACCGCCGGGCTTTCGGCTCGATGCGCGGGTCGGTCGTGTAGACGCCGTCGACATCGGTGTAGATGTCGCAACGGTCAGCCTTGACCGCGGCGGCGATCGCCACGGCGCTGGTGTCGGAGCCGCCGCGGCCAAGCGTCGCGATGCGGTTGTCGGGCCCGATACCCTGGAAACCGGCGATGACCGCCACCTGGCCCTCGCCGAAGCGCTTAATCAGGAACGCGCCGTCGATGTCGAGGATGCGCGCCGCGCCATGGGCGTTGTCGGTCTTGATCGGGATCTGCCAGCCCTGCCAGGAACGGGCATGGACACCCATGTTCTGCAGGGTTATCGCCAACAGGCCGGCGGTGACCTGCTCACCGGAGGCGACAACGGCGTCATATTCGCGCGCGTCGTGCATGGGCGAGGCCTCGCGCGTCCAGGCGACCAGTTCGTTGGTCTTGCCGGCCATGGCCGAAACCACCACGGCGACCTCATGGCCGGCATCGACCTCGCGTTTGACATGGCGCGCCACATTGCGGATGCGGGCGATGTCGGCGACCGAAGTTCCGCCGAATTTCATCACGATGCGCGCCATGGAAGCGAGATGCCTTTGACTGAAGCCGGCTTGGGGCCGGAAAACGGAACAATGCGCCCGGACCAGCCGAGCCGCGGAAATGCGCGGCCTCCTTAGCTAAAACAGCAAAGCTTCGCAAGCGAGGGGCAGGAGAAGAGGCATTGGCAGGTTTTGAGGTCTCCCACAGATTCCTGCCGCGCAATGCGATAAGGTTGGCGGAAATCGCATGGAGGAATTCATGACCGAGACGCTGGAAATCGTGACCTTCCGGCTAAAGCCGACCGCCGCGGCCGATTTTGTTGCCCAAAATGGCGTCGTCACCGACTGGCTGGCACGCCAGCCCGGTTTTCTCAGCCGCCATCTCGGCGAGCGGGACGACGGGAGCTGGGTCGACGTCGTGCGCTGGCAAAGCCTCGAACAAGCGCAGGCGGCAGCACAGCGCATCATGGCCGAGATCGGCGATTGCGAGGCCATGCGGGCGATCGAGCCGGCCAGCGTCGCCATGAGTCATGCCGCGGTCGCGCTGTCGACGCCTTAGCCGCAACGGACCGATGCTTGAGCAGCCTCAGTTCAGCCCGACGGCCTTCCAAAGACCCGGATCGTCGACGACGAAGCCTGATGAGGAATTTGCAACACCTCGTAACCGAATTTCGGCGCGGCGTAGGCATAGCGGGTGTCGTCGAGGCGGCGGTAGGGCTGGTCGAGGCGTTCGAGCCTCGATTCGGGAAAGGCCGAAGATCGAGGCGCCGGTTGGGCAGGAGATTCGAGACGGGTGTGAAACCAAGGTCGACGTCGATAAGGCATGTTTCGCTCCCTTCGAAGAATGATGTCCCTCTTTCGCTCGCAAAGCAGCCCTGTTTGATTGCGGGACCTGTCAAGCTGAGACGTGCCGACAAGCCGGGGCGCGGTATCGGCAAAGCGCCGCCGCTGATCCCCTCCCTGGCAGCAGCAGGAAAAACCTGCCTTGACTTTCGCTGCCGGGCACCCGACTTCCTAGCGTTCCCCGACTTGCTGGCGTTCGAGGAGACCCGCCCCATGCCTGAGCCCCGCCGATCGACCATCGATGCCGGAGAAGTCGAGCGCTTCTCCGCCCTTGCCGCCGAATGGTGGAACCCGAACGGCAAGTTCCGGCCGCTGCACAAGTTCAACCCTGTGCGGCTTGCCTATATCCGCGACCAGGTGGCGGCGCGCTTCGGCCGCGATCCGCGCGCGGCAAGGCCATTCGAGGGACTGCGCTTCCTCGACATCGGCTGCGGCGGCGGGCTTTTGTGCGAACCGATGGCGCGGCTTGGCGCGGAAGTGATCGGCGCCGACGCCTCGGCCACCAATATCGAGGTCGCCAAGCTGCACGCGGCCGAGGCCGGCGTCACTATCGACTATCGCGCCACCACGGCCGAGGCGCTGGCCGACGCCGGCGAGACATTCGACGTTATCCTCAACATGGAGGTGGTCGAGCATGTCGCCGATGTCGATCTCTTCGTCGCCAAATGCAGTGAGATGATCCGGCCCGGCGGCATCATGTTCGTCGCAACCATCAACCGCACGCTGAAGGCGCTTGGCCTTGCCATCATCGGCGCCGAATATGTGCTGCGCTGGCTGCCGCGCGGCACGCATCAGTTCGGCAAGCTGGTGCGGCCGGAGGAGTTGGCAAAGGCGCTTGGCGCGGCGGGGCTGACCATCGTCGACCGGACCGGCGTGATCTATCATCCGTTGGCCGACCGCTGGCAGAAATCCAGGGACATGGACGTCAACTACATGGTGCTGGCCGAAAAAGCCTCGGTCTGAGCGGCCAACGAAGCGTTTATGCCGCCTGGCTTTGCATCTTCGGGCTTGGCTGGCTCTGCGCCTTGGTGGTGATGAACACGCCGGCGGTGATGATGGCCGCGCCGAGCCATGTCAGCAACTGATAGTGCTCTCCTAGGAAGATCGTGCCGGCGAAGAGCCCGACCGCCGCCGCCACATAGCCGATCTGGCTGAGATAGACCGGCCCGCCGACAGCCTGCAGCCGGAAGAAGAAGGCAAACATCGCCGATGCCGACGCCACCTGTGCGGCGACCACCAGCGGCACGCTGTCGAGCGGAACAAATGCCTGCCAGCCGAACAGGGTCAGGATGCCGATGAGAAGCAAGGTTGCCGACGCCAGATGGCTGCCGACGGCGAGCTCGATCGGGCCTGTATCCTCGGGCCAGTCGACCGTGCGGTAGATGTTGCCGGCGGCGAGGCTGACCGGGATCAGCAACCCGATCGCCACCCAGAAATATTCGGCCGGCTGGCCGGCCTCGCCGCGTGTGAGCGCCACCATCGCCGCGCCAACAAAGCCGACGGCGATGCCGACGACCCCGAGCAGGTTGGGACGCCGCACACCGAGAAGGATTGAGAACACCAGCGTGATGACTGGCGACAGCGTGAACATGATGCCGGTGTATCCGGCGCCGAGATGCGGAATGGCCGAGAACATCAAGAGATTGGGAAAGGCATAGGACACCGCGGCGGTGAGGAAGAAATAGCGCAGCTTGTGCGCCGTCAGCCGAATGCGCTGGCCAAGCAGCAGAAGCGCGATCAGCAGCACGCCGCCGGCGCCGAGCGAGATCACGAAAGCCCAGACCATGGCCGGCACGCCACCGGCGGTCGCAAGCTTGCCGAACGGCAGCGTCATGCCGAGCAGGCCGCCGGTGACGATCAGAAGGCCCAGTGCCGAATCCCAGAGAAGCTTCATTGGATGGTCCCGTCCTTCGCAGTCGGCGCTTGGCCGCTATTCCATCTTGAGGTAAGATAACATAAAGAATCTTAATGTCAAGATACTTTGCGGTGAGCATATGGATCGTGCAGGCAAAGCGATGGAGCAATGGCGGAAGGAGCGGCCGGACCTCGACGTCTCGCCGATGGGCGTGATCGGGCGTTTGAACGAGGTGTCCTCGTTGATCGCGCGCGATCGTCTGGCGCCGGTCTTCGCCCGCTTCGGCCTTCAGCACGGCGAATTCGACGTGCTGGCGACGCTGCGCCGCTCAGGCGCTCCTTACGCCCTGACGCCCACCGAGCTCTATGAGGCGACGATGGTCACGTCAGGCGCCATGACGGCCCGGCTCGACCGGCTGGAAAAGGCCGGCCTGATCCAGCGCGCGCCGCATCCCAGCGACCGGCGCGGTGTTGTGGTGCAACTCACCGCGAAAGGCCTCGAACTCATCGACGAGGCACTTACCGCCCACGTGGCGAATGAGCATCAAATCCTCGCCGGTTTGACGCCAGAGGATCGGAAAATGCTCGCAACACTGCTGAAAAAGCTGATCGGAACCCTCAGTTCCGGTCCTCCGGAAAGCTCGGGATCGGCATGAACTCGACGCCGTCCTCGGCGAGGCTTTTCGCCTCTTCCGGCGTCGCCTCGCCATAGATGCCGCGCGGATCGGTCTCGCCGAAATGGATCTTGCGCGCTTCCTCGGCGAACTTGTCGCCGACATAGTCGGCGTTCTCGCGCACCTTGTCGGCGAGCGCCTTGAGCTGTGCCAGCGCCTGCTTCTGCGCGTCGCCCATGGCGAGCCCCATCTTCTCCTGCTTGCGTGAGGTGGAGACGGCCGGCGCCATCAGCGCCTTCTCGACCTTGTGCGAGCCGCAGATCGGGCAATCGACGAAACCTCGTTTCTTCTGCGTGCCGAAGTCGTCATTGCTGCGGAACCAGGCTTCGAATTCATGCTCGTGTTCACAGATGAGCGAAAAGCGGATCAAGAGGCTGCACCCCTGAGGCGCGGCGCCTCGCCGGCATTGACGGTGAAATCCCGCGCGTTCTTGAGATTGGGAATCTTGCGGCGCGCCGCCGCCGACTGCGCCGGGTCGATCTCGGCGACGATCACGCCGGGCTCATCATGCGCGGCCTCGGCGATGATGTGCCCCCACGGATCAACGATCAGCGAATGGCCGTAAGTCTCGCGGCCGTCCTCGTGCAGGCCGCCCTGCGCGGCTGCGATGACATAAGCGCCGTTCTCGATCGCGCGTGCCCTGAGCAGCACGTGCCAGTGCGCCTCGCCGGTTTGGCGGGTGAAGGCCGCAGGCACCGAAAGCACCTGAGCCCCCGCCAGCGCTTCGGCACGGAATAGCTGCGGGAAGCGCAGGTCGTAGCAGACGGCGAAGCCAAGCTTCACGCCGTTGATATCGGTGACGACGCCCTCTGTTCCCGGCTCGTAAGAGGCGGATTCGCGCCAGCTCTCGCCGTTGTCGAGGTCGACATCGAACATGTGGATCTTGTCGTAATTGGCGGTCATGGCGCCGTCGGGCGCGAACAGGAACGCCCGGTTGGCGAGTTTGCCGTCGGCACGCAGGATGGCCGTCGAGCCGACATGCAGGAAAATGCCGAGTTCCTTCGCAAGTTTCCGCGCGGTCGAAACGACCACGTCCTTGTCTTCGCTGGTGAAAGCGGCGGCACCCGCCTGCTTGTCGCGGATGAGGGCGCCGGTCATTTCCGGCGTCTGCACGTAGGTGGCGCCCTGCTGTGCGGCCTGGCGAACCAGCCTTTCCATGTCGGCCGCGTTGCGCTCCGGGCGGGTCCCCGAACGCATCTGCACCGCCGCCGCCTTGAAAACGCCCATCATCAAACCCTCGCTCCATTGGCAAGCAGCACGTCCAGCCGGCCCTCGGACTCCAATTCATGGAGGTCGTCGCAGCCGCCGACATGCGTGTCGCCGATAAAAATCTGAGGAAAAGTGGTGCGCCCATGCGCCCGCGAAATCATTTCCTGGCGCAATTCCGGCGAGAACGATGCGTCATGCTCGGTATAGGGCACACCCTTGCGCTCCAGCAGCCGCTTGGCGGCCGTGCAATAGCCGCACATCATCCGGGTATAGATCGTCACATCAACCATCGATCAGCAATCCTGTCTGTGCACATCGCCCAACGGTTATGTGAAAGCGACATGCACCAAAACAACAACTTAAGCCCTATATAGTTGCAGACTCATCGGCCCGGAAGTCCCCCGGAAGGACGCGGGCAAAGGTCAGCACGTCGACCGCTCCGGCGCCGCCTTTTTTCAGCGCCTTGGCCACCGACCGCACGGTGGCGCCGGTGGTGAAGACGTCGTCGATGACAAGCACCCTTCGGCCGGCGATCTCGATTTCGGCCTCGGGCGGGACGCGGAAGGCGGCGCGCACATTTTCCTCACGCTCGTGTCGCTCCAGTCCGACCTGCTGGCGGGTGAGTTTTACGCGCCTCACCGCAGCCGGCGCGAAAGGCAGGCCGCTCAGCTTCGAAACCGCCCGCGCCAACTCCGCCGACTGGTTGAACTGCCGCCGGAAGAACCGCCGCCAATGCAGCGGCACCGGCACCACAACATCGGCTTCGGCGATCAGTTCGGCGCCGGCGCGCACCATCCAGCGCGCCATCCAGGGCGCGAGATCGGTGCGATCCTGGTATTTCAGCCCTTGCACCATCTGGCGCGCGACCCCTGAATAGGCGACCGCCGCCCGCGCCCGCTCGAAAGGCGGCGGTTCGGCGATGGCTTCGGCGGAGAGAAAACCCTCGCCCATGTCATGATTAAAAGGCGTGCCCATCACCGGACACCAAGGCTTCTCCAGCAGCCGAAGCTTCGGCCAGCAGGCGCCGCAAAGCACGCCAGGCTGCGAGACGTGGCGGCGGCAGCCGGCACAGACCGGCGGAAACAGCAGGCGCGCCGGCCAGCCCAGCGCCTGCCGCGCAATGTCCTTCATCGCGATGGTCTTGATCTTGCGCACCGGATCGGCCACGTGAAGCGAAACCCCACGGCACCATAGCATCGGTCCGGCATGCGCGGACAACAGGAATAGCCCATTGCAGCCTTTGATCGACACGGAGCTCTGGCTTGCGCACAAGCGCCGGGCGCTGATGCACCCCGTCGACGGGGCCGATTTCCTGATGCGGCGGGCGGCGGACGACCTTGCCGACCGGCTGGGCGCCGTCGAGCGCAAATTCGGCAAGGCGGCGGCGCTGTTTTGCCAGACATCGGCTGCGACCGGGGTGCTCGCCGGCAGCGGCAAGGTGGCCGAGACCGTGCGCGTGGAAACAGACGATGCCTTCCTTGCCGGCGAAACCGGCATCGTCGCCCCGGCCGAAACCGTGCCGTTCAAAGCCGAAAGTCTCGATCTCGTCGTCTCGCTGCTGTCACTGCAGGCGATGAACGACATCCCCGGCGTGCTGGCGCAGATCCGCCGCGCGCTGAGGCCCGACGGGCTGTTCCTCGGCGCTCTGGCCGGTGCCGGCACGCTTTCCGAGCTGCGCGAAAGCCTGCTTGCCGCTGAGACCGAGCTTTACGGTGGCGCGAGCCCTCGCGTCCTGCCGTTCACCGATGTGCGCGACGCCGGCGCGCTGCTGCAGCGTGCCGGCCTGGCGCTGCCGGTCGCCGATGTCGAGACGGTCACGGTGCGCTACGATTCGCTGTTCGGGCTTGCCGCCGACCTGCGCGCTATGGGCGAGACCAGCCCGCTTTTGGACCGCAGCCGGCGTCCGGCCACCCGGCGGCTGTTCGCCCGCGCCGCCGAAATTTATGCCGAACGGTTTTCCGACCCGGATGGCCGCATCCGGGCGAGCTTTTCGATTGTGTGGATGTCCGGCTGGGCGCCCGACGCTTCGCAGCAGAAGCCGCTCAAACCCGGCTCGGCCAAGGTCTCGCTGAAGACGATCCTGGAGAAACCGACGGGGCAGTGACCAATGCGCGCCGCGGTCTGACCGGTGCGGTCAGTGCTGGGCAAAGGCGTTGGCAAGTCTGCTGTTGCTGTCGGAGAACAGCCACTGGATCGCGTTGGCGGCCTTGCCGACGCCGCCGACGATTGCAAGCGACAGCACGGCAACGATCAGGCCATATTCGATGGCCGTGGCGCCCGATTCATCTTCTATGAATTGCTGCAGCACTTTTTTCATGGTCATCGATCCCTCTTGCCGGGAACCATAGCGCCTACCCGTTAAGAAAGGTTAACGGCAAAAGCTTAACGGGCGGTGAAACAGCGGTTTCGTGCTGAATTTATTAACCAATTAGCACTCGCCGTAGCGGCTGCCATCGTTGCGGATCACGCAGATGGAACTTGGCAGCGGCTGCAGCACGCTTCTCCGCAGCGTGTAGGTATCGCGGCGGCCGATCGAACCGGTGCTGCTCAGGTCGAGTCCGCCGGCCAAACTCTCTCGCGCGCCCTGCGGACGCAACTGGCTGTCCAGGAAAGGCGTCGCGATCAGCGCCAGCGCCACCGCGGCCGACCCGAAAAGCAGGGTGATCCGCAAAATACCCATGCCGGCATCGGCGGCGCGGAAGGTGCGGTCGGGCCGGATCGAGTCCCATTCTCTGTCGAGGCTCATGGATTGGCTCCAATCAAAATCGGCATGCCGCCGCGCGGACGATTTGCGTCAATTTTCCATGTCGAGATAAATCTTCCATTAACGCTGCCTGAAGCAGACGGAGCAAACGGCAGCCGGGAGCAATTCCGTCCGGAAGTTGCGTAATTGGTGTAAACGCTGAACGGCTCTGACGATCACAAGAGATCGATGAGGAACTGGATCAGCGGCGCGTCCGCGGGCGGCATCGGGTAGTCGCGCATCTGCCGCGGCCTGACCCATTTCAGCCCCTGCCCTTCCCTCGGCTGCGCGATGCCGCGGAAGCGCCGGCAGATGTAGAGCGGCATCAGCAGGTGGAAATGGTCATAGCTGTGGCTGGCGAAGGTGAGCGGCGCCAGGCAGGGGATATCGGTCTCGATGCCGAGCTCTTCATGCAGCTCGCGCACCAGGCATTCCTCGGGCGTCTCGCCTGGCTCGACCTTGCCGCCCGGAAACTCCCAAAGGCCGGCGAGCTGCTTGCCCTCGGGACGCTGCGCCAGAAGCACGCGCCGGTCGGCGTCGACCAGCGCGCAGGCCGCGACAAGAAGCAGGCGCTTTCCGGCTGGCTTGCTCTCGCTCATGCGCCCGGGCGCCTGCGATAATGATAGCGATAGACTTCCTCGAAGCCCAGCGACCGGTAGAGCGACAGCGCCGCAGCATTGCCGGCTTCCACCTGCAGCCAGGCTTCGCGCGCGCCGCGCAGCCTGGCCCATTTCAGCGCCGACAGGATGAGGTTGCGGCCATGGCCCTTTTTGCGCGCCGACTTTTCGGTGGCAACCTCGAACAGGCCGGCGAGATCGCCGTCATGGACGCAGATCAGCGTTGCCAGCGGCTCATTGCCGTCCTCGAGCGCAAACAGCCCCGCCTCAGGCTGGATGGCGCCGATGACTTCCGAGAGGCCAGGTCGCAGCGAGGAGTCCGAGCCGTTCGTCCTGATCGCCGCGCCGATGAAGCGGCTGATGTCCTTCAGCGGAATCTGGTCCATCGCGGCGTCGAGTTGCGCCTCCTTGAGCGGCAAGCGCATCACCACCGATTCGTCGAACCGGCTCCAGCCTGCATCGTCCAGATGCGTCGACAGCACCTGCCCCGAAAGCGGCGACATACGAAAGGTCAGCGGCCGGCCGTAGGCCTCGAAGCGACGGCTGGCGCGCACGATGCGTTCGGCAATGGCATGCGTGTCGCCGGGATCGAGCGGATTGACCGAATTCAGGCGTTTCGCCGGATGGCCCGCCGTCAGCCGCACCAACCATGTCCCGTCATAGTGAACGGCCGCCGCCGGCCAGGCGCGAAAGCCCGCCGCCTCATAGCGGCGCACGATCGCGAGCACGCTTGCCGGATGCGTCGACACCGGTGCCATCAGCTCCGGTAGTCGCCATTGATGGCGACATATTCCTTGGTGAGGTCGCAGGTCCACACCGTCGCCTTGCCGCGGCCGATACCGAGGTCGGCCCGGATGCGGATGTCGTCGCGCTTCATATAGGCCGAGGTCGCTTCTTCCGAGTAAGCCGGGTCGCGCTCGCCCTCATGCGCCAGCCGATTGTCGCCGAACCAGATCGACAGCCGGTCGCGGTCGGCCGGCTCGCCGGCCTTGCCGACGGCCATGACGACGCGGCCCCAATTGGCGTCCTCGCCGGCGACCGCCGTCTTGACCAGCGGCGAGTTGGCGATCGAAAGCGCGACGCGCTTGGCCGAGCGGGCGGATTTGGCGCCGGTGACGGTGACCTCGACCTGCTTGCGCGCGCCTTCGCCGTCGCGGACCACCTGCAGCGCCAGCGACTTCAGCACCTTGCCAAGCGCACGGCGGAAGGCGCCGAGCCGCACATCTTTCGGGTCGCTGATCTTGGGCGCGCCGCGCGAACCAGCCTTGCCAGTGGCGAAGAAAAGCAGCGTGTCGCTGGTCGAGGTGTCGCTGTCGACGGTGACCGCGTTGAAGGTCTTTGCCGTGCCGCGCGACAACAGATCCTGCAGCACGGGTGCGGCGATCGGCGCGTCGGTGGCGATGAAGGAGAGCATCGTCGCCATATCGGGCGCGATCATGCCGGCGCCCTTGGCGATGCCGTTGATGGTGACGTCGGCGTCGCCGAGCTTCACCGTCTGGGTTGCCACCTTCGGATAGGTGTCCGTGGTCATGATGGCCTTCGCCGCCTCCGTCCACAGGTCCGGCTTGCCGTCCTTCACCAGGCCGGCGAGCAGATGGCTGAATTTGTTGGTATCGAGCGGCTCGCCGATGACGCCGGTCGAGGCCAGGAACACCTCGCTCTCGGAGCATCCGGCGGCCTTCGCCGCCGCCTCGCCGGTCAAGGCCGTCGAAGCGCGCCCCTTCTTGCCGGTGAAGGCGTTGGCGTTGCCGGAATTCACCACCAGCACGCGCGCCTTGCCGGCGGACAGGTTCTGGCGGCAGTAGTCGACCGGCGCCGAGGGGCATTTCGACTTGGTGAAGACACCGGCGACGGCCGTGCCGGGATCGAAGACCATGGCAAGCAGATCGGTGCGATCCCGATATTTGATCCCGGCCTCGGCGGTAGCGATGCGCACGCCCTCGATGACCGGCATCTTGGGGTATTTCTTCGGTGCGAGCGGCGAAATCGTTGCGGACATGGGACCCCGGAGCGGCAGAACGCGAAAGGAAGGCCGGTTTGCCCGATAGAATGAGCTGGCGCAAGAGTGTTCTGGCCGCGCTTCATGGGCTCTCTCGGGGCCGTGCACTCCAGGACGGCCCGTTTCGTTTCAGCTTCGAAGCCAATATGATCCGCGCGAGATTCACGGGCCAAGGACGACGATATGGGCGAAGTTGCCGTCCCCGGGCGCAAGTCGATCGGCGCAAAGCGAAACCCGGAAAGCGCAGACGCCATCATCGAGGCCGCCGAGGCGGTGCTGGCGGAAGCCGGCTATTCCGGCTTTTCCATCGAGGCCGTCGCCCGGCGGGCGCGAGCCGGCAAACCGACCATTTATCGCTGGTGGCCGAGCAAGGCGGCGCTGCTGATCGAAGTCTATCAGCGGCAAAAGCGGCTTGAGACGCCCGACACCGGCAAGCTCGAAGAGGATCTTGCCGGTTTTCTCGTCAATCTGTTCGCGCATTGGCGCGACACGTCGTCCGGCAATGTCTTCCGCTCACTGATCGCCGAAGCGCAGTCCGACGAGGCCGCCGCGGCGGCGCTTGCCGACTATGCGAAAGGGCGGCGCGCCCATACCGGCAGCATGATCGAGCGCGCCAAGACGCGCGGCGAGGTGGCGGCGGACGTCGATGCCGAGATCGTGGCCGACCTGATCGCGTCCTACGCCTGGAGACATCTTTTGACCAACCGTCTCGACGAAGATGAGACCGCGATCCGGACCGCGGTGCGTTATGTGGTGCGCGGCATAGCGCGCGCCTGAAATGCGAAAGGGCGCCCGAAGGCGCCCTTGGCGGCATCTTTCAGGCTGGCCGGCTTACTTGGCGCTCTCCAGCGTGTCTACCGCCGCCTTCAGCTTCGCGTCCGGGATCTCGACCTTGGCGGCGCCGCGCAATTCCTTGACCATGGCGAAATACTTGTCGCGGATGACAGCCTGCTTGGCCTGGTCCTTGACGTCGTCGAAGGCCGGCGGCTGCTTGGCGCGCTTGTCCTCGACCTTGATGACATGCCAGCCGAACTGCGACTGCACCGGCTCCTTGCTGTACTTGCCGACATCGAGCGCAAACGCGGCCTTGTCGAACTCCGGCACCATCTGGCCAGGACCGAACCAGCCGAGGTCGCCGCCATTCGACTTGCCGCTCGGGTCGCTGGTGTGCTCGTTGGCGAGCTTCTGGAAATCGGCGCCGCCGTCGAGCTGCTTGATGATCGCCTCGGCCTCTTCCTTCGTCTTCACGAGGATGTGACGGGCGTGGATCTCGTTGACCGGCGGCGTGTTGGCGATTTCCTGGTCGTAGCGGGCGCGGACATCGGCGTCCGTCACCTTGTCGACGACTTCTTTCTCGACAACCTCGCCATGCAGGGCGCGCTGCTGCAGGAAGGCCATCCGACGCTGGAAATCGGCATCCTTGTCGAGCCCGCTGTCGACCGCCTTCTTGGCCATGACGCGGATTTCAATGGCCGCCGAAAGGGCAGCGGCGCGGCGCTGTTCCGGCGGCAGCTGCGCGAACTGCTGCGACAGCTCGCCTTCGGCCAGCGCCAGGTCGGCCTCGGTCAGCTTCTCGCCGTTGATGGTGGCGACCACGGCGTTGGGATCCACCGGAGCGGCGGCGGGAGCCGCCGCGCCCGGCTGGGCGGGCTTGGTTTCCTGCGCCATCAGCGGCGACAGCGAAAGAGCCGAGAGCCCGAAGGCCAAGCCAAGGCTGGCGAGCGACGCGCGGCGGAACGACAGGTACATCAAGATAACTCCAATGGGGATTGCCGATAAGGATCGCTTGAGCGGGAAGGTTCCAGATCAGTCCGATTGTGGCGGAATTTGGCGCTGCCCATAGGGCTAACGCGGCGTTGACATCAGTTGAGCCCCCTCTTATCTGTCCAACGACTTGGCGTCCAGAACCGTTTTCCGGGCGCTTTTTGCGTTTGTCCGCATTCACGCGGATTTGATGGGCCCGCCAGGCGCCTGTCGCAAACGGCTAAAATTGCTATCGAAAGGACCATTGGATGGTCAGTCTCGGCGCTCTCGCGCGTAAGGTTTTCGGCTCTTCCAACGACCGCCGAGTCAAGGCGACCAGGCCGCGGGTCGAGGCCATCAATGGGTTGGAAAACGAGATGCGGGCGCTCTCCGATGCCGAGCTTGCCGGCCGCACTGAGAAATTCCGCCAGGACCTCGCCAATGGCGCCTCGCTCGACGACTTGCTGATACCGGCCTTCGCCACCGTGCGCGAGGCGGCCCGCCGCGTTCTCGGCATGCGTCCCTTCGACGTCCAATTGGTCGGCGGCATGGTGCTGCACAATGGCGGCATCGCCGAGATGCGCACCGGCGAGGGCAAGACGCTCGTCGCCACCTTGCCGGTCTATCTCAACGCGCTCGCCGGCAAGGGCGTCCATGTCGTCACCGTGAACGACTATCTTGCCAAGCGCGACGCGGAATGGATGGGCCGCGTCTACAAGTTTCTCGGCCTCACCGTCGGCATCATCGTCCACGGCCTTTCCGACGACGAACGCCGCGAGGCCTACGCCGCCGACGTCACCTACGCCACCAACAACGAGCTCGGCTTCGACTATCTGCGCGACAACATGAAATATGAGCGCTCGCAGATGGTGCAGCGCGGCCATGCCTACGCCATCGTCGACGAGGTCGACTCGATCCTGGTCGACGAGGCGCGCACGCCGCTGATCATTTCCGGTCCGCTCGAGGACCGCTCGGAAATGTACAACACCATCGACGCCTTCATGCTGAAGCTCGGCCCGGCCGACTACGAGGTCGACGAGAAGCAGAAGACCACGATCTTCACCGAGGACGGCACCGAGAAGCTGGAAAACATGCTGCGCGACGGCGGCCTGTTGAAGGGCGAGTCGCTCTACGACGTCGAGAACGTCGCCATTGTCCACCACGTCAACAATGCGCTGAAGGCGCACCTGCTGTTCCAGAAGGACAGGGACTACATCGTGCGCAACGGCGAGATCGTCATCATCGACGAGTTCACCGGCCGCATGATGCCCGGCCGCCGCTATTCGGAAGGCCTCCACCAGGCCCTCGAGGCCAAGGAGCATGTGCAGATTCAGCCGGAGAACCAGACGCTGGCCTCCGTCACCTTCCAGAACTATTTCCGTCTCTACAAGAAGCTCGCCGGCATGACCGGCACGGCGCTGACCGAGGCGGAGGAATTCGCCAACATCTACAATCTCGAAGTCACCGAGATCCCGACCAACCTGCCGGTCGCCCGCAAGGACGAGGACGACGAGGTCTATCGGACGGTGGAAGAGAAGTACAAGGCCATCGTCAAGGAGATCCGCGACGCCCGCGAGCGCGGCCAGCCGATCCTGGTCGGCACCACCTCGATCGAGAAATCCGAGCAGCTGGCCGAGCGCCTGCGCAAGGAAGGCATCAAGAAGTTCGAGGTGCTCAACGCCCGCCACCACGAGCGCGAGGCGGCTATCGTAGCCCAGGCCGGCAAGCCCGGCGCGATCACCATTGCCACGAACATGGCTGGACGCGGTACCGACATTCAGCTCGGCGGCAATGCCGAGATGCGCATCGCCGAAGAACTGGCGGACATGCCCGCCGGCCCGGAGCGCGAGGCGCGCGAACAGCAGATTCGCGACGATGTCGCGCAGCTGAAGGAAAAAGCGCTGGCCGCCGGGGGACTCTACGTCCTGGCCACCGAGCGCCATGAATCGCGCCGCATCGACAACCAGCTGCGCGGACGTTCCGGCCGCCAGGGCGACCCCGGCCGTTCGAAATTCTTCCTGTCGCTGCAGGACGATCTGATGCGCATCTTCGGCTCCGAGCGCATGGACGGCATGCTGCAGAAGCTCGGCCTCAAGGAAGACGAGGCCATCATCCACCCGTGGATCAACAAGGCGCTGGAGAAGGCGCAGAAGAAGGTCGAGGCGCGCAACTTCGATATCCGCAAGAATCTGCTGAAATACGATGACGTCTCCAACGACCAGCGCAAGGTAGTTTTCGAGCAGCGCATCGAGCTGATGGACGGCGAAGGCCTGTCGGAGACGGTCGCCGAGATGCGCGAGGGGGTCATCGAGGAAATCGTCGCCAAGAACATCCCGGAAAACGCATATGCCGAGCAGTGGAATGTCGCCGGCCTGAAGGAGGAAGTGGCGCAATACCTCAATCTCGACCTGCCGATTGAGGATTGGGTCAAGGAGGAGGGGATCGCCGAGGACGACATCCGCGAGCGCATCTCGGCCGCCGCCGAGGCAGCCGCCAAGGAACGCGCCGAGCGCTTCGGCCCCGACGTCATGAGCTATGTCGAGCGTTCGGTCGTGCTGCAGACGCTCGACCATCTGTGGCGCGAGCACATCGTCAACCTCGACCATCTGCGTTCGGTCGTCGGCTTCCGCGGCTATGCCCAGCGCGATCCGCTGCAGGAATACAAGGGCGAGGCCTTCGAGCTGTTCCAGGGCATGCTCGGCAATCTGCGCCAGGCCGTCACCGCGCAGCTGATGCGCGTCGAGCTGGTCCGCCAGGCGGCTGAAGCGCCGCCGCCGTCGGCGCCGGACATGTTCGGCAGCCACATCGACGGCACCACCGGCGAGGACGATTTCCAGGGCGGCGAGACGGCGTTGTTGGTCCGCCAGGAATCCCATGCCGTCGTCGCGCCGGAAAATCGCGATCCGAAGAACCCGGCGACCTGGGGCAAGGTCGGCCGCAACGAGGCCTGCCCCTGCGGCTCCGGCAAGAAATACAAGCACTGCCACGGCGCCTTCGCCTGACGCACGCCTCTTCCTTCTCCCCGTCACTATACGGGGGAAGGACACCCTCCACCCAACCGTTTCTTAAGGTGTTTTCGCTAGACGGGAACGCTGGAAACAGGCGGAAAATGGAGAGTATTCGGGGTGCGCTTTTCCGCGGCGACGACTGCCGGGCGGTTCTTGCCGCAGCGCTGGGCGCTGCGCATGCGGCCGCTGCTTGGCCGCATCGACGCCGTGCTGTTCACCGCCGACGAACGCGGCGAAGCCGGCCGCATGTCGCTGATCGCCTTTTCCATCCGCATCGTCAGCGCGGTCATCGCCTTCGTCAGCCAGGTGCTGATGGCCCGCTGGATGGGCTCGTTCGAATACGGCATCTTCGTGCTGGTCTGGGTGACGATGGTGATTGTGGGCAACCTCGCCTGCCTCGGCTTCCACACTTCGGTCATCCGTTTCATTCCCGAGTATCGCGAGCGCGGCATGCTCGCCGAGCTGCGTGGCATCGTGCTGGCGAGCCGGCTGTTCGTGCTGGTCGCCTCGACGATGATCGCGGGGCTGGGCGCGCTCGGCGTGTGGCTCGCCTCGCCCTGGATCGAGAATTACTACGTCGTCCCCTTCATCCTCGGCGTCATCTGCCTGCCGATGATCGCGATGGGCGATCTCCTGCAGGGGCTGGCGCGGGCGAACTCATGGGCGCTGTTCGCATTGTCGCCGACCTATCTGGTGCGGCCGGTGCTGATCCTGGTGTTCATGGCGCTTATGCTCGCCATGCACTATGTGCCCGATGCCAAGACCGCGATCTTCGCCTCGATCGCCGCCACCTATGCCACGACCATCGGCCAGCTGATGGGGGTCACCTCGCGCATGGACAAGCAGATCCCGGCCGGACCGATGACCGTGCATTTCGGCCAGTGGTTCCTCGTCTCGCTGCCGATCTTCCTGGTCGAGAGTTTTTTCTTCCTGCTCACCAATGCCGACGTGCTGATGGTCGGCGCCTACCTCGAGCCCAATGACGTCGCCGTCTATTTCGCCACCGTGAAGACGCTGGCTCTGGTGCATTTCGTCTATTTCGCCGTCAAGGCGGGCGTTGCCCAACGCTATGCGCAATTCACCCATGGCGAGCCGGAAAGGCTCGCCGCCTTCGCCCGCGAGACGGTTTCCTGGACCTTCTGGCCCTCGCTCGCGATGGCGCTGCTGGTGCTGGCGCTCGGCGAGCCGATGCTGGTGCTGTTCGGCCCCGAATTCACCGCCGGCTATCCGCTGCTTTTCCTGCTGGTCTTCGGCGTTGTCGCACGCGGCGCCGTCGGCCCCTGCGAAAGCCTGCTCACCATGAGCGGCAACCAGAACATCTGCGCCGCTGTCTATGCCATGACGCTTGCGCTGAATATCGCTCTCAATGTGGTCCTGATCCCGCTCTTCGGCCTTTGGGGCGCGGCGATCGCCACCAGCCTCGCCATGGTCTTCGAGGCCGGCGCGCTGTCCTTCACCGTCTGGCGCAAGCTCGGCATCGTCATGGCGATTTTCGTGCCTGCACATAAGGAAGTCGCCTGATGGCCGCCATTCCGTTGCTTGAAGAGACCAGCGGCGGTCCCGCCGGCGCCATGGTGTCGGGCCTTGCAGGCCTCGCCAGGGAGGCCGACCCCGCCCATATCGAGCTCTTCGCCAACAACCGGCCGGAGCGCAAGCTCGCGATCTATCCCGCCTCGGCCGGCTTCGACCTTGTCGAGGAGCTCGACTATCTTAGCGCCCGCACGATCGAGCCCAACGTCTTCTTCAACCCGCGCTTCCTGGCGCCCGCAATGCCGAGGCTCGAGGACCGCGAAGTGCGGCTGGCGGTGATCCGTGACGGCGACGAGTTCCGCAACCGGCTGCGGCTCCTTGTGCCGTTCTCGGTCGAGCGCCCCGCAATTCCGCTCGGCGTCCCGGTCATGCGCACATGGTCGAGCCCGTTCGGCCCGCTCGGCACGCCGCTGGTCGATCGTGACGATCCGGTCGGCGTCATCGAGGATTTCTTCTCGATGCTGTCCAGGCCGCATCTGAAATTGCCGAAGGTCTTCGTGATGCCCGACATCAAGCTGGACGGCCCGGTGGCGAGCCTGCTCACCTCCTTCGCCGACAGCCGCGGCCTGACCCTGGTCGCCACCGGCAAGGCCGAGCGCCCCGTGCTGGAAAGCGATGCCGACGGTGACGACTACCTCAAGGGCTCGCTGCGCGCGCATCACTATCGCGAATTCCGCCGCCTGAAGCGGCGCCTCGCCGGCCTTGGCAAGTTGGACCATGTCGTGGCGCGCGGACCGGACGAGATCCGCCACGCCATCGAAAGCTTCCTGACACTGGAAGCCGCCGGCTGGAAGGGCCGCGAGCGCACGGCGATGGCGATCGACCGCTACCGCGCCGCCTTCGCCCGCGAGGCCGTGCACAGGCTCGCCGAGCACGACATGTGCCGCATCCACACACTGACGCTCGACGGCCGTACGATCGCTTCTCTCGTCGTCTTCGTCGAGGCGGGTGTCGCCTACACCTGGAAGACGGCCTATGACGAGACGCTTGCCGCTTATTCGCCGGGCACGCTGCTGATGATCGAAGTGACGAAGCAGCATCTCGATGATCCCAATGTCGCCGTGACCGATTCCTGCGCGGTGCCCGACCATCCGGTGATGAGTCGCCTGTGGACGGAGCGCAAGCCGATGGGCACGCTGGTGGTCGGCCTAACGCCCGACGCCGACCGGCCGGCCCGCCAGGCTGCCTCGCAGCTGCATCTCTACCGCGAGACCCGCAACATGGCGCGGCTCCTGCGCAATCGCATGCGGAGCCTCTTGAAAAGGCGCTAGATGAAAGGCCGCATACCGGCTAAGGCATCCGGCGGCCGGATCCGGCCTGCTTCTTCACAAAGCAATCCAGATGATTGAAACCTTCCTGCGCTTCGCCCGCCTCTGTGCGCCGCTTGTCCTGCTCGCCATGCTCCCGGCGCGAGCCTTCGCCGAGTCCTGCCCTGAGGATTGCTCCGAGCCTGCGCCGCCGCTCGTCAACATCTACAGCCACACCACGGACGGCCATATGGCTCCAGCTGCGGCAGCTGCGTTGCCGCGCGTCTATGTGCCCAACCGCTCCTCGAACAGCGTTTCCGTCATCGACCCGGTGACGCTGAAGGAGGTCGACAGGTTTCCGGTCGGCAGCAAGCCGCAGCACGTCGTTCCTTCCTGGGATATGAAGACGCTCTGGGTGGCCAACAACGGCACCGGCAAGAACGGCAGCCTGACGCCGATCGACCCGACGACCGGAAAGCCCGGCAAGCAGGTGTCGGTCGACGATCCTTACAACATGTACTTCATGCCGGACGGCAGCGCCGCCATCATTGTCGACGAGGCCCTGAGGCAGCTCGATCTGCGCGATCCGCGGACCATGGCGCTGGTATCCATCATTCCGACGCCGGCCTGCCCCGGCATCAACCATGCCGATTTCGCGGCCGACAATTCCTATGCGATCTTCACCTGCGAATATGGCGACGGCGGACTGGCCAAGATTGACCTGAAGAACCGGAAGGTTCTCGGCCATCTCGACCTGTCGAAGATGGGCATGCCGCAGGACATAAGGCTGTCGCCCGACGGCAAGGTCTTCTACGTCGCCGACATGATGAATGACGGCGTCTTCCTGATCGACGGCGATAGTTTCAAGGAGATCGGCTTCATTCCGACGGGAGTTGGCGCGCACGGCTTCGTCGTCAGCCGCAACGGCAAGCGGCTCTATGTCTCGAACCGCGGCTCGCACAAAATGGAGCAGGGCCGCGCCGACGGACCGGGCAGCGTGACGGTGATCGACTTCGCGACCCGCTCGGTCGTCGCCCAATGGCCGCTCCCCGGCGGCGGCAGCCCCGACATGGGCAATGTCAGCGCCGACGGCAAGCAGCTCTGGCTCTCCGGGCGCTTCGACAGCGAGGTCTACATGATCGACACGACGTCGGGTGCCGTGACGAAGATCCGCGTCGGCGCCGAGCCGCATGGCCTGACGGTGTGGCCGCAGCCAGGCCGATATTCGCAGGGGCATACGGGAAACATGCGGTAGGGCTTTTCAGGTGTCGCAGAGCGAAGGGTGGTGCCCCTAGCCGGGGTGTTTCGACCAAATCGAATTCGGCGGAAAACCGCTGAAAGTCTATTCCAACAGCCTCTTAGGCTCTTCCGCCCTCACGAAATAACGAAAACCTCATGTACCTCGAGGACTACGCGATCTTGTAGCTGAGCGCAGGGCCACGCGCCTAGCTGGCAATCATCAGCGCTTGTAGCTGTTGTCGATCCTCTTTGGACCACTGGCTGGGGTCTTCCCCGTGGGCGGACTTCGCGTGAAGCTCGACGTGCTTCATCACCTCTTCCGCGCTCTCTGCCGTGAAGCTCCCCGGACAGGCTTCCATTCCCGGGTAGTCCTTGCACCGATACGTATAGGCCATCGCTGCCTCCATTTTAGGCACGTCTAATGGAGCGACTAGGCGCCGTCTTTGTCAACCGGCACTGTAAATTCAAAGTGACACACCACCCAAGCGCAACGAGTTCAGCGATCCCTGAATCGCGAGGACCTCAAGATCTTAAACACGGGCTGTTCGTGAGAACCTCGTCGCGGGCTTCTCTCCCGAGACGAGCTACCCGGTGGCCGGGCGGACCCCTTCAGTCTGTCATCCAACCGTCATGCTTCGGACTTACATCCACAAATCTGGATGAATGGATAGATGGACAAAGCAGCAGCTCTGCTCGCGCTGGCCGCGCTTGGCCAGGACACAAGGCTGGGAACCTTTCGCCTGCTCGTTCGAGCGGGTGCCGAAGGCGTTCCAGCTGGCGAGATCGCATCACAGCTTGGAACGGTGCAGAACACCATGTCAGCACATCTGAAGGTCCTCGAGCGCGCGGGGCTTGTTCGCGCCGAACGCGAGGGGCGGATCGTCCGGTATGTCGTCGACATGAACGCCTTTCGCGATCTGCTGGCCTACCTGATGCAAGACTGCTGCAGGGGCGCCCCGGAGCTTTGCCAGCCGGTCATCCAAGCGGTGACCTGCAAATGCTGACGACCTCAATCTCAATGGAGCTTTGGCACCATGTCCGTTGACCTGCCGCGGCGGCTCGCGGCCGAAGCACTTGGAACTGCCATGCTGGTCGCGGCCGTGATCGGTTCCGGCATCATGGCTGATCGGCTGACCCATGACGTGGCACTCGCATTGCTCTGCAACACCCTGCCGACCGGCGCGATGCTGGTCGTGCTGATCACCATCCTCGGCCCGATTTCCGGTGCGCACTTCAACCCAGCGGTCACGCTCGTGTTTAGCTTGCGGCACCAGATCGCCCGCGACGCGGCCCTGACCTATGTGGCAGCCCAGGTCGCCGGAGGCATCCTCGGCACACTGGTGGCTCATGCCATGTTCGACATGCCGCTCTTCAGTCTCTCGACCATGGTTCGCTCGGGGGCTGGCCTGTGGATCGCGGAGGCGGTCGCGACCTTCGGCCTTGTCTTCACCATCCTTGCCGGTCTTCGCTTTCGAGCGGATGCCATCCCGTGGTTGGTTGGCCTCTACATCGTGGCAGCTTACTGGTTCACTGCCTCGACATCGTTCGCCAACCCAGCCGTAGCCGTGGCCCGCGCCCTTTCCAACACCTTCACGGGTATCCGGCCGCTCGACGTTCCAGCTTTCATCGCCGCTCAGCTCGCCGGAGCGCTGTTGGCAATGATGCTCGCCGGCTGGCTGCTTGCGGAACACAAAGCCCCCACGAAAGTGGAACCTGCCGAATGACCGTCACGATCTATCACAACCCCCAGTGCGGCACCTCGCGGAACACGCTGGCAATGATCAGGCAGAGCGGCGAAGAGCCCGAGATCATCGAATACCTCAAGACGCCTCCCTCGCGTGCCAAGCTGGTTGAGTTGATCGCAGACATGGGCATCACTCCGCGTGCGCTGCTTCGGGAGAAGGGAACGCCCTATGACGAGCTTGGGCTCGCTGATCCAAAGTGGTCAGACGACGATCTGATCGACGCCATGCTCAAGCATCCGATCCTGATCAACCGCCCTATCGTGGTGACCCCGCTGGGTGTGGTGTTGGCGCGACCATCCGAGGCGGTCCTGCCGATCCTGCCCAATTCCGACATCGGCCCCTTCACCAAGGAAGACGGCGAGGTCGTGATTGACGAGAGCGGCAAGCGGGTCGTCTGACCGTATTTCGATCCTTGTCGAAATAGGTGGTTGACCCGTGGCGGCGGCGGGTGCAGTGTTATTCCATGAAACTCGAACAAGCCGCAAAACAGCTCGAAGCCATCGGCAATCCGACACGGCTCAAGCTCTATCGCACACTGGTCAGAGCCGGCGAAGCAGGCCGGCCGGTGGGCTACTTGCAGGACAGCCTGGGTATCGCGGCCTCGACGCTGTCCCATCACCTGCATCGCCTCATTCTGACCGGCCTCGTGACGCAGGAGCGGCAGGCGACGACCCTGATCTGTCGGGCCAACTACCCTATCATGCGGGACCTGATCGGCTTCCTGGCTGACGAGTGCTGCGCTGACGCAGCCTGCGGTACAGTGGAGAGCGACGCGGCGGCATAGCCTATTTTTTTGCATCGTATTTCCATGATCCCGGAAGGACGGAAACAATGTCGATGAATGACCATGACGCCCTCCCTGTCGCCGTCATCGGAGCCGGCCCGGTCGGCCTAGCGGCCGCAGTTCATCTCGTAGAACGTGGGCTCCCAGTGAGGATCTACGAGGCCGGCGCTGCGGTCGCGACCAATCTCAGGGACTGGGGCCACGTTCGGGTGTTCACACCTTGGCGCTACTGTGTGGATCGGGCGGCGGTAAAGCTGCTTGAGCGCAGTGGCTGGACGATGCCCGAGCCGGAAGCGTTCCCAACCGCTGACGAGCTGGTCGCGCACTATCTTGAACCGCTCGCGAGGCTCCCTGAACTCTCAACATCTATCGAGACCAACGCGAACGTGGTTGGCATCTCCCGCTGGGGTGCGGACAAGGTATTGAGCAAGGATCGAGAGGCACGGCCCTTCATGTTGGTCGTGGAGACCGCCGAGGGGATCAGACGTGACAGCGCGCGTGCCGTTGTTGATGCGTCCGGGACATGGCAGACGCCAAACCCGCTTGGGGCCGGTGGTATCGCGGCAGAGGGTGAAGCGGAGTTCGCTGACAAGATCGCCTATGGCATCCCTGACATTCTCGGCCGCGACCGCACCCTCTATGCCGGCCGCGCGACGCTTGTTGTCGGCTCGGGCCATTCGGCCGCCAACGCCCTACTCGATCTCGATAGGCTGGCTGAGGTCGAGCCCGGAACCGCTTTCGTCTGGGCGACACGCGGGACCGATCTGGTTCGCATTTACAGTGGTGGAGATTTGGACCAACTGCCTGCCCGTGGCGAGCTTGGCTCTGACGTTCGCGAACTGGCGGAGAGCGGGCGCACAAAGCTCGTCACTGGCTTCGCAACGCTGGCCATCCGCAGTTCAAACGGCCGCCTGACAGTCGAAGGTCAAACGAAGGACGGCCTACAAATACTCGGGCCTTTCGACCGCATCATCGCAGCGACCGGCCAGCGGCCCGATCTGTCCCTCACCCGTGAGCTTAGGCTTGACCTCGATCCGTGGCTTGAGGGCGTCAAGGCGCTGGGGCCTCTGATCGACCCCAACGAGCATTCCTGCGGCGACGTTCCGCCGCACGGCCATCGCGAACTCAGCCACCCCGAGCCCGACTTCTTCACGGTCGGCATCAAGAGCTACGGCCGCGCTCCGACCTTCTTGCTGCTGACCGGGTATGAACAGGTACGGTCGGTCGCAGCAGCCCTCGCTGGCGACATGGCGGCTGCGGATGCCGTCCAACTGGTGCTACCCGAAACCGGCGTCTGCACGGTCCCCCAGTCGACCATACGCGCGACCGCTGGCGGATGTTGTGGTGGCCCCGCTCCTTCCGAGGCTGACGCCTGTTGTGTCGCCGATGCTCAAGCGAAAGCCGCTGGCAAGAGCGGCTGCGGTTGCAACGCGGCAGCATGAACGAAACGAACCCCTATGGAGCGCAGTCGCCGAACGATCATATCCATCCTCGGGCTGACCCAGATCATGGCTTGGGGGTCAACCTACTACCTGCCGGCGGTCATCGCATCACGGGTGGCTTCTGACACGGGCTGGCCGTTGGCGTGGGTCGTTGGCGGGCTGTCGCTCGGCTTGCTCGTCGCCGGTTTGATTTCACCCCATGTCGGTTCATCCATTGAACGGCACGGCGGGCGCAATGTTCTTGCCTTCAGCGCGTGTTGCATCGGCATCGGCCAGATCGGACTTGCCGTCGCCCCAAACCTCGCCACCTACATTGTGGCCTGGCTGGTTGTTGGGCTTGGGATGGGGGCCGGCTTGTACGATGCCGCCTTCGCGACCCTCGGCCGGCTCTACGGCCACAGCGCGCGCTCCGCCATCACCATCCTTTCGCTGTTCGGTGGGTTCGCCAGCACCATCTGCTGGCCTATCTCCGCCTTCCTGATGGGCGAGACGGGCTGGCGCGGCACCTGCCTCGTCTATGCCTCGGTGCAGTTGTTGTTCGCCCTCCCCCTCTATCTCACGATGCTGCCGCGTGGGGTACCGCCGCCGAGCGTCCCGGACCGGCTGGGGAAGACACAGGCTGAGGTCCCTTCTCGGCCGACCTCAATTCCGATCATGGTAGTCCTGGCTGCCACGCTGACCTTGGCGGCGGTCATTTCGTCGACGGTGTCAGTTCATCTGCTCACCATCTTACAGGCCGGCGGCATGGCGCTCGCCGCTGCCGTTGGGCTCGGGGCACTGGTCGGCCCCGCTCAAGTGTCGGCGCGTGCCGTCGAGATGGCCATCGCCCGCTACCATCATCCCATCTGGACCAAGTTCGCGTCAGTGACATTCGTTGCCATCGGCATTGGTGCGCTCTGGGTCGGGGTTCCGGTCGTGGCGGTGGCGCTAGCCTTCTACGGAGGCGGGATCGGCCTCGAAACAATAGCGCGGGGCACGCTGCCGCTCGCTCTGTTCGGCCCGTCGGGATACGCGAGGCTGATGGGGCGTCTCGCCATGCCCAGCTTGATCGCCCAGGCAGCAGCGCCATCTGTCGGAGCGTTGTTATTGGAGCATGTGGGCGCTCACGGCACTCTCGCGGCTCTCGCTGGCTTGGCGCTGCTAAACGTCGGGCTGGCGTGCGGCTTGGGCTGGTTGATCTTCCGTCGTCGAACCCTGCAGGTTCAAGCGCAGTAACGCTTTGTAACCGGCCGGCAGCCCTGTGAAGTGGTTGGCCAGCCCATGAAGTTCCGTCACTTCGGCAACTGCCTGGTTGATGATCAAAGAGACCAAATGGTGCCCCTAGCCGGGATCGAACCAGCACTCCTTGCGGAACTCGATTTTGAGTCGAGCGCGTCTACCAATTCCGCCATAGGGGCTCAGGCCGGGCGGCCTGGATGGGCGCGGACTATACGGGCGGACGGGCTTTCGTCAACTGGCCTGTCGCCGATTTGCCAGCGCTGACTACACCCGGCCATGCCTTTCGGTATCGTGAAGGTGCCGCCATTGTGCGGCGCGGAAAATCTTTCTAGACAGGGGATGCGTTGAAGCGCCTTGGATCCCAAAGGATGGATGCGGCGCTTTGGGACCTTGTCTTCCTGCCACCCGGTGTCCAAAACCACCGCGCGCTTTTCAGGAGAGCCGATGCTTCGCGGACTTTACGACTGGACCCTGTCGCTGGCGGCAAGGAAATCCGCCGAATGGTGGCTGGCCTTCATCGCCTTCGTCGAAAGCTCCGTCTTTCTGGTGCCGGCCGACGTGCTCTATCTGCCGATGGCGCTGTCCAAGCCGGAGCGTGCCTATCGCTACGCGCTGGTCGCCACGGCGGCCTCGGTGCTCGGCGGCGTCGCCGGCTGGTTCATCGGCCACTACGCCTATGAGGCGGTGGCCAAGCCGATTCTGGAATTCTACGGCAAGTATGACGAGTTCGAGCAGCTGCGCACCTCATCCGGCGTCGGCTTCATCGTCCTGATGCTGATCACCTCGGGCGCGGCGCATTTGCCCCCGATCAAGGTCGTGACGATCCTGTCGGGCGTCATCGGCGTCAACCTCCTGCTGTTCATCGCACTGGCGATCGTTGCGCGCGGCGCCCGTTTCCTGCTGCTTGCCTGGCTGCTTCGCCGCTACGGCGACTCGATCAGGGAGTTCATCGAAAAGCGTTTGGGCATGATCGTCAGCGCCGGCGCCGCTGCCCTTATTTTGCTCTATATCGCGGTCAGATACGCCCACGGATAGGACCAAGCGAACGGATCAGGACCGATGACAGCGACCATGACTGCCGACACCGGACGCCAGCGGACGCGTGCCGCGCTGTTCCTGGCCGTCGCCATGGCAGCGACGGTCGGCTCGGCGCTCGCCTTCCAGTATATCGGCGGCTACATCCCCTGCCATCTCTGCCTCGAACAGCGCACGCCCTATTATATCGGCGCGCCGCTGATGCTGGTGGCGGCCGCTGCCTCGATGCTGCGCGCACCGGCCTGGCTGACGCGCGGCCTGCTGGGGATCGGCGGCTTGTTGATGCTCTATGGCCTCTATCTCGGCATCTACCATTCCGGCGTCGAATGGGCCTGGTGGCCTGGCCCCGCCGACTGCACGGCCGGCGCCGGCCCGGTCGACACCGGCGGCAAGGGCGTGCTCGACGCGCTCGATAAGTTCGTGCCGCCATCCTGCGACAAGGCCGCGCTTCGCATCCTCGGCCTGTCGCTCGCCGGCTGGAACGCCATCGCCAGCCTCATCCTGGCCGCCGTCGCCTTACGCAGCGCGCTGTCGCGCGACTGAGCTAGCGCCATAGCGACGACGCAGAGTTCGAGCAGAAATTCGGCAGGCTGAGTCGGACGGCGCAACTTTCGAGAACCGGATCGGAGCGTACTTAAGTACGTGAGCACCGGAAGCGCAGAAAGCTGCGTCAGGCGGCCGGCATGGCGGGTTTGGGCCGAACTCTACGGTTCCAGTTCGACATCCCAGTAGAGATAATCCATCCAGCTTTCATGCAGATGGTTGGGCGGGAACAGGCGGCCGTTGTTGTGCAGGTCGTGCACGGTCGGCTGATAGGGTTTCTGCAGCGGCCACATCTTGGCCTGCGCCGGCATCATGCCGCCCTTCCTGAGATTGCAGGGCGAGCAGGCGGCCACGACATTCTCCCAGGTCGTCGCCCCGCCGCGATGGCGCGGGATGACATGGTCGAAGGTGAGATCGTCGGTCGTGCCGCAATACTGGCACTGAAAGCGGTCGCGCAGGAAGACGTTGAAGCGGGTGAAGGCAGGATGCCGCGACGGCTTCACATAGGCCTTCAGGCTCACCACGCTCGGCAGCTTCATCGAGAAGGTCGGCGAGGAGACGGCGTGCTCGTATTCGGCGACGATATTGACCCGGTCGAGGAAGACAGCCTTGATGGCGTCCTGCCACGACCAGAGCGACAGGGGGTAATAGCTGAGCGGACGGTAGTCCGCATTCAGCACCAGCGCGGGAAGCCCATCCGGAGATACGGCAACCGTCACGTTGTTGGCCTCCTTCGTTCTAAACCGAACGCCACGGGATACTGTAAGCCCGACATGACAGGGATGTGAAGCGGATTGTCGTTCGGCGAAACGCTCAAAAACGCATGATTTTCATGCTTTTTCGGCCATCTCGACAGGCGGCGCCGCGTCCCTGCCCTTCAATTCCCGATAGTAGGCCCAGAAAAGCCGCGACGCGACCCCTCGCCACGGGCTCCATGATTCGGCCAGCCGTATCAGCGTTTTCTCCGGCGGGCGAGGGTCGATGCCCAGGGCATGGCCGACCGCCGTCTGCAGCGCGACGTCGCGCGCGGGAAACACATCGGGGTGGCCGGCGGCGAACAGCAGGTAGCACTCCGCCGTCCACGGTCCGATCCCCGGCACCGCCGTCATCGCCGCGATCGCCTCGCCGGCGTCAAGCGAGCAGAGATGGTAGAGGTCGAGCCCGCCGGCCACGGCTTGCGCGATGGCGATCAGCCCGCGCTGCTTCGGCCGCGACAGGCCGGCCTCGCGGAAAATATCCTCGCCGGCGCAAAGTATCCCTTCCGGCGTCAGCGGATCGACCAGCCTGACCAGCCGGCCGAAGATGGCATCGGCGCTGGCGCGGGACACCTGCTGCGAGACGATGATCGACGCCAGGCTGCCGAATCCCGGCTCGGAGAGCCTCAGCGGCACCTCGCCGGCCATGCCGCGTACCTTCTCCAGCCGTGGATCGAACAGGCAGAGCGCGTCGAGTCCTGCCGCAATGTCGTCGAGCGAGGCGATGCGTTGCACGTTTGCTTGTTCCCAGAGCGCTCATGAAGTGGCAATTGATGGCTAACTATCAACCGGCGGAAGCGCCTTTCAACCCGAATGCCGCCCGAGACATGACGCTCCTGACATTCCGCTTCGCGCCGAGCCCCAATGGCGAACTGCATCTCGGCCATGCCTATTCAGCGCTTATGAACCGGCAGATGGCGGCACGGGCGGGAGGACGGCTGTTGCTGCGCATCGAGGACATCGACGTCACGCGCTGCACGCCGGACTTCGAGGCCGGCATATTCCGCGACCTGAGATGGCTGGGGTTCGAATGGGAAGAGCCCGTGCGGCGCCAGTCCGAACATTTTTCCGAATACAGGGCCGTGCTCGACCGCCTGATCGCCGAGGAACTCGTCTATCCCGCCTTCATGAGCCGCGGCGAGATCCGGGCCTTCATTGCAGGGACCGAGAAACGCGGCCGCAACTGGCCGCGCGACCCCGACGGCGTGCCGCTTTACCCGCCGCTCGACAAGGCACTTCCGATTAAGGAGCGCAAGCGGCGCATTGCCGAGAACACGCCTTTTGCCTGGCGGCTCGACATCGAGGCAGCCAGGGCGCGCATGCCGGGCGCCTTGTCATGGATCGAGTTCACCGACGAGACCATGGCCGCGACGCGCACGGTCGACGCAACGCCGCAGGCCTGGGGCGACGTCATCGTGGCGCGCCGCGATATCCCGACCAGCTACCATCTCGCGGTCGTCGTCGACGACGCGCTGCAGGGCGTCAGCCATATCGTGCGTGGTCAGGACCTTTACGCGGCGACCAGCGTGCAGCGCCTGTTGCAGGACCTGCTCGGCCTCTCCGCGCCGCGCTACTTCCACCATCGGCTGATCCTCGGCCCAGACGGCCGGAAGCTGTCCAAGAGTTTCAAGGACACGGGCCTTGCCGCACTCAGGCAGGCAGGCGTGTCGCCGCAGAATGTCGTGCGGCTGGTTGGGCTTTGATTACAAGCGAGCCAGGCCGGCCTTGATCAGCGCCATCACGCTGATGAAGACGAAGGCGCCGCTCAAGCCCCATGCCACCGCTAGCTTGATATCACGGAAGGTGATGCCGTGCTCGTTGGCGATCATCACCGCAACGAAGAAGCCCAGCGTGAAGAGCAGCGTGTTGCCGGTCGAGCCGAAGCCGTCGTCCTTCATGATGGCATCGAGCGCGGTGCCGAAGAAGAACCCGAAGACCGCGACGGTGGCGACCGCGAACAGCAGCCATGTCGTACCGAGATGCAAAAGCATGCCTGCTCATGGCGTGCCTTAACGCCATGCCCCTCTTGGCACCGTTTGTTGAATTCGGATGAGCTTATGGATCAACCGTTTCGTTTTGCTTGCCGAATTGATCGGCATTAGAGCAATTGCCGACATCAACTTTTCACGCGCAGCCAGAGCCCTCCTTCCAATGGACAGCATAAAACGGTTCATCCCCGCCTCTTTCGTCGTTCTGTGGGCAACCGGCTTCATCGGCGCGCGCTATGCAATGCCATGGGCGGAGCCCTTCACCTTCCTCGCCATTCGCTTCGTGCTGGCGGCGATCCTGTTTGCGGGACTGACCGTCCTTATCGGCTCGCGCCGGGCTACCCGCGAGGAGGCGCTTCATGCGACGGTGGCCGGCGTCCTCATGCACGGCGTCTATCTGGGCGGGGTCTTCTGGGCGATCCACCGAGGCATGCCGGCCGGGCTTTCGGCGCTGATCGTCGGCCTGCAGCCGCTGATCACGGCGGTGCTCGCCGGCAAATTCCTCGGCGAGGCGATCCTGCCGCGCCATTGGGCGGGCCTTGCCGTCGGGCTTCTGGGCGTCGTCATCGTGCTCTGGCCGAAGCTCGGCATGATTGGCGGCGGCGTTACCGCGGCAACGCTGACGGCCTCGCTGGTCTCGGTGCTCGGCATGGCCGCTGGAACGATCTGGCAAAAGCGCTTTGCCTCCGGCGGCGACCTGGTCTCGGCGACCATGTGGCAGTATGTCGGCGGCTCCGTCGTCACGATCCTGGGGTCGCTCGCCTTCGAGACGCGCACCATCACCGTCAACGGCGAGCTCATCTTTGCCATGGCATGGCTGGTCCTGGTGCTGTCTCTCGGCGCCATCTTCCTGCTGATGGTGATGATCAGGGACGGCGAGATGTCGAAGGTCGCATCGCTGTTCTATCTTGTGCCCGCCGTCACCGCCGTCATCGCCTGGGCTCTGTTCGGCGAAGAGCTCAATCTGCTGCAGATCGCCGGCATGGCGGTCGCGACGCTAGGCGTCGGGCTCGCGACCGCCCGTCAGGACAGGGCTCAACCCACGCGGGCGCGCGCCTCGAGATAGCGGCTGATCGCGGCATTGAGCTCGCCGCCGAGGATGAAAATGGCCGAGATGATGTAGAGGAACACCACCGCGATCATGATCGAGGCCAGCCCCGCATAGGTCGTCACATAGGACGAGAAATGGTCGAGATAGGTGGCGAAGATGGTCGAGCCGGCCAGCCACGCGACCAGCGTGAAGACGATGCCCGGAACGATGGAGACGAAGCGGCGCTTGCCGGCCGGCAGCCAGATATGCACGGCGAACAGGCCGATGACGATGACGGTCGAGGCGATGACGTAACGCCATATGGTGATCGTGCCCATATAGGGCTTGATCCATTCCAGATGCGCCTCGGCCAGCCGCGCGAGCAGCGGCGCGAACACCAGAAGCACGCTGACGGCGAGAAAACAGGCCGTTGCGATCAGCACGAAGATGATGCTCTGCACCCGGCGATGGATGATGCCGCGCGTCTCGGTAACGCGATAGGCGCGGTTGAGCGAGGTTCTCAGCGCCTCGATGCCGTTCGAGGCGAAGTAGGCGGCCAAAAGCACGCCGTAGGTCAGGAGGTCGCTGCGCCGTACTGTGAGCACATTCTGCACCTCGCGCGCGATCGGCTTGGCAATCTGCTCCGGCCAGGTGTCGAAGACCAGATGCACGGCCGTGTCGGCGAAGGCGCGCGCGCCGAGAAAGCTGGCCAGCGTCGTTGCGAAGATCAGGAACGGAAACAGCGCCATCAGCGAGGTGATCGCCAGATGACTGGCCATCGCCCAGCCGTCGTCGGTGGTGAAATGGCCGATCGCATCGTAGAGCACGCGCTTGACCGCGACGATATTCCTGAGCAAGGACCCGCGCTCCGCTCGATTGTGTCGACGCCGCGAATATGGGAAGGGATTGCGGCAAATGGCAACCCCAGGTCCCACAACGTTGCCCACCGCTGAACAGTTGCGCAGCATCATCGTCACCGGCACCTCCTCCGGCATAGGCGCCTATTGCGCGCGCGCATTGAAGGCGGAAGGCTGGCGCGTGTTCGCCACGGCCCGCACACCGGCCGACATCGCCGCGCTCGAGGCGGAGGGCATCGAAGCCTTCTATCTCGACTACCGCGAGCCAGCGTCCATCGCCGCCCTGGTCGACGCTGTGCTGGAGCGCACGGGCGGCACGCTCGATGCGCTGTTCAACAATGGCGCCTATGCGCAGCCCGGTGCCGTCGAGGACCTTCCTGTCGAGGCGCTGCGAGAGCAGTTCGAAGCCAATTTCTTCGGCTGGCACGACCTGACCCGCCGCGTCGTGCCGGTCATGCGACGGCAGGGCCACGGTCGCCTCGTCCACTGCTCCTCGATCCTGGGCCTCGCCCCGGTCCGATTTCGCGGCGCCTATTCGGCGTCGAAACATGCCGTCGAAGGCCTGATGCTTTGCCTGCGCCAGGAGCTCGAAGGCAGCGGCATTCATGTCTCGTTGATCGAGCCGGGGCCGGTGACCTCGAAGATCGCCAGCAACGGCCTGGCATGGTTCTTGAAGAACATCGACGTCGAGAACTCCGTTCACCGCGCCGACTACCAGGCGCAGCTCGCGCGACTGAAGGCCGGCGGCAGCGTCTCGCGTCTGAAGCCCGGACCGGAGGTGGTCCATGCCGCCTTGCGCCACGCGCTTCTGTCACAGCGCCCGCACCCGCATTATGTGGTAACGGTGCCGGCCAGAATCGGCGTGGCGCTGAAGCGCATCCTGCCGGCCTCGATGCTCTACCGCGTGCTCGCCAGGCGGGCCTGACCGAAACCCAACTGGAGCCAGCCCCATGGCAACCGTCTTCAACATCCTCGCCATCGTCGTCATGGCCGCCGTCGTGGTCGTGCTGATCCGCGGCCTCGTCAACATGATGCGCGGCGGCTCCGGCTTCACCTCCAACAAGCTGATGCAGGCCCGCGTGCTGCTGCAGTTCATAGCTCTGATGCTGATCATGCTGACCGTCTACTTCACCCGCAAGTAACGGGCCGGGGAGGAGAACGTGGTCAAGCTCAACAAGATCTATACCCGCACCGGCGACGACGGCACCACCGGTCTGGGCAGCGGCGAGCGGCGGCTGAAGTCCGATCTGCGCGTCGAAGCCTACGGCACGGTGGACGAGGCCAATGCCTGCGTCGGCATGGCGCGCGTCCATACCGGAACCGTTCATCCGACGATCGACGCCATGCTCGCCCGCATCCAGAACGACCTTTTCGACCTTGGCGCCGACCTGGCGGTGCCGGACGAGGGCAAGCCGCTCGACTACGAGCCGCTGCGTATCGTCGCCGCGCAGACCGGGCGCGTCGAAAAGGACATCGATGCTCTCAACAAGGACCTGCAGCCGCTGAAATCCTTCGTGCTGAACGGCGGCACGCCTGCCGCGGCAGCCTTGCATCTTGCGCGCACCGTGGCGCGGCGCGCCGAACGCCTCATGGTGGCGCTGGCGCAGGATCCGGCTGAGCACGTCAACCCCGAGGCGCTGAAATACATCAATCGCGTCTCCGACCTCCTGTTCGTCGCCGCACGAGCGGTCAATGACAACGGAAATGCCGACGTGCTATGGGTTCCCGGCAAGAACCGCTGACAATCGGGTATGGCGGGAGGGTCCGATGTTCATCCCGCTCTATGACACCAACAGGCTCCGCCACATCCGCCTGCAATATGTGACGATCGGTCTGATCGCCGCGAATGCCTTGGTCTATCTCGCGACCACGCTTGGCGGCGAGAGCTTCACCAACGCCGCCGTGCTTGGCCTTGGCTTCATCCCCTCTGTCGTCCATGACAAGGTGGAGCTGTCGCCCGAATTCGTCGTCATTCCCGAAAGCCTCAGCTATCTCACCTATTCCTTCCTGCATGCCGACATCTTCCATCTCGGCGGCAACATGCTGTTCCTGTGGGTGTTCGGCGACAATGTCGAGGACGCGCTCGGCCATGTACGCTACCTGATCTTCTACCTCGCCTGCGCGGCGGCGGGTGCCTTCTTTCAAGGGTTGGTCGGTTGGGATTCCCAGGTGCCCCTGATCGGCGCCTCCGGCGCCATCGCCGGCGTGGTTGCGGCCTATCTGATCCTCTATCCGAGGGTTAAGGTGTGGGTATTGGTCTTTGCGCGCATTCCTCTGCGCATCCCCGCCTTCATCCCGCTCGTCCTTTGGATCCTGTTCCAGGTCGTGATGTTTGCCGCCGGAGGAGAGGATCAGATTTCCTGGGCCTGCCACATCGGCGGCATCATTGCCGGCGCCGTTCTCGTCCTGGTGTTGCGCAACCGCGGCGTGCCGCTGCTTGCCGGCGCAGACGGCGAGCCGGACCCGACGCCGAAAGTCCAGGAAGTCCCTCTCCCGATCGAGCCCGGGCCAACGCCCGAGGCGCCGGCACAGACGGCGCCTCGATGGGGCCGCGGCGCCGCGTCGCCGCGGGACTGAACCGATTTGAGTGCGTCGTGCATATTGACGCGCCGGATTGCCGCCACTACGGAAACGCCACCACAGAGCATGATCCCGAAAAGTGGGAACCGTTTCGGAAAAGATCATGCTTAGGCGAAACATCGGGGTGGAGTTGCCTCTTGGCCGTTGAAGACCAGAATTCCGCCCGGAATGTCGGCTTTCGACAACTCTGACAAGGCGCACACTGCTATAGCGCGCCCGACTATCTCAGGAGAGGTGACAGGAAAATGAAGATCCTTGTGCCCGTAAAGCGGGTTGTGGACGCGAACGTCAAGGTCCGGGTCAAGGCCGACGGGCTGGGCGTGGAGCTCGCCAACGTCAAGATGGCGATGAACCCGTTCGACGAGATCGCGGTCGAGGAAGCGATCCGAATCAAGGAAGCCGGCAAGGCCGAGGAGATCATCGTCGTCTCGATCGGCCCGCAGCAGGCGCAGGAGACGCTGCGCACCGCGCTCGCCATGGGCGCCGACCGGGCCATCCTGGTCAAGACCGACGAGCAGACCGAGCCGCTGGGTGTGGCCAAGGTGCTGAAGGGCGTGGTCGAGGCCGAGAAGCCCGGCCTCGTCATCCTCGGCAAGCAGGCGATCGACGACGACAGCAACCAGACCGGCCAGATGCTGGCGGCGCTGCTGGGCTGGGCTCAAGGCACCTTCGCCTCCAGGATCGAGCTCGCCGGCGATCATGCCAAGGTAACGCGTGAGGTCGACGGCGGCCTGCAGACCGTTGAGCTGAAAATGCCGGCGATCGTAACCGCCGACCTTCGCTTGAACCAGCCGCGCTATGCCTCGCTGCCCAACATCATGAAGGCCAAGAAGAAGCCGCTCGACGAGAAGAGCCCGGCCGACTACGGCGCCGACGTCAAGCCGCGCCTGAAGGTCATCAAGACCGAAGAGCCCGGCGGCCGCAAGGCGGGCGTCAAGGTCAAGAGCGTCGCCGAGCTGGTCGAGAAGCTCAAGAACGAAGCCGGCGTGCTCTAAAGCGGTCAGGAAAGGAACAGGAAAATGGCAATTCTCCTCATCGCCGAACACGACAACGCAACCCTTTCCGACCAGACCGCCAAGGCGCTGTCGGCGGCCCTGCAGATCGACTCGGATGTCGACGTGCTGGTTGCCGGCAAGGGCGCCAAGGCAGCAAGCGACGCGGCCGCCAAGCTGAAAGGTGTTCGCAAAGTGCTGCTGGCCGAGGCCGACGAGCTCTCCGAGCGCCTGGCGGAGCCGCTGGCCGCCCTCGTCGTCTCGCTCGCCGGCTCCTATGACGCGATCGTCGCCCCCGCCACCTCGGCCGGCAAGAACGTCGCGCCGCGCGTGGCGGCCCTGCTCGACGTCGCGCAGGTGTCCGAGATCATCGAGGTGGTCTCGCCCGACACTTTCAAGCGGCCGATCTATGCCGGCAACGCCATCCAGACCGTGCAATCGACCGACGCCAAGAAGGTGATCACGGTGCGCACCGCCTCCTTCCAAGGAGCGCCCGAGGGCGGTTCGGCCCCGGTCGAGACGGTCAACGCCGCCGCCAACCCCGGCCTCTCCTCCTTCGTCGAGAACAAGCTTTCCGAGAACGATCGTCCGGAGCTGACCTCGGCCAAGATCATCATCTCGGGCGGCCGTGCACTCGGCTCCTCGGAGAAGTTCCAGGAAGTGATCCTGCCGGTTGCCGACAAGCTCGGCGCCGCCGTTGGCGCGTCCCGCGCGGCGGTCGATGCGGGCTATGCCCCGAACGACTGGCAGGTCGGCCAGACCGGCAAGGTGGTCGCTCCCGATCTCTACATTGCCGTCGGCATCTCCGGCGCCATCCAGCACCTCGCCGGCATGAAGGATTCCAAGGTCATCGTCGCCATAAACAAGGACGAGGAAGCGCCGATCTTCCAGGTTGCCGACTACGGTCTCGTCGGCGATCTCTTCGTCATCCTGCCGGAGCTGCAAAAGGCGCTTTGACGCTTTCTGCTCTGGCATATTAAAATCCGAAGGGTGGGGTAGACGAAGTCGCCCCGCCCTTTTAGTTTGCACTGCACAAAAAGCGGGCCGCTAAAGGCTTGCGCAATTCCAGGAAAAGCCGGTAGCGGTTTTCCCTCCGGAATTGCGATAAAACAAAAAAGGCAATTCCAGGAAAGTGCAGAGCCACTTTGCGTCCGGAATTGCGGGAAACAAAGAGAAGGGAGCTCTTCCGCACCTCTCAGTAGCGGAAATGCTCCAGACGGGATTGGGGTAATGAGCAAGATCGAGACGATCGGCATCGTCGGCGCAGGTCAAATGGGGGGCGGTATCGCCCACGTCTCGGCGCTGGCCGGCTACAAGGTCCTGATCCACGACATCTCGTCCGACCGGGTCGAGAAGGGCATCGCCACCATCAGCGGCAACATGGCCCGCCAGGTCGGTTCGGGAAAGCTCGAGGAAAAGGCGCGCAACGAGGCGATGGCGCGCATCTCATCGGCGTCCGCCATGGCCGATCTCGCCGCTGCCGACCTCGTCATCGAGGCGGCGACCGAGGATGAGACGGTCAAGCGCAAGATCTACGCCCAGCTCTGCCCGCAGCTCAATCCGGAGGCGATTCTCGCAACCAACACCTCCTCGATCTCGATCACCCGGCTCGCCGCGCAGACCGACCGGCCTGAGCGCTTCATCGGCATACATTTCATGAACCCGGTGCCGGTGATGAAGCTGGTCGAGTTGGTGCGCGGCATCGCCACCGAGGACCAGACGTTCGAGGCCGCCAAGGCCTTCGTGAACCGGCTCGACAAGACGATCACCGTTTCGGAGGATTTCCCGGCCTTCATCGTCAACCGCATCCTGTTGCCCATGATCAACGAGGCGATCTACACGCTCTATGAAGGCGTCGGCACGGTGGACGCCATCGACACCGCCATGCGGCTCGGCGCCAACCATCCGATGGGGCCGCTGCAGCTGGCCGACTTCATCGGTCTCGACACCTGCCTGTCGATCATGCAGGTGCTGCATGAGGGCCTGTCGGACTCGAAGTATCGCCCCTGCCCGCTGCTGGTGAAATATGTCGAGGCCGGCTGGCTCGGCCGCAAGACCGGCCGCGGCTTCTACGACTATCGCGGCGACCATCCGGTGCCGACGCGCTGAGCCCCGCGGCTGAACGCTCTCCACGCGGCGTTCAGGATGCCGCCGCAAGCGGCAGGAGCGCCGCCTCGTCCTTCGAAACTTCATCGGGCGCTGCCGAAACGCAACCGCGGCCGGCTGCCTTGGCGGCATAGCAGGCGGCATCGGCACGGGCGATGATCTCATCCACCTCGCCGCAGCCGGCGCGGATCGGCGCAAGCCCGATGCTGGCGGCGATCGAATGCGGACGGCCGTCCCAGCTGAAGCCCAGGTTGCGGATGGCTTCGATGATGGAGCGCGCCGCGACGGTCGCTCGCGCCGCCGCGCCCGATTTCAGTATGACCGCGAACTCGTCGCCGCCGAGACGGGCGACGATATCTTCCGGCCCGAGCACGTTGCGGATGGCCTCGGCGACGCGCTTCAGCAGCGCATCGCCCGCCGCGTGGCCGCCAGTGTCGTTGACCGCTTTGAAATGGTCCAGATCGACGAACATGAAC
The DNA here is from genome assembly GCF_002294995.1 of Mesorhizobium sp. WSM3860. Classification (GTDB taxonomy): domain Bacteria; phylum Pseudomonadota; class Alphaproteobacteria; order Rhizobiales; family Rhizobiaceae; genus Mesorhizobium. The sequence continues at coordinate 674,169 of NZ_NSGF01000001.1, read as the reverse complement.
TGATGCTCGCCGCCATTCAGCCGGCACCGACCGACCAGCTCCTCCATTGTGCGGATGAAACTTGGGCGGTTGGCGAGCCCGGTCAGCGCGTCATGGGCCGCGGCATAAGCGAGCTGGCGCTGCAGGGCGCGCGCGTCGGTGAAATCCTGGAAGACGATGACCAGCCCGCAGAACTCGTCGCGGTCGTTCATGATCGGCGACACCATTTGGCGGATGCTGCAGCGCGTCTCGTCGCGCCTGATGAGCACGGCGCGGGCGTTCTGGTCGCCATGATGGCGGTCGCCGGCCGCAGGTCGCGTCAGGCCGATCCTCTGTCCGGTTTCCTCATCGACCGCCCAGTAGACATCGCCGAGCACCTTGCCAAGCGCCTCGCCGCTGGCGATGCCGGTGAGCTGTTCGGCGACCGGATTCATGAAGGTGACGCGATTGGCGGCATCGGTGCAGATCACCGCGTCGCCGATCGACTGCAGCGTCACCCTGAGCCGCTCTTTTTCATCGGCGAGCATCGCCGCCGAGACCTTGCGCCGTTCTTCGGCCTCCTTGCGCTCCGTGATATCGGTCAAGCTGCCGATGGCCCGGATCAGCCGGCCCTCGCCGTCGCGTTCGATCGCCTTGCCGCGGTCGAGGATCCAGACCCAATGGCCGTCCTTGTGGCGCATCCGGAACTCGGCCTCGAAGAAGGCCGTCTCGCCGGCAAGATGCGCCCGGTCCGCCTCGGCGACAATTTGGCGGTCGTCCGGATGGATCATCGTCAGCCAGCGGTCGGGATCGCCGTCCAGTTCGCCATCGTCATAGCCCAGCATCCTGACCCAGGTTTCGGAGTAGGTCGTGCCGCCCTTGCGCATATCGAGGCTCCAGACGCCTTGTCCGGCGCTGGTCAGCGCGAAGTTCCAGCGCGTCTCGGCTTCGGCGATGCGCGCTTCGGCCTGCTTGCGCGCATCGATGTCCTCGACCTGCGACACAAGATAGAGCGGCTTACCGGTCTCATCTTCGCGAATGACCGAGCCCGCGAGCTGCGCCCAGACCGGAGTGCCGTCTTTCTTGAGATAGCGCTTCTCGAAATGGAAGGAATCGATCTTTCCCTCTTTCAGCGCGATCATCGTCTCACGGCCGATCTGCAGATCGTCGGGATGCGTGATCTGGAAGAAGGTCAGCGCCTCGATTTCCGCCCGGCTGTAGCCGAGCATCGCCGCGAAGGCGGGATTGGTCTGAAGGATGCGGCCGTCGAGGCCGACGATGGCGACGCCGATCGCCGAATCTTCCATCGCGCGCCGAAAGCGCTGCTCGCTTTCGGCGATCTGCCGGCGGTCGTCGATGATCCTGCGGATGAACAGGGCCGAGACAAACAGCGTCACGGCCGTGACCGCGACGGATATCTGCAGGCAGAACTTCAGCGTCTCCGCGCCGAGCTCCAGCGCCGGCAACAGGACCGATGCAGTCAGGGCGACGAGCCCTGCCGCCATCAAGGCGAGCACAGATCGCTTGCCGGCCCGCGGACCTTTCCAACTCAACCACGCCACAATGCGATCCCACCCCCATGCGCAACTGCACGCCGCCACAACCCTGGCGGATCGATTTTAAGGAATGGTTGTAAGCTGCGGCGATCACACCGCTAACCGGCAAAGCAATTGCCGGCGTGATTAAGGATCGGTGTGTAATCCTACCAGCGGACGAAAAACCGTCCGCCAAGCGCGCCGAGCGCGGTGAGGAAAGCGATCGCGATCGTATACCAGGTGGCGACGAACAGCGGCGAATCGTCGAAGCAGTGCGCGGCATAGAAGGTCGCCGCCAGGCCGCCCGCGAGCAGGCCCGCGACCGCGCCGGCCAGCACCGGCCGCGTCGGCGCGCCATAGCGCAGCATACCGAGGAAGATCGCCAGGGGACCGATGCCGATCAACGGGATGAAGCTCATGCAGATCATCATGTTGGAACCCACGAGCCGTCTGCCCCAGTCCGCCTCCGGCACGACGAAAAGCTCCAGGATCACCGCGATCCCGACGAGCGCGGGCGCGGCCAGCATCCATAGTTTCGCTCGCCTGCTCGCCGCACCGGGCATCGACAGCGCCCGGATCAGAGCGAATGCGCTGGCCGTGAGCGCCAGGGTGAAGACGAACTTCGACATGAAGCGCATCGTATGCATGGCCGGCATGATGTCCGGGCGCGGACCGATGGTCATGAAAAAGATCATCGCCGCGACCGCAACCGCCACGCCGACGGCCAGCCACCAGGCGAGGCCAAGCGGCATCGCCTTGTTGCGGGCATCGGCGTCGAGCGCCTTTATGAGGTCCTCAGTTCTCATGTCACTGTCGTCCGAACCTTTTGGCGATCGCGGCAAGACCGCGATGCAGCGACACGCGCACCGCCGTCTCGCTGATGCCGAGCTTGACCGCCGTTTCGCCGATCGAATGGCCGTCGACCGAGATCGAGGAAACCACGGAGCGCTGCGAAGGCGGCAGGCCGTCTAGAGCCCGGTTTATGTCGCGCTCGCTCACCGTCTCCGCTTCCGGCTCGGCGAAAGTCTCGGCGATCTCGTCGAGCTCGACCTCGATGCGACGGCCGCGCCGGCGGAATGCATCGATCAGCTTGAAGCGGGCGATCGCATAGACCCATGGCAGCACCGGCGCGTCTTCTCGCCACGTGTGCCGTTTGACGTGAATGGCCAGCAAGGTTTCCTGCACGACATCCTCGGGGTCGACCCCGCCCTGAACGATCTTGCGCCGGACGAAGCCGCGAACGAGAGCGGCTATCCGGTGAAGAAAGTCGGCGTAAGCCCTTTCGTCTCCCGCGATCGCGGCCCTGAGCAGCCGGGAGAGCTCGGCCTCGTCCTTGCCGGTCACAAGAGTTTACCCCCGATGTTCGCGTCTCGGCCCTGGTTTGTTACGGGGCCGGCGAAATAATGTCCAAGCCAAAGTACCGGAAAATCACGAAAGTTTGCGGCACGGCGACCGATTGAAGCAGGTCGGAATGTTGACTATCCCAATCAGGTATTGATAGGTGCGTCTGAGCCTGAACCCCTGTCTCCAGATTTGAGGACGATGCCCATGAAAACTGCCTTTTCCACTCTTGCCGGCGCCGCCGCGCTGGCGCTCGGCCTGATCGCCGGACCGGCCATGGCGGAGGATGCAGGCATCATCGTCTACAACGCCCAGCATGAAAGCCTGGCCAAGGAATGGGCGAAGGGCTTCACCAAGGAAACCGGCATCAAGGTGACGCTGCGCAACGGCGGCGACAGCGATTTCTCCAACCAGATCGTCGCCGAGGGTGCTGCCTCGCCGGCCGACGTGTTCCTGACAGAGAATTCGCCGGCGATGGCGCTGGTCGAGGCGGCCGGCCTGTTCGCGCCGGTGGGTGCCGACACCCTCGCCCAGGTTCCGCAGGAATACCAGCCTTCGAGCGGCAAATGGGTGGGCGTCGCGGCGCGCAGCACCGTCCTTGCCTACAACAAGGACAAGCTCAAGGAAGACCAACTGCCCAAGTCGCTGCTCGACCTTGCCGATCCGAGCTGGAAGGGCCGTTGGGCCGCCTCGCCGTCCGGCGCCGATTTCCAGGCCATCGTCAGTGCGATGCTCGAGCTCAAGGGTGAAGCCGCGACTTCCGGCTGGCTGAAGGCCATGAAAGAGAACTTCACCGCGTACAAGGGCAACAATACGGTGATGAAGGCGGTCAATGCCGGGGAGATCGATGGCGGCGTGATCTACCACTACTACTTTTTCAGCGATCAGGCGAAGACCGGCGAGAACAGCAAGAATGTCGGCCTGCACTATTTCAAGAATCAGGACCCCGGCGCGTTCGTGTCGATCTCTGGCGGCGGCGTGCTGGCCTCGAGCAAGCATCCGAAGGAAGCCCAGGCCTTCTTGAAGTGGGTCACCGGCAAGGGCGGCCAGGAGGTTTTGAAAACCGGGACCTCTTATGAATATGCCGTCGGCAAGGATGCCATGTCGAACCCGAAGCTCGTGCCGCTGGCCGATTTGCAGGCACCCAAGATCGATCCGACGCACCTGAACTCGAAGAAGGTCATCGAACTGATGACGCAAGCCGGCTTGCTTTAGTCCGCGTTCGTCCTAAAAGGACACCGACCGTGCTCCCGCCGGAATTCGCTTTCCGCGGGAGCGCTTTTGTTTTGGAGATGGCCTCGTCTATGACGATCATCTGCGTTTCCGACCGCATTCGCGGTTCATCAGATCGCCTCCTGGCGGTGCATTCCGGCTGATGTCCGCGATCGACCTCACGCATTCAGGGCCGCCGGCTGCCGCAAGGCAGAGCCGGCGGTCCACGTCGTGGATTACGCTTGCGGCCGCCATGGTCTCGCTGATCGCTCTCCTACCGCTTGCCTTCATCGTCTGGGTGGGCATCCAGACGGGATGGGACACTGTGGTAGCGCTGACCTTTCGGCCTCGCGTCGGCGAGCTGCTGGTCAACACTATCCTGCTTGTCCTCCTCGCCGTCCCGATCGCCATCTTGCTGTCGGTGGCGCTTGCCTGGCTGACCGAGCGCAGCGACGTGCCCGGCAACCGTTGGTGGTCGTGGCTGTCGGTGGCGCCCTTGGCAATTCCCGCCTTCGTCCACAGTTACGCCTGGATCAGCCTGATCCCCGGCCTGCACGGGCTCTGGGCCGGCGTGCTCGTCTCCGTTATCGCCTATTTCCCGTTCCTCTATCTGCCGATCGCAGCGGCGCTGCGCCGGCTCGACCCGGCGCTGGAAGATGCCGCCGCAGCGCTTGGCCTCGGGCCCTGGCGCGTCTTCGCGCGTGTCGTGCTGCCGCAGTTGAGGCTGGCCATCTGCGGCGGTTCGCTTTTGGTTGGCCTGCACCTGCTTGCCGAATACGGACTTTATGTCTTCATCCGCTTCGACACCTTCACCACCGCGATCGTCGACCAGTTCCAGTCGACGTTCAACGGCCCGGCGGCGAACATGCTTGCCGCCGTGCTGGTCGCCTGCTGCTTCGTGCTGCTTGGCCTGGAGGTGATCGTGCGCGGCGAGGAGCGTTACGCGCGCGTCGGTTCAGGTGCGGCGCGCCAGCAGCAGCGCGCCCGACTCGGCCGCGCCACGCTGCCTTGCCTGCTGCTGCCCGCCGGCACTGCGCTGCTCACGCTCGGCGTGCCCTTTGTGACCGTCGGCCGCTGGCTGCTTGCCGGTGGCGCGGACGTCTGGCGTTGGGACGAGATCAGCCTGGCGCTCGGCCAGACGCTGGTCCTCGCCGTCGCCGGTGCGCTGCTTGCCACGGTCGCCGCGATGCCGATGGCCTGGATCTCGATCCGTGCGCCGGGCCGTTTGCAGCGCCTGCTCGAGAGCTGCAACTACATCGTCGGCTCGCTGCCGGGTGTGGTCGTCGCGCTGGCGCTGGTGACCATCACCGTACGCATCGCCTTGCCGCTCTATCAGACGCTCTTCACCATCCTCTTCGGCTATGCGCTGATGTTCCTGCCGCGCGCGCTGGTCAGCCTGCGCGCCTCGATCGCCCAGGCGCCGGTGGAACTCGAGCGCGCGGCCTCGAGCCTCGGCCGTCCGCCGCTCAGGGCGCTATGGTCGACCACGATCCGGCTGTCGGCGCCGGGTGCGGCGGCCGGCATGGCGATGGTGGCGCTCGGCATCACCAATGAACTGACCGCGACCCAGATGCTGGCGCCGAACGGCACCCGCACGCTGGCGATGGCGTTCTGGTCCTACAGCGGCGAGATCGACTACGCCTCGGCCGCCCCTTACGCCTTGATCATGGTGGCGATGTCGCTGCCGATGACCTGGGTGCTCTACGTCCAGTCGAAGCGGATGGCCGGCCGATGAGCTTCCTCGAACTCCGCGACGTAGCGAAACATTATGGCCCGGTGGCAGCACTTGCCGGCGTCGACCTCACCGTCGAAAGCGGCAGCCGCACCGCAATCGTCGGACCCTCCGGCTGCGGCAAGACCACCTTGCTGAGGCTGATCGCCGGCTTCGAGGCGCCAGACCGCGGCCGCATCGCGCTCGACGGCAAGCTGCTCGCCAATGGCGGGGCGGCGGTTCCGGCGCATCGCCGCGGCATCGGCGTGGTGGCGCAGGACGGCGCCCTCTTCCCGCATCTCACCATCGCCGACAATATCGGCTTCGGCATGCCCCGCAGCGCCGAGAAGCGCGCCGAGCACATCGTCGAGCTCGCCTATATCGTCGGGCTGGACAAGGCGATCCTGAAGCGCCGTCCGCACGAGCTTTCCGGCGGCCAGCAGCAGCGTGTCGCGCTTGCGCGCGCCATGGCGATGAAACCCCGGCTGATGCTGCTCGACGAGCCGTTCTCGGCGCTCGACACCGGTCTGCGGGCCTCGATGCGCAAGGCTGTGGCCGAGCTTCTGGAGGATGCGGGCATCACCACCATCCTGGTCACCCATGATCAGGCCGAGGCGCTGTCCTTCGCCGGCCAGGTGGCCGTCATGCGCGACGGCCTGTTCTCGCAAGTCGGCACGCCGCGCGAGCTCTATTTCCAGCCCAGGGACAGGATGGTTGCCGAGTTCCTCGGCGACGCCATCATCGTGCCGGCCAAGATCGCCGACGGCTTTGCCATATCGCCACTCGGCCGCATCGCCGTCGACACCGCCGAGCGGCGCGACGTCGCCCGTATCATGCTCAGACCCGAGCAGGTGGTGCTTAAACGAACCTCCCGCGAAGGCATGTCGGGGACGCCGGACATGCTGTTCGGCGAGGTGACGGACTCCGAATTCGCCGGCTCGGTCTGCACCATCGCGGTGCGGCTGCTCAATAGCCCGGATCCGCCGGATGCGGCCGCAATCGGCAACACACCGCTCGTCCTGCGCAAGACCGGCATGGACGTGCCGGAGGTCGGCGAGATCGTGCGCCTTACCGTGACCGGCAAGGCGCATGTGTTTGCCTGAAGCTGGGTCAAAAGGAGGGGCTTGCGCTGTCGAGGCGCCTGCCGCCCTGATCGAACCAGTGCAGCTTCTCGGCTGTGGCGGTGATGCGCAACTTGTCGCCGGGCTTTGCCGTCGTGCGGCCGCCAACCCGTATCACGATCCTATTGCCGGCAGCCGAGCAGTGCAGGAAGCTTTCCGCGCCGACCGGCTCCACGGCCTCGACCGTTGCGGGCAGCATCAGCGCCCCGGATCGGTCCTCGGCATCGGCGACGAGTTCGGCGTCCTCCGGCCTGAAGCCCAGCGTCGCGGCCCGCCCGCCGGGCGGGGCAAGCCCAAGCAACTTTCTTTCCAGCTCAGTTGCAGAGCTCCCTGTGCTCAGTGAGAGCAGGTTCATCGGCGGCGCGCCAATGAAGGACGCGACGAATGTCGAGGCCGGCTTCTCATAGATGTCTAGGGGAGCGCCGGTCTGCTCGACCAGCCCGGCATTCATGACGACAAGCATGTCGGCTAGCGTCATCGCCTCGAGCTGGTCGTGGGTCACATAGACCGAAGTCACTCCGAGCCTGCGCTGCAGGCTCTTGATCTCGACCCGCATCTGGCCGCGCAGCTTGGCGTCGAGATTGGAGAGCGGTTCGTCGAACAGGAAGACTTTCGGATTGCGCACGATGGCCCGGCCCATGGCGACGCGCTGTCGCTGGCCGCCGGAAAGCTCGCGTGGGCGCCGGTCGAGCAGTCCCGACAATTCCAGCACCTTGGCGGTCGAACGCACTCTGCTGTCGATCTCGGCTTTCGGCGTGCCGCGATTGCGCAGGCCATAGGCCATGTTGTCGTAGACTTTCATATGCGGGTAGAGCGCGTAATTCTGGAAGACCATGGCGATGTCGCGTTCGGTCGGACCGATGGCATTGACGATCTTGCCGTCGATCGCAATCGTTCCGGACGAGATGGTCTCCAGTCCGGCGATCATCCTGAGCAACGTCGATTTGCCGCATCCGGAGGGACCGACCAGCACGCAAAGCTGCTTGTCCGGAATGGCGATGGACACGCCTTTCACGGCCTCGACGCCGCCGGCATAGACCTTCCTCACATCATTGAGATCAACCGTCGCCATCGCTGCTCACTTCTCGGATTCGACCAGGCCGCGCACGAACCAGCGCTGCATCAGCACCACGACAAGGATCGGCGGCACGATGGCCAGCATCGCGGTGACCATCACAAGGTGCCACTGGGTATCGGCATCAGCGAAGGAAACCATCTTTTTCAGTGCGATGACGATGGTGTTCATGTCGTTGCTGTTGGTGACCAGCAGCGGCCACAGATATTGCGTCCAGCCATAGATGAAGAGGATGACGAACAGCGCAGCGATGTTGGTGCGCGACAGCGGCAGGAGGATGTCGAAGAAGAAGCGCCACGGCCCGGCGCCATCGACGCGCGCCGCCTCGACGAGCTCGCCCGGGATTGTCATGAAGAACTGCCTGAACAACAGCGTGGCCGTGGCCGAGGCGATCAGCGGGACGATCAGACCGGCATAGGTGTCGATCATGCCGAGGTCGACCATCACCTTGTAGGTCGGCAGGATGCGGACCTCGACGGGCAGCATCAGGGTGATGAAGATCAGCCAGAAGAAGGTCATGCGCAGAGGAAAACGAAAGAACACGATGGCATAGGCCGACAGGATCGATATGAAGATCTTCCCGACCGCGACGCCGAGCGCCATGACCGTCGTGTTGAGAAGCAGCCTGCCGACGCTGACGCCGCCGATGCGCCCGACACCGCCGAACAGGGCCTCGCTGTAATTGTTCCAGAACTGGTCGCCGGGCAGCAGCGGCAAGGGCGGCTTCAGGATCGTCTGCAGCGTCTGCGTCGAGGCCACGAACGTGTAGTAGATCGGAAATGCAACGATCAGAATGCCGAGGATGAGCGCGGCATGGGCGATCAGGATACGCAACGGAGACTGGCCGATCATCGCTTGCCTCAGCCGTAGTGAACCTTGCGTTCCACATAGCGGAACTGGATGGCGGTGAGCGCGATGACGATGACCATCAGGATCACCGACTGCGCCGCCGAGTCCCCGAGGATCAGGTTGACGAAGCCGTCATTGTAGACCTTGTAGACCAACGTCTCGGTGGTCTTGCCCGGTCCGCCGCCGGTGACGGCATGGACGATGCCGAACGTGTCGAACAGGGCATAGACCGTGTTGACGACCAGCAGGAAGAAGGTCGTCGGCGCGAGCAGCGGGAAGATGATGGTCCAGAAACGCTTGGTCTCGCGAGCGCCGTCGATCGCCGCCGCCTCTATCAGGGTCTTCGGCACCGCCTGCAGGCCGGCGACGAAGAACAGGAAATTGTAGCTGATCTGCTTCCATGCGGCGGCGGAAACCAGAAGGATCATGGCGTGACTGCCGTTGAGCAACGGGTCCCAGGCTATGCCGAGACTTCTCAGCACGTAGGATAGCGAGCCGATCGACGGGTTGAACAGGAACAGCCACAACATGCCGGCGATCGCCGGCGCCACCGCATAGGGCCAGATCATCAGCGTGCGGTAGAGCGCTTTGCCGCGCACCACTTTTTCCGCCATTACGGCAAGCAGCAACGCCACGGCCATCGCCACGATTGCGGTGGCAAGCGAAAATGCCACCGTTACCTTGATCGAGTTGAGATAGGCCGGGTCGGCAAGCACTTTGCGGAAATTGGCAAACCAGACGAACTTGCTCTTCAGCCCGAATGGATCCTGCCTCAGCATCGACTGGTAGAGCGCCTGCCCGGCCGGCCAGTAGAAGAAAACCAGTGTTATGGCGAGTTGCGGCGCCACAAGCAGGTAAGGCAGGACTTTGTTGGGGAAAACGACGCGCGGGGTCAGCTTGGTTTCCTCGTCAAGCAAGGATCGCCCGCGCGGGTCCGCGCGGGCGACGTTTCATCCTCGGCCAGGTCTAGTTGCCCAACGCGTCCTTGATCGCCGCGTTGCCGCGCGAGACGGCATTGTCGAGCGCCTGCTGGGCCGTTTCCTGGCCGGCCAGCATCTTCTCGAACTCCTCGTTCTGGATATCGCGCACCTGCGGCAGATTGGGCAGGCGCACACCCTTCGAATTTTCGGTCGGCGCCTTGCCGGTCATCTGCAGGATCGGTGTCTCGCGGCCCGGGTTCTTGTCGTAGAAGCCGGACTTTTTGGTCGCCTCATAGGCGGCCAGCGTCACCGGCAGGTAGCCCGACTTCTGGTGCAGATATTCCTGCACCTCGGTCTTGGAGAGATAGGCGAAGAAGGCCGCGACGCCCTTGTACTCCGCATCGGATTTGCCGCTGAAAACCCAGAGGCTTGCGCCGCCGGGCGTCGTGTTCTGCGGCGCACCCTTGGCATCGCTGTCATACGGCAGTTGGCCGATGCCGTAGTTCATGCCCGACTTGACGATATCGCCGAGCCCGCCCGACGACTCGGTAAAGATGCCGCATTCCCCGGCGAGGAAGATCTGCTTGGCCTCGGAGGTGCGCCCGCCATATTTGAAAGTGCCGTCCTTGGCGAGGTCAGCCAGCGCCTGAAAATGGTTGACGAAAATCGGCGCGTTGATCTTGAGCTCGACGTCGCCGCCGGCCAGTCCGTTCTGCTGGGTCGCCCAGGAAACATTGTTCCAGGCGGCAAAATTCTCCAGATGGATCCAGGTCAGCCAGGTCGAGGTGTAGCCGCAAGGGGCCGCGCCGCTCGCCTTGATCTTCTTTGCCGCTTCCCAGACCTCGTTCCAGGTCTTGGGCGGGTTGTTCACGTCGAGGCCGGCCTTCTGGAAGATGTCCTTGTTGTAATAGAGGATCGGCGAGGAGGAATTGTAAGGGAAAGACAACATCGTGCCGTCCGGCTTCGAATAATAGCCGACTATGCCGGGCAGATACTGGCTCTTCTCGAAGGTCATTCCGGCGCCCGTCAAAACTTCGGCGACGGGTTTGATCGCGCTCTCGGCCGCCATCATGACGCCGGTGCCGACGTCGAACACCTGGAGGATGTCCGGCGCCTGGCCGGCACGGAACGCGGCGATGCCTGCATTCAGCGTCTCGGGATAGGTGCCCTTGAAGACCGGAACGATCTGATAGTCGCTCTGGCTGGCGTTGAAGTCCTTCGATATCTTGTCGACGACCTCCGCATTGGCGCCCGTCATCGCATGCCACCAGCTGATCTGCGTGACAGCGAAAGCGGACGTGGTGGAAAGCAGGGTCAAGGTAGCGGCAACACCCGCCGCGAAGCCGAAGAGCTTCATGTTTCATCTCCCGTTGTGATTGGCGAAAGGGGGGCTTCCGCAGAAGCAGTATGTGTTGCGCATGACAATCGGACAACGATTTTGTTATGGGTCGATGAACATCATCTGATCCTAAAGCAACGTGCATCAATCCCGGGCCGGCAAATTGCTTGCCGGCTTAGGATTTGAGTAACTCGGACCGTGGCGTGCGACAGCCGGCCAAACCTTATCCGTCCCTACAACCTGAGACACACGCTTCGGTTGCAGGCCCACTAATCGATTCTTCAGCCGTCGGGCCTTAATCAATCTTAACTTGATTGATGCGGGAAGATCAGGTGAAGCCAAATGTTGACTGTCTATAATTGCATCGTGCACGAGCACGATCTGAGGTTGGTCGCGCTTGCGGCGCTCATCTGCGGAATTTCGTCCTTCTCAGCGGTCAATCTTCTTCGTCATGTCGAGCAATCGACCAGTCGAAATCGCTACGCATGGCTGATGATTGCAGCCACGGCCACCGGATTCGGCATCTGGGCGACGCATTTCATCGCCATGATCGCCTTCACGCCGGGAATACCCAATGCCTATAACGCGGAGCTTTCCGCGCTTTCGCTGGCCGCCTCCGTAGTTTTGACGGCGGCCGGAATGTGGATCGCCACCATTCGCGGCGGAATTGATCACTACCTTGTCGGCGGCGCGGTGCTCGGCGCCGGCATCGCCGTGATGCACTATACCGGTATGGCGGCATTCGAGGTCCAGGGCAGGATCGTCTGGAACGAGCTGCTCGTCGCTCTTTCGCTGGCGGCGGGCATCACGCTTGCCGCGCTTTCGCTGCTTGTCGTACTTCGCCGCCCGTCGACGCTTACGACCATCGCTGCCGCCGTCTTGCTCACACTGGCGATCTGCACACTGCATTTTATCGCCATGGCGGCGGTCTCGATCTATCCGGACACCTCCATAGAGATCTCAAAATTCACCATCGCGCCGATGTCGCAAGCCTTTGCCGCCGCGGCGGCAAGCCTGGTCATCCTGGTGCTCTCGGCCGCGGCGCTCCGCATCGACCTGCGCTTCCGCCGCCACCAGGCGGAAGCGCAGCGCATGCACGGCTTGGCCAACGCGGCGGTCGAGGGGCTGATCGTCTGCGACGGCAGCCGCATCGTCAGCGCCAACGACAGCATCGCGGCGCTGAGCGGAATCGCGCCCGGCACGCTGAACATGATCACGCTTGGCGACCTCTTCGGCGAACGCATCGCCTCAGCCATCGGCGGCGGCAGCGGCCAGGCGCAGGAAGCCGAGCTGCGCAGCCAGGACGGAACACGCATCCCCGTCGAGCTGATCGCCCGCAGCATCGACTATTGCGGCAAGCCTCACGACGTCGTCGCCGTCCGCGACATGCGCGAGCGCAAGAAGGCCGAGCAGGAGATCCTTCGCCTGGCGCATTTCGATCCGCTGACCGGGCTTGCCAATCGCCGCAGCTTCACCAGCCGGCTCGAGGCTGAGATCGCCACGGCGAGCCTCGACGGCAAGGGCGGGCAGCTCGCGCTGATGCTTCTCGACCTCGACCGCTTCAAGGAAGTCAACGACCTTTTCGGTCACGCCGCCGGCGACGCCGTGCTGCAGAGGGTGGCGCAATGCGCTTCGACCGTGCTCCGCCACGGGCAGATGCTCGCCCGTCTCGGCGGCGACGAATTCGCCATCATCGCCCCGAACCTTCCCGACCCGCAGGCCGCCGGCCGCATCGCCGAGGCGGTGCTTTCCAAGCTGCGCCAGGAGAGCCAACTGTCGCCCGGCGGTGAGTTGGTGTCGGCCAGCATCGGCATTGCTCTTTACCCGCTGGATGCCGACGACCAGGCGGCACTGGTCAGCCATGCCGACACTGCGCTCTACCGCGCCAAGGCCGAGGGCAAGGACACTTATCGCTATTTCGAGGCTTCGATGGGCGCCGAGACGCGCGACAGGCGCGCCATGGAGCACGATCTGCGCCAGGCGGTTGCGCGCGGCGAGTTCCGGCTGGTCTATCAGCCGCAAAAGGAGATCAGCAGCGGCAAGATGATCGGTTTCGAAGCCTTGATCCGCTGGCATCATCCGGAGCGCGGCAACATTCCGCCTTCGGTCTTCATCCCGGTCGCCGAAGACAGCGGCGCCATCGCCCAGATCGGCGAATGGGTGCTGGCGACGGCCTGCGAGGAAGCCGTGCGCTGGAAAAATCCGCTGACCATCGCCGTCAATGTCTCGGCAGTGCAGCTCCACAACCCGAATTTCAGTCGCAAAGTGCACGAGATCCTGCTGCGTTCGGGACTTCCGGCCGGACGGCTGGAGCTTGAAGTAACGGAGCCGGCGCTTATCAAGGATATGCCGCGGGCACTGGCGACCCTGCGGCAGGTCAAGGCGCTTGGTATCCGCGTCGCGATGGACGATTTTGGAACCGGCTATTCATCGCTTTCCAATCTCCGCGCTTTCCCTTTCGACAAGATCAAGATCGACGGGTCGTTCATCAAATCGGTCGACAGGAATGGCCAGGTCGCGGCCATCGTGCGCGCCGTGCTGGGTCTGGGGCGCGGCCTCGGCCTGCCGGTGCTGGCCGAGGGCGTCGAGACGCTGGACGAACTGCGCTTCCTCGATGCCGAAGACTGCGAGATCGGCCAGGGATACTATCTCGGCAGGCCAGGCCCGATCGAAACCTTCAGCGAGCTGACCGGCGTGCCGGCGCCGGCGGCCATGGATGCTGTCGAGGCCCGCGGCGGCAGCATCCTCATGCTCGAGCCGGCCGCCGCGCTGCGCTCAGCTTGATGGACCGAGCGCGGCTTCCACCAGCCGCTTGGCGTCGGGGCTCGACCATTCCGCCGGGCCGTTCATATGTGCGATCAGGCAGCCCTCGGCGTCGATCAGCATCGTCACCGGCAGGCCAAGCGCCAGCCCGCGCGTCTTGGCCTCGTTGAACAGGCCCATCGTCGCATCCCGGTAGTAGCCGAGCGTCTCGATGCCGATCTCCTTCAGGAACTTTTTCGGCTTGGCGTCGTCCCCGGTATCGACATTGACCGCGACGACCTCGAAAGCGTTGCCGCCTTTTTCCTTCTGCAATGCGTCGAGCGCCGGCATTTCGGCGCGACAGGGCGCGCACCATGTCGCCCACAGATTGAGCAGCACCGTCTTGCCGGCATGGTCGGCGATCGTCATCGGCTTGCCGTCGGGTCCGTTGAAGGCGAGGCTCTTCATCGATTGCGGCGGATCCGCCGGCTGCAGCGCCGCGACCTGGCCGACCGCCTTTGCCGCAACCTGCTTGGCCCTCTCGGCCTTCGCTTTGCAGGCGACGTCGTCCTTGCTGCTGCCGGCCGCGGCAACCTGATCCGGCGCGTTGTTGCCAGAACCGCTCTCGCTGACATATACCGCGACCGCGCCGGCCAGCACGCCCGCCACAAGCGCGGCGAGGATGAGGCGCGGGGCCGGGAAGAATCTATTGCCGTCTGCCATTTTCTTAAAAACTGCTCCGGAGCACGGGTTATAGCGATGAGCGACAAGAAGGCCAGCAACCAGATGTGGGGCGGACGTTTTGCCTCGGGTCCGGCCGCGATCATGGAAGCGATCAACGCGTCGATCGCCTTCGACCGCAAGCTCTACGCGCAGGACATCCGCGGCTCGATCGCCCACAGCGAGATGTTGGCTGAAACGGGCATTATTTCGGCGGCCGATCAAGAAAAAATCGCTCACGGCCTGAACACGATCCTGAAAGAGATCGAGGCCGGGAAATTCGAATTCTCGACCAGGCTCGAAGACATCCACATGAATGTCGAGGCGCGTTTGGCCGATCTGATCGGGTCGGCCGCCGGCCGCCTGCATACCGCCCGCTCGCGCAACGACCAGGTGGCGGTCGATCTGAGACTCTGGGTCAAGGAGGAATGCCAGCGCGTCGCCCAGGCGCTGAAGGACCTGATCGCGGCCTTCCTCGAGCGCGCCGAGGAGCACGCCGCGACGGTGATGCCCGGCTTCACCCATATGCAGGCCGCGCAGCCGGTGACCTTCGGCCACCATTGCATGGCCTATGTCGAGATGTTCGGCCGCGATCTCTCGCGTGTCCGCGACGCCATCGAGCGCATGGACGAAAGCCCGCTGGGCGCCGCGGCGCTGGCCGGCACCAGCTTTTCGATCGACCGCCATATGACGGCGAAGGCGCTCGGCTTCCGCGAGCCGATGCGCAATTCGCTGGACAGCGTGTCGGACCGCGACTTCGCCCTCGAATTCCTCTCGATCGCCGCGATCTGCGGCACGCATCTGTCGCGGCTCGCCGAAGAGATCATCATCTGGTCAACGCCGCAATTCGGCTTCATCCGGCTGTCGGATTCCTTCTCCACCGGCTCTTCGATCATGCCGCAGAAGAAGAACCCCGACGCCGCCGAATTGGTGCGCGGCAAGACCGGCCGCATCAACGGCCATCTGGTCGGCCTGCTGACGGTGATGAAAGGCATGCCGCTGACCTACGGCAAGGACATGCAGGAGGACAAGGAATCGGTCTTCGACGCCGCCGAAACGCTCGACCTGATGCTGGCGGCGACCACCGGCATGGTCCGCGACATGACCGTCAACGCCATCTCCATGAAAAAGGCCGCCGGTGCCGGCCATGCCACCGCCACCGACCTTGCCGACTGGCTGGTGCGCAACCTGGGTCTTCCCTTCCGCGAGGCCCATCACGTCACCGGCCGCGCCGTCGCGCTCGCCGAGGAGAAAAAGGTCGGCCTGGAAAAGCTCTCGCTGGAGGACCTCCGCTCGATCCATCCCGGTATCACCGACGGCATCTTCTCCGTGCTTGCGGTGCAGAATTCGGTGAAGAGCCGGACCAGCTTCGGCGGCACCGCGCCCTCGGAGGTGAAGAAGCAGATCCGCTATTGGAAAAAGCGGCTCGCCAAGGCGTGATGCCGGGATGCAATGCGCCGAAAACTCGGCTAAAAGCGCGGCTGGACAAAACAGTTTCGAACGGATGGATCGATGACCCGAGGCAGGATTTTGGTGACGCTCGCGCTGCTGGCGGCGGTTGTCACCGTCACGGCCTGCGGCAGGAGAGGCGGCCTCGATACGCCTTACGAGGCTGCCGTGCAGGCGCGCAAGGATGCGGAGCGAGCCAAACAGCCGCTGCCGCCCGAGCCTGAGAAACCGGTCAAGGACAAGAAGTTCATTCTCGACCCCTTGCTCTAGAGCCGACGAGATCATCGGATCTCATCGCGCTCCAATTTTCGGACCTCTCCCCGTGAACCATTTCGACTATCGCGACGGCGTGCTCTACGCCGAGAATGTGGCAATCCCCGATATCGCCGCCAGCCTCGGCACGCCGTTTTACTGCTATTCGACCGCGACGCTGAGCAGGCATTTCCGCGTCTTCAAGGAAGCGTTTGCCGGCCTCGATGCGCTGGTCTGCTACGCCATGAAGGCGAACTCCAACCAGGCGGTGCTGACGACCCTGGCAAGGCAGGGCGCCGGCGCCGACGTGGTGTCGGAAGGTGAATTGCGCCGCGCTTTGGCCGCCGGCATCCCCGCGAGCAAGATCCTGTTTTCCGGCGTCGGCAAGACCGCTCGGGAGATGGATTTTGCCCTCAATGCCGGCATCCTCTGCTTCAACGTCGAATCCGAACCCGAGCTCGAACTGCTGTCGGCGCGCGCCACAGCGCTCGGCAAGGTGGCGCCCGTCTCGCTGCGCATCAACCCGGATGTCGACGCCAGGACCCACAAGAAGATCTCCACCGGCAAGGCCGAGAACAAGTTCGGTATCCCGTGGCAGCGGGCGCGCCAGGTCTATGCCTGCGCGGCGGGGCTGCCGGGCATCCGGGTGACCGGTATCGACACCCATATCGGCAGCCAGATCACCGAGCTGCAGCCTTTCGACGACGCTTTCGCGCTCTTGGTGGAACTCGTCGGCGTGCTGCGCGCCGACGGGCATGCCATCGAGCATGTCGATCTCGGCGGCGGCCTCGGCATTCCGTACCGCATCGACAACAGCCCGCCGCCCCTGCCCGACGCCTATGCCGAGATCGTCCGCAGGCACGTCACCCCGCTCGGCCTGAAGGTGATGTTCGAGCCTGGCCGGCTGATCGTCGGCAATGCCGGCATCCTGGTCTCGGAAGTCATCTATGTGAAGGAAGGCGACGCCAAGAATTTCCTCGTCGTCGACGCCGCCATGAACGACCTGATCCGGCCGACGCTCTACGACGCCTTCCACGACATCAAGCCGGTGGTGCAGCCGCCGGCCGCCACGCCGCGCATGAAGGTCGATATCGTCGGGCCGGTCTGTGAGACAGGCGATTTCCTCGGCCTCGATCGCGACCTCCCCAGGCTGAAGTGCGGCGACCTCATCGCCGTCGGCACCGCCGGCGCCTATGGGGCGGTGCAGGCCGGCACCTACAACACCCGGCTGCTGGTGCCGGAAGTGCTGGTCGACGGCGACCGTTTTCACGTCGTGCGGCCTCGCCAGACCTATGAGGAGCTGATCGGGCTGGATTCATTGCCCGAGTGGCTGAAGTAGAAGCACGATGGTGCGCCCCCGCGCTCAAAGGAGCAAGCCATGCTGGAGACTGGAGCTATCACGCGCGATCGCATCGCCGCGGTGGAGCCGCATATCCGCCCGTTCGTCCGCCACACGCCGGTAATGCGCGTCGACATGGCTGATTTCGGCCGCCCGGCCTTTCCGGTCGACCTGAAACTTGAATGCCTGCAGCATTCCGGTTCGTTCAAGGCGCGCGGCGCCTTCACCAACCTGCTCGAGCGGCAGGTGCCCGAGGCGGGTGTGGTCGCCGCCTCCGGCGGCAATCATGGCGCCGCGGTCGCCTATGCCGCCATGAAGCTCGGGCACAAGGCCACCATCTTCGTGCCCGAGGTCAGCCCGCCGGCAAAGCTCGAGCGCATCCGCGGCTACGGCGCAGAGCTGGTGGTCGGCGGTGCGCGCTATGCCGAGGCGCTGGCCGCCAGCGAGGATTTTGCCGAAAGAACCGGCGCCCTGCAGATCCACGCCTTCAACCAGGAAGAGACGCTCATCGGCCAAGGCACCCTCGGCCTCGAGATCGAAGCCGATCTGCCGGAGATCCACACGCTGCTTGTCGCGGTCGGCGGCGGCGGCCTGATCGGCGGCATCGCCGCCTGGTTCGCTGGCCGCATCCGCATCGTCGCCGTCGAGCCCGAGGGCGCGCCGACGCTTCACCGCGCCTTCGAGGCCGGCAAGCCGGTCGATGCGCCGGCCGAGGGCATCGCCGCCGATTCGCTGGCGCCGAAGCGCGTCGGCGAAATGATGTTCCCGATCGCGAAAGCCTTCGTCGAGGGCTCGATCCTGGTCAGCGACGACGACATCGTGGCGGCGCAGAAAGCGCTCTGGGACCGCACGCGAATCATCGCCGAGCCGGGCGGAGCCGCTGCCTTTGCCGCGATGCTTTCCGGCCGCTACGCGCCGGCTCCCAGCGAGCGCGTGGCCGTCCTGGTCTGCGGTTCCAATACGAATCCCGCGAATTTCTGATCGTAAAGGCGGCGAAACCCTTCACAGATTTTGGAACCCGCCTCGCCTTCGCCGTGTTTGGTGTTATCCTCTGCTCATGAGGTCCGGGCTATCCTTGCCCGGGCAGGAAGGGCCGATGACGGAACGACCCATTTCCAGCGGCGAACGCGGTCTGGCCGGGCGCCTTGCCCTGAGCCGGCTGGCGACGCGGGCCTCGATGATCTTCGAGCGCGGCTGGCCGTTGCTGCTGCCGCTGGCGGTGGTCGCCGGCCTGTTCCTCAGTATCTCGTGGCTGGGCTTGTTCCAGCGCCTGCCGGATCTGGCGCGGATCGGCCTCCTGATCCTCTTCTCCATCTCAGCGCTGGCGGCGCTCTTTGCGCTGCGCTTCTTCCGCATTCCATCCGCCGCCGAGGTCGACCGGCGCATTGAGGCAGCGAACGAGCTGCTGCACAGCCCCGTCCAGGTGCAGACCGACCGGCCGAGCGGCGCAGAGAGCCTCTTCTCGCAGGCGCTGTGGCGCGAGCACCAGAAGCGCATGGCCGAGCGGCTCTCCAGCCTTGGCGCCGACAGGCCGCGCACAAGCGTGCCGGATTACGACCGCTGGGGCCTGCGGGCCGTGGTGGGGCTGCTGTTCGTCACCGCCTTTGCCTTCTCGTTCGGACCTTTCGGCGGCAGGATCAGCGACGGCTTCGTCGCCGGCGCCGCGCGCGATACCGTGCCGCCGCGCATCGATGCTTGGGTGACGCCGCCGTCCTATACCGGCAAGCCGCCGCTGTTCTTGACCGCCGACGTCAACCAGGCCGCGCAGGTCTTCAGCGTCCCGCAGGGCAGCGACGTCTCGCTGCGCGTCACCGGCGGAAGCGGCGAAGAGACGCTGAGCTATGCCGACGCGAACGGCAATGATCGCGCCATCGAGCCGGCTGCGCCGAAGGGCGCCACGCCAGCCGCGGCGCAGCCGGGGTCCCCGGCCGGGCTCAAAGTGCGCCAGTTCTCCGGCAAGCTGAACACCAACGGCACGCTGCGGCTCAAGTCCGGCGAGGACGACCTCGGCCACTGGGCTTTTGCCATCATCCTGGACAAACCGCCGGCGATCCGTTTCGTCGGCGAGCCGAAGCGTGCCGTCAATGGCGCCATCGAGCTCAACTACCAGATCGACGACGACTATGGCGCGGCCTCCGCCAAGGCCGTCTTCGAGCTGTCTGACCCACCGCCGGCCAATGCGCATCCGCTCTATGGCCCGCCCGACATGCCGCTGACGCTGCCGCGCCGCGGCGGCAAAGCGAACGCGGCCAAGACGACCAAGGATCTGACCGAGCATGTCTGGGCCGGCAGCACCATCAAGCTGACGCTCACCGCCACCGACGATGCCGGCCATACCGCCACCAGTGAGACCAAGACGCTGGTGATGCCGGAGCGGCCCTTCTCCAATCCCCTGGCCCGCGCCGTGATCGAGCAGCGCCGCCTGTTGGCGCTCGACACCAACGCCAAGCCGCGCGTGCTCGACCTGATGGACGCGATCACCCTGCGCCCCGAGGATACTTTCGACAACATGTCGCATTACCTCGCGATCATGAGCGCGAGGAGCCGGCTGAAACTTGCCGAGAACGACGACCAGCTGCGCAACGAGGTGGCTTATCTGTGGGAGATCGCGCTCGGCATCGAAGAAGGCAATCTGTCGGCCGCCGAGCGCCGGCTGCGCCAGGCGCAGCAGGCGCTACAGGACGCCATCAAGAACGGCGCCAGCGACGAAGAACTCGAAAAGGCGATGAAGGAACTGCGCGAGGCGATGAACCAGTTCCTGCAGGAATTCGCCCAGCGCGCCCAGCAGAACCCGAACGCGCCGCAGATGCAGCAGAACGGTCGGGAACTGCGCCAGAGCGACATCAACCGGATGATGGACGAGATCGAGAATCTCGCCAAATCCGGCGACCGAGACCGGGCCCAGCAGTTGCTGTCGGAACTGCAGGACATGATGAACAACCTGCAGGCCGGCCGCCAGCAGCAGGCTGGCGAGCAGGACAGCGAGATGCGCCAGCAGATGGACAAGCTGGGCGAGATCATGCGGCGCCAGCAGGAGATGATGAACGATACCTTCCGCCTCGACCAGATGCAGCGCGGCGATCGGCAGCGCGGTGCAAATCGCGACGAGCAGCTGGGCGAGGATGGCGAGCAGTCGCAGGATGGGCAGAAGCCCGGCGATGACCGCGACCCGCTCGGCCGGCCGAAGCAGATGACGCCGCAGGAATTCGCGGATGCGCTGAAGCAGCTGCAGGAGGGTCAGGGCCAGCTGCAGAGCGAGCTCGACAAGCTGAAGAAGGGCCTCGAAGGCATGGGCATGCAGCCCAATGAAGGCTTCGGCGAGGCCGGCAAATCCATGGGCGATGCCGAGCAGGCGCTGGGCGAAGGCGAAGGCGACCAGGCGGTCGGCCATCAGGGCCGTGCGCTGGAGGCGCTGCGCCGCGGCGCCAAGGACATGATGAAGCAGATGCAGGCCATGCAGGGCGACGAGGGCGGCAGCGAACAAGGCGGACGTCAGCAGGACGCCGACCGCGACCCGCTCGGCCGGCCGCGCGCCACGAAGGGCCCCGACGACGGCAACTCGGTCAAGGTGCCCGACGAGATCGATGTGCAGCGCGCCCGCCAGATCCTCGAAGCGATCCGCAAGCGGCTCGGCAACGCGCTCAGCCCGGACATCGAGCGCAGCTATCTCGAACGCCTGCTCGAATTGAAATAGCGCCCACGCCGGTCACCACCGCCATGCCGAAGCTTGGAACCGTCACCCCGATCCTGCGCATGTTCGATATCGTCAAGGCGCGGGAGTTCTACCTCGACTTCCTCGGTTTCGAGGTCCGCTTCGAGCATCGCTTTGACGAAAACGCGCCGCTCTACATGGGCATCGTCCGCGACGGCTGCGAGCTGCATTTAAGCGAGCACCATGGCGACGGCTCGCCCGGTGCGAATGTCCGCATCGAAACGGCCGGCCTCGTTGAGCTGCATCGCGAATTCAAGGCCAAGAACTACCGCTTCAACAAGCCGGGCCTTGAGAAGACGCCTTGGCAGACGAAGGAGGTCACGGTGAGCGATCCGTTCGGCAACCGCCTGACCTTTTTCGAAAGAGACTGAGCCAGCGGGCAGCCGCAGGGCGCTCCCGGCTCACGCATTGCAGGCCGCGCGTCCTGCCGGTATCGTCATCACCGCGAGGACATGGCGATGATCGACTTCTGGTTCTCCATCGGCAGCACCTACACCTATCTTTCGGTGATGCGTCTCGCCGAGGTCGCGGCTGAGACCGGCATCGAGTTCCGCTGGCGACCCTTCAATGTGCGCGCCATCATGATCGAGATGGACAACATTCCCTTTGCCAAGAAGCCGGCGAAGGCCGCCTATATGTGGCGCGACATCGAGCGCCGAGCGGCGATGTACGGGATGGTGCCGAAACTGCCGGCCCCCTACCCGCTGGCCGAGCTCGAACGCGCCAATCGCGTGGCTCTCATCGCGGCGCGCGAGGGCTGGTGCGAAGCCTATGCTCGCGAAAGCTACCGGCGCTGGTTCGAAATGGGTGAGCCAGCGGATAGTGAGCCGAACATTTCGGCGAGCATCGAGAAAGCCGGACAGACAGCGGAGCCGGTCCTTCGGCGGGCCGACAGCGATGACGCCAAGGCCGACCTCGCGGCCGCGACGGAGCAGGCGAAGGCGCTCGGCATCTTCGGCTCGCCGAGCTTCGTCGTCGACGGCGAGCTGTTCTGGGGCGACGATCGCCTTGAGGATGCCATGCGCTGGCTCAAGCAGATGGAGAGCGGACCGCCGGATTGAGCCGACCGTTTTCGTAAGTCAAAGACTGACCGTTGCCTGTGCCTGCCTGGTCAGCATGAAAGCCTCGCGGATCGCGTTCTCCATGCCGTCGATCGCTTCGCCAGTCGCCAGCGGATTGCGGTGCAGCACCACATTCGAGGAATCGATGTCACCGAAGCCGTCGGCGGCGGTCAGCTCGCGGCAGTCGGGCGGGATGTTGCTGCGCGAGATCGGTGCGATCGCCAGGCCGGAAGTGACCGCCAGCGTCAGGCCGCCATTGGTGTCGCTGGTGTAGGCGACGCGGTAGTCGAGGCCGCGCTGCTGCAGCGACTTGATCGCGAAGTCGCGGCACCAGCCGGTGCGGCTGTAAAGCGCGATCGGCACCGGCCGTTCCTCATGCATGTGGTGCAGCATCGACGTCACCCATACCGTGGGGTCGTGCATCAGCACCTCGCCGCCGGAAGAGCCTTCCCACTCGAACACGACGGCGAGATCAAGTTCGCCGGCCGCAAGCGCCCTCACCTGCGAGTCCGAATGGGCGTAGCGCACCGTGACTTCCACGCGCGGGTGGCGTTTGGCGAATTCGCCAAGTGCCCGCGATAAGATCGACCGCCCGTATTCGGCTGGAATGCCGATGCGCACCAGTCCGCCGAGCGGCGGCGCCACCAACGATGCCGCCGTCTCGTCGAGCAGCGAGACGATGCGGCGGGCGTTGGCGATGAGTTCGCCGCCGCGACGCGTCAGCGCCACCCCGCGCGAGCCGCGCTCGAACAGACCGTCGCCTACCATGTCCTCCAGCTTCTTCATCTGCATAGAGACCGCCGACTGGGTGCGCCCGGCCTTTTCGGCCGCCTTGGTGAAATTGCCCGTCTCGGCCACCGCCACGAAGGTGCGCAGGAGGTCGCTGTCGAGGGTGGGCTTCATCGGATGCCGCCATAAGAAATTTTGATTGCTGGTATCATTCCAATTCGTTTGCAACATGTCAAACGCCGCAGGATAGTGCTCTACCCATTGGATATGCGGCCGTGAGATTCGGCCGCGGACCAATTCGAAGAGTCCTCACTCGTGCCCGCTGCCCGAAACGGTAGCGGGCTCTTTTTCGCTGGAACGAACATGCAGAACCGGATGGTGCTTGGCATTGTGAGCCTCTGCCTCGGCGTTCTCGTCTTTTCGTTGCAGGACCCGCTGGTGAAGGCGGTTTCGGGCAGCTACCCGGTGACGGAAGTGATGGCGATCCGCGCCCTCGTGGCGCTGCCGATCCTGATCGTTATCGTCCAGGCCGATGTCGGCCTGATAGCCTTGCTGTCGAAACGAGCGGGCATGCTGACGCTGCGCGGCTTCATCCAATTCAGCTCCTACACCGTCTACTATCTGGCTATTGCCGCCCTGTCGCTGGCCGACGCGATAGCGCTCTATTTCATGGCGCCGCTCTTCATCATGGCGCTTGCAGGGCCCTATCTCGGCGAGCACGTCTCCTGGCGGACGCTGACGACGGTGCTGATCGGCCTGGTCGGCGTGGTCGTGATGCTGCGGCCGGGCGCCGGATTGTTCGACTGGGCAGCACTGCTGTCGCTTGGCTCGGCATCCCTCTACGGCTTCTCGCAGCTGATGGCGCGCCGGATCGGCGAGACCGAATCCTCCACCGTCATGGCCTTCTACCAGAATGGCGCCTATCTCACCGGCGCTGTAGCGGTCGCCGCGATGTTTCATCTTGCCGGCATCACCCATGCGGGCCACCCGAGCCTCGATTTCCTGGTGCGGCCCTGGGTCTGGCCGGCGCTGCCGGATTTCCTGAAGATGGCCGCTTGCGGCTTCGTCGCCTCCGCCGGCATGATCTTGCTGTCGCAAGCCTACCGGATGGCGCCTGCCAACCGTGTCGCCACATTCGAATATACGGGCATCCTCTGGTCGCCGCTGTGGGGCTTCCTGTTCTTCGCCGAAGTCCCGCGGTCAACGACGGTGCTGGGCGCGACGCTGATCATCGGCGCCGGTCTGGTCGCACTCAATGGTGAGCGCCGACGCAGCGCAGCGCCTGCAATCGCAGCGACCGGCGATGCTGTCTAAACAGTCAGGCGAAGCAGCTTAATGCCCGTCCGACGCGGGCGCGTATCTCGGCAAGCGTGAACGGCTTCTGCACGACGTCGAGGATGATGCCGTTCAATTCCTCGGCGCGCTCGCGCTGGTCGGCATAGCCGGTCATCAGCATGATCTTCATCGTCGGAAACTGTTTTGCAGCCGCGGTCGCCATCTCGATGCCGTCCATCTCCGGCATGCGGATATCCGACACCACGAGATCGTAGCTGCCGCGCTGCTGGCGGATCAGCGTGAGCCCCTGCGCGCCGTCGGCGGCGATGGTGACACTGTGCCCGTCACGCTCCAGCGCGCGGGCAGCGAGGGTACGGACGGATTCATCGTCCTCGACGATCAAAAGCTTTGCCATGCCGAGATAGATGCCGCCGAAACGTTGACGTTTTCTGAAAATTTGAAACGCCCGTGCGGCCTTTTCGGTGCGGCCTTACTTGTCCCCTTTCACGATCCCGACAAACGGCAATTCCCGGAACGCATGCGCGACGTCCATGCCATAGCCGACGACGAAATAATCGGGGCAGTCAAAGCCGACATAATCGGCGTTGAGCGTGGTCTGGCGGCGCATGCGCTTGTCGAGCAGCACGGCGATGGCGCAACTCCTGGCGCCGCGCGACAGCATCAGGTCGCGGGTGAAGGAAAGCGTCTTGCCGGATTCGAGGATGTCGTCGATCAAAAGTACGTCGCGGCCGGCGACCTCGTTGTCGATGTCGCGCAGCACCTTGACCTCGCCGCTTGTGGTGCCGGCGCCGTAGCTGGAGATGAAGATGAATTCGACCTCGGGCGACAGTCCGACATCGTGCATGGCGCGGATGAGATCGGCGGCAAACACGAACGAGCCTTTCAGGATCGAGATCACAAGCAGGTCGTGATAGTCGCGTCCGGCGATGTCCTTGGCAAGCTCGAGATTGCGCCGGGCGATCGCCGATGCCGAAAACAGGACCTCGATGTCCTTGCCGCGTACAACTGGCATAGTTTCTTCCTTCAGAATCACCTGCAACGCCGGAACGGTTAGCTGTGTCGAGATTCAGGTTCAGGCCGAGCCCAAAATAGTGGATTCCGAGAACCGGAACGGAGCGAGTACGTGAGCACCCTAAGCGTAGGAAACCACTATTTGCAGGCCGGCATCACCTGAAATATCGATGCACCTACCCGGCGAACGTGACCGATATGGCCTTCACGCCGTTTCTAGGCACATCGAGCCGGCTGGAAAAGCCGAATCTTTCGCCGGGCGCCAGCGAGCGGTTGGATGTCCCCAGCCTGTAGCGGACGACATTGCTGGCATTGTCGGTGACGCGGATCTCGAGCGGCGGCAGCGACTCCGCCCGTGCGCCGTCATTGGCGGCCTCACCGTCGATGAACAGGACGGGCTTCAGCCCCGACGCATCGATTCGCGACGTTACACCGGAAATGCTGAGCGCGCTTGCCGGCTGCGCAGCCGCCCAGAAGGGGCTCTGACGCACCAGAGCATGTCCGCCCGACACCCAGAAAGCCACGAGTACGGCGCCCACCCCGGCGGTCCAGAAGGCCGGACCGCCACGCGAGGCCGGCCGCGCTGGCGCGGCCTCTGGTTTGCGCAGCATGCCCATGCCTTCGATGGAGGGCATCGAGGGCGCCTGCGGCGGCAACGGCGCCCCGATTGGTGCCGAGCGAGCGGCGAATCGCGGCAGCACCACATAGTCGGCATCGACGATATCGGCGCGCGCGTCGAGCATGACGCGCTCCGGCGCCGCATTTGTCGCCGTGCCGGTCATGATTTCGCCGGAAACAGGGCGCGCGGTTCTATCCTCAGCCATTACGGCCCCAGTGCAATCTTCGTTGCTTTTGGGTAAACGCAAATGGTTAACGCTTCCCCACCGGAACGGCTGTTAAACGTCGAAAACGCGCAGAAATTAACCAACGATTAACCATGCCGGCCGATGGTCTTGGCAGAGAACAGGCCGGCGGGATGCCGCCTAAGGTTTCAGGTCGCCGAACGTGATCCGCTTCGAAAATGTCGGCCTCCGCTATGGCATGGGTCCGGAGATCCTCCGCGACATTTCCCTGCACATTCCGGAGCGCTCCTTTCAGTTCCTGAGCGGCCCCTCGGGCGCCGGCAAGACCACCTTGCTGCGCTTGCTCTTCATGTCGCTGAAGCCGACGCGCGGCCTGATCACCATTTTCGGCAAGGATCGTTCGCGCATCTCGCGCGGCGAGCTGCCGCTGCTCAGGCGCCGCATCGGCGTGGTGTTCCAGGATTTCCGCCTGCTCGACCACATGACCACCTATGAGAATGTGGCGCTGCCGTTGCGCGTGCGCGGGCGCGAGGAGGCAAGCTATCGCACCGACGTCACCGAGCTGCTGAAATGGGTTGGCCTCGGCGACCGCATGCATGTGCTGCCGCCGGTGCTGTCGGGCGGCGAGAAGCAGCGTGCTGCGATCGCTCGCGCTCTGATCGAGCAGCCGGAGATCCTGCTTGCCGACGAGCCGACCGGCAATGTCGATCCGCCGCTGGCGCGCCGGCTGCTGAGGCTCTTCATCGAGCTCAACCGGCTCGGCACTGCCGTGGTGATCGCAACCCACGACCTCGGCCTGATGGAGCAGGTCGATGCGCGGCGCATGATTCTCGCCGGCGGAAGGCTGGACGTCTATGACTGATCTTCCGGCCGAACACCTGCACGAGGAAGCCGTCGAGACGACGACTGCCGTTCTGCGCGTCCAGCGCAAGATGGCGCCGATCGTGCCGGCGCACAACATCGCCGGCCGGGCGCTGGTGCTGGTCATCGCCATCATGACGTTCCTGTCCTGCCTGACTTTCGGCGCCGTGACGCTGGTGCGCGACACCGCCTCGGTGTGGGAGAACCAGATCTCGCGCGAGGCGACGATCCAGATCAAGCCGGTCGATGGCCTCGACATGGAAGCAGCCCTCGCGCAGGCCTCTGAGATCGCCAGCGAGTTCTCGGGCGTGAAGGGCGCGAAGATCGTCGACCGCGATGCGACGGCGCGCCTTTTGGAGCCGTGGCTGGGCACCGGCCTCAACATCGATGAACTGCCGGTGCCGCGCCTCATCGTCGTCACCATTGACGAAGCCAATCCGCCCGACTTCGCCGCCATGCGCGCCGCGATTACGCCCAAGCTGCCGAGCGCCGCGCTCGACGACCATCGCACCTGGGTCGACCGGCTGGTCGCAATGGCGCATACGACGGTGACGATCGGCTTTGCCGTGCTGGCGCTGATATTGTCGGCGACGGTGCTGACGGTGGTGTTCGCCACGCGCGGCGCCATGGCCGGCAACGGCCACATCATCGAGGTCCTGCATTTCGTCGGCGCCGAAGCCCGCTTCATCGCGCGCGAATTCCGCTGGCATTTCCTGGTCACCGGCATGAAAGGCGCCGCCGCCGGAGGTGCCGTCGCTATTTTGGTCTTCATCGTCTTTTCCTGGTGGTCGTCGCGCAACATGGCGACGCCTGAGGCCGACCAGGCGACCGCGCTGTTTGGCAATTTCGCGATCGGCTCCGCCGGCTATCTCGGTGTCGGCCTGATGGTGCTGGTGATGGGCGCGCTGACGGCGGCGACCTCACATGCCACGGTCGTCGCCTATCTCAGCGATATCGACATCCGGCAGCCGGAGGCGGGCTGATGATGACGCGAAACCAACGCTGGCGCGAATGCAAAAGGTGGCAACTTGGGTTTCCGATGCGATCCGGACTCCACAAGTGCATGATCACGCAAGGGAAACTGCCGTAACGCAATGTGCGCCGTGCTATCTATGAAAGGCGACGTTTCAGAGTTAACCATTGGATGTTTTCAGGATTAACCTGGGGATGATGGACGCGCGGGACTCGATCGGAACGGCTGGACGGATGCCAGCGGCGCTTGCGCGCGGTGCTGCGTCTGCAAGGACCGGTCGTCTCAGATTTGCGCTTCGTCTCTGCGGTTTCTTCGTGCTTGCGCTGCTGGCGCTTTTCGCCGGCGGCTTCGGGTGGTTTGCCGGCAAGGTCAGCAACATGACGACGCCGGTCAATCCGGCCAGGGCCGACGCAATCATCGTGCTCACCGGTGGCCAGTCGCGCCTCGACGCCGCCATGGAACTGCTGGCATCAGGCAAGGGCGAGCGGCTCTTGATCAGCGGCGTTCACCCCACGGCCAGCCGCCGCCAACTGCAAGCGGCAATGGGCGGCGACAAACAGCTGTTCTCCTGCTGCGTCGACATCGACCGCGCCGCGCTCGACACGATCGGCAATGCCGAGGAGAGCGCCAAATGGGTGGAAAGCCACGCCTATGGCAGCATCATCGTCGTCACCAACAACTACCACATGCCACGCAGCCTGCTCGAGATGGGCCGGCTGCTGCATGGCGCGCGGCTTGAGCCCTATCCGGTGGTCAACACCAAGCTCGGCAATGGCAGCTGGCTGACCAAGCCGGAAGCGCTGCGCGTGCTGCTCACCGAATACAGCAAATATGTGTTGGCGCTGGCGCGCGGCATCGTTCCGCTTCGCCCGACCGCCGAGGGCGTCACGCTCGCCGAAGCCTCTACGGTGAGCAAGAACTAAGCTTCGCCAGACGCGCTGTTGCGCTGGCGTGCGATCTCCTGTTCCAGACCAGCAATGCGCCTATCCCGCTCGGCAAGCGCCGCGGCCACATCCGCCGCCTCGAAGCGCTGCGGGATGTGCTGGGGGCAATTTGCATCCCAGGCCGTCACGCTGAACAGGATCGCCTGCTCCGGCCGCGCCTTGTAGTTGGCCGGCACCAGTCTCGCCGTCAGTTCCGCATTATCTTCGACGACGCGCGCCGTGCCCCAGATCTTGATGCGCTGCCGAAGCATGTAGTCAATCAGGAACAGGAAGGCCTTGCGATTGTCTTGAAGATTGCCCTGGGTGATGAACTGCCGGTTCCCCGAGAAATCGGCAAAGCCGATCGTATGCTCGTCCAGCACCCTGAGGAAGCCGGCGGGGCCGCCGCGATGCTGGATATAGGGCTGACCTGCGCCATTGGCCGTCGCCAGGAACACGCTGGGCTGCGCCTCGATGAAGGCGGCGAGGTCGGGCGTGATCGTTGCCCGCCAGCCGCCGCGCTCCTCGACACGAGCGTAAGAGTCGCGCGAGCCCTTGCGGGACTGGATGGCCTTGACCGTAGGGGTAAAGGCGACATCGCTGGTGAAGGCGTCCATGCGGAGGTCCTCTGCCACAGTGGAACGACATTTTAGCCCCTTCCGAAATCCGGAGGTAGAAGGCATATTTGCAATCTATCCTTCCACATTTCGGAAGAATAAATGGATCGCCTCGACGCCATGTCCTTGTTCGTAGCCACGGTGGAGACCGGCAGCCTTTCCGCCGTTGCGCGGCGCGCCGGCGTGCCGCTCGCCACCGTCAGCCGCAAGCTCTCCGAACTGGAGAGGCACCTCAAGACGCGTCTGCTCAACCGCTCGACGCGGCGCCTTACCCTGACAGACGCTGGTCGTTCTTATCTCGCCGCCTGCCGCCGTATCCTCGATGAGGTGGGCGAAGCCGAGCGCGCCGCCGCTGGCGAATACTTGAGCCCGACCGGCGAGCTGGTAATCACTGCGCCGGTCGTCTTCGGTCGCTTGCATGTGCTGCCGATCGTCACCGATTTTCTGGCCGCCTATCCCGACGTCGACATCCGCCTGACGCTGTCCGATCGGATCACGCAACTCGTCGAGGAGCATATCGATGTGGCCGTGCGCATCGGCGAGCTGCCGGATTCGGCCATGGTCGCGGCGCGCGTTGGCCAAATCCGCCGCATCGTCTGCGCTAGCCCGGCCTATCTTGCGAAGCATGGCACGCCGTTCGAACTTCGCGGCCTTTCAGGCCACAACTGCATCACCTTCGAAGGGCTTGCCTCTCCTGCGACGTGGAGCTTCGGCACGGGCAAGAGCGAAACCGTGGTTCCGGTCCGCTCGCGGCTGCAGGTCAACACCGCCGAGGCAGCAATCGATGCGGCGATCGCCGGCCTCGGCCTGACGAGGGTGCTCTCCTATCAGGCGGACGCCGCGGTGCGCGCGGGCGCGCTTCATGTCGTGCTCGAGCCATTCGAGCCACCGCCATGGCCGGTCAGCTTGGTGCATGCCGGTCAGGGCCTGCTGCCGGTGAAGCTGCGCGCCTTCCTCGATTTCGCCGCGCCCCGCCTGAAGCAGCGGCTGGCGCGCTCGCTATGATGCGGCTCGACCGTCGCGCCGTTTCCTTTTTGCCCGCGCTTGGTGTAACCAACGCTCACTTCCACACCGGGCCCTTTCCCGCATGCTCATTATCCGCTCGCTGGCGTTCAACCTTGCCTTCTATCTCAGCCTGGTCGTCCAGATGATCTTCTGGACGCCCTTCTATTTCCTGTCGCCGCGCCACCACGCCTGGTTTGTGCCGAAATTCTGGTCGCGCACCTCGATGTGGCTTTACGACAAGATCGCCGGCACAAGGAGCGAAATCACAGGCGCCGAGAACCTGCCTGAAGGGTCCTTCATTCTGGCGCCTAAGCATCAGTCCTTCTGGGACGCGATCGCGTTTTTCCCTTATCTCGACGACGCCTTGTATATCCTGAAGCGGGAGCTGACCTGGATCCCCTTCTTCGGCTGGTACATCATGAAGATGCGCATGATCCCGGTCGACCGCGGCAGCCGCTCCAAGGCGCTGAAAGCGGTCGTAGCCGCGACCAGGCAGGAGATGGCGCGCAATCCCCGACAACTCATCATCTACCCGGAAGGCACCCGCCGCCCGCCGGGCGCCGAGCCGTCCTACAAATATGGCATCGTCGAGCTCTATACCCAGCTTGGTGTTCCCGTGGTGCCGGTCGCCCATGTCGCCGGCCTCTACTGGCCGCGCCGCAAGTTCATGCGTTATCCCGGCACCATCAAGGCCCGCTTCCTGCCGCCGATTCCTCCGGGGCTCGACAAGGAGGAGTTCATACAGCGGCTGATCGGCGAGACCGAAGCCGCCTGCGACGAGTTGCTGGTCGACGCCTCGCGCGCGCCGAACCCGCCACCCTTGCCGCCGACCGCGGTGAAGCGGCTTGCTGAGCTCGGCGCTGCAGCGAAGGCCTGAGCTCCCCTTACGGCAGCGCGGCCAGGGCAGTGGTCAGCACCAGCGCCGCCGCGAAGACGAGATTGATGATCCGCGACGCCAATGGATCGCGCAGCAGCCTCGCGAAAACGGTTCCAGCGAGAAGCCAGAGCACATGAATGGCGACGATCATCGCTGCGAGCACCAAAAGCTTGGTCGAAAGCCCGAGCCCGTCGACCGTGGATGAAGCTCCCGCGAATACCGCGCCGATCGCCACATAGGCCTTCGGATTGGCGACGGCGAGCATGAAGCCGCCGAAGAAGGTGGGACGCGCCGCCGCATTTCCACCTGCGGCAAGCGGCGGCGCCGTCGCGATCCTGAAGGCGAGATACAGGATGTAGAGGGCCGAAGCGACCGTCAGCAACGGCGCCAGCCCCGGCACCGAGGCGAGCACGCCGAATATGCCGGCGGCCACAACCAGGAGCACGGCGGTCGTTCCAAGCACGACGCCGGACGTATAACCCAGCGAGGGCCGCAGCCCGAAGGCGGCCCCTACGGCGGTGACGCTGATCGTAGCCGGGCCGGGACTGCCCATGACGACAGTCGCCGCCATGACCAGCACCAGCACCTGCTGCCAGGACTGCGCTTCAGACAGAACGTCTCCGACCATGCCGAACCTCAATTCCTGCCGCGATCGGCCAGGAATTATCGCGAGATTTCGGTAAGGTCTTGGACGATCGTGCGCTGGACCTGCTGCATTAAGGCATGTTGAGATCCAGGTCAGGCCGGCATCGCCTGAATCGACACGCGCCTTAAGCGCTGGCGCGATCGAGCGCTGCGATGTCGTCGGCGGAAAGCTTGAGCGATGCGGCGCGGATCAGGCTTTCCATCTGTGCGGGCGTCGTGGCACTGGCAATCGGCGCGGTTACACCCGGCCGCGCCATGATCCAGGCGAGCGCCACTTCAGCCTGCTTGGCCGAATGGCGCCCGGCCACGGCATCGAGAGCGGAGAGGATGCGCATGCCGCGCTCGTTGAGATACTCGGCCACGCCTCCGCCGCGCGTGCTTTGGCCGAGATCGGCCTTGCTGCGATACTTGCCGGTGAGAAATCCCTTCGCGAGGCCGTAATAGGTGATGACGCCGATATCCTCCGCCTTGCACAGGTCGAGCAGCGGGCCGTCCAGTGAAGAGCGATCGTACAAATTGTATTCGGGCTGCAGAACCTCGTAACGCGGCAGGCCCCGCAGGCTGGCGACATTGAGGGCCGCGCGCAATTGCCCCGCATCGAGATTGGAGCAGCCCGGATACCGGATCTTGCCCTTCTCGAGCAGGCGCTGATAGGCGCCGAGCGTTTCTTCATAAGGCGTGGCCGGGTCCGGCCAGTGCGACAGATAGAGGTCGATGACGTCGGTCTGCAGCCGCCTGAGCGATTGATCGACCGCCTTTTCGATATAGGCTGCGGAGAGGTCCAGCCTGCCCTGTCCCATGTCGGAGCCGACCTTGGTGATGACGACGATGCTGTCCCGGTTGCCGCGGCTCTTCATCCAGTTGCCGATGATGGTTTCGGATTCGCCGCCTTTGTTGCCCGGCGCCCAGCGCGAATAGGCGTCCGCCGTGTCGACGGCATTAAAGCCGGCCTCGGCAAAGCGGTCGAGCAGGTCGAAAGAGGTCTTCTCGTCGGCGGTCCAGCCGAAGACGTTGCCTCCAAGGACCAGCGGCGCGATGGAAAGGTCGGTGCGACCGAGACGTCGTTTCTGCAAGACTGATCTCCGTGATGCTGGGAAGGGCCTGGATGCCCAGAGGATGGATTGCGGCTAAGCTAGGTCGTGCCTCGCCTAGGTCAAAGGCATGGTTTTGCTTTTTGATCGGGCCAGATCTTCACGAAGGCGCGACCTGGCGCCCCACCTCTTCCAGCCAGTGGTCGCGGATGCCGAGCGCCTTCAGATGCTCCACCGTGCTCAAGACATAGTCTTCGTTCCTGCCCGATTGGCCCACGGCGCCGCGCACGACTTTTGCCGCATGCCCGGCGTCGAGCCCGCCGGCATATTGCTCATGCGCGCGGTCGACGATGTAGGCGACCGCTTCGACCGTTCCGCCTTGTCCCGCCCCATCCAGCCGGACGTCGAGGGTGCGCTCGAGATAGACGCTGGTCACCAACTCGCGCTCGCGCAGATAGGAAAGCACCTCATCGCGCAAATTGCCGGGGACACGATAAGCGAGGCCGATGCAGGAGCCGCCGCGGTCGAGGCCGAGCACCAGGCCCGGCCGCTCACGCGTGCCGCGATGGACGAAGGAATAGACGCAGAGCGCCCGGCGAAAGCCGTAAAGACGGGCGCGCCGCGTCTCGACATGTGCGAATCCCGGCCGCCAGATCAGCGACCCATAGCCAAAAACCCAAAAATCGCCCATATCGCCAAGCCTGATTGCATTCGAGTGACGACATCGCACCGGTAAGGTGTTTCTTCAGTCCCCGCTTGTCGTGCGTAAGAACAACAGCCCGTTCGCCGCATGAGGGGTTAACGAGAGCCGCAGCATGACGTCAAGTGACGAGCGATTGCGCAAACCTCGCCGCCGGCTGTTCTGGCTTGCGGCGTTCATCCTGGTGCTGTTCGCGCTATACAGCGGCGGATGGTTCTATCTGGCAGGCCGGGTCAAGGGCGAGGCGGAGCGGGCCGTGGCCGAACTCGGAGGCAAAGGCATCAAGGCCGACTGCGCAAGTCTCGCGGTCAGCGGCTATCCGCTGAGCTTCGCTGTCTCCTGCGACAGCCTGGCCTATCAGGACGATGCCAGGAACGTAGCGGCATCGACCGGCGACTTTAACGCCGTCGCTCGGATCACCCAGCCTCTGTCGCCCGTGGCGAATCTGCGCGGGCCGTTGCGGACCGTGGCGCCGGGCATGCCGCCACTTTGGCTCGACTGGGACAAGCTGCACGCCACGGTTAAGCTATCATGGCCGCTTCCGCGGCGCCTTTCGCTTCAGGCGGAGGGGCTGTCCGGACAGACCGATCCGGCCGACGATACCGATCCCGTGCAGCTGTTCAGCGCCGGCCAGGCGGCCGGCCAGCTGCAGCCGAACGGCCAGGACCTCGTCTATACCGGCAGCTTTGGCGATCTGAAGATCGACGCCGACGCGATCGGCGGACGCGTGCTGCCGGAACTCGACGGCGCCGGCGAAGCGACAGTGAAGAACGGCGTCGCGCTGATCAAGGCGCCGCCGAAAAGCCTGCGCGGCCAGTCGGTCGACATCGCCAGGCTCGACGTGTCATCGGGAGCGGCGCGCGTGACTGTGTCCGGGCCGATCTCGATCGACGCCGACGGCCTGATCGATGCAAATCTGTCGATCAAGCTAAAGGACCCCAAGGCCGTAGCGGCCATCCTCGCCGGGGCGATTCCCGAGCACAAGAGCGAGATCGAGCAGGGTTTTGCCGGCATTGCCATGCTCGGCAACGAACCGTCCATGCCGCTCAAGATCGTGAAGGGCAAGGCTTCGCTTGGCTTCATCCCGCTCGGCAAGATCAAGCCGGTCGACTGAGACTGCGATGGCCGGACCGATCAAACTGCTCAGCGTCGGCGCGTTCACCCTCGACACGATCCTGCGTGTCGAGACGCTTCCCGCGCATCAGGGCAAGTTCATCGCCAGCGACGGTGTCCAGATCGCCTCCGGCATGGCGACGAGTGCGGCCTGCGCCGCGCATCGCCTCGGCGCCAACGTGTCGCTCTGGGCGAGCGCGGGAGACGATGCGGTCGGCGACCGGCTGATCGCCGAGATCGAGGCGGAAGGCGTCGACTGCAGCCTGGTCCGCCGCGTCGCCGGCGCGCGCTCGGCACTGGCCGCGATCCTGGTGGATGCCCATGGCGAGCGCATCATCGTGCCGTTCTATGACAGCAGGGCGCAAGCCGATCCCGACACGCTGCCGCTTGCCGATCTTTCCGCCTTCGACGCCGTGCTGGTGGACGTGCGCTGGCCGGGCGCCGCCGCGCTTGCCTTGGCGGCCGCGCGGGACGCCGGCCGTCCGGCGATCCTCGACGCCGACACCGCGCCGGTCGAAGTGCTGGAGCGGCTCTTGCCGCTGGCCTCGCACATCGTCGCCTCGGAGCCGGCGGCGCGGATCGTCTGCGGCCATGCGCTCGATCCGGAAAGCGCATGCGCCGATCTCGCCTCGCGCACTGACGCCTTCGTCGCGGTGACGGGCGGCGCTGCCGGAACCTGGTGGCATGATCGGGGAGCCGGCCGCGTCCGCCATGTCGAGGCGCCGAAGGTCAAGGCGATCGACACGCTCGCCGCCGGCGACGTCTTCCACGGCGCCTTCGCCGT
The DNA here is from genome assembly GCF_002294995.1 of Mesorhizobium sp. WSM3860. Taxonomy (GTDB): domain Bacteria; phylum Pseudomonadota; class Alphaproteobacteria; order Rhizobiales; family Rhizobiaceae; genus Mesorhizobium. The sequence goes on along the minus strand of NZ_NSGF01000001.1, from coordinate 638,465 downwards.
CGGCCTTGCCGAAGCCATGCCGCCCGAGCTGGCGCTGCGCTTTGCCAGCGCCGCCGCCGCGCTTAAATGCCTGCGCTTCGGCGGCCGGCTCGGCGCTCCGGACAGAGCCGAGACAATGGCTATGATGGCGGCGCACTGGCCTCCATCGGAACAGATCGAGCAAAAGGCCTAGAGCATGATGCCGAAAAGTGTGAAGCGGTTTTCGGACGACATCATGCTCTATCTTTTTGATTTAGAGCCGGATTCAGATTTCAGGCCGATTCGACCTGAAATCATCCGGCTCTAGGGCTTGGCCCCCGGGTGCTCTACGGCCTGACGGCCGAAATCCGGCACATCGATATCCTGGCCGGCCTCGATGATCGAGCGGCGGATGGCGCGCGTGCGCGTGAAGAGGTCGAACAGCTTTTCGCCGTCGCCCCAGCGGATCGCCCGCTGCAACGAGGCCAGATCCTCAGAGAAGCGCGCCAGCATTTCCAGGATCGCATCCTTGTTGTGCAGGCACACGTCCCGCCACATGGTCGGGTCGGAAGCGGCCAGTCGGGTAAAGTCGCGAAAACCGGAAGCGGAATATTTAATGACTTCCGTCTTGGTCACCGATTCCAGGTCGTCGGCGGTGCCGACGATGTTGTAGGCGATGATATGCGGCAGATGCGAGACGATGGCCAAGGTCATGTCGTGATGCTGCGGGTCCATCGTATCGATGTTGGAGCCGCAGCGCCGCCAGAATTCGGAGAGCTTTTCCAGCGCCTCCGGATCCGTGCCCGGCAGCGGCGTGAAGATGCACCAGCGGTTGTCGAAGAGATCGGCGAAGCCGGCATCCGGCCCGGACTTCTCCGTGCCCGCCAGCGGGTGGCCGGGGATGAAATGCACACCGTCGGGCACATGCGGCTGCATTTGCGCGATCACCGAAGCTTTGGTCGAGCCGACATCGGTGAGGATCGCGCCTTTCTTCAGCGCCGGCGCGATCTCGGCCGCGACCTCGCCGGACGAGCCGACCGGAACCGAGACGATGACCAGTTCCGCGTCGCGCACCGCCTCCTTGGCCTCGGCCGTGTAGGAATCGCCGAGACCGAGTTCCTCGGCCCGCTTGAGCGTCGATTGGCTGCGCGTCGCGATAGAGATATGGCGCGCCAGGCCTTCACGGCGGATAACGCGGGCGAGCGACGAACCGATCAGGCCGATGCCGACCAGCGCTATTCTTTCGAACATCGGTGCTGTCATGATGCTTCAGCTTTTCAGGAATGTCTTGAGCGCATCGACGACGCCGCGATTGGCCTCCTCGGTGCCGATGCTCATGCGCAGCGCGTTGGGAAAGCCGTAGCCGGTGACGCGCCGCAGGATGTAGCCGCGCGCGCTGAGATAGTCGTCCGCGACCGCTGCCGCATGCTTTTTTTCGTCGGGAAAATGGATCAGCACGAAATTGCCGACGCTGGGCGTCACCCGCAGCCCGAGCCCGGTCAGTTCCTCGCTGACCCAGGCAAGCCACTTCTCGTTATGCGCCACGCTGCGCTCGATATGGGCGCGGTCCCGGATGGCCGCGATGCCGGCCTCGATCGCGGTAGCATTGACGTTGAAGGGGCCGCGCACCCGGTTGATCGCATCGACGATATGCGCCGGTCCGTACATCCAGCCGATGCGTGCGCCGCCGAGGCCGAGCTTGGAGAAGGTGCGGGTCATGACCACGTTCTCGGAGCTCCCGGCCAGCTCGATGCCGGCTTCATAGTCGTTGCGCCGCACATATTCGGCATAGGCCGCGTCGAGCACCAGGAGCACGCTCTGGGGCAGTCCGGCATGCAGCCGGCGCACCTCCTGGAACGGCACGTAAGTGCCGGTCGGATTGTTGGGGTTGGCGAGGAACACGATCCGCGTCGCCGGCGTCACCGCGGCGAGGATCGCGTCGATATCGGCGCGCTCGTCGGTCTCGTTGACCGCCACCGGCTTGGCGCCGGCGGCTTGGATGTAGATCTTGTAGACCATGAAGGCGTGTTCGGTGAACACGGCCTCGTCTCCGGGCGCCAGATAGGTCTGCGCCAAGAGGCCCAGGATCTCGTCTGAGCCATTGGAGCAGATGATGTTTGCCGGATTTAGGCCGTACACCTCGGCGATCGCCTCGCGCAACCGGCGGGCGGAGCCGTCGGGATAGACGTCGAGCTTCGCCGCCACCTCCCGGGCGGCCTCGATCGCTTTCGGCGAGGGCCCGAGCGGATTCTCATTGGATGACAGCTTATGGACCTTCGTTACGCCGGCCGGCGCGGTGCTTTTACCCGGCACATAGGCCTCGATGTCCATGATGCCCGCGCGGGGCGTCGGACGTGGCTGATCCTGCTTCATGTCACAAATCCGTCGAGAGGCCCTGGTTCGAGGCCGCAGCGGAAATACAGGCCGTGGCCCCGAATGTCGAGTGCCGGTGCGCTCGCGCCAGTAGGCAGACCGTTGACGAAGCGCTGCGCTGGCCCTAGAAGAACAGCCGGATCTCCCGTGGTGATTTGGCCGGTCGGCTTGCAGCCACGTTAAACAATTCGCTAAAGGGCCGTTTGCAACCTGTAACCGGCTTTGCGAAGGCAGGCCGGTTTTTTGTTGTCCGTTGCCGGCCGGACGCCGTATCGCGAGATCGATGCGGACTGGATGGGGAATGCAATGGCCGCTCAGCGCGCTCCAAGGACCAACAACGAAGCCGACCAACCGTCGAGCCCGGTGTTGCAGTTCGGTCCCGACAAGCCACTGAAACTCGATGCGGGGACGGTGTTGTCGCCGTTCCAGGTCGCTTACCAGACCTACGGCGCCCTCAACGACGCCCGCTCCAATGCCATCCTCGTCTGCCACGCGCTGACCGGCGACCAGCATGTCGCCAGCACGAATCCGGTGACCGGCAAACCGGGCTGGTGGGAGGTGCTGATCGGCCCCGGCAGGATCATCGACACCAGCCGCTTTTTCGTCATCTGCGCCAATGTCATCGGCGGCTGCCTCGGCTCCACCGGCCCGGCCTCGACCGATCCGGCGACAGGCAGGCCCTATGGGCTCGACCTGCCGATCATCACCATCCGTGACATGGTGCGGGCGCAGCTGATGCTGGTCGATCATTTCGGCATCGAGAAGCTGTTCTGCGTGCTCGGCGGCTCGATGGGCGGCATGCAGGTGCTGCAATGGGCCGCAAGCTACCCGGAACGCGTCTTCTCCGCATTGCCCATCGCCACCGGCGCCCGCCATTCCTCGCAGAACATCGCTTTCCACGAGGTCGGGCGGCAGGCCGTCATGGCCGATCCGGACTGGCACGGCGGCAAATATCTCGATTTCGGCAGACGGCCGGAAAAGGGACTCGCCGTGGCGCGCATGGCGGCGCATATCACTTACCTCTCGGAAGCAGCGCTGCACCGCAAGTTCGGCCGCAACCTGCAGGATCGCGAGGCGCTGACCTTCGGCTTCGACGCCGATTTCCAGATCGAAAGCTATCTGCGCCATCAGGGCATGACCTTCGTCGATCGCTTCGACGCCAACTCCTACCTCTATCTGACCCGCGCGATGGACTATTTCGACCTCGCCGCCGACCATGGCGGACGGCTGGCCGATGCCTTCGCCGGCACCAAGACGCGCTTCTGCCTGGTGTCGTTCACAAGCGATTGGCTGTTCCCGACCGAGGAAAGCCGCTCGATCGTACATGCGCTGAACGCCGCCGGCGCCTCCGTCTCCTTCGTCGAGATCGAGACCGATCGCGGCCATGACGCGTTCCTGCTCGACGAGCCGGAACTGTTCGCGGCCATCAACGGCTTCATCGCTTCCGCCGCCCGCGCCAGGGGGCTCAGCCTATGAGCGGCGCGCGATCCCTTTGTTTTAGCCGCATTTTTGCGACGCCAAGCGAATTCCGCTTGGCTGCAAATGCTCTAAGGCCGCAGGTGTTCCCATGAGCGTCAATCGTGCCCAACGCGTCGATCTCGAGGTTATCAACGATCTCATCCCGTCGCATTCGCGTGTCCTCGATGTCGGCTCGGGCGACGGCCTGTTGCTGGAGCTTCTCCAGGAGATCAAGCAGGTCGACGGCCGCGGACTGGAACTGTCGCAGCGCGGCGTCAACGAATGCGTGGCGCGCGGCCTTTCCGTCGTTCAGGGCGATGCCGACAAGGACCTCGAATTCTATCCCGACAAGGGCTTCGATTTCGTCGTCCTGTCGCAAACCCTGCAGGCGACCCGCAACCCGAAACTGGTGCTCGACGAGCTGCTTCGAATCGGCAACCGCGCCATCGTCTCCTTCCCCAATTTCGGCCATTGGCGCGTGCGCTTCTCGCTGCTGATCAAGGGCAGGATGCCGGTCACCAAGGACCTGCCCTATTCCTGGTACGACACGCCGAACATCCATTTCTGCACCATCCGCGACTTCGTCAATCTGTGCGAGGAGCTCGGCGCGACGGTCGAGAAGGCGACCGCGCTCGACGCCAACGGCCAGAAGATCGGCCTGTCCATGCCCTGGTGGTTCTGGAACTTCTTCGGCCAGCAGGCGGTGTTCTTGCTGAAACGATGATCTCGATAGATCTCTTTCGCGGCCGGCCGGCCGTGGTTCAAATCCCGTCGGAAATTCTGTCGGAGATAAGCGCTGGAATTCTTGTCTGCACTTCGCCGCGTACCGGCAGCAACCATCTTGCAGGACTGATGGCTTCCGCCGGGCTGGGCAATCCACTGGAGTGGTTTGGCGGGCGCCGGCTGCTCGAACTGCCAGACTATCCGCGCGATCCCCGAGCGCAGCTTCTGAGGGCGCTGACGGAGGGACGGTGCTCTTCCGGAATCTATGCGATCAAGCTTTTTGCGAGTCAATTCGCTCAACTTGCCAAGAAGGTGAACCTGCCCGCCAGCCTTCCCAACCTTCACTATGTGCGCCTGACGCGTAGCGATCTGCTGGGTCAGGCGATCTCATGGGCGCGTGCGCGCCAAACCCGCAGATTCCGCTCTACCGAGGTCAATCGCGCATCCCCACGCTATGATGGTGAGGCTATCGCCGAATCGCTTGAAAAGATTCTGATGGAAAATCTGGCGTGGGATGGGTGGTTCGCGAAAAACGGGCTGCCTTTCCTTGCGCTGACTTACGAGCAGGTCCAGCAAGACCCGAGAGGAAGTCTCGAGAAAATTGCCCAGTTGGCCGGTGTGAAGCCTGTCTGGGGAACGAACCTCGGGTCAGGTCTCGAAGTCCAGCGCGACGCGACCAATGACGAATGGAGAGAACGCTTCCTGTCTGAATATGCCGACCCGTCGAGCTTCCGGCACGGAAAAAAGCGGGGCTTCTTGAAGATTTAAACTGGAGGCTCATGCGATCGAAGCGCAAATTTGCAAATAGAATGGCACCGAGAATCGGTTGACGGCATACTCCGCAGGGCTATAGCGACTGTACCGGCAAAACTGGTGGTGATTATCTATGGCTGAACACCCGATCTATTCGATCATCGTGGAGATGGAGAACGCCAAGTCCATCGACTGGGACGAGATCGGCCTGGGGCTGAAGTCCCTGGCGCGAGAAATCGCGATTGTTTCCGCTGCCGGTTTTACAAGGCCGAAAGTAGTCGTGTCGCATGGCGGGCCCGATTCGGACGCCAGCTTGCTGCAAGCGAGCATTGAAGCGGAAGCGCCTCAGTTAATGCAGGTTGCCGACCTGACAATCGCAGCTTGCCCCGGCGGCCGCTATTACGAGCTCAAGAACAACGGCGTACCTTTGACCGAAGGAGACATCGTCGTTTTCCTGGATTCGGATACCGTCCCTCAGCTAGGTTGGCTTTCAAATCTGCTGCAGCCGTTTCAACAGCCGCAAACGGTCTGCGTGAACGGGCATACCTACCTGTCCTACGACGACTTCTTCTCGAGAACCTTCGCCTTGATCTGGTTCTTCCCGATGGCCCGTGGAGACGAAAGATTCGCCTCCAAGCGGGCGATCAACGCCAACAATGTCGCCTTCCGGCGAGATTGGATCGCCAGCCACCCTTTTCCGGCCCACAACGGCTTCAAGGTGTCCTGCACGCTGCTGATGCACCAGCTTCGGCGCGAGGGCCACAAGATCGTCAACGTCGATGCGCGCGTCTATCACTACTCTCCGCGCGGCTGGCGGTTCTTCTATTGGCGCGCGTTGGTGACCGGCAGGGATGCCGACCGCAAATTCGTCGCGCTTCATGCCCCCAGTCGCAGCCAGCGGATCGTCAAGTCGTTCAGTCGCTGGTGGACCATGTCGTGGCGCACGACGCGACGCGTGCTCAGCCACGCGCCGCAAACGGGTATGCCGCTCTGGCAGATCCCGTTTTCACTGGCGGTAGGCCTGGCCTTTTATACCTTGGCCTTTCTTGGTCATTTCAGCCTCGCTGCCGGTCTCGTGAGCGACGAGATCGAAACCGTGCCTGACTATGTCGGGCATAGTTGAAGGATAAATCGCCGCGAAGTGTGGCTTGCAAACCGCATGACTTTGAGGAAACACGCTCTGAACTTGACCCGGACGCGACGCCTCAGGTGACATAGGCGGCTCTTTTCTGTAGCGTTTGCCGAATCCATCCGGGGGCGGACATGGAGGGCAAGTGGTGCGAGCTTCTTACGGTCATCGTTTATCTGCCCCATAACGAAAGTTAGATGCCGACTGCCTCCGACACAGCTCCGCTGATCACCGTGATCACGCCGACGCACAATCGGCGAAGCCAGGTCGTGCGCGCGGTGGAAAGTGTTCTTGCCCAGACACTTACCCGCTTCGAACACATCATTGTCGACGACGGTTCGACCGACGGAACGGCCTTGGCGCTCGCCGAGATTCGCGATCCCAGACTGATCTATGTCGGCGCGAAATGGCGCGGCGCCAATGCCGCGCGCAACGCGGGCATCGAGCGCGCGCGGGCGCCGATCGTGACCTTCCTTGATTCGGACGATGTCTATCTGCCGGACCGCCTGGACCGGACGCTGTCGCACTTCGACAAGAACCCCTCGCTCGAAGTGCTGATCAGTTCCTTCATCTCGGTCAAGGGCGGCCGCAGCACCAAATGCATCAATCGCCAGGCCTTGCTCGACAAAAGCAGGCTGCAGCGCGCCCTGGTCTCGCAGACGATTTTCATCGCCGGCTCGGCGATCACCGCGCGGCACGAATCGCTGCTTGCGATCGGCGGCTTTGACAGCGACATCACGCGCATGCAGGACCGCGAATTGCTGCTGCGTTTTGCCAACCGCGGCGGCGCCTTGCTGTCGGATGATATCGACTGGAAGAAATACAATTCGGAAAATTCGATTTCCGGCCGGCGCGACGGCTATGTCGAGGCCTACGCCAACCTGATCGGCAAACACCCTTACATTGCCGACCGCTATCCCGAGGTGCCGCCCTACATGATCGCGCGGCAGATCATCGCCGACATATTGAAGGGCAGGCTGCCGCAGGCATTTTCGGGTTATCTCGCCAATCGGTCGTCAAAGGCGCTCGGCTACTCGCCAACCGAACTGCTGCGCGGCTATGTTGTCGGCCGGCGCTGGCGCCGCGATTGCTATGACGAGTTCCGCGCCAAATACGGCGCCCGGGCGGCCTGAGGCACAGCGCGGCGTTCTGGCCGAAACAGTGCAAATTGTACCTCACCGGTCCAGCTCCGGAAAATACGGATCGGAGAACCGCTGCCGCAGCCGTTCGCCAAGCAGACAGTCGATCGGCGCCTCCGCGTCGACGCGGATCTCTCCGGCGTCGCCGATGCCGCTCACCTCCTGGATCAGCTTGCGGCGGATAGCCGTCGAGAATTCCGACGCCGCATAGATCGGCAGCACGAACGAACCGGGGCCGCCGGTGACGCAATCGGCATAGTAGCGGTCGAGACGGGTGACGCTCGGCGACGGACTGATCAGGATCGGCAGGCCGTTGACCACGATGCCCTTGGCCAAAGCCGCATCACGGATCATCGCGACGGGCAGCCCGGCATTGTTGGGCCCATCCCCCGATACATCGATGACCCGGCGCGGCGCCGAATAGCTGTTTTTGTCCAGAAGCCCGGCGCCGAACCCGATAGCGCCGGAAATCGAGGTGCCGCGAAAGCTCCGGAACGGACGACCCGCGACCTTGTCGGCGAAGGCGTTGGCGCTGTCCGCGCCGTCGATCACTTGCCAGCCAATCACGCCGTCGTCGCGCACGACGCCCGCCCATTCGAAATAGGCGAGCGCGATGCGGCCCCTCGGGCCCGAGCGCACGGCGCTGATGAAGTCGGGATGGCGTAGCGCCTCGACATAGCCGGCGCGCTGCAGGGCGAACTCCCCTTCGTCCATCGATTGCGAGATGTCGACGGCCAGCACGAGTTCGACATCGACGGCAGTGCCGCCGATTGCAGGCATTGGCGCGGCCTCGGCGCAGGCAAGGCATGCAAGCAGGCTGAACAGCTTGAGCATGGCAGGCTCCACTACGCCGGGATTCTTCCCGGCGATCGCGGCGAAATAAAGCTATTTCTTGGCGCGCGCGGCAGCAGGCGGGGGTTCGATCGCCCCGGCGCGAAGACGGGCCGGCTTGAGCGCCGATCCGCCGCTGTCCTTGACGATGGTGAGCGCGCGCGGGAAGAACTGGTTGTTGTGCAGACCGCGCCCGATATTGAGGATGGCGGCGTGCGGCAGTCTGGCCTGCAGCATCGCCAGCACGCGCCGCAGCGTGGCGCCGTCGAACGTATCCAGCGCTTCGTCGATGATCACCCAGTTCGGCTTTCTCAGCGCCAGCCGGGCAAAGGCGAGCAGCCGCTGCTCGTCGTCGGCCAGCTCATGCTCCCAGCGCGCCGAGCGGTCGAGCTGGGATGACAGGCGCCCGAGTCCGACTTCGCCGAGCACGGCGGAAATCTCGGCGTCGTCGATCTTGGCGCCTTCGGCATGGTTGAGCACGTCGCGCAGCGTGCCGAGCGGGAAATAGGGCGTGCGCGGCACGAAGAAAGGTGTCTCTCCGGCCGGCATGCCGATGCGGCCGCCGCCCCATGGCCAGAGGCCGGCGATGGCGCGGAAGAACAGCGTCTTGCCGGCGCGCGGATCGCCGGTGATCATGACGCGCTCGCCGGCTTTTATCTCGACCTCCGTCTCGGCAAGCCTGGTGCACCCGTCGGGCGAGGCGACTTCGAGCTTGCCGAAGGTCAGCGTGCCATTCGCGTTTTCGCCGAACGCGATACGCTTTTCCTTGGCATGCAGGATGTCCGTTTCGCCGAGCGCGATGCGGAAGTCGGCGACGCGCATCAGCGTTGCCCGCCAATCGGCGATGGCGCCGATATTGTTGATGAACCAGCGCAGCGAGGAATTCACCTGGTTGAAGGCGCCGACCGCCATCATCAAACCGCCGAAGCTGATGTCACCCGCGAAATAGACCGGTGCCGCGACCAGGATCGGCGCCACCACGGTGATCCAGCCATAGGCGTCGGTAACCCAGGACAGGTTGATCTGGGCGCTGTAGATGCGCCGCATAGCGCCGAGCACGCTGCCGAGGTCGAGCTCAAGCTGCCGCCTGGCATCCGCCTCGCCATGGGCGAGCGCGATGGCGTCGACATTCTCGTTGACGCGGACCATGGAGGAACGCAGCACGGCCTCCCGCGTGTAGCGATCGCTGTTGAAGCGGATCAGCGGCCGGCCTACCAGCCAGCTCAGCCAGGAGGCAATGCCGGCATAGAGGATCGCCGCCCAGACCATGTAGCCCGGTATTTCCAGCGAATGGCCGCCGACATGGAAGACGAAGCCGGAAGAGAGCTCCCACAGCACGCCGATGAAGGACACCAGCAGGATGAAGGATTGCAGCAGGCCGACGCCGAGATCGGTCGACAGGTCGGAGAGATGCCCCGCGTCCTGCTGCATGCGTTGGTCGGGATTGACGCCGATCGCGCCCGCATGGGTGAGCCGGAAGGCACGCGCCGGCCGCATCCATTCATCGATCAGGTCGAGCGTCAGCGCCTCGCGCAACTTCAGCCGGATTGTCTGGTTGAGCCAGGTCTGGCCGACATTGAGCACCAGGAGGCTGCCGGCGATTGCGGCAAACACCATCAGCTGATGCAGGAAGCCCGGCAGGTCGCGCCGCGCCAGGGCATCGTAGAAAGGCTGGTTCCAGCGGTTGAGCAGCACCTGCCCGATCGAGGTCGCGACGATGACGCCGACAATGCCGATCGAGGCCCACAGGAGCCGCCTGCGCACCGGCGATATCTTCAGCCCCAGCCTGATCGCCGCCAGCTGGTCTGAGAGGCTGCTCGACTCGACCGAGAACGCAGCCTGTTCGATACTGGGCGTGTCATCCATATGCGAGATCCCTGCTGTCGGGAACGGTCGTCGGCGTCGATGCCGCACTCCGAACCCGCCCCTGAGATAGGGTGACGATCGCCATGCGACGCAAGGCTTGGCCCCGATCACGAACGCGTCATCCGCCTGCCCGGCGGCACTGGGCCGGCGGCCCGGCGCCCGAGCGTCGTTGCGCCCTGTGGCGAGAACACCGGCACGAAGACGCGGCGCGAGGCGCGCTGCGCGACAGGCACGCCCTGGTAGAGCCGCTTCTGCGCTTCGACGACGATGACCCCGGAAAAGATCGGCCAGAGCCGCCGGCCGGCGCGCTCCAGCACGTTGTGGAACTGCATCATGGAGCGCCGCGGCGATGGCGGGAAGAACAGCGCGTCCGACCATGCGGCCGGCGTGAAATTGGCCTCGCGCAGCAATTCGGTGAGCTGGCCGCGCGAGAACGGCCGGCCGTTGCCGAAGGGTGTGTGCTCGAAACGCGCCCAGACGCCGCGCCGGTTGGGCACGACGATGACGACCCTGCCCGCCGGCGACAGCACGCGCCAGATCTCGTTCAGCGTCTCGCGCGGATTTTCGACATGTTCGAGCGAGTGGACGAGCAGCATGCGGTCGATGCAGGAATCGACCAGCGGCAGCTCCTCGTCGAAGACCAGCGCCGTCGCCGTCGGTCCCGTCGCCGGCCAGACCACCGCCCCTTGCGTCGCCGGCATGAAAGCAAAGACGCGCTCGGCATCGGCCCCGAACCGCTCCAGCCACGGCAGCGTGTAGCCGAGGCCGACCAGGCGTTCGTTCGGAACGGTCGCCCATATCGACGACAGCGACATGGTGATCGCGCGCTCGGCGAGGCGCCCGAGCGTGGTCGAATAGAAGGACCGGAGATCGACGATATCGGAATGCATGCGCCGGACGGTAACCGCGATATCCGGCGAGTTCAACAAAGGCGGATGACAGCGGCGGCCGGGCGCCCTATGTCTGCGGCCATAACGGAGAGCGACGAGATGCCGGTCGAAATCGAACAGTTCATGTGCCGCACCGACAATTTCGGCGTGCTGGTGCATGACCCCAGAAGCGGGCAGACGGCGATCATCGACGCCCCGGAAGAAGCGCCGATCCTGGCCGCGATCAAGCGCACCGGCTGGACCCCGACGATGATCCTGACCACGCATCATCATGGCGACCATGTCGAGGCCAATCTGTCCCTGAAGGAGCGCTTCAAGCTCACCATCGTCGGACCCGAGGCGGAAAAGGCGAAGATCCCCGGCATCGACGAGACGGTCAGCCAAGGTTCCGTCATCCGCCTCGGCGAGGAAGAGATCGAGGTCATCGAGACGCCTGGCCATACCGCCGGCCATGTCTCTTACCATTTGCCGGCCTCGAAGGTGGCCTTCACCGCCGACACCCTGTTTGCCCTGGGCTGCGGCCGGCTCTTCGAATGCAAGCCGCCGGTGATGCACGAATCGCTGAAGAAGCTTGCCGCCCTTCCGGCCGAGACCGTCATCTATTGCGGCCACGAATACACATTGGCCAACGCGCGTTTCGCGCTGACCGTCGACCCCAGCAATTCAGCTTTGAAGGAGCGCGCCGCCAGGATCGAGAAGCTGCGCGCCGACAACAAGCCGACGCTGCCGACGACGATCGGCGAGGAACTGTCGACCAATCCGTTCCTGCGCTCGCATGACCCGGCGATCCGCAGGCATCTCGGCATGGAGAGGGCGAGCGATACGGACGTGTTCGCCGAAATCCGCAAGCGCAAGGATAATTTCTGAGCGCTCCTGTGACCAGCGCCGCCGAAATCATCGCCACGCTCGGCCTCGAGCCGCACCCTGAGGGCGGCTGGTATGCCGAGACGTTTCGCGACGCGGAGGCTGGCACGCGCGGCCATTCGACCGCGATCTATTTCCTTCTGGAGCATGGCCAGCATTCGGCCTGGCACCGGGTCAAGGACGCGGCGGAGGTCTGGCATTTCTATGCCGGCGCGCCGCTGGCGCTCGCCATGCATGAGGAAGGCTCCGGCACCGTCGTCGAACATCTATTGGGCGCGGCACTCGCCGCCGGCGAGCGGCCGCAGATCGTGGTCCCGGCCGGCTGTTGGCAGTCGGCGCGCAGCCTCGGCGAATGGACGCTGGTCGGCTGCACGGTGGCACCGGGCTTCGATTTCGCCGCCTTCGAGCTGGCCGAGCCGGGCTGGCAGCCGAAAACAGCCTAAGCCAGCAGGAAACCAAGCGTGATGCCCAGCTGGGCTGTATAATAGAGCACCCAGACCGCGTAGCGCATCCAGAGGCGATGCGGCGAGATCGCGGCCAGCGGGAAACGCTCTGCCGCCAACAGCCCGTCCGATATGATGAAAAGCACGGCTCCGGCGATGACCCAGGGAAGGAAGGTCGTAAGCGCCGAAACACCCATGGCGAGGATCGCCCCGGCATAGACGGCGACCGGAACGCGCAGGGCAGGTCCGACGCGCCGCCAGAGGGCGCCGACCATCACGATAACGAAAACCGCCAGCGCCAGCGCAATGGCGCCGCGCCAGGACTCGGCGGTGAGAAGACCGATTCCGCCACCGGCGTTCAGCAACAAGGCGACATAGGCGACATGCGCAGCAAGAAAGCTCGCCAGCCCGCCAAGGAAGGCCTTTTCACCGTCTTGCGAGAGGAACGCGTCGCCGGCGGCGCTGAGCGCCAACGCTGCGACGAGCAGCGGCGGACCGCCCTGCATGACGGCGAGCGCCGCCAGCAAGGCGACGGCCAGCGTCTTCGCGGCGGAACGCGCGAGGCGCGGCGACAGCTCGAGCGCAAAAACATAGATCGCGGCGGCGGCGATCGAGAACAAAAGCGTCGCATTCGGATTGGCGTCGATGCCGCCCGGAAACGGCATCATGCGCGCGCTCCGCCGGTCGTCGCCTTGCGCAGCAAGAGCGACTTCGCGGCGAGCGCCGCTCCGCCGGTGATGAGCACGCAGGCCGTGACGATGCGCAGCGACGGCTCGGCAACGCCCGCCGCGATCAGCACCAGTGTCGACAAAAGCGGCGCGGCACAGCTTGCCGCCCCCAGCACCTGGATGTCGATCAGTGTTGCGCGCCCCATGCCTATCCCCGGCGGCGCGCGGTGGCGCCCAACTTATTCGGCTGCTTCGAACCGTCTTGCGCTGATGGTCAACGGGCCGATCTGGGTCCCGACCGTGGCGCGGATCGGCGCATATACGCCGGATTGGCCGACGGGTGCAAATGTCACCATCATGCGGCTTTTGTTCTTCAGGAAGTCCAGCGCCTTGCGGCCCTTGCGATAGCCCGCCACCGGCTCGAAGCCCATCTTGCAGGTGACGGTGTCGCCCTTGTAGCCCGGCACCGAGATCGAGCCTTTCGAGGCATAGGTCAGCGACAGGTTGGCGCGCATCTCGCCATCGTAGAATTTGACGGTCCGCCCGCAGACCTTGTCCAGGCTGTCGGCATGGACGACGGTCGCCGCCATCGGGTCGACCACCGATTTCAGGTCGCCGGAGCCGACCGGCACCCAATTCTTGGGATCGCGCTTGCCGGGCTCCGGAACGACCTTCGTCGAGGAGACGTCGCCATCGGCGAAGCGTATGTCGACCACCGATGCCTTTTTGCCGGAAGTATAGTCGGCCCGGAAGGCCCGCGGCCGCATCTGCTGGCCCGAAATCGTACCCTTCGACGAGATCGTGCCTTTCGTATCGTCGAACAGCTTGGCGATGCCGGCGGCCGAGACGGTGCCGTTGATCGCATAGGTGTCGCCGTCGTAACGGCTCGAAAACGTCGCCCTGGCGACCGAAAGGCCCAGGAACGACACGGTATACTCACCCTTGAAGGACTGCGGCGAGGCAGCGGCGAAGCCGGTCGTAGGCACAGCGACGGCGAGCAGCGCGGCAAGGGCATGGGATGGGCGAAGCATGGCGGCGGCAGGTCCTTGAAACTGGCGGAAACGCAACGGTTCCAGCCTGGCAATCCCTTCGCGAAGGGCTTATACGACGAATTCCGGCCTTTATATGGAGCGAGCTTGGCCGCCGCGTAGGTGCCGGAGCTTGACGTAGTGACGAAATGCAACTAAGGAACGCCAACTTTTCCAAAGGCCGCCTGACCGAGACCGCGCGCCGCCTGGCGCGGGCAGAATGGTTTGGCAGGTTTAGAACTGAAGGTTAGACAAGATGTCCCGCACCTGCGAGCTCACTGCCAAGGCAGTCCAGACCGGCCACAATGTGAGCCATGCCAACAACAAGACCAAGCGTCGCTTCCTGCCGAACCTGGTCAATGTGACGCTGATTTCCGAAGTGCTGAACCAGAACGTTCGCCTGCGCATTTCGGCCAACGCGCTGCGTTCGGTCGAGCATCGCGGCGGCCTCGACGCATTCCTGGCCAAGGCCGACGCCAAGGAGCTGTCGCAGCGCGCTCGCCTGCTGAAGAAGCAGATCGCGAAGAAGCTCGCCGAGCAGTCGGCCGCCTAAAGCACCCTTTCAGGCGGGGGACGACCGCCTTCGAGCACCGGCTCCAAACTGGTGCTCGGACAGTGAGCGCCGTCATGACGCTCAGCTGGTTCCATTACCCAGGATAAAAAAATGAACTTCGTTTCACGATACCTGCCGTTCGTGGCCGCCATGGCGCTTGTCGTCGTCGCATCCAACATCCTTGTCCAGTTCCCGATGCAGGGCCAGATCGGCGGCCTGTCGCTGGCCGACCTGCTCACCTGGGGCGCCTTCACCTATCCTTTCTCCTTCCTGGTCACCGACCTTGCCAATCGCCGCTACGGCCCGGCGGTGGCGCGCAAGGTGGTCTTCGTCGGCTTCATGACGGCGGTCATCTGCTCGATCCTCGTTCCGCCCCTCCTGTTCCGCCACGGTCTGATCGCGTTCGAGACCGCCGCTGACCGGCTGGTGCGGATCGCGGCCGCGTCCGGCGCCGCTTTCCTCGCCGCGCAGCTGCTCGACGTAACCGTGTTCAACCGTCTGCGCCGGCAAAGCTGGTGGCGCGCGCCGATCGTCGGCACGCTGGTCGGCTCTGTCTTCGACACGGTGGTGTTCTTCGGCGTCGCCTTCTCCGCCGCCTTCGCCTTTGTCGGGCCGAACGACGGCTTCGCGCTGGAGACGGCACCGCTGATGGGCGTGCTGCCTGTCGAAACCATGCGCTGGGTGTCCTGGGCGCTGGGCGATCTCTCGGTCAAGCTGATTATCGCGGTGGTGGCGCTGATCCCCTACCGGCTGCTTGCCGCCCGCTGGAGCCAGCCGGCCATCGCCTGACCCTTGGAGCCGCCTTTCGCGGCTTTACGCTTTGTTACGGTCATTGGTGCAGGATCGCGAAAACGATCCAGGACATTGCCATCAGCATGACCATCCAGGGCACCGGTTGGAAACATGACCTTCTGCTTGCGCTCTGCGCGACGCTGCTCGTGCTGGCGATCAATGCGATCTCCGGCTTCCCGACGATCGCGGACCTTGGCGCCGACAATGACAGCATGCTGAGGCTGGTCGAAGTTCGCGACCTCTTGGCTGGACAGGGCTGGTTCGATCTTCATCAGTATAGGATGGGCCTGACCGGCGGCTTCGTCATGCACTGGTCGCGGCTGGTCGACACCCCGATCGCGCTGATCATCTTCACCTTCCATGCGCTGGGCGCCAGCACGGCTGCCGCTGAAAGGGCAGCGCAGATCATCTGGCCGCTTTCCCTTTATGGACTCACCATATTCGTCATCCTGCGCGCCTCCCGGCGTTTCGCCGGTACGGACGTGGGGATGCCTGCGCTGGTCCTGTCCACTGCGGCGCTGTTCTTTCTCGGCATTTTCCAACCTGGCGCGCTCGACCACCACAACGTCCAGCTCCTGCTCACGGCAGCCAGTCTCTGGCTCATGACGGAGGCCCCCTTTCGGCGGTCAGCCGCCCTTCTGTCCGGCCTGTGCGCAGGCCTCACCCTTGCCGTCGGCATGGAGACGGCGCCTTATGTGGCCGCACTAGGCGCCTGCGCCGCCGTGCTCTTCATCTTCGATGAAAGGGAGCGCCAGACCGCGCGCGGCTTCGGCATCGGCTTTGCCGCGATAGCCTTGGTGGTTCTCGTTGCCACCATACCGCCGTCGGCCTGGGGCGTGGCCCAGTGCGACGCCTTCTCGGCTTTCCAGGTCGTCATCGCGGCGCTGTCAGGCTTCGGCCTCGCCGTGATTTCCGGCCTATCCGGACAGTCCACGGCTAAGAGGCGGTTCCTCTCAATGTCCGCGTTGGCCGTTGCAATTGCCGCCGTGGCGCTCCTGTTCTTCCCGCAATGCCTGGCCTCGCCCTATGCCGGCATGGATGAGCGCATTCGCACCTATTGGCTGAACGACGTCGTCGAGGCGCAGCCCTTCCTCAGCGTGGCCGTCAACGAGCCGAAGCTGATGGCGGCGCGCTATGTGACGCCCTTCATCGCAATCCTGTTGATTGGCCTTCAGCTGCGCAGCCGCCGCCTGCGCCGCGAGGAAGCCCTTACCGCCGTGCTGCTGATCGTCGCTTTCATCGTCAGTCTCTGGCAGGTCCGCGGCTCGACCTTCTCGGTTGCCTTCGCGGTGCTGCCGCTCTCGACCTGGATCGCCGGGGTTCGCCTGCAGGCAAGCGCCGCGCAGTCGTGGCGCGTCTCCACCCGCATCGCGGCGGCATGGCTGGTGTCGCTCAACGCGACCTGGGCCGGCGTCGCCGTCGCCGCGCAGTCCGCGGTTCAAAAGGCACCCACAGCGATCAATTCCGATGCCGATCATGCACTGACCTGCGGCAAGGCCTCAGACTTCAGCGACCTGGCCGGCATGCCGGCAACGACGGTGCTCGCGTCCTCCAATCTCGGCGCCGCCATCTTGATGTTTACCGGCCATAGGGCGTTGGCCGGCCCGTATCATCGCAATGTCGGCGGCAATCTCGCCATGCTCGACGCCTTCATGGGAACCTCGGATGCCGCCCGCGCCATCATCGAGCGCGAACATGTCGGGCTGGTCGCCATATGCCGCGGCAATTCGGAAGAGCTTTCCCTCGCCGCCCAAGCTCCCACGGGCTTGGCCGCGCGGCTGCTGAAGCGGGACGTTCCCGCTTGGCTGGAACTGGACAGCGCGACGGCGAGCAAGCCGGTCGAGATCTATAAAGTCCGCTGAGGTGGGCAATTTCGGGAAAATACGCAGCGGTTTTTCCGTCCCGAATTGGACAAAACCAAACACCGCTCAGTCCTGGTGCAGGATGAATTCCAGGTAGAGGTTCCGCTGCAGGATCGATTGGTTGTCGTCCGACACCAGCGACACCATCAGCGCGCCGTCGTCGCGGGTCCATACGTCGAGCCCTTCCATATTGTCGATCTGGTAGCCCATATCGGCTTCGATCAGCACCGGGCCGTCGGCGACGGCGCCCCTCTCGATGCTCTCGCCATAGATACGCCTCAGCCGCATCTTCACCCCGCGCGCCATCGAGAAGCTGCGTTCGAGCAGAAGCAGGTCGCCATCGGGCAGGAAGGCGCCGTCGGTGATGTCGAAACTGCCGTTGCGCTTGACGGTGAAGACGCCCTTCCTCGGTGCCCTCGATGATGGCCGCATAGATGTTGCCGGCCTTGTCGAGGCTCTTTTCCGACACCACGACCAGGCCGCCCTCGTGCTGGCCGTAGGGATTGGCGTGCGTGACCGTCTCGAAGCCACGGTTCTGGCGCAGCTCCCGGGCCGGGACCAGATAGTCGAGCGTCTTGAACGGCGCCTTCATATTGTCCGGCTCGACCTTGAACTGTACGACGCGCTGGTCGCGCTCGAAACCGACGGTGGCGATGCCGTCCTTGACCGCGAGGCCTTCGGCGTCGACCTCCCATTTCTTCTCGATCGGCTGGCCCGAGGCATCGACCATCTGCTGCATGCGGAAATTCGACACGCCCAAGGGGCGCTTGTCGGCATCGTGCGTGATGGTGCCGAAGAACCAGAAGCCGGTATCGGCGACACCGATGAAATCGCTGCCTGATTTGAGGAAGCGGAAAGCCGACAGCGCGCCGAAATCGCGCGACGGCGAGGTCATCTCCAGCCCGCCGACGAACTCGAGCGGCCCGAACTGTTTCCGGTCGCGGCCGATATGGAACTCGGTGATCGGCCGCGCTGAAACTTCGATCGTCTCGACCGCAGCGCCTCCCTCGGAGAAGACCGGAGAGGCGGCCGAACAGACCAGCGCGCAAACAACAGCCGTCCGCCGGAATCCGCCCCGCGAGAAGATCATCCGGCGCGCCGCAAGCCACCGCGCCGCGTGTCGCGCGCGTTCTCCTCGCCGAACAGCGATGCCAATTGCTCCGTCATGGCGCCGGCCAGCTCTTCGGCATCGACGATGGTGACGGCGCGGCGATAGTAGCGCGTGACATCGTGGCCGATGCCGATGGCTAAAAGCTCCACCGGCGAGCGCGTCTCGATGAGGTCGATCACGGCGCGCAGATGGCGCTCCAGATAGTTGCCGGGATTGACCGAGAGCGTGGAATCGTCGACCGGCGCGCCGTCCGAGATCATCATCAGGATCTTGCGCTGTTCCGGCCGGCCGATCAGCCGGTTGTGCGCCCAAAGCAGCGCCTCGCCGTCGATATTCTCCTTGAGCAGGCCCTCGCGCATCATCAGGCCGAGATTGCGGCGGGCGCGCCGCCACGGATGGTCGGCGGACTTGTAGATGATGTGGCGCAGATCGTTGAGCCGGCCCGGATTCGGCGGCTTGCCGTCCTTCAGCCACTTCTCGCGCGCCTGCCCACCTTTCCACGCACGTGTGGTGAAGCCGAGGATTTCCACCGAAACCCCGCAGCGCTCCAGGGTGCGCGCCAGGATGTCGGCGCAGGTCGCGGCAACCGTGATCGGCCGCCCGCGCATCGAGCCCGAATTGTCCAGCACCAGCGACACCACCGTGTCGCGGAACTTGGTGTCGCGCTCCTGCTTGAAGGACAGCGGCTGCATCGGATCGATGACGACGCGCACCAACCTGGATGGATCGAGATAGCCTTCCTCCAGGTCGAAGTCCCAGGAACGGTTCTGCTGCGCCATTAGGCGGCGCTGCAGCCGGTTGGCCAGGCGGCCGACGACGCCGGAGAGATTGGCGAGCTGCTTGTCGAGGAAGGCGCGCAGCCGGTCGAGCTCCTCCTCCTCGCAAAGGTCCTCGGCGCCGACCGTCTCGTCGAACGCGGTGGTGAAGACCTTGTAGTCGATGTCTTTCGGCAGGTTCAGGAAGGGATTGTCGTTGCGACGCGCCTCGCCTGGCGTCTCGGCATCGGAATCATCCTCGTCGGAAAGGTCGTCCGATGTGGCGTCGGTCGCCTCCGTTTCGGCCGACTCTTCCTCGTCTGCGGAAGCCTCCGCGTCCTCGGACTGCGACTGTTCGGAGCCGGAATCGTCCTCGCCGCCTTCCTCGCTCTGCTCCTCGCCCTGCTGCTCGTTTTCCTCGTTATCCTCGGAGTCTTCCGTCTCCTGGTCGTCGCCGAGCTCCTCGGCCATCTCCATCGAGACGAGCATGTCGCGCACGATGCGCGCGAAGGCTTGCTGGTCATCGAGCTTGGACGACAGGCCGTCGAGGTCGCTGCCGGCCTTTTCCTCGACCCAGGGCCGCCACAGATCGACCATTCGCTCGCCGCTGTTCGGCACGGCCCGGCCGGTGAGCTTTTCGCGCACCATCAGCGCCACCGCCTCTTCCAGCGGGGCGTCGGCCTTGTCCTTGACGTCGACGAGATTTGCCTTGGCGTATTTGTCCTCGAGCATCGAGCCGATATTGTCGGCCACGCCCTGCATGGCGCGGCTGCCGATCGCCTCGACACGGGCCT
This sequence comes from Mesorhizobium sp. WSM3860, assembly GCF_002294995.1. GTDB lineage: Bacteria > Pseudomonadota > Alphaproteobacteria > Rhizobiales > Rhizobiaceae > Mesorhizobium. The sequence continues at coordinate 618,475 of NZ_NSGF01000001.1, read as the reverse complement.
GCTCGACGGCATCGAAAATAGCCCGCGCGAGCTTGCCCTCCGGCGCCAGCTTCGAGTGGATGCGCTGATCGTGGCAGGCGCGCTTCAGCGCCATGGAATCGCCGATGCCGCGGGTGATCGCGATATCGGTGCGGGAAGCCTTCTTCGGCAGTTCGGGCAGGCGGGCGCGGTTGCCCGCCAGCGCCGGCCGATCCTTGGCGAAACCGACCTCGAGATCCTTGTCGCCGGCAACGGCGCGCATGCAGACGGTGACGGCGCGCTTGAAGCTGTCCGCTTCAGACCCGTTCTTCGGCTTGTTGCGCGTATTGTCGCCTGGACCCGCCATCGATCATTCCCTGCGCGTTTTGGTCCGAAAGGCCAAGCCTTCCGGCACGCGCCTAGCCCAGCACCACGTTGGCGGCGCTCTCCGGCAGATCCTCGCCGAAGGCGCGCTGGTAAAATTCGGCGACCACCGAACGCTCCAGCTCGTCGCATTTGTTGAGGAAGGTCAGCCGGAACGCCATGCCGATATCGCCGAAGATCTCGGCGTTCTCGGCCCAGGTGATGACCGTGCGCGGGCTCATCACCGTCGACAGGTCGCCATTGATGAAGGCCGAGCGCGTCATGTCGGCGACGCGCACCATCTTGTTGACGATCTCTTTGCCCTTGCTGTCGCGATAGTGCTTGGCCTTGGCCAGCACGATCGACACCTCGTTGTCGTGCGGCAGGTAGTTGAGCGTGGTGACGATCGACCAGCGGTCCATCTGCGCCTGGTTGATCTGCTGCGTGCCGTGATAGAGGCCGGTGGTGTCGCCCAGCCCCACCGTGTTGGCGGTGGCGAACAGGCGGAAGGCCGGATGCGGGCGTATGACACGGCTCTGGTCGAGCAGCGTCAGCCGGCCCGACGATTCCAGCACGCGCTGGATGACGAACATCACGTCCGGGCGGCCGGCATCGTACTCGTCGAAGCAGAGCGCCACGTTGTGCTGATAGGCCCAGGGCAGGATGCCGTCGCGGAACTCCGTGACCTGCAGCCCTTCCTTGACGACGATGGCGTCCTTGCCGACGAGATCGATGCGGCTGACATGGCTGTCGAGATTGACGCGCACGCAGGGCCAGTTGAGGCGCGCGGCGACCTGCTCGATATGGGTGGACTTGCCGGTGCCGTGATAGCCCGACACCATGACGCGGCGGTTGTAGGCGAAGCCGGCGAGGATCGCCAAAGTCGTCGCCTTGTCGAACAGATAGTCCGGGTCGATGTCGGGCACGTGCTCGGTCGCCGCCGAATAGGCCGGAACCACCATCTTGGAGTCGAAGCCGAATTTCTCCTTCACCGGCACCGTCGTATCGGGCAGGTTGGCGATGTCGCGATCGACCTTGTTCATCTCTATCAACGTCTCCACTGGCGAAACGCCGCGTTTCGCCGGCAATCGATTTTGTTCGGGGGCGGTCTTAGAGCCTTTTCCAACCTTATGAAAGTTGGAAAACGACATGGACCATAGGGTCGCTCAGCACAATCCTGCTTGCTTGAGCACGCGATAGGCCTGCAGCACATCGCGGAACCGGTCTTCCGAACCTCTGTCGCCGCCATTCGCATCCGGATGGTGGCGCTTTACGAGTTCCTTATAGCGCGCCTTGATATCCTTGCCAGTCGCCTTTGTATCAAGGCCAAGCGTTTCCAGCGCCTTGGCCTCAAGCGGCTTTGCCTTGCGCTCGCGCACTTCGCGCGTTCCGCCGCCGAACAGATTGAAGGGATCGCGCATGCGATTGTAGTAGCCTGCACGCCCGGAGCGCTGCTGCGCGAAATCGGGTGCCGAACGCATGCCGCCGCCATTGGCACCCATGCGCCAGGTCGGCCGGTGTCCGGTCAGCGCCTCTTTCTGGAAGCGGGCGATCTCGCTGTCCGACACGCCCGAGAAGTAGTTGAAGCTCTTGTTGTATTCGCGCACATGCTCAAAGCAGAAGCGGAAATACTCGCCTTCCTTCAGGCGCCCGACCGGCGCGCGATGCGTACCGGCCTCGCTGCAACCGTCCCACTGGCAGATCGGCGCGCGCGACTTCAGCTCCGCGTCCTTTTCCGGCCGGATGCGAATTTTCTCGAAATATTTGGGATATGGTTTCATCCTCACCCATTTATGGGCTGTTCGCTACGGCGAAACAAGAATTGACATTTCGCCGATGATCGCCCTAACCGCTGAATCGCGGCTTAAAGCGGTCGAAAGCGCAGATTTGCGGCGGTACCGCAGATGTGGTGAAGGGAAGCCCCGATGTCCATACAGTCGACGATGGAAAACAAGCTGAAGGCGGCATTTTCGCCGGAAAGGCTCACCGTCATCAACGAAAGCCATCTTCACGCCGGCCATCACCACGTCGAGCACGGCCACGAGGGCGTCTTCGACGGCACCGGCGAGACGCATTTCCGCGTCCGTATCGTCTCGCAGAATTTTGCCGGCATGAACCGCATCGAACGCCACCGCGCCGTCAATCAACTCCTTGCCGACGAACTGAAGGCCGGCGTGCACGCGCTGGCGATCGAGCCGGCAGCACCTGGTGAGAAGACGCGCTGGTAAGCTCAGCGGGCCGGGGCCGCTCAGATCACCGCTTCGATAAGGAACGGCCCCGGACGCGACAGCGCGCTGTCGAGCAGCGCGTCGAAGCGCTCGCATGTGTCGGCGCGGGCTGCTTCCACCCCCATGCCGCTTGCCAGCGAAACCCAGTCCAGAGCCGGTTGATCAAGGTCGAGCATTCGCCTGGCATTCTCGCCGATCGCGTTCACCCCGACATTGCGCATCTCGCCGTGCAGGATGGCGTAGGTCCGGTTGGAAAAGACGATCGTCACCACGTCGAGCTTTTCCCGCGACTGGGTCCATAGTCCCTGCACCGTGTACATGCCGCTGCCGTCCGCCTCCAGATTCAGCACCTTGCGGCCAGGACAGGCGATGGCTGCGCCAGTCGCCATTGGAATGCCGCCGCCGATAGATCCGCCTGTGCCCATCATGTAATCGTGCGGGGCGGCAAAGGCCGAGAGCGCAAAATAGCGCCGCGCCGAGGTGACGGCCTCGTCGCACACGATCGCATTCTCCGGCAGCTTCCGCGCTACCGAAAGTGCAATCGCGTCGTCCGTCAGCTTGCCGCGCGGGGCCGGCTCATTGGGAATTGCCGTGATGACGGGCACCGGCTGCGACGGTTCGATGCCCAGTTCGTCGCGAAGCGCAGCGAGTGCCGCCTTCAAATTCTCGCCATGCTCGGCCAGCGACATCACTTCACAGCCTTCGCTCACAAGCCGGCCCGGCTTTCCGGGATGGGCAAAGAACGCCACCGGTTCCTTGGCTCCGACGAGGATCAGGAGATCGATGTCGGCAAGAAGGCTGCGCGCGGAGTCGATCGGATATGGAACGCGGGTAGGCGCAACGCGGCCGCGGCCGCGCTGCATCCGGGCAATCAGAACGTCGCTGAACAGCCGGACGTCCGAAACCGCCGATATCTGTCCGGCGATTTGCAAGGCATCCTCACGCGCGGCCGGCCCACGCAGGATCATGCCGACGCGACCGGGCGCGGCGCGAATGGCTCCGGCAATCTTGCGCACGATAGCTGCGTCGACCGAAGGCGGCGCCGCAAGCTCCACCTTGGCCGACAGGAGCGGACTGGCCTCTCCCCACGCCGCGTCCGCCGGCAGGATCAGCGTAGCGATGCCGGGAGGCGTCAGCGAAGCGCGAAAAGCCGCCTGCGCGGCCGGCGCGATGTCGGCCGGACCGGCGACGCGGCGGACCCAGTTCGACATCGGCGCGGCGAGACCTTCAATGTCGCTGGTGAGCGGCGCGTCCAGCGGCAGGTGATAGGAGGCATGGTCGCCGACGATGTTGATCATCGGCACGCGGGCGCGCCGGGCATTGTGGATGTTGGCCAGGCCATTGGCCAATCCGGGGCCGGTGTGAAGCAACGTCGCGGCCGGCCGGTCGGTCATCCTGGCATAGCCGTCGGCGGCACCCGTCACCACGCCCTCGGCAAGACCGAGCACGCAGCGCATCTCCGGCTTGCGGTCGAGCGCGGCGACGAAGTGCATTTCCGAGGTACCGGGATTGGCGAAGCAGACATTCACGCCATTCGCCAGCAGCACATCGCAAAGCACATCGGCGCCATTCATCGCGTTCCCTCTCGTCCGATTGTCGCCGGACAATTGAGCCGACAAGTGTTCATGCCGCAATGTCCGGTCAACGACTTTGAAGTGATCCAGTTTCAGGAGTGCCGGCGCGTTCAGGCGAGCGTCGCCCTCAGGAAAGCCATGACAGCGGCGGTCAGCGCATCGCCGTCCCCCCGAAGGTGGTGATCGCCATATGAGAATAGGCGCTACCCTGGACCAGGGTTATTTTGGTTCCCCTGCCCGTAGCCGGTCCGCGGGATCGTGGGCCGCGGCTGCATGGGCCGGCGCGCACGCCGACCGGGGGGAGCAGCATGGAACATTTGCCTGATCTGGCGGTTTGATGCAGGCCCAGCCCAATGCTGGGCGGATTGCTAGTCGGACCGGAGAACCGATGCCCTCGGCCGGCGCTTCCGAACGGGTGACCACCAATGAGGACGACGTATCGACCTCCAGCCGCGCCGCCCAATGGGCGCTCAAGCCGTTCAGAACCTCTGCGCCTGTTTGCGGCAATTGCGCTGGCGGTATTTCTTGCGGCTCCGGCGGCTGCCCATCAGGCGCCCAAGGGCTGGCAGTATGACAGCTCATGCTGTTCGGGAATGGACTGCTATCAAGCACCCACGGCCGACGTGAAGGAAACGAAATATGGATACCAGCTCTCAACCGGAGAGCTCATTCCCTACTCCGATAGTCGGATCAAGCGTTCGCGTGACGAGTTCTTTCACGAGTGTAAGCCCGGTGGCGACGCGAATTCTCAGCATTCCTTCTGCCTCTACGTTCCCGACCACGACATGTGAGTGGAAAACCTAAGATTTTCCTTGAAGCTCTCCCGGCCATCACCACCTAATTATCATGGGTGAGCATTCCGTCCGAATCGGGTGCTGTGAGTCGTCAATGCCCGATTGCAGGCGCTCTCTCTCATATGAGGGAACCACAATGCTTTCCGGCAGTTGAATACGAGACGAGCCGACTGGCCGACTGGCAACCAGAGCGGCTCTGAGGGCAGAATATCATGCGAGAGAACCAATCCGACGTCTTCGATCTGTTTTCGGAGATATATTCCAACGCGGCCCAGGAAGAGATGAGCCTCCAGCAGTATCTGCTTGGCTGCCGCGAAGACAGATCCATGTATGCCTCGGCGCCCGAACGGATGGTCGAGGCCATCGGCGAGCCCAATCTGGTCGACACCAGCAAGGATGAGCGGCTCGGTCGCATTTTCTCGAACCGGACCATCAAGGTCTATCCCTCCTTCTCCGATTTCTACGGGATGGAGGATACGATCGAGCGCATCGCCGGATATTTCCGCTATGCCTCCCAGGGTCTCGAGGAGCGCAAGCAGATCCTTTACCTGCTCGGGCCGGTCGGCGGCGGCAAGTCCTCGCTTGCCGAACGGCTGAAGAAGCTTATGGAACAGCGCCCGATCTACACGCTGAAGGTCGGCAATCAGATCAGCCCTATTTTCGAATCGCCGCTTGGCCTTTTCCATCCAGACCGGATGGGCGATCTGCTGGAAGAAAAATACGGGATAGCCCGCCGCCGCCTCAATGGGCTCATCTCGCCTTGGGCGGCCAAACGGCTCGACGAACTCTCCGGCGACATTTCCAAATTCAGCGTGGTCAAGCTGTCGCCATCGCGTCTGCGTCAGATCGCCATCGCCAAGACCGAGCCCGGCGACGAGAACAACCAGGACGTCTCGGCCCTGGTCGGCAAGGTCGACATCAGGCAGTTGGAACATTTCAGCCAATCCGATCCGGATGCCTATTCCTACAGCGGCGGCTTGAACCGGACGACGCAGGGCCTGCTCGAATTCGTCGAGATGTTCAAGGCGCCCATCAAGGTCCTGCACCCGCTGCTGACGGCAACCCAGGAAGGCAGCTATAACGGCACCGAGAATTTCGGCTCCTTCCCCTATCAGGGCATCGTCGTTGCTCATTCCAACGAATCGGAATGGCAGCAATTCAAGAACAACAAGAACAATGAGGCCTTCCTCGACCGCATCCTTGTGGTCAAGGTTCCGTATTGCCTTCGCATCACCGAAGAGAGGCAGATTTACGAGAAACTTCTGCGCGAGAGCGATCTGGCAAACAGTCCCTGCGCGCCTGAAGTGCTGGACATCCTCAGCCGTTTCACCGTCTCGACGCGCCTTGCCGAGCACGAGAATTCGCCGCTTTACACCAAGATGCGCGCCTATGACGGCGAGAACCTCAAGGAGATCGACCCGAAGGCGAAGTCGGTCCAGGAATATCGCGATGCCGCCGGCGTCGACGAAGGCATGACCGGGGTCAGCACGCGCTTCGCCTTCAAGATCCTGTCGCAGACTTTCAACTACGACACCAAGGAGGTCGCCGCCGATCCCGTGCACTTGATGTACATCCTCGAGGAGGCGATCAAACGCGAGCAATTCCCGAAGGAAACCGAGGCCGCGTACCTCGAGTTCATCAAATCGGAACTTGCAGCGCGCTATGCCGAGTTCATCGGCCACGAGATCCAGAAGGCTTACCTGGAATCGTATAGCGAGTACGGCCAGAACCTTTTCGACCGCTACATCGCCTATGCCGATGCCTGGATCGAGGATCAGGACTACAAGGATCCCGATACCGGCCAGATCCTCAATCGCGAGGTCCTGGACAAGGAATTGTCGCAGGTTGAAAAGCCGGCCGGCATCGCCAATCCCAAGGATTTCCGCAACGAGGTGGTCAAGTTCACCTTGCGCGCCCGGGCGCGCAACCATGGCCGCAATCCGTCCTGGACGAGCTATGAAAAGCTTCGCGAGGTGATCGAGAAGCGCATGTTCGGTCAGGTCGAGGATTTGTTGCCGGTGATCAGCTTTGGCTCCAAGCAGGACAGCGTCACCGAGAAGCGGCACAACGAATTCGTGCAGCGTATGGTGGAGCGCGGCTACACTCAGCGGCAGGTGCGCCGGCTGGTCGACTGGTACATGCGCGTGAACAAGGCTGGCTGACCAAAGCCCGAAGGGTTCCATGCCGATCTTCATCGACCGCCGCCTGAATCCGAAGGACAAGAGCCTGAGCAATCGTCAGCGCTTCCTCAAGCGCGCCCGGGAAGAGCTCAAGCGCAGCATCCGCGACCATGTCCGCACAGGCCGCATCGCCGAGGTCGACCGCGAGCATGCCGTTCCGATGCCCCGGAAAGGCACCAGCGAACCGAACTTCAGCGACGCCAGGGACAGCGGGCAGCGCCAGCACATACTGCCCGGCAACAAATCGTTCAGTCCCGGTGATCTGATTCCCAAGCCTGGCGGCGGCGGCGCCGGCTCTTCGGCGCCGGGAACCACGCAATCCGAGGATGACTTTCGCTTCGTGCTGTCGCGCGAGGAAGTGCTCGACCTCTTCTTCGAAGACCTCGAACTGCCCGATATGGTCAAGCTCAATCTCAAGCAGATCCTAAGCTTCAAGCCAAGACGGGCGGGCTTTACGGCAAGCGGCGCGCCGACCAACGTCAATGTCGGACGCACCATGCGAAACAGCCACGGCCGCCGCATCGCGCTCAGGCGCCCCAAGCAGGCGGAGCTGGACGCCATCTCAACGCAGATCGCCGAGTTGGAATCGAAGCCGCCAAACCAGGCAATACGCGAACGAATCGCTGCTCTGCGCGAGGAAGTTGAACGGCTTGAACGCCGGCGCAGGCGGATTGCCTATGTCGATCCGGTCGACATTCGGTTCAACCGCTTCGACCCCCAGCCGGTGCCGAATGCCAGCGCTGTCATGTTTTGCCTGATGGACGTGTCGGGATCGATGGGAGAGCGCGAGAAGGATCTGGCCAAACGCTTTTTCGTGCTGCTGCATCTGTTCCTGACGCGGCGCTACGAAAGGACGGACATCGTTTTCATCCGCCACACCCATGAGGCCAAGGAGGTGGACGAGCACACCTTCTTCTACCACACCGAGAGCGGCGGTACCGTCGTCTCGACGGCACTCGAGGAAATGCATCGCATCATAGAGCAGCGCTATCCGGTCGCGGAATGGAATATCTATGCCGCCCAGGCCTCCGACGGCGACAATTTCGCAACCGATTCCGAGCGCTGCATAGAACTCCTCGATCGCAAGCTCATGCGCCTTTGCCAGTATTTCGCCTATGTGGAAATCATCGACGAACGCGAAAGCCACATTTTCGGCTCTACCGAGAACGGAACGTCGCTCTGGCGCGCCTACAACGCCGTCGACGGCAAATGGCCGAATTTCCAGATGAGGCGCATCGCTGCTCCGGCCGATATCTATCCGGTCTTTCGCGAGCTCTTCGCCAGGCAGCCTGCTCTGCGCAAGAGTGCGTGAGAACGCGGGCGGATGGGACATAGGCCGATGGTCAGTCAGGCGCGCAAATCCGAACTGTTATTTTCCGGATCGGACTGGGATTTCGCGAAACTGTCGCGCGTCTACGATGAGATCGAGGCGATCGGGGTTGAAGAGCTTCACCTCGACATCTATCCGGTGCAGATGGAGGTCATTTCCTCCGAGCAGATGCTCGACGCTTATTCCTCGGTCGGCATGCCGCTGATGTATCGGCATTGGTCGTTCGGCAAGCATTTCCTTTATAACGAGCTTCTCTACCGCAAGGGCGCGCGCGGTCTGGCCTATGAACTGGTCATCAACTCCAATCCTTGCATCGTCTACCTCATGGAGGAAAACACCATGGCCTTGCAGGCCCTGGTGACCGCCCATGCCGCGCTTGGCCACAACCATTTCTTCAAAAACAATCATCTCTTCCGGCAGTGGACGGACGCCGGAGGCATCCTGAGCTATCTGGACTTCGCCAAGGGCTACATCGCCCGCTGCGAGGAACGGCACGGACTGCAGGCCGTGGAGGCGGTGCTCGATGCCGCCCACGCGCTGATGGAGCAAGGCGTGTTCCGTTACCATCGGCCGCCGAAGCTGTCATCGGAGCAGCAGCGCGAGGGCCTTCGCGAGCGCCTCGAATATGAGGAGCGTTCCTACAATGATTTGTGGCGCACGCTGCCGCCCGCGCAGGACAAGAACAAGCCCGAGGCAGGGGACGAAAGCTTGGCCGAGCGGAAGAAATCGCTCAAGCTGCCCGAGGAGAACCTGCTCTACTTTCTCGAGAAGAACAGCCTGGTGCTTGAGCCCTGGCAGCGCGAGATCATCAGGATCGTGCGTGTGATTGCGCAATATTTTTACCCGCAGCGGCAAACCCAGGTGATGAACGAAGGCTGCGCCACCTTCGTCCACTACACCCTGATGAACATGCTTTTCGATCGCGGCCGCATCAGCGAAGGCGCCATGCTCGAGATCTTGCGTAACCATTCGAACGTGGTTTTCCAGCCCGCCTATGACGATCCGCGTTATTCGGGCATCAATCCCTATGCGCTGGGCCTCGGCATGATGCAGGACATCCAGCGCATCTCGACCGAGCCGACCGCGGAGGACCGCGACTGGTTTCCGGACATCGCCGGCCGTGGCGACTGGCGCGACACCTTGCTCGATGCCTGGGCCAACCACCGTGACGAATCCTTCATCCGCCAGTATCTTAGCCCCGCTTTGATCCGGAAATGGCGGCTCTTCGTGCTGGCCGACGGCGCCGACGAGCCGCATTACGAGGTCGCCTCGATCCATAATGAGCGCGGCTACAGCAAGGTACGGTCCGCGCTGGCCCGAAGCTACGATGTGGGGGCGAGCCGGCCCGACATCCAGGTGGTCGACGTGGATCTTCTGGGAGACCGGCATCTGCGTTTGCAGCACAAGGTCAAGGACGGCATCCAGCTAGAGGACGAGAGCCGCGACGCGACCTTGCGCCACATCCGGAGCCTATGGGGTTATGACGTCAGCCTGGCGGCAATGGATGCCGAAACCGGCGCCGTGCTCAGCGAGCGCTCGACGAAGGAACTTTGAGCACCGGCAGGGAGCCGCCCTTTGCAGGCCGGTCTCACCTGAATATCGGCACACCTTAACCTTCGCCGGCGGGCCGGATCCTCAATCTTGCGATGCGGTTCTTGTCGCGCTTCATCACCACGAAACGCTTGCCGTGGAAGGTGAAGGCCTGCTTCTCGTCTGGTATCGTCTGCGTCTCGTGGATGACCAGGCCGGCGATCGTCGTCGCCTCCTCGTCCGGCAGATCCCAGTCGAGTGCCCGATTGAGGTCGCGAATTGCCACCGTGCCGTCGACGACGACCGAGCCGTCGGCCTCCTGCTTGACGCCTTGCATGTCGACATCGTGCTCGTCCGCGATCTCGCCGACGATCTCCTCGATGATGTCTTCCAGCGTCACCAGCCCTTCCATCTCGCCATACTCGTCGACGACGATGGCGAAATGCGCCTTGCGGCGCAGGAAGGCGTTGAGCTGATCCTGCAAGGTGGTGGTATCGGGCACGAACCATGGCTTCGACGCGATTTTTGTGACGTCGATCTTGGAAAAGTCGTTGCCGACCTCGTTGAGCGCCCTCAGCAGATCCTTGGCATGCAGCACGCCGACGATGTTGTCGAGCGAGCCTTTCCAGAGCGGCATGCGGGTATGCGGGCTCTGCAGAATCTCGCGCACCACCATTTCCGGCGGATCGTCGGCGTTGACCGAGCGCATGTTGGTGCGGTGGACCATCACGTCCGACACCTCGAGCTCCTCGAGTTCGAAAAGCGCGCCCAGGCGGTTGCGATCCTCGCGCGCCTGCCCGTTGCGGCGGGTGTCGTCACCGTTCTCGTCCGGCTCATCGTGCTCGGGCGCCGTCGTCTCGATCGGCCGCAGACTGTAGCCGAGCGCCGCGAAGAGCCGCGTGCGCAAGAGAAACGCCAGCACGATGACGGCGGCAAGGACGGCTGCGGCGATCCAGCCGGCGTCAATCATCCGGGATGGCTCGCCTTCAGGAAGGACAGCACTTCGGAGGGCGGCACGTCCTTGGCGATGAAGGCTTGGCCGACGCCGCGAGTCAGAATGAAGGTAAGCGCGCCGCGCGATACCTTCTTGTCCTGTGTGATAAAGCCGAGCAGCGCCTCGGCATCCGGCAGTTGGCCCGATATGTCGGCCATCCGCCAGGGCAGGCCGACGGCACGAAGATGCGCCTCGACGCGCTCCGCGTCGTCCGGGCTCGCCAGATTGAGGCGCGCCGAGAAGCGGTGAGCCAGCGCCATGCCGATGGCGACGCCCTCGCCATGGACGAGACGGGCGCCGTCATAATTCGTCGCGGCTTCGAGCGCATGGCCGAATGTGTGGCCGAGATTGAGCAGCGCGCGGTCGCCGGTCTCGAACTCGTCGCGGGCGACCACATCCGCCTTGGCGCGGCAGGCCTCCGCGATGGCTTCGGTCCGCTCCGGGCCGCCGGCGAACACCTTTTGCCAGTTCTCCTCCAGCCAGGCGAAGAAGCCGGGACGGTCGATCAGCCCGTATTTGGCGAGCTCGGCATAGCCGGCGCGGAATTCGCGCATCGGCAAAGTGTCGAGCACGCCGGTGTCGGCAAGGACCAGTTTTGGCTGGTTGAAGACCCCGACCAGGTTCTTGCCGCGCGCGCTGTTGATGCCGGTCTTGCCGCCGACGGAAGAATCGACCTGCGCCAGCAGCGACGTCGGCACCTGCACGAAATTCATCCCGCGCCGCACGATGCCGGCGGCGAAGCCGGCAAGGTCGCCGATGACGCCGCCGCCAAGTGCCACGACGACATCGCGCCGTTCGAGCTTGGCGGCGAGCACGCCGTCGACGACCTCTTCGAGGTGGGTGAAGCTCTTGGTCTTTTCGCCGGCCGGCAGGGTGATGACGGCGGCCTCAATGCCGCCTTTTTCCAGGCCGGCCTGCAGCGTTTCGAGATGCGCTGCGGCGACATTCTCGTCGGTGACGATGGCCGCGCGCGTGCCGGGAAGGCGGCCTGCGATTTCGGTTCCTGAGCCGGAAAGCAGGCCGGGCCCGATCAGTATGTCATAGGCACGGTCGCCGAGCCCGACCTCGACCTTCACCGGTTCGGTATGGCTCACGGCTCTACCTCGTCGTCGCTGGTGGCGATTGGCGCGATCCCGAGGTAAGAGCAAAGCGCGCATACCACCTCGCTCGCGATGACTTCTTTGCGGTCGTCGCGGGTCGAAACCGTGAGGTCGGCGGTGGCATAGACCGGGTAGCGCTCGCCCATCAGCTTCTCCAGCACGCCGCGCGGATCCGGATTCTTCAACAGCGGCCGGTTCTGCTTTTTCGAAACCCGCTCCATCAGGAGATCGAGATCGGCCTTCAGCCAAACCGAGACGCCATGCGCCTCGATCGCCTCGCGCGTCTGCGCGTTCATGAAGGCGCCGCCGCCGGTGGAAAGCACCTGCGGGCCGTTTTCGAGCAGACGCAAGATCACCCGCTGCTCCAGGGCCCGGAACTCAGGCTCGCCATAACGCTCGAACAGCTCCGGCACGGTCATGCGCGATACGCTCTCGATCTCCTGGTCGCTGTCGATGAAGGGCAGCGAAAGCACGGTCGCCACCTTGCGGCCGATTGCCGTCTTGCCGGCGCCCATCAGGCCGACGAAAACGATCGAGCGGCTGCCGAGCCGCTCGAGCAGCGCGACACGGCCTTCGTCCGGCGGATTTGCTGGCAGCGCGTTCATGCGGAACCCTCTTTGCGCCGTATCGACATCAAAAGCCTGTTTGCGTCAAGCAGGCCGCCGCAGGCAGGCCTGATCGCCCCCTTCCGTCGAGAAGCTTCCTCGACAAATCCTCCGCCCAGACCTTCGTCCTTGAATTGGCCGGAATGGCGTCCCATAAGGGCACAGGGTTTGGAATCGCAGAACAAGAAGACGGGCGAAGACTGAATGCCGACATTGTTTCGCTTTGTCGTGACGCTGGCGGTTCTTGCAGGCGTCGCTTATGGCGCGATGTTCGCGCTGGCGATGTTCGTAGAGCCGAAAAAGGCCGAAATGAGCGTGCGCATCCCCGCGGAAAAGCTCAATCCGAAGAAGAACTGAGCCGGCCAAATGAACAGCGCGGCCCGCATCGAAGCCTTTCTGGAGATGATGAGCGCCGAGCGCGGTGCGGCCGAGAACACGCTTTCCTCCTACCGCCGCGATCTCGAAGACGCCTCCGAAGCTATCGGCGGCGGGCTGGCGGGAGCGGCAGCCGCCGACATCCGCGCCTATCTCGACGACATCGCGGCGCGTGGCTTTGCGTCGACCTCGCAGGCGCGCAAATTGTCGGCGATCCGCCAATTCTTCAAATTCCTCTATGCCGAAGGCCTGCGCGGCGACGACCCGACCGGCACGCTGGACAGCCCGAAGAAGGGCCGGCCGCTGCCGAAGACCATGACCGAAGCCGAGACCGGCCGCCTGCTCGACCGCGCGGCCGAGGAGGCGGGCGGGGCCGCGCCCGACGGCGACAGGCTGGCGGCGCTGCGCCTGCACGCGCTGGTCGAGGTGCTCTATGCCACGGGCCTGCGCGTTTCCGAGCTTGTCGGCCTGTCGGTGACGGTGGCGCTGCGCGACGACCGTTTCTTCATGGTGCGCGGCAAGGGCGACAAGGAGCGCATGGTGCCGCTGTCGGCCAAGGCGCGCTCCGCGATGCGCGCGTGGCTTGCCGCCAGGGCGGAGGTGCCGGCCTATGCCGAGAGCCCGTTCCTGTTCCCAGCCTCATCCGACAGCGGCCATCTCTCCCGGCAGGTTTTCGCGCGCGATCTCAAAGGCTTGGCGGCGCGAGCCGGCATCGCCTCGACCAAGATCTCGCCGCATGTGCTGCGCCACGCCTTCGCCAGCCATCTCCTGCAGAACGGTGCGGATCTCAGGGCTGTGCAGCAACTGCTTGGCCACGCCGATATCTCCACCACGCAGATCTACACTCATGTGCTGGAGGAGCGGCTGGTGCGGCTGGTCAACGATCATCATCCGCTTGCCGACTAGGCTTCATACCGCTATGTGAGGGCGACGTTCCACCGCCCGGAGCCAGCATTTCCAGGGTTCCGCCAGCCATTGCCTTCCGACGGATCGGTCCGCCCCAGCATGTACAATTACCTCGATTTCGAAAAGCCGGTGCAGGATCTGGAGCTCAAGATCCTTGAGCTGAAGAAGCTCGCGGAGAACGGCGAGGCGGTCGATGTCGCCGACGAGATCAGCAGGCTGGAGAAGCGTTCGCGCGATGCGCTGCGCGATCTCTACAGGGCGCTCACCCCTTGGCAGAAGGTGCAGGTGGCCCGCCATCCGGACCGGCCGCACTGCCTCGACTACATCAAGGGCTTGTTCAGCGATTTCACGCCTTTGGCCGGCGACCGCAATTTCGGCGACGACCAGGCGATCGTCGGCGGTCTCGCCCGCTTCCGCGGCGAGCCGGTGGCGGTGATCGGCCAGGAGAAGGGCTCCGACACGGCAAGCCGCATCAAGCACAATTTCGGTTCGGTAAGGCCCGAGGGTTACCGCAAGGCGGTTCGGCTGATGGAGCTCGCCGACCGCTTCAGCATCCCGCTTTTGACGCTGGTCGACACCGCCGGCGCCTATCCCGGCGTCGGTGCAGAGGAGCGCGGCCAGGCCGAGGCCATCGCGCGCTCCACCTCCGCCTGCCTGGCGCTCAAAGTGCCGTCGATCTCGGTCGTCATCGGCGAAGGCGGCTCGGGCGGCGCCATCGCGATCGCTACCGCCAACCGCGTCTACATGCTGGAGCACGCCATCTATTCGGTAATCTCGCCCGAGGGCGCGGCCTCGATTCTTTGGCGCGACACCACCCGTTCCAAGGACGCGGCGACCAATATGAAGATCACCGCCCAGGATCTTCTCGAAATGAAGGTCATCGATGCCATCGTCCCCGAGCCGATGGGCGGTGCCCAGCGTGCGCCGGAAACGGTGATAGCCGCCACCGGAGACCTGATCGCCAAGACGATGAGGGACTTTGCCGGCGCCAACACCGACTTCCGCGAGCAGCGCCGCGAGAAATATCTGGCGATGGGCCGCAGCCTTTAATGCATGTCGCGCAAAACTGTGCAGCGGTTTTGCGAAAAGGACATGCATGAAAACAAAGCACGCGAGTCTGCCTCAGCGCCACCCGCTTTAATCGGCCGCTCGCCGAAACTATGGCGTCAGTTTACAATTTCGCCACAAAAATGCCGCCGCATTCGGCTCAATGAAAATATCCGCGAGGGGTTGGCTATTGCTTGCGGTAAGGAATTTTCAAGGTTAACGGGCTTACGGTCCATTGGTGTTGAGCCTGCGGGCCGGCCATGCCGAGACCGTTGGCCTGAGAGAAAAGACAAAGCCGTAGCGATGTTTGCCAAGCTTGCCCGCACCGGAGTCCTTGTCGCCGCGATAGGCCTCGCCGGCTGCAATGATTCGTCGATGAAGGATTTTGCGCCGGAGGCCAACAAGCCGCTGCCGGATAAGATTCTCGCCGACATGAAGGCCAAGGGCATGGTGCGCACCTCCTCGGTGATGGCGCGCATCTTCAAGGAAGAAGGCAAGCTGGAGATCTGGAAGGCCAAGACCAACGGCCGCTACGATCTCGTCGCCAGCTACGACATCTGCAAATGGTCGGGCAAGCTCGGCCCCAAATACACCGAGGGCGACCGCCAGGCGCCGGAAGGCTTCTACACGGTGCGTCCGTCGCAGATGAATCCGCGCTCGAACTACCATCTGTCCTTCAACATCGGCTATCCCAACGCCTACGACAGGGCCAACGGCCGCACCGGTTCCAATCTGATGGTGCACGGCGCCTGCTCCTCGTCCGGCTGCTATTCGATGACCGACGCCCAGATCGAGCAGATCTATGCTTTCGGCCGCGATGCCTTCCAGGGCGGCCAGACCGAGTTCCAGATCCAGGCCTTCCCGTTCCGCATGACCGCCGCCAATATGGCGCGCTACCGCAACGACCCGAACTACGAGTTCTGGAAGATGCTGAAGGTCGGCTACGACAATTTCGAGATCACCAAGGTGCCGCCGAAAGTCGACGTCTGCGAGAAGCGCTACGTCTTCAATCAGGCAGCGCCCGAAGGCACCACCTTCGACCCGACAGGGCCCTGCCCGGCAATGACACAGCCTGATTCGTTGAAAACGGCCTACGCCGACTACGAAAAGCGCTATGACGCCGCCTTCAACTCCGCGGTCAAGGGAAGCATACTACCGCCTAAGCCGGCCATCGCCGGCATCAAGGAAGCCAGCATCGTTTCCGACTGGTCGAAGCGCCGCGCCCGCGGCGAGCGCGTACCGATCGACCCGCCATCGATGAATGCGGACGGCTCGGTAAGCGAGACGACGCGCATGGGCCGCATCGATTCCCCGCTCGGCCGCAAGATGGCCGCGCTCGACGCCGAGAAGGAGGCCAAGCGCAAGGCCGAGGAGCAGCGGCTTGCGGCGATCGAGGCAGCCAAGGCCGCCAAGGCGCAAGCGCAGGCTGAAAAGGAAGCTGCCAAGGCGCAGGCTCTGGCCGAAAAGGAAGCCGCCAAGCAGGCGGCTCAGCAGCCGGTGGTCACCGCAGGCGTCGAGGCGGCTCCCGCGCAACCGGCGCCCGAAACGCAGCAGGCGGCAAGTGCCGACGAAGGCACGGTCTCGAAGCTGAAGAAGAAACTGCTCGGCATGTTCGGCGGCTGAGATTTCTCGATCTTGGCCGGATCCGCCGCTACCTACGATCTGAAGGGCCTGAATTGCCCGCTGCCGGTGCTGAAGGCGCGCAAGCGCCTGGCCGCGATGCGGCCTGGCAGCCGTCTGTGGCTGGAAACCACCGACCCGCTGGCCGTTATCGACATTCCGGCCTTCTGCGCCGATGCCGGCCACCAGCTGATCGAGACGGCGGCGGTCGACGGCGGCCATCGCTTCCTGGTCGAGCGCGGCGGCGCGGCTTAGGCCAACCGCACCTCTGAGCTACAGCCCGGCGATCGCCAGCGGATTGGCCTCGAGCGCCGCCCGGTCGGGCGTGTCGATCGACGGCTTGTTGGTGAAGGCGGAAAACAGCCTCTGGACATAATCTTCCGGCATGTCGAGCGTGATCAGCACCAGCCGGGTGCCGCGCCGTCCGTCCGGCCACGACGGCAGCCTGGCCGGCGGATGCAGGATCTTCTGCACGCCGTGGATCACCAGCGGCCGTGACGGATCCTCCTGAAGTTCGATGACGCCCTTCATGCGCAGCAGCTTCTCGCCATGCGTCGAGCGCAGCAAATCGAGGAACATCTCGATCGCCGAGAACGGCACCGGCCCGTCATGGACCAGCGAGTGGGAGCGCACGCGGCCGTCGTGGCGGTGGTCGTAATGATGGTGGCCGTGATCATGACCCTCATCGTGGTGATGATGATCATGCGCCGCCTCCTCTCCGAGCCAGCGCCGCACGTCCGCGCTCTTGGTTTCGGGATTGTAGAGGCCGCAATCGAACAGGGACGCTGCCCCGGTAGCGGGATCATTGACGTCGAGCAGGACGGCGCTCGGATTTATCTGATGAAGTCGCGCCCGCAGAGCCTCGACGTCGCTGGCCTCGGCGAGATCGGTCTTGGTCAGCACGATGCGGTCGGCGACGGCCGCCTGCTTCACCGCTTCGACATGGCCATCGAGCGTGGCCTCGCCGTTGACGCCGTCGACCAGCGTGATGACGCCGTCGAGCCGGAAAGCCTGCACCAACGCCGGATGCGCCATGATCGACTGCAGCACCGGTGCAGGATCGGCAAGACCGGTGGTTTCGACCACAACGCGCGCCAGCCTGGCGATGCGCCCGGTCTGCAGCCGGTCGACGAGGTCGGCCAGCGTATCGACGAGTTCGCCGCGCACCGTGCAGCAAAGGCAGCCGTCGGAAAGCTGGATGATGCCGTCTGAGGCTTGCTCAACGAGCAGATGGTCGATCGCCACCTCGCCGAACTCGTTGATGATGACGGCCGTGTCGGCAAGCGCCGGGTCCTTGAGCAGCCGGTTGAGCAGCGTCGTCTTGCCGGCCCCGAGAAAGCCGGTGAGAACCGAGACGGGTATGGGAAAGCCGCTGCGCGTCTGCCCGCTCATGGCTGGTTTGCCGCCTTGGCCGGCTGATCCCCCTGGGCTGCAGTGGCAGCGGTGGCGGCAGGTGTGGCGCCGGTCGGCAGGGGCTTGTCGGGCCGCCAGCTGGGCAGCGGCACATCGGCATAGTTCTGATCGGTCTGGTCGACGAAAGCCTTGGGTGCCGGTCCGGTGGCGCCGCCAAGGCCGACCGCGATCAGCGTCGGGTGATCGAGTTTCACCTGATAGGGCGATTTGGCCTTGCCCTTGGCGGCGGCGACCGGTGCTGCCTCGGACTGCTGTTCCTTCGGCTTCTTCCTGCAGATCTCGTCATTCAGGTCGTTGGGCGACAGCGTGTCGCCATAAGGCTTGAGCGCCGCGAGGGTCGTCGACCCAGTTGTCGACGCGTCAAAACCCTGGTCGAGCAGCCTCGCCGCCGCTTCGGCGCGGCTGATGGCGGATTTTTCGCCAAGCACGACGGCAACCAGTGTGCGGCCATCGCGCGTCGCCGAGCCGATCATGTTGAAGCCCGACGAGCAGACGAAGCCGGTTTTCATGCCATCGGCGCCGGGATAGCGGCCGATCAGCAGATTGTAGTTCGGGATCGCCTTCTTTCCGACGGCAAGGCCCTCGATGGAGAACCACGGCGCATATTGCGGGAAGTCGTTGCGAAGTGCCGTCACCAGGACGGCAAGGTCGCGCGCGGTCGTGTATTGGTCCGGCGAGAAGAGCCCGTTCGGATTGACGAAATGCGTTCCGACCATGCCCAGCCTGGCGGCCTCGGCATTCATGCGGTCGGCGAAGGCGGCCTGCGATCCGCCGATATTCTCTCCGACGGCCATCGCGATGTCGTTGGCCGACTTGACCAGCATCATCTTCAGCGCATTGTCGAGCCGCATGACCGAGCCCGGCTTGAAGCCCATCTTGCTCGGCGGCTCGCCGGCCGAATGTTTCGTCACCTTGATCGGCGAATCGAGCGCCACCTCGCCGGCGGCGATCGCCCGGAACGTTACATAGGCCGTCATCAGCTTGCTCAGCGAGGCCGGGTACCAGCGCTTGAAGGCGTCCTGATGCTCCAGCACCTTGCCGCTCTTCAGGTCGAACAGCACCACCGGATTGGCGCGCGCAGTGCCGGAAAGCATCGGCAGCGCCAGCGCCCCCGCAAGCAATAGGTTGAGGAAATGCCTTTGCCGCATGATCAATTCCGAAATCGCCTCTTGCCGTAGTTGCCGCTGGCTCCGTAAGATTTCGCTACGCGATGGCCAGCATAGTGCGGACCGACCCTCGACCCCGGGCCGCATTATGCGGTGCTATTTACCTTATGTGACGTCAAAATGGCAAAGCGCCAGACGATCACACTTGCCGGGCAGCGGCCCTGAACCGCCTGCCCCAACAAAGAAATGGAACGATTATGCCAATTCTCAACCGTGCCGCGGAAATGCAGGAAGAAGTCGCGGGCTGGCGGCGCCATCTGCACCAGACGCCGGAACTGAACTTCGACGTTTTCCAGACCGCCGCCTTCGTCACCGACAAGTTGCAGGGTTTCGGTTGCGACGAGGTTGTGACTGGCCTCGGCAAAACCGGCGTCGTCGGCATCATCCGCGGCCGCAAGGGCGAGGGTCCGGCCATCGGCCTGCGCGCCGACATGGACGCTTTGCCGATCAACGAGATCACCGGCAAGCCCTACGCGTCGGGCGTTCCCGGCAAAATGCATGCCTGCGGCCATGACGGCCACACCGCCATGCTGCTCGGCGCAGCCAAATATCTCGCCGAAACGCGCAATTTCGCCGGCTCCGTGGCGGTGATCTTCCAGCCCGCAGAGGAAGGCGGCGGCGGCGGCAACGAAATGGTTAAGGACGGCATGATGGAACGGTTCGGCATCTCAAGGGTGTTCGGCATGCATAACATGCCCGGCCTTCCCGTCGGCGAGTTCGCCATCAAGCCCGGCCCGATCATGGCGGCGACCGCCGAATTCACCATCACCGTCAAGGGGCATGGCGGCCATGCGGCGATGCCGCACGCCACGATCGACCCGATCGTAGTTACCAGCCAGTTGGTGAGCGCTTTGCAGACCATTGCCTCACGCAGCACCGATCCGGTCGAGGCCGTCGTCGTGTCGGTGACCAAATTCCATGCCGGCGATGCCTACAACGTGATACCGGAAAAAGCCGAGATCGCCGGCACGGTGCGCACGCTGAAAAAGGAAGTGGCCAGGAAAGCGGAAGAGCGAATCCGCGCCATTTGCGCTGGCCTCGCATCCGCCTTCGGCGCGACGATCGAGGTCGACTACGACCCCAACTATCCCGTCACTTTCAACCATCCGGAAGAGACGGCCTTCGCCAGCGATATTGCCGCCGAAGTCGCCGGCGACGCGAATGTCTACCGCGCCATCCAGCCGGTGATGGGCGGTGAGGATTTTTCCTACATGCTGGAAGCGCGCCCCGGCGCCTTCATCTTCATCGGCAACGGCGACAGCGCCGGCCTTCACCATCCGGCCTATGACTTCAACGACGAGGTCATCCCGCACGGCATGAGCTATTGGGTCAGGCTGGCGGAGACGGCGCTGGCCGCCTGACCGCTTTGCACCGAGGCGACCTCCCCGCGCCGATTGGCGCCATGGAGCAAGGCGCCGCGCCGATCGGCCGGTAACGCCTCTTGGCGAACCGGCCCGAAGCGTTTATGTGTCGGGCGGCGTGGTCCCGTAGCTCAGTAGGATAGAGCGGCAGATTCCTAATCTGTAGGTCACAGGTTCGATTCCTGTCGGGATCACCAACTAAATCAAAGGGTTGGCTGACTTTTGCAATGCTCCCATGTTGCATTTTCTTGCAACTGGGTCCCGTCGCTTTCCGTTCGCTCGAATCGTCAAGCACTCCCCTCGCGGGGGTGTTACTTGCAGACGCGTCGTTGGTGCGCGATGTTTCGGCCGGGAACGGGAGGGGCTAATGACATGTACACACCAGAACAAGCGGCACATATAGAGCGCCTCAAAAAGAAGCGTCCGCAGGCTCTTGGAATTCTTCTGATTGGGCTTCCCTTGGCTCTCTTGCTTGTAAGGTTCTGCAAGGCCGAAGGCTGGAATGGAAGGGTATATGTGCCCATCGTAACCAGCATCGGTATCCTGGTCGGCCGTATCTCTACGGTGATCGTTCAGCGATTGATGGCCAAGAAGTAGGTAAGTCCCTCTTCGCCTGAAATCGTCAAGAACTTCCCTGACGAGCGCCGTGCGCTCTGCATCCGAGATCGCCCAGTAGGAGAAGGCATCGTCGGTCCGGTGGACCAGCAAGAACCCGCCCGCCGCGAGTCGTCCGCCACCGATTTGTCTTCGTTCTGCCAAGGCGCCGCCACCAGGTGATCAGATGTTCATGGTGGCGATAGACCAGCGCCGGAATCGGTCTGTCGCCGATGGCCTCGACGCGGCCGCCGAGGTGAGCGCGCGCGGACAGCAGCAATCAGATGCGCCGGCCGGTCTTGGCGTCGAACAGATGCGCCGAGGCGCGGCCGATCTCGATCCGCACGCTCTCGCCTTGCTTCAACGCCAGCCGCTCGCGGAAAAGGCAGGAGATCACCTCTCCGCCGCAGTCGACCGTGGCGAAGATTTCCGAGCCGGTCGCCTCCATGAGCGTGACTGTGCCGGAGAGACCCTGGCCGGTCACCCGGATATGCTCGGGACGAATGCCGTAGACCAGTTCCCTTCCCGCGGCCTCGCTCGGCCGGATGCCTTCCGGCAGCGGCAGTGTCAGCCCACCGGCGCTGCGGAAGATGCCCTCCTCGATATGGCCGTGGATGAAGTTCATGGCGGGCGAGCCGATGAAGCCGGCAACGAACAGATTGGCCGGGCGGTCATAAAGATCGAGCGGCGCGCCGATCTGCTCGACCAGGCCATCATGCAGCACGACGATCTTGTCGGCCATGGTCATCGCCTCGATCTGGTCGTGCGTGACATAGATGGTGGTGGTGCCGAGCCGCTGATGCAGCGCCTTGATCTCGCCGCGCATCTGCACGCGCAATTTGGCGTCGAGATTGGAGAGCGGCTCGTCAAACAGAAACACCTGCGGATCGCGCACGATGGCGCGGCCCATGGCGACGCGCTGGCGCTGGCCGCCGGAGAGCTGGCGCGGATAGCGGTCGAGCAGCTTCTCGAGGCCGAGAATGCCGGCTGCCCGCTTCACCCGGCTCGCGGTATCGGCCGGATCGGCTTTCTTGATCTTGAGCGCGAAGCCCATGTTGTCCGCCACCGTCATGTGCGGGTAGAGCGCGTAGTTCTGGAACACCATCGCGATGTTGCGGTCCCGTGCCCTGAGGTTGTTCACGGTGCGCTCGCCGATTGCGATCTTTCCGGCCGAGATCGTTTCCAGCCCCGCGATCATGCGCAGCAGCGTTGACTTTCCGCAGCCAGAAGGCCCGACCAGGATGACGAACTCGCCATCGGCGATATCGACGCTCACATCGTGGATGATCCGAGTGGCTCCGAAAGCCTTCTGCACATTGTTGATGCTTACCGATGCCATACGTACCTCCAAAAGAATGAGGCGGATCAGGTCCTCAGCCGCCCTTGACCGCGCCGGCAGTCAGCCCGGCGACGATCTGCCGTTGCGCGAACATGGTCAGCACCAGCACCGGCAGCGTCACCACAAGCGCCGCGGCGGCGAGCGGCCCCCAGCTCACCTGCTCGTAGGACAGCATGTTGTAGACCGCGACCGGCAATGTCCGCGTCTCGCGGCTGGCGAGCACCACGCCGAAGACGAAGTTGTTCCACGAGAAGATGATCGACAGGATGAAGGCGACGACGATGCCAGGCTTGGCGATCGGCAGCGCGACCAAGCGAAACACCTGCCACGAACTGGCGCCGTCGATGTTGGCGGCCTCCTCCAATTCCATCGGTGTCGTCTCGAAATAGCCGATCATCACCCAGACCACGATCGGCACCGTCACCACCAGATGGATGATGATCTGCGGCCAGAGCGTGCCGAGGATGCCCAGCCACTGAAACAGGAGGAACAGCGGGATGAGATAGGAAAGCCCCGGCGTCATCCGCGCGATCATGATGACGATCGCCGAGCGTTCCGCCTTGAGCCTGGCGATGCCATAGCCGGCCGGCACGCCGATCAGCAGCGCCAGCAGCGTCGCCGTGCCGGTCACCAGCACCGAGTTCCAGAGATAGAGCAGGAAATTGTTCTCCTCGAACACCTTTGCGTAGTTCGACCAGGCGAAGCGCTCCGGGATCAGGATCGGCGGATAGGCGCCGTTGTCGATCTCGAACTTCAGCGACAGTGAGATCATCCAGAGGAAGAACAGGATCGCCGGCGAGACCAGCACCAGCGCCGCGAAGAACAGGCCTATCTTATTGAGCAGCCGCGAGCTCATCTATTGCCCTCCGTCTCGACCCATTGCGAGCGCTGGCGCAGCATCAGGAGGATGAAGGACAGGGCCACGATGACGATGAAGAAGACCACGGCCATGGCCGAGCCATAGCCCATGTCGTAGTAGGAGAAGGCAGTGTTGTAGAGATAGATGTTGATCGTTTCCGATGCCGTGCCGGGCCCGCCCTGGGTCATGGCGTAAATGATATCGAAGCTCTTCAGCGCATCGATCGTGCGGATGATGACCGCGATCATCAGAAACGGCGCGATCATCGGCAAGGTGAGGTAGCGGAACTGCTGCCAGGCATTGGCGCCGTCGATCTCGGCGCTTTCGAACGGCTCGCGCGGCACGGATGCCAGCCCACCCAGCACGATCAGCATCACCAGCGGCGTCCACTGCCAGGTCTCGACCGCGACCAGCGAAGGAATGACGGTGTTGGCGTTGAAGATCCACTCCTGCGCCGGAATGCCGATCAGCGACAAGAGATAATTGAGCACGCCGAGCTGCGGATGGAACATCATGGTCCAGACCAATGCCACGGCAACGGGTGTGGCCATCATCGGCATCACGAAGACGCCGCGCAGCAGGCCGCGCAAGGCAAACCTGGCGTCGAAGATGAGCGCGGCTACGGTGCCGAAAAACATCGGCGCGACCACCGACAGGAAAGTATAGATCAAGGTATGCCAGAGCGATTCCCAGAACCGCGGATCGCTCGCCAGGCGCAGATAATTTTCCATCCCGGCAAAGCTTCGCGACTGTCCGAGCGTCCAGCTGTTGACGCTCATCCACAACGTGAAGGCCCAGGGAAAGACGATCACGGCGCCGACGACGACGAGCGCAGGAATGACGAAAGGCCAATAGTTGGGAGCCAGCCGGATCGGCTGGCTCTCTTCGCTGGCTTGCGTCGTCACCCCTGCGCGTTCCGGGGCGATGGCCGACATCAGCCTTGCTCGCTCCTGTCGAGAACCGGCTGGAATTGCTCGGTGGCCTTCTTCAGTTCGTCGGCCGGATCGGCGCCGGCGATCATGTTTGTCAGCGCCACGCCATAGATGTCGCGGAACTCGGTGACCGGGATGATGACCGGCAGCGCCAGCCGGCTGATATTGCCTGAGCCGACCACGGCATCCAGCCAGCTCGGCGGCATGGTGACGCCTTCGCGCACCTTGGGGTCTTCCAGCACCGACTTGCGGAACGGCACGCCGGCGCCGGCCTGCAGGAGGCGCGCGCCCATGGCCGGCGAAACCGCCCACTGGCAGAACAGATAGGCCGCTTCCTTCTTCGTGCTGGCAGACGTGACACCGATGCCGTCGCCGAACGTGCCTGCGGCATGCGCCTTGGGACCCTTCGGCATGACGCCATAGCCGACCTTGCCGACCACCCGCGACTTCTCCGGATTTTCCATCGGCGGTGCGAAGCCCACGCCATCGAACCACATGCCGATCTTGCCCTGCAGGAAAGCGGATTGCGCCTCGGCCCAGTTGAAGCCGGTGACGCCGGGAGGCGCGGCCTTGGTCATCAGCCGCTGATAGAGGCCGGCGGCTTCGATCGCCTCCGGCGATGTGGTACGCAGCTTGCCGTCGCTGCCGAGCGGCGTCATGTCGTAGCCGAGCATCAGCGACGTCCACACCGGCGTGTTGGCGTTCTTGAGGCCGCGTGCGACGAAACCGAAGGTGTTGCTTGAGGGATCCGTCAGCGCTTCGGCTGCAGCCACCAGCTGCTCGAAGCTCTCGGGATATTTTACGCCTTTGGCGTCGAACAGCTCCTTGTTCCAGTAGAGGATCCAGTAGTCGACCGAGAATGGCAGCGAGCGCAGCACGCCTTGGCCGTCCTTGGCGAACTGGATGCCGGCCTCGGCGAAGTCGCTTTCAGTCAGGCCTGGATCGGTGAGGCCCGGATCGGCAAGGAAGCCGGAAATGTCGGCCAGCCAGCCGCCCTTCTCGAACTGGCGCTTCTGCACATGATAGCTCAGATGCACGACGTCGAAGCTCGGCTTGCCGGAACTGAGCTCGATCACCGTCTTCTGGCGCTGCTGCTGTTCGGGTGTAGCCTCCGCATTGACCTTGATGCCGGTCAGTTCCTCGAACTCGGCGAGATTTTTCAAGATGGTGTCGCTGCGCGGGCTCTTGACCAGGTTGACGTCGAGTGTCGTGCCGGCAAAGCGCTTCCAGTCGACGCCCGCGGCGAAGCTCGGACGAAGACCAGCGAGTCCGGCGGCGGCGAGAGCCGCGGTTCCCTGGAGCAACTGCCTCCTGGTTGGACTGAATGGATTGGACGACATTTCTTCCTCCCGGTTGTCGTTGTCGATTACGCCGCGACGATTGCGGCGCGGTTTTGCTTCCTCAAATCTGCAGCGCCAGCCGGCGCGCATTGTCGATGTGCTGGCTGATCGCCTCGACCGCCATCTGCGGATCGCGTTTCTCCAGGGCCTCGATCACCGCAAGATGCTCGCGCATGACCGGCACGACGCGACCGTCGATGCGGAACCGCTCCTGGTGGATGAGCCTGATCTTCACCGAATTGACCAAGTAGGCCTTGGCGATGATCTCGTTGCCCAGCGCGCTGATGAAGGTGTCATGCATGGCCCAGTCGATGTTCTGGGCGTTGCCTTCCATTTCCGGCGTCGGGGTCTGCGCCAGCGCCTGGGCGAGCATGTCCTCGTGCTCGCGCCTGAGACCCGCAATCTCGGCGTCGGACGCGTTGACGGCAAACAGCGCGACCGCCTCGCGCTCCATGAACAGGCGGAACTGGAAAGCCTCGCGGATCAGGCTGATGTCGATATGCGCGATCTGCATGCCGCGTTGCGGTATCGTGGTCAGCAGCCCCTCGGCCTCGAGCCGCGGCACGATCTCGCGGATGGCTCCGAGCGGCAGGCCGGTGAAGGCGACCAGCTCGCGCTGCGAAACGAACTGGCCGGGCCTGAGGTCGCGGGCCAGCAGATGCCGCGTGAAGCTGGCATAGGCCTTCTCCCTGAGGGTTGCCGGTTCGCTCGTGTCGTCCATGGCGATCAGCGCCCTCCCCGGTTCAGGCTGCCTGTGTCGCAAGCAGCCTGTCGTAAGCGGCGCCAAGCTGCTGCCGTTCCTGCAAGGCTACCGGCTCCAGCGGCGGCCGAACCGCCAGCCAGCGTTCGTCGCCGGTCTGGCGCGCAACCATGGCCTTCACCGCCGGGATGACCGGATGCCGGAGCAGTTCGAGGACGAAACTTTCCACGCGGGAGTCGTCGCGTCCGCTCTCGATCATGGCGCGAAGTTGGCCGGCGGCGAAATTGGCCATTCCGGAAATCGCGCCCTGGCCGCCGATCCGCACCGCCGGCGCCAGATGCCGTTCGTCGCCGATGAGGATGATCAGGTCGCCATGCGTCTCGAGCAGCGCTTCGCTGTAGCCCCAGTCTCCACCGGAATCCTTGACCCCGGCGACCACGCCCGGATACGCCTTGCGAAGCCGGCCGATCAGATCGAGCGACAGCTGCACCGTCGTGACCGAGGGGATGTTGTAGAGCAGCATGCCGCGGGCCAGCGGACCGAGCGCGGCGAACACGGCGCCGAACCAGCCGAACAGCCCGTCGTCACCGACATTCTTGAAATAGCTCGGCGGCGCCAGAAGGATGTTGCGGGCGCCGCGCTGCAAGGCCTGGCGGCACTGCTCAGCAGCGTCCTCCGCCGCATCGACCAGCACGCCGGCAACGAGTTGGTCGGCGGAGATGCCCGCCGCAAGCATGGCATCGATGACCGCCTGCCGCTCCGCCGTACCGACCGAAGCGCCTTCGCCGGTGGTGCCGAACAGCGTCACGCTGCTGCAGCCGGCATCGAGACAGGCCCGAGCATGCGCGGTCATCAGTGGGACGGCGATCCGCCCCGCTTCATCAAAGGGCGTTGTGAGCGCAACCGACAGACCAAAGCGCGAACCCACCTGGAATCTCTCCGTTCATCAATATGCAGGCAGACGTAGCATGCTGACATGTTAGCTGTAAACAAAGTTCTCGATCACGCTTGGCTGCGAACGGAAACAATTCACAATGCCTGTAGAGCCAGTCCCGCCAGCGCGGATGCCGCGAGCGTCGGCAGCATGCCGGCCTTCAGCCTGAGCATGGCGACCATCGCCGCCCCCGACAGCAGCGCCGCGCGCCAGTCGAGCGAGGCGACGACCGGAACCTCGACGCCAAAGCCGACGCTCTCGACCTTGCCGAAGACGACATGCAGCGCGAACCACAGCGCAAGGTTCATCACCACGCCGACGACGGCCGCCGTGATCGCGCCGAGCGCCGCCGACAGAGCCTTGTTCTGCCGCAGCTGCTCGATGTAGGGCGCGCCGAGGAATATCCAGAAGAAGCAGGGCACGAAGGTCGCCCAGAGCGTCAGCGCCGCCCCCAGCGACCCTGCAAGCAAAGGGCTGAGCGTGCCCGCATGGCGATAGGCGGCAGCGAAACCGACGAATTGCAGCACCAGGATCAGCGGTCCGGGTGTCGTCTCGGCAAGTCCGAGCCCATCGACCATTTCTCCGGGCGAAAGCCAGCCGAACGAGGTCACCGCGGCTTGCGCGACATAGGCGAGGACCGCATAGGCGCCGCCGAAGGTGACGACCGCCATCAGGCTGAAGAAGCCACCGATCTGCGCCCATACGCTCCCCGGCCCTGCCAGCGCCGCGATCAGCGCTATCGGTCCGAGCCAGACCGGCAGCCAGATGGCGATGGTGCGGGCCGCGTGCCATCTGGTCGGCACGGTGTGGTCGAGCTCGCCGCGCTCGAACATCAGGTCGACCACGCCGCCGCTGTCGGCAGCGGCGCCGCCTTTTCCATGCGCCGAGGCCGAAAACAGCCCTGGCGCGAAGCGATTGCCGATCCAGCCGATGAGGCCTGCAGCAAGCACGATCAGCGGGAACGGCAGCTTGAGCACATAGATGGCGAGGAAGGCCGCCACCGCGATCGTCACCATGGCCCGGTTCTTCAGCGCTCGCTTGCCGATGCGGATCACCGCCTCGACGACGACCGCCAGCACCGCCGCCTTGACGCCGAAGAACAGCGCCTCGATGACCGGCGCGTCGTTGTAGAGCATGTAGAAGCTGCTCAGGGCGAGCATGACCAGTGCGCCCGGGAGCACGAACAATGTTCCGGCGACGAGGCCGCCGGCCGTCCGGTGCAGCAGCCAGCCGATATAGACGGCAAGCTGCTGCGCCTCGGGCCCCGGAAGCAGCATGCAGTAGTTGAGCGCATGCAGGAACCGCTCCTCGCCGATCCAGCGGCGCTCCTCGACCAGTTCCTTGTGCATCAGCGCGATCTGCCCGGCCGGCCCGCCGAAAGAGAGCAGGCCGATCTTGGCCCACAGCCGCGTCGCTTCACTGAAGGTCGGCACAGCCGGGACATCGGCCGGCTGCGCAGCGCTGTCTTTGGCAAGCACGGTCATTGTTGCTTGCCCCCGGCCGGCCAGTTATGCGTCTCGTCCGTGGCGTCGCGGCACCAGCGGAAGAAAGCGTCGTAGACCAGCATGCCGGCTTCGAGCTGTTCCAGGTCGTCGCGGAACATGCGCGACAGGCCGAGTGACGCGGCGAGGAACCCGGCCGCCTGCGGCACGAGGTCAAGCCGTGCCGTGTCCGCTCCGCGCACGATCAGCGCCAGGCGATCGAGCGCCTCGCTGCGCAGGCCGAACTCCTCGATCATCGTGTCGAAAGTGCAATGATCGCCGCGATGGCTCCAGAACACACCTTCGATGTCGAAAGGCACCGCGGCGAAGCGATCCGCGACCAGGGGCACCTCGGCCGGGTCGACGAATAGGAACACCGCATCGGGATCGACGAAGCGGCGGATCAGCCAGGGGCAGGCGATGCGATCCACCTTCGGCCGGGAACGCGTGACCCATACGGTGCGGCCCTTCCCATCGCGGGGCGGAATCGCGCCGGCCGCGACCAACGGCGCCTTGGCGGCGACCCAGGCCTCGAAGCCGCCTTCGAGCGACTCCGCCGCAATGCCCTCGTGGCGCAGCCACGCGGCGACGCCTTGTGAGAGCTTCGCGCCCCGCTGGCAGATGACCACCACTTTTGATCCGGAAAACTCGGCCGCCCAGGTCGAGACGGTTCTGAATTCGCGCCGGTAAGAAGCCGGCAGCAGCCGCGGATCGGCTTGAAAGTCGTCGTCGATGCGCACGTCGACGAGACGAGGTGCATCCGGCAGCCCGACGAGCCGGGCAAGCTGCGGCACTGTGATCTGAGTTGTTGATGGCATGGCGTCCACCTCCTGAATGAAGAGAGTTTGGACGCGATCGTTGGGCTGACGCCTCACGGGGTCGTCGCGGGGAACCCCTTAGCCAGGATGCTCTATCGGCCTCTGCAAATTGTCAAGCAAGGCTCGCACAATTGGACAGCGCCATGATACCTTACCCTCGGGCGAAGGGGCGAAACAATGACGCAAGCGAGCTCAAGCAAGCCTTTGCCGTGGACGGCGTTCCGGTTGTTCGTCGCCCTGCTGATGGTCAACTTCGTTTGGCACCTGTGCCTGCCCGGCAATAAACATGATCCCCATGGCGCCGTGATGGCCGACACACTGATCACCGTCGGCCTGCTCCTGAACCTATACGTCACGAAGCGCACGCTCAGCCAACGTGCGCCTGGCGATGTTCGTTGGAAATTGGGAGCGCCGCTCTATTGGGCAGCGCTGATCTCCGGCGTTGGCGTTCTTCTCATCCGCTTCTGGTCGATTGCCCGTTGATGGTCAGCTAGCCGGCTCCGCCGGGACTGACAAGGCCCGGCTTGCGCGCCACGAACAAGCCGGCCTTACTGCGCCGTCCAGCCGCCATCCATCGGCAGGGTCGTGCCGGTCATCTGCTTGGCGGCATCCGAGCACAGGAACAGCGCCAGTGCCGCCAGTTCCTCGACGGTAACGAACTCTTTGGTTGGCTGCGCGGCAAGCAGCACATCGTGCTTTACCTGCTCCTCGGTCATGCCGCGCGCCTTCATCGTGTCGGGGATCTGCTTCTCGACCAGCGGCGTCCAGACATAGCCGGGCGCGATCGCATTGACGGTGATACCATCCTGCGCGACTTCCAGCGCCACCGTCTTGGTCAGGCCGGCAATGCCGTGCTTGGCCGAGACATAGGCCGACTTGAACGGCGAGGCGACCAGCGCATGCGCCGAGGCCGTGTTGATGATGCGGCCCCATTTGCGGCTCTTCATGCCGGGCACCGCCGCCTTGATCGCATAGAAGGCGGCAAGCAGGTTGATGCGGATGATCGCTTCCCACTTCTCATCGGGAAATTCGTCGATCGGCGCGACATGCTGGATGCCGGCGTTGTTGACCAGGATGTCGAGGCTGCCGAACGCCTCCTCGGCCTCGCGGATCATGGCGGTGACCGCCGCGCCGTCCATCATGTTGGCGTCTGAATAGCGGCATTTGACGCCGAATTCCCTCTCGATGCCGGCGCGCTCCTTTTCGATCGCCGCGGCATCGCCCAGGCCGTTGATGGTGACGTTGGCACCCTCGGCGGCAAAGGCGCGGGCGATCGCAAGGCCGATGCCGCTGGTCGAGCCGGTGACGAGCGCATTCTTCGAAGACAGGGAACCCATGGCAGATCTCGCAACAGCTGGAAAGGAGGACTATGGGGCAAATAGTTTGTGCGTCGCAACATAACAATGCCATGGCCGTATTTCGGTGCGATTACAATGTTGTGATGCAGTTTGAGCGACGGGAAGCTGGCGGTCGTAGGACGTACATGGCACTGTCATGGTGCCGTGCAACATAGTCCTCCTGCGCGTGTCGCGTGTGTCATTTCTGAAGGGTGAACAGCTTGGAAATCGCCGACGTCGTGAAACGCGCCTATGCGATGCCGCTTACCAACCCCTCTTTCCCGCCAGGCCCATACCGTTTCTTCGATCGCGAATACATCATCATCACCTACCGCACGACACGCGAGGCGCTGGAAGCCGTCGTGCCGAAGCCACTCGAGATCGATGAGCCGCTGGTCAAGTATGAGTTCATCCGCATGCCGGATTCGACCGGCTTCGGGGACTATACCGAGACCGGTCAGGTGATCCCCGTGCGCTTCGGCGGACAACACGGCGGCTACGTCCATTCCATGTATCTCGACGACGACGCGCCGATCGCCGGCGGCCGCGAGCTCTGGGGATTCCCCAAGAAGCTGGCCAGCCCCAAGATCGTGCATGAGGGCGAAGTGGTGGTCGGCACCCTCCACTATGGCAGCGTGCTCTGCGCCACCGGCACCATCGGCTACAAGCACCGCGAGGCCGACCACGACCAAGTGCTCGCATCGCTCGCCGCGCCCAATTTTCTGATCAAGATCATCCCGCATGTCGACGGCAGCCCGCGCATCTGCGAGCTGGTCCGTTACTACCTCACCGACGTGACGCTGAAGGAAGCCTGGACGGCGCCGGCCGCGCTCGACCTTCGGCCGCATGTCATGGCCGACGTCGCGAAGCTGCCGGTGCTGGAGGTGGTCTCGGCCGTCCACTTCACCGCCGATCTGACGCTCGGACTGGGCGAGGTCGTTCACGACTATCTCGACGACCGGTCCGCGACCAGTGCAATCCAGCCGGAGAAGGCTCGTGCTTGAACGCACCCCACAAAAGGCGGCAGCCGCCACCATCGAGGAAATAACGGCGCAATACGACCGCATCGCCCTGGTGTTCCAGGGGGGCGGCGCGCTGGGCGCCTATCAGGCCGGTGTCTATCAGGCGCTCTCCGACGCCGGCTGCGAGCCGACTTGGCTGTCCGGCGTCTCGATCGGCGCGATCAACGCATCGATCATCGCCGGCAACGAGCCGAGCCGTCGCCTGCAGCGGCTGGAGCAGTTCTGGCAGACGGTCTCAGGCCGCAAGATCTGGGCCTATACGCCCGAAGGCGACATCTATCGCGACATCCGCAACCGCACTTCTTCGTGGATGACGATGACTATGGGCCAGCCCGGCTTCTTCAAGCCGCGCAATCCCAATCCCTGGTTCCAGCTGTCGGGGGCGGAAGGCGCTACCAGCTTCTACGACACCGCCGAGCTGAAGGACACGCTGGAAAGCCTGATCGACTTCGACATTCTGAACGACGGCAAAAAGCGGTTGAGTGTCGGCGCCGTCAATGTCAGGACCGGCAACTTCGCCTATTTCGACACCGACAAGGTGCGCATCGGACCGGAGCACATCATGGCGAGCGGCGCGCTGCCGCCGGCTTTCCCCTCGATCCGCATCGAGGGCGAGTACTACTGGGACGGCGGCATCGTCTCCAACACGCCGCTGCAATATCTGCTTGACCAGGAAGAGGACCGCACCTCGCTGGTCTTCCAGGTCGATCTGTTCAGCGCTCGCGGCGTGCTGCCGCGCGGCATGGCCGACGTGCTGTCGCGTCACAAGGACATCATGTATTCCAGCCGCACGCGCCAGAACACCGACAATTTCCAGCGCATCCATGCGCTCAAGATGAAGCTGCTCGATGCACTGAAGCGCGTTCCGCCGGAACTTCTGATAGAGGGCGAGAAGGAATTGATCGCCGACTATTCCGACGCCGGCGTGGTCAACATCGTCCACCTGATCTACCAGCACAAAGGCTACGAAGGCCACGCCAAGGACTATGAGTTCTCGGGCACCTCGATGCGCGAGCACTGGGAGATGGGCCTCGAAGACACCGAACGCACGCTGCGCCACAAGCAGTGGCTGATGCTGCCGACCAATGTCGAAGGCGTCGCCATCCACGACCTGCATCGCGAAGACCCGACCTGATAACCTTTCCTCGGCAAAAAGACCCGCCGTCGGAAACGCCCGGCGGGTCTTTTTGCGTGAGCGCTCGCTCCACGCACTGGATACAATGAAAACTGCGCCGTGAACGCCGCCGTCTTTGTCTCAGCGTGTTTGCCGCCCCTGGTGTGACGCCTGCAACCTATCCGGCTATCTTCAGAAGCGAGGAAACCAGGAGCTCGCGCTCCTCCGGCGCGAGCACGTCGGAATCGAAGAGATTCATGCTGCGCAGGCCTTCGATGGCGAGGAAACAGATCAGCAGTGAGCCGAGATCGTCCGTTTCCGCCTTTAGCCGTTCGAACAGCTGCCGCTTGAACGTTTTTATCGGCGTCAGGAAGTCCGGGTCCTCGGCGATCGCCGAGAAAATCCATGACGCCGAGGGCTGCGGCTCCTCGCATTCGTCAGCGGAAAGCCTGACATAGGCTGAGAGCGCATGTTCGTGACCGGTCTCGGCGATGCGCGCTTCGAGCGCCTGCTCGAATTCGTTGAGATAGTTCTCGACCAGCCCCTGCATCAGCTTGGCCTTGGTCGGGAAATTGTAGAGCAGGCCGCCCTTCGACACGCCGGCGCGGTTGGCGACGGCGTCGAGCGAAAGGCTTCCAGGGCCCGCTTCGCGCGCCACGTCGGCTGCCGCTGCAAGTATCCTGTCGCGCGAGTTTGCCCTGCGAGCTTTCATCACGCCTCCCCTTACATTAGCCCTTATGGAATTGACAAGACCGTCCAGACGGTACAGTAAAGCGCCCGCCATTTGAAATCGGGATTTATCGTCGATATGTGTCCCGGCAATTGACGTTGCCGGTTGCCGGCTCGAGGGGAACTATCCGTGAAGCGCTTCTTCATCATCACCGGAATTCTGCTGCTGCTAGCCGTGGTGTGCGCCGGCATCGTCGGCTTCAACCTGTTTCGCGACAATGCGATCAAGCAGTTTTTCGCCACCATGAAACCGCCGGCGGCGACAGTGTCGACCATCGTGGCGAAGCCTTCGAACTGGACGCCTGGTGTAGAGGCGATCGGCACCGTCAACGCCGTGCGCGGTGTCGACCTGACCGTCGAGACGGCCGGCATCGTCAAGGACATCCTCTTCCACGCCAACCAGAAGGTCGCGGCCGACGCTGTGCTTCTGCAACTCGACGACGCCGTCGAGAAGGCCGATCTGGTGGCGCAGAAGGCGCAGGCCGCATCCGACCAGGCGGCGCTGACCCGCGCGCTGGAATTGCAGCGGCGTGGCGTCGGCACCGACGCTACGCTTGATGCCGCGCGTGCGGCGGCGACCGCATCGGCCGCTCAAGTGAACAAGCTGCAAGCCGTGCTCGACCAGAAGCAACTCGCGGCGCCCTTCACCGGCACGGTCGGCATTCCGAAGATCGACATTGGCCAGTATCTGGCGCCCGGCAACTCGGTTGTGACGATCCAGGATCTGGACACGATGCGGGTCGACTTCACCGTGCCCGAGCAGCAGTTGCCGCTGCTGAAGATCGGCCAGACGGTGCGGATCGGCAGCAATGCTGCCGATATGTCCTTTGCCGGCTCCATCCGCGGCATCGACCCCAAGATCGACCCGGCAAGCCGGCTGGTTTCGATCCGCGGCGAGGTCGCCAACCCGGAGGGTAAGCTGACGCCTGGCCAGTTCGTGCAGATCCGCGTCGAGTTGCCGGAGGAAAGCAACGTCATCTCGGTGCCGCAGACGGCGGTCACGTCAAGCCTCTATGGCGACTATGTCTTCGTGGTGGTGCCGGCCAAGCCCGCTGATGCCGGCGCTGCCGCGCCCGCAAAACCGGAAGACCAGACGGCCGGCGCGGAGAAGCCTGCCGACGATGCAGCCAAGCCGCAAGCCGATGCCTCGAAGCCGGCCTCCGCTACGGCAAAGGCCGCCGACAGCACCAAGCCGGCTGACAACGCTCAAAAGCCGGCCGAAACCGGCCAGCAGCCGGCGCCCGTTCTGTCGCAGGTCTTTGTCAAGCTCGGCCGCCGCAATAACGGCATGGTCGAGATCGTCGAAGGCCTGAAGGCCGGCGACCAGGTCGTCACCGCGGGTCAGAACCGGCTCTTCAACGGCATGTCCGTTGCCGTCGACAACACCGTTGATCCCAGCAAATCGGCGAACAAGCAGGTTCAGCAATGAGCTTTTCCGATATCTTCATTCGCCGCCCCGTCCTCTCGACGGTGCTGGCCTGCATGATCCTGCTCCTGGGTTTCCAGGCCATCTTCAACCTGTCGATCCGCCAGTATCCGAAGGTTGACGAGACGGCGATCACCATCACCACGGCCTATCCTGGCGCCAGCGCCGACCTGATCCAGGGCTTCATCTCCGCGCCGATCGCGCGCGCCGTCGCGTCGACGGAAAACATCGACTACGTCACCTCGTCGAGCCGCCCGTCTTCGAGCACCGTGACCGTGCAGATGAAGCTCGGTTCCAATCCCGATGTTGCGTTGACCGAGGTGCTGTCCAAGGTTCAGGGCGTGCGCGGCACCTTGCCGGATGCCGCCAAGGATCCGGTGATCGTCAAGGGCACCGGCCAGCAGTTCGCGATGATGTATATCTCGATGCAGAATCCGAACATGACGAAGGAGCAGCTGACCGAGTACATCGAGCGGGTCGTACGGCCGCGCATCTCGACGGTGGAAGGCGTCGCCGACGTCCAGATCTTCGGCGCCGAGGAATATTCGATGCGGGTCTGGATCGACCCGGTCAGGCTCGCCGCCCGCGGCGCCACGGCCGCCGACGTGCTGACTGCGATCAACAATTCCAATTTCCTGTCCGCGCCCGGCAACACCCAGAACGAGTATGTGGTCTCCTCGATCGCGGTTCACTCGACCCTGCAGACACCGGAAGCCTTCGCCCAGCTCCCCATTCGTTCGACCGATGGCCAGGTGGTGCGCCTCCGCGACGTGGCGCGCGTCGAGCTTGGCGCCGCCAACACCGACACAAGGGTGAGCTTCAATGGCAAGCCGGGCACCTTCCTCGCCATCTTCCCGACGCCGGCCGCCAACCCGCTGACGACGGCCGAGGCGATCCACAAGATCGTGCCGGTGATCCAGGATACCTTGCCGAAGGGCATGACGATCGAGATCGTCTACGATTCCACCGAGCAGATCAGCGCCTCGATCGAAGAGGTGTTCAAGACCATCGGCGAGGCTGTCGCCATCGTTATTCTCGTCATCCTGCTCTTCCTCGGATCCTTCCGCTCGGTGATGATGCCGATCGTGACCATTCCTCTGTCGCTGATCGGCGTCTGTTTCATTCTGTTTGCGGTAGGCTATTCGATCAACCTTCTGTCGCTGCTTGCCATGGTGCTGGCGATCGGCCTCGTCGTCGACGACGCCATCGTGGTGGTGGAGAACATCCATCGCCACATGGAAGAAGACCACATGTCGCCGATGCAGGCAGCCTTCAACGGCATGCGCGAGATCTTCTCGGCGATCGTCGCCATGACCATCACGCTGGCCGCCGTCTTCGCGCCGCTTGCCTTCACCGGCGGCCTGACCGGCGCGCTCTTCCGCGAGTTCGCGGTCACGCTGGCCGGCTCCGTGGTGCTGTCCGGCCTGATCGCGGTGACCATTACGCCGATGATGTCGGCTCGCCTATTGAAGGCCGGCGCGCACGGCCGCTTCCAGCGCATCGTCGACGGCACCTTCAGCCGTGTCGAACGCGTCTACGAGCGAGCCGTGACGGCTTCGCTCAGAAACAGGCCGGTTACCTTTATCATCGTCGTCGCGCTGGTCGCGCTCACCGGCTTCATGTTCACCAAGACCTCGACCGAACTGGCGCCGGAAGAAGACCAGGGCTTCCTGCTCTCGATCGTAACCGCCCCGCGCTACGCAACCTCGGACTACACCGAGACCTACGTCAACCAGATCCTCGGTCTTGTTAAGGACATTCCAGAAACGCGGGCACAGTTCTCGGCGGTCGCCTTCGGCGGTGCCACCAACGGCGCCTTTGTCGGCTTCGCCTTCAAGGACTGGGCTGAACGCCAGCGCAGCTCGAAGGAGATCCAGGCCGACATCACCGGTCGCTTGGCCAAGGTAGCCGGCGTCGAGGCTTTCGTCTTCGCGCCACCGACACTGCCCGGCTCGGGCGGCGGCCTGCCGATCTCGATGGTGGTTCGCTCGACCGGCGATCCCTCGGAAGTCTTCGACCAGGCCGAGAAGATCAAGAACAAGGCGCAGGCTTCCGGCCGCTTCATCGTCGTGCAGAACTCGATGTCCTATGACGCGCCGCAGGTCACCGTCACCATCGACCGCGAGCGCGCGGCGGCGCTGAACCTGCCTATCGCTGACATCGGCAACACGCTGACGCTGCTGGTCGGCGGCGCCGAAGTGGCGCAGTTCGATCGCGACTCCAACAGCTATGACATCATCCCGCAGGTACCGCAGGAGTTCCGCGACAATCCGGCGAAGCTCGGCGAGTATTTCGTGCGCAGCGTCGATGGCAAGATGGTGCCGCTGTCGGCGGTGGTGCATATCTCGACCAACGCCTCGCCGGCAGCGATCGAGCAGTTCAACCAGCTGAACTCGGCCACGATCTCGGCCCTGCCCTTGCCAGGCGTGACCACCGGCGACGGGCTGAAAGTGCTGGAGGATCTTGCCAGGGAAACGCTGCCCGACACCTTCTTCATCGACTATTCCGGCCAGTCGCGGCAGGAAAAGGAGCAGGGCAACACCATCCTGATCGCCTTCGCGGCCGCCGTGATCGTGATCTACTTGGTTCTGGCCGCTCAGTTCGAGAGCTTCCGCGATCCGCTGATCATCATGATGGCGGTGCCGCTTTCGATCTTTGGTGCCATCGTGCCGCTCAATATCGGCCTCGGAACGCTCAACATCTACACCCAGGTCGGACTGATCACGCTGATCGGCCTCATCACCAAGCACGGCATCCTTTTGGTGGAATTCGCCAATCAGCAGCGCGAAATTCATGGCATGCGGCGCCGCGATGCGATCATCGCCTCGGCCAAGGTGCGCCTGCGGCCGATCCTGATGACGACGGCGGCGATGGCGCTGGGCGTCGTGCCGCTGATCGTCTCCAGCGGCGCGGGCGCCGCAGCCCGCTACTCGATGGGCCTCGTCATCTTCACCGGCATTCTGGTCGGCACGATGTTCACGCTGTTCGTCGTGCCCATGTTCTACACCTTCATCGCCAGCAAGGATGTGCCGCATCTCGCCGAGAAGCCCGATCCGAAGCTGATGCCGGCGCTGCCGACCTGAAGCAATCACGGACTGCTCCAAAAACAAAAAAGAGGCCGGAACATCCCGGCCTCTTTTTTAGGCGGTCGCCCCACGGCTTCGGCGCCAGAGCAATTCCAGGGAAAGTGTAGAACGGTTGGGCTCGGCGACTTTGCCGTGGCCTTCCGTCCGGAATTGCGTCAAACTTGGCCCGGAGGCGGCAATCCGCCCGCTACTTGACCCTGCCCGTTACTTAACGATGAGGATGCTGGTGTTGCCCGGGCCGAAGGCCTCGACGAGCTGATAGAAGTCGGCCGCGGCATCGGGATGCAGGCGCACGCAGCCATGCGAGGCCGGCCGGCCAAGATGCTTGATGGCATAGGTAGCATGCACCGCATAGCCGCCGCTGAAGAAGACCGAATGCGGCATCGGCGCATTGTCGTACTTCTTCGAATACCACATCTCATGCATGCGGGTCGGCTTGAACGACCCTGTCGGCGTGATGTGCCCCCTGTCGCCCGTCGACACTTTCCAGGTGAAGGTCGGCCGGCCATCGACCGTGACTTCCATGATCTGCTGCGAGAGCGAAACGCGGGCGACGACCTGGTTGGCATGAGCGGCGTTGCTGCCGAAGAGCAAAGCCGCACCGGTGAGCGCGGCGGCGGCGACGTTGATGAGCTTGGCTGAAATGGCGGTATGCATGACGATCCCTCTCTCTTTGCCGGTCGGGCCGGCTTCAATTTCGATGGGTCGTTTTATCGGGATGACCTGTTTCCGGCCTATTTCGCTTAATACGCGTTAATGTTTCGATTTTGTTTCTCTAAGTTAACGGCCTTCTCCGAGCGACCCCTGTCCTTAGACCGCTGTCGGCGACGCCAAGTAGGCGAAAATCGGCGGACCAGAGCGCAGATAGCTTTGATATGAAAGCGTTTTTCCTGATCTGGAAACCGAACTGCAACAAAACGCGACTTGCGCGGCATGATGCGGATACAGGCCCGCAGCAATGTCGTGGCCACGGGAACAGACATCAGCAAACGAAAATGGGCAGGAAATCGAAAGTTCGCACCTGGTTTCTCAGGATCGGCGTCTCGGCAGTCATCCTAGGTGCTGCCGGCTCTGTCGCCGGCAACCCTGCGGCGGCGCTTGGCGCCATGCATTCCGGCGAGGTTTCGACACTGCACACTGCACTGTTCATCGCCACGGTCTGGATTGTCTCCAGCCTGCGCGTCAATCGGCTGAGGGCCCTCTGGCGGGTCGGTCTTCGGCTGATAGCGATGCGCGGCCCCTCCGGCTACTTGCTGCCGAGAGGACCGAAGGCCCGCGCCGCAGCGGGGGGCTCCGTCAGCGGCGCGGGCGCTTCGGGAGTTTCCTGAAGCATCGACGACCATCGAATTGGGGATTGAGTTATGAAGACGAAATTTGCCGCTTCGGTGCTGTCCGCACTGCTTTATGCCCAAGGGCTGCTTGGCTTTGCTGCGCTTGCAACGGTGCTGCTCAAGGAGCGCGCCCACGCCGAGATCGCCGCCAGCGCCGAAATGCCGTCCGGCCCCTCGGTCCTCGTGGTGCGCTAAGCACTGGCGTCGGATCCAAAAGTGCGAAGCGGTTTTGGAAATCCGATGCAAGATCGAGGCAAAGACCTGGTGCCCCTCGCCTCAGTCGGTGCGCGGCGTCGGCGGATCGAAGCGATAACCGGCACCCCTAATCGTGGTGATGGTCTCCGTATCGAGCTTACGGCGCAGCCTCACAATGCGCGAATCGATCGAGCGGTCGAAAGCGTCGGCATTCTCGGCGGGCGCGGCGGCAATGATGTCGTCGCGCGTCAGCACCTTTCGCGGGCTCGCCAGAAACAATCTCAACAGCGCCACCTGCCCCGGCGACAGCTGATCCTCGGCGCCGGAACGATGCATGACCATGGCCGACCTCAAGTCGACGGTCGCATTCTCCAGCACGATCAGTTCCTGGGGGTTGCGGCCGCGCCGCGTCAGCAGGCCGCCGATGCGCGCCGCCAGCTCGCGCACATTGAGAGGGCTTTCGATCACGTCGGCAGCGCCGAGCTCCAGCGCCAGCACCTTGTCGACGAGATCGGCGGGCCGGCAGATCAAGATGAAGTCGGAGCCACCCTCGCCGCCCCCGCCTTGGCTGCCATAGCGCTTGAGCAGTTCGCGCCCCTCCGCCTGGGTCACGTCGTCACCGACGACCACGACGTCGATACCGCCTGCCGAAAGCAGCGACTCAGCTTCCCAGGGCTGGCGCGCCCTACGCACATCGTGCCCACGCCGCTCAAGATGGTCGGCCAGGTCGCCGGCCACCACTTCGGCAACCGACACAAGCGCGACGACGGATCGTGCTGCCATTTTCTCCACTCCGTCACAGACAACTCAAGATGAGCGCTGGACATCATGTTTATACCCAATCTACTTTCCGCTGAAAGCGGGAGCGAGACCATTGTGAAGGCGCGCATCATTGTCGTCGAGGACGAGCCGGATCTGAGGGAAGCGGTGGCCGAGTATCTCGGCGCCAGCGGCTATGACGTTGCCACGGCCGAGAATGCTTCGGCGGCGCGGAGCCTGCTTGAGGCGCAACCCTTCCACCTCGCCATCCTCGACATCGCCATGCCCGGCGAGGACGGCCTGTCGCTCGGCCGCTGGCTGCGTTCCAAGACGCAGATCGGCATCATCTATGCCACCGCCGCCGGCACCGCGCTCGACCGCATCGTCGGGCTGGAGCTCGGCGCCGACGACTATATCGTCAAGCCCTATGAGTTGCGCGAAGTGCTGGCGAGGGTCCGCAGCGTGCTGCGCCGCGTGCCGCAGCCGGTCGCCCCGCAGGCCGCGAAGCCCGAGACCGGCACGCGCCGCTTCATGAATTTCGGCAGCTTCCAGGCCGATTTCGACGGCAGGCTGGTGACCGGCGCCAATGGTGCGGTCATCGAGATGGCCAAGAGCGAGTTCGACGTGCTGGAAGTTTTCCTCACCCGCGCCAACCGGCTCTTGACGCGGGCGGCGATCTCGGAGGCGATCGGCTTCGTGGAAGACCCGGAATCGTCGCGCGCTGTCGACATCCGCATCATGCGTCTAAGGAAGAAAATCGAGGCGGACCCCGCCAATCCGAAATTCCTGCGCACGGTACGCGGCGAAGGCTATATCTTCTCGCTGCCGGCTGGCGATGGCAACTGACTCCCGCGCCGCGCATCCTTCCGGATACGCGATGGACGCTGTAGCATTCTGGTCGGGCGCATGACCCCCAGAAAACCGTCGTCGATTTTCGGGCTTGTGTGCTGGATTTCATGGTTTACCGATATGGCCCGGGGATGACGATCGACGATGACAGCTGAGGCCGCACGGACGGAAATGCACGGCTCCCGCCAGGGCGCCGCGATGGCGGCCGTCCATGTCGTTCGCCGCCTGCGCGAAGCAGGCGACTGGCAGCGCGAGATGGACAGCATACTGGAGGCACTGTGCCGTTCGTTGGACTGCCAGCGCGGCATTCTCTTCCGTCTGCGCGAGTTGCCGGGCGAGGGCTTCGCCCAGTCGGTGGCCTCCTACTGGATCGACCCTGCTTTTGGTGGCGAACTCGCATCGCCTACGGTGATCATGCAGTCGATCATCAACTCCGATCCGCTGCTGGAGCAGTTGCAGGAGGATGAGCGCCAGGGCAAGGTCTTCGCCGGCCACACGCGCGACCTCGAGGGTTTCCTGCGGGCCGATTTCGAGAAGCAGAGCATAAAATCCTTCATTTCGGTGTCGGTCTTCGCCCACGGCCATCTCTGGGGCACTCTGGCAGTCAATGACTGCGCGACCGAACGCGAATGGACGGATGAAGAGGAGGCGACGCTTCACATCATCGCGCTCGCCATCGGCGACGCCATCGAGCGCTCGCCCTCCGAGGCGCATGCCAGCGAGGTCATCCGCCGCACCATGCTGCAGGCTTCGCTCGACGCCATCATCGTCATCGACGAGGCGGGCTCCATCATCGAATTCAATCCGGCCGCCGAGAAGATGTTCGGCTTCAAGCGCAGTGACATCCTCGGCAAGGATCTGATCGACACGATCGTGCCGCACTATTACCGCAAGGGTTATGCGTCGGGCGCCGAATACATGGCCGGACGGGGCGCGCCGATGGTTGGCCAGCGGCTGGAGACAGTGACCCAGAACGCGGCCGGCGAGATCTTTCCGATCGAGCTGACCGCAACGGAGATGCGGGTTGCCGACCGCCGGCTCATCTTCGGCTCGATCCGCGACCTGCGCGAGAAGCTGCACGCCGAAGAAGAGATCAACCGCCAGCGCGAGAAACTGCACCAGAATGAAAAGATGGCGGCAATGGGCTCGCTGCTCGCCGGCGTCTCGCATGAGCTCAACAACCCCCTGGCGGTGGTGGTCGCGCAATCGACCCTGCTGCATGAATTCGCGGCCGACCCGCAGACCAAGGTGCGCGCCGAAAAGGTGCGCGCGGCCGCCGAACGCTGCGGTCGCATCGTCAAGAGCTTCCTGTCGATGGTGCGCCTGCATCCGACCGAGCAGGCCGAAACCGACCTTAACCAGGTGATGCGCTCGGCGCTCGAAGTGACCGCGTATGGTGCGCGCTCCAGCGGCATCATCATCGACACCGACTTCGCCAACGGCCCGTTGCTTGCCATGGCCGACGCCGACCATGTCACGCAGGTCGCGGCCAATTTCCTCATCAACAGCCAGCACGCGCTGGCCGGCATCACCGGCGAGCGGCGCATCAAGGTGCGGACCTTTCGCAGCGAGCGCGGCAATCCCGGCTTCTCCGTCGAGGACAACGGACCCGGCATTCCCGATGCGATCCGCTCACGCATCTTCGAATCCTACTTCACCACCAAGCCGGTCGGCGTCGGTACCGGCATCGGGCTCTCGATTTCGAAATCGATCGTCGAGCGCCACAACGGCAACATCTGGTTCGAAGAGGTGCTGCCGCACGGCGCGCGCTTCGTCGTCCAGTTGCCGGCGATTACCGGCGATGCGGCAAAGGCCGGCGAAGGTCCATCGCGATCGAGCGGGCTGCGCCATGCGCTGATCATCGACGATGAGCCCGACGTCGCCGGTTCGCTGTCGGACATATTGGAGCTCATGGGGCTCAAGTCGCGTCTCGTGCCAAGCTGGACGTCCGCCGGCGAGGTGCTGAGCGGGCAGATGCCGCCGGACATCGTGTTTTCCGACCTGCGCATGCCGGGCACCAGCGGCATATCGATCTACCGTGAATTGCTGGCGGAACGGCCGGGGCTGGCGCAGCGTTTCGTGCTGGTCACCGGCGACCTTATCGGCGCCAAGGCGGAGATCGAGGCCCTGCCGCCGCAGCAGCGGCCGCAGATCCTGGAGAAGCCCTT
Organism: Mesorhizobium sp. WSM3860; assembly: GCF_002294995.1. GTDB lineage: Bacteria > Pseudomonadota > Alphaproteobacteria > Rhizobiales > Rhizobiaceae > Mesorhizobium. The sequence continues at coordinate 574,918 of NZ_NSGF01000001.1, read as the reverse complement.
CTCGACGCTCGACGTCCGCGGCATCCTCGCGATTGTGGCCGATGTCGCGGCGGCCGACAACGGCGCCCACATCTGAAATTGCGCCCTCGCCGGCTTCGAAAAAAGAGGCTCCCGACCGACTTTGCGGCGGGAGCCTGACTGGAGCGCGGAGGGTGCGCTCAGGGGAGCCTTAAAAGACGTTGGGGGTGTTGGTCAGCGGCGCGGCATTGGCGATCATGCGCACAGCTCGGGCCCGGTGCTGACCGGACTGTTCGGCAATGGCACGCAGGCATTCGGCGTTCTCGGCGCCCCAGTTCTGCCCTTTGCAGGCGAACTCGACCTGCGACTGCGGCAGGCGCGCGGTTTTGAGAGTCGTCAGCGCGCCCTCCACGACATTGGCCGGAGGATTGATCGAAGCGAAAGCGGGACCCGCGGTTGGCGCAAGCACCATGCTGGCGAAGGCGGCTGCGCTCAGCAGCATGAACATCGCCATCGGATGGTCGCTGGCGCGCTGGCGCAACGCCAGCTTCGGACGGCGATCATTGCGCTCGGGACCGTGTGAGCGGCGGCTGGCTTCGGCGATCCGGACTTTGGCAAACATCGGCTGTTCCCTTCGTTATCTTTCTTTCCTTTGAAACGAACTTAACCGCACCACGTAACGGCCGAATGATCGGGCGCGATGGCCCATGTAACAGGACTGAAACCGGGATCGCTTCTGTCCCTTTTGCTCCTGTCGGATGCGGCGGACTGTAAGCGACCTCACACAGGCGCAGAATTGGCATGGCTGTCGCGATCGTCCGATGCGCGAAGCGCGTCGAAACGGTGCCCTCACAAACTGCGAATCCGAAGCTGGACCGCCGCTGGTTAAGGCTCGGATTTTCCGGGATTTTCTCGGCTCGGATTGCTGCAACCCGCTCGCCATGAATTTTCCACACTTTCGCAAGCCATTGCATTTTAATGGAAAATGTGCTTTTATTGAATGAGCATTCAACAAAACGAGAGCATTTTATGAACCCGCACCTCCGTGACGTGGCGATCCCCAACGATTGGGACCGGCGAGGTTTGCCGGGGTGGAGTTACCACTCCAACGCCCTGCTTGAGCTTGAGAAGGAATACGTCTTCCGCAATCACTGGCAGATCGCCGGCCATGTCGCCGACGTGCCAAATCCGGGCGACTATCTGACCATGGACGTCGTCGGCGAGCGGGCGCTGATCGTGCGCGGCAAGGACGGCGTCGTGCGTGCCTTCAATAACATGTGCCGCCATCGCGGCAGCCGCGTCGTCGCCGACAGCCAGGGCACTTGCAAGAACGCGCTGATCTGCCCTTTCCACGGCTGGGTCTACAATCTCGACGGCACATTGCGGGGTGCTGCCCGTCCGCGCTCCTTCCCGGAACTCGACAAGACCGAGTTCGGCCTGATGCCGCTCGACCTCGAAATCTGGATGGGCTTCATCTTCATCCGCTTCCGCAAGGGCGGCCCGCAGCCTTCCGTGGCCGAGCTCTTGAAGCCGATCGAAGCGGAGATCGCCCATTACAATGTTGCCGACATGGTGCCGTGCTGGGGCATCTGGACCCAGAAATCACCCGTCAACTGGAAATCGGTGCGCGACGTGGACAACGAGGGCTATCACGTCGCCATGGCGCATCCGGCGCTGCAGGATCTCTACGGCGCGACCTATTTCGACGAACCCTTCGTCAACGGCGTGTCGCGGTCCTTCGCCACCTATAATCCGCACGCCGGGCGGCGCTGGAGCGTCAACCGGTACATCAAAATAGCGCCCGAGCCGACGCATCTGCCGGAGCATCTGCGCAAAGCCTGGATCTATTACGGCATCTTCCCCAACAACGCGCTGTCGATCATGCCGGAATCGGTGCAGTTCTATCAGGAGTTCCCGCTGTCCACCGGCGAGACGCTGCTGCGCGGCGCGATCTATCGCTATAAGGACGAGACGCGGGAGCAGGCGGCGGCGCGCTACCTTGCCTACCGCATCGACCGCGACACCATGAACGAGGATGTCAAGCTCTCCGTCTGGTCGAACGAATCCATGCTCTCTGAGGCGTTCGGGGGCTTCTACCTCTCGGATCTCGAATATGGCGTGCGCACCCACCACGACCATCTGCGCAGGCAGGTGCCGGTGCTGAACTTGGAGACCGCACCGCAGGAAAAGGACATGTGGGGATTGAACGACGCGCTGCGGTCGAGGGGATAGGTGAGGCGCTGGAACTGCCAATCTCCCCCCTCGTGGGGGAGATCAGCAAATCACCCCCGCCAAACCCCTTCCTTGCGCAAATCATCCATCGTCCTTGAAATCCCTTCGCGCAGGATCGCGACCATGTCGTCGACCTGCTCGCGGCTGATGATGAGCGGCGGCGACATCACGCACATATTGATCAGCGGCCGCACCAAGAGACCGAGCTCGTGGCAATGCGCGTCGATACGCTTTCCCACATCCTTATCGAGCTGCAGCGGATCCTTGCTCTCGCGGTCGGCGACGCATTCGACGCACGCCATCAGGCCGGCGCCGCGCACCTCGCCGACCAGAGGCAAGTCCTCGAGGCTCTTCAGCCGCGCCTGGAAATAAGGCGCGATCTCGCGCGCATGCTGGAGCACGCCCTCTTCCAAAAGATCGAGGTTCTTCAGCGCGACGGCGCAGCCGATCGGGTGGCTGGTGTAGGTGAGGCCATGGCCGAACAGGGCGCCGGGATGGTTGGAGCGGCGCAGTTGCTCCAGCAGCCGCTCGGAGATGATGACGCCGCCAAGCGGGAAATAGCCCGAGGTCACCCCCTTGGCGAAGGTGATCATGTCCGGGTCGAGGCCGAACACGTCGCCCGAGGCAAAGACATGGCCGAGCCGTCCGAAGCCGGTCACCACCTCGTCCGAGACATAGAGGATGTCGTTCTCGCGGCAGATCTCACGGATGCGGTTCAGGTATCCGTCCGGCGGCAGGACGACGCCGCCCGAAGCTTGCACCGGCTCGCCGACAAAGGCGCCGATGCGATCGGCGCCGACGCGCGCGACGGTGTCGCGGAACTGGTCGACGAGGAAATCGGTGAAGGCGTCGATGCTCATCTCCTTCGGCCGCCGGAACGGATCGGGCGAGGAGAGCTTGATCACCAGCTCGTCGGCGCCGTCCATCCAGTGCCGGTCGCGCGGGCGGCCGTTGAGCGAAGCCGACAGGTAGGTCGAGCCGTGATAGGCGCCGCTGCGGCTGAGGATCAGCTTCTTCTCCGGCCTGCCGCGCACATTGTTGTAGAACTGCATGAAGCGCAGTGCGGTCTCCACCGCCGACGAGCCGCCGGTGGTGAAGAAGGTGTGGCTGAGATCGCCCGGCGCGGCATCCGCGATGCGCCTCGCAAGCTCGGCCGAGGGCGCGTTCATTGTGTACCAAGGCGTGTTGTAGGACAGCGCCATTGCCTGGTCGTACATCACCCTTGCCAGTTCCTCGCGGCGATGCCCGACATTGATGCACCACATGCCGGCCGGACCGTCGATCAGCCGCTTGCCGGATGCGTCGGTTATGTAGATGCCCTCGCCCTCGCCGATCAGCGCCCGCGCCTCGGCGCCGACCGAACCGGCATAGGGCCAGGGCTGGATCAGATGGCGCTTGGCCAGCTCGACCGCATCGTCGTCCGCGGGCTCGACAATTTCCCTCGCCTTGATCTCTCGTGCAGCCGCCATCTTAGCCTCGCATCGTCCGGTTGCGGTATTTTCCAGAGACATGAAACGAAGCGGAAGACCATGAAAATTCGGCTTTTCGTCACTTCATTCTGAATGTCCATTCAATCAATATTGCAGAAACAGCGCTTGATTTCAATCGGCGGATGCGCTCATGATGAAAGAAAGCCGGCAAGTCTGGAGTGATCGCTCCAGGCACGCAAAATGGGAACAGGCAGTCGGCGCCAATCAATGGGAAGGCCGCATGGCGGGACAGTCCGAGCCGGCAACTGCAATCACGCGCGGAGCGCTGCAATGACGGCCGCCGCGGAAGGGTCGCCCCCGCTGCGCATGGCGGGGGGCAGACGAAATGCCCTTCTGCAATCGGAAGCCGTCCAGGGCGTTGCGCTGATCAGCCCGACCTTCCTCTACGCGCTCATCCTTCTCGTCCTGCCGATCCTGGTCGTTATCGCCCATTCCTTCTGGACGCAGGACTACCTCACCATCGATCACACATTTACGCTGGAGAATTATCGGATCGCGCTGACCGAGCCGATCTACCGCGACCTGCTCTGGCGCTCGCTCTACATCTCGCTGACGGTCAGCCTGCTCACCGTGCTGCTCGCCTATCCGATCGCCTATTTCATTTCCTTCCATGGCGGCCGCCACAAGAGCCTCTGGCTGTTCCTCATCACCATCCCGTTCTGGACCAGCTACCTGCTGCGCGTGATGTCGTGGAAGGTGATCCTCGGCTACAACGGCGTGCTCAATTCCGGCCTGATGGGCCTCGGCATCATCGACGAGCCGTCGACCGCGCTGCTCTACAATTCCAGCGCCGTCATCATCACGCTGACTCACGCCTGGGCGACCTTCGCCGTCCTGCCGATCTTCGTTTCCCTGGAGAAAGTCGACCGCACCCTGGTCGAAGCGGCGACCGACCTCGGCGACGGGCCGCTGCGCTCCTTCCTGCGCGTGACCTTGCCGCTGTCGGCGCCGGGCGTCATCTCGGCGGCGCTGATCGTCATGATCCCGACCGTCGGCGACTATGTCACGCCGAAGCTGGTCGGCGGCAAAGACGGCGTCATGATCGCCAACGCCATCCAGGCGCAATTCGGCAAGGCGTCGAACTGGCCGCTCGGCGCAGCACTCTCTGTCACCACCATGATCATCGTCTCGCTGATGGCCGGCGCCGCGGTGCTGGTCATCCGCGCGCTGCAGAGGCTGGCGCGATGACGGCGATCAGACGCTACCTGCCAAGCTGGCTGTCGAGCTACGCCGCGCTCTACATCCTCTTCCTCTATTTGCCGGTGATCTTCCTGCCGATCTTCTCGATCAACACCGCGGCGACGCCGAAATTCCCGCTCTCCGGCGTCACACTGCATTGGTATGAGGACTTGCCGCGCACGCCGGCGCTGATCGACGCCACCTGGAACAGCTTGGCTGTCGGCGTCTCGGCCGCAATCCTGTCGACCGTGTTCGGCATTCTCGCCGCTCGTTCGATCACCCGCTACCGCTATCCCGGCCGCCGCACCGTCAACGGGCTGATCATGGCACCGCTGGTGCTGCCCGAGGTCATCGTCGCCATCTCGATGCTCTTGGTGATGCTGCAACTGGGCTTGAGCCTGTCGCTGTTCACCGTCGTGCTTGGGCATGTGCTGGTCTGCATCCCCTACTCGATGACGGTGCTGACCTCCGGCTTCGAAGGGTTCGACCGCAGCCTCGAGGAAGCCTCTGCCGATCTCGGTGAAAGCGCCTTCGGCACCTTCCGGCGGGTGACGCTGCCGATGGTGGCGCCGGCGATCATCTCCAGCCTGCTGGTCTGCTTCACCATCTCGCTCGACGAGTTCATCATCGCCTTCTTCCTCACCGGCACCGAGGCGACGCTGCCGATCTACATCTGGGGTCAGTTGCGCTTCGCGGCCAAGCTCCCCGGCGTGCTGGCGCTCGGCACCCTGCTGCTGGTGGCGTCTTTCGTGCTGATGACCGTTGCCGAAATCCTGCGCCGCCGCGCGGCGAGACGCACCCAGAACCAGGGAGGCCTCTATGCTTGAGCGGGTCCAGTCCGAGCGCATCCAAACCGATTGTACCATTATCGACATCCGCGACGTCACGCGCAGCTACGGCGCATTCAAGGCGCTGGACAATGCCTCGCTCAGCATTGGGAAAGGCGAGTTCTTCTCGCTGCTCGGGCCGTCCGGCTGCGGCAAGACCACGCTTTTGCGCATGATCGCCGGGTTCGATACGCCGACCAGCGGCTCGATCGCCGTCGACGGCCAGCCGATGGACGGCATCCCCGCCAACCGGCGTCCGACCAACATGGTCTTCCAGAGCTACGCGATCTTTCCGCATCTCAACGTCGAGCAGAATGTCGCCTATGGGCTGAAGCGGCTGAAACTCCAAAGCGGCGAAGAAAAGCGCCGCGTCGAGGAGGCGCTGGAGCAGGTGTCGCTGACCGGCCTGGGCAAGCGCCGCGCCACCGAACTCTCCGGCGGCCAGCGTCAGCGCGTGGCGCTCGCCCGCGCGCTGGTCATGCGTCCGAAGGTGTTGCTGCTCGACGAGCCGCTTTCGGCACTCGACAAGAAGCTGCGCGAGCAGATGCAGGTCGAGTTGCGCCGGCTGCAGCAGGCGGTCGGCATCACCTTCGTGCTTGTCACGCACGACCAGTATGAGGCTTTGGCCATGTCGGATCGCATCGCCGTCATGTTCGGCGGTCGTATCGCGCAGGTCGCCTCGCCCAAGGAAATCTACCAGCGCCCGGTCAACCGCCAGGTCGCCGACTTCCTCGGCGGCATGAATTTCGTCAAGGCCGAGATCGTCGAGGAGAACGACGCGTCCTTGGTTGTCGACACGCTTGGCTTCGGGCGTGTGAGGACCGACAAGCCGAAGGCCTTCGTGCGCAACGGCGGCGCGGCGACGCTTGGCATCCGGCCGGAGCGGCTGCGCGTGCTCTGGGACAATGCGACGGCGAAGTTCGAGGTCGCCGGCAAGGTGGTCGAGCGCCACTATTTCGGCGAGATCACGCATCTGATCGTCGAAATACCGGGGCTGGAAAAGCCGCTCTCGGTGACCGAGACCAATGATTTCGGCGCCGACGACATTCCGGTCGGCGCGCCGATCCGCCTCGCCTACGACCCAGAGGCTCTGGTGGCGATGGCGGACTGAAGCCGCGCCAAGATCTTCCCGGCGGCGATGCGCCCGGCCACGATCGCGCCCTCGACATAGGCAGGGAAGGACGGCGACAATTCCGAAGACGCAAAATGGATCGGCGGCGCGCCGGCAAGGATCGTGCGCTCGGCATCTCTTGCCGTCACGTCGACGATGAGATCGCTATAGGCGCCGCCGCTCCAGCGGTCATCCGCCCAGTCGCGCTGGTTGAAATCGAGGATTTCGGCCGCGTCCGGACCGAGCGCATCAGCGAGTTTCGCCGTGACCTCGGCGCGCAACGCCGCAGCGCTCAGCTTGCGGCAGCGCAGCGCCAGCGGCCCACCGATGAAGACGACGAGCGCTGCATGCTCAGCATCCCTGCTGGCGTCGCAGGCAAACAGGCCCGGCATGTCGCGCCACATCACCATGCCGCTCAGGTCGCGCTCGCGCCAGAACGGCCTGGCATAGCGGACGAGGATCTTGACCACCGCGCCGCTCTCCCAGACGCCGAGCGCCTTCTTCAAGGGCGCCGGCAAGGCAGGCCGAAAGTCTAGCCTGTTGGCCGTCGCAGGCGGCAGCGCGACCAGGACCTCGCGCGCCTCGACGGCGCGGCTGCCGGACACAACACGAACGCCAGACGGCCCGCGCTCGATGCGAATGATCGGCTCGTTCAGCCGCAGCCGGTCACCGAGATCGCCCGCCAGGTCCTCGGCCAGCGACTGCATGGTCTCGCGCAGAGAATATTGCAGTTCCGGCACTTCGTTGGTGATGCGGCGATCATTGTCGATCAGGTACCAGAGCGGCACCTTTTCCAGCGCCAGGCACCACAGTCCTTCGATCATCGAGCGGAAGGCGGCCTTGGCATCGACCGGGTCCGTCTGACGTTCGAGCCAGGAGGCGACGGTCAGCCCGGAGATCGCGGGATCGTCTGGCTCGATCCAGTTCATGCGGTCGCGGATCGCCATCGCGGTCACATAGGTCCGCCCGGCCTGGTCGACCGACATCGGCGGATGGGTGATGAAATCGCCATCGACATAGGTTTTGACGAAGGTCTTGCCGCGCGCCCTGGCGAGCGCCATCAGCTCCGGCATGTCCTCGCACAGGAATTGGCCGCCGCTGTCGATCAGTTCGCCGAGCCCGTTTCGCATACCTTCCACACGGCCGCCGACGCGGTCGCGTGCCTCCAGGACAAGGAAATCGACGCCGGCGCGCTTCAATTCGAGCGCGGCCGACAGGCCGGTGAAGCCGGCGCCGACGGTTGCGACGTCGGTTCTTTCGATCTTGCTGTTCAATAGCCGGCCTTGATCTTCTCGAACTCGGCGATCATCTTCAGCTTGAGCTCGGAAGGCAGCGGCTGCTGGAACAACGTCTTGTCGACCCATTTTTCCACGTTGTCGTAGCCCTTTTCCTTGAGCACCGCCTGGTCGACACCGGCCATGCCCTTGGCATTGGCTTGGCCGTAGCCCCAGTCCTTGACCAGCACCTTGGCGACCTCCGGGTCATTGACGGCGTTGAGATAATCATAGGCCTTGTCAACGTTGCCGGGCGCGTCCTTGAACAGCACATAGCCACATACCCAGGTCGAAATGCCCTCGTCGGTATCCTTCTTGGACTTGATCGGCACGCCAGCGGCCTGCGATTGCACCGCCGCGTCGTTCCAGGCCCAGGCCAGATCGACCTCGCCGCCGGAGAGCAGTTGCACGATGTCGGTGGTGTCGGTCCAGTAGGAGCGCACGTTCTTGTGCACCTGGCGCAGGAAATCGGACGCCTGCTTGAACTGCTCGTCCGTCATCTTTGTCCAGTCTTTGAGCCCGATGGCGAGACTGGCCAGCGCATAGGCGTCGTCGACATTGTCGCCGATCGAGACACGTCCCTTGTACTTGGGATCGGCGAAGGCCTTCAGCGACTGCACATCCTTCTCGGCGATCTTGTCGGAGTTGAAGGTGAGCTGCGTGTCACCCCAGTCCCAAGGCATGAACCAAGCTTTGCCGTCAGGAGTGGTGGCAAGATCCTTCATCGCCATGATGCCGGGGTTGAGGTCCTTCCAGCCGGCGATCCTGGAGGTGTCGAGCGGCTGCAGCAGTCCCGCCTCGCGCCACTTCACCACGCTTTGCGAGCAGGGATGGCCGAGGTCGGCCTTGAAGCCGGAGCGGATCTTCTCGAATGCCTCGTCCTCGTCGCCGAAGAAGGCGAAGGTCGGCGAGTCGCCGTCCTTCTCGACATATTTGCCATGGAAGCTCGGGTCCTCATAGCCGGACCAGTCGAACACGATGAGGTCGTTGTCGGCGGCAACGGCGAACGCCGCCGCTGAAGCCGCCAGCGCGCCGGCGAGCGCCAATGTCAGTGTCAGGCGTCGGCTGAGTTTCTTCATGCTGTTCCATCCTCTTGGTCTTGCCGGTCTTGCTGGCCGGCTGTTGCGAACCCCGGGCTGTCGTTAACCGTAGTGTTTCGGAAAGGCGGCGGCCAAGAACGCGTTGGCCGCCTGCAGCGCGGTCTCGCGGGTGGTGTCTTCTGTGCCCATCATCAACCGCAGCCACAGGCCCTCGAGCATGGCCGATAGCGCCAGCGCCATGACCTGCGGCTCATAGGCATAGCCGCCGCTTTGCTTGAGCGTCGCGCAGAGGTCGATGAACACCTGCTGGTAGTAGGCATCGCGCGAGCTGCTCAGAGCCTGGTAGGTCGGCCGCGATTTGGCCTCACCCCAGAAGGCGCACCAGGCGGCGAGCTTGCGCTTGTTGCAGATCGAGCGGTCGAAGTCGGCCCACACCAGCGCCTGCAGCTGCCGCGCCGGATCGTTGCCGGCCTTCTGCAACGCGGCGCGCCAATGCGCCGAATACTCGTCATACATATATTGCAGCGTGGCGACGAGCAGCTTCTCCTTGCTTTCGAAATGGAAGTTGACGATGCCGCGCGACAGGCCTGCGCCGTCGGCGACATCGGCCATCGTCGTTTCCGCATAGCCGCGCTTGGCCAGTGAATCGATCGTCGCCTCGATCAACTGGAGCTGCCTGACTTCTTTCGAAGCCTTGCGGCCGCGCTTCTCGGCGTCTCCTTTTCGTGCCGGTTCGGGCAAGGCTTCCCTGGCCTCTGCGTTCTTCATGAGCGTGACGGTCTCCAGCATTGCCGGCTATCCGACCGGCTTCCAACCGCGCAGATGAGTGGGGCGGTGCTCACCACTGTCAAGCACCTTCTGCATCGCCTCCCAGGTCCAGATGTTCTTGTCGACATAGGCCGCGCCGACCGCGGCGGCGACCGCTTGATAGAGTGGCCCCTTCAGGCGCTCCAGTTCCTCCCGCGCCACCTCGCGGTACCATGCGTTGCGGTCGCGGACGCTGATGTCGCGGAAGCCAGCACAACGCATCGCTTCGGCGTAGCGCGCCGGTGAAGCCATAGCAAAGGACAAGTCTTCCGCCGCGAGATAGGCCTTCATGTCCGCAGACGGCTCACCGTCATGCGAGATCATCCAGTTCGACGCGGCGAAGACGCCGCCGGGCTTGAGCACGCGGAAGATCTCGGCGAACAGCGCATCCTTGTCCCGCACATGCAGCAGCGCGTCCTTGGAGAAGACGACGTCGAAGGAAGCATCCGCGAACGGCAGCGGTCCAGGCGGCGCCTGAACGAAGCTGACGCGGTCTTCGAGCTTTTGCGTGATGGCGCGTCGCCTTGCCGTCTCGATCACCGGCCTCTCGACATCGAAACCGGTCGCAAGCGCCGCACCATGGCGCGCGACCAGATGCAGCGTGATGCCGCCAGCGCCGCAGCCGATATCGAGGATCGTCTTGCCCTTGAGCGAGAGGCCTTCGACCACGCGGTCCACTTCGTCCGGGCCGCCCGGCGACAGGTAGCCATTGCCCCAGAGCGCTTCGAGGAAGCGAATGGCCGCGTCGTCATATTCCGGCTCGGCGTTAGCCGTTTCGATCATCGGATCTCAGCCTCAAATGCCGAAGTGGCCCTGCGCTAATGAAGGGCCAGAAATGCGGGGCAAAGCCTAGCGCATCAACGCAAAAACGCAACACCATTTGTTGAACATTCATTCAAAATGGCTGGACAAAAAACCGTGGCCCGTGCCAAATTCGGCTGATCAGGAACAAATCGCACCCAAAATCGGGCGGCCGGAGGGAGGTTGAGCGCACATGAAGGCATGGGACGCGATCGTCATCGGCGGCGGCCACAACGGACTGGTTAACGCCTGCTATCTGCAGCGCGGCGGGCTCGACGTGCTGGTGGTCGAGAAGAACGACTGGGTCGGCGGTGCGGCTACCAGCCGCGAGCTGACGCCGGGCTTTCTCTACTCCAACTGCTCCTATGTCTGCTCGCTGTTCCGGCCCGAGATCATGCGCGATCTGGAACTGCCGCGCTTCGGCCTGCAGGTGATCTCCTATGAAGGCGGCGCGGTGTTCACGCGCGACGGCGATTATCTCGCCAACTACCGCGACCACGATGCGCATCGCCGCGAATTCGCCCGTTTCTCCAAGCGCGACGCCGAGGCCTACGACCGCTACGCGCGTGACGTCAGCCGGCAATGCCGCTTCATCCAGCCGCTGTTGATGCGCACCGCGCCCGATCCCACCAGCTTCAAGCCGCGCGATCTTGGCGAGTTGCTCTATCTCGGCAGGAAATTCGCCGGTCTCACCGCCGAGGAAATGGCGCTGACCCTGCGCTTCTGGACGATGTCGATCTCCGACTTCCTCGACGAGTATTTCGAGACCGACGTTATCAAGGCGAACTTTGCGCTCTCCGGCATCATCGGCACGGCGCTTGGGCCCATGTCGCCCGGCACGGCCTATGTCCTTCTCCACCACTATATGGGCGAGGTCGATGGCTCGGTGGGCGCCTGGGGCTATGCGCGTGGCGGTATGGGTGCCGTGACCAAGGCGCTCGCCGCCTCATTCAAGGCCTCCGGCGGCACGATCCGCACCGGCGCCGAGGTCGAGCGCGTGCTGATCAGGAACGGCAGGGCCAAGGGCGTCGTGCTGGCCGGCGGCGACGAGATCCACGGCAAGCTCGTCGTCTCAAACGCCGACGTGAAGCGCACCTTCCTGAAGCTGGTCGAGGAGAAGGAGCTGCCCGACATCTTCCTTCGGCGCGTCAGGAACTTCAAGATCAGGGGTTCGTCCGGCAAGGTCAACATCGCGCTCGATTCGCTTCCGGAATTCCCGGCTCTGCCGAAGGACCCGCCGGTCTACCGCGCCGACATGCACTTCACCGATTCCATCGAGCGCATGGAGCGCGCCTACGACGACTGGAAGGCCGGACGCTGGTCGGCCGATCCCTTCCTCGACATGGTGATCCCGACCACGCTCGACCCGACCATGGCGCCGCCGGGCAAGCATTTCATGAGCTGCTTCGTGCAATATGCGCCACCCAAGATCGCCGGGCGCGACTGGACCGACGCCGACCGCGACGGCTTCGCCGAAAGCGTGATTGCGCAGATCGCCGAATATTCGCCCGGCTTCCGCGACCGCATCGTCCATATGGAGGTGCGCACGCCGCGCGAGATCGAGGCCGAGGTCGGCCTCACCGAAGGCAATATTTTTCATGGCGAGCTGACCTTTGATCAGTTGCTCTTCAATCGCCCGGTGCCGGGCTACGCGCAATACCGCTCGCCGGTCGGCGGGCTCTATATGTGCGGCTCCTCCACTCATCCGGGCGGCGGCGTCATGGGCGCGCCTGGACGCAACGCCGCCGCCGAGATCCTGCGCGACCTCGCCAAGCCAACTTTGCATATGAGCCCGGCCCATGACGTCATCTAATCTGAACTGGGACGCGATCGTCATCGGCGGCGGCCACAACGGCCTGGTTGCCGCCGCCACGCTGGCGAAATCGGGACGCAAGGTGCTGCTGCTCGAGGCCGGCAACGAGGTCGGCGGCGCGGCGCGCACCGAAGAATTCGCGCCGGGCTTTCGCGTCTCCTCGGTCGCTCATCTGCTCAATCGCCTGCATCCCGATGTGGTGAAGACGCTGGAGCTCGAGCGCCACGGGCTGAAGATCGAGCGCGGCGATTTCGTGCCGTCGGTCGCATTGTCGAAAGACGGCCCGCTGGTGCTGCACGGCGCCTATGGCGAGGCGCTGACCGGCGCCAGCCCGTCGGAGCAATCGGCTTGGCGGGACCTGCGCGCGCAGCTGTTGCGCTACGCCGGCGTGCTGAAACCCTTCCTGTCGCGCCGCCCACCGGACCTTGCCGGCATGTCGCTCGCCGAAATGACCGGGCTCGGCCAGACCGCGCTGGCGCTGAAAAAGCTCGGCAAGGAGGATATGCGCGACTTCCTGCGCATACTCTTGATGAATGTCTACGACCTGCTCGACGAGCAGCTTTCCGACGACAGGCTGAAAGGCCTGCTCGCTTTCGACGCGACACTGGGCAGCCATCTCGGGCCGCGCTCGCCGACATCGCTGCTCGGCCTCTACTATCGGCTGGCCGGCGAGATCGGCGGCCTCGCCGGCGCGCAGATACAGCCCAAAGGTGGCATGGGCGCGGTCGTTGCCGCCATCCGCTCGGCGGCCGAGAAAGCGGGCGTTTCGATCCGCCAGGCTTCGCCGGTCGCCAACGTCATCGTCGAGACGGGGCGCGTCGTCGGTGTCCTCACACAGGACGGCGAAGCGCTGCGCGCAAAAAGCGTCGTCTCGGCCATCAATCCCGCAACCACGATCCTCGATCTGGTCGGGCCGCGCGAGGTCGACACCGGTTTCATGCGCAAGGTGAAGAATATCCGCATGAAGGGCGATGCGGCGAAGCTGCATCTGGCGCTGGACCGGCCGCCGCAATTCGCCGGCGTCGACGACGCTGGCCACGAGGGGCGCCTCGTCATCGCGCCCTCGCCCGACCATGTCGAGCGCGCCTTCAATCCGTCGAAATATGGCGCGTTCTCGCCCGAGCCGGTGATGGAAATCACGCTGCCCAGTCTTGCTGATCCTTCGCTCGCGCCGTCCGGCGCCTGCGTGCTCTCCGCGGTGGTGCAATACGCGCCCTATGCGCTGAGAGAAGGCTGGGCCGCCGGCAAGCCGCGATTCCTCGAGGCGATCATGGCGCAGCTCGAGGCGTATGCGCCTGGCATCGGCGCCACGGTGCGCCATGCCGAGTTGCTGACTCCGGCCGACCTCGAGGCACGCTACCGCATGCCCGGCGGCCACTGGCACCACGGCGAATTGCAGGCCGACCAGATGCTGATGTCGCGGCCGGTCTCCGGCTGGTCGGGCTACGACACGCCGCTCGAAGGGCTGTTCCTTGCCGGCGCCGGCTCGCATCCGGGCGGCGGCATCTCCGGCGCCCCCGGCCTCAACGCCGCCCGCCGCATCATCGCGATGAGGGCGTAGAGATGTTTTTGCAAATCGCTGAATTCACGCCCTACGGCGCCCCCCTCTGGCCTGCCGGCCATCTCCCCCACGAGGGGGGAGATCAGCTGTCCACACGCCTGGCCCACCCCTTGCAACGTTGGCGATTGGTGAAAGCTGGCGTGACGGCCGATCTCCCCCCTTGTGGGGGAGATGTCCGGCAGGACACAGGGGGGCGCGAAGGAACGCCGTCATGAATCGTCATGTGAAAATCAATTCCGCCCGCACGCTTGCGCAAGCCCACTTCCGCACGCTGCGGCTCGGCACACCTTTCCAGCCGCGCATCGACGCGCTGGCGCTGACAAACGACTGGTACAACTGGGCCGGCTACCGCGCGCCGCATTCGCTGTGGGACGAGGAGCTGGAATATTTTGCCATTCGCAGCCAGGCGGCACTCTTCGACATCTCGCCGATGACCAAATACCGGATCGAGGGTCCGGACGCCGAAGCCTATCTCGACCGTGTCACGCTGCGCGACGTGACGAGGCTGAAGCCTGGCCGCGTTCACTACACCGCTTGGTGCGACGACGAGGGTTTCGTGCTCGATGACGGCACGCTGTTCCGGCTGTCGCCGACGCGCTTTCGGCTGTGCTCGCAGGAGCGGCATCTGCCCTGGCTGCTCGATAGCGCCATCGGCTATGAGGTGAGCGTCGAGGAAGAAACCGAAGCGGTCGCCGGGCTCGCGCTGCAAGGCCCGACCTCCTTCGCCATCCTTCGCCACGCGGGCTTTGCCGGCGTCGAGCGGTTGAAGATCTTCGACCTTGCCGAATTCGCGCATGACGGCGCTGCCGTCACCATCTCGCGCACCGGCTTCACTGGCGATCTCGGCTACGAGCTGTTCGTGCCGGCGGACAATGCGTTGAGCCTATGGGACCGGCTGATGGCGGCGGGCGAGCTGCGCGGCATCCGCGCCATCGGTTACACGGCGCTGAACGGGGCGCGGCTCGAAGCCGGGCTGATCGTCGCAAATGCCGACTTCACCACCGCCGAGCATGCCATCCGTGCCGACCGCCTGCGCATGCCGGACGAGATCGGCCTCGGCTTCATGATCGATCCGGACAAAGGCCACTTCAACGGGCGCCGCGCAATCTTCGAAGCGCGCGCGAAGAAGAAGCTGCGCCATGTGCTGGTCGGGCTGGAGATCGAAGGCAACATTCCGGCCGAGCACGCCATCGTCTACTGCAAGAAGAGCCGGGAGGTCGGGCTGGTCAGCGCGGCGATGTGGTCCCCCATGGCCAAGCGCAACGTCGCCATCGCCTCCTTGCAACGGCCCTACGGCGATACGGTCGTCGACGACCTCTGGGTCGAGATCTATGCCATGCGCGAGCTGCAGTACCAGAAGCTGATGAAGCGGGCGAAAGTGGTGCCGCGGCCTTTCATCAAGCTCGACCGCCGCACCGCCAACCCGCCGGCGGATTTTTGACGTGGAAGGGGATGCGGACAGGCTGGACGCGGAGGCGGAAGCGGCCGAGCAGTGGAGCTGGTCAACACGCCGCTCGGCGAGATGTGGTCCGGCCGCACCCGCTATGCGGCGGCGATGTTCTTCTTCAAGCGCGGCGAGATGGATGCCGAGACGCTGGAGGTCTACCGCATCTGCGCCCGGCTCGACCATGAAGACCCCTTGCCGATCATCCGCGACCGCGGTGTCGGCAGGGAATGGCTTAAGCGGATGGGCTACGGCTGACAGCGCGCCAAGCCCTGTCGAGATTCAGGTCAGGCCAAGTCGAAAACAGTGGCTCTCGAGAACCGGAGCGGAGCGTACTTAAGTACGTGAGCACCGGAAGCGCAGAGAGCCACTGTTTGCAGGCCGGCATCACCTGAATATCGACAGGGTCTCAACCGATCGTCCTTTCAAGGACACTCAGCCAATTCCGATAAGCGATCTTCTCGATCAGCGCGCGCCCGAAGCCGCGAGCGGCGAGGGCGTCGAGGAGCTTCGGCAAGCCTGCCACGTCGCCGATCACGGCAGGGATCATGGCACCGTCGAAATCGGATCCGAGACCCACGCCGTCCTCGCCCAGCGCCTGCAACAGAGACTCGATGTGGCGCAGCATGATGTCGAGGCTGGTGTCGGCATTCATGCGGCCGTCCTCGCGCAGGAAGCCGGTGGCGAAATTCAGGCCCACCATTCCGCCCGTTTCGCGGATCGCACCGAGCTGCCAGTCGGTGAGGTTGCGCGAATGGCCGCAGATCGCATGGACGTTGGAGTGGGTCGCGACCAGCGGCGCATCGCTGAGCGCGGCGACATCGCGAAAACCCTTTTCGTTGAGATGCGAGAGGTCGATCATGATCCTGAGCTGGTTGCACGCCTTGACCAGCGCCTTGCCGGCGTCGGTCAGGCCCGGCCCGGTATCGGGCGACGAGGGAAAGCGGAACGGGACGCCGTTGCCGAAGGCGTTCGGCCGGCTCCAGACGATGCCCAGCGAGCGGAGCCCGGCGGCATGAAGCACGTCGAGCATGGCAAGCTCGGGATCGATCGCCTCGACGCCTTCGATATGGAACACCGCGGCGATCGAGCCATTCGCCATCGCCTTGCGCACATCACCGGCACTGCGGCAGACGGTCAGCGCGCCGGCGCGCTCGAGCCTGAACAGGATCGAGGCCATGCCGATGGTCGAAGCGACCGCCTCGGCGCGCGGCAGTTCCGGCGGCAGCGGTTCGTTGTCGCTCGGCGCCGGCGGCACGGCGCTGCGCTTGGTCTTTTCGATCGGCGGCGGAAAGATCGCGAACATGCCGCCGGCAAAACCGCCCTTTTTGGCGCGCGGCATGTCGATGTGACCGCCCGGCGTGCCCTCGATGAACAGCTTTTCGACATCCGCTTCCTTCGACTGGTAGAGCCTAAGCAGCGTGTCGTTGTGGCCGTCGAAAACGGGTATGAGGTCGGATTCGGTCATCAAGCCATTCGCTTTTTGAGGTGGCGGATCGGGGCGGGAGAATCCCAGGTGATCTGTCAAATTAGGCAAGATGGCCGAACTGCGCAAATGCCAGACGCGTGTTCGCATTTATGGCTGGGCGGCTCTCTTCCTTCTCCCCTTGCGAGAGAAGGTGGATCGGCGCGCAGCGCCGACGGTTGGGGGATGCTTCAGCGCAGTGAGACGTCGGTTTTCCCTGAAACTCCCCTCATCCGGCCGCTCCGCGGCCACCTTCTCCACGGGGGAGAAGGGGCAGACGGTCCTACTGTTTCAGCACGTCGGCCCATTCTGGATGGCGGCGAAACTGGGCGTTGGCGAAGGGGCAGAGCGGGATGATCTTCTTGCCCGCCGCGCGCGCGTCCTCGACGGCGCGGGTTACCAGGCGAAGCCCGGCGCCCTGGCCGCGAAAGACATCCGGCACCTCGGTGTGATCGATGATGAGCTGGTGCTCTCCGATCTTGGTGAAGGTCATTTCGGCCTCGGCGCCGCCCGGTCCGCGCAGCAGGTAGCGACCCTTGGAGCCGCGATCTTCCAGTTCGATCTCGGGCAGTTGGTCAGCCATTTCTTGCGCCTCCTTCGCCGGCGGGCGAGAGAGCAAAGAGCCGCCGCGCCCCTTCGATTTCATTCGGCCTCACCTCGTGCCCGCCATCGTGCCATTCCACTGTGACATCGGCCCCGACGGCGCGCAAATAGGCTTCCAGCCGCGTTGTCAGGTTCGGCGGGCAGATCGGGTCGCGCCTGCCGGCCGTGATCAGGATGCGGCGCCCGGCAAGGCTGCCCTGCACCTGCGGCTCGAACGGGATCAGCGGATGCATCAGCGCTGCGGCATCGAACAGGGCCGGCTCCGCGAACACCACCGATGCCAGGATGTTGGCGCCGTTGGAATAGCCGAGCCCCAACACCGCCGAGGGCTTTGCTGCCTCGACATGCGCCTTGACGAAGCCGGCCATCTTGGCCGTCGCCCGCGCGAGGTCGTCCATGTCGTAGACGCCCTCGCCGGTGCGGCGGAAGAAGCGGGCTGCACCTTGCTCAGACACATCCCCGCGCGGCGAGATTATCGTCCCCGAAGGCGCGAGCTCGCGACCGAAGGACAGAAGCTGGTTCTCGTCGCCTCCGGTCCCGTGGAAGACGAACAGCAGCGGGCTGCCCGGCGAACCGGGCAGCACTTTGTGGATGTAGGCGTCCTTGCTCATGGCGTCAGTCTTCCAGCTTCTGCAGGTGCTGTTCGAGATAGGGTCTCAGATGCTGATGCTGCGTCGGCAGCTTCAGCGCCTCGCCGAGATGCGCGGTGTCCTCGTCGCGGTTGAAGCCCGGCTCGTTGGTCGACACCTCGAACAGCACGCCACCCGGCGTGCGAAAATAGATCGCCCAGAAATAGTCGCGATCGATGACCGGCGTCACGCCGTAACCCGTGTCGACAAGCGCCGTGCGCACTTCGAGCTGCCGCGCGCGATCCTCGACCGCGAAGGCGACATGGTGCACCGAGCCGGCGCCGAGATTGGCAAAGCCGGCGCCCGGCAGCGATTCGATGTCGACGATGTCGGCGCCGTTGCCGTTCTTGATCGCCATCCGGCGGATGTTGCCGGACTTGTCGACCTCTTCGTAGCCCATGAAGTTCAGCAATTCCTCGGTGGCGCCGCCGTCCTTCAGTCTCAGCGCGACCGAGTGAAAGCCGCGGATCGCCTCATCGGCGGGGACGCCGCCCTTCACCCAGGGGGCTCTGCTGTCGGCCTTGTCTTCGACCAGCGCAAAACTGTCGCCATCAGGACCGGTGAAGGCAAGCCGTTTCTCACCGAAGCTTTCGCTGCGGGCAACACCGCCCACGCCCTCATCGGTGAAGCGCTTTTCCCAATAGCCGAGCGTGCCTTCCGGCACCGAGAAGACGGTGGTGCCGACCTCACCCACCCCATGCCGGCCCTTCCCGATGTCGGGGAACGGGAAATAGGTCATCACCGAGCCAGGCGTGCCGAACTCGTCGGCATAGTAGAGGTGATAGACGTCCGGTGCGTCGAAATTGACGGTCTTCTTCACCCGGCGCAGGCCGAGCTTCTTGGTAAAGAATTCATTGTTGCGGCGCGCATCGCTTGCCATCGAGGTGACGTGATGCAGGCCTTTGAGCTGATTGAGCATGGTCTTGCTCCTTCCCTGTCCTTGCTGCGGCCCTTGCCGCTGTCCACCGCAATATGAGGATAGCGCCTGGCCAGGCAAAGCGGCCAAACTCAGAATGGACTGTATCATAAAAGTGAACGTCTATAGGGCCTATGTTCACCAATCGATGTAGCTGCCCTCCTTGCGCCGATCGGGAATTTCGGCTCCATGAGCGGCGCGCCGTCTTGAGGAGAAGAGTTTTGGACAACCGAGTGAGCCGCCCGAATGTTCTTCTCATCACCTGCGACCAGTGGCGTGGCGATTGTCTGTCGGCGGCGGGCCATCCGGTGGTGAAAACGCCGAATGTGGATGCGCTTGCCGGCGAGGGCGTGCTGTTCCGGCGTCACTACGGCGGAGCGGCGCCCTGCTCGCCGGCGCGTGCCTGCCTCTATACCGGCCTCTACCAGATGAACAACCGTGTCTGCCGCAACGGCTCGCCGCTCGACGCCCGCCATGGCAACGTCGCGCTCTCGGCACGCGCGGCAGGTTATGACCCGACGCTGTTCGGTTATACCGATGTGGCGCCGGACCCCCGCCGGCTTGCGCCCGACGATCCGCGGCTCAGGAGTTATGAAGGCGTGCTGCCCGGCTTCAGCCTACGGCAGTTGCTGCCCGAACATCAGAAGCAGTGGCTGTCCTGGCTGCGCACGCAAGCCATCGACACCGGCCTCGGCAGCCCTGGCATCCATTATCCGGCGAACGCGCAAGGCAAGGTCGGCGATGATGTAAGCAACGCGCCCCCGGTCTATTCGAAGGACCAGACACCGGCGGCTTTCCTGGCCGGCGAATTCATCCGCTGGCTCGGCGAGCAGGAGAACAGCGCACCGTGGTTCGGGCACATCTCCTTCATCAGCCCGCACCCGCCTTTCATCGCGCCGGAGCCCTACAACACCATGTACGACCCGGCCGACGGCGCCGCCTTCCGGCGCGCGGCGAACTGGCAGGCCGAGGCGCAAAGCCACCCCTACCTCGCTTATGATCTTGGCTTGCAGAAGCGGACGAAGTTCGTTCCCGGCATCGACGGCAACGTGCGGGATTGGAGCGAGGAGAATTTCCGCCGTATCCGTGCGCTCTATTACGGCATGATCTCCGAGCTCGACGCGCAGCTCGGCCGCATCTGGGAAGCGCTGAAGGCGGCCGGCAGTTGGGATGACACTGTGGTTGTGCTCACCTCCGACCATGCCGAGATGATGGGCGACCATTTCATGCTCGGCAAAGGCGGCTTCTTCGACGCCAGCTACCACATCCCGCTGATCGTCCGCGATCCGCGCCGGCCGAGAGCGGCCGGTTCTTTCGTCGACAGCTTTACCGAGGCTGTCGACGTCTTTCCGACCTTGCTCGACCTGATCGGCGCAGCACCCGAACCGCACCTCGACGGCAGGTCGCTAGCGCACTGGCTCGACGGCGAGGAGCCGGCGGACTGGCGCGACGCCGCGCATTGGGAATTCGATTTCCGCTCGATCGCCGACGGCGAAGCCGAGCGTCATTTCGGGATCGGCTCACGCGACTGCAACCTGGCCGTCCTTCGCACCGAGGAGTTCAAATATGTCCATTTCGGCGGCGGCCTGCCGCCGCTTCTGTTCGACCTGGCTGAGGATCCGGACGAGTTGAGCAACGTTGCGCACGACCCCGCCTATCTGCCGGTGCGCCTGGAATTCGCCGAGAAGATGCTCGCCTGGCGCGCCAACCATCTCGACCAGTCGCTGGCGCTGGCGGAGCTGACAAAGGACGGAGTCGTCGGCCACGTGAGCAAGACAGCAGGCAGCAGGGAATAGCGACACGCGTATTCCCTGCTGCCTGCTGCCCGCTGCCTGATCCCTTACTGCAGGATCATCCTCTGCTTGTCGCGGTTTGCGGCATAGGTGCTCTTGTCGTAGGCCGCCTGCGACTCCAACTGCTCCTTGGTGAAGTTGGTGTAGAGATATTTGTTGCCGTCCTTGTCGGTCATGAACTTCAGCTTATCCATGCCGAGGGCCACTTCCTTCTCGCCGATGCCGAGGAAACCGCCGACATCGATAACCACCGCATCCGGCTTGTTGTCGGGCGTCAGCACGACGTCGCCAATCTCGCCGATTTCGGCATCGTTGGCCCCGTAGACCGTGGTGCCCTTCAGGTCGTCGACTCTGATGTTGCCCATCGGCATTTCGTTCAACGTCGATTTGTCGATCGAGGCTGTCTTGGTCGTGTCGGTGGTTGCTGTGCCGGTATCGGCCGGCTTGTTCTCAGCCGTATTCGCGGCCGGCGCCGCAGGCTTGTTCTCAGCCGTCGTCTGGGCCGGCTCAGCTGGTTTGGCTTCCTTGTCGGCCGTGGTGTCGGACGAGGCCACGGCAGGGGTGGTCGTTGCCGGAGCGTTGTTCGATGCCGCGGTGGCTGCCGCCGGCGCCGGATCGTAAGCCTTACGGTCGAAGTCCGGCTGGGCTTGCAGTTGTTCCTTTGTGGTCTCGGCGATCAACCAGCGATCGCCATTCTTCTCCGCCCATTTGGCCTTGGCGAAGTCGAAGGTAACATTCTTCTCGCCAATGCCCAGGAAGCCGCCGACGCCGATCACGAGGGACTCGGCCTTGCCGTCCTTGGCAAGCACGATGTCGTTGACGTCGCCGATCTTTTGGGCGTCGTCGGCGGTGCCGTTATAGACCGACTCGCCCATGATGTTGGTGGCGAGATTGCCTTCAGCCTTCTCTACCGGCTGGGCCGGCTGGGCCGGCTGCGCGGGCGCTTGCGCCGTTCCACTGTCGGTGGTCGCAGGCTGCGTGGCATCCGTCGTTTGCGCCGGGGCCGGATCATAGGCCTTGCGATCGAAGGCCGCCTGCGCGTTCAGCTCGTCCTTGGTCGTCTTCGCTACGAGCCAGCGGTCGCCGTTCTTTTCGGCCCATTCCAGCTTGCTGTAATCGAAGGCGACATCCTTGGTGCCGACGCCAAGAAAGCCGCCGACGCCAATGATGACAGACTTTACGTTGCCGCTTGCATCGAAGACGACATCGTCGACCTTACCGATGTCTTCGGCATCGTCGCCGGTCCCATTATAGACGGACTCACCGATGATGTTGGTCATCAGCGCCCCGTCCGCGCGCACTACTGGAGCTTGGGTCTCGGCCGCGGGCGCGGGGTTTTCGGTGGCGGGCGCCTGCGCCGGTGCAGGCGTTGTGTTCTGCGCAAAGGCCCCGGTTGCAAGGAGTGTCGCAAGCGCGGTCGTTGCAAAAAGAGTGCGGATCATGATCGTCTCTCCTCGTGCC
This sequence comes from Mesorhizobium sp. WSM3860, assembly GCF_002294995.1. Taxonomy (GTDB): domain Bacteria; phylum Pseudomonadota; class Alphaproteobacteria; order Rhizobiales; family Rhizobiaceae; genus Mesorhizobium. The sequence goes on along the minus strand of NZ_NSGF01000001.1, from coordinate 552,514 downwards.
TGATTTCGTACACGCCGCGTTCGCGGCCTCGGACAAGGCAAGGGCGAGCGCGGCAATATTCCACGATTTCACAACGTCGTGAGGGGAGCCTTGTTCCAAACAGCCCGTCCACGGCGGTTGAGTTGCGCGCTGGCGCGGAACCTTCGGCGGCCCCTTTCCGTTTCAGCCTCCGGCTGAGAGTTCGTTTTTTGGCCTAACAATAGCAGGACGGAGAGGGGTATGCGGTTTGCTGCGGTGCTGAACAAGGACGGGGGCACCTTGCGCACGACCGATGTTCCAGCCTTTGCCGACCGGGTCCGCGAGCTTTTGGAGGGCGCCGGTCATTCGGTTCAGATCGACATCGTTGCGGGCAGCGAAATCGCCACGGCTTTGGAAAAGGCCATAGCCAGGCGCAACGTCGATGTCCTGCTGGCCGGAGGCGGCGACGGAACAGTTTCCACCGCCGCCTCCCTTCTCATGAACAAGAAGAAGGCGTTGGCCATATTGCCGGCCGGTACGATGAACCTCTTCGCGCGCAGCCTTGGCATTCCCCAAACACTGGAGGCCGCCCTGAAGGCCTTTACCGAGGGCGAGGTCAGGTCGGTCGATATGGCCACCGCGAATGGCCGTCCCTTCGTGCATCAGTTTTCAATCGGTATGCATGCCAGAATGGTCCAGCTCCGCGAGAAGATGGATTTTGGCTCGCGGCTGGGAAAGATGCAGGCGTCGGTTCGCGCCGCATGGGCAACGATCAAGAACCCGCACACCCTCAAGGTGACCTTGACTATCGGCAAGACCGACATCATCACCCGCGCGACCGGAATTGGCATCAGCAACAATCTGTTCGGCGAGGGTCATCTGCCTTACGCGGACAATCCGGCGGGCGGCGTGCTTGGCATCTATGTCAGCGTTGCGCGCCGGCGCCGTGACTTGGTGAAATTGCTGCTTGCCATGCTGCGCGGCCGGTGGCGCCAAAGCGAACATGTCGAAATCCACCAGGCTGACAAGGCCGTGCTGAAAATTCATTCGTCGCCCGCAAAATTCAAGGCGGTGATGGACGGAGAGTTGGTCAAGTTGGAACGCGAAACTACGGTCGAGATCCATCCAGCGACCCTTAACGTGCTCGTTCCCAGAAGCAGCGCGCAGGCAAAGGCAGCCTGAAATGGCGCGCGGACTTCAAAACTACTGCGTCTGACCGCTGGGAGCAGGCGCCTGCTCGGTCCCTGGAGGTTGTGGGACGTGCTGCTGCTCAGTGCTCGGCTCTTTGATCAACACGCCATAGATCTCGGCTACGCCCCAGGCGATGAATACCAGCAGCAGCCCGGCGATGAGAATCCTGAGCGCATGCCAGCCCCAGTGCCCCTGGCGGGCTTCGTTTTCAGGAACGGTCTTGGGCATTTTCGGTCTCCAGTGTGGGGCGGGCACGCCAAGCACGGCATGGTCGGGTAACGGACCCTTTCCGCGAAAGTTCCCACCTACGGCGTTTCGCTGCGATCCTTGTCTCGAGGCCCGCTCTTCATATTCTCGCGGTAGATGGCGTAGGCGGTGAGCGCGATCGCGGGCGCGAGAAGCGTGCCCAGGCCGCCCTTGCTTTTCGCGAGCGCGGGGAGCAGCGCGAGCGCCGCGGTAACGCCAACCGCCGTCATGTCGGCCTTTCGCCTTCGCGCGCGCCGCCGCGCCCGCATGCTGCTGGTCAGCTTGTGGATCACGACAATCAGCCCGGCGATCACCAGGGAGCCGATGCCGAAGCCGAAGCTGGTCGCCAACGGCCCGTAGCGCGCCGCCAGCCAGATATAGGCCGCGCCGATGAGGAAACCGACGCCGCACAGGGCAAAAACACCGGCAAGCCCGTAGAGGATTGCGGTCAGCCGCGCTCTTTGCAAAGCCGCCACCGCCTCGCCGGAGGCAAGGGCGGAAATAAGCGAAACCAGCGTCCCCATATGAGGACTAGCGGCGCGAGAGCAGCGCGAACAGGAAGCCCACTCCCGCGGCAATCGCCAGCGACGTCACCGGCTTTTCGCGAACGCTGGCTATCAACTGCGCTTCCAAATCCTGAGCACTTCCGCGCATGCTTTCGAACGCTGCCTCGCCGTGCGCGCGCAGCTGCTCGACGCCTTCGGCGGCCGCGCGACGCGCTGCGCCGTAGCTGTCGTCGCGGGTCTTGGCCAATTGCCTGGTGAGCTCTTCGATATCGGCTTTCAATTGCCGGATGTCGGCTTCGAGGTCGGCGCTGGGGGGAGTATCTGTTGCGGATCTGCCTGCGGCGGTCGCCATTGCGTAACTCCTTAAGTTTGCTTCCATTTCAACGCTTGGGCGAGACCGGGGTTCCGTTCTCCCGGTCGGGCTCCTTGTCAGATCAGCGGTCTGAGCTCCTCACCCAAACCTTGCCAGCCAGCCAGCTCCGTCAGCCCCTCATGGCTGATAACTTCGCAACCACCGTCACGCCATACAATCAGCTTGCGGTCCATCAGCTTTCGGATCGTCTTGTTGGTGTGCACCAGCGACAGGCCGAGCGTATCGGCGATGTGCTGCTGCGTGATCGGGATCTGCACCGGCCGCTTGCCGTTCAGGCCTGCGCTCCGGGCACGGCTGGAGATGAAGGCGACAAGATAGGCCGTGCGCTCCAGCGCGGAACGGCGACCGATGCTGAGCAGGTTTTCATCGAGCATGCGCTCCTCGCGCGATGCCAGCCAGGTGATGTCATAGGCCAGGCCAGGGTAGTTGCGGTAAAGCTCGTGCAATTGGTCGCGCTCGAAGACGCACAGCAGCATCGGCGACAAGGCCTCGACGGAATGCTGCATCTCGCCCATCAAGCTGCCTTGCAGCCCGATGAGATCGCCCGGCATGGAATAGTTGAGGATTTGCCGCCGCCCGTCGGGCAACAGCTTGTAGCGGAATGCCCAGCCTGAAAGTATGGTGTAGAGATGCGCGCTGTGGCTGCCTTCGACCAGCACGGTCGCCCCCTTGTCGACCGCAAGCTCTCCTTTCTTGAAGCCGCTGACGAACAACAGCTCCTGGCTCTCGAATTCGCGAAAGACTGGCAGCGGCCGCAGCGGGCATTTGCCGCAAGGGTATTGGCGGTTGGCAACGGAATATGCGCTCTGGCCGGACATTTCGACCCCTCTTCGAAACCGCCTGCCCCGATCGGGCGAATAGAAACGCTTCACCCGGACCGAGGTTCCGCCGGTCACGGCAATGCATCGCCGGTCATGTCTTTTTTAAATGACAGAGGGCCAAATACCGCGCATGACTGCGGTCTTATAGGAGTCGCCGACACGTGCCCCCATTGCTAGACGGATTGCGTATCCTGGTCTTGGAAGACGAGTTCCTGATAGCGATGGATGTCGAGCAACTATGCCGCGACCAGGGCGCCGCCGAGGTCACGATTGTTTGCGATCTGGCCGAAATGGACCTGCGTGATGGGTTGTCGTGGTTCGACGCCGCTATCGTCGACCTGATGCTCGGCGGCACCTCGACACTCGACTTCGCCGAGCGGCTGCGCAGCGCCGGCATTCCATTCGTCTTTGCGTCTGGCTACTCCGACGCCGAGGATCTCGAGGGCTCTTTTCCGGAGATTCAGCTGGTCACCAAACCCTACTCGGGAGACGATCTGATCGAGGCCCTGGCGCGCGCCTGCAGGCGCGCGAAAGCGGCGTGACGACGTGGTTTCGAAAGAGCCGGAGGTCGGTGTCAGGCGGCGTTTGATCCGGTCACCTGGGCCGAGATCGCATCGGGGCCGTACTCGTCCTCGCCGGAAATCTTCAGGATGTCCTGCAGCCGGGCGCGCGCGCGGCTGACCCGGCTCTTGATCGTGCCGACCGCGCAGCCGCAGATCTCCGCCGCCTCTTCGTAGGAGAAGCCGGACGCGCCGATCAGGATGATGGCTTCGCGCTGATCCTCCGGCAACTGCTCCAGCGCGCCGCGAAAATCCTTGAGGTCGAGCTGGCCATGCTGGGCCGGGTGGACAGCAAGCCTGGCAGTCATGATGCCGTCGCTGTCCTGCACCTCGCGGCCGCGCTTGCGCATCTGCGAATAGAATTCGTTGCGCAGAATGGTGAACAGCCAGGCCTTGAGGTTGGTGCCCAGCTGGAAACTCTCATGTTTGTCCCAGGCCTTGACCAGGGTTTCTTGGACGAGGTCGTCGGCCTTGTCGGCATTCTGCGTCAGTGACACCGCAAAGGCGCGCAGGCTCGGGATCGCGCCGAGCAGCTCGGTCTTGAAGCTCTGGGAGACCGCCGCCATGTCTCAGTCCTTTTTCTCGGCGGGTTCGGCCTTTTCCAGTTGGCTGAGCAACTGAGCGAATCGATCCGGCACCTGATCGGAGACCAGCTCGTCGTAATATTGCTTAAGTTTGCGGGCGATTTCGGAGTTCGGTCCGAGCGGATTGCCACCCCCGTTCCGGTGCCTGCTCGGGGCGCCAGTTATTGAATTCTTTGACATTTCTTTCATGTTTGCCCTAAGTCCCAGCACCCGAAACCGCTTAAAAACCATAGATCGCGACGCAAGCGGCACCCTTGTCTGGTTGCCCATCCCAAAGCCGGAAACGCCCGCTTCCTAATTTAGTTCCCTGCCCGGCGGAACTTTTTCAGAAAGCCGACGTTGGTTTTGCCGGGACTTCCAGTGAGTCTAGCCTTTGCAACAACGTCATCTGAGGGAGACGTCAAATATGAGCCTGTCCGCAACCATCGCTCCTCACCTGCCTTTCCTTCGCCGTTTCTCGCGCGCCGTGTCGGGATCGCAGGAAAGCGGTGACGCTCTGGTTGCTGCGATGCTGGAAGCCATCATCGCCGACACCGAAGTTTTCCCCAAGGCATCGAGCGATCGTATCGCACTGTACAAGGTCTTTGCCAGGCTTTTCACCTCGATTGCCATCCGCGTGCCGCAGGAGCATGCGCAGACAGCCTGGGAGCAGCGGGCGGCCGCCAATCTGAACGCAATCGCGCCGCGGCCGAGGCAGGCTTTCCTGCTGGTCGCCGTAGAGGGTTTCAGCGAGGATGAAGCGGCGGAAATCCTCGATGCCGACGAACAGGAGTTCTCCGAATTGCTTGCCCAGGCAAGCAGCGAGATTTCCCGCCAGGTCGCGACCGACGTGCTGATTATCGAGGACGAGCCGCTGATCGCCATGGATATCGAGGAGATGGTCGAAAGCCTCGGCCATCGCGTTGTCGGCACCGCGCGCACGCACGCCGAGGCGGTCGCCGTTTTCGGCAAGACGCGTCCGAAAATGGTCCTCGCCGACATCCAGCTCGCCGATGGCAGCTCGGGCATAGAGGCGGTTAACGAGATCTTGTCCTCGACGCCGGTGCCGGTGATCTTCATCACCGCTTTCCCTGAACGCCTGTTGACCGGCGAGCGTCCCGAACCGGCGTTTCTGGTGACCAAGCCGTTCAATCCAGACATGGTCAAGGCCCTTATCAGTCAGGCGCTTTTCTTCGACCGGCAGGCGAAAGCCGCGGCCTGACCGCAGCAACGTCCGATGAGTTCTCATGCGAGGCTCCAGGGCCACGCACGATGCGCCGCGGAATCCGTTTTCAATCCGTTTTCAGGGGATCGTCTTTTTCGGCAAATGGTGGAACAAACGCTATCCAGCCACGTTTTTTCCAAGACGTTAGAAGGAGAGATATCATGCTGTACTGGGCGCTCGTTTTTCTTGTGGTCGCGATCATCGCCGGCGCGCTTGGGTTCGGCGGCATCGCCGGCACATCGGCTGGCATCGCGCAGATATTGTTCTTCGTCTTCCTTGCTTTCCTGGTGATCTCACTCATCGCCGGCCTCGTCAGGAGAACCTGACGCGGGGGAGTGCCGAACACTGGAAGCCGCACCCCTCAAACGGTTTCCAGCCACCGCCGGGCGATGTCCCCAAAAGGATGTCGTCCGGCGGACCGCTTTTGGGCTGCGTAAGCCCCAGTAGGCCAAGACCGGGCAGCAATCCATCGTAAGCATTCGCGCCTGGATGCGGGAAATATCGGATGCGTTCCAAAGTCTCAGAGAAGGACTATACGCAAGAACGCAGCGACGAGGTGATCGCAATGCATCCGGCGGAAAGCGGGATGCAGGTCGGGCGCGCGTTGCTCCACGCGCTTCACAATGCTGGAATTTCGGTCCTCTACCAGGATCGTGAAATGAAGACCGTCTGGGCGCGCAACATGCGCTCCCCGTGGGCCTGCGAAACGGCCGACGGCAGCGATCTGCTTTCCCCCGCGCAGGCCGAGCGAATAGGCGCAGCCAAGCGCACGGCGATTGAAACCGGCAACCCGGATCGCCTCGAGCTCGGCATTCCCGACAGTGACGGCGTGCGCTGGTTCCATATCTGGATCGATGCCGATCGCAGCGACTCCGGTGAGGTCCAGGGCGTCGTCACCACCATGGTCGAGACGACCGAGCAGAAGCGCCGCGAGCAGACGCTGAAAACGCTGCTGCGGGAGGTCAGCCATCGCTCGAAGAATCTTCTGGCCATCATTCAGAGCATAGCCACCCAGACCGGACGCTACTCGGAGACGCTCGGCGATTTCCTGACGCGCTTTCGCGGCCGCATCCAATCGCTCGCCTCGTCCCAGGATCTGGTGACATCCTCCAACTGGCGGGGAGCAGCGCTTCGCGAGCTCGTGTCCGGCCAGGTCGGCCGCTACAGCGCCGATCCAAGTCGCAGCTTGCGTTTCGATGGGGAGAACCCTTACCTCAACCCGAACGCCGCTCTTCATGTCGGGCTGGCCATGCACGAGCTGGCCGTGAACTCGGTAAGCTACGGCGCCCTGTCGCAGCCTGACGGACGGGTCAAGGTAAGCGCCAGGATCGCCGCCGGCAGCGAGGCTTCGCCTGGCCTCTTGCTGATTTGGACAGAAAGGATCGGCGCCGGTCGGCGCACCGAAAATCGCTTTGGCAGCGTCGCCCTCGAACGCGTCGTGCCGACGTCGCTGAACGGCTCTGCCAGTCTCGATATCGACGAGGATCGCCTCGAATATCGCCTCACCATTCCGCGCGGCAATTTCGAGATAGAATGAACAACCACGTCTCGGGCAACGGACAGCCGTCGGCGAGGCGCTTAACCTGCTGTTCACCATAAAGTCCGATTCTGTTCCCCGTTGAAAGGAACTCCAGGACAGCGCGCAACGCCCTTCCGAGTTGCGTAAACCTTGGAGCTGATCGGCGGTCCCGTCAGACGCTGAACCGCTCGCGACGGCGCGAACCCAGCCGCGCAGTCACACGATCTGACATGCGATTTGCGAGGAACCGAATGATGATTGCCGAGATGAACAGGCTGGAGCAGGCCGCCCGCGTCTCGATGAGCGTCTTCCAGGACGCCGAAGCGCCACCCTCGCCCCGTTCCTTTCATCTGTCGCTTCGCCTCGGCGCCGTCGCGCTCGGTGCCGCTCTCGTGCTGGCGGCGGCCTGGCAATTGACCTGATCTTGCCGATCGAGCAATTCGGCCGGCGCCAGGGGCTCGCGCCATTGAGCCGACTCGAGCAGGAACTTTTGAGCGGCAACAATCGTTCTTTGCGGCGGGAGGATTCACCCGTGGAACACGTCGCCGCTTTGCTTCTCGTCATTGGCTGCTCGGACACCATGACTGATTGCCGCGAACTGTCGGTGCCGGTCAGCGTCTTCGAGACCTTCGAGGCTTGCCTCGCCGAACGGCCGTTTGCGCTGGGCGACCTGCAGGGCCGCACGCCGCGTGTCATGGGCGAGTGCCTTGCCGTCGATCCGGCGCTTGAAGACGACTACGATCAACTGCTGTGGACCGTGCGTCCCGACGGCAGGCTCGTCGCGTCGCTGGAGATCTCCGGCGCGCTTGTCGCGTCAAACGGCGCACGCCCGGAAAAACCCTATCTTCAGCAATAATAAGATCGGACAGGCAAAGCCCGTTTTTTCGTGCTAAACGGCGGTTGGCACTGCCAAAAGTGAGGACAAACTGAGGAGCAATTTATGCGGAAGATGATCATTGCAATGGTTGCTGTGGTCGCCGTCAGCGGCTGCACCACGACCGAGCAGGATGTCGTCGGGGGCGGCCTGATTGGCGCCGGCGTGGGCGGCTTGGTCGGCGGCGGCAGGGGCGCGCTTATCGGCGCGGCTGTCGGCGCCGGGTCGGGCCTGCTGGTCCGCAACCTGCGCAATGGCCAGTGCGTATATCGCCGCTCTGACGGCACGCACTACAAGGCCCGCTGCAACTGATCTCGCGACAGAGCAATCCAATGGAGGCCGGCCTGCCGGCCTCCATTTCTTTGCCTGAACGGCCCGCCGCTGCTCATCCGGTGAGCGGAATCCTTATTTCCACCTTCAGCCCGTCGGCCTGAAAATCGCGCTTGATCGTGCCGCGCAATTCGCGCGTGACGTTGAGATCGATCAGCTTGGTGCCGAAGCCAGTCCTCGCCGGCGCCTCAAGTTTTTCCTGCCCTGTCTCGCACCAGGTGAGCACAAGCGTTCGGCCTTGTTCTTCGACCCTCCAGTCGACCTTCAGGGCGCCGACCGAGTTGCCGGCCTCGCCATATTTCAGCGCATTGGTGGCAAGCTCGTGGAAGGTCAGGCCGAGCGCCTGCGTCGTCGTCTCGTCAAGCAATACCTCCGGCCCGGACAGTATGCCTTCGGGAAGCTCCTTGCCGAACACCTGCCCGAGCTCGGTGTGCAGGAGGTCGCCAAGGTCCGCCTTCTGCCAGCGCGAGCGTGTCAGCATATCCTGCGACGCAGCCATCGCCTGCAGCCGCGCCGAGAACGATGCCGAGAACTCCTTCACGTCGGTGGCCTGGGAAGCCGTCTGGCGCGCGATCGCCAGCACCCTGGTGATCGAATTTTTGATGCGGTGCTTCATCTCCTGCAGGATCAGCTCCTTTTCCAGCAGGCTCTTCTCCGTCGCCTCATGCAGCAGCGACTTCGCCTCGTAGGCGCGCTCCTGATAGCGGGCCACCAGCGCGATCGCCCCGGCGAGCAGCAGGCCGAACAGACCGAGCATCACCGGAATGGCGCGCGAGGAAGGCAGCGCAAAGGCGCTCGTCGGCCGAAACAGGACAGTCCAGGGTCGGCCGGCCACGACGATATCTCGACGCGCCAAAAGCCTTCCGCCGAGCGATTCGGCCGGCGGCGCCTCCGAGCGGAACAGGAGATTGTCGGCTCCCGGCTCGCCGTCGAAGATCTCGACGTTGACCGGCAGCAGCGGAGCCTTGCTGAGCGCCACCTGGAACAAATCGCGCGCGCGGAAGGAGGCGTAGAGGAAGCCGGCGGTCGAGGACCGGCTGGCATTGATGACGTCCGGAGCGGTTTCCACGTTCAGCCGCACGAAGACCAGGAAACCGGGGAAAGTCTGCTCCAGCCCTTGTCCCTGGCCAAGTTGAACGAGCCCACTGGCATGCTGCTGGTCGTCGGCCATTGCCTTCTCGATCGCCGCCCGCCGTACCGGGTCGGTGAACATGTCGAAGCCTATGATCGACTGGTTGGATGTATCGAGCGGCTCGAAAAGCACGATTGGCGTGCGCCATTGCTGCTGCGTGATGGCCGGATAGACCGGGTGGGCCGAACCGTGATCGCGCAGGATGTCGCGCTCGAGCGTGGCCTCGTCGCCGGTCTTGGCCAGCCTCAGGAAGCCGATCCCGCGCAGTCCGGCGAAATTGTCGTCGATGTCGAGCGCGGCGAAGAAGGCCTTGAACTCGCCGCGCGTGATATCGCCGTTACGGGCATCGAAAAGCGCCTGGGTCGAGCGCAGCAGCGACAGATGCAGGTCGATGCGGCTCTCAATCCGGTTGAGCGCATCGTCGGCGGTTCCCTCGAACTTGATGCGTGCCGCCTCTTGGGTCGCGAAATAGGCGAACCCCGCCATCGTCAAGCTGATGAGCGCGACGGCGATGAAGGCGACGATCGGAAAAAGCTTTTTCAATGCAGGGTGCGGCCCATGGATGGTTGGCCACCTTTATGAGCAAGTCTCCGCGCCAATACAATGGCAAGGCCAAACCAACGCCGCGATTGGCTCATCATCCCGTCGCAAATTAGCCAACTAATTTATGGTCTTAGGCCGCGATTTTCAGCGCTCCCGGACCTGGCGTGGCGCCCGGCGGGCACTTGCCTAGAATGATCATGCCGAGCACCTCGTCCTGGGTCACGTCGCTGGTGCGCGCCGTGCCGACGACCTGACCGTTCTTCATCACACAGACCCTGTCCGCCAGCTCGAACACGTCATGGATGTCGTGGCTGATCAGGAAGATGCCGATGCCGTCGGCCTTGAGCTGCCGCACCAGTTCGCCGACCTGGGCCGTCTCCTGAGGGCCGAGCGCCGCCGTCGGCTCGTCCATGATCAAGATTCGCGCGTTGAACAGGATCGCACGCGCGATCGCCACCGACTGCCTCTGTCCGCCGGACAGCTTGATCACCGGCTCCTTGAAGCGCTGGAAGCGCGGATTGAGACGGCCCATCACCTTGCGCGCATCGGCCTCCATGGCGACATCGTCGAGCGTGCCCCAGGCGGTCATCAGCTCGCGGCCGAGGAAAAGATTGGCGGCGGCGTCGACATTGTCGGCAAGCGCCAGCGTCTGATAGATCGTCTCGATGCCGTATCTCTTGGCGTCGCGCGGGTTGGAGATCGCTGCCTCCTCGCCGTTGACGAAGATCTGCCCGGCATCGCGCTTATAGGCGCCGGACAGTATCTTGATCAGCGTCGACTTGCCGGCGCCGTTGTGGCCGAGCAGCGCCACCACTTCGCCGGGGAAGAGATCGATGGAGGCGTCGTCGACGGCGCGGATGCCGCCGAAGGCGATCGAGATGTTGCGCATGTCGACCAGCGGGGCGCCGACGGGAGCGTTCTTGTCTGCCATGATGCTGCCTCCTTCAGACCCGCTTGCGGTAGATGGTGTCGAGCCAGACCGCGATGACCAGCACGGCGCCGACGACGATGCTTTGGAGCGGCGAATCGACGCCGAGGAGCACCATGCCGGACTGCAGCGACTGCATCAGCAGCGCCCCAAGCATGGCGCCGAGTACGGTTCCCGAGCCGCCGGCGAGCGAGGTGCCGCCGATGACCGCCGCGGCGATGACCAGAAGCTCGTCCAGCGTGCCCAACGCATTGGTCGATGAATTCTGCCGCGCTGACGATATCGCCGCGGCGATCGTCGCCAGCACGCCCATGATCATGAACACCTTCATGGTGATCCAGCGCGTGTTGATGCCGGCAAGATTGGCCGCTTCCGGGTTGCCGCCGATGGCAAAGACATAGCGGCCGAATCGGGTGCGCTTGGTGATGAAAGTCATGACGAGGCCAACCGCGATCGCCATCAGCACCGGAATGGCGATGCCGTGGGCGATGAACAGGCCGCCTTCGGGGACTGTGATGTTGTTGGCGGCGGCGTAGCGGTTCACGATGCCGACCGGCCAGGGATAGGAATTGGCCAGCCACACCGCGCCCATGATGACCGCGCAGGTGACCGCGCCGAGCAGCGTCTCGGCCCAGATCGGACGCAGCGGGAAACGGAAGCGCTTGCGCTGCACCCTGCCGTTGAACAGCGCAAACACCACGGCAAGGCAGGCGACGATGCCGACGATCCAGCTCCATCTGGCGCCGATCGAGCCGGCCGGTCCGCCCCCCATCAGCTGGAAGGTGGCGTCGAGCGGCGCCACCGTCTGGCCGCTGGTGACCCACCAGGCGGCGCCCCGCCAGACCAGCAGCCCGCCCAGCGTCACGATGAAGGCCGGCACTTCGAGATAGGCGATGACGAAGCCCTGGAAGGCGCCGATCAGCAGACCGAGCGCCAGGCCGATCAACAGCGCCAACACCCAGATCCAGGGATTGCCAAGCTCAAGCCCAACCATCCGCACCAGGAAATGCACTTGGGCAAAGCCCATGACCATGCCGATCAGACCCTCGGCGGATCCGACGGAGAGGTCGATGTTGCGCATGACGATGACCAGCACCATGCCGGAAGCCATGATGGCCACGGCCGAGGTCTGCACCGAAAGGTTCCACAGGTTGCGCGGCGTCAGGAACGTGCGGCTGTCGAAATCAAGCGGATTGACGCCGAGCCGCAGGCTCGAGATGACATGCAGGCCGATCCAGATGATCAGCAGCGCGCCGACCATGCCGAGCATGCGAGTGTCGAGTTCGGTCGCCTTGAAGAAGCGCCCGATGGCGCTGAGTTCGGATGCACGCGCGCGATCCGCGGCCGGGTTGGCCGGCGTATCAGAGGTCGTATCGGTCATGATCTCCTCCACCGGCTTGCCGTCTGGCGCGGATGCCGGACCACGATGCTAGAGCAATTCCAGGAAAAGTGTGTAGCCCGCCTGGAATTGCGCGGAAACAAACGGCTGGAGCGGTTCGGCGATCCTGCCGGACGATCAACTGCCCCAATGGTCTCCGGCTTCAGTACAGTCGAAAGCCTTTGGAGAAACGCCGCGGCTGTTGGGCCGCGGCGCTGCCTTTGAACTTGACGGCCAGCCTAGTTGCAGACCGCGACGCTGCCGGCGGCAACGCCCGCGCAGACTTCGTCCTTCTTGATCCAACCCGCGTCGATGACGACGTTGAGATTGTCCTTGGTGATCGCGACCGGCGTCAGGAACAGCGACTTGACGGTGTTGCCGCCAGGCGTCGTGAAGTCCTTGGCGCCCGCGATGTCGGTCATCTTCTTGCCGTCGGCGAGCTGCGAGGCGATGTCGGCGGCGTTCTTGCCGAGCTCGCGCGCGTCCTTCCACACCGACACCGTCTGGGTGCCGAGCGCGATGCGGTTGAGCGCGGCATGGTCGCCGTCCTGGCCCGAGACCGGAACGGTGCCGGCCAGGCCTTGCGCCGTGAGCGCCGCGACGACGCCGCCGGCGGTGCCGTCATTGGCCGCCACTACGGCATCGACCTTGTTGTCGTTGGCGGTCAGGAACTGCTCCATGTTCTTCTGCGCATTGGCGGGCAGCCAGCCGTCGGTATAGGCCTCGCCGACATTCTTGACCTTGCCGCTGTCGATGGCTTCCTTCAGCACTTCCATCGAGCCGGAGAACAGGAAGTCGGCATTCGGGTCGGCGCCCGAGCCCTTGATGAAGACGTAATTGCCCTCGGGCTTGGCCTTGAACACCTCGCGGGCCTGCATGCGACCGACTTCCTTGTTGTCGAAGGTCAGATAAAACACATCCTTGTTCTCGATCAGGCGGTCGTAGCCGACGACCGGAATGCCTTCGTCGAGCGCCTTCTGCACCGCCGGCCCGATCGCCGAGGCGTCCTGCGCCAGGATGATCAGCGCATTGGCGCCCTGCGAGATCAGGCTTTCGACGTCGGTCAGCTGCTTGCCTGGATTGGACTGTGCGTCGGCGGAAATGTACTTGTCGCCGGCGGCCTCGATCGCCTTCTTCATCGCCGCTTCGTCGGTCTTCCAGCGCTCTTCCTGGAAATTGGACCACGAAACGCCGATCACCTTGTCCTTCGCCTCGGCGACCGACGCCAACGTCAGCGACATGGCGACGCCCGCCAGCATGGCGGCTGCGAATCTCTTCATGATTTCCTCCCTGCGCCCTCGCGGCGCGACCCAAACTGGCCCGAAGGCCATATAGAGGCTTTTTTTCGAGCCTCGAAAAAATACTGGTCGAACGCTAAAGCGCTGTCAACTGCAATTCTGATGGTTTTCGAGGTGTCGCGGACTTTTTTCGAGACCCGCAATAAATAATGACAGTGCCGACCGCTTCTGCCACTATCGCAGAACAGTTCGGAGCAAGCGCAGACCGCGTCACCGAAATTGTAAAAAACCAGGACGGCTCGGGTGCCCGTGTCCGGAACTTAACCGATCTGGCGCGTCGCCGAGGCCCATGAATTATCTAGAGGCCGCGCTGACCGGGAGGAGACAAGATGTCGGTCGGAATCCGTCACGACGATCTGCGCCGCCGCAACCGCGCCATGGTGCTCTCGGCCGTGCGCCGGACCGGCCAACCGTCGCGGACGGAAATCGCGGCGACCACCGGGCTCAGCCATTCGACCATTTCGGCGATCTCTTCCGACCTGATCCAGGAAGGCATCCTGGCCGAGAGCAAGCCGAGCGAGACCGCGTCTCTGAAGCGCGGTCGGCCACAGGTCGGCCTCGCGCTCAAGCCGGAGGCGGCGGCGGTGGTGACGGTGGTGCTGTCGCTGAATTTCCTCTCGGTCGCAGTTATCGATTATGCCGGCCAGGTCATCGCCGAGGAGCAGCGCCGCCTCGACACCCTTACCATGCCACGCGACGAACTGATCGGCGAATGCACGGCGATCGTCCGGCGCCGGCTGGACGATCCTGACCTCGATGTCGGCAGCGTCGCCCGCATCGCCATGGGCATCCAGGGCATCACCGATTCCCATGCCCGCGCCATGCTGTGGTCGCCGATCACGCCGCTCACCGACATTCCCTTCGCCGACATCCTGGAAAAGGAATTCGGCATTCCGGCCACCATGGAGAACGACTGCAACATGATGGCGGTGGCGCTGCAGTGGCGCGATCCCGAGCGCTATCGCGACAATTTCATCGCCATCCTGCTGTCCCACGGCATCGGCATGGGCCTGGTGCTGAAGGGCGAGTTGTTCACCGGCACACATTCTTCGGGCGGCGAGTTCGGCCACATGATCCATCGCCCCGGCGGCGCGCTTTGCCGCTGCGGACGCCGCGGCTGCGTCGAGGCCTATGCCGGCAACTACGCCATCTGGCGCAGCGCCATGAAGATGAGCGAGGACGCCGAGCCGGTCGATGTCGGCGACGCCGACATGCGGGCGCTCGCCGCCAAGGCGCGCGAGACAGACGGCGCGGAGCGCGAGGCCTATCGCCGGGCGGGCGAAGCGCTGGGTTTCGGCCTCGGCAGCCTGTTCGCGCTCATCGACCCGGCGCCGGTCGCCATGGTCGGCGTCAGCGCCGCCGCCTTCGACCTGATCGAGCCGGCTCTGCGCGAGGCCATCGCCCAGACCGCCGGCGGCCAGCATTCGAAGTCGATCTCCTTCGACACCGAACCCAACGAATTGCCGCTGATCCGCGAGGGCTGCGCCATTCGCGCGCTGACCTTTGTCGACCAGGAGATTTTCGCCTCAGGCGTCCAGGCGCGAGCAGGCGGAAAGAACGTCGCCTGATCAATCTTCCCTGATCGCGTATCCCGCCCCGCGGATGGTGCGGATCACATCGGGCATGCGGCCGTTGTTGACCGCCTTGCGCAGGCGTCCGACATGCACGTCCACGGTGCGCTCGTCGATATAGATCGTCTCGCCCCAGACATTGTCGAGCAGCTGGCTGCGCGAGAACACCCGGCCGGGATGCCGCATCATGAATTCGAGCAGCCGGAACTCGGTCGGACCAAGCCGGATCTCGCTCTTCTTGCGGTAGACGCGGTGCGATTCGCGGTCGAGGACGATGTCGCCGACCTTGAGCACGCTGGACAGCACCTCCGGCTTGGCGCGGCGCAGCAGCGCCTTGACCCTGGCCATGAATTCCGGCGTCGAGAACGGCTTGACCAGATAGTCGTCGGCGCCGGTCGAGAGGCCGCGCACCCTGTCGCTTTCCTCGCCGCGCGCGGTCAGCATGATGATCGGCAGCCGCTCGGTCTCGGGCCGCATCCGAAGACGCCGGCAGAGCTCGATGCCGGACACCGCCGGCACCATCCAGTCAAGGACTAGCAGGTCGGGCACATTCTCCTGCAGGCGGATTTCGGCCTCGTCGCCGCGGGTCACCACCTCGACCTGATAGCCCTCGGATTCGAGGTTGTAGCGGAGCAGCACCCCCAGCGGCTCCTCGTCCTCCACCACCATGATGCGTGGCGCGATCATATAGCAGGCACCTTCGCTGTCAGGCCGCCGGCGCCGACATCGCCGTCTCGTCCTGCTTAGGACGATTCGCGGGCAATTGCGTGCCGGTCAGCACATAGTAGGCGTTCTCGGCGATGTTGGTGACGTGGTCGCCGATGCGCTCCAGATTCTTGGCGCAGAACAACAGATGCGTGCAAGCCGTGATGTTGCGCGGATCCTCCATCATATAAGTCAGGAGCTCGCGGAAGACGGAGGTGTATTTGACGTCGATGCGCTCGTCGTCGTTGCGGAGCTTGGCGAGCGCCGTGGCGTCGCCGGCCGCGTATTCCTCGATCACGCCCTGCACCTGGATCAGCACCAGCTGCGCCATCGAGTCGATTGAGTGCGAAAGGTCGCGCGGCGCGGCGCTGACGCCGACCGAGCCGACGCGCTTGGCGATGTTCTTGGCAAGGTCGCCGATGCGCTCGAGATCGCCGGCCATGCGGATGGCGCCGACCACGCTGCGCAGGTCGTCGGCCATCGGCTGGCGTTTGGCGATCAGCGTGATGGCGCGATCGTCGAGCTCGCGCTGGCGCGCGTCCATGATGGCATCGTCGGAGACCACGCGCTGCGCCAAAGCGTTGTCGGAATTCAGCAGAGCCTTTGTCGAGGCGCCGACCATCGAGCCGGCAAGGTCGCCCATGTCGCGGATGAGCTGGCTGATCTGCCTCAGATCCTCGTCGAAGGAAGCGACCGTATGGGCCATGGTTATGTCCTCGTATGAACTCAGCCGAAGCGGCCGGTGATGTAGTCCTGCGTGCGCTTCTCGCGGGGCGAGGTGAAGATCTTTTCGGTCCGGTCGAATTCGACCAGTTCGCCGAGATACATGAACGCCGTCTGCCGCGACACGCGCGCCGCCTGCTGCATGTTGTGGGTGACGATCACGATCGTGTAGTCGGCCTGCAACTCGTCGATCAGCTCCTCGATCTTGGCGGTCGACAGCGGATCGAGCGCCGATGCCGGCTCGTCGAGCAGGATGACCTCCGGCTTCACCGCCACCGTGCGGGCGATGCAGAGCCGCTGCTGCTGGCCGCCGGAAAGGCTCTGGCCGCTGGCGTTGAGCTTGTCCTTGACCTCGTTCCACAGCGCCGCGCGCTTCAGCGCCTGTTCGACCCGGTTGTCCATCTCGGCTTTGCTGATCTTCTCATACAGCCTGACGCCGAAGGCGATGTTCTCGTAGATCGACATCGGGAACGGCGTCGGCTTCTGGAACACCATGCCGATCTTGGTCCTGAGCAGGTTCAAGTCCTGCGAGCGGTCGAGGATGTTCTTGCCGTCGAGCAGCACCTGGCCTTCGGCGCTCTGCTTCGGGTAGAGCTCGTAGATGCGGTTGAGCACGCGCAGCAGCGTCGACTTCCCGCAGCCCGAAGGTCCGATGAAGGCGGTGACGCTGCGCTCGGGCAGCGACAGGTTGATGTCCTTCAGCGCCTTCGACTGGCCATAGTAGAAGTTGAGGTTCTTGACCTCGATCTTGGCCTTCTCGACGGCCGTCTCGGCTACGTTCAGGTCGGTGGACAACATCGGTTTCATCTGTCCTCTCTGCGTCCGGTAAGGCTGCGGGCGAAGATGCTCAGCCCGAGAACCGTCAGGGTGATTATGAGTGCGCCCGTCCAGGCCAGTTGCTGCCATTCCTCATAAGGGCTCAGCGCAAACTGGAAGATCGTCACCGGCAGGCTGGCCATCGGCGCGTTGAGATTGCTCGACCAGAACTGGTTGTTGAGCGCGGTGAACAGCAGCGGCGCCGTCTCGCCCGAAATGCGGGCGATCGCCAGCAATATGCCGGTGACGATGCCGGACAGTGCGGCGCGATAGGCGACCGAGCGGATCACCACCCAGCGCGGCGCGCCGATGGCGGTGCCGGCCTCGCGCAGTGCGTTGGGCACAAGGTTCAGCATGTCCTCGGTGGTGCGCACGACGACGGGGATCACCAGGATCGACAAGGCCACCGCGCCGGCGATCGCCGAGAAATGACCCATCGGCCGCACCATCAGCTCATAGACGAACAGGCCGACGATGATCGACGGCGCCGACAACAGGATGTCGTTGATGAAGCGCACCACCGTCGTGAGACGCGAGAAGCGCCCGTACTCGGCCATATAGGTTCCGGCGAGCACGCCGATCGGCGTGCCGACGACGATGCCGATGATGGTCATCACGATGCTGCCGTAGATGGCGTTGAGCAGGCCGCCGGCGTCGCCGGGCGGCGGTGTCATTTCCGTGAACACCGAAAGCGAGAGACCCGAGATCCCCTTGTAGAGAAGGGCGCCGAGGATCAGCGCCAGCCAGACGAGGCCGATGCCCGCCGCTATGGTGCACAGTGCCATCATCACGGCGTTCTTGCGCTTGCGGCTTCGGTGGAGCGATGCGGCTGTCGACATCGGTCAGGCTCCCGTGCGGCTATCGATGCGCAACAGCATGTAGCGTGCGAGCGCGAGGATGATGAAGGTGATGATGAACAGGATCAGGCCGAGCGCGACCAGCGAGGACGTGTAAAGCTCGCCGTCGGCCTCGGTGAATTCGTTGGCGATGGTTGCCGAGATCGTCGTGCCGGGCGCAAACAGCGAGGCGCTGATGCGGTGCGCGTTGCCGATGACGAAGGTGACTGCCATCGTCTCGCCGAGCGCGCGGCCGAGACCGAGCATGACGCCGCCCATGATGCCGACCCGTGTATAGGGGATGGTCACGCGGCGGGTCACTTCCCAGGTCGTGCAGCCGATGCCGTAGGCCGATTCCTTCAGCACCGCCGGCACCGTATCGAACACGTCCTTGGTGATCGAGGTGATGAAGGGCAGCACCATGATGGCGAGGATCAGCGACGACGTCAGCAGGCCGATGCCGTAGGGCGGACCGGCAAACAGGCTGGAGAGGCCCGGTATGCCGTGGAAAAGCTTGATGATGAACGGCTGTATCGTCGTCTGCAGGAATGGCGCGAAGACGAACAGGCCCCAGATGCCGTAGATGATCGAGGGAATGCCGGCGAGCAGCTCGACCGCGATGCCGATCGGGCGCCTGAACGGGCGCGGGCAGAGCTCGGTCAGGAACACGGCGATGCCGATGCCGATCGGCACGGCAATGAGGATGGCGATGGCGGAGGTGACGATGGTCCCGTAGATGGGCGCGAGCGCGCCGAAATTCTCGGTGACCGGATTCCACGATTCGGTAGTCAGGAAGGAGAAGCCGAACTTCGACAGCGCCTCCCACGAGCCGGCGATCAGCGAGACCGCGACGCCGCCGAGAAGAACCAGCACGAGTATGGCGGAAAGGCGCGTGGCCGTTCGGAAGATCGTGTCGGTCAGGGCGAAGCGGCGCACTGTCGCTTCCCTGGTCCGCATGGCGGACGATGTCACGGCTTCGGAAACGGCTGTCATTTCGCCCCTCGCATTTCGAAAGAGACAGGAGGGCGCCGGATGCGCCCTCCCTATTCCCTAGGAATTACATGCCGGAGTAGAGCGGCTTGCCGTTCCCGTCGACGATGTCCTTGCTCCACATTTCCTCGACGCTCTTCACGACCGCGTCGGGCATCGGAACATAGTCCAGCTCGGCGGCCATGTCGTCGCCCTTGGCGTAGGACCAGGCGAAGAACTTGAGCGCTTCGGTGGTGGCCGCCGCATCGTCGGGCTTTTGGTAGACGAGGATCCAGGTCGCGGAGGTCATCGGCCAGCTTTCAGCACCAGCCTGGTTTGCCAGGATGACGCCGTAGCCAGGCTTCGAGCTCCAGTCGGCATTGGCCGCAGCAGCGGAGAACGCGGCAGCGGTCGGCTCGACCTTCTTGCCGTCCTTATTGATCAGGTCGGTATAGGTGAGCTTGTTCTGCTTGGCGTAGGC
Organism: Mesorhizobium sp. WSM3860; assembly: GCF_002294995.1. Lineage (GTDB taxonomy): Bacteria > Pseudomonadota > Alphaproteobacteria > Rhizobiales > Rhizobiaceae > Mesorhizobium. The sequence continues at coordinate 532,968 of NZ_NSGF01000001.1, read as the reverse complement.
ATACTCGACATAGCCGATCGCGCCACCGGTCTGCGCCACGTTGTTGGCGACGCCTTCGTTGCCCTTGGCGCCGATGCCCACCGGCCACTCGAGCGCGGTATTGACGCCGACCTTCGACTTCCAGTCGGCGCTGACGTCGGCCAGATAGTAGCTGAAGTTGAACGTGGTGCCCGAGCCGTCCGAACGGTGGACGACCGCGATCGCCTGGTCGGGCAGCTTGACGTCGGGGTTGAGCTTCTTGATCGCCTCGTCGTTCCAGTTGGTGATCTTGCCGACGAAGATGTCGGCCAGCGTCGGGCCGTCGAGCACCAGTTCGCCCGGCTTGACGCCTTCGAGGTTGACGACCGGAACGATGCCGCCCATCACCATCGGGAACTGCGCGAGCCCGGTCGACTTGAGATCGTCGCCCTTGAGCGGCGCGTCCGAGGCGCCGAAGGTCACGGTCTTGGCCTTGATCTGCTTGATGCCGCCGCCGGAGCCGATCGACTGATAGTTGAGACCGATGCCGGTCTCCTTTTTGTAGGCGTCGGCCCACTTGGCATAGATCGGATAGGGGAAGGTAGCACCGGCGCCGGAGATGTCGGCCGCCATAGCGGCGGAGAGGGAAAGCGTGGATGCCGCAGCCATTGCAATCGCAACGGCCGCCGAGCGGATGAAATGTCTCATGTGGCCTGCTCCTGTTCGGAATATGGTCTCTCGGCACCCTTTTTTAGTGGCGCCTGGTGAGCGCAATAGACTTCGATTATTACAGTCGCATGACAGTTTCGTGTCAGCCCGGTAACGCCTGAACGGGGATGACTGGGGGCCTACGGCCGCCATTTGCGGACCAAGCCGAAGTTGCCGCGGGAATCAGTAGCTTGTCTGACTTTTGAATCAAAAATTATCCCGGCGGCCGGATCTCCGGCCGCCGGGAAATAAAATCCGGACGAGAGCGCGTTGCCTGTGCGCCAGAGCGGATCATGGCCTGGCCATCGCCGAAAACAGGTCCGTTGGGGTAGAGTCGACGCTGTTCCTTGCCGGCGGTCGCTGCTCCCGCCCGTAACCGAAGGGCGGAATCGACAGCAACCATTGTCCTGACCTGGCCTTCGTTTTGTATGGTGCGATCACACCATATGTCTGCGTTGGACGCAGACAACGGACCTCGTCGACGACGCCGTGAACGGCCGCGCAGAAAGGCTGTTATCCGACGCTGCGGCGGACTTCCGCACCGGACCCGAGCCATCTTTCAAGCTTCTCGAGCAGCGCCTTCGGGCTGATCGGCTTCGGCAGGTAATCGTCCATGCCGGCTTCCAGGCAGCGCTCGCGGTCGCCCTTCAGCGCATGCGCGGTGACGCCGACGATCGGCACATGCGTGCCCATCTCGGCTTCGAGCCGGCGGATGGCCGCGGTCGCCTCCAGGCCGCTCATCTCGGGCATCGACACATCCATCAGGATCATGCGGGGGTTGAGCTTGCCCAAGGCGTCCAGTGCCTTGCGGCCGTTGCCGACGATTTCGAACTGATAGCCGGTCTCGCCCAGGATTTGCGTGAACACCATCTGGTTCACTTCGTTATCCTCGGCGACGAGGATGTCGAGCCCGCGCTCCGCGCCGGCCAGGCGTGGACGGGCACGTGCCGGCGGCGGCTGCAGCAGGACGCGATCCGCCGCCGTCGCCGGCGCGGTGGACGCTTGCGGCGCGCCGGAGCCGGTCTCGACGCCGCCGGTCAACGGCGGATGGATGGCCGCCGTGCTGTGGCGATGACGCTGGATGGTGGCGACCAGCGTCTCCAGCAAGATCGAGGAGCGCGCCGGCTTGATCAGCTGCGCGTCGATGCCGAGATTGCGGTAAGCGGCGCTGGCGAGCGACTGGTCGACCGAGGTCAGCATGATGATCGGCGTGTGCGCGAGGCCGGCGGTGTCGCGCACGATGCGCGCCATTTCGGCGCCGGTCATGACCGGCATCTGGTAGTCAAGCACGACGCAGTCGACAGGCACGCCGTAGGCGGCAGCCGCAATCAGCACCTTCAGTCCCTCGGCGCCGCTTTCGGCCGCGCAGGAATCGAAGCTCCACGAGGCCATCTGCTCGCTGAGGATCGAGCGGTTGACGGCATTGTCGTCGACGATCAGCACGCGCGCGCCGGTCACGTCGACCGGCATGATCCGCTGCCCGCCTCGCTCGGCCCGCGGCAGCGTGACGGTGAACCAGAAGGTCGAGCCCTTGCCCTCGGCGCTGTCGACGCCGATCTCGCCGCCCATCAGCTCGACCAGCCGCGAGGTGATGGCAAGGCCGAGCCCGGTGCCCTCGTGCCGTCTTGTCGAGGAGGTATCGACCTGGCTGAACTTCTCGAACACCAGCTTCAGCTTGTCTTCCGGAATGCCGATGCCGGTATCGGTGACCGAGATGGCGAGCTTCGTCCCCGACGGAACGCGCTCGCCGGTCACGTCGACGAGCACATGGCCCTCGTCGGTGAACTTCACCGCATTGCCGAGCAGGTTGGTGACGATCTGCCGGATCCGGCCGACATCGCCGACGAACTGCCCGTCGAGCCCGGGCTGGACGCGAACGATGAGCTCGAGGTCCTTTTCCTTGGCGCGCGTCGACACCAGCGTCGCCACATCCTCGATCGCCTCGGCAAGGTTGAAGGGCGCCGGGTCGAGCACGAGCTGGCCGGCATCGATCTTGGAGAAGTCGAGGATGTCGTTGATGATGGTGAGCAGCGCGTTGCCCGATTTGACGATGATGTCGGTGAACGTCTTCTGCTTTGGGTCGAGATCCGACTTGGCGAGCAGCTCGGCCATGCCGAGCACGCCATTCATCGGCGTACGGATCTCGTGGCTCATATTGGCGAGGAACTCGGACTTGGCGCGGTCGGCAAGCACGGCGCGCCGGCGCGCCTCGCTAAGCTCGGCCTCGCGCTGTTTCAGTTCCGTTATGTCCGTGGTCGACCCGATCAGATAGAGCGAACCGTCGGACGCGATCATCGCGCCCTTGCGCGCGAACTGGTGACGCACGCTGCCGTCGGGCAGCGTCACCTGTTCTTCGATCTCCTGCGTCTCGCCGGTGCGCAGCACCGCCAGGTCGCCGGCGACGAAAGCTTCGCCGTCCGCGCCGAAGATCTCGACGTCGGTCCTGCCGATCGCCTCTTGCTTGCTGAAGCCGGTGAGATCGCACCAACCCTTGTTGACGTAGAATTGCCTTAGATCCGAACGCTTCGCGTAGATCGACACCGGCACGTTGTCGATCAGGTTGCGGAACACCTCGTTCTCGCTCATGCTTTCCTTGAGCACCCGCTCGCGCGCCTTGACCTCGGTGATGTCGGTGCTGGAACCGACCAGATGCACCGATCCGTCGGTCGCGACGAGGCGGCTCTTGCGCGTCATCAGCTGCCGCACCGTGCCGTCGCGATGGGTGACAGGCTCCTCGACTTCGCGCCCCTTGCCGGTCGCGATGACCTCGGCGTCGTCATGGCTGTAGGTTTCGGCGTCCTCGGCGCCGAAAAGCTGCCGGTCCGTCTTGCCGATGACGTCTTCCTTGGCAATGCCGGTCAGCGAGCACCAGGCCTTGTTGACGAACTCGATCGTAAGATCCTCGGCCTTGATGAACGCCGCCACCGGCAATTCGTCCATGACATGCCGGTAAAGGTCGATCTGCCGCATCGAGTCGCGCAGCGCCTCCTCGCGGGCCTTGATGTCGGAAATGTCGACGCGCACGCCTATGAACGTGCCGTCTTCCGCTCTCATATCGTAGACCTGGGACCAGCGACCGTCGGGATTGAGCCGCTCATAGGACGAATTGGGCAGCTGGTAACGCTTCAGCATGGCGTCGAGCCAGCGTTCTTTGTCGACAGCGTAGAGATTGTCGATCTCGACGTCGCCGCTCGTCCGGAAATAGCCGGCGGCATGACCGAGAGCGAGCGCCTCGCGCAACGTGACGCCCGGCTGCCAGGCCGGCTTCAGCGCCGGCAAACTGTCATGCAGCTTGCGGTTGGCGAAGACGAATCTATCGTCGCGGTCATAGATGATGACGCCGGCCGGCAGCGACTCCAGCACGGTGGCGAGATTCTTGCGCGCATCCTCTGCCTCGGTCTCGCGATGCTTCATGTCGGTGATGTCGACATAGGAGATCAGACGCTTGCCGCCGGCAAGCGGTGCCAGCGAGGCGATCAGCATGCGGCCGTCATTGCGCGGCAACTGCCGGGAACCGGCAACGCCTGCCCGAATTTCCGCCTCGCGCTCGGCGATGTGGCGTTGCCAGCGCGCCTCGTCGGCACCATAGGGGTCGGCGTCGCGGCTGGCCTCCATCAGCTCGCGGAAGCCGCAGCCGGCAGTGGCGCGGCGCGGATCGATCTTCCAGAAGTCGTAGAAGGCGCGGTTGATGATCTCGGCCCTGAGGTCGGCATCGAGGACGATGACGCCGATCGGCATCGAATCGACCATCAGGCGAAGATTGGCGAGCGCTTCCGAAGTCGCCGCCGCATGCTGATCGGGGGCGCGAGGGACCGCCGCCTCGCCGCGCTCGACCGCGCCTTCGAAATAACGGGCGGCGCCCATCTCGAAAGTACCGTCCGTATCCGCCATCCCTACCCCCAGGCCGAACCCTCCCGGTTCGTCGGCGGAATGTGCCCGACAAGCATTAACGATCGGCTAACCTTAACGATTCGCAACCGAACACGCCCGATGCCGTTAACGGACGCCGGTCCGATCTCGCTGCGGTAATCCGTCCGTTGGCGAACCCACCGCTGCCGGGCTATAAAATCGGTGGGGGTATAGCTGATGCTTGGTCGAATGCTCGCTTTTGTTCTCTGTCCGGCGCTGCTCGCGACAAGCGGCTGCACGCGGAGCGACGACGGAACCGTCATCATTCCCAGCCGGATGGACGTCAGGCGCATTTGGGACAAGGCCCCGCCAGGAACAACAGCCTCGAGGCAGGTTGCAACGGACGTGTTTCCTCAGCCGCCGAGCGCGCCGGTGAGTTCCCCCAGCCGAAGACGGGTTTCGACGGCCCCTTCCTTTCAGCCGGATTTGGCCGATGCGTCCTCCCAGCCGCAGAAGGCGCTCGCCTGCCGGAATGTCAGCGAACCCGGCAAGCGCTATCGCGTCGTCTGCGAGTAGAGTCGCGACTAAGATCAAGATCGCGTGTTTTCTCATTGCGCGCGTGAAACCTTTGTGTGGCGTCTGGCGTTATCGGCGCAGCACGAAGGGGAGCGAAGATGTCTGTTCATTTCACCGTCTCAGGCCTGACCAGAAACCTGATCCATTCGCTTGGACTGGATCACGAGCGGGCCCCGAGGCGTCTGACACCCGAGCAAAATCTGCTGCTGGAATGCTATCTGGCCGGACAAATTCCGGAATCGGCCTGGAGCGACTACATCTTCGAGATGCCGCAACTGGAAAAACACGCCAATGCCCGCCGCGGGCGCAATCCGGCGTAACGCGGCCCGGCCACAGAACGCCCCTTAGAAAGCATAGCCAAAGGCGAAGTTGAGCAGTTCGGCAGTTCTACTGCTGAACTCCTTTGGCGTTGTCCTTCGGCGAATTGAACTGAAGCGTAAAGATCTTCCCGGGAATTCCTTTGGCGAGGTCCGGCGAAAAGCTGAGCGGCAGGCAGTTCCGCAGGGCGGCGGTCGCCGCGTCGACATAGGCCTGACGCGCCTTGTCATCCCCGTTGACCTTGATGGCCGTTGGCCTCGGCGGGCCGATCAGCGTGCCGTCGCGCTTGAAGCTGAAGCTCAAGGTGACCGAGGCAGTTCCGGAATCGGCCGGCGGCGTCCAGCACGCCTGCAGCGCGGCGCCGACCTCGTTCATCGTGTTGAGCGATGTGGCATCTGCCGGAAAAGGCATCGCCAGCAGCGCGCCTGCGATCGCTGAAAGTCTAGCCGTGCTTCTCATGGCTCTGTCCTCGCCGCTTTCGCCCGTTCGCATGGTACGATCAACGACGCGGATGACAATAGAATTCCAACCGCGCCGGCACCCGACAAAATCAAGGTGTCGTGACGCTGGCGCGCCACCGGAAAGCAAAAAGGCCGGCGTTGAGCCGACCTTTCCTTCGCCTCGGCAATCGCGCCAGTACATCCGTGGTCGCAGCGAGGACCGAGACACTAGACAAGGCTTTGGTTAACGAAACCCTAACCTCGGATTTCTTAAGCCGTGGCCTGGGCCTTCACATGGGCGATGTAGCCGCGCACGTCGTCGGCCGGCTCCGCGTAGGCCTTGCCGAGCTTCTTCTCGATCGCAGCCATATAGTCCTTCGCCCATTTGGGCAGCGCGTAGTCGATGACCGCGAGGAACTCGAGTGTCGCCGCCAGGCGGATGTCGGCGATCGACGGGTTGTTGCCGCCGATGAACGGCTTGCCGTCCCTGAAGAAGCTATGAAAGACCTCCAACGGCTCGGCGATTGCGGCGATGGCAGCCTTCTGCGCCTCCGATTTCTTGTCGGGATGGGCATCGCTGTGGCCGACCTCGCCGGCATATTGCGGAAAGCCGAGTGCCGGATAAGTGGCTCTGGCCACATAGGGATAGAGCGTTCCGACCAGGTAGAACATGGCGCTGTCGACCATCGCCCGCTTGGCCGGCGCCTTTGGATAGAACTTGTCCAGCCCGTGCTTGTTGGCGAGGTACTGCATGATGGCGCAGCTTTCCCAAAGCACGCCTCTGGGAAGTCCCTTGTCCTCGATCATCGGCGTCAGATGCGCCGGGTTTCGTGCCAGGAATTCGGGCGTGCGCGTCTGGCCCCAGGCGTCGGTCTCGGCATGGTCGAGCCCGGCCGCTCGCGTGAACACCCGGACCGTCATGTTGTTGACGCTGGGCCTCAGCATGCTGAGCTTCACGGCGGGTCTGTTGGCCGGCCTCGGCTTGGCTTTAAGCGCGGCCTTTGCCGTCGCTTTAGGCGCGGCTTTTGCCGTCGCTTTAGGCGCGGCTTTTGCCGTCGCTTTAGGCGCGGCTTTTGCCGTCGCTTTAGGCGCAGCCTTTGCGGCCGGCTTGACTGCCTTGGCCGACATCTTGGCGGCAGTCACCTTTGCTGCCGGCTTTGCCATCTTCGCTGCCGGCTTGGCGGCGGCCTTGTTCGTTCCCTTCGTTGCAGCCTTTGCCATCTGATCCTCCCTCTGACCTGTTCAGTATGGATTTTTCGCCGCCCGGTTCTCGGACAATGTCTCGCGCGATCGCTCGACCAGCGCCTGGATGGCGTCGGCAAGGTGCGCCTCGGCGATATTGTAGTCGCCGCGCGCAACGCGGATCTTGTGCGCCGCCATCAGCACGTCGGCATGACTGAAGCCCGCAGGCGGCTCGAACCGGTAGTAGGCAAGCTCGATCAGCAGCCCAAGCGGATCCTCGAAATAGATCGAATCCATGAAGCCGCGATCTTTGACGCCGCTGTGCTTGATGCTGCACTCGTCGAGCCGGGCGACCGCCTGCAGGAACGTCACGCGCGACACCGAGAACGCGATGTGGTGGACACAACCCGTATCGGTCGGCGTGCGCCGCTTGACGGGGCTGCGGCTCTCATCGGTGAAGACCGTGATCAGCCGGCCATCGCCGGGGTCGAAATAGAGGTGGCTTTCGCTCGCCTTGTCGAGATTGGGCTGCTCGAAGATGAATGGCATGCCGAGCACGCCTTCCCAGAAATCGATGGAAGTCTGGCGATTGGCGCCGACCAGCGTGATGTGATGGACACCTTGCGACTGCAGTTTTTGCATTGGCTCCTCCCGACCCCGCCGCGCCTGCCGCCGGACGACATGGCCAGGTTCCGTTAAATCGGCGCCGGGCAGGCGACCGCCGCACGGCTTCGCTCCCCTGGGTTCCGCATTCCGCATCCTGCCGGATCGCGGCCGAAACCTTGATTATCGGATGCTAATTCAATCCGAGGCGTTGCGCCAGAAGCGGCGACACGGCATCGCACCAGCACGTCATCGGCGGCCGCAAGGAGGATGCGCAAGACTCTGTTCACCATGCTTGATGGCCGACCGGGCCAGCGGAACCGCCTGCCCGGCACCACCGTTTACAACCATGGCATTGGCCGACGACATCCAAATGGCGGAACGCCATGTTCTGCAGGCCGAGCAGCACATCAAGCGCCAGCGCGCGCGCATCGCTGCGCTAAAGCGCCGTCGGTTGCCGCGAGGCAAGGCGTCCAGCTTTCTGCAGTTGCTTGAAGACGCCCAATCGACGCACCTGAATCATCTGTCGCTGTTGCTGGAGAGGGCGTCCCGTGAACGGACCCGAGCCGGCATTTAGACTTGGACGCCTGGTTCAGCGCCGGCAGCCTACCGAAGCCTTGTTTGTAGGCCATCGTGCCGTCCTTGAGGACGCCCGAAATGGCGACAGCGCTACGCTTTACGTCGCCGATGAGCGCGTATTCGGCTACCTGCTGATCGATAGCTTCTCAGCGATAGCGGCGACGTTCACGCTGTCCTCGCGCAGCATGGCTCTTCACGATAGCCGGCTTTCGGGTGTTACTACCCACAGCGCGGACTCTCTAGAAATCTCGTTCTACCCTCGAAGAAGAAGCACTACTCCGCCTTCGCCGGCGTTTCTTTCTTGATTTCCGTCGATGTCGACGTGTCGGCCTTGTCAACGCTCGCCGTCTGCTGCGCGTCGACTGAGGCCTGATCCTTCGCGTGTGCGGGGCAATTGGCTGATGCTGCAGAGACCGACAGGCCCAGCGCGAAGATCGTTGCGAGGAAGGCTTTCATCATCATCCTCCTTTTGGCAAGTGACATAGCGTAACCCGCTCGTTGCGCGCCGCAAAATCACTTTTCACTCCCCGGATCACAGCTGGGTCGCGCGCCGAGGCGGCAGAGAACCTTACTGACGGCTAACGGGACGCTTGCTCCCATGCGATATTGAATCAATTCGAGGTGTTGCGTTGGGTTTCGAATGCGCAAGCCCGGGACGACGTGATGACTGGGTCCGTGACCTGAAAGACAGCGTCTCTACGCTGCATGAGCGGATGGACCGAACTCCGTTGCTCCGGCAGTAGGCGCTGTCTAGGCGCCAGAGCGTGAAGCCCCCAGGCCTTTCGCCTGGGGGCGATATGGTCAAACGCGGTTTGCGTAGCGCGCTCGATCGCGCTCGATCTCGTCGGCGGTGTAGTTTTCGGCGCCAGCGTCAAAACTCGTCCAACCGTCCGCTTCGTAGGCGCTGCGGCGATCTTCCAAGTTCACTGATCTTGATTGCCCGAGGATTCTCTCGGCTTCGCCGGCCAACGCGTCGCCGACCCTCGCCGTGACCAACGTCCCGCCGCGGCGCACACCCTCGGCGTAGACATGAGCATCCTTTTCCGGGACCCCGGAGTCGGTAAGGGCTCCGACGATGCCGCCGGCGGCCCCGCCGACGACTGCGCCTCCCAATGCGCCTGCAGCAGTAGCGGCGAGCCACCCTGCGGCGACAACAGGGCCCACGCCTGGGATAGCCATGATCCCAAGCCCCGTCAGCAACCCGCCGGTGCCGCCAATGAGGGCACCCACACCGGCGCCGCCAGCCGCATCTTCGGCGGCATCCGAGCGGTCGTCTTGGTACCAGCCGGTCGAATTATTGGCGACGATGCTGATGTCGGAATGCGGAACGCCGATGGCTTCAAGTTCACTGACGGCATCGGAAGCGTTGTCATAATTGTCAAATAGTCCGGTCACGGTTCTCATGGTTGAACTCCAATCCGTTTCAGTTGCTGCCGGCAACGACGTTGCCTTGATAATCGAGCGCCACGGTTGTCTTCTTTCCATCCTTAGTGGCTTGACCGCGCCAGATGCCTTGATCGTCCTTGGTTAGCGCTGAGACATCCGAGAAGCCGGCATCCTGGATCCGGCTCTTGGCCTGGTCTTCCGTGAAGCTATTGGCGCCGGGCACCGGAGCGGCCGGATTTTTGGTGTCGGTCGTGGTGACGGCCGGAGTTGTCGAACTCGTCGTCGTGCCGGATTCGTCGTCCATGGTGGAAGCGATCTTCTCGATCATTTCCTTATGCATTTTGAGTGTGGGCAAGGTCTCCGATGCGAACGCCTTGAGCTGAGCATTGTCGCCCCCCTTGGCATAGCTCTCGAACAGCTTCACGGCGTCCGCGTGGGCATCACGCTGCATCTGCACATAGGTCTTTTCGACCGGATCCTTGCCATTCTGAAGGGCGTCGAGGTCGCTCTTGTGCTTGGCATCCGTCTCGGCGGGCACTTTGAGCTTCTGCTCGCCGGCAATCGTTTCGAGCTTTGCATTGGCCGCCCCATGATCGTCGATCATCTTTTGGGCGAAGTCTTTGACCGCCTGATCCTGGGCTTTTCCTTGGGCGATCTTACTCGACTCGACCTCGAACATGCCCGCGTTGGCAGCCTTGTCGACGAATCCCTGGGCATCCTCGGCGCCAAGGGCAGGCACTGCAAATGTGATGGCGGCGGCTGTGGTCAGCGCAACCAGTAGATGGCGATTTTTCATGGAGAAGTTCCTAGTTGGGCACAGATCGTGCTGCAAACCCAACAAGCGTCCGACACCTTTGTTCCGAGCGCGGTTTGATTTAGCGAGGAGTACCGGCAGTCTCTTCACTAGGACCCAGGTGCCGGCTTTTCAGTCCCGGCACGCTCGGTCCTATGAGCGGAACAAAAGCCGACAGGGATCGAGGCCAGCAAGGTTCCTTCAGCATGGCTTGTCGCCAGTGGCAGGCGGGTCGAGGAGGTGCCACCCGCGATTTTTGCGGCTTTTCGAGCGGCCTTCGTCATGGATCTCATGCGTCTAAATCAAGCGGCTAGTGAGCCAGCTGTTGATGCCAGATGACTTGGCGCAAGTCGCGTGATCGGCACAGATGGAAATGATCGACCCTCGCTCGCCGGCTCACCCCTATCCCATTTCCGACAATTGGCGGGCCCAGATCTGAAATCCTTGGCGCTTCATCGATCCTTGCTGGCCTCCCGGCAAACTTTTCACGTTAGACGGAACCTTTGTGATTACCGGCTCTTCCCTTGTAATTGCTGGGAGGAAATCAATGGCAAATCTGGGAAGACTGGCTGTCGCCATATTGGGCATTCTCGCCTACCAAAATCGCGACAAGATCGGAGAGCTGCTCCGTGGTGCGGGAAATCGCGATCCAAGCAATCCGCAGGGAGGGATCTTGGATCAGCTGTCCAAAGGCGTATCGGGGACGGCGCTTGGAGATATTGTCGACCGCTTCAGAAATGCGGGAGCGGGTTCCAAGGTGGATTCTTGGGTTAGTTCCGGACCCAACCAGCCGATCGAGCCGAAAGAGGTCGAGGCGGCAATAGACGATGAAACGCTCGCTTCTCTTTCGTTGCAGACCGGCTTGTCCCGCGATGAGCTGATAGCCAGGATAACCAGGGACTTGCCCAAGCTGACGCCAAATGGCGAACTGCCACCCGCGGGCCCCGACGATGTCACCCTTCTCGATCCGGCGCCACCACAGCGCTAGTGCCGTCGCTGCAAGGCCACACTCCAAGTCCGTCGCTAATGTACGATCACTTGATATGTCCCGAAGGGCTTGGCACCTCCAAGATCATCGGGGGATGCGAAATGAAGAAGATCTACGAGAGCCTGTCCTGAGAAAGCGCGCGGCACCGATGTCAGCCGACGAAAGGTGGCGCATAGACTTGCCCCTTGCCCACATGGGGTAAAAGGCCGGTCTGTCTGCCTAGGTCCCCCGATACCGCACAGGCCGGGCGCCCTCATCGCTAGGCTGCACTGTTCCGCGCCGCCTTTTCTAGCAAGCGCGATAGATGCACGTCGTGAAGCTCCTGCATGCTTTGAAGAGGTTTCGAGGGATTCAGGCGCCTTGCGGTGGGCAATTCGAGGCGCTGTAGTTCGGCTGGGGAGGAAAGGGGCGTTAGCCCGCATGGTGGAGGTCACTGAACAGGCGAGGGGCTAATCCGTCTTTGCGCCTACTGCACATAGATGAGCCGCTTCTCCGATCGATACGATGAAACCCATCATTGCCCGATGCTACTTTGAGGAGGCAACCGGTTTTGCAGCCCTAGCAGCCAGTAGGCTTGAGGGGTTGGATATGAGCAGAACGACTCTCGTTGCGATTGCTTTCCTCGTCATCAGCATCGGCCCGACCGAAGCCAAGGGCCATAAAGTTTCGCCGGTTTGCACCGCGTCGAGCTCACTGTCCGAGGTCTTGCATGGCAAGTGTTTTCTCGTCAAAGGCTCGATGATCTATGGCGACATCGCCGATCTTTCCCAAATAGTCCAATTGGGATGGTAGCCAAGGCCAAATCGGTGCCTACGCTATCCCATGACTGAGCCACGCCCGTTTCTTACCGGGAAATAGCGGAGCGCCACTGCTCATGGTACAGCGGGGAAACAGTGGCTTCAAAGCCCATGGGCGAAAAGCGCCACTCCGATAACATCAAGTATAACGCCAGGCGCGCGCCAGTGGCGGATTCGTGCGGTTATCTTCCATCGCGGCGCGTGACGCGTTGCCGCCGCAACTGGCGCAGTCATCCTGGCCGCGATCCCTAGGTGGGTGCCTGGTTGCAGTCCAGCCTGGAGGCTGCTGTATCAACCGAGAATTTCGCCAGTATCAAGCACGAATATCGCGGCCGACGGCGTCCTGTCGCGATCCGCCCCTAAAGGTCGACCTTGGCGACATTCTCCGTGTATTCCTGCTTCGGGTCATATCCGAGCAGCATCTTGATGCCCGAGACCACGCTCGACGCATCGAGCCAGATTTCGGCTCGGTCCGGATCGAAGCGCAACAGAGTGAGTTTCGGATCATCTTTGCCGCCCTCGAACCATGCTTCGACATAGGGGTTCCAGAGCCGATCGATCACAGCCCGATCATTGTCGACGCGAAGCTTGCCCTGCACCGTTGCGAAGAGGTCATGTCCCTTCGAGACGAAGGTGGCCGTTGCCTGGTCGCCGCCGGAAAGGCCCATCGGAAGCTCCGTGTCCTTCGCCGTGAAGAACCAGATCGGACCGGTATCGTCCTTCTCCAGCTGTGCCGTCATGGGCCGAGGGATGATGTTGGAGCCGTCGAGGCCGATCATCATCGTCATGTCAGATTTCAGCGCTTTCCAGAATTTCGCTTCGAGCTCGGCGGGTCTCGGCATGTCTCATCCTTTCACTGAAAGAAAGGCAAACGGCCGACGGTGCCGTGTGTTCCTTCGCGCGGGTTCACCCGCGACGGGCGACTTGCCTGGCCAAGGCCTATTCGATCGTTATTCGACGCGCCGTCGTTCAAAGCAGCTAAATTATTGGGATCATTGGTACGCCCAAGGGGAATCGAACCCCTGTTCCCGCCGTGAGAGGGCGGTGTCCTGACCGCTAGACGATGGGCGCGCTCAAGAACCGGCTACATAGGATGAAGGCCGGGAAAAAGCAACTGGGCTTTCGGACTGTTCGCGGCCTTTGCGGACTGCCCTCGTCAGCCCCGCCGTTTCGGCTCGATAAGATCCCAGAGATTGCCGTAGAGATCGGCAAACACCGCCACCGTGCCATAGGGCTCGAAGCGCGGCGCCTCACGGAATTCGACGCCCTTGGCAAGCATCGCCTGGTGGTCGCGGGCGAAGTCGTCCGTCTCAAGGAAAAGAAACACCCGGCCGCCGGTCTGGTCGCCGACGCGGCTTGCCTGCCTCTCGCCGGAGGCTTCCGCCAACAGCAGCCGCGCGCCCTGCCTGTTTGCCGGCGTGATCGTCACCCAGCGCTTGCCGCCGCCGAGATCGACATCCTCGCTCAGCACAAAGCCAAGCCGCTCGACATACCAGCCTATCGCCTCGTCATAGTTTTCGACGACGAGCGCCACTGTCGCAATGCTGCGGTTATCGGCAAAGCCGCTCATTTGTTGCGAATCGCGAACTGGCCGATCACGCGGCGCTCGGCAATGTCGTAGAGGAAGATGGACCGGCTGCCGTCCGCGAGCTCGGCATCGATTGACAGGCGGTTGCCGGATAGTGCCTGGCTGACCACCTTGGCGCCGACCGGCAGCACGATATCTCCGGAGAGCGGCGCGCCGCCCGCAGCTTGGACTTCATCGGCAGGCACCGATCCGGCGCCGGGCGCATTGCGGGCTTTGTAGACAAGGGCTCCGATCACCACCATAAGGGCGAGAAACAAGAGGCCAAGATTGACGATCATGAAGCGGATGAGCTTCCGGCGCACCTTTTCGGCCGCAGGGTCGAGCGGCTTCTCCTCATCCTCTTCGGCGATCGGCCGGACCATGGCTAAACATTCCGCAACGGGTTTCGATGAGCGCTCATAACGAAGAGACCTCGATTTTGATAGGGCCCCGATTTTGATACAGGATGAATTGCCGGATGAGTTGGATGGAGCGGTCGAGCTGGAAGCCGGCGCCGATGCCGCAGGCCAGCGCCTCGACCAGTGGCTCACCGCCCAGCTCGGCCCGGAGATCTCACGCAGCCGCGTGCAGGCCCTCATCAAGCAGGGTGCGGTTTCGATCGCCGGCAAGCCGGTCGAGGAGGCAAAGCGCAAGATGGCGCCGGGCGAGCGCGTCGCGGTCGTCATGCCGGAGCCGGAGCCTGCCGAGCCGCAAGGCGAGGCCATTGCTCTCGACATCCTTTACGAGGACGACGAGCTGATCGTCATCAACAAGCCGGCGGGGCTGGTCGTCCATCCCGGCGCCGGCAACTGGAGCGGCACGCTGGTCAACGCGCTGATCCATCATTGCGGCGACAGTCTTTCCGGCATCGGCGGCGTCAGGCGACCGGGCATCGTCCACCGGCTGGACAAGGAAACCAGCGGCGTCATGGTGGTGGCCAAGACCGACCGCGCCCACAAGGCGCTGTCCGAAGCCTTCGCCGATCATGGCCGGACGGGCGACCTCGAACGCGCCTATCTGGCGCTGGTCTGGGGCATTCCGCAGCGGCCGACCGGCACCGTCGAGGCCGCGCTCGGCCGCGCCGCCGATCGGGTGCGGCGCGCGGTGGTTCCCGAAGGCCGGGACGACGCCCGGCATGCCGTCACCCATTTCACCGTCGTCGAGCGTTTCGGCGAGCGACAAAAGGAATTCACCACCGCAAGCCTGATCGAATGCCGGCTGGAGACGGGCCGCACGCACCAGATCAGGGTGCACATGGCGCATATCGGCCATCCGGTGATCGGCGATCCGGACTACGGCCAGGCCTTCCGCACCAAGGCCAACCGGCTGCCGGAACCGCTGAAAAGTGAGGTCAAGGCATTTTCCAGACAGGCGCTCCATGCCTGGCTGCTTGAATTCCGGCACCCGACCACCCATCTTTCGATGAGGTTCGAGGCGCCGATGCCGAGGGATCTGGAGGAACTCGTCGGCGGCTTTCGACAGCTCTAAACCGCCATCAAGACGCTTCAACCAGCCATCAAAAAACCTGACTGGCGTTGTTCACTTCAGCGTGACACACTGTTTCGTGTTGAACAAATGCCTGTCCTTTCTGGTTTTGTTCCTATATACAGCAGTTGCCGCGAATGAGCCGATTGGCATTCGCGTCACATGCCCGCCGCGTTACGGGGGCATCACTCCAATAGAGAGGGGGCGCTATCATGGCCCAGTCACTACCCAGTATCGTTTCCGGTGAAGGCGGTCTCGCCCGTTACCTGGAAGAAATCCGTCGCTTTCCGATGCTTCAGCCCCAGGAAGAGTACATGCTCGCCAAGCGTTATGCCGAGCATCAGGACACTTCCGCCGCGCACAAGCTCGTCACCAGCCATTTGCGGCTCGTCGCCAAGATCGCCATGGGCTATCGCGGCTACGGCCTGCCGATCGGCGAGGTGATCTCGGAAGGCAATGTCGGCCTCATGCAGGCTGTCAAGAAATTCGAACCGGAGCGCGGCTTCCGGCTCGCCACCTACGCGATGTGGTGGATCAAGGCCTCGATCCAGGAATACATCCTGCGCTCGTGGAGTCTCGTCAAGATGGGCACCACCGCCAACCAGAAGCGCCTGTTCTTCAACCTGCGCAAGGTGAAGGGCAGGATCCAGGCGCTCGACGATGGCGACCTCAAGCCCGACCAGATCGCCGAGATTGCCACGCGCCTCAACGTTTCCGAGGCCGAAGTGGTGTCGATGAACCGCCGCCTCTCGGGCGACGCTTCGCTCAACGCCCCGATCAGGGCGAGCGAAGGTGAGTCCGGCGAATGGCAGGACTGGCTGGTCGACGACCACGAAAGCCAGGAAGAGATGCTGATCGAGCAGGACGAGCTGGAAAACCGGCGCTCGATGCTGTCGGGCGCACTATCGGTGCTCAACGATCGCGAGCGGCGCATCTTCGAGGCGCGTCGTCTGGCCGAGGAGCCGCTGACGCTGGAAGAGCTGTCGGCCGAGTTCGACATCAGCCGCGAGCGCGTGCGCCAGATCGAGGTGCGCGCCTTCGAGAAGGTGCAGGATGCGGTCAAGGCCGCGGCCAAGCGCCAGAGCCAGGCGCTGCGCACCATCGAAGCGCAGCCGGCGGCTTAGCAAGCTCGAGGCATTACGCAAAAGACAAAGGGCGGCGCCAGGATCTGGCGCCGCCGTTTTTGTTTTAACGCTGCAACGCCTGCGATTGGCGAAGGCGGCGAACCAGCCCTTTCTCCCTCACCATACGGGGGGAAATGTCCGGCAGGACAATGAGGGGTAGCGCCGAGACTGCGTGATCGTCGTCTCAAGCGGCAGTTGAATCTGAGGATTTGGCGCGATCGTCGCCGAACGCGGCGCCGCCCCTCATCCGCACTTCGGGCACCTTCTCCCCGTGAAACGGGGAGAAGGTAGGCTCACGCCGTTGGCTGCTTGGTCTTGCGCAAATACGGCAACACCGTCTCGTAGGCGCCGAAGCGCTTGATCGCGTCCTCGTTGGAGACGGCGGCGGTGATGATCACGTCCTCGCCCTGCTTCCAGTTCGCCGGCGTCGCCACCTGGTGTTTGGCCGTCAGTTGGATGGAATCGATGACGCGCAGGATCTCATCGAAGTTGCGGCCCGTGGTCATCGGATAGGTTAGCACCAGCTTGATCTTCTTGTCTGGACCGATGACATAGACCGAGCGCACCGTGGCGTTGTCGGCAGGCGTGCGGCCTTCCGAGCTCTCGCCGGCGCCCGCCGGCAGCATCTCGTAAAGCTTGGCGACCGCGAGATCCTTGTCGCCGATCAGTGGATAGTTCACCGTCTGGCCGGTGGCTGTCTTGATGTCGGCCTGCCATTTGTCGTGGCTTGACACCGGATCGACGGAAATGCCGATGATCTTGACGTTTCGCTTTTTGAATTCGCCCTCGAGCCCGGCCATCGTGCCGAGCTCGGTCGTGCAGACCGGCGTGAAATTCTTCGGATGGCTGAAGAGCACTGCCCAGCCGTCACCGATCCATTGATGGAAATTGATCGTTCCTTGCGTGGTCTCGGCCGTGAAATCCGGCGCGATATCGTTGATACGAAGGCTCATCGCGTGCTCCCTCCCTGTGACATGGCGCCGGCATGGGCCAACCCCATCGGCGCGTGTCAGCTTCTATACCGCCGGAAGGTCCGGTTCAAAAGGCTTGTGTCTGCAAGCGT
The DNA here is from genome assembly GCF_002294995.1 of Mesorhizobium sp. WSM3860. Taxonomy (GTDB): domain Bacteria; phylum Pseudomonadota; class Alphaproteobacteria; order Rhizobiales; family Rhizobiaceae; genus Mesorhizobium. The sequence continues at coordinate 515,552 of NZ_NSGF01000001.1, read as the reverse complement.
GATCGGAGCGATGGAAAAATTTCGTCTTTTCCTGGAAAAGACAGCAGAATTTCCGTCGCTCGACGCTAGCGGATTGGCGGCTTAAGCCTTCTTCACCGCCAGCGTCGTCGCAAGGTCTTCCATGCGCTGCGCGAGTGCTGCAAGCGCGGTGGTCAGCACGCTGTCGCTCTTGTCGGCCTTGGTCAGCGCCTCGTCGCGCGTCTTGCGCAGCGTCAGCACCTCGCTCTCCATGCCTTTGACCCGCTTGTTGAGCTCCGAAAGCTCATCCATCACCATGATGCCGGCCATGACGGTCAGCCGCTGGTCGCCGATCTCGCCGAAGGAATCCTTCAAATGCATGACATACCGGTCGAAGCGCTCGGCGAGGTCGATCAGATGCTCTTCCTGGCCCTCGTCGCAGGCCATCCGGTACTGCTTGCCGTCGATGGAAACCGTGACCTGTGCCATTGGCTTACCTGTCCAGTACCGCGCGGATGGTTTCCATGGCGGTCACCAGCCGGCGCGACACTTCCTTGTTGGCATCTTCCAGCCGTTCGGCGCGCGCCTCCGAATTGTCGAGCTCCTGCGCCAGCCGCGAGCGGTCGGCATTCATGCGCTGCACCTCAGCCTCGGCTTCGGAATAGTCGCGCTCATGCTCGAGCCGCGCCGCCACGGCGTTTTCCAGTCCCTCCATGGCTTTGCCGAGCCTGGCGATGACTTCCTTGAGGGTCGTTTCCCCGGTCATGGCCTTCGTCCTATGCCCTGCCCGTCACCGAATCGCTCGCGTTCAGAACGCGTTATCTCCGAAAGATTAGGCGCCGGGTGAAGCGCGCGTCAATAAAGCTCTCGCGACTGTCCCCCGCTAACGCTAATGTAGCGTCGCCGGCGCCTTCACAAGGCCGGCAAAAAAGCACCGATTTGTTGACTCAAGGGCCGCGCCTGCTATGTGTCGCGCACCCTTTCCACGGGCTCTCCCAAGGCTCCAACCCCTATTCCGGAGGAAGCATGACCTCGCGTGAACACCATGATCGGATGGCCAATGCGATCCGTTTTCTTTCCATGGACGCCGTCGAGAAGGCCAATTCCGGCCACCCCGGCCTGCCCATGGGCTGCGCCGACATCGCTACGGTGCTGTTCACCCGCTTCCTGAAATTCGACGCCAAGGCCCCGCACTGGGCCGACCGCGACCGTTTCATCCTGTCGGCCGGCCACGGCTCGATGCTGCTCTATTCGCTCCTGTACCTCACCGGCTACGAGGACATGACGATCGACGAGATAAAGCATTTCCGGCAACTCGGATCGAGGACCGCGGGCCATCCCGAATACGGCCATGCCGCCGGGATCGAGACCACCACGGGTCCGCTCGGCCAGGGCCTCGCCAACTCGGTAGGCTTCGCGCTCGGCGAGCGCATCATGAACGCCGCCTTCGGCAACGACCTGGTCAACCACTACACCTATGTGCTGGCCGGCGACGGCTGCTTGATGGAAGGCGTCTCCCAGGAAGCGATAGCCCTCGCCGGCCATCTCAAGCTCAACAAGCTGATCGTCTTCTGGGACAACAACAACATCTCGATCGACGGCCCGGTCTCGCTCGCCGACAACACCGACCAGGTCGCCCGCTTCCAGGCCAGCGGCTGGAACGCCAGCCACATCGACGGCACCGATCCGGAAGCCATCGCCTATGCCATCGAAGCCGCCCGCCATTCCGACAAGCCGACGATGATCGCCTGCAAGACGACCATCGGCTTCGGCGCCCCGACCAAGGCCGGCACCAACAAGGCGCATGGCTCGCCGCTCGGCGCCGAGGAAATCGCCGGCGCCCGCAAATTCTTCAACTGGGAATCGCCGCCCTTCGAGATTCCGGCCGACATCCTCGACGCCTGGCGCGGCGTCGGCACCGCCGGCGCCAAGGCGCGCGCCGATTGGGAAGGCCGCGTTGCCAAGGCCGACGCCAAGCTGAAGGGCGAATTCGAGCGCCGCCTCGCCGGCAAGCTGCCGGGCAATTTCGACGCCGTCATCACCGAGTACAAGAAGAAGCTCTCGGCCGACAAGCCGAAGGTCGCCACCCGCAAGTCCTCGGAAATGGCGCTGGAAGTGATCAACGGCGCGGTTCCCGAAACCATCGGCGGCTCGGCCGACCTCACCGGCTCCAACAACACCAAGACCAGCCAGACCAAGAACATCACTCCGGACGACTACGGCCAGCGCTATGTTCATTACGGCATTCGCGAGCACGGCATGGCGGCGGCCATCAACGGGTTGACGCTGCATGGCGGCCTGATCGCCTATGGCGGCACGTTCCTGTGTTTCTCCGACTATGCCCGCCCCTCGATGCGCCTTGCCTCGCTGATGGGCATCCGCTCGATCTTCGTCATGACCCATGACTCGATCGGCCTCGGCGAGGACGGCCCGACCCACCAGCCGGTCGAGCATCTGGCCGCACTTCGCGCCATTCCGAACCACAACGTCTTCCGCCCGGCCGACGCGGTGGAGACGGCGGAATGCTGGCAGCTGGCACTGCAGTCCGAAAAGACGCCTTCGACGCTCGCGCTGACCCGCCAGAACCTGCCGACCGTGCGCAACGAACACAGCGAGAAGAACCTCAGCGCCTCCGGCGCCTATGAGCTTGCCGCGGCAAACGGCGAGGCGGCCGTGACGATCTTCGCCACGGGCTCGGAGGTCGAGGTTGCCCTCGGCGCCCGCGAGCTGCTCGAAAAACACGGCCATCCGACCCGCGTCGTGTCGGTGCCCTGCTTCGAGCTGTTCGACCAGCAGAGCGAGGACTATCGCAGCAAGATTATCGGCAACGCCAAGGTGAAGGTCGCCATCGAGGCCGGCATCCGCCAGGGCTGGGACCACCTGATCGGCACCGACGGCATCTTCGTCGGCATGACGGGCTTTGGCGCCTCCGGCTCGATCGAGCAGCTTTATCCGCATTTCGGCATCACCGCCGAAGCCGCGGCGAAGGCCGTGGAGGCCCGCCTGCACGGCAAGTGAGGCATTGCATGTCGCTCAAAAGCGCGCAGCGGGTTCGAGCGGCGTGTAGAAAACAGCAAGGCCCCGGTCCGGCGAAGCCCCTCAAGGACGTCGCAGGACTGGACCAACCTAATCGATTTAAATTCCGGCTTCTGCGGCTGGATTCTTTGCACGCCCGCCGCTATGAAGCAGCGGACCCATCCGCTTTCCAGCCCCAAGGAGAGAAACATGACCGTCAGAGTTGCCATCAACGGATTCGGCCGCATCGGCCGCAACATCCTGCGCGCCATCCATGAATCCGGCCGCAAGGACATCGATGTCGTCGCGGTCAACGACCTCGGCCCGGTCGAGACCAACGCGCACCTGCTCCGCTACGACAGCGTGCATGGCCGCTTCCCGCATGAGGTGACGGTCGACGGCGACCAGATCTCCGTCGGCAAGGAGAAGTTCAAGGTCACCGCCATCAAGGATCCGACCCAGCTGCCCTGGAAGGAGCTCGGCATCGACATCGCGCTCGAATGCACCGGCATCTTCACCGCGCGTGACAAGGCGGCCGCGCATCTGACTGCCGGCGCCAAGCGCGTCATCGTCTCGGCCCCGGCCGAAGGCGCAGATCTTACGGTCGTCTACGGCATCAACCACGACAAGCTGACGAAGGACCACGTCGTCATCTCCAACGCGTCCTGCACCACCAATTGCCTGGCGCCGCTTGCCGCCGTGCTGCACGAGACCGTCGGCATCGAGAAGGGCATGATGACGACGATCCACTCCTACACCGGCGATCAGCCGACGCTGGACACCATGCACAAGGACCTTTACCGGGCCCGCGCGGCGGCGCTGTCTCAGATCCCGACCTCGACGGGTGCCGCCAAGGCGATCGGCCTGGTGCTGCCCGACCTCAAGGGCAAGCTCGACGGCATCTCCATCCGCGTGCCGACCCCGAACGTTTCGGTCGTCGACTTCAAGTTCATCGCCAAGCGCTCTACCACCGCGCAGGAGATCAACGAAGCGCTGATCGCAGCCTCCAAGGGCAAGCTGAAGGGCGTGCTCTCGGTCACTCATCACCCGAACGTCTCGATCGATTTCAACCACGACCCGCACTCCTCGATCGCGGCGCTCGACCAGACCAAGGTCATGGACGGCAACTTCGTCTCGGTGCTCTCCTGGTACGACAACGAATGGGGCTTCTCGAACCGCATGGGCGACACGGCTGTCGCGTTCGGCAAGACCATCGCCTGACCTCAGGCTTCCTTTTTGATCGTGTGAAACGCCCGGCTTCGGCCGGGCGTTTTTCGTTCGACGCAGCGGCATGGGGCAAAAAAGCCACGCCGCCGCCTTGCACTGGTCATGTCTTCGCCCCACTCTGCCGTAAAGCGGGAGGGACGCGGATTTGAGGGGCAATTCCGGATGGAGCATGCGATCTATCTCGTGACGCTGGTCGGCACAGCGCTTGTTGTCGCCGCCGCCTTTTCGAGCCTGATCGCCTTCCGCTTCGGCGCGCCCCTGCTGCTCCTCTTCCTCTGCATTGGCCTTGCCACCGGCGTCGACGGCCTTGGCATCGAATTCGACAATGCGCGGCTGGCTTATTTCGCCGGCTCGCTGGCTTTGGCCATTATCCTGTTCGATTCCGGTTTCGGCACGCCGCTCAACGCCTTGCGCCAGGCGGCCGGGCCGGCGCTGTCGCTGGCCACGATCGGCGTGCTCCTGACCACCGGCATTTTCGGCGTCGCCGCCTACTACCTCCTCAATCTCAGTTGGTTGGAATCCTCGCTGCTCGGCGCCGCCGTCGCCTCGACCGACGCAGCCGCGGTGTTCTTCCTGCTGCGCGCCGGCGAGATCCATTTGCGCGAGCGCGTCCGTTCGACGCTCGAGGTTGAATCCGGCACCAATGATCCGATCGCCATCTTTCTCACCATCACTTTGGTCGAGATCATCGCCGCGCATGCCAACCCGGAGGCGAACGTTCTCGCCACCAGTTTGGTGATCGGCTTCTTCATCAACATGGGACTTGGCGCCATCATCGGCGTGCTCGGCGGCTTGGCAATCGTGCGCCTCGTCGAGCGACTGAACCTCGACCATGGCCTGCTGCCGATCTTCGTGCTGACACTCTCGCTGATGGTGTTCGCCGCAGCCGGCGCCATCGGCGGCTCGGGCTTCCTTGCGGTCTATCTCGCGGGCCTCGTCGCCGGCAATTCCGACATCCGCGCTGTCACCATCCTGAAGCGCTTCCAGGACGGCATGTCGTGGCTGGCGCAGATCATCATGTTTTTGATCCTCGGCCTGTTTGCAACGCCCTCGCAGTTCCCTGCGATCCTGGTGCCGGCGATCCTGCTCGGCCTGTTCCTGATCTTCGTGGCGCGGCCCTTGGCCGTCTGGCTCTGCCTGATGCCGTTCCGCCTGCCGCGTCCGGAGGTCGCCTTCGTTTCCTGGGTCGGGTTGCGCGGCGCCGTTTCGATCCTGCTTGCCATCACGCCACTGCTCGGCGGCCTCGCCAACGGTCGCCTCATCTTCAATGTCGCCTTCATCATCGTGCTGGTCTCGCTGGTGGTGCAGGGTTGGACGGTCGGTCCGCTGGCGCGCCGCCTCGGCCTCATCGTGCCGGCACGGCTTGGACCGCTCGACAAGGTCGAGCTCGAGCTGCCGGGTTCGGCCCATCACGAGCTGCTCGCCTATCGCGTCGCGCCCGGAAGTCCGGTGGCGCGCGGCGAGCGCATCCCGCGCTGGGCGAGGCCTTCGCTGGTGCTGCGCGATGGCCGCTCGATGCGCTTCCAGGACATGGGCCGGCTCGCCGCCGGCGATCAGGTCTATATCTTCGTGCCGGACCGCTATCCGCGCCTCCTCGACAAGCTCTTCGCCAGCCGCGCCGTGGTCGACCCCGAGGATGCCGACTTCTTTGGCGCCTTCGCCGTCGATCCGGCCCGCTCCGCCGCCGAGCTCGAAGCCGCCTATGGGCCCGGCCTCACCGAGGCCGAGCAGAAGCTCACCGTCGCGGCACTGGTCACGGAGCGGCTCGGCGGCCAAGCCGAATATGCCGACCGCGTGATGATCGGCCCGATCGAGCTGATCGTGCGCGATGTCGACGAGAAGGGCCGGATCACCGGGCTTGGCCTGTCCTTCGAGCCGACCGCGCCGGTGGCGCGCGTGCCGGTTTTCCTGAGCGCCGGCGAGATCGCCGACCGCGTCGCCGCCTTCATCCGCAGCTGGCGCAAACCGGCGCCAAGCCAGACCGCCGAAAGCCAACCGGACGAAAGGGCGACGTCCGAACCCGTAGCACCAAAATCAGCCAGCGAGAGCTGACGTCACACAACGACATCATTTTTGCGCGCGCGCCGTAACGCAGCCCTTGCATAGTCCCCGATGCCGGGTAAGGTCGCCGCGTTTTTGGCGGAAAGGAACGACCATGGCCGGCTTCAAGACACTCGACGATATCGGCGCCGTCAGCGGCAAGCGCGTCCTGGTGCGCGTCGACCTCAACGTTCCCGTCGCCGAGGGCAAGGTGACAGACGCCACGCGCATCGAGCGCATCGCGCCGACCATTTCCGAGCTCTCCGGCAAGGGCGCCAAGGTGATCCTGCTCGCGCATTTCGGTCGTCCGAAGGACGGCCCGTCGGCCGAATTCTCGCTGGAGCCGATCGCCCGGGCGACGGCGGAAGTGCTCGGCCGCCCGGTCGGCTTCGCCTCCGACTGCATCGGCGACAAGGCCGCCGACGCAGTTGCCGCCATGAAGGATGGCGACGTCCTGCTTTTGGAAAACACGCGCTTCCACAAGGCCGAGGAGAAGAACGATCAGGCCTTCATCGACAAGCTTGCCGCTAATGGCGACATCTATGTCAACGATGCCTTTTCCGCCGCGCACCGCGCGCATGCGTCGACCGAAGGCCTGGCGCACCGCCTGCCGGCCTATGCCGGCCGGACCATGCAGGCCGAGCTCGACGCGCTGGAACAAGGTCTCGGCAACCCGGTGCGGCCGGTCGTGGCCATCGTCGGCGGCGCCAAGGTGTCGACCAAGATCGATCTTTTGATGAACCTGGTGAAGAAGGTCGACGCGCTGGTCATCGGCGGCGGTATGGCCAACACCTTCCTCGCCGCGCGCGGCACCGATGTCGGCAAATCGCTCTGCGAGCATGACCTGGCCTCCACCGCCAAGCAGATCATGATCGAAGCGGCCGAAGCCGGCTGCGCCATCATCCTGCCCGCCGACGGCGTCGTGGCGAAGGAATTCAAGCCGGGTGCTGCGAGCCAAACCGTCGCCATCTCCGACGTGCCCGCAGACGGCATGATCCTCGATGTCGGCGAGAAAACGGTGAAGAGCGTCACCGACTGGATCGACCGTGCTGCCACGCTGGTCTGGAACGGCCCGCTCGGTGCTTTCGAGATCGAGCCCTTCGACCGGGCCACGATGGCGGCGGCAAAGCACGCCGCGGCCCGCACAAAAGAGGGCAAGCTGGTTTCGGTCGCCGGCGGCGGCGACACGGTGGCCGCGCTCAACCATGCCGGTGTCGCCGACGATTTCACCTATGTCTCGACCGCCGGCGGCGCCTTCCTGGAATGGATGGAAGGCAAGCCGCTGCCGGGCGTCGAGGTGCTGAAGCGCTGAGTCCTTCAAGACTCACGGAGCGGACGCAGCTATCGAGACTTTCAATCGATTCGAGCTTTTCGGCCTCATTCCTTTGGCGGTAGTGTTCTGCTAGCGCGGAGTAAACCCATCTTAGGAGAGCACCATGAGCGAACGTCTCGAAGACATTGCCGCCGCGATCGTGGCCGATGGCAAGGGCCTTTTGGCCGCCGATGAGAGCTCCGGCACCATCAAGAAGCGCTTCGACGTCATCGGCGTCGAATCGACCGCCGACAATCGGCGCGACTATCGCGAGATGATGTTCCGCGCCAAGGAGGCGATGACCAAGTATATTTCCGGCGTCATCCTCTATGACGAGACCATTCGTCAGAAGGCTGCCGACGGCACGCCGCTGGTCGACATCATCAAGGCCTCCGGCGCCATTCCGGGCATCAAGGTCGATGTCGGCGCCAAGCCTCTCGCCGGCTTTCCCGGCGATACCATCACCGAGGGTCTCGATGGCCTGCGCGAGCGGCTGGCGGACTACCATAAGCTCGGCGCCCGTTTCGCCAAATGGCGCGCGGTGATCGACATCGATACCGCCAAGGGCGTGCCTTCGGCCACCTCGATCGCCTCCAACGCGCACGCGCTGGCACGCTACGCCGCGCTCTGTCAGGAGGCGGGCATCGTGCCGATCGTCGAGCCGGAGGTGCTGATGGACGGCGCCCACTCGATCGACACCTGCTACGAGGTGAGCAAGGCGACCCTGCTGAAGCTCTATGGCGAGCTTTATGCCGCGCGGGTGGTGCTCGAAGGCACCATCCTCAAGCCGAACATGGTCATCTCCGGCAAGAAATCGGGCAAGAAGGACAGTCCCGAAGCGGTCGCCGAGAAGACGATCAAGCTGTTTCGCGAAACCGTGCCCGTGGCGGTGCCCGGCATTGCCTTCCTGTCGGGTGGCCAGGACGACGAGGAAGCGACGGCCAACCTTAATGCCATCAACGTCATCGGCCCGCATCCGTGGAAGCTCTCCTTCTCCTACGGCCGCGCCCTGCAGGCGGCCGCGCAGAAGGCCTGGGGCGGCAAGGCGTCGAACGTCGCCGCCGGCCAGGCCGCTTTCATCCACCGTGCCCATATGAACCATCTGGCGGCGCTCGGACAATGGCAACCGGCGCTGGAAAAAGCCGCCTGATACTAATGCATGTTCCCAGAAGTGTGCAGCGGTTCTGGGGCAACGACATGCATCAACAACGGCTTGAAGCGCATCGAGGCGCTTTGAGCTTTCCCAAAACCGCCGAAAACCCGGGCCTTGGTCCGGGTTTTGTTTTTGCCGGCCGCACTCCTGCCTGATCCAACGAATCTGCGCCTGCGATGTCGGGTCGCGCCGATGTCGAACGTCCTTGGCAGGAGAGGACAGGAGATGGCCATGCAGCGCAATGCCGTGGTGTCGCGGGACGACTGGTTCGAGGCGCACAGAAGGCACCTCGAGCGCGAGAAGGAGCTGACGCGTTTTCGCGATCGCATCGCCGCCGAGCGGCGGCAACTGCCCTGGCTCAAGCTGCGCAAGGACTATGTGTTCGAAAGCGAGCAGGGGCCGAAGCGCCTCGCCGAACTGTTCGCCGGCAAGAGCCAGCTGATCGTCTACCATTTCATGATGACCCCGGGCTCCGCCCATCGCTGCGAAGGCTGTTCGTTCCTGGCCGACCACATCGACGGCGCCGACCAGCATCTCAAGCACCATGACGTGTCACTTGTCGTCATCTCGCGGGCGCCGCTGGCCGAGGTTTTGCCTTACAAGCAGCGCATGGGCTGGAAGTTCGACTGGGTGTCGTCCTACGCGTCCGATTTCAATTTCGACATGCAGGTCTCCTTCGCCGACAGGCAGATAGCGGCGGGCGACACCATCTACAATTTCGAGAAACGTCCGCTCCAATCGAAGGACCTGCCGGGCACCAGCGTCTTCTACCGCGACGAAACCGGCGACATCTTCCTCACCTTCATGTCGCGAGCCCGTGGCGGCGACGCGCTGATCGGCGCGTACCACTACCTAGACATGACGCCGAAGGGCCGCAACGAGACCGGCCCCTATCACGGCCTGATGGACTGGGTGCGGCTCCACGACGAATACCAGGTCAAAGGCAGGGTCCGGCCGGACTGCTGCGAGTGACCGGCTTCGTTCGCCGGAAGCGCCGCCTTTCGCAGGCCGTTCTCACCTGATATCGACGTGCTCAAGCCCAATGCCCAAGCACGGCCGCCAGCGAGATCGCGGCCATCGCAAGCAGCGCCAGCTTCCAGAAATCGCTGCGGCGCTTCAGCCCCGGCCAGCCGAGCGGCTTGATGATCTGGATGAGCATGATGCCGATGATGACAAGGGCGAGCAGTTTCGTCATGCCGCCTTTGACCAGCATCTTCGGCGGCTGTCAAAGCGGTTCTTGGCCCGTTCGGCAACTGCATCGGTCCTGACAAATAGGCGGTCGCCATAGGACCGCGCTGATTTTGCGGGCGGCGGCTCCGGCTACCTGCCCCCTGCTGACAGACTGCTGTCAGCAGGGGTGTGAGATACTCCTCTCGTCAAAAAGAGGAGCTCGGTCATGAACGGTTTTACCATCCTGCGTAGCGTGCAGCACTATGTCGGCAAGATCCGCACCGTGCGGAACGAGATCCGGACCCAGCGTTTCCTGAACACTTTGCCGGCGGACATTCGCAAGGACATCGGTTGGCCCGACCTTTATAACGGCCGCGTGCGTGAGAACTGAAATTTTTCGGCGCATGACTTTGATAGCGGCCGTGCCTCGCCCAGATGTAATATCGGTTGAAACGCTGGGTTTCAGGAAAGACGCCGTTGTCCCGTGGTGGAGTGGCCGCAGCCTCCTGACAGTATGTTGTCAGGAGGGCTGCGTTATTGAAGCAGCCTCGAACCTGCGGGAACCGGTTTTGGGACCGCGGCATGCGTAGAGCCGAAGCCAAGGGGTCAAACGATGCGCCGCGCCGACAGACTTTTCCAGATCGTGCAGCATCTGCGCGGAGGCAGACTGGTCACCGCGCAGAAGCTCGGCACGTGGCTCGAGGTGTCCGAGCGGACCATCTACCGCGATATAGCCGACTTGCAGTCGACCGGCGTGCCGATCGACGGCGAGGCGGGTGTCGGCTACATGATGAGGGAGGGTTTCGACCTTCCGCCGCTGATGTTCACGCGTGACGAGATCGTGGCGCTGGTTGCCGGCGCCCGCATGGTGCGCGCCTTCGGCGGCGCGGCGATGGCAAGGGCCGCCGACGAGGCGCTGGTCAAGATCGGCGCCGTGCTGCCCGACACGGAAAAGGACCGCATCGCCCGCACCGAGATTCACACGCCGATGTGGGTGGTGAGCGACGCCGCGCGCGAGGCGATCGACCTCATTGAGCGCGCCATCGAGAAGCGCCAGGTGCTCACCATCGATTACTCGGACGAAGCCGGGCGCGGCACGGCGCGCGACATCCGGCCGCTGGGCCTGTGGTTCTGGGGCAAGGTCTGGACCCTGGTCGCCTGGTGCGAGATGCGCGACGATTTTCGCGCCTTCCGCATCGACCGCATCGCCTCGGTGGTGATTGCCGGGCGTATCTACAAGCCGGAGCGCGGCAAGCAGCTCGCCGATTTCTACCGCGCCGTGGAACGCAGCGAGGATTACGGCATGGCGCCCGACCGAGCGGCGCGGACCTGACCTCCCCAGGTCACCGCCGACAAAAAAGCCCGCGCGAAGCGGGCTTTTTTGTCGGGCTGGGAGACCTTACTCCTCTTCCCCGTCTTCCTTCTTGTCCTTCGACTTCAGCGCCGAAAGCTTGGCGAACACGGCGTTGGCGTCGAGTTCCTGATCCTCGTCCTTCGGCTTCTCCGGAGCCGGCGTCAGCCTTTCGGTCAGCGCCGCCGGCAGCAGCGTGTCGCCGGCGACCGGCTGTGCCTGCTCGCGGCCGCGCGAGGCGCGATTGACTTCCATGTCGAGGTCGATCTGCGAGGTCAGGCCCAGCGTCACCGGATCCATCGGCTGCAGATTAGCCGAGTTCCAATGCCGGCGCTCGCGGATCTGCTCGATCGTCGACTTGGTCGTGCCGACCAGCCGCGCGATCTGCGCGTCCTTGAGCTCGGGATGGTTGCGTACCAGCCAGAGGATGGCGTTCGGCCGGTCCTGGCGCTTCGACAGCGGCGTGTACCGCGGGCCCTTGCGCTTCGATTCCGGCACCCGCACCTTGGGGTCCGACAGCTTCAGCCGGTGGTTCGGGTCCTTCTCGCCGCGCGCGATCTCGTCGCGGGTGAGCTGGCCGGTCATGATCGGGTCCATGCCCTTGATGCCCTGCGCCGACTCACCGTCCGCGATCGCCTTGACCTCCAGCGGGTGCAGCCCGCAGAACTGCGCGATCTGCTCGAAGGAGAGCGCGGTGTTGTCGACCAGCCAGACGGCGGTGGCCTTGGGCATCAGCAGCGTATTGGCCATATCAAAAATCCTTCTCGTTCGCCCGCGTTCCCGCGCGGGCGGTGGTTTTAGAGCCACCAAAATGGGAAATTCGCGGCCTGTATAAACGCTCCGTCACGATTTCGCAATGTTTTTGGGAGGGGAGCAGCTGGACCCAAAAAGACAAAACCCGCTGGACGGAGTCCAGCGGGTTCGGAACCGGAGACGAGCAAGCGTCTGCGACGGCTCTGGCTTCGAGACTGCGGCCCGGCCTTGCGGCCGGATCGCGTTTCAAATCAAAGAGCCTGGCGGGCGATACGCTCGATGTCGCCACGGTTGATGCCGAGGTCGTTCAGCTGGCGGGCGTTCAGCTTGTTCAGCTCACGCACGGTCTCGTTGTAGAGGCGCCAGTTGCGGAAAGCGCGGATCGGGTTCATTTCAGTCCTCCATTCGTGGAATCAGTTGTTCGTGCCGCGTAAATAGGCACCCTTGCTCACGAATTGAACGGACGCTTTTGCATGGCGGCAATGCATTTTGTGCATTGCAGCATTAAGCCTTTGTTGAGTCTGTCGTCAGGGATCCGAACGCCCAGGATGCGTCGAGGATTGAGGTCAGGCCGAGCCGAAAACGGTTGGGTCCGAGAACCGGAGCGGAGCGTATTTAAAGTACGTGAGCACCGGAAGCGAAGGACACAATTGTCTGCAGGCCGGCCTCACCTGAATATCGGCGCATCCTAGCCGACGTCGAGGACGATCTTGCCAATATGCTCGCCCTCTTCCATCCGCTCATGCGCCCGCCAGGCCTCCGTCAGTGGGAAGATCATGTCCATGACCGGAGCGACCTTGCGGGTGCCGAGCAACGGCCAGACCTGGGCCTCGAGCGCCACCGCGATGGCTGCCTTGAATTCGACAGTGCGCGGCCGAAGCGTCGAGCCGGTATGGACAAGGCGCTTGACCATGAGCTTTGCGAAGTCGGTGCTGGCGACAGCACCGGCCTGTACGGCGATCTGGACGATGCGTCCTTCGACCGCCGCGGCATCGTAGTTGCGCGCCACATAGTCGCCGCCCACCATATCGAGGATGACGTCGGCGCCGCGGCCGCCGGTTGCGTCCTTGACCTCGGCAACGAAGTCCTGCTGGCGATAATTGATCGCCCGGTCGGCGCCGAGCCTAAGACAGGCGTCGCACTTCTCCTTGCTGCCGGCCGTGGTGATGACATAGGCACCGAATGCCGAGGCGAGCTGTATGGCCGTGGTGCCGATGCCGGACGAGCCGCCATGGACAAGCAGCGTCTCGCCTTTCTTCAGCCCGCCGCGCTCGAACACGTTGTGCCAGACGGTGAAGTAGTTCTCCGGCACGGCGGCGGCCTCGGAATAGGTAAAGCCCGCCGGGATCGGCAGCACGCTGCCGGCGTGGACCTTGACATATTCGGCATAGCCGCCGCCCGGCGTCAGCGCGCAGACCCGGTCGCCGATGCGCCAGCGCGATATCTCGTCGCCGAGCGCCGCGATCTCACCGGCCGCCTCAAGACCGGGCAGGTCCGAGGCGCCAGGCGGCGGCGGGTAGGCGCCTTTGCGCTGCTGCACGTCGGGCCGGTTGACGCCGGCGGCATGGACGCGGATGAGGACCTCGCCGGGGCCGGGCGCGGGCACGTCGCGCGTCTCCGGCTTCAGCACCCTGGGACCCCCGGGCTGCGAGATTGCGATGGCCGTCATCTTTGCCGGAATCTTCTGTCCGCTTGCCATGTACTGTCCCGTCTCCTCATGCCGTTGACCGGCTGTTTGCATCGGCACCCTTGCCCTATGTATGCTCATTACCAAATCAGGCAAATGGTGAAACCAGGGAGGAGCGACGATGGCGATCTTCGACGACGAACCCAGGAAGAAGCCCCGCCCACACGAGATCGGACAGGATCTGTCGCTGCTGTCCGTCGATGATTTGGCCGAGCGCATTGCCCTGCTGCGCGAGGAGATCGCGAGGCTGGAAGCCGAGCGGGCCGCTAGGGGCGCCACCAAATCCGCCGCCGAGGCACTGTTTCGCCGCGGATAATCCTGGCTGCATCGCCGGCCGCCCCGCAAAAGCCTGAAAGCGACTGCCAGAGCTGTACTCTCAAACAGACCTGCGCTTCGAAATTACCAGCCGGATCAGCCTATGTTCGCAACCTACCGACCGATCCTCTCGCTGCTGCGCGGCACCGCGTTCCTGCTGGCGGCCTCCGGCCTGCATGGCCTGCTTTTGCCGCTGCGCGGCCAGGTTGAGGGGTTCTCGACCGCCTCGCTCGGCCTGATGGGCACGGCATGGGCCGGCGGCTTCGTCACTGGCTGTTTCTTCGCGCCGCGGCTGGTGCGCCGCGCCGGCCATGTCAGGGCGTTCGGCGCCTTCGCCGCCTCCGGCGCAATCATTGCGCTCCTCACCGGCCTCATCATCGACGAGTATTTCTGGATCCTGCTGCGCGCCTTCACCGGCTTCACCATGGCCGGCGCCTTCATGGTCATCGAAAGCTGGCTGAATGAGAAAGCCACCAACGAGAATCGCGGCACCGTCTTCGGCCTCTATATGATGGTCACCTATGCTTCGATCATGGGCGGCCAGATGATCGTCGCCGGCGGCGATGTGAAATCGGCCTCGCTGTTCATGATCACCGGCATCCTGTTCTGCCTGTCGCTCATTCCGACTGCGGTGTCGACCCAGTCGCATCCGAAGCCGCTGCAGGATGTCAAGCTCGACGTCAAAGGCCTCTACGCCAATTCGCCGGTGTCGGCAGTGGCCTGCCTTCTGATCGGCATAGCCAATGGCGCCTGGGGCACGCTCGGCGCAGTCTATGGCGCCCGCATCGGCATCTCTACCGCCGAGATCGCGCTGATGATGAGTCTGGTGGTCATCGCCGGCGCGGCCATGCAGCTCCCCGCGGGTCGGCTATCCGACACCACGGACCGCCGTTTCGTGCTGGCGGGCGCAGCTTTCGGCGCGGCACTGTTTGCCGTGCTGGTCTTTCTGGTCGAGCCGCGTTCCGGCGTTTTCGTCATCTTGCTGACGGCCGCCTACGGCGCCTTCGCCTACACGCTCTATTCGATCGCCGTGGCGCATGCCAACGACCACGCGCGGGCGGAGGATTTCGTCAAGGTTTCAGGCGGCCTGCTTTTGCTCTATGGCTTCGGCACCATGATCGGACCGCTGCTGGCCGCCGCTTTGATGGGCTGGCTGCGCCCCGAAGCGCTATTCCTTGCGACCGCGCTCGCGCACCTCTGCCTTGCCGGCTACACGCTGCTCCGCATCCGCGCCCGCGCGCCGGTTCCAATCGAGAACCGCGATGCCTTCAAGACGCAGCCGGCCGACCGCGCCGTCACCCCGGAAGCCTTGCGGCTCGACCCGCGCACAAAGGTTGAAACCGATGGTTGAGATTTGGAGAACTTTGCCCCACAAATAAGGCATGATGTTTTCCGACGCTTTCGTGGCGATAGCCGATCCCAACCGGCGCTATCTCTTGGAAGAGCTCCGGCGCGGTCCCAAGACGGTGAATGAGTTGGCGGCCGGTTTGCCGGTTTCGCGTCCGGCCGTTTCCCAGCATCTGAAAGTCCTGCTCGACGCCGGTCTGGTCAAAGCCAGGGCCGAGGGTACCAGACGCGTATACGCGGTCAGCACCGCCGGCTTCCTCAGGCTGAATGTCTGGCTGGATCAGTTCTGGGAACTCTCCCCTGGAGAGTGACCGCTGGCCACCAGCCGGAGGCCTCAGTTCGCTGCCTGCAGCGCCGCGCCAAGCGCGTCGAGCAGTTCGCCCGTTCCATGCTGGCGCGTGGCCGGCGAGTCGATGCCGTCGAAGAAGGCCCCTTGCTCCGTAAGAATCAGTCGCGTTCCCTTGCCTTCCGCGATGAGCTCGATCGTCGCAAGCGAAACCGAGACTCGGGTTTCGCCGAACAGCAGCTCATAGCTGTAGACGATGCGTTTGTTCGGTACGATGTCCTGGTAGACGGCGTTGAAGAAATGCATCTGCCCGTCGCTCGGGCAGCCGGCATTCACCTCCTTGCCGCCGACGCGAAAGTCCATTTCATGCCGGCTCGGCATCGGGTTGTCGGGATCGAAAAACCAGCACTTCTTGGCCGCTGGATCGCTGAGCGCGAAATAGACCCTTTCGGTCGGCGCCGGATAGAGGCGTTCGATGACGAAGGTGGAATGGACGACTGATCGTTCGGTCATGACGGGCCCCTTCAGGTTTGGTCGTTGATGTCCGTGAGAAAATCGCCGAGCCGGTCGAGCCGGCGTTCCCAGGCCAGTCGCCGCTCGTTGATCCAATGCTCGGCTGCCCGCAATGCGTTTGGCTCGATCCGGCAGGTGCGCACTCGGCCAAGCTTCTCGGTGCTCACCAACCCGCTCGTCTCGAGAACGGCGAGATGCTGGACGACGGCCGACAGCGACATCGCCAGCGGCTCGGCCAGCTGACTGACCGATGCCGGTCCGCGCGATAGGCGTTCCACCATCTGGCGCCGGGCGGGGTCGGCAAGCGCCTGGAACATCAGGTCGAGCTGGGGGGGATCGTGCAGCATCGAGGCCTAGCCATTATTGTAGGGGAAGAACTTGAAATAGGGCTGCGCCTCCTCGATCACGCGGGCGAAGCTCGGCCGCTCGAGCAGACGGTCGTGATAGCGTTTCACGGCGGGGAATTTGTCGCCGAACGGCTCGACCTTGTTGGCGTAAAACAGCGCCGGCGAGGCGGCGCAGTCGGCCATGGTGAAGTGGTCGCCGACCGCCCACGTTTTTGCCTGCATCTCCTGTTCCACGATGGCGTAGGAATTGCGCAGCTGCTCGCGCGCCTGCTCGACTCCGAACGGATCGGTCTTGTCTTGCGGCCGCAGCCGGTCGCCGACGATCTTCTGCATCGGCTCCTGCACGTAGAAGTCGTAGAAGCGGTCGGCCTGGCGCACCCTGATGGCAAGATCGATGTCGGCCGGAATGAGTTCGACCGGCCCGGGACAATAGGCGGCGAGATATTCGATGACGATGGTCGATTCCAGCACCGTGCGGTCCCGTGCGTCATCGCGCAGGGCCGGCATCTTGCCCGTCGGCGAAACCTTCAGGAAAGCCGCGCGCGACTGCGCATTGCCGAGATCGACGATCTCCGGCGCAAATGGCGTGTTGTTTTCGTAGAACGCGATCAGCGGCTTCCAGCAGAAGGAAGCGAGCGGATGGAAATACAGCGTCAGGGACATTTTTTCTCCTTATCGGCGGAGGTCGAAGGAATACTGAAGTGATCACTTAACTATTTTCGCAGATCGCCGGAGTCAACCCTGAGCCCCGCCGGCTAGCGATATGCGGCGATGGCTTCGAGCATTTGCGGCCAATCGTTCCGGTGCAGCTCGTGGCCGCCGCCTTCGATCCGCACCAGCCTGCCGCTGGGAACCGCGCCGGCAAGCGCCTCGCCATGCTCGATTGGGAAGAGCGGATCGGCAGTGCCGTGGATGACGAGCAGCGGCACGGTCAAATCGCTTATCCGCCGCCCTGGGCCGCCGCTCTTCAGCAGGAAGTGGTTGCCGGCGCTGGCGAGACCGCCGGACCGGTCGTAATCCTCCTCGATCATCGCGCGTATCCGTTCACTGTCGAACGGATGCAGGGTGCTGGCGATTGCGCGAGCGTCCCTGACCATGAAGTCGACCACCTGATGCCGGTCCGACCAATCGACATCGGCCCCTTCGGCGGAATGCTCTCGGTAGGCCTTGCTCGTCCCCGGCAAACCGGACGTATCGACACCGAGCGGCGAGCTGGAGATCACGGTGAGCGCGCTGACGCGTTCGGGATATTTCAGCGCCACGATCTGCGCGATGATGCCGCCCATCGACATGCCGACGACCTGCGCCTTGGCGATATTGTGGTCGTCGAGCACACGGGCGGCATCGTCGACCATGTCCTCGAATGTGTAGGGCGGCGCGCCCGGCGTATACTTGGTCGAGAGACCAGTGTCGCGATTGTCGTAGCGGATCACGAAACGGCCGCGCCCGGCAAGCGCCCGGCAGAAGGCTTCCGGCCACCAGAGCATCGAGGCCATGGCGCCCATGATCAGAAGGATCGCCGGGTCGGCCGGATCGCCGAAACTTTCCGAATGGATTTCAGGGCGTGGCAAGACAGTCATCCTCCTCTCCTCCATTTCCCGATCTGATTGCATTATGCAATCAGTTGCACGATAAGCAAGCTGATATCATAGTGCAACCGGTTTTTTGGAGACTGGCATGAACACCGAGCACCGCTCCGGCTGCCCGATCAATCTGTCGCTGGAAGTTTTCGGCGACCGCTGGAGCCTTATCATCCTGCGCGACATTATCTTCGGCGGCAGGCGTCATTTTCGGGAATTGCTCAACGGCTCGATCGAAGGCATTGCCTCCAACATCTTGGCCGATCGCCTGAAGCGACTGATGGAGCTCGGCCTCCTGACCAAGGCCGACGACCCCAGCCACAAGCAGAAGGCGATCTACAGCCTGACCGAGATGGCAATCACCCTTGTGCCGATCATGGCGCATCTCGGCGCCTGGGGCCGCGTCTGGCTGCCGGTCAGCGAGGAGCTGTCGATCCGCGCCGAGCTGCTCGAAAAAGGCGGCCCGCCGTTGTGGGATCAATTCATGGACGAATTGCGCCACGAACATCTTGGAGCGCCGGTGAAGACGCCCCCAGGCACGCCGACCGTCCGCCGGCAGCTGCAGACCGCCTATGAGGCGGTTGTCGCCCGCAAGCCTCAGGCCGCCGCAGGTTGACGGCGTTTTGGGCCGCGGGTCGCCGGGTGCATCCTAGTTTAAGTTGATATCCCGGCTTGCCGACCGCATCGACACGGAGAAGCCGGCCAGCACATCGAACAGCGCGATGATCATCAGCGTGAAGAACACCGAATGCGCGGCGCCCTTCACCAGCAGGAATTCGACCAGGAAGGCGATGAAGACCAGCGTCGACAACAGATGATCCAGGATCGAGGCATTGGTGGTGCGCACCGATTTCGATATCTCGACGAAGAGGAACATCAGCCCGATCAGCACCATCAGGTCGCCGAGCGTCATCGAGAAGACGCCGCCCGACATCATCCGGAACGAGAACATTTCGGTCATCCACGGATCATCGCCGCCGCCGAACAAGCCGAGCAGTCCGAGATTGTAGAGGACGAAGGGCACGATCAGCAGCGGGATGGCACCGAACATCTGGGCGTCTCCAATGAGGCACCTTTTGTAAAAGACGCGGCGGACACGCCGTCAAGGCTTTTCGGCGACAGCGCCGAACACGCTCTAAAACCTAATGAAATAAGGATGTCAGCCCGGTTGCCCGCTGCCTTTTCGGCGGCTCGTGCCCAGCCAGCGCGAGGACCTTCATCCGGTCGCCAAAAGCAAAAAGACCGGCCAGTGGCCGGTCCTTTGAAACGTCACAACCGCGGAAGCTTCTCAGCTTTCCTTCGGCTCCAGCACCTGGCGGCCGCGATACATGCCGGTCTTCAGGTCGATGTGATGCGGCCGGCGCATTTCGCCGGAATTCTTGTCCTCGACATAGGTCGGGCTCTTGAGGGCGTCGGCCGAGCGGCGCATGCCGCGCTTCGACGGAGAGGTTTTTCTTTTTGGAACGGCCACGGATATGCTCCACTACATGGTCAAAATGCCCCGGCAACCCTCGCGAAAGGGCCGCATCGAGGCCATAATCTGAGAAAGTCGGGTGCCTATACACGCCTTGCGCCGTTTTGGCCAGCACTGGCGCGAATTTTTTTGAGCCGGCGACGCTTCACCTTAGTCGAGGCAACCGACATAGGCGCCTGATCGCCCGGCGCGCCGCTCGATCAGATTGGCGAGCCGCCGCAACCCCGGCCCGGGCCTGGCCGGATTGCGCGCGATCGGATTGGGCAGGCTGACGGCGAGCAGCGCCGCCTGCCGGCGCGACAACTGCTTGGCCGAGACGCCGAAATGGTGTCGCGCGGCGGCCTCGATGCCGTAGATGCCCGGCCCCCACTCGGCAATGTTGAGATAGATCTCCATGATACGCCGCTTCGACATCACGGCGTCGAAATAGACGGCCAACGGCAGCTCGACCACCTTGCGCACGCTGCCCAGCGGCCGCGACCACAAGAACAGGTTTTTCACCGTCTGCATGGTGATGGTGGAGGCGCCGCGCGTCGCCTCGCCGGCCAGCGCATCGTCGACCACGCCGCGCAATTCGCCGAGATCGACGCCGCGATGGAAGCAGAACTGCCCGTCTTCCGACATGATCACCGAATGCATGAGCACCGGGGCCACATCGTCGATCGAAACCCAGCGCCGGTCGTAACCGGAGAAGGTGACAAGATCCTTCAGCATCAGCGTCGAAACCGGATGCACGAAGGGCGGCAGATAGAGAAAGGTGAGCACGACCGGCATCGCGGCCAGCACGATCGCCGCGACCAGGCAGCGCCGGCCAAGCCGCTTGAGACCGGCGCGGTTCAGGCGCCGCGGCCGTGCCATGTCCAGCCCTTCGCTTTCATGTTCGACGATCGGTTCCGTCAAGTCGCCCCACCCGCGCCACCCGCTACTTCGGCATAATGGCGCGAGGCTGCTTGCGCAACGTCTGAGTGTCGGCTACCGGTCCCGGCCATGATGAAAGACGACCGGATGGCCTTCGAATCCGCGCTTTTTTCGCGCGCCGCAGCAGTCGAGATCCTGCTGCGGCAGATCTTCGATGCGCCTCTGCTTTCCGGCGAAATCGCCCGGCCGGAACGCCTGATGGCGGCGATGCGCCATGGCGTGCTCAACGGCGGCAAGCGGCTCCGCCCTTTTCTGGTGATGGAAAGCGCGGCGCTGTTTTCGGCAGATGACGAGGCGGCGCTGCGCGTCGCCGCCGCGCTCGAATGCGTGCATTGCTATTCGCTGATCCATGACGATCTTCCTGCCATGGACGACGACGATCTGCGCCGCGGCCAGCCGACGGTGCACAAAGCTTTCGACGAGGCAACCGCGATCCTTGCCGGCGACGCGCTGCTGACTTTGGCCTTCGACATCATCGCCGACGAGGCGACCGCGTTGCGGGCCGAGCGGCGGGCCGGACTGGTGCTGGCGCTTGCCCGCGCCGCCGGAGCCGGCGGCATGGTCGGCGGCCAGACGCTCGACCTCGAGGCCGAGCGCAAGCGGCCGGACGAGGCCGGCATCATCCGTCTGCAGGCGATGAAGACGGGAGCCTTGATCCGCTTCGCTTGCGAGGCCGGCGCCATCGTCGCCGGCGCATCCGCCGCCGATCGTGAAAGGCTGGCGGAATTCGGCTCGGCGATCGGCCTCGCCTTCCAGCTTGCCGACGACCTGCTCGATCTCACCGCCGACGCAAAGCAGATGGGCAAGGCGACCAAGAAGGACGCCGCCGCCGGCAAGGCGACGCTTGCCGCGCTGCACGGCACCGACTGGGCGCGCGAGCAGCTCCACGGCCTGATCGACCAGGCGCATGCGCTGCTGGAGCCCTATGGCGAGCAGGCGGATTTGCTGAAGGCGGCGGCAACGTTTGTCGCCACGCGCAGCAGCTGAGACCGCAGCCGACGCCGCGGACCTCAGATCGCGGCTTTCACCCCCGCCCCGCCGCGTTCGCCACGACGAACGCCGCGTAGAGCGACTGCCGCGCCGTGATGAACAAGCGATTGCGCTTTGGACCGCCGAAAGTCAGGTTGGCTACGGTCTCCGGGATGCAAATCTTGCCGATCAGCGTGCCGTCTGGATCGAAGCAATGGACGCCGTCGCCGGCGCCAGCCCAGACGCGGCCGGTCGTGTCCACCCTGAACCCGTCGAACAGACCCGCCGTGCAGATGGTGAAAACGCCGAGTTCGCGCAGATTGTTGCCCTCGACAGCGAACTTGCGGATGTGCCTTGGCCCGTCCTTCTGATGCGTGACGCCTGTGTCGCCGACATAGAGGATCGTCTCGTCAGGGGAGAAGGCGAGGCCATTGGGTTTTGCCATCGTCGAGACAACTCGCGTTACCTCACCGGTTGCGGGATCGGCACAGTAGACGTGACAGCCGTCGATCTCTTGCTCGGCGCGGTCGCCCTCGTAGTCGGTGGCGATGCCGTAGGGCGGGTCGGAAAACCACACCGTGCCATCCGAGCGCACCACCACATCGTTGGGCGAGTTCAAGCGCCTGCCTTCGAAGCGGTCGGCGATCACCGTGATCGAGCCGTCATGCTCGGTGCGGGTGACGCGCCGCGTTTGATGCTCGCAGGTCACCAGCCGCCCCTGCAAATCGACGGTGTTGCCGTTGGCGTTGTTTGACGGCGAGCGGAAGACCGAGACCGCGCCGCTGGTGTCGTCGTAGCGCATGATGCGGTCATTCGGGATGTCGGAGAAAAGGAGATACCGGCCGGCCGCAAACCACGCAGGGCCCTCGAGCCAGCGCCCGCCCGTCCACAGCCGCTCGACCGCAACGTGACCGACGAAACACCCCTCGAACCGCTCGTCGAGAACTTCGAACCCGGCGCCTTCAATGTCTCCGAACATGGTACTTCTCCGCGAAAACCGGCTCATCGATAACCGGCGCGTTGAGCCATTTTCAAGACTTGACCTGCAAAAATGTTAGCGATAACATCGATCCAATTCAGTCGTCTGCTTGGCTTGGGAGGAGGCCGAAAAATGCGGCCCAGGCTTATCGAATTCATCGACATCTCCAAGCGCTTCGGCGGCACCCTGGCGCTGAAGTCGGTCTCGCTCGACATCCATGAGGGCGAGATCGTCGCCCTGCTCGGCGAGAACGGCGCCGGCAAGTCCACGCTCATCAAGACGCTCGCCGGCATTCACAAGCGCGACCAGGGCACGATCCGCTTTCGCGGCGAGGATTATCATCATCGCCCGCCCCGCCCCAATCAGCCGCAGAAGGTCGCCTTCATCCATCAGGACCTCGGCTTGATCGAATGGATGACGGTGGCCGAGAACGTCGGCATGGCCCAGGGCTTCTCGCGCCGCATCAGCCTGATCGACTGGCAAGACACCGAGCGCCGCGCCGAGCGCGCGCTGGCGCTGGTCGGCTGTGCCTTCGATCCGGCGACGCGAGTGCAGGACCTCTCCCGCACCGAAAAGTCTCTGGTGGCGATTGCCCGGGCTTTGGCCACCGAGGCCGACGTCTTGGTTCTCGACGAGCCGACGGCGAGCCTGCCGGCGGACGAGGTCGAGCGCCTGTTCGAGGCGCTGCGGCCGCTGCGCGAGCGCGGCGTCGGAATGATCTATGTCTCGCACCGGCTGGACGAGGTGTTCCGCATTGCCGACCGCGTCGCCGTCATGCGCGACGGCCGCATGGTCGCGGTCAAGCCGGTCGCCGAGACCACGCCGCAGGAACTGGTCGATCTCATCGTCGGCCGGCCGGCGCACCAGATGTTTGCCAAGTCGCATTGGCAGGACGGGCCGGAGCGGCTCAGGGTGGAAAATCTCACTTGCGGCAGTGTCGGTCCGGTTCGCTTCGAGGCACGGTCCGGCGAGTTGCTTGGCCTGGTCGGCCTGCGGGGCGCCGGCCAGGAAGCTGTCGGCCGCGCGCTGTTTGGTGCCGAAGCTTTCGACGGCTTGGTCTGGCTCGACGGGAAGCGCCTCGACCTGTCCTCGGTCCGCGCCGCTCTTGCCGCCGGCGTCGGACTGATTGCGCGCGACCGCACCGAGGAATCCGTGGCGCTGCCGCTCTCCGTGCGCGAGAACATGTATCTCAACCCCTCGGCCGTCGGTCGCGGGCTCTTCTCCTTCATGAAGCCGGCCCGGGAAAGCGAGTTGACGCGGGAGCTCGGCGCGCGGCTGGGGCTGCGGCCCAATGACCCGCATCTGCCGATCGAGGCGCTCTCCGGCGGCAACCAGCAGAAGGTGGTCGTCGGCCGCTGGCTGGCGACGGGCCGCAAGCTTTTGATAGCCGAGGATCCGACGGCGGGCGTCGATGTCGGCGCCAAGGCCGAGATCTACCGGCTGATCGCCGCCGCGGTTGAAGCCGGGCTGGCAGTGATCGTCGTCTCCACCGATTTCGAGGAAGTCGCCCATATCTGTCACCGCGCGCTCGTCTTCTCGCACAATCGCATCGTGCGCGAGCTTGCCGGCGATGCCTTGACGACGGCGGCGCTCATTCGCGCCGCTTCCGTGTCCGAACCCGCCTGAGGAGGATCCATGAACTCGATCAAATCGACCGCGCTGGAGCCGACCCGTTCGGAGCTCGCCGGGCTGAGCTACGGCCAGAAGGCGGCGCGCTATCTGCCGGTCTACGGCCTGCCGATCCTGACGCTGCTCCTGATCCTGCTCTTCTCGCTGCTCCTGCCGCGGACGTTCCCGACGCTGCTCAATTTGCGCTCGATCGTTTCCGACAAGGCGATCATCGCGCTCTTGTCGCTGGCGGCGATGATTCCGATGGCTTCGGGCCGCATCGACCTCACCGTCGGCTATGGCATCGTGCTCTGGCACATCCTCGCCATCAGCCTGCAAACCGCCTTCGGCGTGCCCTGGCCGCTCGCCGTGCTCATCGTCATCCTGCTCGGCGTGCTCACCGGCTTCATCAACGGCCTGCTGGTCGAGGTGGCGCGCATCGATTCCTTCATCGCCACGCTCGGCACCGGCACGGTGCTCTACGCTTTGGCAATGTGGTATACAGGCGGCCGCCAGGTCGTCGGCATGCTTCCCGAGGGCTTCCTCTCTCTTAACGGCACCATGCTGTTCGGCCTGCCGATCACCGGCTACTACGTCGTCGTGCTGGCGCTGGTGATGTGGCTGGTGCTCGAATACATGCCGCTCGGCCGCTACCTCTACGCCATCGGCGCCAATCCGAAGGCGGCCGCGCTCAACGGTATTCCTGTGCAGAAATTCGTCATGGGCGCATTCGTCGCCTCCGGCGCGCTCACCGCCTTGGGCGGCGTGCTGCTGGCCTCGAAACTCAGGATCGGCCAGGCCAGTGTTGGCCTCGAATACCTGCTGCCGGCCCTGGTCGGCGCATTCCTTGGATCGACCACCATCAAGCCGGGCCGCGTCAATGTCTGGGGCACGATCGTCGGCGTCGTCATCCTCGCCGTAGGCATTTCCGGCATCCAGCAGTTCGGCGGGTCGTTCTGGGTAGAGCCGCTGTTCAACGGCGTCACCCTGCTCGTCGCGATCGGCATTGCTGGCTACGCGCAGCGCCGCCGCGGCGCGGTGGTGCCGCCATCCGCGCCCACCACCCAACCAGCCACCAGCCAATTCAGAAATACAACCGACAACGCTTAATGGGAGAAACGATATGCAGCGCAGAACAGTCCTACAACTCGGCATCGCCTGCCTCGCGCTTGGCATCGCCTCGCCGGCCTTGGCCGACCCGATGGCCGACGCCAAGGCGGTCGTCGATAAATATGCCAGCAAGGTCGAGAAGTGGGACGGACCGACGACGGGACCGAAGGGGGCTGCCGGCAAGACCATCGTCGTGCTTGGCGCCGACATGAAGAACGGCGGCATCCTCGGCGTCACCAAGGGTGTCGAGGAAGCCGCAGCCGCCCTTGGCTGGACGGTCAAGACGCTCGACGGTGCCGGTTCCATCGGCGGCCGCACCGCGGCCTTCGGCCAGGCGCTGGCGCTCAATCCCGATGGCATCATCATCAACGGCTTCGACGCCGTCGAGCAGAAGCCGGCGATGGAGCAGGCCAAGGCGGCCAAGATCCCGATGGTGGCCTGGCACGCCGCGCCGACCGTCGGCCCGATCGACGATCTCGGCATCGTCGCCAACGTCTCGACCGATCCAATGGAAGTTTCGAAGGCGGCGGCCGACTGGGCCTTCGTCGACGCCAAGGGCAAGCCGGGCGTCATCATCTTCACCGATTCCACCTACCAGATCGCCATCGCCAAGGCGGACCGGATGAAGAAGGAGGTCGAGGATCTCGGCGGCAAGGTGCTTGAATATGTCGACACGCCGATCGCCGAGACCTCGCAGCGCATGCCGCAGCTCACCACCTCGCTGCTGCAGAAATACGGGGATGAATGGACCCACTCGCTGGCGATCAACGACCTCTATTTCGACTTTATGGGGCCTTCGCTCGCGGCGGCCGGCAAGTCCGGCACCGATGCGCCGATCAACGTCGCGGCGGGCGACGGTTCGGAATCGGCCTACCAGCGCATCCGCTCCGGCCAGTTCCAGAAGGTGACGGTGGCCGAGCCGCTGAACCTGCAGGGCTGGCAGCTGGTGGACGAGCTCAACCGCGCCATGGCCGGCGAGAAATGGTCGGGCTACATCTCGCCGCTGCATGTGGTGACTTCGGACAATGTCGAGTTCGACGGCGGCCCGGACAACCGTTTCGACCCGGGCAACGGCTACCGCGACCAATACAAGAAGATCTGGGGCAAATAGACGCCATCCAGAAGGATCAGCGAGCGGCCGGCGATCATCCCGCCGGCCGTTTGTTTTTTCCGACGCTTCAGGCCGTGTGTCGCACAACAACCCTGGGCGTCATGCCGACCACCACGCGATCGTCGAGCGCTCGCCGCCCGTTGAGCAGGTCGAGCACCAGCTCGGCGACGCGGATGCCGATCTCATGCGCGCCGACGTCGATCGTGGTGATCGAAGGCACCGACTGCTCGGCGAGATCATAGGCGCCGAAGCCGGCAATCGCCACGTCGTCCGGCACGCGGATGCCGCGTCGAACGCATTCCATCAGGGCGCCGAAGGCGGAGAGGTCTGACACGCACATCACCGCCTGTGTGTCCGGCCAGCGCGAGATCATCTCGACCATGGCGGTCGCGCCCTCGCGCATCGAGATCGGCGGCACGCCGGAGGCAATCACGCGCGAAGCGTCGAGGCCGCGGTCCTCCAGCGCCGCGACGAAGCCGCGCCGGCGGTCCAGACCGCGGGTGTCCCGCGAGGTGTCGCCACCGATAAAGCCCAGCCTCGAATAGCCGCGCTGGACGAAATGATCGACCATCAGCCGCCCTGCATCTGCATTGGAAAAGCCGACGACGTGGTTGATGGGGTCGGCCGGCAAATCCCAGGTCTCCACCACCGGAACGCCGGCATTGGCCAGCATCTTGCGGCAGCGCGGCGTGTGCCGGCCCCCGGTGACGATGATCGCTTCGGGGCGCCGCTGCAGCAATTGCCCGACCAGGCGTTCCTCCTCCTCGACATTGTAGTCGGTGAAGCCGAGCAGGATTTCCAATCCGCTGTCGCGCAGGCCCTCGGTCATGCCGCGCACCGTGTCGGCGAAGTTGGCGTTGTTGATCGAAGGGATAGTCACCGCGACGAAGCCGGAGCGCCGCGACGACAGATTGGCGGCGATGCTGTCGAAGACATAGCCGAGTTCTTCAGCCGCCTTGAGGATGCGGTCGCGCGTGTCGGCGCTGACCGAAGCGTCGCGCTTGAAAGCGCGCGACACGGTCATCGTCGAGACGTTGGCGCGATGCGCGACATCGGCCATGGTCGGCCGTTTGGGCGAAGATTGCATGGCCGTACGTTATCGATATCACGGCGGAATGCAACGCGCCGTTGCAGCTCACGCAAACGCGATCTGGACCTTCATCGCCTGGCTGCGGTCGTTGGCGAGCTCGAAGCCGGAAAGCGCCTCGTCGATCGCCACCGAGTGAGTGATCAGCGGCTTCACGTCGATCAGCCCCTTGCGCATCAGTTCGACGCCGACGGTGAATTCGGGATGGAAGCGGAACGAGCCGTTGATCGACAGTTCCTTGGCGGTCACCGCCGACATCGGCAGTGCCATCTCGGCGCCGCCGAGGCCGAGCTGGACGATGGTGCCGCGCGGACGCAGCGCCGCGATGCCTTGCGCCAGCGCCGCCGCAGCACCCGAACATTCGTAGAGGATGTCGAAGGTTCCCTTGTCGGCAAGGTAGGGCGCCAGTCCTTCCGGCTCGCTTCGGCTATTGATGGTCTTGTCGGCGCCGGCGCGCATGGCCATCGACAGCGTGAAATCGGCTATGTCGACGGCGACGATCTCGGCGGCACCCGCGCGGCGCGCGCTGATGATCGACAGCAGGCCGATCGGCCCGCAGCCGGTGACCAGCACGCGCTTGCCAAGCATCTCTCCGGCCCGGCGCGTCGCGTGCAGACAGACGGCCAGCGGCTCGGCCATCGCCGCCTCGCCGGCGGTCAGCCCGTCGGCCGGGATGCACTGAATCGCGTCCGCCACCAGCATTTCACGAAACGCGCCCTGGATATGCGGGAACGGTATGGCGCTGCCGTAAAAGCGCATGTTGAGGCACTGGTTGTGCATGCCCTCGCGGCAATAGCGGCAGCTGTAGCAGGGCCGCGACGGAGACACGGCGACAAGCTGTCCCGTCTGCAGTCCACTCACTCCCGGCCCGAGCCTCTCGATCACGCCGGAGACTTCGTGGCCGAGGATCATCGGCTCCTTCAGGCGCACCGTTCCGAAGCCGCCGTGATTGTAGTAGTGCAGGTCGCTGCCGCAGATGCCGCCGGCGGCGAGACGCAACAGCACCTGGCCCGGCCCCGGCTCCTCGACCGGACGGTCCTCGATGCGCAGGTCTTTGGCGGCGTGGATGACGATCGACTTCATGGCAGGCGAACTCCTCGGACTGTGCAGGCAGGCTTGCGTGCGTAAAACAATTTCACAGCACCGGCGTCAGCAACGGCTGGCCAGCAAAATGGGCGGCAAGGTTGTCCCGTACCAGCTTGCCCATCGCCTTGCGCGTCTCGATGGTGCCCGACGCATGGTGCGGCTGCAAAAGCACGTTGTCGAGCGCCAGGAACCTCGGATTGAGCTTCGGCTCGCCCTCGAAAACGTCGAGCGCGGCGGACCCGAGCGCCTTCTTCTCGAGCGCATCGAGCAGCGCATCCTCGTCGATATTGGAGGCGCGCGAAATGTTGATCAGCATGCCGTCCTCGCCAAGCGCCGCGATCACCTCGCCATTGACGATGTGGCGCGTGGCGGCCGACGCCGCGAGCGTCACGAACAGGAAATCCGAACGGCTGGCCAGGGCGACGGGATCGGCGACGAACTCCCAGTCCGCGGCGAAATCCTTCGGCGCGACGTCGCTGTAGGCGATGTCCATGCCGAAGCCGGCCAGACGCTTGGCCACCTCATAGCCGATGCGGCCGAGGCCGAGCACGCCGGCGCGCCGGCCCCAGACCCGGCGCTTCAGCGGGTAAAGGCCCTTGGAGGCCCAACTGCCGTCGCGCACCCAGCGCTCGGCGCCGATCATGCCGCGCGACAGGCACAGCATCATGGCGATGCCGAGATCGGCAACGTCGTTGGTCAAGACGTCAGGCGTATTTGTGACGCGAACGCCCCGCTCCCGGCAGGCAGCGAGATCGACCGCGTCGAAGCCGACGCCGTAGACGGAGACGACCTCGAGCGCCGGGCACGCCTCGATCATGGCGCGGTTCGCGCCGAGTTCGCCGCGGGTGGCGATGGCGCGGACCTGCGGCCCGACGTCGGCGAGGAAGGACGGCTTGTCGTCGGCGGCGAAATAGCGATGCACCACGAAGGCTTCGTTGAGCGGCACCTCGTCCCACGCGGGATAAGGT
Source organism: Mesorhizobium sp. WSM3860 (assembly GCF_002294995.1). Classification (GTDB taxonomy): domain Bacteria; phylum Pseudomonadota; class Alphaproteobacteria; order Rhizobiales; family Rhizobiaceae; genus Mesorhizobium. The sequence continues at coordinate 486,188 of NZ_NSGF01000001.1, read as the reverse complement.
CCAACCTGAAGGATGTGGGGCCGCTGCATCGGTTTTCGCTCCATTTGACTTGACAGTTAATGTTATCGATAACATAAAGCGGACAGCGACGAGAGGCAATCGAGAAAATGTCGTCCACCTTGTTCGATCTCACCGGGCGCACCGCGCTCGTCACCGGCTCCTCGCAAGGCATCGGCTTTGCCTTGGCAAAGGGGCTCGCCGACGCCGGGGCCAAAGTGGTCCTCAACGGCCGCGACGAGGCAAAGCTCGCCGTTGCGGCCGCGAAAATCCCCGGCGCTGCGACGCTCGCCTTCGATGCGACCGACCATGATGCCGTTCGCGCCGCCGTCGACGCCTTCGAGCAGGCTCACGGAGCGATCGAAATCCTCGTGAACAATGCCGGCATGCAGTTCCGCACGCCGCTCGAGGACTTTCCCGCCGACGCATTCGAGCGCCTGCTGCAGACCAACGTCGCCAGCGTCTTCCATGTCGGCCAGGCAGTTGCGCGCCACATGATCCGGCGCGGCCGCGGCAAGATCATCAATATCGCCAGCGTGCAGACCGCGCTCGCCCGGCCGGGTATCGCGCCCTATACGGCGACCAAGGGCGCGGTCGGCAATCTCACCAAGGGCATGGCGACCGACTGGGCGAGGCACGGCCTGCAGTGCAACGCCATCGCGCCAGGCTATTTCGACACGCCGCTCAATGCCGCCCTCGTCGCCGACCCGGCCTTCAGCGGCTGGCTCGAAAAGCGCACGCCGGCTGGCCGCTGGGGCAAGGTCGAAGAGCTGGTCGGCGCCTGCGTCTTCCTGGCGTCCGATGCCTCTTCCTTTGTCAACGGACATGTCCTCTATGTCGATGGCGGCATCACAGCTTCGATCTGACCTGCCGCCGCGCATGGTCGTCATGGGCGTCACCGGTTCGGGCAAGACCACGGTCGGCGAGGCGCTGGCCCGTGCGGTCCACGCGACGTATGTGGATGGCGACAAGCTGCACCCCAAGGCCAACATCGCCAAGATGAGCTCAGGCATTCCGCTTGACGACGCCGACAGATGGCCGTGGCTTGCGAAAGTCGGCGAAACGCTGAGGCAGACCAGCGCGCCGGTCATCGTCGCCTGCTCGGCGCTGAAGCGCGCCTATCGCGATTTCATCACCGAACAGGCCCGCGCGCCGGTGCTGTTCATCTATCTCGATGGGTCGCGTGAACTGATTTCCCGGCGCATGCGCGAGCGCACCGGCCATTTCATGCCGACTAGCCTGCTCGACAGCCAGTTCGCGACGCTGGAAGTGCCAGGCGAGGACGAGAATGCGATCGCGGTGGCGATCGACGCGCCGCTACACAATATCGTTGCGGACATAACGACAAGATTGGAGGAGCGACAGTCATGACCAACTTAGTCGCGCTGATCGGCGCCGGCGCCATGGGCGGAGCGATCGGCGAGCGCCTGCTCGCCACCGGCAATCGCCTCCATGTCTTCGATCCTGACAAGGCCAAGGTGGAGGCACTGGTCGTTAAGGGCGCCAGCGCAGCACCCAGCGCCGCCGAGGCCGCAGCCGTGGCCGACTACGTCATTCTCAGCCTCAATTCGGCGCCGATCGTCCGTCGTGCTGTCTTGGGCGAGGCCGGCGTCGCGGCAGGGGCAAAGCCCGGCACGCTGATCATCGACATGTCGTCGATCGATCCCGACGCGACCCGGCAGCTCGCAGCCGAGGCCCGCGAGAAGGGTCTGCGCTGGGTCGACAGTCCGCTGTCCGGCGGCGCGCCGAAGGCGCTCGTCGGCGAGTTGACGCTGATGGCCGGAGGCGAGGAGCAGGATGTCGAGGATGCCCACAACGTCCTGCGTGACGTGGCGGCCAACTACACTCATATGGGTCCGGCCGGCGCTGGCCAGACGACCAAGCTGATCAACCAGGTTTTATGCGCCCTGAACTTCATGGCCGTGGCGGAAGCAACCAGGCTGGCGCTCGACGCCGGCGTCGACGCGCTCAAAATCCCGCAGGCGCTGAAGGGCGGCCGCGCCGACAGCGCCATCTTGCAGGAATACCTGCCGCGCTTCGCGACCCTCGACTACCGCCGAACCGGCCGCATCGACAACATGGTCAAGGATCTCAACGCCGCGCAGGACCTGGCGCGGCGCACGCACACCGCAATGCCGCTGACGGCCCTCTGCGCCGAAGTGCACCGGCTGTTGACGGCCGCCGGACTGGGTGGCGAGGACCAGGCCGCATTGATGGAATTTTTCCAACGCAAGGACGAGGAGCCCGGAGCATGATCACACGCTATGCGCTGTTTGAAGGCAAGGTGAAGGACGGCCAGACCGAAGCCTTCCGCGAGGATGTGATCAGAACCATCCTGCCGAAATGGAAGGCATTCCCCGGAGCGCTCGACGTGCGGGTCAGCTTCGCCGAGAAACGAGACGACGGCGCGCCGGAATTCCCGATGATCCTGGCAATCAACTATCGCGACATGGCCGCGGTCGATGCGGCTCTTGCCAGCCCCGTCCGCGCCGAATCGCGGGCAGCGACCGAGGCTGTCCTGGGCAAATATTTCGAGGGCCGCATTCACCACCACGTCACCATCGCAAACGAGTTTCCGCTGTCGACGGATTGACGTGCTTAAATCTGCCCCTGAGCCCTAAATGCTCAGGCAAGACAGGCAGCCGCACCAACGAAATCTTAATGTAAATCAAGCGTAATCCCGACCGTTAAAATTGTGCGTTTGGGTTGGGGTTGCGCATGCCGGAGTATTCCTCCTTCATCCGGTCGATCCGGGTCCGCTATATTTCGGGATTGCTCGTCTTTGCGCTGGCCTCGGCGGCCATCATGTTCGCGCTCAACCGTGTGAACTCATACCGCCACGAAGTCGATGCCTTAAGCGCCAATTTCGTCATCTTCTCGCGCGACCTGCGCAACGCCACCAATTTCGCCGAGACGACCGGAACGGCCTGGCGGGCCGAAACCCGCGATGGGCTGACCGCAGCCGCGCGCGGCCATTCCGAACGGCTGATGGGCGAGATCGAAATCCTGAACGCGCAGCTCGCGGCAATCAGGCCACGCCTGTCGAAGAATACGCTCAACGCGCTCGAATCCGCTTCGGTGAACGGCGATCTGTTCTGGTCGGCGCGCGACATGGTGCGCAACTTCAACCTGATGTCGGTGGCCCAGACAGTGGACGAATGGAGCTACCGCGAGATCCGCAACCAAAACGATCTTTTCGCCCAGCCGATGCTGGTGCGCGTGCGCACCGCGCTCGATGACGAGCGCCGCCTCGCCGACGACGCCAGCGACCGGCTGCTCTTATGGGCAAGCGGCCTGCTGATCGCCGTCATCGCCATCGCCGCGGTTCTGATCTTCCGGCCGATGGAGAACGCGATCCGCCGCGCCTTCGCCGAAACCGCCGCATCGTTGTTCAAGGCGGAGGCGGCCGACCGGGCCAAGTCGGAATTCCTCGCCAATATGAGCCATGAGATCCGCACGCCGATGAACGGCGTGCTCGGTATGGCCGAGCTTCTCGCCAAGACCGAGCTGACGCCGCGCCAGAAGACCTTCACCGACGTCATCGTCAAATCCGGCAACGCGCTGCTCACCATCATCAACGACATTCTCGATTTCTCGAAGATCAATGCCGGTCAGCTGACGCTCGACCCCGCCCCGTTCCGCCTGGCCGAAGCGGTCGAGGACGTGGCCACGCTGGTCTCGGCCCGCGTTGCCGAAAAGAACCTCGAGCTCATCGTGCGCGTCGACCCGCGCCTGCCTGGCTTCGTCGTCGGCGACGCCGGCCGTTTCCGCCAGATCGTTACCAACCTGCTCGGCAACGCGGTGAAGTTCACCGAGAAGGGGCATGTGCTGATCGATGTCGGCGGCGATGTGGTTGACGGGACCGTCCAGCTCAAGGTCCGCGTCGAGGACACCGGCATCGGCATCCCCGCCGAGAAGCTGCAGAGCGTGTTCGAGAAATTCGCCCAGGTCGACGGCTCGTCCACCCGTCGTCACGAAGGCACCGGGCTCGGCCTTGCCATCTCCGCCCGCCTTGTCGACCTGATGGGCGGCAAGATCGGCGTTGAAAGCGAGATCGGCCGCGGCTCGGTCTTCTGGTTCGCCGTACCGCTGCCGATGCACAAGCAGGAAGCGCGCGACGAGATCGTGCCGGTCGACGTCACCGGCGCCCGCGTCCTGGTCATCGACGACAATCCGGTCAATCGCGAGATCTTGCTCGAGCAGCTGCGCAGCTGGAGCTTCGACTGCGCCGCGGCCGAAAGCGGCGCCGTCGGCCTCGCCTTTCTCGACCGCGCCTGCCAGCTCGGCGCTTCGGTAGACTGTATCATCCTTGACTACCAGATGCCCGGCATGAACGGCGCCGATGTCGCCAAGGCGATTGCCGCCGATAGCCGCCTTTCCTCCATTCCGGTCGTGCTGCTCACCTCGGTCGACCAGGTCGATTTCGGCCGATTGGTGATCGATTTCGGCATCGTCGCGCATCTCACCAAGCCGGCGCGTTCGGCGGTGCTGCTCGGCACCGTGATCTCCGCCATCCAGAAGGCGCGCACGCAAGGCGGCAAGGCGCATTTCGTGCGCGATCCGGTCGTCGTCCAGTCTCCGCCGGCCTTCACCGTCATCCGCGGTCCAGCCGTGCCGGTCCCAGCGGCGCTCGAATCGGCGGTGGCGCCGAGCGGTCCGATCGATATCCTGATCGCCGAGGACAATGACGTGAACCAATTGGTCTTCGGCCAGATTCTCAATGGCCTCGGTCTCAGCTACCGCATTGCCGGCAACGGCCGCACCGCGGTCGAGATGTACCGCTCGCTGCGCCCGCGGCTGGTGCTGATGGACGTCTCCATGCCGGAGATGAACGGTTACGAGGCGACGCGTGCCATCCGCGCCATTGAAGGACAGAACGGCAGCCATACGCCGATCATTGGCGTCACCGCGCATGCGCTGAAGGGCGACCGCGAAAAATGTATTGAGGCCGGCATGGACGACTACCTGCCGAAGCCGGTCTCCCCCGACCGTCTCGGCGCCAAGATCGGCACCTGGCTGAGCGAGACGGTGACGGCGAAGACGGCCTGAGCTATCGGTTTCGCATAACCAGGCACGCCCCGCCGACGCTTTGCAGCTTATTGCAGATGCCGTTGGCCTCGGCGCGCGAGTCGGCGCCGATCCTGACCGCATAGATGCCGCGCCGGCCGATCGGCGTGCGCACGCGGCTGACCACAGGATCATGGCTGGCGAGCAGGGAAGGGAACCGGCCACGAACCCTCAGCCACTGGCTGATCGCGGCGGAGCGGCGGAAATTGCCGGCCACCTGGACGCCCCACGGCTTGACGTTGATCGAGGCCATGGCGACCGTCCGCGACATGATGACCGGCAGCCTGCGACAGGCGACCGCGAAACTGGTCTTCGGATCGAGCGGCTGGATCGTGCCGGCGTAAGCCGTGTCGGAAAATTTATCGACCGACTCGCCCATGACGTCGAAGACATAACTCTCGGTCTCCATCGGCAGGAAGCCGCCGGAGGAGAGCCAGCGCGACACTCGGTTCTCGCCCGCATTGTAGGCGGCCGCCGCCAAGCCGAGATTGCCGTAGCCCGCCTTCATCTCGGCAAGATATCTCGCTGAAGCTGGAATGGCCTGTCCGATGTCGAAGGGATCGGCAAGCCCGCGCAGCTTGGCCGTGCCCGGCATGAACTGCGCGATGCCTTCGGCGCCCACGGGGCTCACCGCATTGGGATCGAAGCGGCTCTCCTTCCAGATCAGCCGGGCGAAGAAATCCTTGGGCAGGCCATTTTGCTCGGCCTGGGTCTCGATCAGGTCACAGACGCGATTGATCAGCCGTTTTGCGGCCGATCGCGACTGCGGCGGATCGGCGAATGCCTGACCGGCAGGGATCAGCGCGCAAATCAGGATCAGTGCCGTCCTGAGCAAGCGCTGCATGGCTCATTCCGCGGCGGCTTTGCCGTGTCCGTACCGCTGCTCGATATAGTCGGCGACCATCTTTTCGAAGTCCTGCGCGATCGAGGGGCCACGCAGCGTCGCCGCCTTCTTGCCGTCGATGAACACCGGCGCCGTCGGCGTCTCGCCGGTTCCGGGCAAAGATATGCCGATATCGGCATGCTTGGATTCGCCGGGGCCGTTAACGATACAGCCCATCACCGCGACCTTGAGGTTCTCGACACCCGGATATTTCTCGCGCCACACCGGCATGTTCTTGCGGATGTCGGCCTGGATGCTCTGGGCCAGCTCCTGGAAGACGGTGCAGGTCGTGCGGCCGCAGCCGGGGCAGGCCGCGACGATCGGCACGAACTGCCGGAAGCCCATCGTCTGCAAAAGCTCCTGCGACACCTGCACCTCGCGCGTGCGGTCGCCGTTCGGTTCGGGCGTCAGCGAGATGCGGATCGTGTCGCCGATGCCCTGCTGTAGAAGAATGCCCATGGCAGCGGAGGAAGCGACGATGCCCTTCGTGCCCATGCCGGCCTCGGTCAGGCCGAGATGCAGCGCATGGTTGGAGCGGGTCGCAAGCTCGGTATAGACGGCGACCAGGTCCTGGACGCCGCTGACCTTGGCCGACAGAATGATCTTGTCGCGGCCAAGCCCGACCTCTTCCGCCATCTCGGCCGACAGGATCGCAGACTGCACGATCGCCTCGCGAGTGACTTCCTGGGCGGTGAGCGGCGAGCCCTGGGCCTGGTTCTCGTCCATCAGCCGGGTCAAGAGCTCCTGGTCGAGCGAGCCCCAGTTGACGCCGATGCGCACCGGCTTGTCGTATTTGATCGCCATCTCGACGATCGCCCCGAACTGGCGGTCTTTCTTTTCCTTGAAGCCGACATTGCCGGGGTTGATGCGGTATTTCGCCAGCGCCTCGGCGCAATCCGGGTGATCGGCGAGCAGCTTGTGGCCGATATAGTGGAAGTCGCCGACCAGCGGCACGTTGACGCCGAGCCGCGCCAGCCTCTCCCGGATGCGCGGCACAGCGGCGGCGCTCTCGTCGCGGTCGACGGTGATGCGCACGATCTCCGAGCCGGCGCGATGCAGCGCCGCCACCTGGGCAACGGTTTGATCGATGTCGGCGGTGTCGGTGTTGGTCATCGACTGCACGACGACGGGCGCGCCGCCGCCGACCATCACACCGCCGACATCGACGCCGACCGATGCGCGGCGCGGGAAAGGAGAAGAAAAATATCCGGTCATGCCGGCCGCCTTCATCTGGAAGTTCCGGGCATGAGGTGGCGGAGCAAAGATGGCTTGTCAATGGCCAGTGAAAGCCACGCTCCGCAAATCGGCTGCGCTTGGTTGGCGGCCGTAGGGTTCAGCAGCCCACATCGGGCTGCGGTTGCACTCCGGGAAGGGTCTGGGAATTTCAGCGTAAACTCACCAGACCGGCGGCATTCTTGCCACCGGTTGGGTTGCACCACGACGGGTGCGGTGATGTTGCCTAGAGGAGTTTCAGTGTGCCGTCGGTTTCGCCTTCAGCTTTTCAATCTCGTCCTTGATTGCCAGCTTGCGCCGCTTGAGAGTGGCGATCTCGAGGTCGTCTACCGAAGGATGATTCATCGCGTCGATAAGCTCACGCTCGATGTCGCCGTGCTTCCGCTGCAGCTCATCAAGATGGGATGCAAGAGACATGATTGGTTCTCCCTTTCATGGATTCCTCGATTGCAGCCGTCTCAGGCACGTCCACCGCAGGTCGCTACTGTGACGGCACGATGACAGTTTGCCACCAACCAATCTCGATGTCGAATGCCGCGTGGTAGCATTCCACGACAATGTGAAATGTGATATCAGCGGCGCGCCGGTCACAAACCCAACCGGCCCCGCCCAAAGGCCCATCCCCGGGCGACGCATACGCAGACGGTAGATAATGTCCGAACAGGAACAGGCTGAGATACGCCTCGAATATTCCCGGCTCAAACAGGAACACGCCGATTTCGACGCCGCCATCAATGCGATGATCGCCATGGGTTGCGACCCGCTGCAGATCCAGCGCATGAAGAAGAAGAAGCTGATGCTGAAGGACCGGCTGATGGCGCTGGAAGACCGCATCATCCCCGACATCATCGCCTGACCCGGCAGCCTCCTTCGCTCGGCGGCTACGGGATCGAAAGCCGCGCGGCGCGGTCACGCAGCAGCGCGACCAGTTCGCCTGTCCGTTCGTCCGACGTGTCGATCGGAACCACCAGGCACATCGTCGCCTCAATCTTCCCCGGCGCTGAAAAGACCGGCGCAGCCAGGCATTTGGTGTAGGCGTCGACAAGGCCCGACGTCACGCAATAGCCGGTGACGCGGGCTTTTGCGATGTCGTCGATGAAGTCGTCGAGGTCGATCTTGCGGCCGTCCGGCAGCACGAGGTCGTCCCGCGAGATCATCGCCTCGATCCGGTTGCGGTCCAGGCCGGCGAGCAGCAGCCGGCCCGACGCGGTCCACGGCAGCGGGATCTGCAGGCCGGTGGCCGAACTGATGCGGAACGGCCTGGTGCCCGGGCTCGAATGGACGATCGTGTAGCGGCCGCTCTGCAGCATGCACAGCTCCGAGGTCTCGCCCGTCTCGCGCGACAGCGTGTCGACCTCCTGCCGCCCGCGCCTGAGCAGGTCGTTTCCGCGCATATAGGCCATTCCGTAGAGGTAAAGCTTCTTGCCGAAATAGACGCGGTTGCCGTCGCCGGCCATCTCCAGGAGACCGGCACCGACCAGCTCGCGCACCAGCGTGTAGGTCGTCGAGCGGGGGGCGTTGAGTCCCTTGGCCAGCTCGCCGATGCCGATCGCGCGCTGCGTGGCATGCAGGAACTCCAGAATGTGCAGCGCGCGGTTGAGACCCTTCTCGCGAGAGTTCGCAGGCCTCTCTTCGTCCGAACTTGCGGCCTGCCACTCGGTCAGTGCTTCGCCATCTTGCATTGTCGATTCCCGGTGTTAGTATCTGTCTTGTACAGGATACATACGTCTCTTGTAAGAGACAATCGTTTTGTCGATTGCTGACGCGTGTATTCATGGGGAACACCACACCAAAGGAGGTCGCCGTGAACGACACATCCGGAAGACGTGATTTTCTGAAACTGGGAATGGCCGGACTTGCCACCGCCGGTGCGCTCACCGCGGTCAGCGCCGAGAAGGCCGCCGCGCAAGCTGCAGCCGATAGCGTGCTGCGCACCGCGCTCGATCGCGGCAAGCTGATCGTCGGCACCGGCAGCACCAATGCGCCGTGGCATTTCGAGAACGATGCCGGCGAGCTGGTCGGCATGGACATCACCATGGGCCGCATCCTCGCCAAGGGCCTTTTCGACGATCCGACCAAGGTCGAATTCGTCATGCAGGATCCGGCGCAGCGCATTCCGAACGTCACCACCAACAAGGTTGACATCACTATTCAGTTCATGACCATGACGGCGCAGCGCTCGCAGTTGATCCACTTCTCGCGCCCCTATTATGTCGAAGGCGTCGCGCTGCTGACGCTGCCCGGCTCCGAGAACAAGACCTTCGACAAGCTGCTGGCGAACGGCTCCGCCACGCGCATCTCGATCCTGCAGAATGTCGATGCCGATAACTCGGTACACTTTGCCCTGCCGCAGGCGCAGGTGATGCAGATCGACACCCAGGCCAACGTGCTGCAGGCGCTGGAATCGAAGCGCGTCGACGCCGCCGCGGTCGACCTCTCCACCGTCCGCTGGCTCGCCTCGCGCAACCCGGACAAATATTTCGACGCCGGCAAGAGCTGGTATTCGATGCTTTACGGCGCGGCCGTCAGGCAGGGCGACCTCGACTGGCTGACCTATGTCAACCAGACCTTCACCATCGCCATGTTCGGCCATGAGACTGCGCTCTACGACGCCGCCTTCAAGGAATATTTCGGCCAGGAGCCGCCGCCGCGCCACCCGGGCTTCCCGGTCATCTGACGAGGCCTGTCTGACTTTAGCCGGCGGAGGGACGCAACAAGCGCCCTTCCGCCTCTTCTCCTCGACACCGGCTCCTGCAGTGACGGATCCTGGATCGTCACCACAGGCCATTGAGACGGACGCATGGGCTATACGCTCAATTTCAACCTGATCTGGCGCCATTTCGACAAGCTGTGGGGCGGACTGCTGCTCAGCCTCGAGCTTGCCGTGATCTCGATAGCCATCGGCATTATCATCGGGCTGGTGCTGGCCGTCTGGTATGTCTCGGCCGGGCGCGTCGTGCGCGGCATCATCGCGTCTTACGTCGAATTCATTCGCAACGTGCCGCTGATCCTCTTGGTCTATCTGGTCTTCTATGGGCTGCCGACCGTCATCGACCTTGCCTACAGCGCGCAGACGTCCTTCGTCGCCACGCTTGCCGTTTACAGCGGCGCCTATCTGGTCGAGGTGTTCCGATCCGGCCTCGAAGCCGTGCCGCGTGGCCAGCTCGATGCCGGCAAGGCGATCGGCCTTACGCCATGGCAGCGGCTTGTCCATGTGCGGTTGCCGACGATGATGCGCATCACCCTGCCGGCGCTTTCGAATACCTTCATCTCGCTGTTCAAGGACACGTCCGTCGCTTCCGTCATCTCGGTGCCCGAGCTGACCTATGGCGCGCAGTGGATCAACTTCAACACCTTCCGCATCGTCGAGGTCTATCTCGTAGTGACGGCAATGTATCTGGTGACAGGTTACGCCTTGCTCTTCGCGCTCCGGCTGGTCGAGCGCTGGTATAGGACGGCGCGCTGATGCTTGGCCAGATCGCTTACGCCCTGCCGTTCCTCGCCGAAGGCTTCGCGCTGACGCTTTGGGTGTCGCTGCTGGTCGTGGTGCTGTCGCTGATTGCCGGCGTTGTCCTCGGCGTCGGCCTGGTCTACGGACCGGCACCCTTGCGTTGGGCGGTGCGCATCTTCAGCGACACCATTCGCGGCATCCCGATCCTCGTGCTGATCTTCTTCGTCTATTACGGCCTGCCCGCCGTCGGCGTCCATCTCCAGTCCTTCTGGGCGGCGGTGCTGGCGTTGACCTTGTTCAAGATCGCGCAGGTCGTCGAATATCTGCGCGGCGCCGTCGCCTCGATCCCGAAAGGCCAGTCCGAAGCGGCGATGGCGATCGGCCTGACCTTTCGCCAGCGGCTTACCTACGTGATTTTCCCGCAGGCCTTCCGCCGCTTCCTGCCGCCTTGGATCAACGGCGTCACCGACGCGGTCAAGGGCAGCGCGCTGGTCTCGCTGCTCGGCATCACCGATCTGATGCAGGCCATCAACCAGGTCATCGGCCGCACCTATGAGGCGATGCCGCTCTATATCCTCGGCGCCCTTCTTTATTTCGCCGTCAACTACGCGCTTTCGCTTGCCAGCCGACGGCTGGAGCAGCGCTTTGCCTTCATCCGGGAATAGCACGATGGCCGCCACTTCCAACAACAGCCCTGCGCTTCTCGATATTGCCGAGGTCTCGAAATCCTTCGGCTCGGTCGAGGTGCTGCGCTCGGTCAGCCTCAAGGTGGCGAAGGGCGAGGTGGTCGCCGTCATCGGGCCGTCCGGCAGCGGCAAGACCACGCTGCTGCGCTGCGTCAACTTCCTCGAAAGCTACGACAGCGGCTCGATCCGCATCGACAGCAAGGAGGTCGGTTTTCGCCCCGGCCCTGCTCGCGACTCCGGCGCGCGCCAGCGCCGCAGCGAGCGCGACTTGGCCGCCATGCGCGCCGAGACCGGCATGGTGTTCCAGAGCTTCAACCTGTTCCCGCATCTGACGGCGGCCGGCAACATCATGCTCGGCCTCACCAAGGTGCGCGGCAAGAGCAACGCCGAGGCGCGCTCGATCGCCGAGCACTGGCTGGGCCGTGTCGGTCTCGCCCATAAGGCCGACAGCCTGCCCGCCGAGCTTTCCGGCGGCCAGCAGCAGCGCGTCGGCATTGCGCGTGCGGTCGCCATGGAACCAAAGATCCTGCTGCTCGACGAGATCACCTCGGCCCTCGATCCCGAGCTCGTCGGCGAAGTGCTGGCCGTGGTGCGCAGCCTCGCCGAGGAGGGAATGACCATGGTGATGGTGACGCACGAAATGGCCTTTGCCCGCGATGCGTCGAGCCGCATCGTCTTCATGGCCGATGGCGGCGTCTCGGCTGTCGGGCCGCCAAAGGAGGTGCTGGCCGCGGAGACCACCAACGAACGCCTCCGCACCTTTCTGGCGCGCTTCCGCGCCTCGCATTTCTGAACTCGGATGGCTCGAACCCATTCATCTTCGACATCGGATGGCCAAGGCCATCCAAGGGAGCCTTCTTCCATGACGCCTTACGCCCGGCTCGCCGAACTCGGCCTAACGCTGCCCGAGCCGCCAACGCCCATCGCCAACTTCGTCACCCATGCCGAGAGCGGCCGACTGATCTTCCTCTCGGGCCAAGGGCCGCTGCGCGCCGACGGCACGCTTTGCACCGGCAAGGTCGGCGAGGACGTGACCGTCGAACAGGCCTATGAGCATGCCCGGCTCACCGGTCTCAACCTGCTTGCGGTCATGCACGCGGCGGCGGGCGACCTCGGGCGCATCGTGCGCGTGGTGAAGCTGCTCGGCTTCGTCAACGCGACGCCGACCTTCAGCGATCACCCGAAAGTGGTCAATGGCTGCTCCGATCTCTTCGCCGATGTCTTCGACAAGATCGGCGGCCACGCACGCTCGGCGATTGGCGTCGGCTCGCTGCCTGGAAACATCACCGTCGAAATCGAAGCGGTCGTCGAGATCGCCGCCTGACATTAGGATCTGCTGTCATGAAAACCTATTCCGAGACCGGCTCCAACACCACGATCCGCGAGCGGCTGGGACTGCGTCCGATCATAAACGTCTCCGGCACGATGACGACGCTCGGCGCCTCGATCATGGTTCCGGAAGCGATCAGCGCCATGGCCGAGATCGCCTCGCAATGGGTGGAGATGGACGATTTGCAGCGCGCCGCGAGTGCGGTTGTCGCCCGCCTCACCGGCGGCGAGGCCGGCTTCATCACCGCCTGCTGCGCCTCAGGCATCACCATGGCGATCGCCGGCGCGATGACCGGCACCAATCTGCTGGCCATCGAACGGCTGCCCGACGACACCGAAGGGCTGAACTCGGAAGTCGTCATCCAGCTCGGCCATATCGTCAATTACGGCGCGCCGATCGACCAGTCGATCCGCGTCGCCGGCGCCAAGGTCATTCCGGCGGGCACCGTCAGCGTCACGCAGGATTACCACGTGCGCGAGGCGATCAACGAGCGTACGGCGGCAGCGCTTTACGTCGTCGCCCACCACACGGTGCAGTACGGCATGCTTTCGCTGGAGGAGTTCTGCGAGATCTGTCACGCCAAGAACGTGCCGGTGATCGTCGATGCCGCTTCGGAATACGATCTGCGGACCTTCCTCGCGCGCGGCGCCGACATCGTCGTCTACAGCGGCCACAAATTCCTGAGCGGCCCGACCAGCGGCATCGTCACCGGCCGCAAGGATCTGGTGCGGGCAGCCTATCTGCAGAACCGAGGCGTCGCGCGAGCCATGAAGGTCGGCAAGGAAAGCATCGCCGGCACCATGGCTGCGCTCGACGCCTGGGAAAAGCGCGACCATGCCGGCAACCGCCGGCGCGAGGAAGCGGCGCTCCATCTGTGGAAGGACGCGCTGCAGGACATTCCCGGCATCGGCGCCGAGATCATCCCCGATCCGACCGCCAATCCGCTCGACCGCCTGCAGGTCTTCGTGCGTCCGGAAAGCCGCTTCAGCGCGGCTGGCCTCGCCTCGGCGCTCGCTGCCGGCTCGCCGCCGGTCATCGTGCGCAACCACGAGGTCGAGCGCGGCCACTTCTTCCTCGACCCCTGCAATCTGCATCCTGGCGAGGCCGAGATCGTGGCCGAAAGGCTGCGCGCCGTGCTGACCGCCAAGGACAGGCCCACGGATGCGATGAAGGTCGCCCGTAAAGAATCGTCGGGCTCGCTGCGCTGGCCGGACTAGGTTCGGGGCGTCCAATCGACTACTTACGGAGGCGACTCACCACCGGGGGATAGCCGTCTATCTCTATTTGAGTCTTGTCGGGAGGAGCGCAGAAAATGGAAATTCCAGGGCTTGGCAAATGCAGGTTTGATGAAGACCAAGGCTGCTATATCAGCAAGCCTATCTCTCTGGCGGTTCTAAGTGGAAAAAAGTGCGCGGTACTTGTTGAAGGATACGACGAAGAGCCTCCCGTGGAAGATTTCCATGAGGCAATCGCCAACTTCCTGGGATCGCCGAATACCGTCCTTACGTCAGCGGAGCCCCACATCTTTAGGTATTATCTAGACGTCAAGGAAAGCATTGAACCGGAAGACGATTTCCCGTCTATCGGTTCGCCCTCTGAGATATGGAAATTCGTTCAGCTTGGCGAAGAGGCCCTCGTCATCCGTCGGGCCGAGGGTGATAACGGCATATACGTCTCACTTGAGTGCAATTGTGACTGGGAGCCTGAGCACGGCCTTCAGATCGTTTTCAAGAATGGCGCCGTCGTCAACAAAATAGGCCCCTATGATGGGCATCTTACGAACTCGGATGCCTACGCCGACAGCACCCTTGAAAGCGTTGTCTATCGCTGATTGCGGCAAGCCGGCGGGAGCGCTGTCATCACCGCAATCCTTGCGGCCTTTAGCGAATTCCGCTAAGGCGCGCCTTTGCCGCCGCGGAGCCATACCTTGACCGATCAGCGTGCCGACGTCGCCATCATCATGGGCAGCCAGTCCGACTGGGCGACGATGCGCCAGGCGGCGGAAACGCTGGACGCGCTGGGCATCCCGCACAAAAGGCTGATCGTCTCGGCACACCGCACGCCGGACCGCCTCTATGAATTCGCCAAGGGCGCCAAGGCGGCCGGCTACAAGGTGATTATCGCAGGTGCCGGGGGCGCGGCGCACCTGCCCGGCATGACCGCTGCGATGACGCCGCTGCCCGTCTTCGGCGTGCCGGTCGAATCCAAGGCGTTGTCCGGCCAGGATTCGCTGCTCTCCATCGTGCAGATGCCGGCCGGCATTCCGGTCGGCACTTTAGCCATCGGCAAGGCCGGTGCTGCCAACGCGGCCCTTCTCGCCGCGGCCGTCCTGGCGCTGAGCGATGAAAAGCTCGCCGCGCGCCTCGATGCCTGGCGCACCGCACAGACCGCCAAGGTCGCCACCGAGCCGGCGGATACCCCGTGAGCCTGGCCCCGGGATCGACCATCGGCATCATCGGCGGCGGCCAGCTCGGCCGCATGCTGGCGATGGCCGCCGCCCGCCTCGGCTATCGCACCATCGTCCTGGAGCCACAGGCCGACAGCCCGGCGGCGCAGGTCGCCAACCGGCAGATCGTCGCCGCCTATGACGATTCGGCGGCCCTTGCCGAACTGGCCGGCGCCAGCGCTGTCGTCACCTACGAATTCGAGAACGTCCCGGTTGCGGCAGCGGAGATCCTCGCGTCGCGCGTTCCGGTTTATCCGCCGGCGCGCTCCCTCGAAGTCGCGCAGGACCGCCTGACCGAGAAGAATTTCCTGAACGGCATCGGCGTTCCCACAGCCGAATTCTGCCCGGTCGATACTGACGACCATCTGACGGTGGCGCTGAAGAAATTCAGTGGCAGCGGCGTGCTGAAGACGCGCCGCATGGGCTATGACGGCAAAGGCCAGCGCGTCTTCCGCAACATGGAGGCCGGCGGCTTTGCCGGCACCTGCGAGGCGATGGGCAATGTGCCGCTGATCCTCGAATCGCTGGTCGCTTTCGAGCGCGAGATTTCGGTGATCGCCGCGCGCGGGCAGGACGGCTCGGTTGCCGCCTACGATCCGGCCGAGAATATCCATCGCGAAGGCATATTGCGAACGTCGACATTGCCGGCCGCCATCGCTCCCGACACCGCATTGGCGGCGAAGGAAGCGGTGGCAAAAGTTCTTGCGGCGCTCGACTATGTCGGCGTCATCGGCGTCGAGTTCTTCGTCCTCGCCGACGGTTCGCTGCTCGCGAACGAGCTGGCGCCACGTGTCCACAATTCCGGCCACTGGACGGAGGCCGCCTGCATCGTCTCGCAGTTCGAACAGCATATCCGCGCCGTCGCGGGCCTGCCGCTGGGCTCGCCTGCCCGGCATTCCGACTGTGTCATGGAAAACCTGATCGGCGACGACATGCTGAAGGTTCCGGCGCTGCTCGCCGAGCCCGACCTGATGCTGCATCTCTACGGCAAGGCCGAGTCGCGACCCGGCCGCAAGATGGGCCATTTCACGCGCATTGAGCGTCGGCGCTAACGCCGACTACTGCATGTCTTCGTCCTCGTCCGGGCTGGCGCAGCTAGGATCGCCTTCCTGGCAGTTGGGGCCGGAGGTGAGTTGCTTGGTGCGCTCGGTGGTCAGCTCCGTCAGGCATTGCGAAACCTCCATCGGGTGGATGGAACCGCCCTCGCTGTCGGCGGTCGAATAGGCGCATTCGGCGTCGCGGAAGGCGATCCAGGCGCGCTGCGCGGTCTGCAGCAATTTGTTGGCCTTCTCGTCGTTGCGGCCGACAATATCCTTGTAGGTGGCGTTGAGCTTGGCATCGGCCGCCTGATAATCGGCATTGGCGCAGATAGTCATCATCGACTGGCTGTCGTCGCTGCGGTCGCAGTCCTCGGCCCATGCAGCCGGAACCGTCGCGATGAGGACAAGGCATGCGGGCAGAAAGAGACGGCGCATGGTAGAACTCCGTTTCGCTGAGAGCATCTTGCAGCCACGGGAATCGCTTGGCGTCGCAGAAATGCGGCTAAAACAACTAGACATCGCTGGAGGGGACCTGTGTCCCGCTCCGGCGTGGCCCGCAACATTCCAGCCGCCTCTGAGTCGCGCAATGCCGCGCGTTTGCGATGGCGAATATTTGATCAGCGCACCATTTGCGGCATAAGAGCCGCCCGCTTGCGGTTGACACGGACAAGGCTCCTCGTTTATGAGCCACGCAAGTTCAAGGCGCGCTTTTTTCGGGCGCGCCTTTAAAATTCGGCCCGGGATCGGGCCCCCGACCGAACAGGCAAGACCATGAAGATCAAGAATTCGCTCAAGGCGCTCAAGGCGCGTCACCGCGACAACCGGCTGGTTCGCCGCAAGGGACGCATCTACATCATCAACAAGACGGCTCCGCGCTACAAGGCGCGCCAGGGCTGAGACTTGCGCGCGGCGCTAGGCGCCGCGCCAGCGATGTCGACTGCCGGTTCGCCGGCCCTCTCACGCTAAAATCATTTTGACGATCCGCCCTCCGGGACTAGATTCCGGACATGCGGATTCTTTTTGCAGTCTTCACTGCCTTCATCTTTTCCGGCACGGCCTGGCCCGCTTCGGCGCAGGATGAGGCTACGCCGCCCGCCGCTTCGCCGCCACCCGCCATCACGCCGCCGCCGGTCGCCTCGACCAGGCAGGGACGGCTCGACCAGCTCTTTGCCGATCTCAGACGCGAGCGCAACGAGAAGGCCGCCGAACGCATCGCCGGCCGCATCTGGAATGAGTGGAACCAGTCCGGCAGCGCCTCGATCGACCTGATGATGCGATGGGCGCAAAAGGCGGCGGAAGACCAGAAATTCGACGTCGCGCTCGATTTCCTCGACCAGGTGGTGACCTTGCAGCCCGATTATGCCGAAGGCTGGAACCGCCGCGCGACGGTGCATTTCCTGATGAAGAACTATGGAAAGTCGATGTCGGACATCGACCACACGCTGCGTCTCGAACCGCGCCATTTCGGCGCGCTCTCGGGCCTCGCGCAGATCATGGCCGAGACCGGCCACAAGCAGTCGGCGCTGGAAGCCTGGCAGAAGGTGCTCACCATCTATCCGATGATGCGCAGCGCCCAGGACCAGGTCTCGACGCTGTCGGAAGACCTGGCGGGCGAGGGCATTTGAGGGGCAGCTCTTCGTCATCCTTGGGCTTGAGCCAGCGACCTATGCCGTGACTTCGATGCGCTGCGACGGTGCAGAACTCGCTCCGCTGCCCTTCGCGCAAGGTAACGGCGTGGATGCCAGGGGCTTGGCGACGGAGCTTCGCTCCTGCTTCGCCCTGACGTTGACAGGCCCGGCCAAGCCGAACGTTTGCGATACTCCACCGAAGCGGGCAATAATTTGGGCTGGCAACAGGCCGCCTACTTGCCAAAATCACCGTTCTGCTAACCTAAACCCACTCGCCCTCGTACTTCCCGCATGTACCTCATCTGCGTCGCGCTCCTCCTCCTCGTTGCGTTCCTCCTCGCCCTTGCCGGCCTTACCCGCGCTGGCGTCTGGCTGATCGAGCGCCGCAATCCGCCCATCGGCGCATTCGCCGACATCGACGGTGCCCGCATCCATTATGTCCACGTCCCCGCGCCTGCCGGCGCCGGTCTGCCGCCTATCGTCTTCATCCATGGCGCCAGTGCCAACCTCAAGGACCAGATGCTGCCGCTGAGGCCTCTGCTCGAGGGCCGCGCCGAAATGCTGTTCCTCGACCGACCGGGCTTCGGCTGGTCGGAACGCGGCAACAACGAAACGCTGGTGGCACAGGCCGACACGATGGCCGCGCTGATGGATCGGCTCGGCATCGCAAGGGCGATCTTCGTCGGCCATTCCTTCGGCGGCGCGGTCACCACCGCCTTCGCGCGCCAGCATCCGGAAAAGACGCTCGGCCTCGTCTTCCTGGCGCCCGTCAGCCATCCGTGGCCGGGCGGCGCGACCGCCTGGTATTACAAATTGACGGCTGTTCCGATGGTCGGCTGGCTGTTTTCCGAGACCATTGCTTACGCCGCTGGCATGCTGCGGATCGGCAATGCCACGGCCTGCGTGTTTTCACCGAACAATGTGCCGAAGGGCTATATCGGCAAGGCTTCGATCCCGCTTGTGCTGAGGCCGCCTGCCTTCCGCGCCAACGCCCGCGATGTGGCCCAACTTTACGACTATGTGCGCGCGGCCTCGCCTGGCTACCGTGAAATCAAGGCGCCGACGTTCGTCATCTCCGGCGATCGCGACAAGGTGGTCTATGCCACGGTCCATTCCGTCGGCCTCGAACGCGACATTCCCGGCGCCGAGCTGGTCTGGGTCGCAAATCTCGGTCACAAGCCCGACTGGATCGCCCCCGACCTCGTCGTCGGCGCCATCGAAAGGGCGGCCGGCGGGCCGGTCGACTTGCAGGCGATGGCGAGCGTCGTGGAAAGCCGGATCGCCGGTGACGCGCAAGGCGCTGACAGGTACCCGGAACTCAAGGTGCCGGACGCCGAGCTGGCGCCGGGCTAAGCTCGGTACCCTTAGTGCGTCTCCGACCCGACATAGGCGATGCGCAGCATGTTGGTCGAACCGGGCGTCCTCAGCGGCACGCCCGCCGTGATGATGACGCGGTCGCCCGGCTTGCCGAAGCCTTCTTCGAGGGCAATGCGGCAGGCGCGGTCGACCATATCGTCGAGGTCGATAGCGTCCTCCGAGACCACGCAATGAGTACCCCACAGAAGCGATAGCCGGCGCGCCGTGTTGACGATCGGCGACAGCGCCACGATCGGTACTTGCGGCCGTTCGCGCGCGGCGCGCAGACCAGTCGTTCCCGAGGCGGTGTAGGAAATGATCGCCGACAATTTCAGCGTCTCCGCGATCTCGCGCGCGGCGAGCGAAATCGCGTCGGCCCCGGTCGCTTCCGGTTCCGAGCGCTGGGCGTTGATGATGCCGGCATAAGTCGGGTCGGCTTCGACCTTGGTGGCGATGCGGTTCATCATGGCGACCGCCTCGACCGGATAGGCGCCGGCGGCGGATTCGGCCGAAAGCATGATTGCGTCCGCGCCTTCGAACACGGCGATCGAGACATCCGAGACCTCCGCGCGGGTCGGCACGGGCGCGGTGATCATCGATTCCAGCATCTGGGTCGCGATCACCACCGGCTTGCCGGCGCGGCGCGCGGCGCGCGTGATCTGCTTCTGGATGCCGGGCACGGCCTCGAGCGGCATCTCGACGCCGAGATCGCCGCGCGCGACCATCAGCGCGTCGGAGAGTTCGATGATCTCGGCCAGGCGCGCCACCGCTTGCGGCTTCTCGATCTTTGCCATGATCAGGGCCCGGCCGCGCGCGATCTTGCGCGCTTCGGCCAGATCCTCCGGTCGCTGCACGAAGGACAGCGCCACCCAGTCGACGCTTGCCGCCAGCACCGCGTCGAGATCGGCGCGGTCCTTCTCGGTCAGCGCGCCGACCGGCAGATCGGTGTCGGGCAGGCTGACGCCCTTCTTGTCGGAGATGCTGGTGCCGGCGACGACCGTGCAGGTGATCGACTTGCCGTCGCTCTTGACCGCCTTGAGCTCCAGCTTGCCGTCATCGATCAAAAGACGGTGACCGGCCTCGACCGAGCTCAGGATTTCCGGATGCGGCAGGTAGACGCGCTTCGACGTGCCGGGTTCCGGATTGTCATCCAGCGTGAAGGTCTGGCCGACGGTCAGTGCTTCCTTGCCATTGGCGAACTTGCCGACCCTGAGCTTCGGCCCCTGCAGATCGGCGAGAATGCCGATCGGCCGCCCGACCGCCGCCTCGACCGTGCGGATGCGGCCGACAAGCGTGCGCATCAGCTCATGGTCGGTATGGCTCATATTGATGCGGAAGACGTCGGCGCCTGCCTCGAAGAGCTTTCGCAGCATCTCCTCGGAGGAGGAAGCCGGACCGATGGTGGCGAGGATCTTGACCTTGCGGTTACGTCTCATTGATTGTTTGTTCCCGGAGCGGGGGCCGCTGGCGCGCCGCCCGTTGCGGGCTCGTCAGTCAGCTGGACCATCCAGCTTGCCTGCTCGCCCGTGTCATATTCCTGAAATCCGGCGCGCTGAAAGCCCCGGGCGACGCAATCATTCACGCCGGCAATCTTGAACTCTTTTTCGGCGACGCACATGTTGATCGGGCCGTCCCAACGCCCGCCGCGCTCGGCGTCTTCTGCATAAAGATAGTAAAACCTTGATGACAGTGGCCCCTCGATGAGCGTCTTGCAGGTCGACCCCTCGATGTGCCACCAGCCCTCGGTGATCCAGCCGGCCTTCGCCCGATAGCCGATGCCGACGCCAACCAGGTTCTGCGTCGCGTTGCAGACGCGGAAATCGGCGCGCGCCGGCGAGGTCGCGGCTAGCGTGCACAGGCTCGCGCCAAAGATCAGGAGCGGCAGGGTCAGGCGCTTGCGCAGCCTGCCGGCGAAACCCAATCCAAAACCCTTGGCGAACCACATCTGCATCTCTCGAAGCACCTTTTCAGCAAACTCCGGGCGCATGTCAACGCGCCGTTTTGTTCAATTCCAATCGATTTAGAAGGGTCCGGCGGACGATTTGGCGTCCGATCCGGGATTCTTTGCAGAAACCGTGGCCAAACAACGGCATTGCGCCTCAGTCCTCTTCGTGGAATGACGATACCACCCCGCCCGGACACCAGCGAACAGACCCTTTTCAGCCGATGACCCGATCCACAGCTTTCGCGCCCTTCGACATCGTCGAGGGCGACCGTAAGAAGGGCATCGTGCTTCTGGCCGATCACGCCCGCCGCGACCTGCCGGAAGAATATGGCAGCCTCGGCCTGCCGGCTGCCGAGTTCGAGCGCCACATCGCCTATGACATCGGCGTCGAAACGATAACGCGCGAGCTGGCGGCGGCTCTTGACGCGCCGGCCGTGCTGGCCGGCTTCTCCCGCCTTCTGATCGACCCCAACCGGGGCGAGGACGACCCGACGCTGATCCGCCAGCTCTATGACGGTACCGTTGTGCCGGGGAACTATCCCATGGCCGCCGAGGAGCGGGAGAGACGGCTCGACCGCTTCTACCGGCCCTATCACGACGCCGTCGGGGCGATGATTTCCTCGGTGGCGCACGCCTCCGGCAAAGCGCCGTTCATCTTCTCGGTGCATTCCTTCACCCCTCGCATGCAAGGCTTCATCCGCCCCTGGCATGTCGGCATCTTGTGGGACCGCGACGACCGCGTTGCGCGGCCGCTGATCGACATGCTGGCCGAAGACAAGGCGCTCATCGTCGGCGACAACGAGCCCTATGACGGCGCGCTGCGCGGCGACACGATGTTCCGCCATGCCATTGTCAACGGCTATGCCCATGCGCTGCTCGAGATCCGCCAGGACCTGATCGCCGACCGCGCCGGTGCTGTTCAATGGGCAGAGCGATTGGCCCCGATCGTTGACGCCATCGACCGCCGAGCCGATATACACGAGGTGAAGATGTTCGGCTCGCGCACCGGGCCGGTTTGAAACCGGGGACCACGAAATGACCGAACTCAGCGAAGAACTGAAACGCGATTTCGAGGCCGCCGCCTTCCGCCGGCTGGTCGAGCATCTGCGCGCACGCGGCGACGTCCAGAATATCGACCTGATGAACCTGGCCGGCTTCTGCCGCAACTGCCTCTCGAACTGGTATCGCGAGGCGGCCGAGGCCGACGGCATTGCGCTGTCCAAGGACGAATCGCGCGAGATCATCTACGGCATGCCCTACGCCGAATGGCAGGCGCTCAACCAGACCGAGGCGTCCGAGGCCAAGAAGGCCGAGTTCGAGGCCAGGCGGCCGAAGGATCACTAGTGATGCCCATCGCCTTCGATGCTTCGTCATTCTAGGGCGAAGCAAGGAGCGAAGCGACGCGCGCAGACCCTAGAATCCATGCCGTAACGGCTGCCGAAGAATGCCGCGGTGCAGAAAAGAGGGCGTGTACCCTGGCGCTCTGGTGCTAGGTCTGCACCGCTGCGACGCATCGAAGTCACGGAATGGATCCTCGGGTCTGCGCCGCGTCGCTTCGCTCCTTGCTCCGCCCGTGGATGACGAAAGGAGGGGTGTCTCGGCCAATCTCCCAAGTCGGCCCATGCCTCGGAGGTCTGCTTCGCAGCCTTGGTCCAAACATTGCTTTTCGGCGGTTCTTGACTGCTGATTGAATCGATCTAATTTGCCCCGCAAAGCCACCTGGCAAAACGGACAGACATTGAGCACACAAACCACAAGGCAAGCCGCGACGCGCGGCCGCTGGGCCGTTGCCGGCATTTTCCTGGCCAATGGCTTTCTCACCGGCAGCTGGGCGCCGCAGATCCCGGTGTTTCTGACCCGACTGGACATCTCGAAATTCACGCTCGGTCTGCTGATCCTGTTGTTCGGTGTCGGCGCGGTGATGGCGATGACCTGGTGCGGCCATCTCATTTCCAGGCACGGCTCCCGCCCCGTGCTGCGCTGGTTCGGCATCTGCGGCAGTTTCGGCCTGCTGGTCGTGGCACTTGCGCCCAACGTGCCGCTCGCGGCCATCGCCATGCTCGCCTTCGGCGGCTCGATCGGCGGCATGGATGTTGCCATGAATTCCAACGCGGTGATTGTCGAACGACGGCTCTCCCGCGCCATCATGTCGTCCTCGCATGGCTTCTGGAGCCTTGGCGGCTTCGCCGGCGGCGCGCTTGGTGGGTATTCCATTCAGAACTACGGCTATCTCGCGCATGCGATTGCGGTGACGGCGCTCGCCTTCGCCGTCATTGCCCTTGCTGTTCGCTATCTCGTCGCCGACGACAGACCGCAGGCCGCCGGGCATCAGAGATTCAGGTTGCCGCGGCATACAATCGTCTATCTGGTCGGGTTGATGGCGCTGCTCACCATGGTCTCAGAGGGCGCCGTGCTCGACTGGGCGGCACTCTACCTCCACCAGGAGCTCGGCGCCGACCTTGCGATTGCCGGCCTCGCCTATGCTGCCTTCTCCGGCGTCATGGCTCTGATGCGTTTCCTGGGCGACGGCGTGCGCGACCGCTTCGGCGCGGTGGCGACGCTGCGCGGCTCGGCGCTTGTCGCTGCCGCCGGCATGTTCGTGGCCGGCCTGTCCCCCTCGCCCTGGCTTGCCATTGCCGCCTTCGCCTTCTGCGGATTCGGCATCGCCAATATGGTGCCGATCCTGTTTTCGGCCGGCGGCAACCAGGAAGGCATGTCTTCCGGCACCGGGATGAGCGTCGTCACCACCATGGGCTATTCTGGAATTCTGGTGGCGCCGTCGGCGATCGGCTTCGTCGCCGAGCATTCGAGCTTCGGCCCGATCTTCATCGCGCTTTCCGGCCTGCTCGTCGTCGTGCTGTTGATGGCGAGCCTGGCTCACCGTGCCGAATTCGCCGCCGAGCCTGCGCCGGCGGAGTAGCGCTTCAGCTCTTCATGCAGGAAATCCGCCACGCGGCGGATGCGCATGCTGGTGCGCACGTCGCGGTGCATTGCAAGCCACACCGGTAGCACGGGCAAGGGAACCTCCGGCAACAGCTTCTCCAGTCGAGGATCGCGGCTGGCGAGCGGCTCCTGGCCGATGCCGATGCCATTGCCTGCCCGCACCGCTTCCCACAGCACGATCTGGTTGTCGGTCCTGAAGCGGAAGTTGCTGCGGCTGACCGGGATGCCAAACGCAGTGAAGCCGCGAATGATCTCATCGCTGCGGTCGAATCCGACCAAAGGATGGTCGGCAAGATCGCTCGGCTTCTCCGGGCGTCCATGCCGGTCGAGATAGGATTTCGCAGCACATATGCAGAGCGCAATATCGGTGACCTTGCGCGCCACCAGTTCGTTCTGCGCCGGCCTGACCATGCGGATTGCGATGTCGGCGTCGCGCCGCAGCAGGTTCTCGACCTGGTTGGAAGCGACGATCTCGACCTCGATGCCCGGCTCTTCCTCGCCAAGGCGCGCCGTCATCTGCGGCAGCACGCAGGCCGCAACCACCTCCGAGGCAGCGATGCGCACCGTGCCCTCGATCGCCTCGACCGAGCCCAGCGCCAGCAATGAGAACGCATTGGCTTGCTCGCTGACTGCCTTTCCGCGCCCGTAGAGTGAGCTGCCTGCCTCCGTCAGTTCGTAGCCGCGCCGCCCGCGCCGGAACAGCGTGACGCCGAGCACCTGCTCCAGCTCGGCGATGTGGCGGCCGAGCGTCGGCTGGCTTGATGCGAGCTTGCGTGCAGCGGCCGAAAGGCTGCCGGCCTCGGCCACCGCGACGAAGCTCTTGATCAGGTTCCAGTCGAATTCATTCATTCGATTTTGAATAACAGGTTGCCGATCTCAGTCAATTTCCATTCGGTTGTGAAGGCGTCAGGTTAGCTGCGCAAACGCAAGCAACGGAGACGAACAATGATCAAGATCGCAATTCTGGGCGCCAATGGCCGGCTCGGACGCGCGGTTGCCAAGGCGTTCATCGACGCTGGATTCGACGTCCGCGCCGTCACCCGCACCGGCAAGGTGCCGGCCGAGCTCAAGGGCGCTATTGCCGTCTCTGGCGACGCTCTGGATCGCCCGTCGCTGATCCGCGCCACGCAAGGAGTCGACATCATCTTCAATGGCCTGAACCCGATCTACACCGACTGGGGCAAATGCCTGCCGATGGCCGAGAACGTCATGGCAGCCTGCCGGGCGAACGGCGCGCTGCATCTGTTCCCGGGCACCGTCTACAATTACGGCTCGCCGATGCCGCAGGTGATCACCGAGGATACCCCGTTCCATCCGACGACCGAGAAGGGCCGCATCCGCTGCGCCATGGAAGAACTGTTCCGCCGCGAGGCTGATGCCGGCCGCGTGCGCACCCTTCTGCTTAGGGCTG
This sequence comes from Mesorhizobium sp. WSM3860, assembly GCF_002294995.1. Classification (GTDB taxonomy): domain Bacteria; phylum Pseudomonadota; class Alphaproteobacteria; order Rhizobiales; family Rhizobiaceae; genus Mesorhizobium. Next base: position 460,772 of record NZ_NSGF01000001.1, on the reverse strand, counting down.
GCGACTTCTTCGGCGGCACCGGCAGCGGCGGCTGGTTCGACCTCGTCGTCGCCGCCAAGATGGAAAAAGGGGTCTACACCGCCGCCGGCCCGGCCGACCTCGTGCACGAATGGGCCTATCTACCGGACTTTGCGGTGGCTTTTGTCGGACTGGCGCGCAATCTTGACAGGCTCGGCTTTTATGAGGCCATCAACTTCCCCGGCCACGCCGTCACCGATCTCGACATCAAGGTCGCCGCCGAAAAGGCGCTCGGCCGCAAGCTGAAGCTCACCTTCATGCCCTGGTGGGTGTTGCGCGCCGGCAGCCCGTTCGTGGCCATGTGGCGCGAGATCGCGTCGATGTCCTACCTGCGCTTCGAGGCGCACCGGCTGGTCTCGGCGCGGCTGGAAAAGGTCATCGGCGAAATCCCGCACACCCCGCTCGACCAGGCAGTGGCGGAAGCCATGCAGGCCATCGGCATAGCCGTCGCGCCGACGCGTCAGGCCGCCTGAGCAAACGAACAACTTCAAGATGAAACGGCCGGACCCCAGGGCCCGGCCGTAAATCGTCGTCGGTTCAGATCCTGCCCATCAAAAGCAGGATCAGCAACACTACCAGAATGACTCCCACAATCCCCGAAGGCCCATAGCCCCAGGACCGCGAGTGCGGCCATGCCGGCACGGCGCCGATCAGGATCAGGATCAGGATTATTACGAGAATTGTACCGATCGTCATGAAAACCCTCGCCGTCTGGTTGAACTTCGAGGGAACAATGCAAAAAGCCGCCTGGTAGTTCCCGAGCGGCTTTTATGTGCCTGACTTGCGAACTCGCTCTATTCGGCGGCTTTCGGGAAGGCGATCGCCGGCTCAGCATTGGCCTCCGCCGCCGGCTCGCCTGTCGAGAACTCGCCCTTGCCGCGGCGGAACAGGCGGCTGAACCAGCCGCGCCGGGCGCCCGGCTTCACTTTGGCACGGGTGAATACCATCAGCATCGAGGGCGTCACCACCAGCGTCAGCAAGGTAGCGAAGGACAGGCCGAAGACGATCGCCGAGGACAGCGAAATCCACCATTGGGTCGACGGCGCGTTGATCGTCGTCTCGTGATGGAAGATTTCGAGACCTAGGCCGAAGGCGATCGGCAGCACGCCGAGGATTGCCGACACCGCGGTCAGCACCACAGGGCGCGCGCGCTCGCGGCAGGTCTGCAGCACGGCATCCATCTTGTCCCAGCCTTCCTCGCGCAGCCGGTCATAGGTGTCGATGAGCACGATATTGTTGTTCACCACCACGCCGGCAAGCGCAATGACGCCGATGCCCGACATGACGATGCCGAAGGCCTCGCCTGTCAAGAGCAGCCCGAGGAACACGCCGATCGTCGCCATAATCACGCAGGATAGAACAAGCCACACGCTGGTGAACTTGTTGAACTGCGCGAGCAGCACCAGGAAAATCAGGAAGATTGCCGCGCCGAAGGCCTTGCCGAGGAAGGCGCTGGCTTCCGCGCTGTCCTCGTTGGAGCCCGCGAGCTTCCAGCGTATGCCGCTGCCGAGATCCATGTCGGCGACGGCCTTGGTGACTTCCGCCTGCACCGCCGCCACCTGCGCCCCGGCGCTGACATTGGCTTGCACCACCACGGTGCGCGCGCCGTCGATGCGGTTGAGGATGCCGACCGTCGGCTCGGGCTTCCTCACCACGAAGTTCGAGATCGGCACCGAGCCTTGCGAGGTCTGCACCCTGAGCTCGTCGAGCGTCGAGAGCGTGCGCCGGTCTTCCGGCAGACGCAGGCGAATGTCGACGGCGTCGTCAGCGCCGGCCGGCCGGTACTCCGACAGCTTGAGGCCGTTCGTCACCAGCTGCACCACCGTGCCCACCGAGGTCGGGCTGATGCCGTATTGCGCCGCCTTGGCGCGATCGACCTCAAGCGCCCAGTCGACGCCGGGCGGCGGCAGGCCGTCGGAAACATCGATCACGTTGGGGATCTTGGCGATGCGCGCGGCGACGGCGCGCGCCTTGTCGTCGAGCCCGGCCGGGTCGGCGGCCGAAAGCCTGATCTGGATCGGCTTGCCGGTCGGCGGGCCGGCCTCCGGCACACGCACTTCGACATCAACGCCGGGAATGCCGGCCATGACGCCACGCAGATCATCGAGGATCTGGTTGGCGGACCTGCGCTCGCGCCAATCGACGAATTCGTACTGGATCACCCCGACCACGTCTTCCGGGATGTCCTGGCCGCCGCCTTGCGTCTTGCCGACGCGCGTATAGACCGATTTCACGCCCGGCCATCCGAGCAGGCGGCTTTCCGCCGCCTTGGTTGCGGCGTCCATTTCGGCCAGCGAAAGGTTGCCGCGTGCATGCACATAGAGCAGGCCGTAGTCCGGCTCGACGCTGGGGAAGAACTCGACGCCGGCACCGTATTTCGAATAGGCGAAGCCGACGCCGACCAGCAGACCGACGGTGAGCAGGATGACCGTGATCGGGAAGCGCACCGCCTGCTTGACCAGCGCCATATACCAGCCGTCCCGATCGCTCTCCTCGTGATGCGCCGGCGCCTTGGCGAAGATGGCGCCGAGCGTCGGCGCGAAGACCAGCGCATAGAGCATCGAGGCCGACAGCGTCACGATCAGCGTGATCGGCATGTACTTCATGAAGTCGCCGATGATGCCGGGCCAGAAGAGCAGCGGCGAGAAGGCGGCGATGCGCGTCATCGTCGCCGCGATCACAGGGCCGGCCATGCGCTTGGCGGCGAGCGCGAAGGCATCGGCCTTCGGCATGCCCTCGCTCATGCGCCGTTCGGCGAATTCGGTGACGATGATGGCGTCGTCGACCAGCATGCCGACCGCCAGGATGAGGCTGAACAGCACGATCATGTTGATCGTGTAGCCCATCATCGCAAGCAAAAGGATGCCGATCAGGAAGGACGACGGAATGGCGAGACCGATGAGCAGCGAGGCGCGTCCCGACAGCGCGTAGAGGATGACGATGAACACCAGGATCACCGCGATCATCACATGGTTCTGAAGGTCGCCGAGCAGCTGGTTGACGAAGACCGACTTGTCCTGCGTGTAGGTGACGTGCATGCCTTCCGGCATCGTCTTGATGAAGGCGTCGGACACTTCCCTGACATGGTTCAGCGTGTCGATCAGGTTGGCGCCGATGCGCTTCTTCACCTCGATGGCGATCGCCGGCTTGCCGTCGAGGCGGGTCACCGTCTCGGCGTCCTTGAAGGTGGAGCGGATGGTGGCGACGTCCTTGGCCTGCACCACGGCATTGGGCGTGGCGACGACCGGCAGATTGGCAACATCCTCCGGCGTCTCGATGAGCGACGGCACCTTGACCGCGTACTTGCCCTCGGAGCCTTCGAGATTGCCGGCCGCGACCAGGCTGTTGGAGGCGCCGACGCCCTGGATCACCTGATCGAGCTGCAGTCCGTAGGAAGAGAGCTTCACCGGGTCGATAACGACCTCGACCAGATCGTCTCGTGCGCCCTGCAGCGAACCTTCGAGCACGCCTGGCACCTCCTCGATGCGGTCGCGCAGCTCGCGCGCCGCCGCCGTCAGCACGCGCTCCGGCACGTCGCCGGAAAGCGTGACGACGAGAACGGGGAATTCGGAAACGTTGACTTCGGTGACGGTCGGCTCTTCCGCCGCCTGCGGCAGGTCGGCCTTGGCGTCCTGCACCTTGCTGCGGGTGTCCTGCAGCGCGGTGGCCAGGTTGGTCTGCGGCTGGAACTCGACCAGCACGTAGCCGCCGCCCTGGAAGGCAGCCGAGCGCATCTCCTTGAGCCCCTTCAGGCTCTTGAGCTTGCTTTCCATAGGCCTGAGCAGCAGCCGTTCTGAGTCCTCCGGCGAGATGCCCTGGTAGATCAGGCTGACATACATCATCGGAATCGGAACGTCCGGCTCCGCTTCCTTCGGCGTCGACTGATAGGCGACCCAGCCCGCGACGAGCAGGAACATCAGCGCCGATATCGTGAGGCGGGCGTTGTGAATGGCGAGTCTGACGATGTCCATGACTTATGCCTGCTGTTTCCCTGGAAGCCGCGACATTGGCCAGCGGCGCCGGTCGAGCCGGCGCGGCGGCCGCGCTATTGCGTGCCCGCGGAGGCTTCGCTGATCAGCTTGTTGATGGTCGCCTGGTCGGCCTCGACCGGCTTCACCAGATCGCCTTCCTTAACCAGCTCCTGGCCGGCGACGATGATGCGCGCGTCCTGCGGAATGCCGCCGAGCACCAGTCCCTTCGGCGTGTCGTCGACGAGGTCGATCGGGAAGAACGCCACCTTGTCGTCCTTGCCGACAGCGCGGATGCCGAGGTCGCCCTTGTCGCCCAGCGTCACCACCGAGCGCGGCAGCATGACCGCATCGGTCGGCTGGGCGCTGAGCGTGATCTCGGCCGTCATGCCGGCGGGGATGGAGCCGTCCGCATTGGGGATTGCCACCTCGACACGGAAGGTGCGGGTCTGCGCCGAGGCATCGCGACTGATGTAGCGCACCGTGCCGGTGACCTTCTGGTCGTTGACAAGGCGCACAGAGGCCTGGTCGCCGATCTTGATGTAGCGCAGGTCGCGCTCGCTGATCTCGCCGCGCGCGATCACCGGGTCGAGCTTGAGGATGGTGGCCACTTCGCCGCCCTGCATCACCGAGCTGCCGAGCTCGACCGGCACGCGGTCGATGACGCCGTCGAAAGGCGCCTTCACTTCGTTGCGGTCGAGTTCGGCCTGCGCCGTCTCCAGCATGGACTGCGCCGCCGTCAGGTTCGAGCGGGCGGTGTCGAGCTGCAGCTTGGGCAGGTTGCCGGTCTTGGCCAGCCGCTCGGCTGCGTCGAGTTCGGCCTTGCGCTGCGCCAGCAATTGCCTGGCATTGTCAACATTCGAGAGCTTCTCCTCGGCGGCCAGCATCAGCACCAGGTCGCCGGTCTTGACGCGATCGCCCTGCTTGACCGGCAGCTTGTCGATGACCCCGGCGACGCGGACAGCAAGCACCGCGCGCTTGTCGGCTTCGGTCAGGCCCGAGATCCGTATCGCCCGCGCGAAGGTTTTGCGCGGCGGCGTCACCACGGCGACGGTGCGCAATGCTGCCTTCGGCTCGGCCTGCGCCTTCTTCGGCTTTTCGGCGCCGGACTGCGCGGCTTTGCCTGCTTCTCCTGTCTTCTGGTGATCGGCGGCGCTGCCCACGGACGAGAACTCGCCCGTTGCCATCCAGGCAGCGAATCCGATGAGCACAGCAATGGCTGCAAGCTTGTGAAACCTGATTTTCGGCATCGTCATTTTTCCGTTGCAGGCTTGGCGAGGTCGGCGTTTTCGCGCGCGGCCGATATGGGGGCGCGCAAAGCCATCTTCAATTTGCCGTGATCGGCGAAGCGCGCTTCTACCGCAAAGCGGTGGCGCAAAATAGTCAGAAACTTTGATGGATTATTGCGCCGCCGCGCCTGGAGCGCTGGTTTTCCGCCTTTTCTACATGCTCGACTGCCTGGCTTTTCTCAATCGGGGCGGTTTTCGGCCGATCGGACACTCAATGGCAGCAGGCGTCAGTATGATGAAGAATTTTTTTGCGAAATGACCTGTTGCATTGGCACGAGACAATCAGAGGACGCGCCCACTCCGAAAAAAAATCCGATCAGGTGATCAGGTTCAGCAAGCGGAACAGCCACTCGAACGTCCTGCCATAGGGTGGCCTGAGCAGGACACCGGCACTCAGCCTGGACTGGACGAAGATCGGCTTTTCCTTGCTGAAAGTCCGGAAACCCCATTCGCCGTGATAGGCGCCCATGCCGCTCTCGCCGACCCCGCCGAATGGCTGCCGTTCCTGCACCAGATGCATCATGCAGTCGTTGACCGTGACGCCGCCGGCGACGGTTTCCCGCTTCATCCTTTGGCGAATGGCGCCGTCCTTGCCGAACCAATAGAAGGCGAGCGGACGCTCGCCGCGGTTCACGTGATCGATCGCCTCATCGACCGTGCCGTATTCGATGATCGGCAGAACCGGCCCGAAGATTTCCTCGCGCATCAGCCGCAAACTCTCGCCGGCGTTCCTGACCAGGACAGGCGCCATCTTGCGGTCGCTTACGCCAAGCTTTTCGTTCGCCGGATTGACCTCGGTGACATCGGCGCCGCTTTCGCGTGCCTCGGCGATCATGTCGCTCAGCCGCCGATGGTGCCGGTCGCTGACGATCGCCGTGTAGTCGCGATTGTCGCCCAGCCTCGGATAGAGCCGCGCCATCGCGGCGGCAAGTTTTGCGGCGATCGCCGCGCCTTGCCCTTGCGGGACCATCAGATAGTCGGGTGCGATGCAGGTCTGGCCCGCATTCAAGAGCTTGCCGTAAGCGACGCTCGCGACCGCAGCGTCGAGATCGCAGGATGCATCGAAGATCGCCGGCGACTTGCCGCCAAGCTCGAGCGTCACCGGCGTCAGATTGGCGGCCGCGGCTAGCGCCACCTGCCGGCCGACCGCGGTGGAGCCGGTGAACAAGAGATGATCGAAAGGCATTGACACGAATGTCTTGCCGACCTCGGCATCGCCGACCACAACGCTCATCTCGTCGGAGGAAAAATGCTCTTCGACCAACCGGGCAAGCAGGTCCGAAAAGTTCGGCGTCAGTTCGGACGGCTTGAGCAGCACCCGGTTGCCGGCGGCTAGAGCGGCAGTTGCCGGCGCGATGGCAAGCTGGAACGGATAGTTCCAGGGCGAGACGATGCCGATGACGCCGAGCGGCTGCGGCAGAAGGCGGTTGCGCCCCGGCAGGAACGGCAGGCTGGTGGCGACGCGGCGCTCGCGCATCCAGCCGCGCAGATGCCGGATGGCGTGCTTGATGCCAGCGCGGACGACGAACAGTTCCGCAAGCCGCGTTTCCTGCGCCGCCCGTCCAGTGAAATCGCTGTCGATCGCCGTGCAGATCTCGACTTCATGCTTTTCGGTCAGCGCCAGCAGCCGCTTCAGCCGATCCTTGCGCACTGCGAGGCCAGGAAAGGGTTCCTTCTCGAAGGCCCTGCACTGCGCTTCAAACTTGACCCCGAGAGAGTTCCGTCTGGTCTGCAGCATTTGCTACCTCCCGTTTACGTCGAGGTAAACTACTCGCGCGACGGAGGTGAATCCAGCATATCGCCGCTTCCGCAAGGGAAACTTCAGCGCTTGCTGAAACGTGCGGAGGGTTGGGCATCTACGCTCGCCGGCGTGCTGACTCTGGCTTGATGCGCGCGGCGAGGAATTCCTTCACCCGCCGGCCCGGCGCCGGACCGCGCATCGGCTTGAAGCCGTCGTCGAGCTCGCCCGACAGGTCGAGCGTCGCTCGGCTGCCGACCGCGTCGTAGTTCTCCTCCAGCCAGTCGCTGGCCGCACTGCGGCCAAGGTCCCGCAGATAGGCGAGGAAGGCCCATTCGGCGTTGACCTTGGACGAGGCCGACAGATCCTTGAAGGCCTCGTCGGCATCGATCCTATGCATCCGGATGTCGCGGTATTCGCCATGCGGCAGGCGTCCCGCCGCGATCAGTTCCTTGACGAAGGCGATCGAGCGGAATTCGCGCAGCAGCCCGGCATTGAAGGTGATCTCGTCGATGCGGTTCTGGATCTCGTTGGCGCTCTTTGGCGTGCCTTCGCGCACCACCGGGTTGATCTGCACGAGCAGCACATCCTCGGTCGCCGCAGTCTTGAAGAAGGGATAGAGCGCCGGGTTGCCGCCATAGCCGCCATCCCAATAGGGCACGCCCTTGATCTCGACGGCGCGGAACAATTGCGGCAGGCAGGCCGACGCCATCACCGTATCGAGGTCGATCTCGCCATCCGAGAAGACGCGCAGCTGCCCGGTCTCGACATTGGTCGCCGAGATGAAAAGCTCCATCGACTTGCAGGCGTGCACGTTGCCGAAGTCGATCTCCTTCTCGACCACGTCGCGCAGCGGGTTGAGGCCGAGCGGATTGGCGACGTAAGGCGAGAATACCCGCGACATGGTGTCGAAGAAGAAATAGCCGGGGGTGTTCTCGATCGACCAGTTCCCCCAGACGACGTCCCACGGCATGCGTTGAACCGGGCTGAAGCGGCCCTTCGAGGCGACGGCACGCCAGAAATCGTCGAGCTTCTTGCGCGCGCCCTCGACGCCGCCGCGCACGAAGCCGTCGGCCAGCGCTACCGCGTTCATCGCGCCGGCGCTGGTGCCGGACACGGCAGCGATCTCGAGCCGCCCGTCTTCGAGCAGGCGATCGAGCACCCCCCAGGAGAAGGCGCCGTGCGAACCGCCGCCCTGGAGCGCGATGTTGATCTTCTTGTTCTCCGCCTTGCCGTTCTTCGCCATGGCGTTCCTTGTCTCGATGTGCCGGCCTGCCCCTCTGTCATTGGAGCGGGACCGCTGCCGTCAGCCTATGTTGCGGTGCAGCATATAAGGACGGACCAAGGCAAGAACACGAGCATACAAGCGTGATCGGTTAAAATTTTCATGAGAAAACTTCCCGCTCGCCGGGAGCGGAGAATCGCATCTAGGCCTGCTCGCGGCGTCAGGCGACGAGATCGGGCACCGGCCCGACATAGCGCGACTGCGGCCGGATCAGGCGTCCGGTCGCCTGCTGCTCGCGCGCATGCGCAATCCAGCCGGCGACGCGACCGGCAGCAAAGACGTTGGAGAACGCTTCCTTCGGGAAGCCCGCAGCTTCGAGCAGGAGCGCGGTATAGAATTCGACATTGGTCTCGATCGAGCGTTGCGGCTTGGCGACCTTGAGCACCTCGAGTGCCGCCTGTTCCACCGTCTCGGCGTAGGCCAGCCGGCTGCCGGTCTTATAACGTGTGCCCAGCCGCCGCACGACGGCTTTCAGCACGTCGGCGCGCGGGTCGCGCACACGGTAGATGCGATGGCCGAAGCCCATGATGCGCTCGCCGCGCGCGATCTCGTTTCGCAGCCAGGCGGCGGCGTCGCCGCTCGCCTCGATCGCGTCGAGCATCTCGATCACCGGTCCCGGCGCGCCGCCATGCAGCGGGCCTTTGAGCGCGCCGAGCCCGGCCAGGATCGCCGAGGTCAAGCCCGCCTGCGTCGAGGCCACCACCCGCGTTGCGAAGGTCGAGGCATTGAGCCCATGGTCGCAAACCGTCACCAGATACGTATCGAGCGCCTTGGCAAGCGCCGGCGACGCCGTGCCGGAGAGCATTCGCAGCATGTCGTTCGCATGATCGGCGCGTGCGTCCGGAGGAACAGGCTTCTCGCCGCGTCCGAGCCGCAGCAGGGCTGGCGTTAGCACCGCCGGCGCCACGATCAGCCGGAGCGAGTCGGCAAGTGAGTCGCCGTCGGGCAGAAGGGCGATGCCGGCGCGCATACCGCTGTAGATTTCGAGCGCTGGAAGTTCAGCGAGCATCGGCTGCAGCCGTTCGAAAACCTCGACACGCGCGCTGCCGATCGCCTTCTCCAATTCGCCGTCGCCGGGAAGCTCATCGAAGAACCCGTCGAACAAGAGGCGGACCACCTGGCCGTAGCGCCAGTGCCCGGCGAGTTCCGTCAACGAATGGCCTCGGATGGTGAGATGGCCGCCCGCGCCGTCGACATCGGAAAGCACCGTCTCCGCCGCCACAACATCATCGAGCCCGTTTGCCATGACCGTCTCCTTGACCCTTTGTGCACTGCAATTAATGCTCTACATTCAATGCATCAATCTTGATCAACTGAATCAATATGAGGCGTACGGACATGTCCGAATGGCTGACGCGGGAGGAAGCGCTGGCGCGGCTGAAGGTCCGGCCGCAGACGCTTTACGCCTATGTCAGCCGCGGCCGCATCGGCATGCGTCCCGACGGCGCCGATCCGCGCCGCAGCCAGTATCGCGCCGACGACATAGCCGCGCTCGCCACCCGCCGGGCGCGCGGACGCAGCCCCCAGGCAATCGCCGAAAGCGCCATCGCCTGGGGCGAGCCGGCGATCACCACCGCCATCTCGACCGTGCTGCATGGCCGCCTCGTCTATCGCGGCAAGGATGCCGTTGCGCTTGCCGCGATAGCGACGCTGGAGGAGGCAGCAAGCCTGCTTTGGGCATCCGGCACCCCGATATCCTTCGCGTCGCTGACGCCTTCGATCGTTCGCGAGAGCGGTACCCCGACGGCCTTTGCAAGATTGTCGGCGCTTGCCGCGGCAGGCCGGCCTTCGCTCGGCCGCAGGCCTGCCATGCTGGAGCAGGACGGCGCCAGCGCCACCAGCGTGCTCGCGACATCACTCGGTGCAAGCCCAGGGGCGGAGCCGGTGCATGAAAGGCTGGCGCGCGGCTGGTCGGTCGACATCGCCGGCGCCGACCTCGTCCGCAGGGCGCTGGTGCTGCTTGCCGATCACGAGCTCAACGCCTCGACCTTCGCCGCGCGGGTCGCGGCTTCGACCGGCGCGCCAATCGCGGCCTGCCTGCTTGCCGGGCTTGCTACCCTTACCGGCCCGCGTCATGGCGGCGCCGGCGCCGCGGCCATCGCACTGGTCGAGGATGCCGAGCGGCTCGGGCCGGACGAGACGATCGCGCGCTGGCTCGCGCACGACCGGCCGCTGCCCGGCTTCGGCCACCAGCTATACCCTGAAGGCGATCCGCGCGCGGAGGCTCTGCTGCCCGACCTCGATATCGATGACGGTCTGCTGCATCTGCGCGACGCCGTCCTTGCCGCGACCGGTATGCATCCGAATATCGACTTCGCGCTGGCCGCGCTGACGCGCAGCCTCAATCTTCCCGCCGATGCGCCGTTCCGCCTGTTCGCGCTCGGCCGCAGCGTCGGCTGGACGGCGCATGCCATCGAGCAGGTGAGGAGCAACAGGCCGATCAGGCCGCGAGCCCGCTATGACGGGCCCGCAGGAAACACCTGACGGCCAGCCGTCACGACATGGTGTCGAGCTTGCGCTGCATGGCGGCGATCTGCGCCTTCAATTCCTGCAGGTCGTCGGATTTCTCGTCCTTCTTCGGCGGCTCGGCCGGCGCCGCGGAATTAGGGCCGCCTGACGGGAACGGCGTGAACATGCGCATGGCATTCTGGAACATCTCGACGTTGCGCCGCGTCTGTTCCTCCAGCGCCTTCATCGGCGTCTTCATCATGTCGATCGGCGTCTTGCCGAAGGCGCCCTTCAGCTGCTCGCGGAAACGCTCCTGCTCCTTGGAAAAGGCGATCATCGACTGTTCGAGGAAGCTCGGCACGATCATCTGCATCTGGTCGCCATAGAAGGAGATCAGTTGGCGTAGGAACGGGATCGGCAGCATGTTCTGCCCGTCCTTGTTCTCCAGCTCGAAGATGATCTGGGTCAGCACCGGATGCGTTATGTCGTCCCCGGTCTTGGCGTCCTGCACCGTGAACTCCTCGCCCTTCTTGACCATCTCGGCCAGATCCTCGAGCGTCACATAGGTGCTGGTACCGGTGTTATAGAGCCGGCGGTTGGCATATTTCTTGATGACGATCGGGTCGTTTTTTGCGGCCATCCGTATCCTCCCCAGGATACCGGCGCGTTCACAGTAAGCGGCCGGTAACGATTGCGCCATTTTGTCGAGGATATGCGCAAAAGCGTCACAATTCCAAGCGGTTTGTGCAGTGCGGCATCATTTAATGCCGAATGGCCGGAGCAAATTGTGCTGCAGCGCGATGGCCGCGCCGTCACGATAAGCGCTCGACTTGCTTGCCGCGCATGGCGGCCATGCCGATTTCCGGTTTGACTCAGGTGCTTGAACGGGCAAGAAAGTCTCCAAGGATAGCCTCACGACACCTCGAAGCCTGGAGAAGAAAATGTCCGCTTCCAATTCAATCGTCGTCGCCAGCGCAGCCCGCACAGCAGTCGGCTCCTTCAACGGCAGTTTCGCCGCCACGCCCGCGCACGAGCTCGGCGCGGTCGTCATCAAGGAATTGCTCGCGCGGGCCAAGGTCGACCCGGTGGAGGTGGACGAAGTCATTCTCGGTCAGGTGCTGACCGCCGCTCAGGGCCAGAACCCGGCCCGCCAGGCTTCCATCAATGCCGGTCTGCCCAAGGAGACGACTGCCTGGGGCCTCAACCAGGTTTGCGGCTCGGGCTTGAGGGCCATTGCGCTCGGCATGCAGCAGATCGCCACCGGCGACGCCAAGGTGATCGTCGCCGGCGGCCAGGAATCGATGTCACTGTCGCCGCACGCCCAGCACCTGCGCGCCGGCGTCAAGATGGGCGACTACAAGATGATCGATACCATGATCAAGGACGGCCTATGGGACGCCTTCAACGGCTACCATATGGGCAACACCGCCGAGAACGTCGCTCGTCAGTTCCAGATCACCCGCGACGTCCAGGACGAGTTCGCGCTGGCCTCGCAAAACAAGGCCGAGGCAGCGCAGAAGGCCGGCAAGTTCAAGGACGAGATCGTCGCCGTCACTATCAAGGGCAAGAAGGGCGACACCATCGTCGACCAGGACGAATACATTCGCCACGGCGCTACGCTGGATGCCATGACCAAGCTCAAGCCGGCCTTCGACAAGGACGGCACCGTCACCGCCGCCAATGCTTCTGGCATCAATGACGGCGCCGCCGGCGCGCTGCTGATGACCGAGGCCGAGGCTGCCAGGCGCGGCATCACCCCACTGGTCCGCATCGCCTCCTGGGCGACCGCCGGCGTCGATCCGGCGATCATGGGCACCGGCCCGATCCCGGCCTCGAAGCGGGCGCTGGAGAAGGCCGGCTGGTCGGCCAAGGACCTCGATCTCGTCGAAGCCAACGAGGCCTTCGCCGCGCAGGCCTGCGCCGTCAACAAGGGCATGGGCTGGGATCCCTCGATCGTCAACGTCAATGGCGGCGCCATCGCCATCGGCCATCCGATCGGCGCTTCGGGCGCCCGCGTGTTCAACACGCTGGTCTACGAGATGCGCCGCCGCGGCGCAAAGAAGGGCCTCGCGACGCTTTGCATCGGCGGCGGCATGGGCGTTGCGATGTGTGTGGAAGCGCTCTGAGAAGTGAACAGTGAATGGCAAATGGTGAATGGCAGCTAGCCTCTCTCGTCTTTGACCATTCACAATTCACCATCGACCATTCACCAGAGGAGGAACTTCATGAGCAAGGTAGCAATCGTCACGGGCGGATCGCGCGGCATCGGTGCGGCAATATCGGTGGCCCTGAAGAATGCCGGCTATTCGGTCGCCGCGAACTATGCTGGCAATGACGAGGCGGCCCAGAAATTCAAGGCCGAGACCGGCATCCCCGTCTACAAATGGTCGGTCGCCGATTATGACGCTTGCGCCGCCGGCATCGCTCAAGTCGAGGCCGATCTCGGCCCGGTCTCGGTGCTGGTCAACAATGCCGGCATCACCCGCGACACCATGTTTCACAAGATGACCCGCGAACAGTGGAAGGAGGTCATCGACACCAATCTTTCCGGTGTCTTTAATATGACGCATCCGCTGTGGAACGGCATGCGCGACCGCAAGTTCGGCCGCGTCATCACCATCTCCTCGATCAACGGCCAGAAGGGCCAGATGGGGCAGGTCAACTATTCGGCATCGAAAGCCGGCGACATCGGCTTCACCAAGGCGCTTGCCCAGGAAGGCGCCCGCGCCGGCATCACCGTCAACGTTGTCTGCCCCGGCTACATCGCCACCGACATGGTTATGGCCGTGCCGGAAAAAGTTCGGGAATCGATCATCGCTCAGATCCCGGTCGGCCGTCTCGGCGAGCCGGAGGAGATTGCGCGCTGCGTCGTCTTCCTCGCCTCGGAGGAGGCAGGCTTTATCACCGGCTCGACGATAAGCGCCAATGGCGGCCAGTATTTCGCCTGAGCTCTTATTCGCCTGAACGGCACCGATGGCAGGCGGCCCGCCCAAACGGGCCGCCTGTTTTTGTCTGCGCTCCCGACGGCACCGAGTGAGGCATGCCTCATTTCGGCACGCAAAAGTTAACGGCTCCCCGCGCGCTGTGCGAAACCCGGTTCACAAGCTGTGAATTTTCGGTGCACAAGCTGTGGACCACACCATATCTAGGGGTGAACAAAACAGGAAATTTTGTAGATCGCTGATTCGTCGCCGATTCGTTCCGGCTTTGGCCGAAAAGTTAACGCGCCAAGCCGGAAATAGCGCCAAAAAGATTAACGGCGATTAGGAAAGATCAACCATTTCATAATGTTGGCGGCCGCGCTCGAGTCCGTCGCGGTCGCTCTCCCGCAAAGGTTAACGACGCTCCAAAGCCAGTGCGAGCCAAGCACGAAACGGGCCAGTTCACAGATTCAGCATGTGGTGAGACTCATCGTCAAAAAATCCACATATAGCCGTGAACAAAACCTGAATCAGAGCGAGTCAGTGATTCGTCGCCGATTCGTTCCAGACTCGTTCCAACGGTTAATCGACAGCGGATTTTGACCTTGCCTGTCCGTCGCGCCATCTCTTGACGGGAACATTCCGCTTTCGCTTCGCGTCTGAAATCCCTATGTGTCGCTAGTCACACGCGACGGCACCGCCGCGTCCCCGACAACAAGCGGCAGAAAGCCTCATTTCCGAGCCGATGAATATCCAGCCGAAACCCTCCCAGCCGCTAATCCTTTCCGGCCGCGACGTGACGGCCGTGCTCGGCCCCACCAACACCGGCAAGACCCATCTCGCCATCGAGCGCATGGTGGCGCACGAGACCGGCATCATCGGTCTGCCGCTGAGGCTCCTTGCGCGCGAGGTCTATACCCGCGTCTGCGAGAAGGTCGGCGCCAACAAGGTGGCGCTGGTCACCGGCGAAGAGAAGATCGTGCCGGCGAGCGCGAGATACTCCGTCTGCACCGTGGAGGCGATGCCGCGAGAGACCGATGCCGCCTTCGTCGCCATCGACGAGGTGCAGCTCGCGGGCGACCTCGAACGCGGCCACATCTTCACCGACCGCATCCTGCATCTGCGCGGCCGCCAGGAGACGCTGCTGCTGGGCGCCGCCACCATGCACGGCATTCTGCAGCGCCTGCTGAAGGGCGTCTCGGTCGTGACGCGGCCGCGGCTGTCGCATCTTGCCTATGCCGGCTCGAAGAAGCTCACCCGCCTGCCGCGACGCACGGCGATCGTCGCCTTCTCCGCCGACGAGGTTTATGCGATCGCCGAGTTGATCCGCCGCCAGCAGGGGGGTGCTGCCGTCGTCCTCGGCGCGCTTAGCCCCCGCACCCGCAATGCCCAGGTCGAGATCTTCCAGTCTGGTGACGTCGACTATCTCGTCGCCACCGACGCCATCGGCATGGGCTTGAACCTCGACCTCGAGCATGTCGCCTTCGCCCAGAACCGCAAGTTCGACGGCTACCAATACCGCAACCTGACCGCCGCCGAGCTCGGTCAGATCGCGGGGCGTGCCGGACGACACCTGCGCGACGGCACCTTCGGCGTCACCGGCCAGGTCGATCCGTTCGACGAGGATCTGGTCAAGAAGATCGAGGGGCACGATTTCGACCCGGTGAAGGTGCTGCAGTGGCGCACCGCCGATTTCGATTTTGCCAGCCTCGATGCCCTGAAACGCTCGATCGAGACCAACGCGCCGGTCGAAGGGCTGACCCGGGCATTGCCGGCGGTCGACGCCCAGGCGTTGGAACATTTGTCGCGCGACGCGGACATCAGGACGCTCGCCACCGGCAGGGAGCGCGTGGCGCTGCTGTGGGAGGCTTGCGCGCTGCCGGACTACCGCAAGATCGCGCCCGCCCAGCATGCCGACCTCATCGCCTCGATCTACATGGACCTTGCACGCCATGGCCATGTCGATGAGAATTACATGGCCGAGCAGGTGCGGCGGGCCGACACCACGGATGGTGATATCGACACGCTGTCGCACCGCATCGCCCAGATCCGCACCTGGACCTTCGTCTCCAACCGACCGGGCTGGCTGGCCGATCAGCTACACTGGCAGGAAAAGACGCGCGAAATCGAAGACAGATTGTCGGATGCGCTGCATGAGCGGTTGACGAAACGCTTCGTAGACCGCAGGACTTCCGTCCTCATGCGGCGGCTTAGAGAAAATACCATGCCTGAAGCTGAAATCAGCCCAACCGGAACCGTGCTCGTCGAAGGCCACCACGTCGGCGAGCTGCAGGGATTCCGCTTCACCGCCGACCAGAGCGCCGGCGGCGAGGATGCCAAGGCGGTGCGCACCGCTGCCCAGAAGGCGCTCGCCGCCGAATTCGAAGCGCGCGCCGAGCGCTTCGCCGCCTGCGCGAACGGCGATCTGGCATTGGGCTCGGACGGTGTCCTGCGCTGGATCGGCGTGCCGATCGGCACGCTGGTTGCCGGCGACGAGGCCTTGAAGCCGCGCCTTGTGCTGCTTGCCGACGAGCAGCTCACCGGCCCCGCCCGCGACAAGGTCGCGGCGCGCGCCGAGCGTTTCGTCAATTTCCAGATCGAGTCGCTTTTGAAGCCGCTGGCCGATTTGAAGAACGCCGAGCAGCTCGCCGGCATCGCGCGCGGCATCGCCTTCCAGCTCGTCGAGCATTTCGGCCTCATGAACCGCCGCGACATCGCCGAGGAAATGAAGTCGCTCGACCAGGAAGGCCGGGCGGCCCTGCGGCGCCTGGGCGTGCGCTTCGGTGCCTACCACGTCTTCGTGCCGGCGCTGATCAAGCCGGCGCCGGCCGGGCTGGTGACGCTGCTCTGGGCGCTTCAGAGCGACGGCAAGGACAAGCCAGGCTTCGGCGACGTGGTGCATGCGCTGGCATCGGGCCGCACCTCGGTGGTCATCGACCCGGCTTTCGACAAGACGTTCTACAAGCTCGCCGGCTATCGCAATCTCGGCCGCCGCGCCGTTCGGGTCGATATCCTCGAGCGGCTGGCCGATCTCATCCGCCCCGCGACCAACTGGAAGCCCGGCCTCGGCCAGCGACCCGACGGCGCCTATGACGGCCACGCCTTCATGGTGACGCCGCCGATGATGTCGATCCTCGGCGCCACCGCCGACGACATGGAAGAGATCCTCAAAGGCCTTGGCTATCGCGCCGAACCGAAGCCGGCGGCGGAGGTGAAGGCCAAGCTCGACGCGCTGGACAATGCCGCCCGCGAGGCCGCCGCTGCGAAGCTTGCGGCGGAAGAGGCCGCGCGTGCTGCACAGGCGGCAGAGGCGGAAGCTGTGGCAACAGACACGGTTGCAGAGGCAACGATCGAGGGATCCGAGCCGGCTGCCGCTGTAGTTCCTGCCGAGGCCGTCGCGGAAGCCGCGACGGAGCCTGACGCGAAAGATCCGGCGGAAGCTTCGGCTGCGGGCGCGGAAGAGACTCCGCCTGTCGAGGCCGCCGCAGCAGGGGACACTGCAGCAGTGCTTGAGTCGGCTGAAAGCGCCGACGCCTCCACCTCCCGCCCGATGGGGGAGGTCGCGGCGCGAAGCGACGCGGGTGGGGGTGACGCTGCCGACGATGGCGACGGCACCAACACCGCCGAAGCCGGCGCTCCCCACGAGGGCGAAAGCGGCGAAGGCGCGGAGCCCCCCGCCGAGCCGGAAGAGCCGAAGCCGATCCTGCTGTGGCGGCAGGCGCGCTTCGACCACCAGCGCCCGCGCCACCGCCATGACAATCGCCGCGACAATCGTCCGCGCAACGGCCAGGCGGCACGCGATGGCCAGGCAGGTGCCACGGGTGGCCAAGTCGGCGATCGGCCAGCCCAAGAGGGCCGCCGCGACCAGCGCGACGGAGCCGGCAAGCCGCGCTTCGACCGCTCGAAGTTCAAGCCGAGACCGGAACGCGAAGGCGGCGAACGGCGCGAAGGCAGGCCGCAGGGCGAGCGTGCCGACCGGCGCGAGGGTCGGCCGGACTGGAAAGGCAACAGGCAGGACGGCAAAGGCAATGCCGCGGGCGGCAACAAGCCGGCCTTCCAGGGCAAGCCGCGCGAGGAGCGTCCGCAGCGCTTCGATCCGGATTCGCCCTTTGCCAAGCTCGCCGCCTTGCGCGACCAGCTGAAGAAATAGCATCGGCCGGTCGCGATGGTTGGAGAAGGCCGCCAGCGCATCGACAAATGGTTGTTCTTCTCGCGTGCGGTGAAATCCCGGTCGTTGGCGGCGAAGCTCGTCGTTGCCGGCCGCGTCCGCATCAATCGCGACAAAGCAGCGCAGGCCTCCGATCTGGTCAAGGCCGACGATGTTCTGACCATCACGCTCGACCGCCGTATCATGGTCTGGAAAGTGCTGAGCACCGGAACCCGGCGAGGTCCGGCCGAGGAAGCGCGCTTGCTTTACGAGGACATGTCTCCGCCGCCGACGCCTAAGGGCGAAGCCGTTCCCGACGCCATTCCGGCGCTGCGCGAGGCCGGCACCGGCCGTCCGACCAAGCGGCAGCGGCGGCAGACCGACCGGCTGCTCGGCGAGGACTAGAAGCTACGACAGAACCTCGTCGCGGCAGGCGCGCATAATTCCATTCCGCGATGCCGGCTCAGGCGGCAAGTCCTGCCCTTGCAAGCGGCGGGCAAAGGCGTTACCTCACCAAAAAAGCCCAGCAAAATACGGGACGTCCCGGAGCCTGCGATGACCTATGTCGTGACCGACAATTGCATAAAATGCAAATACATGGACTGCATCGAGGTCTGTCCGGTCGACTGTTTCTACGAAGGCGAGAACATGCTCGTCATCCATCCTGACGAGTGCATCGACTGCGGCGTCTGCGAGCCTGAATGCCCGGCCGACGCGATCAAGCCGGACACCGAGTCCGGTCTCGACAAATGGTTGCAGGTCAATTCCGAATACGCGGATAAATGGCCCAACATCACTGCCAAGAAAGAGCCGCCGGCCGACGCTAAGAACTTCGACGGTGAGACCGGGAAGTTCGAGAAATATTTCTCGCCGGAGCCCGGCGAAGGCGACTGACGGCTGGGCCGGGCAAGCCGGCATGACGCGACGTAACAGGGCCGATACGATTGCTGTCTTGACAGGCAGCGATGGCGCATGGCGTTAGCGAATGCAGCAAAACCTTGATTCTTCCGACTTTTTGTGTTATATCCGCGAAACATGCCGGTGACACAACGTCGATTTATGGCGCTAACGCCCCAAATCACTGAAAGGTGAACTTTTCAAATCCGGACCAGAGCGATCTGGGGCAGGCGATCGCATTCGTGCGGTTTGTCGGTCCCGGCTTATTCCGGTGAGTTCGCTTGTGTGCGGCTAAAGGTCGGCTCCGCCGATCGTCTGAGTTCAGCCGGCGCCGCCATGCCGGCGCTACAACTAAGGAGTTCAGGGCGTAATGGCAACGATCACCCCGCAGAAGAAGTCCACCGCGGCCCGTCACGGGTTCAAGACCGGTGAGTTTATCGTTTATCCGGCGCATGGCGTCGGCCAGATCGTGGCCATCGACGAGCAGGAAGTCGCGGGTCACAAGCTGGAGCTGTTTGTCATCGATTTCCAGAAGGACAAGATGCGGCTTAAGGTGCCGGTCGCCAAGGCGACTTCTATCGGCATGCGCAAGCTGTCGGAAGAGGACTATGTCGATCGGGCGCTGAAGGTCGTGCAGGGCCGCGCCCGGATCAAGCGCACCATGTGGTCGCGCCGCGCGCAGGAATACGATGCCAAGATCAATTCCGGCGACCTGATCTCGATCTCGGAAGTGGTGCGCGACCTCTATCGCGCCGACAACCAGCCGGAGCAGTCCTATTCCGAGCGTCAGCTCTACGAAGCCGCGCTCGACCGCATGGCTCGCGAGATTGCCGCCGTAAACCGCATGTCGGAAACCGAGGCGGTGCGCCTCATCGAGGTCAACCTCAACAAGGGTCCGAAGCGCGGCGCCAAGGCCGACAACGAGGAAGCCGAGCAGGAAGAAGCTGCCTGAGCTTTCGCCAGCCGAATAACGAAGAACCCGGCCATTGCGCCGGGTTCTTTGTTTCTTGGGACTTTACTTTCCCGTTGTTGGGGTGAAGCAGCGGGGGGAGGTACGGCGCCAACCCCACCGCACCCTCGATCCGAACTCTTCGATCCGAACTCCAAGGGGGAGGTAGAAGGCTCAGCCCCCGCCTTCCTTCCGCGCCTCCTCCTGCCGCAGCGAGGCGATGAAGCGCTTGGTCCGCTCGCGCTCGGGATTGTCGAACACGATCGAAGCCGGGCCCTTTTCGACGATCGAGCCGGCGTCGAGGAACACCACCTCCTGCGCGATCTTGGAGGCGAGTCTCAGATCATGCGTGGCCATCACCATGGTCGTGCCCTCCCGGGCCAGCTGACCCAGCACGTCGACCACTTCCTGCGCCAGCTCCGGATCGAGCGCCGAGGTCGGCTCGTCGCAAAGCAGCACGCGCGGCGACGGCGCCAGCGCCCGGGCGATCGCAACGCGCTGCTGCTGGCCGCCGGACAGGGTCGCCGGCCAGGCATCCGCCTTATGCGCCATGCCGACCTTCTCGAGCAGCGCCATCGCCCGCTCGCGCGCCCGCGCCTGCGGCCATTTCAGTACCGTCACCAGCCCTTCCATGACATTCTCGATCGCGGTGCGATGCGGAAAGAGCTGAAAATTCTGGAACACCATGCCGGTCTGCAGCCGCACGCGCTGGATGTCCGCTGCCGGCACCTTGGCGCCCGGCCGGAATTCCAGCGTCTCGTCGCCGATGCGCAAAGTGCCGGAGGTCGGAATCTCCAAGAGGTTGATGCAGCGCAAGAGCGTGCTTTTTCCCCCGCCCGAAGGCCCGACCAGCGCCGTGACGCTGGCTTCGTCGATGCTGACGGTGACACCTTTCAGGACAAGATTTTCGCCGAACCGCTTCTCGATGTTGGTGAGGCCGATCATGCATTGGCCTCCAGGAAGCCGCCATAGCGGTTGAGCCGCACCTCCAGCCGCGCCTGCAGCGCCGACAGCACCGAGCTCAGCGCCAGATAGAGCGCCGCCGCCTCGACATAGAGGATCAGCGGCTCGTAGGTGGTGGCGACGATGCGCTGCGCTGCCTGGAACATTTCGGGCACCGTTATTGCCGCCGCGAGCGAGGTGTCCTTGACCAGCGATATGAAGGTGTTGGAGAGCGGCGGCACCGCGACGCGGCCCGCTTGCGGAAGGATCGTGCGCCGCATCGCCTGGCTCCAGGTCATGCCGATCGAATAGGAGGCCTCCCACTGCCCTTTCGGCACCGAGCCGATGACGGCGCGGATGATCTCCGACGTGTAGGCGCCGATATTGAGCGTGAAGCCGATCAGCGCGGCGGGAAAGGCGTCGAGCAGGATGCCTACCGAGGGCAGGCCGTAGAAGATCAGGAAGAGCTGCACCAGGAGCGGCGTGCCGCGAAAGATCCAGACATAGAAGCGGACAAGCGCGACCAGCGGCTTTGGGCCGAACAGCCTGATCAGCGCCGTGACCAGTCCGGCGCAAAGCCCCAAGGCGAAGGACAGCAGCGTCAACGGCACGGTGAAGATCAGTGCCGCCCATAGCAGCGTCGGCAGCGACTCCAGCATCAATTGCAACCAGTGCGGCACGGAGCCCTTCTCCTTTCCGGACGCTGCGACCCTCTGGCCGCATTGCCGAACGACTTTCAGG
The DNA here is from genome assembly GCF_002294995.1 of Mesorhizobium sp. WSM3860. Taxonomy (GTDB): domain Bacteria; phylum Pseudomonadota; class Alphaproteobacteria; order Rhizobiales; family Rhizobiaceae; genus Mesorhizobium. The sequence goes on along the minus strand of NZ_NSGF01000001.1, from coordinate 439,429 downwards.
TAAAAATCGGCGGGCCGTCAAAGACGGCCCGCCGGAACTCAAGCAAACGGGATGATTGGGCTTACTGCGAGACGTCCTGGCCGAAATATTTGTCGGCAATCTTCTTGTATGTGCCGTCGGCCTTGATGTCGGCCAGCGCCTTGTTGATCGCCGCGACCAGTTCCGGATCGCCTTTGCGCACGATCACGCCGGAATAATCGGCATTCTCTTCCTGCGCGGCGATCTTCACATTGGCGTCGGGCTTGTGCTTCTTGAAATCGAGGAAGGACAGGCTGTCGTTGATGGTGGCGTCGGCGCGGCCGGTGAGCAGCAGCTGGATCGACTGGTCGAAGCCGTCGGTGCCGACCAATTCGGCGCCATTGTTCTCGGCGAGCTTGCCGAAATTCGAGGTCAGCGACTGCGCCGCCTTCTTGCCCTTGAGATCCGCGAATGTCTTGATGTCGCTGTTGTCGCCGCGCACGATCAGCACCGCCTTGGAGGCGATATAGGGATCGGAGAAATCATACTTGGCCTTGCGCGCGTCGGTGATGCCGACCTCGTTGATGACGGCGTCGTAGCGGTTGGCGTCGAGGCCGGCGATCAGGCCGTCCCACTTGCCCTCGAGAAACTTCACCTTGACGCCGAGCTTCTCGGCGATCGCCTTGGCGATCTCCACGTCGAAGCCGACCAGCGCGCCGGATTCGTCATGATAGGTGAAGGGCGCGTAGGTGCCCTCCGTGCCGACCTTGATCACGCCTGCCTGCTTGATCTGGTCGAGATTGGCGCCGGCATGACCGGCTGTGACTGCCAGAAACTGCAGCGTTCCGGCGACGAGAAGCGATTTGAGCCATTTCATTTTTCTGTGATCCCGTTTTGACCGGTGCCCCGGCGCATTGTGAGAGCCGCAAACTGGCAGATGGAAGCTTGAGAAATAAGGAACCAGATTTCAAAAATCGACCGTTCTAGAAATCCAGTTCTCAGAACCGGCGAATAATCCGCGAAGCCAGGACTCACGGATCAATAACAGAAACGTTTTCGGCAGGGCATATGCACCGCCGGCACTACGGAACCATTCGCGCTTCTGGCACGTTGCTGGCTGTTGTAGGGCGCTGCGGCGTCATTTCAACCGTCATCAGTGCAGCGACCGCCAAAAGGAGCCGGCATGATCGAGGATGTGGCAGGACGGACACTGGTCCGGGCGGCGATGAAGGCTCCCTATCTCGAGCGCGACGAGGAGCATCTCCTGGCCATACGCTGGAGGGAAAAAAAGGATCAGGATGCGCTGCACCTGATCACCGTCGCCCATATGCGGCTGGTGATTTCGATGGCTTCCAAATTCCGCCACTACGGTTTGCCGCTCGGCGACCTCATTCAGGAAGGCCATGTCGGCCTGCTGGAGGCGGCTGCCCGCTTCGAGCCCGCCCGCGAAGTGCGTTTCTCGACCTATGCCACCTGGTGGATCCGCGCCTCGATGCAGGACTATATCCTGCGCAACTGGTCGATCGTGCGCGGCGGCACCAGTTCCGCGCAGAAGGCGCTGTTCTTCAATCTGAGGCGGCTGCGCGCACGGCTTGCCAACGGCGCCGAGCCGCTTTCCAATGCCTCGCTCTACCGCGAGGTTTCGGCCGCGCTCGGCGTGCCGGAAGCCGACGTGGCGATGATGGATTCGCGTCTTTCGGCCCCCGACAGCTCCCTCAACACCCCGCTTGCCGACGAGAACGGCGCCGCCGAACGGATGGATTTCCTGGTCTCGGAGGATCCGCTCCCCGACGAGGTCGTCGGCGAAACGATCGACGTCGAGCGCCGCGCGGTCTGGCTGAAGAGCGCGCTCGGCGCGCTCAATGCGCGCGAGCTGCGCATCATCGAGGAGCGCCGGCTGAGCGACGACGGCGCCACCCTGGAATCGCTCGGCGAGGCGCTCGGCATCTCCAAGGAACGCGTCCGCCAGATCGAAGCCCGCGCCATGGAGAAGCTACGGGCAGCGCTGGTGAAGCAAAACCCCGAATTCCTGGCGGAAGCCGCCTGAAAGCCGAGGCAGCGACTTGAAGTCGTCAGGAGGCCATCAGCCAGCCATCCCGGCGGCTTTTCTGCATCCATAGCCATGGATTGTGAATTCTTTAACAGACCCTCGCGGCGTAAACTGTCTTCCTGACCGCACCAACTTTAGCGGATGGGGGTTTGCCATGCTGCGATGCTGCGCGTTCCTTGCAGCCCTGGTTCTCGTGTGCTTCACCGCGTTCGAGGCTCACGCCGATCGAAGGGTTGCCTTGGTCATCGGCAATGCCGAATACCGAAATATTCCGGCTCTCAAAAACCCGGACAGAGATGCTCAGGACGTCGCCAACACGTTCCGGCTGGCCGGCTTCGACGTGTTCGTGGCCCAGGACTTGACCAAGCTTCAGTTCGAGGAGCGGTTCCGCAACTATCTCGCCGCGGCGGACGGTGCGGATCTGGCCGTCGTCTACTATTCCGGCCATGGCTTTCAGATCGGCGGCGAAAATTTCCTGATCCCCGTCGATGCCTCGCTGAAGGACGCCGCCGACGTCGAGGTCCAGGCGATCAAGCTCGACGACGTGCTGGAGCAATTGCGCTCGAAAGCGAAGATCCAGGTCATCATCCTCGACGCCTGCCGCAACAATCCTTTCCCCCGCCAGGATTACTGGCTGAGGGACCAGCTGATCGTCGCGGGCGACGCCGGCCTTGCGCAGGTGAAGAGCTCGCTGAACACGCTGATTGCCTTCGCCACAGAGCCGGGCGCGGTCGCTTATGACGGGCGCGGTGCCCTCAGCCCGTTCTCATCCGCCTTTTCGCGCCACGCGTTGACGCCCAACCAGGAGATCCGCACGGTGATGGCGGCCGTTCGCCGCGACGTAGTCAAAGCCACCAACGGCAAGCAGGTTCCGTGGGAAAACTCCTCGCTGGTCGACGAGGTGGTGCTGCTGCGCCACGATGGAGCCGAGGGTCAACAGGCCATGGCCGATCAGAAGCAGCCGGATCCGGAGAGCGGCATCCACGTAACCGGCGCCGCAGAGGCGATCGAAAACCGCGATATCAGCATCCCGGTTGGCGTCGGCCCGGTTCCGCTGAAGCTCGATTTCCCGAGCAACGACCCCGCGGTGAGCCTGAAGCTTGCAAGCTATCCGGCAACGGGAACGCTGTCGCTGCCGGACAGGACCTTGTCTCCGGATTCCAGCCTGACGGCCGGTGAAGTCGACAATTTGCGTTACGAGCCGCAGATCGGCTCGGCAGCTCCGGTCCAGATCGGCTTCCAAATCCGCGGCGGCAACGCGTCCAAGGCAGCGACGATGAAGCTGTCGCCAAGCGTCGACCCCTGCGACCAGGCGGCGGGCGCGCCGCTCGACCTGCAGGGCGTCGCCCCCGGCCGTTTGCAGAACGAGATCGCCGGCGAGGCCGCCGAAGCCTGCGAGGCGGCGGTGAGGGCCTACCCCGATGTCGCCCGGTTTCGCTACGAGCTTGGGCGGGCGCTCCTGGCATCCGGCAAGGTCGACGAGGCCAGGAAAGCTATCCAGGAAGCTGCCGACAGGGGCCATGTCCGGGCCATGTTCGAGCTCGGCCATATCGCTTCGTCCGGAATAGGACCGGCCGCGGACTCCGCGAAAGCGATCAGCTTCTATTCAGAAGCATCCGACAAGGGAGACCCCTATGCGATGGCCGCTTGGGGGCGAGCCCTGTTCAATGGTGTCGACGTCGAGCGCAATACCGGCAAGGGATTGGACCTGCTGCTCAAGGCGGCGGCGATGGGGCACGTCAACGCGATGAACGATCTCGCCGTGATCTTCAAGGATGGCCGCAACGGCGTGCCCGCCGACGAGGCCCGCGCCTTGGCTTTTCTAAAAGCCGGCATCGAGCGGCAAGAGGCGTATTCGATGAGCATTCTCGGCCTTCCTGCGCGCAGCGCCTTAACGGTCGCAGTGTGCAAGCCCAAGGTCGTGACGAAAATAGTCACCAAGGTAAAGGTTGTCCGCATACCCGCGCCAAAGACGCCAACGGTGACAGTCCCGACAGTGGTCAGACCACTGCAGACCGATACCGGACCGGCGCCCTGGCGCGGCAGTAGCGGCGATCATTCCGGGCCCCGCGGCGGCGGCCAAAGTGGTGAGGGCAGCGGGGGCAGCACCGGCGGCGAGAGCAGCCCTGAAGGCGGCAGCAGTGACGGGCTCTGATAGCAGCGGCAGGGGCCGGGCGCCCGGGTTGACCGAATAGAAGCGCGGGGCCGATTCCTGGCGAGGCACTAAACGCGGATGCCGACACTACTTGTCGGTGACGATCTTGACCTTGTCGCCGGCCGACACGCTCGCGCCCGGCGACATTGCGTTGAGCACCCGGAACAGGTCGAGCTTGCGGTCGACGCCGACCATCTGAGCGGCAAGCGTGCCCATGTTCTGGCCGGGCTGCACAGTGACCACCCGGATATGCAGCGGCTTCAGCGCCGCCTTCTCGGCCGCGCTCAACGTGCGGAATGAGCCGCTGACGGAGCGCGCGACCGGCTCCAGCGCGGTGCTGGCCGAGGGTGCTGCGGTCAGAAGCCGGTAGACCTGTCCGCCGGCCCGGATGACCGCGATATCGAACTGCCACCCTTGCGCGCTGGCATGCGCCATCGCCGCCTCGTTGCCGTTGACCGTTTCCTGGCGCACGCTGGCATCGTCCAGTCCGGCGACCCAGCCGCTGCGGATGTAGTCTGTGAGCGACGCCGACTTGTCGATCGCCACGCCATCGAAGCGGATGGCGATATCGCCCGGACCGGTCGCGGTCACCGCCGCGGCCGAATTGTCGATGACGAAGCCGTCAGGCACCGAGAACGACACGCCGAGACCGGGATGCAGGAAGGTCTGGCCGCGCACATAGCCCTCTTCCGGCGTGTCGCCGTAAAGCAGGCCGTCTATGCCGGCGAGGAAGGCATCGCGGTCGCGCGTGCCGACGCCGGGCGGCCCGAAGTTACGGGCGAGCCGCTGCGCCAGCTCGATGCGCTGCGGCGTGTTGGGATGCGTGGCCAGGAAATCGAGGCTGGCATCCGTGGCGCCGCTGACGGACCGGAAATCGGTATAGGCCGACATAGACTGCAGGAAGCGGCCGGCCGCGTAGGGGTCATAGCCCGCCTCGCCGATCGACTTGATGCCGATCGCGTCTGCCTGCAGTTCCTGGTTGCGCGAAAACTGCGCAAGCCTCAGCTTGCCGCGGATGAGCGCGGCCTTGGCGGTCGGGCTGTCGCCGAGCACGTCGGAGACGACCTTGGTCGCCAAACCTTCTTCGGCCTCGAGCTGCTGCCGCTGCAGCCCGTGATTGGCGGTGACGTGACCCATCTCATGCGCAATGACGGCCGCGAGCTCGGAGGAATCGTTGGCGAGGGCCAAAAGCCCGCGCGTGACATAGAGATAGCCGCCCGGGAGCGCGAAGGCGTTGACATTGGGCGAGTTGAGAATGGTGATGCGATAGGTCTGGCTCGGATTGGCCGAGACCACCGTCAGGTTGCCCACCACCTTGGCCACCATGCGCTCGAGCTTCGGATCGGAATACTCGCCGCCATAGGTGGCGAGAATCCGCGGATGCTGCGCTTTGGCCATTTCGGCCAGCTTGGCGTTGGCGGCGACATTGTCGACGGTGATCGGCTTGTCGGAGGGTTGGAAGCCGGACTCCTGCACGTCCGGCGGCGTGAACATCTGGCAGCTCGCCAGCGCCACGGCAAAGCCGGCCATCGCGAAAAATCGCGCCAGCGGCTTAGTCCACACTCTCTCGATGCCGGCCGTCAGATCGGCTTCCTTTCGTTATCTTTCGGCAAATCACGGCCCACCCGGACCAGCATGGCCGGACCTAGCCACACTCCCTCGGACAAGGCAAGCAAACGCCTGATCACCCGCAGCCGGTTTGGCCGTAAATTATGTCCGCTTCCGGGCAATGTGTTGTCATCCGGCAACGCTGCCGCCTCGATCGCCGATATAGCGCCGGAAGGCGTCGGGTCCAGCACGGTCGAAGAAATCGGCGGCCGACCCTGTTGCCGCGACCCTACCCTCGTCCACAAACGCGATCTGCTGGCCGATGCGGCGCGCGTCCTGCGGCTGGTGCGTGACGAAAAGCACGGTCATCCGTCGCTCGGTGTGGATGCCGGCCATGAGATCGAGCATGTCTTCGCGCAGCGCCGGGCCGAGCGAGGCGAAAGGCTCGTCGAGCAGAAGCACAGGACGGTCACGTATGAGCACCCGCGCCAGCGCGACGCGCTGCCGCTCGCCGCCGGAAAGCTCGCGGGGCAGCCGCTTTTCCTTGCCGGCAAGACCGACACGCCCCAGCGCTTTCGCAACCGCGTGTTGGTCGTCGGCGGTGAGCTTGAGCGATGGCGAGCGGCCAAGCCCGACATTGTCTTCGACCGAAAGATGGGCGAACAGGTTGTTTTCCTGGAAAACCATCGACACCGGCCGCGCCGAAGGCGGCGCGTTGCCGACATCGATCCCGCCGATCAGCACCTTGCCGGCGCCGGGTGATTCGAAGCCGGCCACCAGATTGAGCAGCGTCGACTTGCCTGAACCGCTCGGCCCCATGATAGCGGTGATCCTGCCGGCGGCGAATTCGACATCGAACCGGAAGGATGCCTCGCCATAGCTGAACGATACGCCGTCCAACGTGACGGCCAAGGCCTTCGTGGCCGCGATGCCATTGTTCGCCGTCGTCATGCCTTTACCTCCCGCCCCAGCCAGTCGGCGGCGATAACCAGCATCAGGCAGACGAGGCCGAGCAGCAAGGCCAGCCCCGCGGCGTCGGCGGTCCGATAGCTGCCCATGCGCGCGAGCAGAAGATAGGGCAAGGTCTGGACGGAATCGCTGCCGAACAGTGCGATCACGCCGAGATCGCCGAGCGACAGCGCCATGGCGAACGCAAAGCCGGTGGCCAAGGGCCGCCGGAGCGACGGCCAGTCGACCAGCCGCAGCCGGTTCCAACCGGAAATGCCGAGCGCCCGGCAGAGCCGCTCATGGCGCTCGCTCGCCGCATCGTAGGCAGGGCGAACGGCGCGAATGGCGAAAGGCATCGCCATCACCGCATTGACGGCGACGACCATGACGGGTGCGATGGCGAACACATCGGTGATCTTGCGAAGAACCAGGAACCAGCCGGCGCCGATAACGATGGGCGGCACGACCAGGACGAAACCGGCGCCGGTGTCGGCGGCATGTTCGAGCAGCGACATGGCGCTGCCCGCGCGGCGATGCAAGGCCAGCGCCCGTCGGGCGGCGATCAGCGAGAGCGAGAGCATCACACAAAGCAGCGCCGAGAGAAAGGAGAGCCCGGCGCTGGTGAGCGTCGCGCGGCGCACGGCGCCCTCGCCGGCCAGTCGAGCGAGATCCGCCTCCAGCCCGGCGAGCACCGTCGCCGCCATCGGTCCGGCGACGAACAGCAGCGCAAGCACGATCAGGCCGGCATTGAACACCGCCTCGGTCGTGCTGGTCGCAAGATAGCGGCGTGGCGGCACGGGCAGATTGGCGTCGCCAACCGTGTTGGCGCCGAGCCGCGTCAGCATGGCGACCACGACGAAGGTCAGCACGATCTGCAGAAACGTTAGTATTACGGCCCGCGCTGGATCGAAATCGAAGCGCAGCGCCTGGTAGATCGCAACCTCCAGCGTCGTCGCCGCCGGCCCGCCGCCCAGCGTCAGTACGATGGTGAAGGAGGTGATGCAGAGCATGAAGACCAGCCCGGCGACCCCCGGCAGCGCCGCGCGCAGCGCCGGCCATTCGATCAGCCGGAAAGCCGACCGACTGTCCATGCCGAGCTGGCTCGCCAGCCGCCACTGGTCGACCGGCACGGTGCCGAGCGCCTCGAGGAATAGGCGCGTGGCCAAGGGCAGGTTGAAGAAGACATGCGCGACCAGTATGCCGGAGAGGCCGTAAATGCCCGGCCACTCCCCACCGCCGAACTTGCCGAGGATGTTGGCAAGATAACCGGCGCGGCCGTAGAGCGCCAATATGCCGAGCGCGGCGACGATCGCCGGCAGCGCCAGCGGCACAGTGAAGAGCTGCAGGATAAGACGGCGGCCGGGAAAGTCGGGATGCCGGGACAGCGCCCGCGCCACGAAGAGCGCCGGCACGACCGACAGCAGCGTCGAGAGAGCCGCCTGCCACAGCGTGAAGCGGGCAACGCGGAAGAGATAGCTGTCGAACGCCGAGGCGACACCGGAAAGGTCGTGCGCGCCCTCCAGAGCAAGGCTGGCAAAGGCGCCGCCGATAAGCAGGGTTATGGCGGCGAGGACGACGACCCCAGCGGTGATGCGGGAGTCACGCGCCGAGTGCACGCTGCACATGCAAGGTTCGAGTTAACGCATGCCGCGTTCCTTCGCGCCCCCCTCTGTCCTGCCGGACATCTCCCCCACAAGGGGGGAGATTGGCTCGGGCGCCCCGCTCGATCCTACAACGTCGGCGATTGGCGAAAGCCGGCGTGACGGCCAATCTCCCCCCTAGAGGGGGAGATGTCCGGCAGGACAGAGGGGGGCGCCGTAGAGCGATCATCTTCGACGAATAGCCAAACCTACTTGCTCATCGCCGCCAGCCACTCATCCACCCAGGCCTTGCGGTTGGCCGCCACCTCTTCCGGGCTGAACAGCAGGGTTTTGGTCGGCTTCACCAGCTTGTCGAAGGCCGGGTTGAGCGGCTTGTCGGTCTTGCCGGCCGGGAACATCCAGTTGGTCTCCGGGATGACGTCCTGGAACTTGGGCCCGGTCATGAAGGCTATGAATTTTTCTGCCAGCGGGTTCTTCTCGCCGGTTTTGGTGATGCCGGCGACCTCGATCTGCAGATATTCGCCCTCCTCGAAGGACGCCGCCTGATAGCGCTCGGTGTTCTCGGCCACCATGTGGTAGGCCGGCGAGGTGGTATAGGAGAGAACCATCGGCGCCTCGCCCTTGGTGAACAGACCATAGGCCTCGCTCCAGCCCGGCGTCACGGTCAGCACCTTCGGCTTCAGCTTGGCCCAGGCTTCCGGCGCCTTGTCGCCATAGACCGACTTCACCCACAGCAGCAGCCCGAGGCCCGGCGTCGAAGTGCGCGGATCCTGGATGACGATCTTGTCGGGGCCGGCACCCTCGACCAGTTCCTTCAAGCTCTTCGGCGGCGTCTTCAGCTTTTCGGTGTCGTAGACGACGGCGAAATAGCCGTAGTCGAAAGGCACGAAGGTGTCGTCTTTCCAGCCGCCGGGCACATTCAAATCGGGCACCGCGCCATGCGGCGCGAATAAGCCGCTCGCCTTGGCATCCGCGGTCAGGTTGGTATCGAGACCGAGCACGATATCGGCCTTGGTGCCGGTGCCCTCCAGCTTGACGCGGTTGAGCAATGCCACGCCGTCGGCAACCGAGACGAATTCGAGATCGCAGCCGCATTCGGCCTCGAATTCCTTCTTCACCGCGGGGCCGGGACCCCAGTCGGCGGTGAAGCTTTCGTAAGTGTAGACGGTAAGCTTGTCTTTCGCCTCGGCAGGCCCGCCTGCCAAAAGCGAAACAAGCCCGGTTGCAAGAACAAGCTTGGACAATAGCGAGCGCATCGGCGCCTCCTTCGTTCGCGTTAAGGAATTGAGGCGTCGGATGGTCCGAAACGTCTAATCCCTCCGCCGGTACAAACCGGATCAGGTTCAGCGGGTTGGCCTTCTTTTGCCTCTCAGCCGGTTCGCAAAAATTCAGCGTCCGGCACCCCGTTAGAGCGTTCCGAGACATAGGCCCGGCCGATGCGGCGCGCAAGCGGAAGTTTGCCGGGCTTCCATCATGGTTCACCGCGGTAACGAAGCGCGATTCCGTTTGGACGCGCCCGCTTCCGTTTCGTGGGCCGGGCTGGTAAGGGCGACGGCCATGGGCACATTCACCATCCTGCTTGGCGGCGATCTCGTCCGCACGCCTCGCCTCGATCGCCAGATCGAAGGCTCCCGCATCATCGCCGCCGATGCCGGTATCGGCCATGCCGATATGCTTGGCCTGTTGCCGGAGCTCTGGGTCGGAGATTTCGACTCGGTACCGGTGAACCTGCCGGAGAATCTGGCCGCCGTGCCGCGCAAGATTTTCCCTGCCGAGAAGGACATGACCGACGGCGAGCTCGCCATTGCCGAGGCGCTGGCGCGTGGCGCCACCAGCCTGGTGCTGGCCGGCGCCTTCGGCGGCAAGCGCGCCGATCATGCCTTTCTGCATTTGGCCCTAAGCGTGCGGCTGGCCGAGGCAGGCACGACCGTGCTGCTGACCAGCGGCGCGCAGGAGGGCGTGCCCATCCTGCCGGGCAAAGCCGGCTTCGACTACGCCGACGGCATGCTGTTCTCGGTGCTCGGCTTCTCCGACCTCGCCGGCCTGACGGTCTCAGGCGCCAAATGGCCGCTGGTCAGTGTCGAGGTGGCGTTCGGCTCCTCGCTCACTATATCAAATGAGGTCAAGGGCCGGCTCGAGATCGCGCTCGAGCGTGGCCGGGCGCTGCTGCTCGCCCACCCTTATCCTCTTCCCGAAAGCTGACATGGCCCCGCCTCTTCTCAATCTGGATGGCATAAAACTGACTTTTGGCGGCACGCCGCTGCTCGACGGCGCGGCACTGAGCGCCTCCGCCAGCGAGAAGATCGCGCTTGTCGGCCGCAACGGTTCAGGCAAGTCGACGCTGCTCAAGATCGTCGCGGGGCTGATCGAACCGCAGGACGGCGAAGTATTCCGCCAGCCCTCGGCAACGGTGCGCTACCTGCCGCAAATGCCCGATATGGATGGCTTCGCCAGCGTGCGCGCCTATGTCGAGGCCGGCCTCGGGCCGGCCGACGATCCGCATCGCGCCACCTATCTGATGGAGCATCTCGGCCTGACCGGCGAGGAACGGCCGAACGACCTTTCCGGCGGCGAGGCGCGCCGCGCAGCACTCGCCCGCGTCATGGCGCCGGAGCCCGATATCCTGCTCCTCGACGAGCCGACCAACCATCTCGACCTCTCGGTCATCGAATGGCTGGAAGAAGAGCTTGCCCGCACCTCCTCGGCCGTGATCCTGATCTCGCACGACCGCCGCTTTCTCGAGCGCGTCTCGCGCGCCACCGTATGGCTCGATCGCGGCCAGACTCGCCGGCTGGAGAAGGGGTTCGCGCATTTCGAGGAATGGCGCGACCAGGTGCTTGAAGAGGAAGAGCGCGAACAGCATAAGCTCGGCCGCCAGATCGTGCGCGAGGAACATTGGCTGCGCTATGGCGTGACCGCCAGGCGCAAGCGCAATATGCGCCGCCTCGGCGAGTTGCAGGCCATGCGCCAGCGTTTTCGCAGCCATCGCGGCGCCGAGGGCTCGGCGACGATGGTGGCAAGCGACGCCGCCGAATCCGGCAAGCTGGTGATCGAGGCCAAGGGCATCGAGAAGAGTTTTGGCGACCTCATCGTGGTGAAGGGTTTTTCGACCCGTATCCAGCGCGGCGACCGTGTCGGCCTTGTCGGGCCGAACGGCGCCGGCAAGACGACGCTTCTTAAGATGCTGACCGGCGAGCTGGCGCCGGATGCGGGCACAGCGCGGCTTGGCGTCAATCTGGAAATCGCAACGCTCGACCAGAAGCGCGAGGCCGTCGACCCGCAGGAGACGCTGGCGAATTACCTGACCGACGGGCGCGGCGAGAACCTTGTGGTCAATGGCGAGCAGCGTCACGTCGTCTCCTATATGAAGGATTTTCTTTTCAAGCCGGTGCAGGCGCGCACGCCGGTGCGCGAGCTTTCGGGCGGCGAGCGGGCGCGACTGCTGCTGGCCCGGGTGCTGGCTCGGCCGGCGAACCTTTTGGTGCTCGACGAGCCGACCAACGACCTCGACATGGAGACGCTCGAGCTGCTGCAGGAACTGGTCGCCGGCTTTGCCGGAACGGTGATCCTGGTCAGCCACGACCGCGATTTCCTCGACCGCACCGTCACCAGCGTGATCGCGCCGGACGGCGGCGGCCGCTGGATCGAATATGCCGGCGGCTATTCCGACATGCTGGCGCAACGCGGCGGCTCCAGGCTAGAGGACCGCAAGGCAAGGCCGAAGGCGGAAGCTGCGGATGCGATGGCGACAGCCAAAGGGGATCAGCCGGTCGCCAAAGGCCCGGCGAAGAAACTCTCGTTCAAGCAGAAATTCGCGCTGGAATCCCTGCCCAAGAAGATCGAGGCGGTGACCGCGTCGATCCAGAGGCTTGAGAACAATATCGCGGATCCGTCCTTCTACGAGCGCGATCCGGTCTCGTTCCAGAAGACCATTGCGGCGTTGGACAAGGAACGCACGACGCTGGCCGCGCTCGAGGAAGAGTGGCTGGAACTGGAGATGCTGCGCGAGGAAATGGAGGGCTAGCGCCTTTCAGCCACTCCTCACAAACAGGCCTCGCAGATCGCGGCGATATGGCGCCTGTCGGTGCCGCAGCAACCGCCAAGCACGGCGATGTGGCCGAAACGGTCGCGCATGGCGCGATAGCGCCGGCCGAGGTCGACCGGGTCGCCGGGATCGAGTTCGGTCGCCGCGTCCAGCTCGGCATGGCTTTTGGCGGAAGCGTTGGCCCGCACGCCGCGAATGCGCCTGATCCAGGCTCCCTCGCCGGCAAGGACAGCGTCAAAATGGGTCGGATGAGCGCAGTTGATCATGAAGTAGGCGGGCGCTCCGTCGGTTTCGTCATCGACGGTCTCGATCGCTTCTCTAATGCTTTCCCCGGAAGGCAAGCGCCCGTCTGTCTCGACGGTGAAGGAAATTACCGACTGCAGCCCCGCGCCCATGGCGGCGCAGGCTATTCCGGCAGCCTCCTGCGAATAGGTCATGGTAATAGCGCTGACCAGATCGGCGCCCGCATCGCGGAACGCCTTGGTCTGGTCGCCATGATACTCCTCGGCTTCGGCGGACGTCATCGCCGCATCCACCCGGTAGCCGTCACCGCGCGGCCCGACCACGCCATTCACCAGGACGGCCATGCCCCGCGCCACGTAAGGCGCCGACAGCGCCCGCGCCCATGAGACTGCCTGCCGGTTTGCGGCCGACAGCGCCTGGGTAGAGAAGCCGAGCTTTTCGCCCCAATCGGCATTGGCGCGCCATGTCGGCGTGTCGAGCACGAAGCCGACGCCGTGCTGTTCGGCGATGTCCAGATACTGGCGGAAATAGCGGGCGAGCCTCTGCCGCCCCTGCTCCTCGCCGACCAGGGGAAAAGCGGCAAAGCATGGCAGATCGAGGCCATCCAGGAAGACGAGCGACGTTTCGAGGCCGCCATCCGTCAGGAGAACGGTTTCACCCAGCTCACGAAGATCGATCTTCGTCATAGTCATCGCCACGTGCCCGGTTTCGACCTGCTGTTTACGCGGTTGTAGCGCCTGAGGGCGGCTTCATCATGTCGCCGGGAAGCGAACCCTGTAACGCGGTCGTTTCCAATGCCATCCTTGCGATCGCCGTGAATACGCATATTCTATACGCATATTGCGGAGCCCATCATGCGCAAGATAGCAGCAAACGCGGTCCGTCAGCCGGCGAATCTGTCGATCGATTCACAACTCATGAAGGAAGCAAAAGGGCTCAATGTGAACGTATCCCGCGCCGCCGAGGCCGGAATCGCCGAAGCCGTGGCTGCCGAGAAAACGCGCCTATGGAAGCTCGAAAACCGCGCCACGATGGAGTCCTGGAATGATTATGTCGAAAAGCATGGCGTTCCACTCAAGGAACATCGGCAGTTCTGATGGCGCGCTATGACGTCTTCGCTGCTGGCGGCATTGAAGGCGGCTACCTTCTCGACGTTCAGTCCGATCTGCTGGACCAGTTCGAGACACGCGTGGTCGTTCCGCTTCTGCCGCTCTCGTCAGCGCCGCCGCCAATGCGGAAGCTACACCCCGTCTTCGAAATCAACGGGCGCAAGCTGGTCATGGCCACCCATTTGATCGCGACCGTGCCGGCGAGAGAACTCGCCGAGAACAGAACCAGTCTCACGAACCATCACGACGAAATCGCCGCGGCGCTCGACATGCTGTTTCAAGGCTTCTGAACTGCTAACGACGCCTCGGCATCAACCGGACGTCTTTGCCGCCCAGGCTTTCAGCGCCTCATCGAAGACCTTCTCGCCGGGGATGCCCTTTTCCATGGTGAGCAGGGCACGGCGTCCGGTCTTGTAGACCACCGGCACGTCGATCCAGGCCTGCCCTCTGAGCAGCGTCAGGTTGGCGTCCTCGTCGGCCTTGGTGTCGTTGAGCGCGACGAGGAAGAAGCCGTCGGCGATCTTGGCCGGGATGCCGATCAGCGGGCTGCCGGCGTCCTGTTCCGAGCTCTTCATGGCGATGCGCAGGATGTTGTCGACGCCGCCGCCGTCAAACCCTTCCGGCGTCAGGAAGATCATCTCGATGATGTGGCTGGCCGGCAGCGTCTGGTCGGTGTTGCGCCGGATGGTCATGCGCAGCTGGATGTCCTTGCCGGGGATCGTCGCCTCGGCGCGGATCGCCGGCTCCGGCGGCAGGTCGCCGCCCGGCGATTCCTGCACCAGCGACCAGACGATGCTGCCGGGCTCGGCGGTGCCCTGCTGCGTGCTGGTGCGCTCCTCATAGAAGATCGCTTTCTGGCCGACTGGCACGGTCGCTTGGGCCGTCGCAGGCGCAGTACCGGAAGCGGTTGGCGTCGTCGTGCCAGCGGCAGGCGGAGTGGCCGCCGCGGCGGGAGGCGTGGTCCCGGCGGCCGGCGCAGGCGGATTGGCGGCGGCATCGGCGGGCGCCGGCGGCGTCGTCCCGGCGGAGGGAGTCGCGGCCGGCGTTTGCGCAGCCGGCGGCGTGCCGGCGGCGGGCGGGGTCGCGGCCGGAGTTTGCGCAGCCGGCGGCGCGCCAGCGGCGGGCGCAGGCGTCATCGCAGGCGCGGCTGGCGGCGGCGTGGTCAGCGCGGCGACGGATTCGCCCTCGCCGATGGTGCTCTGGCCGCCGGCGGGACCAGGATCGACTTCCTTGCCCTCGGACGTCAGGCGCTGGGTGAATTTCGCTGTTTCGGCTGGCTCATTGGCTCCAGTCGCGTTGTTGCCCGCGGCCGGCGGCGCGGCTGCCGTCTCGGCGGTCGGCTTTGTCGGAGCAGGCTTGACCAGAGGCTCGGTCGAGACGGTCTGGCTGCTGCCGCCCTTCAAGCCGAGCATAGTGCTGAACGCATCCTTGTTCAGCCAAACGCCGTAACCGCCGCCGGCCAACACCAGCAATGCGACAACGGCGGCAATCAAGCCGCCATAGCTGCGCTTGCGTGGAGCAGGCCGCAGCCGCTGGAAAGTATCGGCCGGCTGCTCGTCATTGGCAAAGACATCGCTGTCGTCGTCCGGTTCGGCGGCGTTCCTGCCGGGCAGGCCGACATCGTCCTCGCGCGGCGAGGGCATGGGCGGCGGTGCCGCGGGCACCTTGTGCCAGCCGCCGGGCTCAGTCTTCGTTGCCCCTTGCCAGCTTGGTTCCGTCTTTGATGCGCTTTGCCAGCTCGGTTCCGACTTCACCGGCGCCGGTGCGGGAGCCGTCTTCAAGGGCTCTGGTTTGGCAGGTTCGGGCTTCGCCACCAACGGCTGCCGGACGTGGCTCGGCTGGTTCTTGTTGCGGTCGATCGATGAGAAAATATGTTCCAGCTCCGCCAGCGGATCTTCCGCTGGAGCGGGCTTGGGCGCCGGAGCGGGCTTGGCATACTCCCTCTCGACGCTGGCAACGGCATCTTCGAGCGAACGTTTCTGCTTGCTGATGACGTCGGCCGACAACGGCGGAGAATAGTCCGCGAGTTTCTTCGCCAGCATCTCACGAGCATTCTCGTAAATCCGCTTGCGCAACTCGGGCGAGGGCTCGCTGTGCTTCGCAAGCTGTTTTTTCAGAACACCAACGAAATCTGCCATGCGTCAGTCGACCTGCAATTCTTTCCCGGGCCGGCCGCAAATCAGCCGTAGCCCCTGGAACGGCTGTGAAACTAGTCTTGAAACGGATCGGTCACAAGTATCGTGTCGTCCCGCTCCGGGCTGGTGGAAAGCAGCGCAACCGGGGCGCCGATCAGCTCCTCGATGTGGCGGACATATTTGACGGCTTGCGCCGGCAGATCGTTCCAGCTCCTGGCGCCGGCCGTCGTTCCCTTCCAGCCTTCGAGCGTCTCGTAGACCGGCTCGACGCGCGACTGGGCGCCTTGGCTGGCCGGCAGATAGTCGATCAACTCGCCATCGAGGCGGTAGCCGGTGCAGACCTTGATCTCGTCCAGCCCGTCGAGCACGTCGAGCTTGGTGAGCGCGATGCCCTTGATGCCGTTGACGGCCACCGCCTGGCGCACCAGCACAGCGTCGAACCAGCCGCAGCGGCGCTTGCGGCCGGTGACGACGCCGAATTCGTGGCCGCGCGTGCCGAGGAACTCGCCGACCTCGTTCTGCTGCTCGGTCGGGAACGGCCCCTCCCCGACGCGCGTCGTATAGGCCTTGGTGATGCCGAGCACATAGCCGATGGCGCCGGGGCCGGTGCCGGAGCCGGCGGCCGCTTGCCCTGCCACGGTGTTGGATGAGGTGACGAAGGGATAGGTGCCGTGGTCGATATCGAGCAGCGTGCCTTGCGCGCCCTCGAACAGGATGCGCTCGCCCGCGCGGCGCTTGTCGTCGAGCACCTTCCAGACGCGGTCCATGTAAGGCAGGATCTCGCCGGCCACCGAGGTCAGCTCCTGCATGATCGCCTCATGCGTCGCCTCGGCATGGCCGAGCCCGCGGCGCAGCGCATTGTGGTGCGTGAGCAGCCTGTCGACCTTCAAGGGAAGCGTTTCCAAATCCGCCAGATCCATCACCCGCACCGCGCGCCGGCCCACCTTGTCCTCATAAGCGGGACCGATGCCGCGGCGGGTCGTGCCAATCTTGGTTCCGGAATTCGAGGCGGCGTCCTCGCGGAACCCGTCCAGCTCCCGGTGCAGCGATAGGATAAGCGCGGTGTTTTCGGCGATTTTCAGGCGCTCGGGCGTCACCTCCACGCCCTGCTCCTTGAGCTTCTTGACTTCCGCGACGAAGGCATGCGGATCGAAGACCACGCCGTTGCCGATGATCGACAGCTTGCCCTCTCTGACCACGCCGGACGGCAAGAGCGAAAGCTTGTAGACCTTGCCGTCGACGACCAGGGTATGACCTGCATTGTGACCGCCCTGGAAGCGCACGACCACGTCGGCGCGTTCCGACAGCCAGTCGACGATCTTGCCCTTGCCTTCGTCGCCCCACTGCGAGCCGACGACCACCACATTGGCCATGTTCTTTTCCCTTGAGATGCCGCTATTGGCGGCTTGAAACGACAGGCCTCTATAGCCTCATGTGCAGGCCGATGCGACCCTTTCTTTGTCCCCGAAACCACCCAGGGCACAACAAACCAGGCACAACAAATTCCGGCTTTCGCATCATTTACTTGGCCTCGCCATCGCAATAGGCCGGCATCCTTCTTCCCTCGCGCCTGCGCGCCCCGGATCA
Organism: Mesorhizobium sp. WSM3860; assembly: GCF_002294995.1. Lineage (GTDB taxonomy): Bacteria > Pseudomonadota > Alphaproteobacteria > Rhizobiales > Rhizobiaceae > Mesorhizobium. The sequence goes on along the minus strand of NZ_NSGF01000001.1, from coordinate 422,050 downwards.
AGCGATGCATCGAGCCGCCTATCTGTTCCTTCTCTCCACCATGCTGCTGTGGGGCGGCAATTCCGTGGCCGGCAAGCTTGCCGTCGGCCATGTATCGCCGATGACGCTGGTCTTCCTGCGCTGGGTGATGGCGGTGCTGATCTTGCTGCCGGTCGGCTGGCGGACGTTTCGCGAGGACTGGCCTGAACTTCGCCGGCATTGGCTGCTGGTCGCCGGCCTCGGCGCCTGCGGCTTCACGATCTTCAACGTCATCTTCTACACGGCGCTGAACTACACGACCGCCATCAATGTCTCGATCGAGCAGGCCGCCATACCGATCGTCATCATCCTTGCCAATTTCGTGCTGTTTAGGCTGCACGTGCACCGCCTGCAGATCGTCGGCGTCGCGCTGACCATCCTCGGGGTCGCCCTCACCGCGAGCCACGGCGACCTCGGTCAGTTGCTGAAGATCGAGCTCAATTTCGGCGACGCCATCATGCTGGTCGCGGTCCTCTGCTACAGCCTCTATTCGGTGGGGCTGCGCCTGAAGCCGGCCATCCGCTGGCAAAGCTTCATGCTGGCTCTGTCGCTCGCCGCGCTTTTGACCTCGGTGCCGTTCTTTGTTTGGGAAGTGGCGGCGGGCCGCGTCATCGTCCCGGACGCGCGCGGATGGGCGGTCGCGTTCTACACCGCGCTCGGCGCGTCCGTCGTCTCGCAGATCTTCTACATCAAGGGCAATGAGCTGATCGGCGCCAATCGCGCCGGACTGTTCATCAATCTGGTACCCATCTTCGGCACGCTGCTTTCAGTGCTGATCGTCGGCGAGCAGTTCCAATTCTATCAGGGCCTTGCGCTTGCGCTCGTGCTCGGAGGCATCGCGCTGGCCGAATACAGCGGCAGCAGGGCCGTTCTGTAGGCGAGATGCCCCGCACGCCGAAGCACGCGGGACATGAGCTTTCAGGCGGCGCCGACATCGAAGTGCAGCGGTTTGGCCGAATCGATCGATTGGTGCGCCCGCAGCTGATCGAGCACCTTTTCCGGGAAGGGTGCGTCGAGGTAGAGCAGCGCGATCGCATCGCCGCCCGGCCGGTTGCGGCCGAGCTGGAAGTTGGCGATGTTGACGCCGTTCTCGCCGCAGACGGTGCCGAGCAGGCCGATGATGCCGGGCGCGTCGGCATTGGTCGTGTAGAGCATGTGCTGGCCGACTTCGGCATCGAGGTTGATGCCCTTGATCTGGATGAAGCGCGGCTTGCCGTCCGAGAAGCAGGTGCCGGCGATCGAGCGCGTCATGTGCTCGGTCTTGACCGTGAGCTTGATATAGCCGTCGAAGACGCCCGATTTGTCGCGCTTGACCTCGGCGACGATGATGCCGCGCTCCTTCACCATGATCGGCGCCGACACCATGTTGACGTCGGAGACCTGCGGCCGGATCAGGCCGGCAAGGGTGGCACTCACCAGCGCGCGTGTGTTCATCGTCGCGGTCGAGCCGTCGAACAGGATCTCGACCTCCTTGATCGGATCTTCTGTGACCTGGCCGACAAAGGCGCCGAGCACCTCGGCCAGCTTGACGAAGGGTTTCAGTCGGGGCGCTTCCTCGGCGGTGATCGAGGGCATGTTGATGGCGTTGGAAACGGCGCCCTTGATCAGGTAATCGGCCATCTGCTCGGCCACTTGCAACGCAACATTCTCCTGCGCCTCGGTGGTCGAGGCGCCGAGATGCGGGGTTGCCACGACATTCTCCATGCCGAACAGCGGATTGTCCTCCGCCGGCTCGGCCTCGAAAACATCGACGCCGGCGCCGGCCACCTTGCCGCTCTTCAGCGCCGCGACCAGGTCGGCTTCGACGACCAGCCCACCGCGCGCGCAATTGATGATGCGCACGCCGTCCTTCATCTTGGCGATCGCGGCCGCATCGATGATGTTGCGCGTCTTGTCGGTCAGCGGCGTGTGCAAGGTGATGAAGTCGGCGCGCGCGAAAAGCTCGTCGAGTTCGACCTTCTCGACGCCGAGCTCTTCAGCGCGGCTGTCCGACAGGAACGGATCAAATGCCACGACATGCATCTTCAGGCCGACGCCGCGCGTCGCGACGATCGAGCCGATATTGCCGCAGCCGATCACGCCCAGCGTCTTGCCGGTGATCTCGACGCCCATGAAGCGGTTCTTCTCCCATTTTCCCGCATGCGTCGAGGCGTTGGCCTCCGGGATTTGGCGCGCCAGCGCAAAGATCATCGCAACGGCATGTTCGGCCGTGGTGATCGAATTGCCGAAGGGCGTGTTCATCACGATGATGCCCTTGCGGCTCGCCGCCGGAATGTCGACATTGTCGACGCCGATGCCGGCGCGGCCGACGACCTTGAGCCTGGGGGCGGCATTGATCAGCTTCTCGGTGACCTTGGTAGCCGAGCGGATGGCGAGGCCATCATAATGGCCGATCACTTCGAGAAGCTTTTCCTTGTCCTTGCCGAGATCGGGCAGGTAGTCGACCTCGATGCCGCGGTCCTTGAAGATCTGCACGGCGGTGGTTGAAAGTTTGTCCGAGACGAGAACGCGGGGCGCCATGGCGGCCTCCTTGAAGAATGGGATTGATCCGTTTGGGATCGGCGGCCCGAAGGCCGCCGCGAATGAGTCAGGCGGCCGCTTTCAGCGACGCCTTCTGCGTGGCGAAGGCCCAGTCGAGCCAGGGCAGTAGTGCTTCGAGATCGAAGGTCTCGACGGTCGCGCCGCACCAGATACGCAGGCCGGGCGGCGCATCGCGATAGGAGCCGATGTCGTAGGCGACACCTTCCTTGTCGAGCGTCGAGACGATGCCCTTGGCGAAAGCCACCTGACCATCGGCACCAAGCGCCGCCACGTCCGGATCGGTGAAGGACAGGCAAACGGAAGTATTCGAGCGCGTCGCCGGATCGACGGCCAGATGGCCGAGCCACGACGACCTGTCCACGAACCGGTCTAGCACGGCGGCGTTGGCGTTGGCGCGGGCGATCAGCGCTTCCAGGCCGCCGATCGACTTCGCCCATTGAAGCGCATCGAGGTAGTCCTCGACGCACAGCATCGACGGGGTGTTAATGGTCTCGCCCTTGAAGATGCCCTCGATCAGCTTGCCGCCCGAGGTCAGCCGGAAGATCTTCGGCAGCGGCCAGGCCGGCTTGTAGGTCTCCAGCCGCTCGACGGCGCGCGGGCTGAGGACCAGCATGCCATGCGCGCCCTCGCCGCCCAGCACCTTCTGCCAGGAGAAGGTGACGACGTCGAGTTTTTCGAAGTCGAGCCGCTGCGCGAACGCCGCCGAAGTGGCGTCGCAGATGGTGAGACCCTTGCGGTCGGTCGGAATGAAATCGCCGTTCGGCACGCGCACGCCGGAGGTGGTGCCGTTCCAGGTGAAGACCACGTCGCGGTCGAAATCGATCTGCGTCAGATCGGGCAACACGCCGTAACCGGCCTCGAACTTGCGCACGTCGGCGAGCTTGAGCTGCTTGACGACATCGGTCACCCAGCCGGAACCGAAACTTTCCCAGGCGACCATGTCGACGCCGCGCTCGCCAAGCAGCGACCACAGGGCCATCTCGACCGCGCCGGTATCGGATGCCGGCACGATGCCGATCCGGTAGCCGGCCGGAACCTTGAGGATTTCGCGCGTCAGCTCGATCGCCTGCTCGAGCTTGCCCTTGCCGATCTTGGCGCGGTGGGAGCGTCCGAGCGCGGCAGCTTTCAGCGCCTCGGCCGACCAGCCGGGGCGTTTTGCACAGGGACCTGAGGAGAAATTGGGGTTTGCCGGACGGAGTCCGGGCTTGGTAAGCGTCGTCATTGTGGTCTATCCTTCCAGATAGTGGCCCCTCGTTGGGGAGGGGTGGCCCACGGACGGCGATATGCTTTCAACCTTCCGGCGTCAAGAGCAAAGTTTTTGTCGCTGTCGGGATATTTGTCTCACGGCACCAAGCGCCGGAAACGAAAAGGAACGGCGGACCGCTCGATCCGCCGGCTGCAATTTCCGAATTCTCTCGCTCACCAAAGATCGTAGCGCAGACCGAGCTTGACCGTCTGATAGTCAATGCCCTTGCGGATATTGAAAGCGCCACCGTCATAGGCGACGTATTTCGCCGCTGGGACCGAAAAGTACTCGTAGCCGAGATCGACCGAAACATTTTTCGTGACCTGGTAGGACAGGCCTGCGCCGATTGAATAGGCCAGGTTGAACTTCGCCGCAGTATCAGTCTGCCCTTCATAGCCGGCCGGATCGTCGCAGAAAAATCCTCCGGTGCCGGCACTGTTCGTCGGAACCTCCACGCAGTCGCGCGCGCCGATGCTTCTGTAGTATTTGTTGTAAGCGAGACCGACACCGCCGCCGATATAGGGCGTGAGCCCGACATAGGTGCCCAGGTCCATATAGCCATTGGCCATGATGCTGTAGCCCTTGTTGGAGGCGTTGTCGGAAAGGTCGCAGGCCTGGCTGGTCGCGACGGAATTGATCGTTCCGAAACCGTCGTCCACAAGCGTGTGCCCGTCGCAGGTCGCTCCCAGTCTGTCATGGGCGGCGAATTTGTCGGTCGGCAGGATTCCACCGTTCAACTCGACCCGCAGGTAGTCGTTGACGTGATAGCCCATGCCGATGCTGCCGCTGAACAAGCTGGCCTCATCGCTGAAGCTGTTGAGCGGTCCCGACGAGGTTTCCTCATGCTTGAACGGGTGGCTGAAAGCGTAGCCGACGTCGCCGCGAAGGTACCATCCGGAGCCCACCTCGACCGGCTGATAGTCCGGCGCCTGGTCGACATAGATCGGCGGATCGTAGTCGGCCGACACCGCCTGTGTCGCCGGCGTCAGCACGATTGCTGCGAGCGCCAGTGCGATACGCGATTTTGAAGTCATGGTCCCCGGCTCCTGAGATTGGCACCAGTCGCAAACGCGAGCACAGCTGCCGTTTCAGGAGCATTGTTAACCATAGTGGTTAAGTGCCGGTTAAGGATAACAGGCGGTTACCGATTTGATTTCGATGCGATTTTACCGGCCAACGGGCCAAAAGAAAACCGCCCGGCGGGCGCCGGGGCGGTTGGTAACTTTCAGGATCTTCGAAGCGACTACTTGGTGTAGATTGGCTCCGGCTCCGGCTGGTAAGCCACCGGTGTGGTGCACCCGTTGTTGCCGCCGAACTGGTAGCGCAGACCGCCACGCACCTCATGCGTGTTGATGCCGTGGTCGAACCCCGGCCCGGAACTGGTCGAATCGAACTCGAACATGCGCCCGCCTTGGATATGAGTGAAGCGGTAGCCCGCGTCGAGGATCAGCCTGTCGGTCAGGCAGTAGGAAGCGCCGGCCATGAGCGCGTAGGCGAAGCGCCAGTTGGATGAGCCAGGGTTGGTTTCGGGGGTGTTCGGATCGTGGACCGTGTCCCACTTGACGTGCGCGCCACCGATGCCGGCGCCGACGTAAGGCGTGATGCCGTGATAGGTGCCGATGTCGACATAGGCATTGGCCAACAGCAGCAGCGCGCTCATCCTCGACACCTCGGTTGATGTCGTGACGAGGTCCGAGGTCTGGCCGTTGAAGTCCGACTTGAACCAATAGTCGGCCGTCAGATCGGTACGGAAGTAATCGTTGATCTTGTAGCCGACGCCGCCGCCGAGCGAGAAGCCGCCCTTCAGCTTGCCGAAATCGAAGTCGTTGGTACCGGGCGGTGGGCCGTATGTAATGTAGTCGATACCGCGCAAAGTCGACTTGTGGTAGTCGATGTCGCCGCGAATATACCAGCCGCCGAGGTCGATCGGCTGAGCCTCGACCACCGGCGGTGGAGCTTCCTCCACCGGTGGTGGTTCCCCGAGGTCGGCCGCGAGGGCCGGTCCGGCCACTCCCGCCAACAGCGCGGCAAACAGTGCCATTCTTGCTGTATCGAACATGCTGTCACCCCTAAGAAGCCTCGGGACGACCTCGCCCGAAGATGAACCTCGGCGTGGATAATGAATTGCAAAGGTTAAAAGCCGTTTAACCGTACCGATTAACCACGAATCTCTACAATTTTAGAGGGTATGTCGTTGTCTGGGGTGTTGGGTGCGAAAAAGCCCGCCTGGCGGCGGGCTTGCAGAGGCGATTGGCCGGTTTGCGGCGGCGATCAGGCGGCGCTGCGGGTATCCGAGATGATGCCGACGATCTCGTTGACGACTGCCTCGACCAGCTGCGGATCGTCGCCTTCGGCCATGACGCGGATCAGCGGCTCGGTGCCGGACGGCCGGATAACCAGACGGCCGGCCTTGCCCAGGCGGTTGCGCCCTTCCTCGATGGCTGCCTTGACCGGCGCCTCCTCCAGCGGCTTGCCGCCGGAGATGCGGACGTTCTTCAGAAGCTGAGGCACCGGCTCGAACTTCTTCGACAGCTCGCTGACCGGCCGGTTCTGCCGCTTGATGCAGGCCAGCACCTGCAGCGCCGAAACCAGGCCGTCGCCGGTGGTCGAGAAATCGGACAGCACGATATGGCCGGATTGCTCCCCGCCGACATTGAGGCCGTGCGCGCGCATGTGCTCGACGACATAGCGGTCGCCGACCTTGGTGCGGTGCAGCTGCAGCTTCATGTCGCCGAGGAAACGCTCGAGACCGAGATTGGACATCACTGTCGAGACGACGCCGCCGCCGGCCAGCCGCCCGCTCTGGTGCCAGGACTCGGCGATCAGCGCCATGATCTGGTCGCCGTCGACGATGGCGCCGTTCTCGTCGACGATGACGACACGGTCGGCGTCGCCGTCGAGCGCGATCCCGATATCGGCGCGCACCTCATGCACCTTTTTCTGCAGGCCCGCAGGATGAGTCGAGCCGCACTCCTTGTTGATGTTGAAGCCGTTCGGCTCGACATTGATGGCGACCACCTCGGCGCCGAGCTCCCACAGCGCCTCCGGCGCCACCTTGTAGGAGGCGCCGTTCGCGCAATCGACGACGATCCGAAGCCCGGAAAGCGACATCGAGCGCGGCAGCGTGCGCTTGGCGAATTCGATATAGCGGTCGTGGACGCCGTCGACGCGCTTGGCGCGCCCCAGTCCGTCGGAATCGGCAAGCGACAACTCGATGTCCTTGTCGAGCATGCCTTCGATGCGCTCCTCGATCTCGTCGGAGAGCTTGTAGCCGTCGGGGCCGAACAGCTTGATGCCGTTGTCGTAATAGGGGTTATGCGAGGCCGAGATCATCACCCCGATGTCGGCGCGCAGCGAGCGCACCAGCATGGCGACCGCCGGTGTCGGAATCGGTCCGAGCAGGAACACGTCCATGCCGGCGGCGCACAGCCCCGACACCATCGCGTTCTCGATCATGTAGCCGGAAAGCCGCGTGTCCTTGCCGAGCACGACACGGTGCCGATGGTTGCCGCGCTGGAAGGAAAGGCCGGCGGCCATGCCCACTCGCATGGCGACCTCGGCCGTCATGGGAAACTTGTTGGCCCGTCCGCGGATGCCGTCGGTGCCGAAATACTGCCCTGCCATACCTGCCAAATCCCCGTCGGTTTCAGCCGCCCGTATTGCCACAATTGGGCCGCACCCGATGATCACGTTTCGTGATTATATATTACCGTTCCTTAGAAAATCATTGTCGCAGGCGGGTCAAGTGATTCGGCAGCCGTCACGACCTCTCGTTGTAGTGGCAATATAGAAGCCGAGACAGCTTTTCCGCCCGACACGCTTGAGAAAAACCTTATTCGCTCGCAATGAGCGCAAGCATTTTATCACCATTGTCGGCAGGAACACACTTTGTGAGGGCATCCGCACGGGAAGCATCTGGCGCAGCCCGAAGTTGAGAGCTATTGATTTGGCATAGGGACCATTTGGCGGCAGCAAGGGAGAAAAACGCCATGCTTATTCATAGACTTGCAACATTGACGGGCATCGCCGTCGCAACCCTGTTCCTGGCGGCGCCGGCCAACGCGCTGACCATGGCCGAGTGCAGCACCAAGTACAACGCGGCCAAGGACGCCGGAACACTCAATGGCCAGACATGGAACCAGTTCCGCAAGGCCCAGTGCGGCAGCGACGCTTCCGCCGCGACCGACACCAAGGCGACCGACACCAAGGCGACGACTGAGACCAAGGCTGCGACCGAAACCAAGGCCGCTGACACCAAGAAGGCAAAGACGGCAGCTGCCTCCGACGACACTGCCAAGGGCCTGACCGCAAAGGAATGCAGCACCAAGTATCAGGCCGCGAAGGCCGCCGGCACGCTGAACGGCATGAAGTGGAACGATTTCCGCAAGGCTGAATGCGGCCCCGGCGCCACCGCCGCTGCGACCGGCGCCAAACCTGCCACCACCAAGACTTCCACCGTTGCCGGCGGTTCGGCCAAGGGCCTGACCATGGCCGAATGCAGCACCAAGTACCAGGCGGCCAAGACCGCCAACAAGCTGAACGGCATGAAGTGGAACGATTTCCGCAAGACCGAATGCGGCGTCGGCGACGACGACGAGACCGTGCCCGCTCCGACCGAGGCGACTTTCACGAAGGAGCCGGCAAAGCCCAGCGTCGCTGCGCCGAAGGGCGTGACCTTCCCGACCGCCATCTCGCCGAAATTCGCCAACGAGACCCCGGCCAAGGCCCGCATGCATACCTGCCTCGAGCAGTACTATGCCAACAAGGATGCCAACACGCTGAACGGCCTGAAGTGGATCCAGAAGGGCGGCGGCTTTTACAGCCTGTGCAACGCCAAGCTGAAGAGCTGATCACTTCTCAATATTTCCCGGACAAGGGCCCGCGCATCGCAAGATGCGCGGGCTTTTTGTTGCGGGCGAAGACGCCCGCGGCCTTGCTCGCATCTGCATATCGCGGACTGTCGGCATCATCGATTCGCCCACACACTGCTCGCCGCCAGACCTATCGGCAGTTTGCAAAGATTCTGATTGAACATATGGGGAACAAACAGTATACAAAAAGACGTCGAGGTTACTATCAATCAGGAGGGTCTTATGTTCAATTTGAAATTGGCGGCGTTGGCTGTCACGGCACTGGTCGCTTGGAGCACCACGCCTGCGAGCGCACTGACGATGAGGGAATGCGGCGAGACCTATCGGGCAGCCAAGGAAGGCGGCACTCTGAACGGCATGGACTGGGCCGCTTACCGCAAGGAGAAATGCGCGACGTCCGCCGCGGAGAGTGTCAGCGCGGATGCGGTCAAAACGGCGGAGCCAGCAGAAAAGGACACCAGCGCGGCGGTCGCCCCTACTGTAGCGCCGGCGGGCGTGACATTCCCGACCACCCTCGCCGCCGAGTTCAAGACCGAAAAGCCCGCGAAGGCCCGGATGAAGACTTGCCTGCAGGGTTACCACGACAACAAGAACGCGGGTACGTTGAACGGCCTTCGCTGGATCCAGAAGGGCGGCGGCTACTACAGCCTCTGCAATGCGCGGCTGAAAGCTGAATCATAAAAATCGAATGCGCGGATAAAGCGGTTCATCGCTTTTCCCGCAGACGTTGAGCCATCATCCTCGGGAGTGTCCGAGGATCTGCCGTCGGGCGATATCTGGACGCCGGGACGAGGGAAGCCTTGCCTTGTCTCCAATTCCCAAACAAAAACGCCGCGGACCAAGCCGCGGCGTTTCTCGATCGGTCTTTCGCGCACCAACCTCAGCTTGACGGCTGCGGCTCCATGCCGCCTTCGGGTTCGGGGCCCTTCTTGCGGCGGCCGCCGGTGCCGGCCTTCGGCACGGCCGAGCCGCGGCTGGGCGGCGTGTCGTCGCCAAGGTCGCGGGCGGGCTTGTGGCCGGCGATCAGCTGCTTGATCTCGTCGCCGGTCAGCGTCTCGTATTCGAGCAGCCCTTCGGCCAGCGCGATCCAGTCCTTCTTCTTCTTGGTGAGGATGGCCTTGGCCGTCGAGTAGGCGTCGTCGATCAGACGGCGCACCTCGGCGTCGATGATCTGTGCGGTCTCTTCCGAGATGTTCTGGGTGCGCGCCACCGAATGGCCTAGGAAGACCTCTTCCTGGTTGTCGCCATAGGCGACATGGCCGAGCTTGTCGGAGAAGCCCCAGCGCGTGACCATGGCGCGCGCGAGCTTGGTCGCCTGCTCGATGTCGGAGGAGGCGCCGGAAGTGATGTTCTCCTTGCCGAACTTGAACTCCTCGGCGACGCGGCCGCCCATCATGATCGCGAGCCGCGAGATCATGTATTTGTAGCTCATCGAATAGCGGTCGCCTTCCGGCAGCTGCATGACCATGCCGAGCGCGCGGCCGCGCGGAATGATGGTCGCCTTGTGCAGCGGATCGGCCGTCGGCACGTTGAGCGCCAGGATGGCATGGCCGGCCTCGTGATAGGCGGTCAGCTCCTTCTCGGCCTGCGTCATCGCCGACGAGCGGCGCTCGGCGCCCATCATGATCTTGTCCTTGGCGTCCTCGAACTCGGCCATGGTGACGAGCCGCTTGTTGCGGCGCGCCGCCATCAGCGCGGATTCGTTGACCAGGTTCATCAGGTCGGCGCCGGAGAAGCCCGGCGTGCCGCGCGCGATGACCTTGAGGTCGACATTGGGCGCCAGCGGCACGTTGCGCACATGCACCTTGAGGATCTTCTCGCGGCCGACGATGTCGGGGTTCGGCACCACCACCTGGCGGTCGAAACGGCCGGGCCTGAGCAGCGCCGGGTCGAGCACGTCGGGCCGGTTGGTGGCGGCGATCAGGATGATGCTTTCGTTGGACTCGAAGCCGTCCATCTCGACCAGCAGCTGGTTCAGCGTCTGCTCGCGCTCGTCATTGCCGCCGCCGAGGCCGGCGCCGCGATGGCGGCCGACCGCGTCGATTTCGTCGATGAATATGATGCAGGGCGCGTTCTTCTTGGCCTGGTCGAACATGTCGCGCACGCGGCTTGCGCCGACGCCGACGAACATCTCGACGAAATCCGAGCCGGAGATGGTGAAGAACGGCACGTTGGCCTCGCCTGCGACGGAGCGGGCGAGCAGCGTCTTGCCGGTTCCGGGAGGGCCGACCAGCAGCACGCCGCGCGGGATCTTGCCGCCGAGCCGCTGGAACTTCTGCGGATCGCGCAGGAACTCGACGATCTCCTCCAGGTCCTCCTTGGCCTCGTCGACGCCGGCGACGTCCTGGAAGGTGACGCGGCCATGCGCCTCGGTGAGCAACTTCGCCTTCGACTTGCCGAAGCCCATGGCGCGGCCGGAGCCGGACTGCATCTGGCGCATGAAGAATATCCACACACCGAGGATCAGGATCATCGGCAGCCACGAGATCAGATAGCCGAACAGCGAGTTCGAACCGTCGGTTTCAGGCCGCGCATTGATGGTGACGTTCTTGTCCTGCAGCCTGGAGACCAGCGACGGATCGCCAGGCGAATAGGTCTGGAAGCCGTTGGCGTTGTCCGTGTAGTTGCCCGAGATACGGGCGCCGGCGATCGTCACGCTCTTGACCCGGCCGGAAGAGACATCCTGCAGGAACTGCGAATAGGCAATCTCGCTCGAAGCGCCGCGCGTCTGCGGCGTCTGGAAAAGATTGAACAGGGCGATGAGCAGGACCGCTATGATCGCCCAGAGCGCGAGGTTGCGATAATTCGGATTCATCTATTGTCCTGTTGGTGTCCGCGCGCGGACCCACGATGGTGATGGAGGCTTGGGCCTAACATAGGGAGAGCGCCTCCCCTTGCCAAGCATAACAGCGCGCCTCGGTTAAGCTTTCGCCCATGCTCCGTCGCGATCATGGCCGCTAAAAGGCGACGGCGGCAACGGCGGCGCGCCGATCAGCGCGGCGACGGCGGCAGCGGGCCGGAGATCGAAGGACGGCAGGAAGCGGGCGAAAGGCGACACCGCAGGAACGATTGCCGTCGCCGGCGGCGCGGCATCACGGCCAGCGAAATCAAGGCGTTCGCCGCCCTGCCACAGCGCGGGTTCAGCGGCCAGCGCCTTGCGCAGCAAGCTCGCCGGAACGTCGCCTTTCGCGGTAAATCGTTTAGCGGCGGCGGGGCCTGCTGGCGCGATCACCAACCCGCTCGGCCTGTCGCTCAATGTGATCCTGCGCCGACCGTCCCAAAGGACCTGCTCCTCCGCCGGAACCGCGGGCAGATTGCGGCCCTCGCGGTGAAGGAAGATGCCGGCGCGGCGCGCTTCGACCACCGTCCGCGACAATGTGGCGCAAAGCGTCCCGGACCGCAGACGCACGAACAACGCTCGGCAACGCGCCTCGTCGACGAGGAACGGGACGCCCCCGACCGTGGCGAGCAGGATGCGAAATGCATAGACGGCGGCTTCGCTGTCTTCACCATTGACGAAATCGCCATCGAGGCGGACGAGCCCCGAGGCCGGCTGGCTAGCGAAGGCACCGATCAGCGCCGCCGCGCGCCGGCCGAGGCTCTCGCGCTCGGCGGCCGCCTGTCCGGCCTTCGCGATTGCTTCCATGAAGCGCGCTTCTCCGTCCCCGCCCGTGAGCGAGATGCGCAGGCGCGGCCGCTCGAAGCGCCGGTCGACATTGGTCGGATCCTCGGTCCAGCCGATGCCGCGCCGCTTCAGCATCTCGCGCAATGCCGCGCGGCGCGTGCCGAGCAGGGGCCGGGCGATCCATACCCGCCAATCGTAGAGCGTCGCGGGTGCCATGCCGGCGAGACCGCGGCCGTCGCGTGGATCCTCGTCGCGGGCCTCCGCTTCACGAGCTTGCCGCATCAGCACTGTCTCGGCCTGATCATCGGCGGTATGGCCGGTCACCACCGCGCGGATGCCTTCCGCTTCGGCCGCCTCGGCCAGCAGCCGATAGCGCGCCTCGCGCGCGGCGGCCGGCAAGCCCGTCGACGGCTTGCGGCCGGACCAGACGAGCGTGCGATGCGCGATGCCGTGCTCGGCGCAGAGCCGAGCCACGGCCTGCGCTTCAGCTGCCGAGCTTGGTCTGAGGTCATGATCGATTGTTACCGCAAGCAGCCTTGCCGCGGGCAGGGTTCGGTCGAGGTGGCGCTTGAGGAGTATGAGAAGGGCGGTCGAGTCGCTGCCGCCGGACACGGCCGCAACGGCGCCGTGGGAGAAGTCGAAATCTTGGAAAAGGCGATCCGAAAGGTCAGTCTCGGTATCGAACATCACTGCACGTCGTCCAAAAGCGGGCCCGGTTCTGGGACAACGACATGCAAGCTAGCACGACGCCAGCGCCTTTTCCTGCTTGATGCGTTCCTTCAACGTGCCGGAAACATCCGGGTAGCGCTTGCCGATCTCGTTGAAAGTGGCGCAGGCCACGTCGTTCTGCTTGAGGCCAACCAGCGATACGCCGAGCTTGAGCAGCATGTCGGGCGCCTTCTTGGCCTTCGGATAATCCTTGCTGGCGGCCAGGAAAACCTCCGCCGCGTCGCGATATTTCTGCTGGCCGAGCAGGGATTCGCCCAGCCAGTAATGCGCGTCCGCCGCCTTGGTGTCCTTGGGGAAGCGCGAGATATGGTCGCGGAAACCCTGCTCGGCGGTGGGATAGTCGCCCGACAGGATGAACTGGTAGGAGTTGCGGTAGAGCTCGTCCGGATCGTTGGTCGAGGGCAGCGAGGCCATGACCGTGCCGCCGGACTTATTCTTGCCGCTTTTGGCGCCGGTCTCGGCGGCAGGCGCATTTGCCGTAGCTGCGGGAGCTTCCGTTTGCGAGCCCGCCTGCGGGGCGGGATCGGCGTTGACGACATTGCCGTTCTTGTCGACGGTAATGGTGCCGAAGGTTTTCGGCGGCGCGCCGGTGATCAACTTGCCCGGCTCGCCGGTCTGAGACTCGACGATGACGTCGCCGACGCTCTTGCCGCCGCCGTCCTGCGCAGCCGTGCCGGCCGGAGCTTGCGTCGCCGGAGCTGTGGCGACGTTGGTGTCGGCGCCGCTCTCGCCGGCGCCAGCATCCCCCATGTTCGTGTTGCCGTTGCTGCCGTCCTGCGGCGGGGCCTCCGACTTCTTCTGGCCGGTTGGCTTCGCGCCCTGCGAGCCGCCTTCGAGCTGCTGGAAGCGGAACTCGTTGTCCTCCTGCTGCTTGCGCATCTGCTCCTGCATTTGCAGGATCTGGAAATTGAGCTCCTCGAGCTTGCCGTTCATCTGCCGGATTTGATCCTCCAGACCGGTCATGCCGGCGCCGTCCTGCTGGGCGACTTGCGCCTGCTCGGACTTCTTCTTGTCGCCGAAAATGCCGAGCGTCGGCAGATGGAACGTGAACCCGCTGTCCGAGGATTGCCCGCTGTCCGCCGGGGCGGCGACGCCTGCGATGCTTGATACGAGCAGCAGCGCAAGCGTGCCGCTCAGGACCGTTCTGAAATGCATTATGTCTCTCGCCGTGAAATCTGTTGGCCCGATGCGCCTTTCCAAATCGGAGGGGGAGAAAGCGCCCTCGCGCTCTTAGCAGGACGCGAGACTTCGGCCAAATTTTGTTTCAAGCTGTCGCATATGAAAAAGGCGGCCCGGAGACCGCCCTTTCGTTCCGCGATGTTGTATTTTTGCCGCCCGCAGCGCCGCGCGTCGTCAGACGCGCAAAGGAAGCTGTGGCGCTTATGATCGTGTCCGAAAATCGATATCGATTTTCGGCGCGGCGCGTCAGGAACCGGCGCCCGAGAGCGTGGTGACGGCGCGGCGGTTCTGCGACCAGCACGAGATATCGTCGCAGACCGCGACCGGGCGTTCCTTGCCGTAGGAGATCGTCTTCAGGCGGTTGGCCGCGACGCCCTTCGAAACCAGGAAGTCGCGGGTGGCGGCGGCGCGGCGGGCGCCCAGCGCCAGATTGTATTCGCGCGTGCCGCGCTCGTCGGCATGGCCTTCGATGACGATGGCATACTGCCTGTACTGGTTGAGCCACTGCGCCTGGCGCGAGAGCGTGGTCTGCGCGTCGGCGCGGATCGACGAGGAGTCGGTGTCGAAGAAGATGCGGTCGCCTATGTTGACGGTGAAGTCCTGCGCCGAGCCCGGCGTGGCGGAGCCGGCGCCGTTCAGGCCGAGATCAGCCGCGCTGTTCGGCGTTTTCTTCGAGGCGCAGCCGGTGATGGCCAGAGCCGCCACCAGCGCGATCATCGCCGGATTTCTGGTAAGTGCTGCGATACGGCCCATGCCGCCTCTCCTTCGCATTCGAGTGATTTCGTTGATCACCCAGTAACCACGTTTGGGTTAACCGGCATTCAAGAAACACGGTTAATTTTTCGTTTCGAGCCGCCGTCCTCGGCCGATTTCGCTGGGCTCACAATGCGCGGGGACCGTAGGCGGAAATGCGGCTAAAACGCGACGAGGGGTGGAAAAGAGGGAGCTGAAGCGACAAGGAACCCGTCTTTTCCTCAGTTCCTCACTTCTTCAGTTCCTCTACCTACTCCAGCAGCGGCGACCAGGCCGGATCCGAGGCGAAGTTCGACGTCGGGATCTGCTGCTCGTTGCGGCCCGTCAGATCGACCGTGACCAGCTTCGGCCCGCCGGCGGAGTCGCGGAAGAACATCAGCACGCGGCCGTTCGGCGCCCAGGTCGGCCCCTCCTGCTGGAAGCCGGAGGAAAGGATGCGCTCGCCCGAACCATCGGTCTTCATGACGCCGATCTGGAACTCGCCGCCCGACTGCTTGGTGAAGGCGATGAGATCGCCGCGCGGCGACCACACCGGCGTGGAATAGACGCCGTCGCCGAACGAGATGCGGTGCGGATTGGAGCCGTCCGCGCCCATGACGTAGATCTGCGAGCGGCCGCTGCCGCCGCCGCGGTCGGAGGTGAAGACGATCTGCGAGCCGTCGGGCGAATAGGAGGGCGACGTGTCGATCGCGGTCGAGTCGGTGAGCCGCGTGGTCGAGCGGCTTCTCAGATCCATGGCGAAGATGTTGGAATTGCCGTCATCGCGCAGCAGGCTCATGATCACCTTCTGACCATCGGGCGAGAAGCGCGGCGCGAACGTCATGCCCGGGAAGTTGCCGACCAGCTCGCGCTGTCCGGTCTCGATCTGCAGCAGATAGACCTTGGGCTGTCCGCTCTCATAGGACATGTAGGTGATTTCCTGCCGGTTCGGCGAGAAGCGCGGCGTCAGCACGATCGAGCGGCCGTCCGACAGGTAGCGGACGTTGGCGCCGTCCTGGTCCATGATGGCGAGACGCTTCTTGCGCGCATTCTTGGCGCCGGATTCGTCGACGAAGACGACGCGCGTATCGAAATAACCCTTCTCGCCGGTCAGCCGCTCGTAGATCGCGTCGGCGATGATATGGGCGACGCGCCTGGTATTGGCGTCATTGGCGAAGAACTGCTCCCCGGCCATCTGCTGGCCGGCAAAGGTGTCCCATAGTCGGTACTGGGCGCGGATGCGGCCGTCGGCTTCCTTGCCGACGCTGCCGGTGACCAGCGCCTGCGCATTGATCACCTTCCAGTCGTCGAAGCGCGGCGTGGCGTCCGGGCCGGAGATCTTCTCGATGAAGGCGCTCTTGTCGATGGGCGCGAACAGGCCGGAGCGCTTGAGGTCGGCCGTGACGATCTCCGTGATCTGAGCGCCGAGCTCACCATTGGACTGGAAGTCAGTGATGGCGATCGGCAGCGGCTCGACATTGCCCTTGTTGACGTTGAGCTCGACGAGCGCCCACGCCGGCAAGCTGGCGGCGATCGTCATGCCCAGCGCCATGGCTGCAATCGTCAGGAGCGGCTTGAGGAAAGATCTCATGTCTTCTCGCTTCTCTTCTTTGATGGTTCAGACGCAAGGCCTATAGGCCAAGCATCTCCCTTGGGTCGAAGGTGACCCGGATGTCGTTCCAAATATCCTGCTTGCCGGCGGGAACCTGCAGGCCGGCCACGTCGCATTTTTGAACCGCGCGCACGGCGCTTTCGTCGAACTGCCGGTTGCCGCTCGACTGCTCGACCGCCGGGCGGCCGTCGAGCTTACCATTGGTATCGAGATTGAACCGGACCACGACGACGAAGTTCTCCGAACCTTCCAGTCCTACGGGCAAGGTCCAGCAGCCGCCGAGCTGAGCTTCGAGCGCGCCTTGCTCCGACTTGGACAGCTTCTGGCCCTGATCCTTCTCGCCGCCGAGCGACGACTGCTGCGTCGAGCGCTTGGCGCCGCCGCCGGACGGCTTCTGCTTGTCCAGAAGTGCTGAAATCTCATCGGCGTTGAACTGCTTATCGTCCGACTTCGGCTTCGAGGAAGCTTCCGTCACCGGCTTTTCAGCGTCCTTGCGTTCCGGCGCCTTGGCGCTCTCGGCGGGAGCGGGCTGCGGCTTCGGCCGCGCTGCAGGGGCGGGTGCCGAGTCCGGAAGCTTTGCCTCCTCGGTCGGCTGCTCCTTGGCGATCGCCTCGGCGACGGCGTCCGGCTTGACCTCTTCCTTCTGGATGGCGGCGGTTGTCTCTTTCGGCGGCGTTGGCGTCGGCTCCTTGGCGGGCGCCGGCTTGGGATCCGTCTGCTTGACCGGCTCGGGCTTGACCTCTTCCTTAGGTGTCGGCGTCGGCGCGACTTCCGTCGCCGGCGTCGGCTTCGGCTTTTCCTGCGGCTTCGGCACGTCCTCGACGGCTGGCTTCTCGGTCGGCGTCGGCGCCGGCGGCGGCGCGGATGTCTTCTCGACCGGCTTCGGCTTGGCCTCGTCCGTCACCGGCTTGTCGGTGTCGACGCTGTTCTCGCCGACCTTCTGGGCGTCGGGGACGATATCCGGGCGCTTGGTCGGCAGCGGCGCCGGCTTGTCATGCATGACCGCTTTCTTGTCGCCCTGCTGCGTCTGCGCGATCGCTTCCGTCGGCACGATGTCGACCGCCACCGACTCCACGTCGGAAGCCGGCATGGCGGGCGGCGAGGACAGCGTGAACAGCCCGAAGGCCAGAGCCACCGCATGCAAAATGACCGATGAGGTGAGGCCGGTCCGCATTTGGCGACTACTGATCCTGTTCCTGCAGGGAGATCAGGCCGATATTCTTGTAGCCAGCGGCCTGGATGAGGCCCATCACCTTCAGCGCGGTGCCGTAGTTTGTCGCTTTGTCACCGCGGATGAAGATGCGCTCGTCGTAGCCGGTCTTGGAAATCGCCTGCAGCTTGGCGACCAGCTCTTCCTGTGGGATTTCGGTCTCCTGCAGGTGAATCTTGCCGGCGGCGTCGATCGAGACTTGGATCGGCTGCGTGTCGGCATTCATCGCCTTGGCTTTTGTTTCCGGCAGATCGACCGGCACGCCGACGGTAAGCAGCGGCGCCGCGACCATGAAGATGATCAGCAGCACCAGCATCACGTCGACCATTGGCGTGACGTTGATTTCCGACATCAGCGCGTGATGACGGCCACGCCGCCGGTGGCCGCGTCCGCCTCGCCCTATGCCACCTGCGCTAGCAGCAGACATACCCATGATCGTACCTCAGGCCTTCTGCGCGACTTTTTCATCGATTTGGCGCGAGAGTATGGCGGAGAACTCATCCGCAAACCCTTCCATGCGCACGGCGAGCTTGTTCGCATCCGATGACAGCTTGTTGTAGGCGATGACGGCCGGAATGGCTGCGAGCAGGCCGATCGCCGTCGCCAGCAGCGCTTCCGCGATGCCGGGCGCCACGACCGACAGGCTGGTGTTCTTCGAGGCGGCGATCGCCTGGAAGGAGGTCATGATGCCGATGACGGTGCCGAACAGGCCGATGAAGGGCGCGGCCGAACCCGTGGTGGCGAGGAAGCCGAGCCGGCCCTCCAGCCTTTCCATCTCGCGGGTCAGCGCGAGATCCATCGCTTTGTCGATGCGGGTCTGCAATGCCAGCGCCGATTTGGCGCCCTTCTCGAAGCTCTTCTTCCATTCGCGCATGGCGGCAACGAAGATCGCGCCCATGCCCGTGGTCTTGCGGTCGGCGAGCGTGCGGTAGAGCTCCTCGAGCGACTGTCCCGACCAGAACACCTGCTCGAAGCGGTTGAGCGCCATCCGCATGCGGCTATAGGCGACGAGCTTGTCGATGATGATCGCCCAGGTCCAGATCGAGGCGCAGAGCAAGCCGATCATGACCAGCTTGACCACCCAGCCGGCCTGCATGAACAAGGCCCATATCGACAAATGCGCGCCCGGGTCGGCGAGTGCGATGTTTTCCATGACTACGTCCTTAAGATTTTTCCGGGCATCGCTGGCGGCTGGCCCATGGGCATCCCTTTGGTCCGATCGCGCGAAGCTTGAAGCTCGCGGGACAAGCCCCGAATGCACCGTTTCGCGGCCTTTTCGGGGCAAATATTGGTGAAAGGAAGGCACACGAATTGCGCCAATCTTCACCAATTCCTTCATGAACCGTTATGGTTAAGGATGGGTTAGGATATGAAGCGCGGCGCATTGCCGCGCCTCGGTTGGATCGCAGTCGGCAAGGGCATGCTGAGATCCAGGTCAGGCCGCGCCGAGAATGGTGGCTTCCGAGAACCGGCCTACGCCGACCGTAGCCTTCACAGGGCGAAGACGCTTATGAGGGCTTCGGCCGGCGAAGGCCGGAGCGGAGCGTACTCAAGTACGTGAGCACCGGAAGCGCAGGAAGCCGCCGGTCGCAGGCCGGCCTCACCTGGATATCAGCTTGCCAGGGGCATGAAGGCCGCGATCCATTCCTTGGGAAATCTGCGCGGCCGGCCGTTCTCGCCGATGATCGCCGCCTCGACCTTTGCTTCGACCAGCACCTCGCCGCCACGCTTCAACTGCTGCGCCATGAAGATGCGGGCACCCGAAATGTCCTCGGTGCGCGTGTCGATGGTGAGGATGTCGTCCATGCGGGCCGGCGAACGGAAGTCGATCTCCATGTGCCGCACCACCCAGACGATGCGCTCGCCATGCTTGCCATCGGCAAGCTCGGTGTGATGGACACCGGCGAGCCTGAGATAATCCGAGCGCCCGCGTTCGAGGAATTCGAGATAGCGCGCATGGTAGACGACGCCGGAGAAATCGGTGTCGGCATAGTAGACGCGGGCCATCAGGCGATGGCCGGATTGCGTCAGCGCCCCCGAAAGCCCGGCGCTGAGCGCTGCGGATTCACCATGATCGTCCATCGCGCTTTCCTTTTCAGGCCCGAACAGGCAGGTGTTTGGCGCGGGAACCGGATGGCACTGTTAGGCGCGATGATCAAGACCTTGATGGCGGGGCTGCTGGCGCTTGGCGCCTCCATATTACCGTGCCAGGCGGCGACATTCTCCATGAAGCGCGGCCTCAATCTCGACCAGTGGACGACCTGGACCGGCGAGGAGAAGTGGAACGACCCGAGCGCCATCCTTCCCTATCCCGAATGGCGGAAATTCCTGAAAGCGGATGACCTTAAGGCGCTGAAGGATGCCGGTTTCGATTTCCTTCGCATGCCGGTCGATCCCTCACCCTTCCTATCCGACGAGACGATTTCGCTGCGCGATGACCTCTACGCCAGCGTGCTGGACTCGGCGCGCATGATCAACCGGGCCGGGCTGAAAGTGATCGTCGATCTGCACCTGATCCCGGCCGGCGGCAACCGCAAGATCGGCATGCGCGAGGTGATGGACAATCCAGCGACCTTCGACGCCTATGTCGCGGTCGTGCGCAAGATGGCGCATACGTTGTCGGGAGAAGACCCGGGCCAGGTTGCCTTCGAGCTGATGAACGAGCCGATCGTCGATTGCGACGAGAACGGCACGAATCTCTGGCCGGTCCGCCAGAAGAAATTGTTCGCGGCGGCGCGTTCCTCCGCCACCAGGCTGACGCTCATCCTCACCGGTGGCTGCTACTCCAACGCGGCCTCGCTGGCGAAGATCGATCCGAAGGCGATCCCCGACGACAACATCATCTGGGCTTTCCATTCCTACGATCCGTTCCTTTTGACGCATCAGGGCGCGACCTGGGCCGGCGACTTCATCCGCTATGTCACAGGCCTGCCGTATCCGCTGACCGCGCTGCCGCGCGTCAGGCTCGATGTGGCGCTGGAGACGATCCGCGACAGGATAAGGGCCGAGGCGCCGTGGACGCGCCGCGGCGGCATGCTTGCCTATCTCGACCAGCAGGTCGCCGGCATGGACAGCCCAGAAAAGCTCGTTGGCCTGATGGATGCGCCTTTCAATATCGCCGAGGGCTGGGCCAAGGCCAACGGCATCAAGCCGCAAAACATCACGCTCGGCGAGTTCGGCATGATCCGCCAGGAATACGGCAATGCCTATGTCATGCCCGCCGACTACCGCGCCGCCTATGTCAAGGACATGATCGCGCGCGCCGAGGCGCACGGCTTTTCCTGGTCGGTATGGGGCTATGGCGGTGCCTTCGGCATCGTCGACGCCTTCGACGGCGCCAAGGCCGAACCCAATGTGATGGACGCGATCAGGTCGCTTCACTGAGCAATTGCGGGAAAACTGCGCGGTTTTCCGTGCGCGAAAAAGATACCCGGAGCTACCCGAGGTCGATCTGCAGGATCTCTGGCGGCATGCCGAAACGCACCGGCATGATGCTGAAGCCAAGCCCGCCCGAGACGATCAGGTTGCGATCGTTCTCGACGACATGGCCATAGGCGTAGCGGTTGCCGAAGTCGGACGGCACGACCGGCGAATAGCCGAACAGCCGCACCTGTCCGCCATGCGTGTGTCCGGAAAGCGTCAGCGAAACCCGCCAAGGCACTTTCGGAAAGATGTCGGGCTCATGCGCGAGCAGGATGATCGGCTCGTCGCCTTGCACCTTGGCAAGCGTCCCGCCGAGGTCGTCCAGGCCCTTGAAGCCGTGGCGGCCCAGGGCTTTGCTCGGCCGGATTGCCAGCTGGTCCGCAAGTCCGGCGATCCAGAAGCCATGCCCGTCCTTCTCCAGCCGCACCACGTCGTTTTCCAGCACCGGGATGCCGACGCTCTCCAGTGCCTTGCGCGCGGCCGTAGGCCCTGCCATGGCCAGTTGCGCCACATGATCGTGCCACCAGTCGTGATTGCCGAGGATCGAGAGCACGCCAAGCGGCGCCTTCAGCCCTGACAGGGCGGCGGCCCACTCCGGTGCAGACACTTCGGCCGTGACGAGGCGCATTCCATCGACATAGTCGCCAAGCAGCACGATCAGGTCTGGCTGCAAGGCATTCGTCCTCTCGACGAGCGAGGCGATCCGCTCCGACGTCATCCAGGGGTGGCAGGCATGAATGTCGGCCAGTGCAGCGACGCGCAGCTTGAGGCCTGCAGGCCAGCGCGGCGGCGTCAGAGAATAGCGTTTCACATGAGCGAGCAGCATCGGCTCGATGCCGACCGCATAGGCGCTCAGCGACATCATGGACAGGAACGAGCCGCCGATGAGGCGCAGAAAGCCACGTCTGGTGATCATCGGTCAGCCCCGACCCCTGGGAATGCGTCAAGCTTGCCTTAGAGGCTGCAATTGTGCCTTCAGCTTGGCAGAGCCGGGGAGATTTTGCGCAGGCAAACCGTTCCTCGCGCGTCCGACGAACAAATGTCCGTTACTCTTCCTGGAACAGGCCGATCTGCTGTTGCGCCAGGTCTTTTGGCGCTTCAAGGCCGAGATGCCGCCAGGCATTGGCGGTCAGCATGCGGCCGCGCGGTGTGCGCTGGATGAAGCCCTGCTGGATGAGATAGGGCTCGATGATGTCCTCGATGGCGTCACGCGGTTCCGACAGCCCAGCCGCGATCGTCTCGATGCCGACCGGTCCGCCGCCGAAGTTGCGGGCGATCATCGAGAGATACCGGCGGTCGAGCGCGTCGAGGCCGAGCCCGTCGACTTCCAGCCTGGTCAGCGCCTCGTCGGCGATGCGTTTGTCGACATGGCCGTTCCCGGCGACGGAGGCGAAGTCGCGCACCCGGCGCAACAGGCGTCCAGCGATGCGCGGTGTGCCGCGGGCGCGGCGCGCGATCTCCAGCGCGCCGTCGTCGCCGAGCGGCATCGAGAGGATGCGGGCGCCGCGGCGCACGATCTGCTCCAGTTCCTCGACCGTGTAGAAATTGAGCCTGACCGGGATGCCGAAACGGTCGCGCAGAGGATTCGTCAAAAGTCCGAGCCGGGTTGTCGCCGCAACCAGCGTGAAGCGGGCGAGATCGATCTTGACCGAGCGCGCCGCCGGCCCCTCGCCGATGATGAGATCAAGCTGGAAATCCTCCATCGCCGGGTAGAGGATTTCTTCCACCGCCGGATTGAGCCGGTGGATTTCGTCGATGAAGAGCACGTCGCGCTCCTCGAGATTGGTGAGCAGCGCCGCAAGGTCGCCGGCCTTGGCGATGACCGGCCCCGACGTCGAGCGGAAATTGACGCCGAGCTCACGCGCCATGATCTGCGCCAGCGTCGTCTTGCCGAGCCCCGGCGGGCCGACGAACAGCACATGGTCGAGCGCCTCGCCGCGGCTCTTGGCGGCATCGACGAAGACCTTGAGATTGGCACGCGCCGCAGCTTGGCCGACGAACTCGTCAAGCGATTGCGGCCGCAAGCTCTGGTCGGCATCCTCGCCGCGCTTGTCGGGGGCAATGAGACGGGGCGAAAGGCTCATGCGGCCTTCCTTGCATACGGCAAGGACCGGGACAAGCGGCACCTCACCGCGCCAGCTCCTTCAGGCCGAAACGGATCAGCTTCGAGGCATCCGCCCCGTCGCCGGCCGACTTTAGGGCCGCGGCCACCGCATTGGCCGCGATGTCGCGCGAATAGCCGAGATTGACCAGCGCCGAGACCGCGTCGGTGATGGGTGCTGCCGCCACGCCTTCGCCAAGCTCCTGCTTGAGGCCGATCGTGCCGGTGGCGGCGCCCGCATAGGCCGGCGCCTTGCTGCGCAATTCGGTGACGATGCGCTCGGCCACCTTCTTGCCGACGCCCGGTGCGCGGGAAACCATGGCGATGTCGCGCAACGCGATCGCATTGGCGAGGTCGGGCGGCGCCAGCGTCGACAGCACCGCCAGCGCCACCTTGGCGCCGACGCCCTGCACATTGTTCATCAAAAGGCGGAACCACTCGCGCTCGAGCGGGGTCTGAAAGCCGTATAGCCGGATCATGTCCTCGCGCACATAGGTCTCGATGAACAGCACCACCGCCTCGCCGGGCGACGGCAGCGATGCCAGTGTGCGAGCCGAGCAATGGGCGACATAGCCGACGCCGTGCACGTCCACGATGCAGGAATCCTCGTCGATCTCATCCAGCGTGCCCTTCAGCTTGCCGATCATGTCCGAGAGCTTTCTTAAGGATGAGTGTCAGGCGCGATAAGCTCGACGTCAGGAAAGTATTTTCTAAAGCCCGCCGGATCGCGCGTCAGGATGGGATAGCCCCGAATGACGGCGTGCGCCCCGATCAAAAAATCGGGCATGATCTTTTCCCGTGGACCTCCTTGCCGACGATAGACCAAGAATGCCCTCGACGCCGCGAAGGCAGCTTCGAACGGCAAACCTTCGCGCCGGTACTCATCCTCGGGCAACACGTCGTCGACTTCATCGATTGCGTCGTAGCGCATCGAAAACTCAGCATAGATGATCTGGTTGATGACCAGACTACCTTGCCTGCGTGCAGCTTCTATTTTCGGCCGCGACCATGTCAACCAGACAGGGTCGCGAACGGCGACATCGATAAGCACATTGGTATCGACAAGCGTCGCCAAGATCAGCGATCCCGTGTCAAGGCCATGACGTCGTCAGCATTCATCGTCTGGTCCCCGCTACCCTCCAGGCGGTCAAGCGCCGCGAGAAACCGATTGAGTCTTTCGCGATCCGCCTGCCGTCCTCTGTCGTGCCGGGGCGTGATCGTGATCTTGCCGCCTTCGATGCCGAAGATGACTTCGCTGTTTGCATCGATGCCGAACGTCTCCCGCAGGTCACGCGGAATAGTCACCTGGCCCTTGCTCGTCACGCGCATTGGATTTTCTCCATTCTTACCAGTAAGAAATATTCCAACCGTGAGAACAAGTCAAGAACACTACCCGGCCAGCGCCGCCATTCGGTAGGCGACGCTTTGACGGTGATGCGCATGACATATGGCTATGGCCAGGGCGTCGGCGGCATCGTCGGTCTCGAACACCGCTTTCGGCATCAGCACTTTCACCATCATATGGATCTGCTTCTTCTCGCCGTGACCGACGCCGATCACCGCCTTCTTGACCGCGTTGGGAGCGTATTCCGCGACCGCCAGCCCGGCGCGCGCCGGCACCAGCATGGCGATGCCGCGCGCCTGGCCGAGCTTCAGCGTCGCTGTGGCATCCTTGTTGACGAAGGTCTGCTCGATCGCCGCCTCGTGCGGCATGGCCTGGTGCAGCACTTCGGCCAGTCCATCATGCAATTGGCAGAGCCTCGTTGCGAGCGGCGCCTTGTCGTCGGAACGCACGGTGCCGGAGGCGATGAAGCGCAGCGAATTGCCGAGGCTCTCGACGATGCCCCAGCCGGTGCGCCTCAGGCCCGGATCGATGCCGATGATGCGAATCGCTTCCCCCATGCGCCAAGTCTAACCGCGGCGCATGGCGAAGCCAGCGAATTGTGAACAAACCAGAAACGGCCTGTGCAGGGATGGAGTGCTTCAGAATTCGGTCTGATGAGTCATATGGCGTCGTTTTCAAGAACCGGTGCGGAGGGTGCTTTAAGTACGCGAGCACCGGAAGCGCAGAAAACGCCGCCAGATAACCATCAGAGCGAATTGTGGAGCGGCCTGTTAGCCGCGGGCGAAGGCCGTGTTCAGCAGGCTGATCTGATCGGAGACCGGGTTGGAGCGGCGGCCGGCAGCCGGCATTTCGTTCATGGCGCCGCCGTAGATCTCCTCGTCCATGCGCTTCACCAGCGCCTGCAGGCGCAGTGACCGGCTCACCAGATCCAGGAAGTCCCTTGGCAGTTCGCTCCAGCCCAGCGCCTCGTCATGCGCGGAAGCGGTATCGAGCCGCACCTTGGATTTTTCCGAGGCGACCTGGTCGCGCGTCATCTCGCCGGAATTCGCCGCCCGCTGCAACAGCAGCCAGGAGGCGACCTGCATCAGCCTCGTGGTAAGGCGCATCGATTCGGCCGCATAGAGCGTCGCCGCCGTGCGCGACAGCTTCTTGGCTTCGAGCCTTCCCTTGCCGTCAAGATACTCGGCCGCCTGTTCGACCAGGCCCATGCCCTCCTGGTAAAGCGGCTTGAAGGATTGGGAGAAAACCCGGCGTTCCGCGAGCTTAATGGTTTTCGCGCTGCCCTTCGAAGGCTCGTTCATCGATACGCCCCTGCACTGCCGCAAGCCGATTCGGCATCCTTGCCGATACGTCCTGCACCCTTAAACGACTGAGGCTTGAAAATGCGCTTCGCTGCCCATGAAGGCAAGCGCATGTTTAACAAACGGTTAACGCCGAGGCGCGCTGCCCGCCGGCGGCCAACGGGCAAAAAAAGAGCCGCGGATAAGGCGGCTCTCAGGAGTTTAACAGGGAGGCGTCAAACAAAGTGGCTCCAACCACTCGGTAAGAATCCAGACAAACTGGATGGTCCTAGTAAACGCCTGTAAAGCTTAATGAAGCCTTAACGCCGCGTGGAATTTTTAAGCGAACGGACTTTTCCTGTGCCGGAACGGGACGGCCCGACTCCCTCCGAGCCATCAAGTCCTTGGACGCATATTGTGGCACCGAAACATCGGCCCCGCCGCCGCGACATCGTTTCGAAACACGCTCCGCGCTAAACGCCCGCTCCTCTCAATGGCTGGCGCAGTCGACGCCGCCACCAACAAGAAATGCAGGAGCACACCATGGACTGGTATTCGATCGTCAAATTCCTTCACGTCGTCTCGGCCATCCTATGGGTCGGCGGCGGCTTCGTCCTGTTCCTGCTCGGCGTGCTTGCCGAGCGCGCCGGCAACATCGAGCACAAGCTGCAGGCGATGCGGGCGAGCGGCGAGCTCGGCAGCCGCTTCTTCGCGCCGATGTCGATGCTCACCCTGATCTTCGGCCTCCTCATGTGCGGCTTCTGGGTCGGTTTTTCCGACCTGTGGATCGTCATCGGCCTTGTCGGCTACGCCACGACCTTCTCGATCGGCATGCTCGTCTTCAAGCCGACCGGCGAGCGGATGGGCGCCATGGTCGCCAAGGAAGGCGTGACGCCGGCGGTTCTCGCCATCGGCCAGCGCATGATGCGCTGGGCGCGTTTCGACTATGCGGTGATGCTGGTGATCATCGCCGACATGGTGCTGAAGCCAACGCTTCACGACGTCGGCATCCTCTCCTGCATGGTGCTGGTGATCGCGGCCGGCGCAGCGCTTGCGCTAGGCGGCAGCCGCGAGCTGGTGCCGAGCGCCGCTTGATGCTTCTGTGGCGGGCGGCCGGTGCGCCCGCCATCACATCAGGCCGGCGATACCGTCCCAGAGCAGCTTGAGCGCCACCACCGCCACCGTCGCATATGTGAACGGATAAAACACCTCCGGCCGCATGCGGCGCACCAGCCAGGCGCCGGCGATGGTGGAAAGCGGCGCCAGTGGCATCAGCGCGAACGATGCGGTGAGATTGGTGCTGTCGAACTGGCCAAGCGCGAAATAGGGAATAAGTTTCAGAGCGTTGGTGGTGGCGAAGAAGATCGCCGCCGTCCCGGACAGCACCTTCGGGTCGAGCCGGATCGGCAGCGCGTAAACCTGGAAGGGCGGACCGCCGACATGGGCGACGAAGCTGGTGAAGCCCGCAACCGTGCCCCAGAACGCCGCCGCGATGCGGTTCGGCTCTACCTCGTGGTCGGCGCCGTGGCGGAACTGCAGATAGATCCAGCGCAGGACGAAGACCAGCGCGATCGCGCCGACGATCAGCCGCACCATTTCCTCCGTCACCAGGGCCGCCGTCAGCCAGCCGAGGCCGATGCCGATGACGGCGCCGGGCATCATGTCGACCAGCATCTTGCGGTCATAGACGCCCCACCAGGTCCACACTGAAACGGTGTCCATCAGGCAAAGGATCGGCAGCAGGATGGCCGCCGCCTGCACCGGCGGGATGGCCAGCGCCATCAGCGGCACGCCGACGAAGCCCACGGCGCCGCCGAAGCCGCCCTTCGACAGACCGACGAGGATGACCGCCGGAATGGCGGCAGCATAGAACCACGGATCGCTGAGCAGGCCTGACATGGGAGAAACGGGGACAAGAAACGGCTGGGGGATGGCGGGAGACCTGCAATAGACCACAAAGCGAAAGACCGCGATAGCCGAAGCGCCCCGCCAGCCGGCCGGCGCGATCAACTGTCCGTAATCTGCTGGCGCGGCCAGATCGAGGCGGTGCGCGTCGCGGCGAGCCGGGCGCGGAGACGGCTGGGGCAGCGCGTGCTGGAATCGGCAATCGAAAGATACTGCGAGCGCGGCTCGTTCGGAAATTCGCGAACGACCTCGTGGTCTCCGGCTCTCGATCCCGTTCCCCAGTTCCTTGGCGTCGAAGGCCCGCAGCGCCTCTTCGACCCCATAACGAAGGCCAGCCGGGACAACCGTTCGGACAATCGATCCCCGTCCGCCGCATAGCCTCCTGTTCAAGCCGGACGCTTTGCTCTATGCCGCAATGCAACCATGTTCGCCCGGCATAGGCGAAAACCGGGATCGAAGACCGATGAATGAAGCAACCCCGCCCAATCGCTGCCGAATCGTGCTGATCGCGCCACCGCTTGTGACGCCCGAGCACATCTGCACCGCGTTCGACGGTGGCGACGTCGCCTCGCTGATCCTGCCCGAAAACGGCATGGATGACGCCGCCTTCCAGGCCTTCGCCGAGAAGATCGTGCCGATCGCGCAAGCCGCCGGCGTCGCCGTCATCATCGTCGGCGACAGCCGCATCGCCGGCCGCGTCCACGCCGACGGCATCCATGTCGAGGCAAACCGCCGGGAACTGGCCGAGACGATCGAGCGCTTGGCCGGCAAAATGATGGTCGGCGCCGGCGGCGCCAAGACCCGCGACGACGCGCTGGAACTCGGCGAGGAGCGGCCCGACTATATGTTCTTCGGCCGTTTCGGCTATGACAACAAGCCGGAGCCCCACCACCGCAATCTCGCTCTCGGCGAATGGTGGGCGCAGATGATCCAGATTCCTTGCATCGTGATGGCCGGATCCGAGCTTGCCTCGGTGGAAACGGTAGCGGCCACCGGAGCCGAATTCGTAGCGCTCTCCAGCGCCGTCTTCGCCGACGGGCTCGATCCGCGCGCGGCGGTCGCCGCCGCCAACGCGCTGCTCGACCAAACCGCGCCGCGCTTCGAGGTCTGACGTGCGCTGGTCCCGGCTTTCCTTCGCGGCGTTCGCCGCTGCCTTGGCGATCCAGCCGGCCGCCGCGGTGGCCGCCGAGACCGTCCCGGTGCCGCAGCCTAGACCGGACACGACCACACCCGACACGAGCGCGCCGGATAAAAACGCCCCTGCTACCGGCGCCCCGAACACAAGCATTCCGAATACAAGCGCCCCGAATTCGAGCGGCCCGAATATTGGCGCCCCGAATACTGGCGCGGCCCATGCCGATAAGCCGATCGAAACACCGCTGCCACAGCCGGCAACTCTTCAACCGCCATCGGCCGATACCATCAATCCCGATCGCTTCGGCGCCAAGCTGCCGGATGCCGCCTACGGCGCGTTCCAGCGCGGCCTCTATAAGACCGCCTACAACCTTGCCATGGTGCGGGCCAACAATGGCGACCCCGCGGCGCAGACACTGGTCGCCGAAATCCTGTCGCGCGGGCTGGGCGTGCCGCTCAACGCGGCAGAGGCCGCGAAATGGTATGGGCTCGCCGCCGAGCAGGGCGTGCCGGAGGCGCAGTTCCAATATGCGCTGATGCTGCTCGACGGCCGCTATGTGAAGAAGGACGACAAGGAAGCCTATGCGCTGATGCAGGCGGCCGCCGAGGCAGGCAACCGCCTGGCCCAGTTCAACTTCGCCCAATTGCTCGTCCAGCAGGATCCGGGCGCTGCCGGCATCGCCAAGGCCGCTGTGTATTATGAGCGCGCCGCCAGTACCGGCCTTGCCGACGCCGAGTATGCGATGGCGCAAATCTACGCCAACGGCGCCGGCGGCAAACCGCGCGACGACGCCAAGGCACGCACCCTGCTGGCGCAGGCCGCCCGGCAGAACTACGACACCGCGCAACTTGATCTCGCCGCCTGGATGATCGAAGGGCGCGGCGGCGATCGCGATCTGAAATCGGGCTTTGCCTGGATGAGGCGCGCAGCCGAAGGCGGCAATGTCGCCGCCCAGAACCGCCTCGCCAAACTCTATATGGGCGGCATCGGTACGGACCCCGATCTGATCCTGGCCGGAGCCTGGTATATCGTCGCCCGGCGCGCCGGCCTCATCGACCCGCAGATGGACGATTTCCTGCAGGGCCTGGACGACGGTCAGACCAAGCAGGCGCTGCAGAAGGCGAACCGGCTGCCCTGAAAAGACGGGTCACGGCAGCGGCCATCTCCATGAGCGTCCGCGACGACCTCCCTTGCCACTCAATGCGATTTGTGGTCTTGGAGGCGCCAAAGCGCGCCCCGCGCCAAAAATCTCATTCCGGATCAGTTCAACATGGCCAAGATCAGTGGCAGCGAAATCCGTCCCGGCTATGTCATCGAGCATGATGGTGGCCTCTGGGTCGCGGTCAAGACCAACACCGTGAAACCCGGCAAGGGCGGCGCCTACAATCAGGTCGAGCTGAAGAACCTGATCAACGGCACCAAGCTCAACGAGCGCTTCCGCTCGGCCGAGACCGTCGAGCAGATCCGGCTGGAGATGAAGGATTTCTCCTTCCTCTACGAGCAGGGCGACGCGCTGGTTTTCATGGACACCGAAAGCTACGAGCAGCTCGAACTGAACAAGGATTTCGTCGGCGAGCGCGCCGCCTTCCTGCAGGACGGCATGATGGTCACGGTCCAGCTTTATGAGGAGCGGCCGATCGGCATCTCGTTGCCCGACCAGGTGACGCTGACCATCACCGAGGCCGACCCCGTGGTGAAGGGCCAGACGGCGGCGTCCTCTTACAAGCCTGCAGTGCTGGAAAACGGTGTTCGCGTCCTGGTGCCGCCCTTCATCTCGGCCGGCGAGCGCATCATCGTCGACACCAACGAGATCACTTACGTGCGTCGCGCAGAATAAAACGGCCAACACAGGAAGAAGACGAATGGCGCGTTCCGCTCTCCTCAATGTCATGGTCCAGGCCGCGATGAAGGCCGGCCGGTCGCTGTCGCGCGATTTCGGCGAGGTGCAGAACCTGCAGGTCTCGATGAAGGGGCCTGGCGACTATGTCAGCCAGGCCGACCGCAAGGCCGAAGAGATCGTCTTTGCCGAACTGTCGAAGGCGCGGCCGGGCTACGCCTTCCTGATGGAGGAGCGCGGCGCCGTCGAAGGCGAGGACGGCCAGCATCGCTGGATCGTCGACCCGCTCGACGGCACCACCAACTTCCTCCACGGCATACCGCTCTTCGGGGTCTCGATCGCGCTCGAGCGCCAGGGCCAGATCGTCGCCGGTGTCGTCTACAATCCGGCTATGGACGAGCTCTATACCGCCGAGCGCGGCGGCGGCGCCTTCATGAACGATCGCCGGCTGCGCGTCGCCGGACGCGCCAAGCTCACCGATGCCGTGATCGGCTGCGGCGTGCCGCATCTCGGGCGCGGCCAGCACGGCAATTTCCTGATCGAGTTGCGCAACGTCATGGCCGAGGTCTCCGGCGTCCGCCGCCTTGGCTCCGCCTCGCTCGACCTCGCCTATGTCGCGGCAGGCCGCATGGACGGCTTCTGGGAAACGGGCCTTTCGGCCTGGGACATTGCCGCCGGCGCCCTGCTCATCCGTGAAGCGGGCGGCTTCGTTTCGGATATGGATGGCGGGCAGGACATGCTGGAGGCCGGCTCCATCGTCGCCGGCAACGAGCTTATCCAACGCGCGCTCTTGAAGACGGTGAAGAAGCCGCTGGCTGCGCGCTGAAGCGCCCCTATCGCATTGCCCCAAAATCGGAATCGATTTCGCTGACCTCCGGTTCGGAACAGATAACTGCCAATCAAAGGGCTGCAGCCTCCTTTGCGCGTCGAAAGGACGCGCGCCGCTCTCGTCGCAAAACCGCAACCGAAGCTTGAAATACTGATCCGCGACTGCCCAGATTATGGTTGCAGGATCATTCATGAACGACGCTCGCGCAAATACAACGATCGAAATTCCCTTTGTCGGCCGCTGGCACTATTCGCGCGCCGAGATGATCGCCGATGGCATCGTCCATGCGGTGGGCATCGTGCTGGCGATCGCCGCCGGCTCGGCCTTCCTGGCTTTGGCCGCTTTCCATTCCGGCCCAGGTGAGTATGTCGCCGCCGTCTTCTACGTTGTGTCGCTGCTCACCGTGCTGTCGGTATCGCTGGCCTATAATTTGTGGCCGATATCGTGGCCGGCGAAGTGGATCCTGCGCCGCTTCGACCATGCCGCGATCTATCTGCTCATCGCCGCCACCTACACGCCTTTTCTAGCCCAGCTTCACACGTCCGCGCTTGCCGTGCCGATGATCGTTATCGTGTGGAGCGCGGCGGCAATGGGCATCGCGATCAAGATGTTCCTGCCCGGGCGCTACGACCGGGTGGCGATCCTGTTCTATCTCGCCATCGGCTGGAGCGGCGTCGGGCTCGCCGGACCGCTGGTCGCGACGCTGCCCACAGCCTCCATCATGCTGCTGGTTGCGGGCGGCATCGTCTATTCATTGGGCGTCATCTTCTTTGCCTGGAAAGGCCTGCGCTTTCACAATGCCGTCTGGCATGGCTTTGTCGTCACCGGCGCCGGGCTGCACCTGGCCGCCATGGTCGACTGTCTGGTCATCAGCCGGTTTTGAAACGACCCGCGCGGGGCGATATTGCCAAGCACCATTCAATTTGGTCACAATTCCGTTTAGAGTCGCGGCAATTCTGCGGCGGGTGGCATCGGAAACGGGGCACGGATGGCTTTTCTCAGATCCTTCGGCAGGCGCTCGGATGTCCTGGTCTACGATCCGCACAAACTGTCGAGCCCGCAGGTCTTCCTGCTCACCATGGTGATCTTCCTGGTCATCGTCGCCTTCATCGCCGCCATCCTCACCCGCCAGATCTCCACCGCCTTCTCGAGCAATCCCGGCCTCAACGGGCTGATCATCGGCGTGCTCGCCGTCGGCATCTTGCTCGCCTTCGCCCAGGTCGGCCGGCTGTTCAGAGAGGTGCGCTGGGTCAATTCCTTCCGCGCCGGCTCCGAGACCACCGAGCCGGTCCTCCTGGCGCCGATGAAGGCGATGATCGGCCGCTCGTCGACGATCGCCTTCTCGACCTCTTCGATGCGCACCATGCTCGATTCCATCGCCACGCGCCTCGATGAAAGCCGCGACACCTCGCGTTATCTCGTCGGACTGCTGGTGTTTCTCGGCCTGCTCGGCACCTTCTGGGGCCTGCTCAACACCATCGCCTCCATCCGCGAGACGATCGAGGCGCTCGACCCCGGCAGCGGCGATGCCGCCGCCGTGCTCGACGCGCTGAAGCAGGGCCTGTCTGCGCCGCTCGCCGGCATGGGCACGGCCTTCTCGTCCTCGCTGTTCGGCCTCTCCGGCTCGCTGGTGCTCGGCTTCCTCGACCTGCAGGCCGGCCGCGCCCAGACCCGCTTCTACACCGAGCTCGAGAACTGGCTGTCCTCGGTCACCGATCTCTCGTCCGATATCGTCGTGTCGGATTCGGTGCGCGCCGAGCCGTCGGAGGAGATCCGCCTGCTGTCGGAACGGCTGCGCAGCCTGCAGGAGAATGGCGGCGGCTCCAACCCGCGCGTCGCCACCGCCATGGCCAACCTGGCGGACGGCATTTCCGGGCTGGTCAAGAACATGCGCTCCGAACAGCAGATCATGCGCGACTGGGTTGAGGCGCAGTCGGACGAACAGAAGGCGATGCGCAACACGCTGGAAAAGATCGCTGACGCCCTGAAGAAGACCGGAGTGCACTGACGTGGCGCTGGCAAGGCGGCGCGCCGATCGCCGCATCGACTATTGGCCGGGCTTCGTCGACGCGCTGTCGACGCTTCTGCTCGCCATCATGTTCCTGCTGACGGTGTTCGTGCTGGCGCAATTCCTGCTCAGCCGCGAAATCTCCGGCAAGGACACGGTGCTCAGCCGCCTCAACTCGCAGATCAACGAGCTGACGCAGTTGCTGGCACTGGAGCGCTCGAACAGCCAGGACAAGGAAGATACGCTCGCCAATCTGCAGGCCTCGCTATCGGCGGCGGAGGCGGAAAAGAGCCGTCTTCAGCAATTGCTGGAGCGGGGCGCCGGCGCCGGCGACGCGGCCAACAAGCGGGCAGACGCGCTGTCCGGCGAACTCAGCAGCCAGCGCCAGATCAGCCAGCAAGCGCTAAGCCAGGTCGAGATCCTCAACCAGCAGATCGCGGCACTTCGCAAGCAGATCGCAGCACTCGAGGATGCGCTCAACGTGTCCGAGCAGCGCGACCGCGAGTCCAACACCAAGATTGCCGATCTCGGCCGCCGTCTGAACGTGGCGCTGGCACAGCGCGTTCAGGAGCTCAACCGCTACCGTTCCGACTTCTTCGGTCGGCTGCGCGAGATCCTCGCCGACCGCGAGAACATCCGCATAGTCGGCGACCGCTTCGTCTTCCAGTCGGAGGTGCTGTTCCCGACCGGCTCCGACGAGATCAACGATGCCGGCAAGGTCGAGATGAAGAAGCTCGCCGACGCCGTCATCGAGCTGCAGAAAGAAATCCCGCCCGAGATCAGCTGGGTACTGCGCGTCGACGGCCACACCGACAACAAGCCGTTGTCCGGCACCGGCCGCTATCGCGACAACTGGGAACTGTCGACGGCTCGCGCGACCTCGGTGGTGAAGTTCCTGATCGAGAACGGCGTGCCGGCGAACCGGCTGGTAGCCGCCGGCTTCGGCGAATTCCAGCCGCTCGATCCGGCCGACACGGATGAGGCGCGCAGCAAGAACCGCCGAATTGAACTGAAGCTCACCGAACGTTGATCCGGCATCACGCGAACTCACGCGAATTTGTTCGCCGGCTCAACTCTAGCGCGCAGCGGCCCGTCGGCAAGGCCTGAAAACATTATCTTTTTTTAATTACACTCGGCGACTTGGCGGCCCTAATTTGCTGCGCAGGGCCGGGAACCGCCGGCGATGCCTCCCATCGCGACGCGACGGAACCGGACGGCCCACTAGCTCGGAAGCAGAGCGGGATGGCCGCTCCTTCCCCAGCAGGAGGATGCGCCGTCATGCGCGCTTTAACATCTCTCAAGACTGCAACTCTCGCCGCGGTTCTGATCGCCGCTCCGCTCGCCGGCGCCTACGCCGCCGGACATCACAAGGGCGCTCTCGACGCAACCGATCCAACCGACTTCACCGGACCGCGGGTGACCAGCCTCATCGAGCAGGTCCAGGGTGTGGATCAGGGCATCGCCGACGCGCGGCAAGCAAACGACATCTCGGCCTCAGAAGCGCAGCAACTGCATATGCGCGCCGCGCATATCAGCCAGGTGGCCGAGCACGTAGCCGCTTCGGATCACGGCAGGATTCCCGCCGCGCAATATCACGACCTGCTGCGCCGTCTCGACAATGTTGACCAGAAGCTGAGACTCGATACCGGCAGCGGCTTCCTGATGGGCGACGGCGCCGACGGCGGTCACTATCCGAACGGCTGAGCGGTTTCGGTCCGCGATAGCCGTTCGAGACATGGAAGGGACGATCTGGCGCCCGAGGGACCTGGCCCGAGGGCGTCCTTTTTTCAGTCACCGGCCGAGCCAAAGCGCGATAATGGCAAGCACCGCAGGCAGCGTCTGGACGAACAGGATCTTCCGGCCGACGCTCGCCCCGCCATAGAGGCCGGCTACGGCAACGCAAAGCAGGAAGAACATCTTGATCTGGAACCCCCCGGTGCCGAGATAAAGGCCCCAAATCAGGCCTGCCGCAAGGAAGCCGTTATAGAGTCCCTGGTTGGCGGCGAGCACTTTCGAGGCGCTGGCGAAGTCCGGCTTGAGGTTGAACGCCTTGTGGCCGCGCGGCGTGTCCCACAGCACCATCTCCAGATAGACGATGTAGCAGTGGATCAGCGCCACCAGCCCCGTCAGGATATTGCCGATCATTGTCCCCTCCGCTCGTTGGCCCCAAGCATTGATCACGCAGCGCTGTTGCAAGGCAAGATGGGCTGATCCGGAACGGGCGGATCAGGGTTGCCAAGCTGCGCGCCTTGGTATCTTTTCGCGCCAACCCACTTGCAGCCGGAAATTATCCATGTCCTTCCAAGAACTCGATCAACTCGGCCACAGGCTCGAAGCGCTGGAGCATGCGCTGGCCATCCTCGGCGCCGATGAGGCGACCCACATGGCGGTTGGCGGCGGCGAGAAGCGCGCCGAGGCGATGTCGGCGCTGGCCGGGATGCTGCACGCCCAGGCTACCGCGCCGGAGATCGGCGACTGGATCGCCGCCGCCGAAGCCGAACCGCTGAACGACGAGCAGCAGGCTGCGGTCAAGGAACTGCGCCGGCAATATACCAATCTCACCTGCCTGCCGGTCGAGTTTGTCGAGCGCCAGACCACGGCGCGCATGCGCTCCGAGCAGCTTTGGCGCGACCTGCGCGCCAAGAATGACTGGGCGGGTTTCCTGCCGGCGTTGGAAGGCGTCGTGGCGCTGGTGCGGGAAGAGGCGGCGCTGCGCGCCGAGGCGCTCGGCCTCGCCCCCTATGACGCGCTGATGGAGCAGTACGATCCCGGCAACCGCGCCGCCGACATCACGCCGGTGTTTGTCGTGCTGAAGGCTTTCCTCAAGGATTTCCTGCCGCATGCGCTGGCCGTGCAGGATGCGCGGCTGGCGAAGCATGCGCTCAAGCCGCTCTCCGGCAGCTACGCCGTCGAGAAGCAGCGCGAGCTTGGTCTTGCCATGATGGCGGCGGTCGGCTTCGATCTCACCCATGGCTCGCTGTCGGTGTCGCACCATCCCTTCTGCGGCGGCGTGCCGACCGATGTGCGCATCACCACCCGCTACAAGACTTCCGATTTCCTGTCGGCGCTGATGGGGGTGCTGCACGAGACCGGCCACGCGCTTTACGAACAGAATCTGCCGAAAGCCTGGTCGCACTGGCCGCTCGGCAAGGCACGCGGCATGGCCGTGCATGAGAGCCAGAGCCTGTTCGTCGAAAAGCAGATCGGCCGCAACCCCGCCTTCTGGCGCTGGGCGCTGTCGGTTGTCGAGAAGCATCTCGGCGAACCCTGGTCGCTCGACGACATCCTGCCGCATGTCCATCATGTGGAACGCGGCTTCATCCGCGTCGACGCCGACGAGGTCACCTATCCGCTGCATGTCATCCTGCGCTACGAGCTCGAGCAGGAGCTTGTCTCAGGCCGGCTGGAAGCCGCCGACCTGCCCGAGGCCTGGGACGCCAAGATGCGCGATTATCTCGGCCTGTCGACCATCGACAACCCGGCCGACGGGCCGATGCAGGACGTGCACTGGCCCAGTGCCGCGTTCGGCTATTTCCCGTCCTATACGCTGGGCGCCATGATGGCGGCGCAGCAATGGGCCGCCTTGGGGAGAGAACATCCATTTGCGGACGAAGACCTCGCCAAAGGCGATTTCAGTGCGATCAATAACTGGCGACGCGACAATATCTGGTCGCAGGGCTCGCGCTGGTCGACGCCGGAGCTGCTCGAGCGCGCCACCGGCGAGAAGCTCAACGCCGCCTATTTCACCGAGCATCTGCGCAGGCGTTATGGATAACGCCGACAGAGCACGATTTGATCTTCATACTCCAAAAGCATACATTTTCGTATGAATTGGGCGAGTGCACCGTGGGAATCTCAGTCTCGAAAGAACGCGCCACCTTTTCCATCGCCGCGGACGTAAAAGGTCGGCTTGAGGATGAAGTGCCGAAAAGCGAGAGGTCTCGTTTCGTCGAAAAAGCGATCGATCAGGCGTTGCGTGCAGTCGCTGTGAACCGCCTTAAAAGAATGCTGGATGAATTGCCGCGCAATTCCAGCGCCAAAGGCGAAAGCACCACTGACTTCCTTCGCACCCGGCGCATGAAATGGGATGGCCGTCCGCTTGGCGTTTTCAAAGGCAGCAAGGAATGATCGTCGTCGATGCTTCGGTTTTCGTGAAGCTTTCAAGCAAGTAGACGACAGCGAGGCCGCGCACAACTTGGTCGATCGCATGCTGGAGCAGGGACGGGGCTTTCTCGCTCCATCGGTAGTGCTGTACGAGGCTCTTTCGGCCGCTTTGCATGTCGAATTGCCGCTCACCGTGGTCGGCCAGCTTTTCGATCAATCTCGAGAACTGGGGCTGGCGATCGAAGAACCGACCATGCAGGACTTGGCAACAGCCGAGAAAATCGCGACGTCAGCCGCACCAGGCAATGGTTATCCCACGCTATTCGACGGTATCCATCACGCGATGGCGCTTGAACGTGGCGGCACTTTTGTCACCGCTGACCAGCGCCACATTGCCAAGGGCCGCGCAGTTTGGCGGCGTTGTGCTGCTGGCGGATTGGCAAGCCGGCTGAGGTCTCATTACTCCGCCGCGCCGCGGAAGGCGCTGGCGCCGGTCTCGAACTGCAGCTTGGCGAGCCGCGCATAGGTGCCGCCCTTGGCGACCAGGCTCTGATGCGTGCCTTCCTCGACGATACGACCGCCTTCCATGACGAGAATCCGGTCTGCCTTGAGCACCGTCGCCAGCCGGTGGGCAATGACGATGGTGGTGCGGCCGCGCATCAGCCGCTCCAGCGCCGTCTGCACCAGCGTCTCGCTTTCGGCATCGAGCGCTGAGGTCGCCTCGTCGAGCAAAAGAATCGGCGCGTCGCGCAGAATGGCGCGGGCGATCGCCACGCGCTGGCGCTGGCCGCCCGAAAGCGTCACGCCGCGCTCGCCGACCTGGCTGTCATACCCCTTTTCGAGCTTGCCGATGAATTCGTCGGCAAGCGCCGCCTTTGCCGCCGCCTCGATCTCGGCATCGCTGGCGCCCGGCCGGCCGAAGCCGATATTGTCGGCAGCACTTGCCGCGAAGATGGTCACGTCCTGCGGCACGATGGCGATGCGCTGGCGGATTGCGGCCGGATCGGCCTGGCGCAGGTCGACGCCGTCGATGACGACACGGCCGCTCTCCGGATCGTAGAAGCGCAGGATCAGCGAGAAGACGGTGCTTTTTCCTGCGCCCGAAGGACCGACGATCGCCACCGTCTCGCCGGGCTTCACCTGGAAGCTCAGCCCATGCACGGCGGCCCGGTCGGGCCGCGCCGGATAGGAGAAGGAAACATCGTCGAAGCTGATGGCGCCCTTGGCCTTGGCCGGCAGTGGCTGCGGATTGGCGGGCGACTGGATGGCGGGCTTCTCGGCCAGGATCTCGGTCAGACGCTCGGCGGCGCCGGCCGCCTGCGACAGCTCACTCCAGACTTCCGACAGCGCGCCGAGCGCGCCGGCGGCGAACACCGAATAGAGCAGGAACTGGCCGAGCGTGCCGGCCGACATCGTGCCGGCAAGCACGTCGCGCGAGCCGAACCAGAGCACCGCCACCACCGATGAAAAGATCATGAAGATGGCGAAGAAGGTGAGAAAGGAGCGGGCGAAGACCGACGTGCGCGCCGCCTCGAAGGCGGCCTCGACGGCGGCCGAGAAGCGCCCTGTCACCAGCTTCTCGTTGGTGAAGGCCTGCAGCGTGCGCACGGCGCCGATCTGCTCGCTGGCATAGGCGGTGGCTTCCGCCAGCGTGTCCTGCGCCAGCCGCGACTTGCGCCGCACCGAACGGCCGAAGGCGACCAGCGGCAAGACGATCAGCGGGATGGCGGCCAGCACCAGGCCGGAAAGTTTCGGGCTGGTGAAGACCATCATCGCCACGGCGCCGAGGCCAAGGATGAGATTGCGCAGCGCCACCGACGCCGTGGCGCCGACCGCCGACTTCACCTGCGTGGTATCCGCGGCAAGCCGCGAGACGATCTCGCCCGACTGCGCGCGATCGAAAAAGGCCGGCGAAAGCGTCGTGACATGGGAAAAGACATCGCGGCGGATGTCGGCGACGACCCGCTCGCCGAGCGTGATGACGAAGTAGTAGCGGCTGGCGGACGCTGCCGCCAGCACGGCAGCCATCAGAACCAGTGCGGCGAAATACTCGGCAATGAAGGTGGAGCCCGCCGCCTGGAAGCCGTGGTCGATCA
Source organism: Mesorhizobium sp. WSM3860 (assembly GCF_002294995.1). Lineage (GTDB taxonomy): Bacteria > Pseudomonadota > Alphaproteobacteria > Rhizobiales > Rhizobiaceae > Mesorhizobium. The sequence continues at coordinate 382,224 of NZ_NSGF01000001.1, read as the reverse complement.
TGCGCCGCACGGCCATCGGCAGGGCCAGCGTCGTTCCTGCCGCGACGATCAGCGATATGATCGCGCCGACCGCCAGTTTGCGGTACTGCATGATGTACGGAAAAAGGTTCCTGAGCGGCCGGACCGAGCGCCTGCGCTCGTCACCACTGCCACCGATATCCGCCATGAGCGTTTCCTCTGGCCGTGTGTTGGTCATGCGCTTCAATATGCGCCTGCCGCGGCCTTGTGATTCAATTCCGGCTGATGTATAGGCTCGCCGACCGTTTTAGAAGCCGTGGCTTTTCATTAGCTGCGGCTTCGAGTTTTAAAAAGGGGCGCATCGACGCAGGCCATCGGCCCGTCACCAGCGCCGGCAAGCCAGGAACACGACAATGAAGGCCGATATCCATCCCGACTACCACACCATCAAGGTCGTCATGACCGACGGCACCGAATACCTGACCCGCTCGACCTGGGGCAAGGAAGGCGACACGATGAACCTCGACATCGACCCGACCACGCACCCGGCCTGGACCGGCGGCCAGCAGACCCTGCTCGACCGCGGCGGCCGCCTGTCGAAGTTCAAGAAGCGTTTCGAAGGTTTCGGCCTCTAAACCTCTACGCGTCGTCGCAGATCAAAAACCCGCCTTCGAGGCGGGTTTTTTGTTGGTTTCAGCTCCCTTCTCCCCGTCACTATACCGGAGAAGGTGCCGGCAGGCCGGCGCTCCCACCGCCGGTTTCGCCAATCGCCGACGCTGCGGGAAAACCGGCCAGGTTGTACCTACCCTTCCACCAGTTGCCTCAGCGCCATGCACTTGTAGGCCGCAACCAGCCTGTCGCCTTCCTCCCGGTCGACGGAGATCGCCAGCCGCATGACCGCCTCGCCCATCTGCCAGACGAGGAAAGCCGACGTTTCCAGCGCGACCGGATCGGCACGGGGCCTCAGCCGCTTCAGCACCGCGACCAGGAATCGGGCATTGGCCCGGCTGTCGGCCAGTTCGAGTTCGCGCAGCGCCTTGTCGGCCTGCGTGCCCGACCAGATGTCGCGCATCACCGGTTCGGCCAGGAACATCCCGTAATAGATATCGACCAGCTCGGAAAACGCCCGCTTCAGTCCTTCGGCGTCGCTGACGTCCTTCAGCGCTGACGCGATGCAAGCCTGGCTTTCGGCGGTGTAGCGCTCGGCCAGCGCCCAGACGATCGCCCGCTTGTCGGGAAAGAACTGGTAGAGCGAGCCGATCGACACCCCTGCTCTTTCCGCCACCTCGCCCATGCGCATGGCATCGCTGCCTTGCTCGGCAATCAGCGCCGAGGCGGCGGCAAGCATCCGCTCGACGCGCTCGCGGCTGCGCTGCTGCGTCGGCGCTCGCCGGGCCACGGCGATCTCCTGGTCGGGCTTCGCGGCAACGCTGCCTTCCATGGCTTCCTCCGAAAGATCCTTGAGAACTGGCTTGACTCGCAAAATACGAGGGTTTATCACGTTTTGCAAATGTGAGGATTACTCATGTTAGGAAAAGAGGAAATCGAGATGACTGAGACGACAGGGAAACCGATTTTGATCCTGGGCGGCACTGGCAAGACCGGCCGCCGTCTGGCCGAGCGGCTGACCGCCCGCAACGTCACTGTGCGGATTGGCTCCCGCGCAGGCAAACCGTCCTTCGACTGGCTGGACAGAAGCACTTGGGATGCAGCCTTGGACGGCATCGGCGCCGTCTACATCAGCTACTATCCTGACATCGCGGTGCCGGGCGCCGCAGAAACGGTCGAGGCGTTCGCCAGACTTGCCGTCGAGCGCGGCATCAAGCGGCTCGTGCTGCTGTCCGGCCGCGGCGAGACTGAGGCTCAGCGCGCCGAGGAAATGGTGAAGACCTCCGGCGCCGATTGGACGATCCTGCGCTGCGCATGGTTCTCGCAGAATTTCAGCGAGGGCTTTCTCATCGAATCCATCCTCGAAGGCGAAGTCGCCCTGCCGGTCGGCGCTGTCGGCGAACCCTTCGTCGATGTCGACGATATCGCCGATGTCGCCGAAACCGTGCTGACGGAGCCGGGCCATGTCGGCCAGCTTTATGAGCTCACCGGCCCGAGGCTGCTGAGCTTTGCAGCGGCGGTCGCCGAAATCGGCAAAGCCACTGGCCGCGACATCCGCTATCGGCAGATCTCGCATGCCCAATTCACCGAAACGATGGCTGCGCACAACCTGCCGCCGGAATTCGCCTGGCTGCTCAACGAGCTCTTCACCGAGGTGCTCGACGGCCGCAACGAGACGCTGACCGACGGCGTGCAGCGCGCGCTCGGCCGCCGGCCGAAGGACTTTTCCGCCTACGCAACCGAAACCGCCGCCAGCGGCGTCTGGAGCAACTGAGATGATGAAACTTCTTCCCGCCCTCACCTTTATTGCCGCGATCGGCTCCGGCGTGCTTGGCGGCGTCTTCTTCGCCTTTTCCAATTTCGTCATGGCGGCGCTTGCCAGGCTGCCCGTCCCAGCCGGCATCGCAGCGATGAATTCGATCAACATCACGGTGATTACGCCCGCCTTCATGACAGCGCTTTTCGGCACCGGCCTCATCTGCCTGGTGCTGATTGCCGCCGGCATCATGGGCTGGAGCCAATCGGGCTCGTACTGGCTGCTTGCCGGCGCCGTAATTTATCTCGTCGGCAACCCGATCGTGACCATGGTCTTCAACGTACCGCTCAACAACGCGCTGGCCGCCGTCGACCCGGCCAGCAGCACCGGCGCCGCCGTGTGGGCGAACCATCTGAGCCAATGGGTGATGTGGAACCACGTCCGCACCATCACCGCGATCGTGGCGATGGCCTGCTTCATTCTGGCGCTGACTTGAAGAGAACGGCCAGCGAGTACAAAGAACCCCGCCTCAGGCAGGGTCTGTCTTCTTGTGCGTTTTGCGGTCGGCGTGTCCCAGGTCACGCTCCGGGTCGATGATATCGCGGACCAGCTGCTTGAGCTTCGCCGCGTCCGGAAAACCGCCGTCGCGCTTGCGCTCCCAGATAAGCTGGTCGTTGCAGGAGATCGTGAAGATGCCGCCGGTGCCTGGCACCAGCGTCACCTCGCCGAGATCGGTGCCGAAGGTCGACAGAAGCTCTTGCGCCATCCAGCCGGCGCGCAGCAGCCATTGGCATTGCGTGCAGTAGGTGATGCGGATGGCAGGCAGCGGCTTCTCGCTCATGTCGGATTGAGCTTCGCTCATATGTCAGCGATCAGGCCGCGCTGAGCTTGGCCATCGTTTCGTCGTCGACCTCGAAATTGGCGTACACGCTCTGCACGTCGTCGTCGTCCTCGAGGGTGGCGACTAGCTTCATCAGCGACTGCGCCCGTTCTTCATCGACCGGGACGTTGTTCTGCGGCTGCCAGATCGGCTTGACCGACTCCGCCTCGCCGAGCGCGGCTTCGAGCGACTTCGATACCTCGCCGAGATTTTCGAAGCTGCAATAGACGGTGTGGCCTTCCTCGTCCGACTCCACATCGTCGGCACCGGCCTCGATCGCGGCTTCCATGACCTTGTCGGCGCTGCCGGCCGAAGCGGGGTAATAGATCTCGCCGACACGGTTCCACATGAACGACACCGAGCCGGTTTCGCCGAGCGCCCCGCCGGCCTTGGTGAAGGCGGCGCGCACATTGGACGCCGAGCGGTTGCGATTGTCCGTCAGCACCTCGACGATCAGCGCTACGCCGCCGGGACCGTAGCCTTCGTAGCGCACGGCTTCGTAGTTCTCGGCATCGCCGGCAGACGCCTTGTTGATGGCGCGCTGGATGTTGTCCTTCGGCATCGACACGGCCTTGGCGTTCTGCACCGCAAGGCGCAGCCGCGGGTTCATCGCCGGGTCCGGCGTGCCGGTCTTGGCGGCGACGGTGATTTCGCGTGCCAGCTTGGAAAACATTTTCGACCGCACCGCGTCCTGGCGGCCCTTGCGGTGCATGATGTTCTTGAACTGCGAATGGCCAGCCATGGCACCCCTGTCGTGTTCGGCTAGAGCATTTTTCTGCCGGGCGCGATCACCCGGCATCGGCAAATGCTCGAATCTAAAATTTCAGAACGCTGCAAGCATGCCCTGCGAAGGCCGGCGGCGCTCTCTGTCGGAATGGCCGGCTTATAGTTAAATCGGCTCAATTCGTCCAGCCGGACCGTCGACCCTGACGGCGGGCAGACGAGATTACCCTTGCAACGCGGCATCATCCCTCCAGATCCGATTTCAGCCGGTCGAGGATGCTGATCGCGTGGCCGGCATATTGGCTGATCCAGCGGTCGTGGATCTGCTTGATCGGCAGCGCGTTGAGATGGTTCCAGCGCTCGCGCCCCTCGCGCCTCGCCACGACCAGATCGGCCTCTTCCAGCACCTTCAGATGCATCATGACCGTGCAGCGGTCCATGTCTGGGAAAGCCTCGCAGAGCGCCCCGGTGGTCTGCGGCTGATCCTTGAGCCGATCGAGCAGCTCGCGCCGGCGCGAGTGCGCCAAGGCCTTGAAAATACGATCTTCCGAGGTTTGGCTTGACATGTTATATTCCTATAACATATCGTTTCGGGCGGCAAGGAAGGAGCTGTGGATATGTCTCTTGGATTCAGGATTTCCGGACGCATCGGCAAGCCGGTCGCCGAGGTCTTCGACGCCGTGATCAACCCGACGAAGCTCAGCGGCTATTTCACCACCATTGGCGGCGCCTCCGCTCCACTGGTCGCCGGCACCACCGTCACCTGGTGGAAAACGGTGCCGGTCGAGGTCGACGAGGTGATCAAGGACAAGCGCATCGTGCTGCGCTGGGACGCGACCGACACTGAAGGCAAGCCGGCCTACAAGACGCGCATCGAGATGAATTTCGAGCCGTTGGACGACGGCGGCACCTTCGTCACCATCGCCGAGGCCGGCTGGCACGAAGGCGAGATCGGCCTTAAGAAATCCTACCTCAATTGCGAGGGCTGGTCGCAGATGCTCGCCTGCATGAAGGCCTATCTCGAATACGGCATCAATTTGCGCGACGGCTACTATCGCGCCGAGATGAAAGGCGAGCCGGCCAACGAGACCAACATTTGACCCCCTCTGAGCAAGGAGGCCGGCCGTGAAAGTAACGCCGTTTCTGATGTTCGAAGATGGGGCCGAGGAGGCCATGACCCTCTATTGCGACACCGTTCCGGAAAGCCGCGTCGTCGACCTCACACGCTATGGCGCCGGTGAGGACGGACCCGAAGGGACGCTCAAGCTGGCCCGCGTCTTGATCGGCGGCACGGAGGTCATGGTCTTCAACAGCCCCGTGCATCACGCCTTCACCTTCACGCCGTCGTTCTCGCTCTTCGTCGACTGTTCCTCCGAGGAGGAGCTCGATCGCATTGTCGGGGTGCTGGCCAAGGACGGCGCGTTTCTGATGCCGACCGGCAATTACGGCTTCAGCCGCCGTTTCGCTTGGCTCAACGACCGCTTCGGCGTTTCCTGGCAGATCAACCTGCCCTAGCTTAGTGCCCGCCGCCGGACCGCTGCTTCTTTCGACGCCGCGCCAGCATGTTGAGGCCCTCGACCAGCGCGGAAAAACCCATGGCGGCGTAGATGTAGCCCTTGGGCACGTGATAGCCCATGCCGTCGGCAATCAGCGTCATGCCGATCATCAGCAGGAAGCCGAGCGCCAGCATGACGATTGTGGGGTTCTTGGCGATGAAGTTGGCGAGCGGCGTCGCGGCCAGCATCATCACGCTCACCGCTACGATGACAGCGATGTACATGATGGCGATCTCGTCGGTCATGCCGACGGCGGTGATGATGGAATCGATCGAGAAGACGAGATCAAGCAGCAGGATCTGGAAGATCGCGCCGGCCAGGCTCATCTGCAGTGTGCCGCCCACCATCGAGTCCTGATGATCCTGCGGATCGACCGTGTGGTGGATTTCCTTGGTCGCCTTCCAGACAAGGAACAGGCCGCCGGCGATCAGGATCAGGTCGCGCCAGGAAAAGCCATGCCCGAACGCCGTGAACACCGGCGTCGTCAATTGCACGATGATCGAGATCGTGGCGAGCAGCACCAGCCGCATGCCCAGTGCCGCCGAGATGCCGAGTTTGCGGGCGCGGGCGCGCTGCGCTTCCGGCAGCTTGTTGGTCAGGATCGAGATGAAGATCAGATTGTCGATGCCGAGCACCACCTCCAGCACCACCAGCGTGAGCAGTGCGATCCACGCTGTGGGATCGGAGACAAAGGCAAAGTGCGGCGCCAGGAACTCGACAAGCTGCATGGAGGTCGTCCCCTCTACGATCTAGAGCAGTTTTCACGGGTTTCGTCGCCAGTTAGGTACGACCGGTGCTCATATCAATGTCACGACCAGAAGGACGGCGCGGTTTCCTCCAGTCTCGGCCCGCGGCGAAACGGCGCGATCTTCTCGGCGAGCCCGGTGCGGTCGGAGAGTTCCACGCCGACGCCGCAGAGCGTCGCCGGTCCATTCGCCGCCTCGAAGCGGCCCTTCGGCACTTTCGACAGGAAGCGGTTGAGCGGCTCTTCCTTGTCCATGCCGAGCGAGGAATCATAGTCGCCGCACATGCCGGCGTCCGAAATATAGGCGGTGCCGCCGTTGAGTATCTGATGATCGGCGGTCGGCTGGTGCGTGTGGGTGCCGACCACAAGGCTGGCGCGGCCGTCGACGAAATGCGCGAAGCACATCTTTTCCGAAGTCGCCTCGGCATGGAAATCGATCACCGCCGCGTCGGCCTGCTCGCCAAGCGGACAGGCGGCAAGCTCGCGCTCGCCGGCCTGGAACGGGTCGTCGAGCTCGGGATGCATGAAGACGCGGCCCATGATGTTGGCGACCAGCACGCGCGCTCCGTTCCTGGCGATATAGACGCCGGAACCGCGCCCCGGCGTGCCCTTCGGAAAATTGGAGGGGCGCAGGAAGCGCTCCTCGCGCGGCGCGAAGACCAGCGCGTCGCGCTGGTCCCAGACATGGTTGCCGGTGGTGACGACATCCGCGCCCGCCGCGATCGTCTCGCGAAATATCTCTTCGGTGATGCCGAAGCCGCCGGCGGCGTTCTCGCCGTTGACGATGACGAAGTCGAGCTTGAAGTCGGAGATCAAGCCCGGCAGCTGTTCCCACACCGCCGTGCGCCCAGTTTTTCCGACCATGTCGCCGAGGAAGAGAAGTCTCATACGATCCCGCGTCGAAAGTCCGCCAAGCAAAAGCTGCATGACTTTCCGCAAAAGATCATGCGTTTCTCAACCGCTTTTCTACAATTGCGGCGTGAACCGGCGCAACCCGCTCTCGGTGAGTATTTCCGGGATGATCACGTCGTGGTTTTCATCCGGCACCATCGAAACCTCCTGGCAGTCGAAGGCGATGCCGACCAGCCGTGGCGTCAGCCCCTTGTCGGCCAGCCTGGCGATCGCCCGGTCGTAATAGCCGGCGCCGTAGCCGATGCGGTGGCCGCGCGCGTCGAAAGCCGCGAGCGGAACAAACATGAGCGAGGGGTCGAGCTCTTCGGCCTCCTCGTGCGGTCCGACCGTGCCGAAACCCATCTCGACCATTGGCGCGCCGCGCACCAGCTCGCGGAAGACGATGGTTGTCTTGTCGAGGATCGCCGGGAGGCAAAGCCTGGCGCCTTTCTCGCGCAGCGCGAACATCAGCGGCCGCACATCGACCTCGGAGCGCATCGGCCAGAAGCCGGAGACGATCTGGCCCGGTTCGACGGCGATCTGGTCACGCGCCGTCTCGGCCATTTCGAGCGCGATCTCGACCCGCCAGAATTCGTCCAGCGCATCCCGCCGCGCCAGAGCTTCCTTGCGAAGCTGTTTTTTCAGGTCTTTTGTTGAGGTCATGCGCAGACGTTAGAAAAGGTCGTATCCGGACGAAGTTGCAGGAGCGACGCTTTCTACCGCATCAATTTCAAAAACGGGAGAGTGGCGATCCACACAACCGGTGGAGAGGTCGATCCCGGGTGCCTACAAAGTAGGTGGGCGCCGTGTGAGAAAACCCACGGGTCTTCCCAGGGACAGCTCCCTAAGGATCGATAAGGCCCCGGGGATAAGTTTCTCCGGCCGGGAAGCGCAGACCGCCAAAACCAATATAGGCCGATGGTTGAGCGAGCGCCAGAAGGACACCGGTCCAAGCGCCGGCAAAATTTGCGTCGTGGGCCTTGCGGCGTTGCTACGCCTTGCACAGCCTGGGCAGCGTCCTTACGGTCGCGGCCGAACGATCAGGAGAAGAAATGCGTTTCGAAGGCACCGCGGCTTACGTCGCCGACAAGGATTTGATGGTGGCGGTCAACGCCGCGATCGCACTGGAGCGACCGTTGCTGGTCAAGGGCGAGCCAGGCACCGGCAAGACTGAACTCGCCCGCCAGGTGGCGGCGGCGCTCGGCCTCGATTTCATCGAATGGAACGTCAAATCGACCACCAAGGCGCAGCAGGGCCTCTACGAGTATGACGCCGTCTCGCGGCTGCGCGACAGCCAGCTCGGCGACGACCGGTTCAGCGACATCAGGAATTACATCAAGCGCGGCAAGCTGTGGGACGCCTTCGCGGCACCGAAAAAGGTCGTTCTCCTGATCGACGAGATCGACAAGGCCGACATCGAATTCCCGAATGATCTCCTGCAGGAACTCGACCGGATGGAGTTCTTCGTCTACGAGACCGGCGAGACCATCCGCGCCGAATTTCGGCCCATCGTCATCATCACCTCCAACAACGAGAAGGAGCTGCCGGACGCCTTTCTGCGCCGCTGCTTTTTCCACTATATCCGCTTCCCCGATATCGAGACGCTGCACCGGATCGTCGACGTGCATTATCCCGGCATCAAGCAGAATCTCGTGCGGGCCGCACTCACCCAGTTCTACGAGATCCGCGACGTGCCCGGGCTGAAGAAGAAACCATCCACCTCCGAGGCGCTCGACTGGATCCGCTTGCTGGTCGCCGACGACATCGCGCCGGAGGATCTCCGCGCCGATCCGAAGAACATGTTGCCGAAGCTGCATGGCGCGCTGCTCAAGAACGAGCAGGACGTGCACCTCTTCGAACGCCTGGCCTTCATGGCCAGGCGCCAGTAATAGCGCTTTCTCCTGCTGTGGACCGTTGCCGGCAAGCGGCCGCCGTCGCAGCTTCGGACCCAAAGCATTGGAGGAAAAAATGCCCGAGACCACTGTTCGCCCGCTTGCCGAGTCCGATCACGCCGACTGGCGCCGCCTGTGGACCGCCTACCTCACCTTTTATGAGACCAAGCTGCCGGACGCGGTTTATGACGTCACGTGGAAACGCTTGTTCACGCCTGGTGAGTTCGAGCCGAAGGGTTTCATCGCCACGCTCGACGGCAAGGCCGTAGGCCTGACGCACTATCTCTATCACCGGTCCTGCTGGTCAGAGGTCAACAACTGCTATCTGCAGGATTTGTTCGCCGACCCTGAGATGCGCGGCAAGGGTGTTGGCGCGGCGTTGATCAAAGCTGTGCAGGACGAGGCCGGCAAGATCGGCGTCAAGAACGTCTACTGGATGACGCACGAAACCAACGCCACCGCACGCCGGCTGTATGACCGTGTCGCGCGGCGGACGGGCTTCATCGAATACGATTTGCTATAAAGCGCAAATGTTCATCCCCTTCTTCCTCGAATTGAAGGCCGCGCGGGTTCCCGTTTCGCTCAGGGAATATCTGTCGCTGCTGGAAGGCCTGGAAGCTGGGTTGGTCGACTATGACGTCGAGGGTTTTTACTACCTCGCCCGCTCTGCCCTGGTGAAAGACGAGCGCCATATCGACCGTTTCGATCAGGTGTTCGCGCATGTCTTCAAGGGCGTCGAAGCGCTCGCCGGCCCGGACGCCGTCGATGTCGCCAATATTCCCGAGGAATGGCTGCGCCGGCTTGCCGCAAAGCACCTAAGCGAAGAGGAGAAAAAGCTGGTCGAGGCGCTGGGCGGCTTTGAGAAGCTGATGGCGACGCTGAAGCAGCGCCTGGAGGAGCAAAAGGGTCGCCACCAGGGCGGTTCGAAATGGATCGGCACAGGCGGCACCTCGCCCTTCGGCGCCTATGGCTATAATCCAGAAGGCGTGCGTGTCGGTCAGCACGAAAGCCGTCACCGCCGTGCCGTGAAGGTGTGGGACAAGCGCGAGTTCAAGAACTTCGACGACGCGGTCGAGCTTGGCACCCGCAACATCAAGGTGGCGCTGAAGCGGCTGCGCCGCTGGGTGCGGGAGGGCGCCGAGAAGGAGTTCGACCTGCCCGGCACCATCCATGCCACAGCCGAACACGGCTATCTCGACGTCAAGACGCGACCCGAGCGGCGCAATGCGGTGAAGCTTTTGATGTTCTTCGATGTCGGCGGCTCGATGGACGATCACATCAGGAGCGTCGAGGAGCTTTTCTCGGCCGCCCGCGCCGAGTTCCGGCAGCTCGAGTATTTCTACTTCCACAACTGCCTTTACGAGCGCGTCTGGAAGGACAACCGCCGCCGCCTCGCCGAGACGATCCCGACCTTCGACCTGCTCCACAAATACGGCCCGGACTATAAGGTGATCGTGGTCGGCGACGCATCGATGAGCCCTTACGAGATCGCGCATCCCGGCGGCTCGGTCGAGCACTGGAACCCGGAAGCCGGCAGCGTCTGGCTCGCACGGCTGTTGCAGCAATGGCCGAACGCCGTCTGGCTGAACCCTGAAGCTGAGAAGAACTGGCGCTACACCCATTCCATCGCGATGATCAGCGACATCTTCAGCGGCCGCATGTTCCCGCTCACGCTTGCCGGGCTCGAAGCGGCAACGAAGCAGCTTTCGAGGAAGCACTAGCGCCCTTCCGCTGGCAGCGCCTGTAACAAAGGCCTATGTTTGCACGAATACAGGCTGCCAACCAACAACGAGCCGCCAAGGCCGAGGAGATTCAATGGACACCCACGCCTATCCCGTCACCCGCACCGATGCCGAGTGGCGCGCCCGGCTGACGCCGGAGCAGTACGCCGTCATGCGCAACCACGGCACCGAGCGTCCCGGCAGTTGCGCCCTGCTTTACGAGAAACGCGCGGGCACTTTCTTCTGCGTCGGCTGCGACCAGCCTTTGTTCGAATCCAAGCTGAAGTTCGAAAGCGGCACCGGCTGGCCGAGTTTCAACGATCCGGTCCCGGGCTCGATCGAGACGACCGTCGACCGCAGCTACGGCATGGTTCGCACCGAGTGCCATTGCTCGCGTTGCGGCAGCCATCTCGGCCATGTCTTCGAGGACGGCCCGCCACCCACCGGCCTGCGCTATTGCATCAATGGTGTGGCCCTGCGCTTCGAGCCGGCGGCCTGAAAGGCAGTTCGTCATAGCTTTGTAAGGGCGGCTTCGGCCGCCCTTTTTCGATTCAGACAACGACCGTCGCGATCAGCCAGAGCGCCGAGCCCAGCATCATCAGCTGCGCCTTGAACCCGCCGGGCTTTTCCGCCGTCCGCCAGACGGCCAGGGCGAGAAAGATATTGTAGGGAACGGGGAGGAAATGCACCGTGAGCACCAGCCAGAGCGGCAGCTTCAGCCCAAGCAGGACAAGCGCCAGCGCGGACGAAGCGATATTGATCGCCGTGCCGGCGACCAGCATGTCGCGCCAGAACAGCCGGTCGAGCGGAACGCCTCTCCGCCAACGTGCGCTGAAGAAGCCGGCCAGGCCAGCGACCTTGCCGGAAGCCGTCGCGGCCGGATGTGTATCGTCCATCGGTTGAGCCTCGCTTGTGCTCATTTCGCGTCCGAAGATGCCGGACCCCCTTCGGAAAGCAAGGCCCCGCGAAATCTCACGCGAATGTGACAGGAAAATCTGCCATCAATATTTGGCGGCCCGCAATGCGCGACGCGCGCCACCGGTCAGTTATTTCGCGGCGCCGGAAGGAGGGGTTCAAAATGAGCGATCATGTCTACAACGTACTCTTTCTCTGCAACGCCAACTCGGCCCGCTCGATCATGGGCGAAGCCATTCTCAATCGGCTCGGGGCCCGCCGCTTCAAGGCCTATTCCGCCGGCGCCAACCCCACGGGCACCGTCAACCCCTATGCCATCCAGCTGCTTCAAAGCCTGAGCTACGATACTTCCTTCGCTCGCTCGAAGAGCTGGGATGAGTTCTCAGGGCCCGACGCACCGGAAATGAACTTCGTCTTCACGCTCTGCGACAGCGCGGCGAATGAAAGCTGTCCGGTCTGGGCCGGTCATCCGATGACGGCCCTTTGGGCAGTTCCCGATCCATCCAAAGCCAAAGGCATGGATGCCGAGCAGCATTTTGCATTCGCCGACGCCTACCGCATGTTGAGCAACCGCATTGGCCTGTTCACGAATCTGCCGATCCATTCGCTCGACCAGATGGCGCTGCAGCAGCATTTGGAGGAGATCGGCCGCCACCAGGCCCGGGCACGCTGAAACGGCCGCTCCGCGGGCGAAACTGGCGGCTTTACGGCCGGGCTTCATCGCCCAGCGCCTCGATAACGGCGCGCTCGAAGCGCGAGCATTCCGTCGCCAGCCAGTCGGCCATGGCCGGCCAATTGTCCTCGGCAAAACAGTTGACCCGCCACTGCGAATTGATGCCGAGATTCTGTGCGCTCTGCTCCGGCCTGAGCTTCAGCCGCGCCTCGATCGCCGGTTGAAACGGCATCAGCCGAGTCCAGACCTCCGTGGCACCGAGCTTCTCGTTGCGGCCGAAGAAGACGCCGACCACGTTCTCGCTGGGCGCAACATACATGGACAGCACCAGGGCGAACTCCGGCATTCCGCGCTGCCAGAACCATGGCCCGCGTCGCGCCAGCCGCTGCCTTTCTTCCGGGTGCCGTTCGGCAAACAGCGCCCAGAACCCGCGATGGCGGAACTCCGAAGCGCGATGGCCGCCGAAGTCGAACTCACTCATGGCGAAATGCTCGCACATCCTGGCCGACACTGTTTCGAAATTCGCTCCGGCGAGTCATATGGTGGTGGTTTCGAGAACCGTAGCGCAGCGGACTTTCGGTCCGTGAGCAACGGAAGCGCAGAAAACGCCATCAGATGGCCGCCGGAGTAGGATTTCCAAACAGTCTCTTACACCATGCCGAGCGCGGCCTTGTACAGATCGAGGATCGACTCCTCCTCCTGGCGCTCGGCCTGGTCCTTCTTGCGCAGCCGGACGATGGTGCGGACCGCCTTGGTATCGAAGCCGGTGCCCTTGGCCTCGGCATAGACGTCCTTGATGTCGTCGGAAATCGTCTTCTTTTCTTCCTCGAGCCGCTCGATGCGCTCGATGATGGCGCGCAGCTGGCCGGCGGCTACAGTCTGGCTGGTCTCGGTGATCTCGTCGGCCATTTTTCTCTCCGCGTTTTTTTGCGCCACGGCGATTCCCGCCCGGCAAAATTGGAGCGGGTTCGATGCCCGAGCAGGCGCGGCGGGTCAAGACATTATCGATGCGGCATGACGGCCCCGGGTGGGTGTTGAGATTCTGGTCAGGCCGAGCCGGAGTCGAAGACGGGCGCGAAGCGACCAGAACGGTGGTTTCCGAGAACCGGCCTACGCCGGCCGTAGCCTTCGTAGAGCGGAGACACTTGTGAAGGCTTCGGCCGGCGAAGGCCGGAGCCGAGCGTGCTTGAATCGTGGGCACCGGCCTACGCCGGCCGTAGCTGTAACTGCGACGTGCCTCGTGAGTGCTTCGGCGGCGGAGGTCGGAAGCAGGAAGCCGGGGTTTGCAGGCCGGCCTCACCTGGAAGATCGGCACACCTTAGCCGAAGGCGATGAGCAGATCCTTCGCATCGATCTGGTCGCCGGCCTTGACCAGCACTTCGGCCACCACCCCGTCGCGCTCGGCGTGCAACGCGGTCTCCATCTTCATCGCCTCGATCGAGAGCAGCACGTCGCCCGCCTTGACCGCCTGGCTTGGCGCCACAGCAAGAGCCGACACCACGCCCGGCATCGGCGCGCCGACATGCGCCTCGTTGCCCGGCTCGGCCTTGCGCCGCGCCTTGGCGGCCGAGGCGCCGTGCGCGCGGTCCGGCACCTTCACGCGGCGCGGCTGGCCGTTGAGTTCGAAGAAGACGGTGACCATGCCTTTTTCGTCGACGTCGCCGAACGCCTGGCAGCGTATCACCAGCGTCTTGCCCTTCTCGATGTCGACGAAGATCTCGTCTTCGGACTTCATGCCGTAGAAATAGGTCGGGGTCGGCAACACGCTGACCGGGCCATAGGTCTCCTGAGCGGCGGCGAAGTCGGTGAAGACCTTCGGATACATCAGCCAGGAGGCGAATTCGAACTCTGTGAGCTTGCGCTCGAGCCTCTCCTCGATCTCCTTGCGGCTGGCCTTGAGGTTCGCCGGCTTGAGCAGCGAGCCCGGCCGGACGGTGATCGGCTTTTCGCCTTTGAGCGCCTTCTTCTGCAGCGCTTGCGGCCATCCGCCGGGCGACTGGCCGAGATCGCCGCGCAGCATCGAGACAACCGAGTCCGGGAAGGCGATGTCCTTCGCCGGGTTCTCGACATCGGTGACGGTGAGGTCCTGGCTCACCATCATCAGCGCCATGTCGCCGACCACTTTCGACGACGGCGTCACCTTGACGATGTCGCCGAACATCAGGTTGACGTCGTGATAGGCCTGCGCCACCTCGTGCCAGCGCGTTTCCAGTCCAAGCGAGCGCGCCTGTTCCTTGAGATTGGTGAACTGGCCGCCCGGCATCTCGTGCAGATAGACTTCCGAGGCCGGTCCCTTGAGGTCGCTTTCGAAGGCGGCGTACTGATTGCGCACCGCTTCCCAGTAGAAGGAGATGTGGCGTATCCATTGCGGGTCGAGGCCGGGATCGCGCTCCGTGCCTTTGAGCGCCTCGACGATCGAGCCGAGGCAAGGCTGCGAGGTGTTGCCGGAGAACGAATCCATCGCCGCGTCGATGGCGTCGACGCCCGTCTCCACCGCTGCCAGCACCGTAGCCGCCGACAGGCCGGAGGTGTCATGTGTGTGGAAGTGGATCGGCAGATCGGTCTCTTCGCGCAACGCCTTGAACAGCACGCGCGCCGCCGAGGGCTTCAGGAGTCCCGCCATGTCCTTGACGGCGATGATATGCGCGCCCGCCGCTTCCAGTTCCTTCGCCAGCCCGACATAATATTTCAGGTCGTATTTGGCGCGCGCCGGATCGAGTATGTCGCCGGTGTAGCACATCGCCGCTTCGATCAGCTTGCCTTCGGCGCCCACCGCGTCCATGGCGACGCGCATGTTCTCGACCCAGTTCAAGCAGTCGAAGACGCGGAACAGGTCGACGCCGCCTGCGGCTGCCTGTTTGACGAAATGCTGCACGACATTGTCGGGATAGTTGGTGTAGCCGACGCCGTTGGCGCCGCGCAGAAGCATCTGCAGCAGAAGATTGGGTGCTGCCTCGCGCACTCTGCTCAGACGCTCCCACGGATCCTCGGTGAGGAAGCGCATGGCGACATCGAAAGTCGCGCCGCCCCAGCATTCCAGTGAGAGCAGTTGCGGCAGCGCCCGCGCATAGGTGCCGGCGATGCCGGCGATGTCATAGGTGCGCATGCGGGTGGCGAGCAGCGACTGGTGTCCGTCGCGCATCGTCGTGTCGGTAACGAGCACTTGGGCTTGCTCGCGCATCCATGCCGCGAACTTCTGAGGCCCAAGCGCGTCGAGCCGCTGCTTGCTGCCGTCCGGCACCTTGCCGTTGAGATAGGGCACCACAGGCGCCGCCGCATCGGCTTTCGGCACCGGCCGTCCGCGCGTCTCTGGATGGCCGTTGACGCTGACGTCGGCGAGATAATTGAGCAGCTTGGTGGCGCGGTCCTGCCGCTTGACCTGCTGGAACAGCTCCGGCGTCGTGTCGATGAACTTGGTGGTGTAGGAATTGTCGGCGAAGCTCGGGTGGTTGATGATCGCTTCGAGGAAGGTGAGGTTGGTGGCGACGCCGCGGATCCGGAACTCTCGCAACGCCCGGTTCATGCGCGCGATCGTCTCGGCCGGCGTCGGCGCCCAGGCTGTCACCTTTTCCAGCAGGGGATCGTAGAACCGAGTGATGACCGCGCCCGAATAGGCGGTGCCGCCGTCGAGGCGGATGCCGAAGCCGGTCGCGCCGCGATATGCGGTGATGCGTCCATAATCGGGGATGAAATTGTGTTCCGGATCCTCGGTAGTGATGCGGCACTGCAGCGCGTGGCCGTTGAGCTTGATGTCCTTCTGCGCCGGCACGCCGGATTCGGGCATGCCGATGGCGAAGCCGTCGAGGATGTGGATCTGCGCCTTCACGATATCGATGCCCGTCACCATCTCGGTGACCGTATGCTCGACCTGGATGCGCGGGTTGACCTCGATGAAATAGAACTTGCCGGTGTCGGCGTCCTGCAGGAACTCGACCGTGCCGGCGCCGATATAGCTGGTCTCGCGCGCAATCTTCAGTGCATAGCCGCAGAGTTCCTCGCGCAGCGCCTCGCTGAGATAGGGCGCCGGTGCCCGTTCGACGACCTTCTGGTTGCGGCGCTGGATCGAGCAGTCGCGCTCGAACAGATGCACGGCGTTGCCTTGGCGGTCGCCCAGTACCTGCACCTCGACATGGCGGGCGCGCTCGACGAGCTTTTCGAGATAGACCTCATCCTTGCCGAAGGCGGCTTTCGCCTCGCGCTTGCCTTCCATGACCTCGCGCGCGAGGTCGGCTTCCGCGCGGATGGCGCGCATGCCGCGGCCGCCGCCACCCCACGACGCCTTGAGCATCACCGGATAGCCTATTTCCGCGGCGAGCTTCTTCACCTCGTCCATATCGTCGGGCAGCGGATCGGTGGCGGGCACGACCGGCACGCCGACCTCGATCGCCAGGTTGCGCGCCGCGACCTTGTTGCCGAGCCGGCGCATCGTCTCGGGCTTGGGCCCAATGAAGGTGATGCCGGCGGCAGCGCAGGCCTCGGCGAATTCCGGGCTCTCCGACAACAGGCCGTAGCCGGGATGGATCGCGTCGGCGCCCGAGAGGCGCGCGACGCGGATCACCTCGTCGATCGACAGGTAGCTCTCGATCGGACCCATGTCCTTGGTGAGATGCGGACCGCGCCCGACCTGGTAGCTTTCGTCGGCCTTGAAGCGGTGCAGCGAATATTTGTCCTCTTCCGCCCAGATCGCCACGGTCTTGAGCCCGAGTTCATTCGCCGCGCGAAAGACGCGGATTGCGATTTCGGATCGGTTGGCGACGAGGATCTTCGTGATTGCCAAGGACTGGGCTCCAGTAGCGGAAGGTGAAGTGAACCGGCGCAATGATTAGCGTGAAAATGCTGCAGCGCAAACAAAATAGCGCGACACTTCAATCGATTTAAATCGTTTGTTTACGCCAACGTTGGAGGACCTCCGAGCGGCTGGACGACAAATGCCGTCGGACTTGGCGGCGGGACACGAAGGGAGGCTTGATGCCCGGCCAACAAAAAATGCCCGGCGCTCAGCGCCGGGCATCTCGGAAACGTCGGCTCTTGCTTGCCGGCTTATTGCTCGAAGTAGGAGTACTTGCCGTCCTCGCCCTTCTTCCAAGTGTACATGACGTAGTCCGGACGAGTGATGTCGCCCTTGGCGTCATAACCAATGTCGCCGATGGCAGTCTTCCAGGGGCCGCCCGATTTGATCGTCTCGGCGACTTTCTGCGAATCGTCGGCGGAGCCGGTCTTCGTGATGGCCGCAGCGATAATCTGGATCGCGGCGTAGGAGTAGAGCGTGTAGGCCTCCGGTTCGAAGCCGGCAGCGCGGAACTTCTCCACGAGCTCCTTGGCGTTCGGGTTCTTGCGCGGATCCGGCGCGAACGTCATCAGCGTGCCTTGGACGGCGTCGCCGGCGATCGAGGCGAGCTCGTTCGACACGATGCCGTCGCCCGACATGAACTGGGCCTTGAGGCCCTGGTCGGCGAGCTGGCGGATGATGAGGCCGGCCTCCGTATGCAGGCCGCCATAGTAGACGACGGAGATACCGGCTTCCTTCATCTTGGCGATGAGCGCCGAGAAGTCCTTGTCGCCGACATTGATGCCTTCATACATGGCTTCGTTGACGCCATTGGCGTTGAGCGCCTTCTTGGTTTCGTCGGCAAGGCCCTGGCCATATGGGGTCTTGTCATGGATGAGCGCGATCTTGGCGTCCTTGAAGTTCTTGGCGACATAGTCGCCGGCAACCTTGCCCTGCTGGTCGTCGCGTCCGCAGGTGCGGAACGTATTCCACATGCCGCGTTCAGTGAACTTTGGATTGGTCGCGGCGGGCGTGATTTCGAGGATGCCATTCTCGGCATAGACTTCCGACGCAGGAATTGAGACGCCCGAATTGAAGTGACCATCGACGAACTTGATGCCGTCGGCGACAAACTTGTTGGCGACCGAGATGCCCTGCTTCGGATCCGACACGTCGTCACCTACGCTCAGCTTAAGTTGCTGGCCGAGGACTCCGCCGGCCGCGTTGATGTCGGCGACCGCCTGTTCCGCGCCCTTCTGCAGCTGCGCGCCGAAGGCCGCGTTCGGACCGGTGATCGGACCGGCGACGCCGATCAGAATGTCGGCCCACGCGCTGCCGCTGAACGCGATGAACGCGGTCAGCGCCACGGCGGACAAGAGTGATTTTTTCATTGAAACGCTCCCATTTACGGAGTGGGCGTGGATGATACTTTCATGCGATGCCCACCCTTATCGCAGAAAGCATAGAATGCCGATTTTCAGGCACTTGTCACGCCAAATTCATTCCCCGGAACGGCGTTGATCATGAACGTCAACCCTTCGGTTTCCAGCTCAACAAGGAGGCTCTTTCGTAGAGCCAATTATACTGAGTGACCATCTGGTTCGTACGCGTGTATTGATAACCGAGGAAGCCCAGTATCATCAGCACGATGGTGTCGACGATATAGTAACGCAGCGAAAACATCGTGCCGTCGAACAGCGCGTGATGGATGAACCTTATGCCGATGCCGAGTCCGAGCATATAAAGGAATAGCTGAAAGAAGCTGCGCCAAGTCTGCGCGCTCGCCTTGCCGGTCATCCACGCCGCCCATCCGCCGAGCAGGCAGGTGACGAACAGGAACTGCCAGATCGAGGCTTCCTCGTAGAGAATGCCCTGCATGATGAAGTCTCCTGAACTCAGTGGTGGCCGCCCTCGAGATAGGCGGCGCGCACTTCCGGATTGGCGAGCAGCTCCTTGCCGGTGCCGCTCATCGTCACATTGCCGTTGACCATGACATAACCGCGATTGGCGAGCTTCAGCGCGCCGAAGGCGTTCTGCTCGACCAGGAACACGGTCAGCCCTTGGGTCCGGTTCAATTCGCGGATGGCATCGAAGATCTGCTTGACGATCAGCGGCGCCAGGCCCAGCGACGGCTCGTCGAGCAGAAGCAGCTTCGGCCGCGCCATCAGCGCACGCCCGATCGACAGCATCTGCTGCTCGCCGCCCGACAGCGTGCCACCGCGCTGGCTGATGCGCTCCTTCAGCCGCGGGAACAGCGCAAACACCTTCTCGGCATCCTCGTCAAAATGCTTGAGGTTGTCGAGGCTGGCGCCCATCTGCAGGTTTTCCATCACCGTCATGCGCGGAAAGATGCGGCGTCCTTCCGGCGACTGGGCGATGCGCAGCCGCGCAATCTCATGCGTTGCCATCTGCGTGATGTTGGCGCCGGCGAAAGTGATGGTGCCCGTGCGAGCCCGTGGAGCTCCAAAAATGGTCATCATCAACGTCGACTTGCCGGCCCCGTTGGCGCCGATCAGCGCCACGATCTCACCTTGGTTGACGGTGACGTCGACACCGTTCAGCGCGCGGATGTTGCCGTAATAGGTCTGCACGCCCTTGATATCGAGCAGCGTTGTGCCGGCCATTACTTACGCCCTCCACGCTTGCCCGTTGTGGGCTTGGCCGCGGCTTCCTGCGTCGAAGCGCTGTCTGCCTTTGCTGTCGGAGCCTTGACGGCCGTTTTCTTCGGCACCGCCTTCGCGGTGCTCGACTCCGCATCCGGCTTGGCCGCCGGAGCGCGCTTTGCCGGCGCCGGAGCGACACGCTTGCCGGCTACTGATGTCGCGCGAGCGTCGACTTGGGCCGCTTTCGAGGCGCCCTTCGACACCGTGACCCGCTCGCCTTCGTCCGCGTGTTCGACGCTATCGGAAATCGGCCCCGCCATCATGGAAGCGGAATTGCCGGGGCCGTGTGCGGAATCAGGACCGGTGTCGAGCTGCTCGATGACATCCTCGTCGCCGACTTCGGTCAGCACGGTTTCGACCTCCTCGTCGTCGACGCCGAGATAGGCGGCAATCACGCGCGGGTCGGTGCGAACCGACTGCGGATTGCCATCGGAGATCTTGCGGCCGTATTCGAGCACCACGACATGGTCGGAGATCTGCATGACCACCGACATGTCGTGCTCGATGAGCAGGATCGATGTGCCGGTGTTGTCCTTGATGTCCATCAGGAGCGCGTTGAGCGAGGCCGATTCCTTCGGGTTGAGACCGGCGGCCGGCTCGTCGAGGCAAAGCAGTTCGGGTCCGGTGCACATGGCGCGCGCGATCTCGAGACGGCGCTGCGCGCCATAGGGCAGATCGCCGGCCGGATCGTCGGCGCGATCGACGAGGTCGGCCTTCTCCAGCCAATGCCTGGCGAGGTCGATCGATTCGGCCGAGGCCTGGCGGTAGCTCGGAAAGCCGAACAGGCCGAGCAAGGTGTAGCCTGAGGCCTTCATCAGCTTGTTGTGCTGCGCGACCAAAAGGTTTTCCAAGAGCGTCATGCCCGAGAACAGGCGGATGTTCTGGAAGGTGCGCGCCACCTTGGCGCGCGCCGGGATCTCGTGGTTGGGCAGCCGCTCGAGCAGATAGGTCGAGCCGTCACGCCGATTGAGCGTGATCATGCCTTCCGTCGGCTTGTAAAAGCCCGTGATGCAGTTGAACACCGTCGTCTTGCCGGCGCCGTTCGGCCCGATCAGCGCGGTAATCTCGCCGCGCCTGGCCTGGAAGGACAGGTCGCCGATGGCGACGAGGCCGCCAAACTTCATCGACAGGTGCTCGACCTGCAGGATGAGCTCGCTTGCGGAAGCTTGCGCGTCCATCAGCCGTGGCCCTCCTTGGTAAAGGAGCCCGAGACCGCTTTTCGCTCCTTGAGGAAGGCTGTCGGCTCTCGACTGCCGACGAAGCCGCGCGGCTTCCACAGCATGACGATCACCATCGCAACGCCGAACAATAGCATGCGGTAAAGCTCCGGCGTGAAGTCCGGACCGAAGATCACTTTCAGGAAGCCCAGCTCGCGCAGGATCTCGGTGCCGCCGATCATCACCAGTGCCGCCACCGCGATACCGCCCAACGAGCCCATGCCGCCGAGCACGACGATGGCCAGGATGATCGCCGATTCCAGGAAGACGAAGGATTCCGGGCTGACGAAGCCCTGGCGCGCGGCGAAGAACGAGCCGGCGAAGCCGCCGAACATGGCGCCGGTGGCGAACGCCGTGAGCTTGGTGGTGGTGGTGTTGATGCCGAGCGAGCGGCACGCGATCTCGTCCTCCCGCAACGCTTCCCAGGCGCGGCCCACCGGCAGGCGGCGCAGCCTGATGGTGACGAAGGCGGTGAGGAAGCAGAGCGCCAGGATGAGATAATAGAGGAAGATCTTGTAGTAAGCGCCCGATTGGGCGATGCCCAGCACCTTGGCGATGTAGTTCGGGTCCGAGACGTTGAACGACATCAGCCCGAAGAAAGAGACCTTCGGAATGCCGGAAATGCCGGCCGAGCCGTTGGTCACCTCACGCCAGTTGATCAGCACCAGGCGGATGATCTCGCCGAAGGCGAGCGTGACGATCGCCAGATAGTCGCCGCGCAGCCGCAGCACCGGGAAGCCGAGCATGACGCCCCAGAAGGCGGCCATGGCGCCGGCGGCAGGCAGCAGGATCCAGAACGACAGGCCAAAATGCGTGCCCAGCAGCGCATAGGCATAGGCGCCAACGGCGTAAAAAGCCACATACCCGAGGTCGAGCAGGCCGGCTAGCCCGATGACGATGTTTAGCCCCCAGGCCAGCATCACATAGATCAGGATCTGGATGCCGAAATTGTCGACCCATTTCAGCGAGCCCTGGAAGCCGAACAGAAGCACCATTGCCACCGGATAGAGGATCAGCACCGTGACGCCGATCTTGTTGAAGTTTCGCCGCACGAAGCCGGGCTCCACAGCGATCGCGGGCGCCTTGGGCCTTTCAGCCCTTGATCGTTCGAGCGCCGGAACCGCATAGGCAACATAGAGGAAGCGCCCGACCGCTACGGCGATGACCACCAGGGCGAGCAGGCGCCAGCGCTGCACCAGGATCAGCTCGTTGTTGATGTTCTGGTCGGTCCTGAGACCGATGAAAAGCACGAACAGGCCGAGCGCGATGGCCCCGGCGTAGAGCGCTTCGCGGAATGCGCGCTGGATGGGAGTAGCGACGACGTCGCGCTCCGGAGATACGGTAACGGCCATGAGGATCAGACCTTTTCGACTTCAGGCCGGCCCAGGATGCCGGAGGGCAGGAAGATGAGCACGATCGCCAGGATCGAGAAGGCCGCGACGTCCTTGTAGTCGATCGAGAAATAGGCCGACCACATGCTCTCGATGAAGCCGATCAAAAGCCCGCCGAGCACTGCGCCCGGCAGCGAGCCGATGCCGCCAAGCACCGCCGCCGTGAAGGCCTTCACGCCCGGCACGAAGCCGTCGGAGAAGACCACCACGCCATAATACATCAAGAAAAGCGTCCCGGCGACCGCGGCAAGCGCTGCGCCCATGATGAAGGTGATGGATATTGTGCGGTCAACGTCGACGCCGAGCAGCGCCGCCATCTTGCGGTCCTGCTCGCAGGCGCGCTGCGCCCGCCCCAATGCCGTCCTGTTGACGAGATACCAGAAGATCGCCAGCAGCGCGGCGGTGACCAGCACGATGATGATCTGCTTCAGCGAGACGCTGATGCCGTCGATCGTATAGACCTGGCTGACCAGCGGCGGGATCGGCTTGTTGCGCGGCCCTTGCGTGACCTGCACGAAGTTGGACAGCGCGATCGACATGCCGATGGCGGTGATCAGCGGCGCCAGCCGGAACGATCCGCGCAGCGGCCTGTAGGCCACCTTCTCGATCGTCCAGTTGTAGAGGCTGGTGAGCAGCATGCCCACGATCATCATGATCAGGAGCGCCACCACAACCGGCACCGAATAGAACATCGCGCCGAGGATCAGGAAGACGATGAGGGCCGTGAAGGCGCCCACCATGAAGATATCGCCATGGGCGAAATTGATCATGCCGATGATGCCGTAGACCATCGTGTAGCCGATTGCGATCAGCCCGTAGATAGATCCCAGCGTCAGCCCATTGATAAGCTGCTGGACGAAATACTGCATATTTAAGCGGCTCCCCTGGAATGTCGCCTTCGAGGACGCATTCCTTTTCGTATTGCCCCTAGTCGTAAAGTTTCGAGCCCGGATTGCAACGTGATTTTTCAATCGCCGAGCGTGGTTTGGAAGCACGCTGCCCGATTGCCCCGCTGTTTCGCACCCGGCCCCTGGACTATCGCGGACCCTATCATTGGCACAACGCAATGTCTTTGACGATTCAGCCGTATCATGCGCGTCATTTCGAACAAATCGCCGTCAAAATAAATTGATGAGAAGATTCCTTGCGTCAACGGCAGCGCTCGATTTTCCGGTTCCGCGTATTCCGTCAGGTCAGGATTCTGCCCAATATGATGGTCATGTGACAGCGAGGCGACGTCGCGAACTCCGCCTCGCCAACGAAGCATCTCTCCCAGCCCGCAGTTTCAGTAAGCAGAGCCTCCTTCCCCGCTGAGGGTATGCCGTTCTGTACCGTGGAGCGGCGGATTGAAGACGCTGACCAGCACCATGTCGCCGGCCGCATCGGCGCGCAGGTAGTGATCGTCATGCGCATCGAGAACGTAGATCGTGCCGGGTTCGATGCGATGGACCGCGCCCGTCATGTCCTCGACTTCGCCGCTGCCGGAAATGCAGTAGCAGGCCTCCAGGTGCCGGCGGTACTGAAGCCGCGACTCGCTGCCGGCACGCACGACCGTATGACAGACTGTGAACCCCATGCCGTCCCTCTGGGTGAGCAGCCGGTGGCTCGTGCCGTTGCCCCAATCGACGAAGAAGTCAGTTTTTTCTACAGCAGCCAATTGCCTGGTGAACATGGCATCTCTTCCTGTGAGTTACAGCGAAAGCGACAATGCTCTCAGATTGATCCTAGTTTTTGCGGGTTCGACGCGTTAGATTCCCGAAACCAAGTCAAGGAATGTCGTAAGTGGTCGGGAAGTTCAAATGACCGATTTTCGCTCGACGCATTAAAAAAATTTACAGATGGATTATCTGCCGCTGAACGCCATTCGCGCCTTCGAAGCCGCCGCGCGCCATCTCAGCTTCTCAGCCGCCGGCGAGGAGCTGCACGTCACCCATCCAGCGATCAGCCATCAGATCAGGCGACTGGAAGAGTGGCTCGGTGTGCCCTTGTTCCACAGGGATGCCCGCAAGGTTCGCCTGACCGACGCCGGGCTGGCTCTCCAGGCCTCGGCGAACGCAGCGCTCTCCGACCTCACCGCCGCCTGCCGGCGTATCCGCAGGAACGCAGTTCTGGCATCGATCTCGGTGGGCTGCATTCCATCCATTGCCAGCCGCTGGCTGGTCCCGCGCCTGCCGGACTTCACTGCCCGTCACCCTGAGATTGCGATCCGCGTCGCCTATGCGAAAGCCGAAGACCGGCTCGAGGACGACGACAACGACATCCTGATCACGCTCGGCGCGGATCCGTCTCCGAGGGCCACCAGCCTGAAGCTCTTTTCCCGTGTCAGCCAGCCCGCCTGCAGCCCGCATTACCTGGCCCGCAAGGGCCGGCTCGGCACGCCGACGGACATTGCCGCGGCGGACCTTTTGCATGACGAGACACGGCAGGGCTGGCGCGAGTGGTTCTCGCAAGCCGGCATGGCCGGAGCCGATGTCGGCAACGGCCCTGTCTTTGCCGATTTCAACATACTGGCGACCGCCGTCATCGCCGGCCACGGCGTCGCGCTTTGCCCGATCGAGGTTTTCCGCGAGGAGTTGCGACGCGGCGACCTCGTCGTCGTCTCCGACATCGCGACCGACAAGGACAAGGGCTACTACCTCACCATGTCGGCGCAGCCCTCCGCCGCCGAAATCACCTTTGCCGATTGGTTCCGGAGTCAGGTTTCGACGAACGACGAAGCGGCCTGACGCCTCGGCCGGGAGCGATCAGGTGACGATGAACCCGTGCGCGAACGGATCGCGGTCGTCGATGAAGATGGTGTTCAGCCCGGTCATGCGCGCCCAGCCGCCGATCGAGGGGACGATGGCTGGCTTGCCGGCCACGCTCACCTCCTTTTCGACCTTGCCCTTGAACAGTGAGCCGATGATCGACTCATGGACAAAACTGTCGCCAACCTTGAGCCTGCCCTTGGCATGGAGCTGCGCCATGCGCGCCGAGGTGCCGGTGCCGCAAGGCGAGCGGTCGATCGCCTTGTCGCCATAGAACACGGCATTGCGCGCATCGGCCTCGGCATCCCTGGGCTTGCCGGTCCACAGCATGTGCGACAGCCGGTTGATGCCCGGGTTCTCCGGGTGGACGAACGAGTATTTCTCGTTCAGGCGCTGGCGCACCACCGGGCTCCAGGCGATGAGGTCGGCGGCCGAATGGTCGGCCATGTCGCGGTAGTTCTCCTGCGGCTCGACGATGGCATAGAAGTTGCCGCCATAGGCGACGTCGACGCTGATCTCGCCAAGCACCGGGCACTCCACCGACAGCCTTTCGGCGTAGAGGAAGGACGGCACGTTGGTGATGCGCACCTCCTCGACATATTCGCCGACCTGCTTGTATTCGGCGACGACCAGGCCGGCCGGCGTGTCGAGTCTGAGCACGCCCGGCGTCTTCGGCTTCACCAGCCCGTGCTCGATCGCCATCGTCACGGTGCCGATCGTGCCGTGGCCGCACATCGGCAGGCAGCCAGAGGTCTCGATGAAGAGGATCGCGATGTCGCAGTCCTCGCGCGTCGGCGGATAGAGGATCGAGCCCGACATCACGTCATGACCGCGCGGCTCGAACATCAGTCCGGTACGGATCCAATCATATTCGGCGAGGAAATGCGCCCGCCGTTCCATCATCGTCGCGCCTTCAAGCAGCGGGCCGCCGCCGGCGACCAGCCTCACCGGATTGCCGCAAGTGTGGCCGTCGATGCAGAAGAAGGATTTCTTGGCCATGATGGCTCCCTGAAATATCAGAATTCCGGCGACTTGTCAGAACCGTTGCGGGCGGAACGGGGTGAGATCGAGCGGCGGCGCCTGCCCGAGAACAAGATCTCGGATCAAACGGCCGGTCGCGGCCGCCTGGGTCAGGCCGAGATGCCCGTGGCCGAAAGCGTAGACGACGTTCGCCGCCCGCGCCCGGCCGATGACCGGCAGCGAATCCGGCAGCGACGGCCGGAAGCCCATCCATTCGCGGCCGCCCGACGGATCGAGCCCGGGCAGGAAACGCTTGGCTTTTTCCAGCATCGCCTTCGAGCGCGCGAAATTAGGCGGTCGTTCGATGCCGCCGAGCTCGACGGCGCCGCCGACGCGCAAGCCCGTTTCCAGCGGCGTGATGACGAAACCGTGCCCGGAAAAGATCAGCTGCCGCTTCACGTCGAAGGCCGATACCGGCAGCGTGGTGTTGTAGCCGCGCTCGGTCTCCAGCGGAATGCGGTCGCCGAGATCTTTGGCCAGCAGATGCGACCAGGCGCCGGCGGCGATCACGAGCTGCTTCGCCTTCCGGGCCGTGCCGTCGGTAAGCATGAGCATGGCTCCGTCTGTTCCGGTTCCGATACGTTCGATGCGCGTATGCTCGAAGCGGGCGCCGAGCCGCTCCGCATAGGCCCAGAGCGCCTTGCCGAGCAGTTTCGGATCGGCGACCGTCTTCCAGCCCGGCACGAAGGTGCCCTTGACGAAGCGCGGCGAAAGACCCGGCTGCAGCCTCGCCATCTCCGCAGCCTCGACATGGCGGAAGCCTATGCCGAAGCGTTCGCGCGCGCTCCAGCCGGATAGCGAGGCGCGGAACTCGGCCTCGCTTTCGTAAAGTTCGAGCGAGCCGTCCTCACGCAGCATCGGCCGCGTCCCGGAGCGATCGAGCAAGCCCATCCATTCGGCTTCGGCGAGCTTCATCATGCCGGCCTGCGCCGCGAGGCTCGCCTCGAAATGCCTGGCGGCGCCCGCGCGCCAGAAGCGGAAAAGCCAAGGAAGAAGTTTAGGCAGATAGGCCGGTGGAATGGCGAGCGGCCCCAGCGGATCGGCAAGCCATCTCGGCAACTGCCTGATCATGCCCTTATGCGCCAGCGGCAGCACGTCGGAGAAGGCGAAGGCAGCGGCGTTGCCGGAGCTCGTCTCCTCGCAAATGCCGGTGCGATCGAAAATGGTGACGCTGCGTCCCGCCTCGGCGAGCAAGGTGGCGGCGCAAATGCCGATGATGCCGCCGCCGATGATGGCGATATCTTCCCCTTCTCCCCGTTCACGGGGAAAAGGCGCCCGAAGGACGGATGAAGGACGGGGCCCCTGTTCGGTCGGCTTGGCATTTTCTTGCACGCTGGCGCTGCCCCTCATCTGGCTGCCGCCATCTGCTCCCCGTGAACGGGGAGGAGAAAGCTATCAGAACGCCGGCAGTTCCGGCCGCGCGGCCAGCGCATCCCCGACGATCTTTTCCACCGCCTTGCGGCGCTCGCCCGACAGCGGCTGACGCGGCATGCGAACGCGGTCATTGGTACCGATCGCCAGCACTTCGGCAAGCTTGATGTTTTGGACCAGGTAGGTCGAGACATCGAGGTCGAGCAACGGCCGGAACCAGCGGTAGATCTTCAGCGCCTCCTCGCGGCGACCTTTTCTCATCAACTGGTAGATGGCGACGGTCTCTCGCGGAAAGGCGGTGACAAGCCCCGCCACCCAGCCGATGGCGCCGACCGACAGCGCCTCGAAGGCGAGGTTATCGACGCCGGTGAAGAGGTCGTAGCGGTCACCGAGGCGATTGATGATTTCGGTCGAGCGGCGGATGTCGTCCGACGATTCCTTGATCGCGACGAAGCGTTTGTCGGACGCCAGCTCCCCCATCAGGTCGACAGTGACGTCGACGCGATAGGCGAGCCGGTTGGAGTAGATCATAACCGGCAGGTCGCCGGCCTCCGTGACGGCGCGAAGTGCGGCGACCGTCTCTTCAGGATTGGTGTGGTAGATCGGGCTCGGCACCACCATCAGGCCGTTGGCGCCTTCCTTGGCGGCGCGGCGTGCGATGCTTGCCGCCTCGCGGGTGCCGGGTTCGTTGACGGTCAGAAGCACCGGCTTTGTCCCGGCGATCTTCTGCGCCGTTTTCAGCACTTCGATCTTCTCGTCATGCGACAGCATAGGCCCTTCGCCGAGCGAGCCACAGACGATGATGCCGTCGCAGCCGGCCTCCATCTGCAGGGAAAAACAACGCTCCATCTCGGCATGGTCGAGGCGATCGTCGGTGGTGAATTTGGTCGTGACTGCAGGGAAAACTCCGGCCCACATGGCTATCTCTCCGTCTGATATATCAGCGGTATATTTATTAACACACGGGCTGTCAATGCTGAATCCGCTATGATATATGAAAAATATATCAGGAGCTGCCCTTTGATATCCGCATTGATATCCAACGACACGAGCGCGGCCTTTGAGCCGGTTGCGACCAAGGCCTATCGTGTGCTGGAGCACATGATCGTGACCCTCGAACTGGCGCCTTCAAGCTTCGTCACCGAAGGTGCGCTGATCGAGCGGCTCGGCTTCGGCCGTACCCCGGTGCGCGAGGCGATCCAGAGGCTGGCCTGGGAAGGCTTGCTCGACGTCAGACCACGCGCCGGCATCGCGGTCGCGCCGCTCCACCCCGGCGACTGGCTGCGCGTCATCGATGCCAGGCGCGGCGTCGAGGTGGTGCTTGCCCGCTCGGCCGCTCGCTTCGTCACCCGCGAGGCGGCCGACCTGTTTCACGAGGCGGCCCTTGCCATGCAGAAGGCAGTGATCTCCGGCAACGTGCTTTCCTTCGTTCAGGCCGACAAGCAACTCGACGAGGCGCTGGCGATCGCCGCCGACAATCCATTCGCGGCGCGCGTGGCGGCGCCCTTGCAGACGCACAGCCGGCGTTTCTGGTTCCGCTACAAGGCGGATACCGGGCTCGCCGAATCGGCCGAGCACCACGTCGCGCTGATCCGCTCGATCCTCGACGGCGACGAGGAAGCCGCCGCCAAGGACGCCAAAAAATTGATGGCGCTGCTGCGCGGCCACGCCGAGGCGGCCGCGACGCGCTGACCGCAGCCGTTCCGCTTTCGCTGAACCGTCCCGGTAACGCGCTTCACCCGCCCGGGTGCCCGACCGCGGTGGCCAGCGTGTCTTCCCATCCCTCGCCGGCCGCCAGGATGCAGCTCTGGCCCTTAACGTCGGTCATCAGGATGGTCCAGGTTCCGCTTGCCGACACAAACACCTCGAAGATGGCGACATCTCCGCCCACGCCATAGCCCAGCCGCTTCTCCTCGAATACCTCTGCCAGCCCCGCGACCAGATCGTCATGGCCGCCGCAGAGGACTTGCGCCTGCACGGGGACTGCCGGCAAAGCCATCATGGCGCCGGCGACCGCCAGCTTGAGCACTCGGAACGAAAATTTGCGTGCCATGGGCACCTCCTTCGCCGTGGCATTCCGGCAAAAGGAGGCATATTCGGCCGCCTCAGTATGCCGGAACGCTCCAGGCCGGACTCGACGGCGCCATCACGTCACTCCTTCTGGCTTCCGGTCTGTCGCAGGGAGATTTGTCACTCCCTGCATTCGATATGGTGAAGCTGCGCCCGGTCGACAAGCGGGCGTTAACGCGGGCGCCGGGGCGGCTTTCGTTGCATAAGCCGTGGCGCCAGTGAGGGTTAGGCCCCTGGCAAGGCTGCCGTGATCGTCGGGCTGTCCCAGCCTTCGCCAACGGACAGGATGCAGCTCTGCCCCTTGGTGTCGGAGGCAAGAACGGTCCAACTGCCTTGGTCGGAGACAAATATCTCGAGCACGACGTTGGGATTGATCAGCCCGCGCCCTGCCTCGCTTTCGTGGAACTTGTCGCCGAGCGCCTTGATGATGTCGGCGCGTGGTGCGCATTGTGCTGCCGCACTGGCCTGGCCGGCGGACAGCGCTGCCGCCGCAAGGCACATCGTCGCCATAAGAAATCGGGTCATCCGACACCTCCTCGCGCCAGACGAGAACCCCGGCTGCCACCGGCGCTGTTTGATTGGCCTGCACGCATGGCAGGAATACAGCCTAAGGCGGATAGCGGCCTGTTGGTTCCATCACACGGCGACTGAATTATTAGGATGTGCGGATGCTCCCTTGACGTGTCTCGTCGCAAATCATTCATCTGGAGTTGCAAGCGAGGGCAGGCGAGACGACAAGCTTGCCCAATGTCGATGAGGTGAAGGACAAACAAAAAGAAAACGCGGTTTGCACCGCGCTTTCCCACTGATGGCTCTCGAAGGACCGTCCGATCAGTTCATCGCCGGGATGACGAACTCGGCGCCGTCCTTGATGCCCGCCGCGCGCCCGCAGCCGCAACGCGGCGAGGACGCGCGACCGAAAAACCGTCCGGTCAGTTCATCGTCGGGATGACGAACTCGGCGCCGTCCTTGATGCCGGACGGCCAGCGCGAGGTGACCGTCTTGGTCTTGGTGTAGAAGCGGAACGCGTCCGGGCCGTGCTGGTTGAGGTCGCCGAAGGACGATGCCTTCCAGCCGCCGAAGGTGTAATAGGCGATCGGCACCGGGATCGGCACGTTGATGCCGACCATGCCGACCTGGACCCTGGAAGCAAAGTCACGCGCGGCGTCGCCGTCGCGGGTGAAGATGGCGACGCCATTGCCCATCTCGTGATCGTTGGCGAGCTTGATGGCGTTCTCATAGGTCGGCGCGCGCACCACCGAAAGCACCGGCCCGAAAATTTCTTCCTTGTAGATGCGCATCTCCGGCGTCACGTCGTCGAACAGGCAGCCGCCCATGTAGTAGCCGTTCTCGTAGCCCTGCATCTTGAAGCCGCGGCCGTCGACGACCAGCTTGGCGCCTTCGTTGACGCCGATGTCGACATAGCCCTTCACGCGCTCCAGCGCTTGGCGCGTCACCAGCGGGCCGAAATCGGCCGAGGAGTCGGTCGACGGACCGACCTTCAGGCTTTCAACTCGCGGCACCAGCTTTTCCATCAGCCGGTTCGCGGTGTCGTTGCCGACCGGCACGGCCACCGAGATCGCCATGCAGCGCTCACCGGCCGAGCCGTAGCCGGCGCCGACCAGCGCGTCGACCGTCTGATCCATGTCGGCGTCGGGCATGATGATCATGTGGTTCTTGGCGCCGCCGAAGCACTGCACGCGCTTGCCCGCCGCGCAGCCGCGCGCGTAGATGTACTGAGCGATTGGCGTCGAGCCGACGAAGCCGACGGCCTTGATGTCCGGATCGTCGAGGATGGCGTCGACCACTTCCTTGTCGCCGTTGACCACGTTCAAGACGCCTTCCGGCAGGCCGGCCTCGATGAACAGCTCGGCGATGCGGATCGGCACGCCCGGGTCGCGCTCCGAAGGCTTCAGGATGAAAGCGTTGCCGCAGGCGATTGCCGGCGCGATCTTCCACAGCGGGATCATTGCCGGGAAATTGAACGGCGTGATGCCGGCGACGACGCCGAGCGGCTGGCGCATCGAATAGGTGTCGATGCCCGGACCGGCACCGTCGGTGAACTCGCCCTTCATCATATGCGGCGCGCCGATGCAGACCTCGACCACTTCGAGGCCACGCTGGATGTCGCCGCGCGCGTCGGCAATGGTCTTGCCATGCTCGCGCGCCAGGATATCGGCTAGCTCGTCATAGTCGCGCTGGACCAGTTCGAGAAACTTCATCAGCACGCGCACGCGGCGCTGCGGGTTGGTGGCGCCCCACTTGATCTGCGCGGCCTTGGCGTTCTCGACCGCGGCGCGCAGCTCCTGCGCCGAGGCCAGCGCCACCGTGGCGCGCACCGAGCCGTCCATCGGCTGCATCACGTCCTGCTTGCGGCCGCTGGTTCCGGCGACACGCTTGCCGCCGATGAAATGACCGTATTCGATCATGGTTTCTCTCCCTGTTTGGTGATGAGGCATTGTCCCCCTTTGCGGCGGCGATGGCAACGCGAGCCAAAACGCAACCGTTGTGCGTAAAATAGACAACAGCGGGAAGCCGTGCATTAATTGCCGCAAATGGCACCCTGTCGTCAGGATCATCTAGGTTGAGTTCCTTCGCGCCCCCCTCTGTCCTGCCGGACATCTCCCCCACAAGGGGAGAGATCAGCGGTTTCGCCGCCGGGTCTTTCTTTTCAGCATTGAAGATTGGCGAAAGCAAATATGAGAGCGCAATCTCCCCCCAAGTGGGGGAGATGTCCGGCAGGACAGAGGGGGGCGCGAAGGAACGCAACGTTGATAATCACAGCGTGGACCACCCTCATGAACTGGGATGATGTCCGCATCTTCCTCGCCGTGGCGCGCGCCGGACAGATCCTCGGCGCGGCAAAACGTCTGGAACTCAACCACGCCACCGTGTCGCGCCGCCTCGCGGCGCTCGAGGAAGCGCTGCGGACGAAACTCTTCCGCCGCTTGACCACCGGCAGCGAGCTGACGCCGGCCGGCGAGCGCTTCCTCGACATCGCCGAGCGCATGGAGAGCGACATGATCGCCGCCCGTTCGACCATTGCAGGCGAAGGCGACGACGTCTCCGGCACGGTGCGCATCGGTGCTCCCGACGGTTTTGGTGTCGCGTTCCTCGCCAAGCGTTTGGGCGAGCTGACGGCGCTTCATCGCGAGCTCACCATCCAGCTCGTGCCTGTGCCGCGCTCCTTCTCGCTGTCACGGCGCGAGGCCGACATTGCGATTACCGTCGAGCGGCCCACCGAGGGCCGATTGGTGGCGGGAAAGCTGGTCGACTATACGCTCGGCCTGTTCGCCTCCCGCGCCTATGCGGAAGCCAACGGCCTGCCGAAAACAGCGGCCGATCTCGGCCGGCACTCGCTGATCGGCTACGTACCCGACCTCATTGTCAGCCCTTCGCTCGACTACGCCGCGGAGTTCAGCCCGGACTGGCGCACCAGCTTCGCCATCTCGTCAGCACTTGGCCAGGCGGAGGCGGTCCGCTCGGGCGCCGGCATCGGCATCCTCCACACCTTCGTCGCCCGCTCGATGCCGGAGCTGGTGCCGGTCGACATCGTCGCGCCCATCCGCCGCGCCTATTGGCTGGTCTATCACGAATCGGTAAGGCCGCTGCGCCGGGTCCAGCTCGTCGCCAATTTCATCACCAGGGCCGTCGAGCGGGAAAAAGGGTTGTTCGTCTGATGCCGCCCAAAAAGGGCGACGCGCTTTGAACCGCCTTCAAGGCGCATCGAGGACGAAAGAATTCACAACCTTGTCGGCCTCACCGGCGAACGGCGCCCACATCCGGCCGGCTTCCTCGGCGCTGTTGCCCATGACCCGCAGGTGACGAAGCCATAATGGCCGTCGCGTATCGAAATCGCGATCCTGGCGTGGCCGTAGAAGCTGACATCGCCGTCGCCGAGGTGGAAATCCATGTCGGTCATCCGCAGGGGATAGCCGTCCGGGAATCGCGCCAGCCTGTCGTTGCTGAAACTCGCCGAACCGAAGGCGGAGCCGACCATTTCCTGCCAACTTCCCACTGACCAGTCCTTCTCGATGAAGGTTCTGAAATCGGGCGGATTGTCCGGAGCGGTCGGATCGTAGGGATTCTCCGACACCCTGCAGGTCAGGCCTTTCTCGCCGGATTTGACCTTGAGCCGTATGGAATCGCTGGACGTGCTTTCGCTCGTCCACTCCTCGGGATAGGTCAGTGAGAAGCCATGCTCCTCGTCGTGGACGGTTTTATCCGCGGCAAGCGCGGCCGAGGCGCAGACCAGATATCCGGCCGCTGCAATCGAAAGAAATGGGCGCATCGAAACGTCCCCCGCCATAGCCGACGATAGCACAACCGGCGCGCCATGCCGCCTTGCGCTTGCCACAAAGTCGGCCAGTGTGGCACCAGCGCTTCGCCATGCCATGCCAGGCGAGGGGGAATCTCGGAAAGCCGTCGCAGACATGCGAGCCACTCTTGCCATCCTGCCGCTGCTTTGCCTCTCCGGCTGCGCCAATCCGTGGGCCAGGGTTCCCGAAGCGGAACTGCCGAAGCCGATCCGCTATGCGATGGCCCGCCCCTCGCCTTTCGTCTTCGGCAATTATTGCGGTCCCGGAACCCGTACCGGCGATCTCTCGGCCACACCGGTCGACCGGCTCGATGCCGCCTGCCGGATCCACGACGCCTGCTACATTGCACGCCACAACCATTGCGATTGCGACGGCGCGCTGATCGCTTCGGCAAGGACGATCCGCGACGACAAGACGGCGCCAAGGAAGATGCGCGGCGGGGCCGAGCTCTTGATAGCCACCTTTGCGCTTCCGGTTTGCATGGTCTTTCCGCAGGGCTTCATGCCGCCGCGCGACCCCACCCAGCTCAGGGCCATGAACGGGGCGACCGGGTGAGACCAGGGGCCGTCCTGACAGGGCTGCTGCTTGGCCTGGCGCTGACCGCGCTCGCCGGTTGCGCCGGCATGCCGGGCCGTTCCGCCTGCGCCTTCTTTCCGGCAGACGAGGCCTGCGCGCGTCCGCCCATCTCGGCGGATCGAAGCGGCGCCGAAGTCGCCACCGCCCGCTACTTCGCCGACAATGGCAATGCCGCCTATGACAGGCGGTTCGAGGCGTTGCTTGCGCAAAACCGTATCGATGCGCTCGACCGCACCAACGGCACCGGCCGCTTCGGCCGCGACTGGCGCGACGTCCATAACGATCGTTTCCGGGCGACCTACCGAGCGCTGCAACAGCTGGCGAAGCCGCTCGACAGCACGGTGATGCCACCGGGCCGGGCCAAGCCGGGCGAGGGCCATTTCACCGGACGGTGGCGCATGTCGCGCCAGACGCTCTATCTCGACGCCGCCGCCAGGCCGTCCGCGCCGAAGACCTTCAGCTTCTCCGGTTTGCAGGCGCGCTCGGTCGAGATCGTGCTCCGCCAGGCCGGCCGGCAGCCGGTCGTGATCGGCGGCAGCTGCGACGGACCGCTGGCGATGCGCGTCTCAGGCCGGTCGCGCACAATTGCCAAAGGTGCTGCGTTTCATCTCAGTCTGCCGGCCGAGACATCCGACAGCCTGTTTCCGAGCGGAACGCTCACCCGCTGCGACCTCACCGTCAGCTCCAGCCTCGCGTCGGCCGGGGCGAAGCTGACCATCCTGCGCGAGGAGGCTGCCGACCCATGGATCGCAGCGCTCGACAGCCGCTACGATCGCTGCCCGGTGCCCGATCCGGCCGGGCTCGAAGCGCTCGACCGCGCCTTCTATGCCGGCCGCTGGCTGTCGCAGACCTGCGCGCTGCCGCTCGGGTCGCCGACCCTGCTGCGCAAATCGCGCGACGGCTTCAACGCCAAGGTCGAGGCGCTGCTCGGCAAGACGCTGGCCGACAACGCCTTCGACAAGGCCGATCCCGAACTGCCGCTCGATTTCTCCGACGCGCCGAGACTCAAGCTGATCTACCTGTCGTCGCTGGAATTCAAGGCGGACTTCTCCGGCCGCATCATGGAGCGGCTGATCCGCCACCACGCGGCGCTCGGGACCAAGGTACGCATCCTGGTCACCGACGTGCTGGAGCGCGACAAGGACGACGCCCTGCTGCATCGGCTGGCGGCGGAGTTTCCCAATGTCCAATTGCAGGAATATCGCTGGCAGGCCGATCACGGCGCGCCGATCGACGAGCAGCTCTCACAGCTGCACAAGACCCATCACATCAAGATGCTGGCGACCCTGGCCGAGGAGCCCGGCCGCTCGCGCGTCATCATCGGCGGCCGCAACATCCATGACGGCTTCCTGTTTCATAAGCCGGTCGACCTGTCGCGCTACCCTCAGCTGCAGCAATACGGCAAGACCGACGGCTTCTCGCTCAACTACTATTCCAACTGGAGCGACTTCGACATCGAGATCGCCGACCAGGCGGCGGTCGAAACGCTGGCCGCGCATTTCTCGACCGTCTGGCTGCGCGATGCCGACACCAACCTGTCGCGGCCGTTTTCCATTCCGGTTCGTTCCGGCGGTCACCCGCAAGGCGTGGCGCGGCACTTCATTTCCGTGCCCTACGAGGACGGGCATGCACTGGAAAACTACTTCGTCGAACTGATCGACACCGCCGAGCACCGCATCGAGATCGTCAATCCCTATCTCAACCTGACGCCCAGTCTCGCGAGGGCGTTCGATCGGGCGCTGGCTCGCGGCGTCAGGATCGACGTCGTCGGCCGCATCGATCTCAAGGGCGACATAGGCGGCCGCTTCCTCACCGCGCTCAACAAGCTGTTCGTCGAGAAATATGGCGACCGCATCAACATCCGCGAATTCAAGGCGCCCGACGTGGTGCTGCATTCCAAGATCATGATGATCGATCAACGCCTGGTGACGATCTCCTCGGTCAACCTCAACAATCGCAGTTTCTTCCACGACTCGGAAAACGGCATGATGGTGCTCGATCCGGCCTTCTACCGCCGCATGAAGGCGGTCTATGACGACTATCTCGCCCATTCGCAGCCGGTCGCCGCCAATGTCACCATCGGCTGGGCTTACCGGCTGCTGTTCAGCAATGGGTGGGTGAAACAGGCCTTCTAAATCAAGCCTTGATGTAGCGGTCCGGGCTGAGGTCGAGCGCGTTGATCTCCGGCACCCGGTTGGAGACGATGTCGGCAAGCACTTTCGCCGAGCCGCAGGCCATGGTCCAGCCCAGCGTGCCGTGGCCGGTGTTGAGATAGAGGTTGGACAATTCGCTGCGCCCGACCAGCGGCGGCCCGTCCGGCGTCATCGGCCGCAAGCCGCACCAGAAACTCGCCGCCTTGAGGTCGCCGCCGGCCGGAAACAGGTCGCCGACGGAGTGCTCGAGCGTGCGGCGGCGCGATTCATGCAGACGAAGGTCGAAGCCCGAAATCTCCGCGGTGCCGCCGACGCGGATGCGGTCGCCGAGCCTTGTGATCGCCACCTTGTAGGTCTCGTCCATGATGGTCGATACCGGCGCCGCCGCCGGGTCCGTGATCGGCACCGTGATGGAATAGCCCTTGACCGGATAGACGGGGATCGGCCGCTTCATCTTGCGCATGAAGGGAGCCGAATAGCTGCCCAGCGCCATCACATAGGCGTCCGCCGTCCGCCAGCCCTTGTCGGTGCCGACCTGGACGACGCGGTTGCGGTTCCTGACGACGCGCCGGATGCTCGTGCCGTATTCGAACTTGACGCCGCGCGCCACGCAAAGCTCGGCCAGCTTGTCGGTGAACATCTTGCAGTCGCCGGTCTCGTCGCCGGGCAGCCTCAGCCCGCCG
Source organism: Mesorhizobium sp. WSM3860 (assembly GCF_002294995.1). Classification (GTDB taxonomy): domain Bacteria; phylum Pseudomonadota; class Alphaproteobacteria; order Rhizobiales; family Rhizobiaceae; genus Mesorhizobium. The sequence continues at coordinate 344,927 of NZ_NSGF01000001.1, read as the reverse complement.
ACGAATTTTTCCCGCACGCCGGCCAGCGCCGGCTCGGCCGCGATGCAGCCGTCCCGGTCGAGGAGCTCATAGGGAACGCCGTATTTCTTCAGCACCTCGACGTCGCCGCCGGTGCCGTCGAGCTGCTTCTGCCTGCGGAACAGCTGCAGCGTGCCCTTGGCTCGCTCGTCATAGCTGATGCCGATCGTAGCGCGCAGCGCCTTCAGCGTGTCGCGGCTGTACTCGGCCAAGGGCACCATGCGCGACTTGTTGAGCGCATAGCGCTCGGCCGTGCAGTTGCGCAGCATCTTCAAGAGCCATGTCCACATATGCGGATCGAAGGCCGGTCGCACCACCAGCGGTCCGTATTTCATCAACAGCCATTTGACGGCTTTCATGGGGATGCCGGGCCCGGCCCATGGCGAGGCGTAGCCCGGCGACACTTCGCCGGCATTGGCGAAGCTGGTCTCCAGCGCCGGGCCCTGCTGCCGGTCGATCACCGTGACTTCATGGCCGGCCTCGGCAAGGAAGTAGGCGGTGGTGATCCCGATCACACCGCCGCCCAGCACCAGGACTTTCATTCTATGCTCCCTCAAACCGATCATGCCGCCGAAGGGCCCGGATCGTCGCCTTCTGTCTGCCGGATTTTGCCGGCCCCGCCAAGGGGCCAACGGTCCGCTGTGGCGCTGTACACCAGCCTGGGGCCGCGGGGTCGCTGTCCGGCAGTCGGAGTGGCCTGACGCGCGGCGTCGGGCTGGTAGGCCACGTCCTCGAGAAGGATGCGCTCGCCGCTGCCGTCGGGGCGCTTGGCCAAGACCGACTGGCCTGCTCTCATGCCGAGCAGGCAGAGGCCGCGCCAGGTGCCGACCGGCAGGCCGGATCCGACAGGAGCGAAGGCGTCGCCCAGCATCAACGTCCGCGTCTCCGGAGCTCCCTCGTCGACCCGGAAGACTACCCGGCTATTCAGCGTGGCGACGTCGGGCTCGAGCATGCCGACCGGGACGATGCTGCTCTCGGCGAGCTTGCGTTCGAGCATCGGCACGATCGCGTCGGCAAAGCCGCGCCGTCGTATCAGCATCGCTTCGAGAATCGCGAGATCCTTCGTTGTGAGACGATAGATGGTCCTGGTCATGGCGCTCTCCGCGACGCGGATTGCTCGACCGCGTGGATGGTCGCCGAAAGCACTCGGCCGTCGCGGCTTCGCCAGGAGACTGTCCGGCCGGCACGCGCGCCGATAAGCGCCGTTCCGAGCGGCGTCAGCACCGAGATGCGTTTGTCGGCGATGTCGGCCTCGGCGGGATAGACCAGCGTGACGCGCTGAACGCTTCCTTCCCCGTCGTGAAGCGTCACCGTCGTGCCCATCCGCACGACATCCGCTGGCATCGCCGCTTCGGCGGCGATCCGCGCGCGGTCCATCTCGGCGAGCAGGCCCTCGGCCATCTCGGGCGTCCGCTCGAGAAAGGCTCTGGCAAGGCTGCTCAGCCGGTCGTGATCCGCGTCGCTGACGAGGATCGTGTTTCGGGAACGCGATTGGATTGTTGCATTCATGGCAAACCTCCTGGATTGGCGCATCAACGGACCGACGCGCGCTGCCGCCCGCTCAAAGGCGGTGAACAAGAGCCGGCAGCCGCGAAAGGCTGGCTGGCTCGATGACGATGTCAGGAATTCAAATGCCCCGGCTCGGCGGTCGCCAACACGACCGCGCCGGGGCTACGCTCCCGCGATAGGGCAAACCCTGAAAAAGGTTCTGCTATGGGCGAGGTTGCTCATGCCTCGACCCTTGCCGAGATGCGCTGGCTTGTCAAGCAAGCCGCCCCTTTCACCCTCCGATGTAGCGGCGGTGAAAGCGCGCACCCAGGCTTGTCAGCACCTCGTAACCGATGGTGCCGGCATGCGCGGCCGCATCGTCGAGGCTTTGCGACGGGCCGATGAGCTCGACGAGGTCGCCCTCGCCAAGCCGGCCAGCCTCAAGTGCTGAAATGTCGAGGATGATGGAATCCATCGATACCCGCCCGACGAAAGGCAGCCGCACGCCCTCGAACCAGGCGGCCGAGGTCGCGCGCCGGTGCCAGCCATCGCCATAGCCGAGCGAGATTGTCGCCAGCCTGAGCGGTCCGCGCGCATGACGGGTGTGGCCGTAGCCGATGCCGGCGCCGTCCTCGACACTGCGCGTCTGCGCCACCTTCGCCTGCAGCCGCACCACCGGCAGCATCGGGTTGGCCTCGCCCGGCGTTGGGTTGATGCCGTAGAGCGCGGCGCCCGGCCGCGCGAGATCGTAGTGGCAAGCCGATCCGAGAAAGATACCGGACGAATTGGCGAGCGACGCCGGCGCCTTGGGCAGCATCCCGCGCAGCCGCTCGAACGCCAGTCGCTGCGCTTCGTTGGCGGGGTTGAATGGCTCGTCGGCGCAGGCGAGATGGCTCATCACCAAGCGGATGTCGAGGCCGTCGAAAGCACCCGCCGCGAGCGCCTCGACGTCAGCCGGCGACATGCCGAGCCGTGACATGCCGCTGTCGACCTGAACAGCGGCCGGCAGCTTTCGACCGGCGGCAAGCGCCGCTTCACGCCACGCTCTCAACTGAGCGGTGCTGTTGATGACAGGATGAAGCCCCGCCGCGAGCCCTTCCGGCTCGGAGCCCGGCGGCAGGCCGTTGAGGACAAAGATGTCATGTCCAGCTCCAAGCGCCTTGCGCAGCGCGATGCCCTCGCCGAGCAGCGCGACGAAGAAGATCTCGCAGCCTTCCTTCATCAGCGCCGATGCCACCTGCGCCGCGCCCAGGCCATAGCCGTCGGCCTTGAGCACGCCGGCGCAGCGCACGTCCCGCAATCGCGCCTTCAGCCGCCGATAATTCTCGCGGATGGCGCCAAGATCGATGGTCAGGATCGCGCCGGCCGCCACTTCGCTGACCGTCGCATCGTAGGCGCCGCCAGGAGCCTGAAAACCGTGCCCGCGTCCGGTGTCGTCATTCATGGCGACCCCCTCGTTACATCAAAGCAATCATTAGGACGCCGATGCCGGGACGGCAACGTGGCAAGTTCGGTCTGTCTCTAGCCGGCGAGATGCTGGAACGCGGCCACCACCTGCTCGTAGACCTGACGCTTGAACGGCACGATCAGGTCGGGCAGCTCCCGCATCGGCCGCCACGCCCATTGATCGAACTCTGCCTTGTGGCCGCCCGGCGGCGGATTGATCTCAATCTCTCGCTCATCGCCCTCGAAGCGATAGGCGAACCATTTCTGTGTTTGGCCGCGATAGCGCCCCTTGAAGGCGACGCCGACCAGATGCGGCGGCAGGTCGTAGTTGATCCAGTGCGGCGCTTCGGCAAGCAGCGACACACTGCGCATGCCGGTCTCCTCGTAAAGCTCCCGCTCCGCCGCCGGGAGCGGCTCCTCGCCCTCGTCGATGCCGCCCTGCGGCATCTGCCAGAGTTTCGTGGTGCCGGAGAATTCGCTATCGGGCTCGGCGATGCGATGCCCGACCCAGACCAGCCCGGCCGGGTTGAGGATCATCAGCCCGACGCAAGGGCGATAGGGCAGCGTTTCTGGATCGATCATTTTCTTGGGCATCAGTCAGAGGTTCCAGCGTGTTGAGAATTCGCTCCCGCGTTCCGTTGCCGTCATTGCGGTCGAATGTCAAAATGCATCCTATGAGAAACATCCAAATCATCGACGGCGCTCTGAACGCTACCTTCAGCATATTCCAGGCGACAGAGGAGGAGTTCGCCGCCATCTTCCCCGACGGACAAGATATGGAATTGGCGGAAGACCTTTTCGAACGGCTAGGCGACGAGGAGGCTGGCCGCGTGCTGGCCCAGCTTTGGAACCGTCCTATCCTTAAGCGCGATGCGCTCGGAATCCATGGGACGCTGTTCTACAATAATGAACGTCGACAAATCCCGCGATCTAAGCGCGAGGTCGATTGGGATAGTGCGCTCAACGAAGCCCAGAGAAACCTCTTCTCTCGCCATCGCTGAATCGTCAAAAGCCGATTTGTCTGCGTTAGCCTTTTTGCGGATCGATCGCCACCGCCGAAATCGGCACGATCTCGATGCCTCGCTTCTTTGCTTCCGCCACCCAGGACGTCACCGTGTCGACGGTGATGTCGAAGGCCGAGCCGATGCCGACGGCGCTGCCCTTGGCGCGCGCCGTTGCCTCGAGGCTGTCCAGCTTCTTGAGGATTTCGCCGCGGTCCTGCACCGTGTCGATCGCCATGTCGCCGGCGACGAAGGGGACGCCATCCTTCAGCGCGAGGTCGGGCGCCAGGCTCCGCGCGGACGAGCCGTCGTCGACATAGGCAAGGCCGCGCTTGCCGAGCTCGGCCATGAACGGTCCCATCGCGTTTGCATCGGCCGAGAAGCGCGCGCCCATATAGTTCATGACGCCGGTATAGTTGGTCGTCCTCGACAGCGCCCAGCGCAGGCTCTTCAGGTTCTCGTCAGGACTCGCAGCGACCGTCAGCGTGTTGCGCCCCGGATTGACGCTCGGATAGTCGAACGGCTCGAGCGGTATCTGCATGACGATCTCATGTCCGCTCTGGCGTGCCGCCTTCATCCAGCGGTCGATGCTGTTGCCCTGCGGGGCGAAAGCCAGCGTCACCTCGGCCGGCAGTTTGGCGATCGCAGCCTGCGTGCCGGTCTGGGAGACGGCTAGCCCGCCGATGACGATAGCCACGCGTGCGCCGCGCGCCCCGGACCAGGGCCGCGCATAGACGTCGAACGGTCGTCGGCCATCGGCGGAGCGCACCGGCAGCGGACCGCTGTCGCTCGCCTCGATCAGCGCCCTGTCGGGAATATGCGCGACCTTGAGATTCTGGCCTAGCGTCGAGGGATCGCGGATGACGATACCGGCCTTCGGCGGGCCATCGCCCTCTTCAGACTGGACATGGATGATTTGCGGACCGCCGCTCTTCATCGGCGTGCTCGCATTGGGCTTCGTCGCCGCCACCTCGGCCGGTGCCGGCGTCGGCGCCGGTGCCGGCGCGGGGCTTGGCGCCACGACTACCTTCGGCGTCGAAACCGCCGTCTCTTGCGGCTTGCGGAAAGGTTTTTCACGCAACGCGATCGCACCGGAAATGCCGACCACGGCGAGGATGGCGACCGCCGCGCCAAGCGTGCCGGCGCCGAGGTTGCGCGAGGCAGGGCGCTGAGGCCGGAGCGTCTGTCCGAGCGAGCGTTCGATGTCCTTGCCGATGTCAGCCAAGCCGCATCCCCAGGCCCGTGACGCGGCTGATCGGATCAGCGCAGCTGATCGAACCGTCAGCGCTCACGCGCAAATTCAAAACCTTAGGCGCTGCAGCGCGCCGTTGCCGAACCAACCTGTCCCCGAATCAAACTGCCGGAACCTCGCGGTCCCGGCAGCATTGCATCGCTTCGGTCGGCCGGCCAGAGCGATCTGCCCCGGCCGTCCACGTCTTTACTGGTTCAGCACGGCCTTGTCCGGGTTCGGCGGGAAGGCCGGATCGGTCTTTTGGCCGCGCAGCAGCTGTTCGGCATAGATCAGCTGCAGGTCGTCCTTCGGCTCCGGCGGCACATAGGCGGCCGAGCCCGAGCCGGTCGAGCTCTCGTCGGCGCCCTTGATGTGGCCCTTGAGGTCCGATTCGCCGCGGGTCAGGTCCCTGCCCTGCAGGTCCGCCGGCAGCGGCTGCTCGACCTTGATGTCGGGCGTGATGCCCTTGCCCTGGATCGACTTGCCCGACGGCGTGTAATAGAGCGCCGTGGTGAGCCTGAGCGCGCCGTTCTCGCCGAGCGGAATGATGGTCTGCACCGAGCCCTTGCCGAAGGACTGCGTGCCGACAACGGTGGCGCGGCGCAGATCCTGCAGCGCGCCGGCGACGATCTCGGACGCGCTTGCCGAGCCGCCATTGACCAGCACGATCAGCGGCTTGCCGCCGATATCGTCGTTCTGCTTCGGCTTGGCGTCGAAGCGGGTGACGTCCTTCGGATCGCGGCCGCGGGTCGAGACGATCTCGCCGCGCTTGAGGAAGGCGTCCGACACGCTCACCGCCTGGTCGAGCAGGCCGCCCGGATTGAGGCGCAGGTCGAGCACATAGCCCTTCAGCTTGTCGTTGGGCACCTGCTTCTTGATGTTCTCGATCGCGTTCTCGAGATCGTCATAGGTCTTCTCGGTGAAGGAGGTGATCTTCATGTAGCCGATGTCGTTCTCCACCCGGTACTTCACCGCCTTGACCTTGATGATGTCGCGCACGACCGTCAGCTCGATCGGCTTGTCGGCGCCCTGGCGCAGGATGGTGAGCTTGATCGGCGTGTTGACCGGGCCGCGCATCTTCTCGACCGCGTCGTTGAGGGTGAGCCCGCGCACCTCCTCGCCGTCGATCTTGGCGATATAGTCGCCGGCAAGCACGCCCGCCTTGGCGGCCGGCGTGTCGTCGATCGGCGTGATCACCTTGACCAGGTCGTTCTCCATGGTGACCTCGATGCCGAGGCCGCCGAACTCGCCCTTGGTCTGTACGCGCATATCCTGCGCCTGCTCGGCATTCATGTAGGAGGAGTGCGGGTCGAGCGAAGCCAGCATGCCGTTGATGGCGTTCTCGACCAGCGACTTGTCGTCCGGGGGCGTCACATATTGCGCGCGCACCCGTTCGAAGATGTCGCCGAAGATCGCCAGCTGCTTGTAGGTCTCCGAACCCGCAGCATTCGCCGCCGAGCCGGGTGCGCCGTAGACCAGGCTCATTGCCGATGCGCCCATCAGCGCGCCGGCAAACAGAAGCGACAATTTCCGCATCATTTCACGTCCTTCCAGAAAATCGGTCCGCCCACCAGGGGTTCGGATCGACGGGTTTTCCATCCTTGCGGAACTCAACATAGAGTTCCGGCGTCGCATTTCCATTCTGCGAGGCCGAGGTGCTTGCCACCCGGGCCTCTCCCATCGCGCCGATCGGCTCTCCTGCGAGCACCGACTGTCCGGTCGCGACGCTGATTCTGCTCATCCCCGCCAGGACGACATGATACCCATCGCCCGCATTGAGGATCAAGAGTTGACCATAGGAGCGAAACGGCCCCGCATAAAGCACGTTTCCATCCGCCGGCGCGGTGACGATGGCCCCCGATTGTGTCGCAACCATGTCTCCCTGCATCATTGCGCCATTGCCGTCGTCGGCCCCGAAGCGCCGTTTGATCTTGCCGATGACCGGCAGCGCGATCTGGCCCTGGAGCGCCGCGAACGGGGCGGAAGCGGTCAAACGATTGCCCTCCGGCACCGGCGGCGCGGCGGGTTCGGCCGTGGATGCCGTCGTATCGGCATCCGCCGATTTCCGATCGGCCGCCTTGGCCTGCTCGGCCGCCTTGCGCGCCTTGTCGGCCTCGAGCGAGGCAATGAGGTCCTTGAGGCTGCTGGCCTTGTCCGCCAGCTGCTGCGAGCGCTGCCGCTCGGCTGCCAAGGCCGCTTCGGTATCGGCCTGCAGCTTCTGTTTGGCCTCGAGCAGCATGGTCAGCCGTTTCTTTTCCGCCGTCTGCTCGGTGACGGCAGCGGTAAGCCGCCCTCGTTCGGCCTCGATCGAGGCCGTCACCCGGGTCTGTTCCTTGAGATCGGCGAGCAGCCTGTCGGTCTGTTGGCGCAATTCCGGCACCACGGCGCCCAGCAGGATGGCGCTGCGCACCGAGGACAACGCGTCCTCAGGCTTGACCAGGATCGCCGGCGGCGGATTGAGCCCCATGCGCTGCAGCGCGCCGAGCACCTCGGCGAGCACGTCGCGCCGCGCCACCAGCGAAGCGTGCAGCTTTTCTTCCTCGGCCTTCAGCCCTTCCAGCTTGGCGCCGATGTCCTCGATGTCCTGGCCGAGCTTCTGCTCGGTCATCGCCGACTGGATCAGCGCCGCGCTGATCGAAGCATGGTCTTTCTTGACCGTCGCGACGTCGGCGGCAAGCTTGGCCAGCCGCTCGGAGGACAAGGTGATTTCCTTGGAGACCTGCTCGTATTCGACCCGGCTCTTGTCGGGGTCCGGCGCGACATCGAGCGTGTTCTCCGCGGCCATGGCCGGCCCGAGCGCGATCAGCGCGGCGACAAGTGTCAAGCCGCAGCGGCTGCGCCAGGCGCGCGTTCTCGAATTCCAGCCTTCAGACATCAGGCCTCGACTCTATCCGCCGCTTCGTTAACGAACCATCAACCATGTTGGAGCACCCGCAACAACCGTGATGTCGGGTCATTGAGGCGGAAATCCGTGCAAGCGGACGTGATCCCCAGCTTTCGGGGTCATAGCGCGAACGATGACTCACGAGCGATGATAGGGATGCCCGGACAGGATGGTGGCGATGCGATAGAGCTGTTCGCCGAGCATGACGCGCACCAGCTGATGCGGCCAGGTCAGCGCTCCGAACGAGAGCACCAGATCGGCCTCTTCGCGCAAGGATTTGTGATGGCCGTCCGCGCCGCCGATCGCGATGACCAGCGCCTTGCGGCCGCTGTCGCGCAACTGGCCGATGCGTGCCGCCAGGTCCTCCGATGACAGCGCCTTGCCGCGTTCGTCGAGCAGGAACAGCACGGTGCCTTGCTGCAGTTGACCCTGCAGCTTCTGGCTCTCCTCGCGGCGACGTTCGTCGGCGCTCTGGCCGCGGCTCTCGGGGGTCTCGACAATGCCGGCAAATTCCAGTCCGACCGGGTGCCCGCTCTTGGCGAAGCGCTCGAAATAGCGGTCGGCCAGTTCTCTCTCGGGGCCGGTCTTCATCCGGCCCACGGCATGAACGGTGATCTTCATCCTCGCCTCGGCGAGCCTCGATCGGCGCCGGACCGGAACGGTCACGGCACGCGATATGGCTCAGTGCAAGGTCTCTTCCTCGAGATCCGGCGCCTGCCACATCTTTTCGAGATTGTAGAATTCGCGGACTTCGGGACGGAAGACATGGACGATGATGTCGCCGGAATCGATCAGGACCCAGTCGGCGCTGGCCAGCCCTTCGACGCGCGCCATGCCGAGACCGGCATCCTTGAGCGCCTTGAGGAGATGATCGGCGACAGCCGAGACATGGCGGTGCGATCGGCCCGATGCGACGACCATATAGTCGCCGAGGCTCGATTTTCCCTGGATGTCGATTGAGACGATGTTTTCGGCCTTGGAGTCTTCCAGACTGGCAAGGACTGTCTTGATGGCGAGGGAGGCAGCATCGCTTCCGCTGATCCCGGCCGGCGAAGGCACGATATCGGCCTTCTTCCGCAGTGCTGTTCTCAGTGTGTTTCCTTTCCCAATAAGAACAACCAAATCACCCGGCAAATCAGGTGACCCTGCTTAGATAGGCAGAGTTCCATTGCAGTTTCAAGACGGGCGCACGCTCAGGCCAGCCGTCTGTCGGTCGCGACAGGCTCTCGGAAGCTGAAAAGAGCGGAACCCCTGCGCGCCGCACGGGTTATCGGCACACCGGACAAGGGGATTCCCAACCATGCCAATCGACCCGCAGAGCGCCCTCATCACGATTCAGGCCGGGCTTGCGCAGCTCAGCTCGCTGATAGTCTCCTATTCCTTCTCGGCAATCGGCGCCGTGATCCTTCTGGTTGTCGGCTACCTCGTTGCCGGCCTTGCCGAGCGATCGATCTATGCCGGGCTCGGTCATATTCACGGCTTTGACGAGACGCTACGCCACTTCTTCTCCCAGGTCGTCCGCTACGCCATCCTGATCCTGGTCGTTATCATGGTGCTCGGCCAGTTTGGCGTGCAGACGGCTTCGATCATCGCCGCCATCGGCGCTGCCGGTCTGGCGATCGGCCTTGCACTGCAAGGCACGCTGCAGAACATCGCCGCCGGCATCATGCTGCTTGCGCTGAGACCCTTCCGCATCGGCGAATATGTGGAGGTCGGCGCGATCGCCGGCACGATCGAGGAGATCGGCCTGTTCGCGACCAAGCTGCGCACTGTCGAAGGCATCTACATCCTGGCGCCCAACCAGACGCTGTGGAATCAGCCGGTGCGCAACTTCACCCGCAACGGCGTCAGGCGCACCGATATCAGCTTGAGCATCGGTTCATGGAACGACATCGATCGCGGGCAGAAGACGCTGCTTGCCATCGCCAGTGCCGAGAAGCGCATCCGGCGCGAGCCGGCGCCGATCGCCTTCATCGCAGGGCTTGGCGAGAGCACGGTTGCACTGACCCTGCGCTACTGGACTTCGGCGGCCGACTATTTCGCCACCCAGATCGACATGACCAAGCGCGCCAAGCAGGCCTTCGACAACGAGGGCATTTCAATCCCCCTGCCGCCGCCCGAGGTACCGTCCCCGGAAGTCCGCAGGCAATAATCTCGTCAGTCCTTGGCCGGCTGTGTCGGCTCCTCCGGCGCGAAGGCAAGCTCCACCGGCAAGGGTGTCTGCGCCGACATCGGCGCGAAGCTGCCGGTTGCGGCAGCGGGCATTGGTCGCGCCGCAAACACCCGCCACAGCACGAACAGGCAGAACGCGGAAGCGATGACGATGCCGACATAGATGAAGGTGTCGGTGCCGAAGACGGCGGAAAGCGCCGTCACCATGCCGGGGACGATGAAGCCGGACAGCGACCAGGCAAAGAGCAGCGAGCTCGACAGCGCCAGCAGCTCTTCCTTCCTGGCGCGGTCGGCGGCGTGGGCGCTGGACAGCGAATAGATCGATTCCGATGCGCCGTCCCAGATCAGATAGATCACCACCAGCGCCATCAGAGCCCCGCCGTCGAAGGCGATGGCGAACAGGCTCGCCGCCACCGCCAGCGCCGCCGCGCCCGCCAGCACATAGCGCCGGTCGGTACGGTCCGAGAGCCAGCCGAGCGGTATCTGCAGGATCAGCGTGCCGACCGGCATCGCCGACAAGAGCAGCGCCACATCTGCCTGGCTGTAACCCTTGGCGGTGGCATGGATCGGCGCGAAACCGGAAATGATCATCGACAGGCCGCCCACCGCCAGCATCCCAACGACGCCGACTGGCGAGATCCGCCACGCTTGGCCGAGCGCCACCGAAGCGGCCTGCGGCGCAGGCGGCTGGGCAAGCCGCGTCATGCCCACCGGCAGGATGGACAGCGCGGTGAAGGCGATGCCGATCAGCGGCGCCGCCGCCGTCTGGATGTCGATCGCGGCGAGCGTCGCATAACCGACGCCCAATCCGGCGATATAGGAGACGTAGAACACGGCCATCACCCGGCCGCGTATGGCGTTCGGCAGCGCATCGTTGAGCCAGCTCTGCGCGACGATGAAGAGGCCGCATATGGCGAAGCCGTAGAGCGCCCGTGCTGCGATCCACAGCAGCGGCATCGGTCCGGCGCCGATCGCGACGTTGGAGAGGGCGATCAGCGCCGAAAGCACCATGAACGCCCGGGCATGGCCGACCCGGCGCACCAACGGTCCGGTCAGGATGCAGCCGGCAAGCCCGCCGGCCGAAAGGCCGGTGACGATCAGTCCGGCCCAGGTCGGATCGAAACCGTCGGCGCCGAGCCGCACGGGAATGAACGCGAACATCAGCCCATTGCCGATGGCGATCAGCGCCATCGACACGATGACGCTGGCAATGGCAATCAGTGGCGCCGATTGCGCGCCCGGATCGGTCTTGGTGCGGCTCTTCTCCAGCATGCCTTGTCAGCATCGCTTACCGGACGGCAAAAGGCCGCCGTAAAAGCGACATCGCGGGGCCCTTGTGGGAGAAGGAAGGCCTCAGCCCTTCGCAGCGTTGCGGATCGCCGTCGAGGAAAGCGACGAGCGCGGGCCATGGATGAAGGTCCAGGCAGGCGCCCGCATGCGGGCAAGCAGCGGCGCGTCGCCTTCGTCGACGCGGGCGTAGTCGAAGGTCTTGGCGACGACCGAGGACAGGAAGGAGAGCGTGGCGCCCGGCCGGTCGATGACCGCGATCGGGAAGGTCAGCACGATCTCGCGCCAGCGCTGCCAGCGATGGAAGTCGCGTAACGAATCCGCGCCCATGATCCAGACGAAGTCGACGCCCGGATTGCGCGCCTTGACCAGCGCCAGCGTGTCGGCGGTGTAACGGACATGCTGCGCCGCCTCGAAGGCAGTGACCTTGATTTTCGGATTCCTGGCGATCTTTTCGGACAGTACGACGCGCTCGGCGAGCGGCGCCAGCTCGCGCGCGCTTTTCAGGGGATTGCCGGGCGTCACGATCCACCAGAGCTGGTCGAGGGCCAGCCTTCTCAGCGCAATCTCGGCGACCAGCGCGTGGCCGGCATGCGGCGGGTTGAACGAGCCGCCGAACAGGCCGACCGCCAGCCCTTTGCCAGCGTGGGGCATACGAAGGTACGAGGCGGGGACGAGTTGCTCAGGCTGGGAAAGCATGGTGCTTCAGGCCCTTTGGGCAAGCAGCATCAAGGCCTCACCTGTCCCGACCCGCGCACGCGATACTTGAACGAGGTCAGTTGCTCGACGCCAACCGGTCCGCGCGCATGCATCTTGCCGGTGGCGATGCCGATCTCGGCGCCCATGCCGAACTCGCCGCCGTCGGCGAACTGGGTCGAGGCATTGTGCAGCAGGATCGCCGAGTCGACCTCGTTGAAGAATTTTTCGACCGCTTGCGGATCCTCGGCGACGATCGCCTCGGTGTGATGCGAGGAGAAGGTCTCGATATGCTCGATCGCGCCGGCGACGCCGTCGACCAGTTTCACCGCGATGATGGCATCGAGATATTCCGTCACCCAGTCGGCGTCGGTCGCCGGGCTGGCGTCGGAAAAGGCCTGCATGACTTCGGTATCGGCATGGATCTCGCAGCCGGCCGCGTGGAGCGCTTCGAGGATCGGCACCAGATGCGTGGAAGCCACCGCACGGTCGACCAGCAGCGTCTCGGCCGCGCCGCAGACCCCGGTGCGCCGCATCTTGGCGTTGACGGCGATCTTCACCGTCATGTCGAGCTTCGCTGAGCGATCGACATAGAGGTGGCAGAGGCCTTCGAGATGGGCAAAGACCGGCACGCGCGCCTCGGTCTGCACGCGCCCGACCAGGCTCTTTCCGCCGCGCGGGATGATGACGTCGAGATTGCCGCTTAGGCCTTTGAGCATCTCGCCGACCGCGGCGCGATCGGTGGTCGGCACCAGCTGGATGGCGTCCTCAGGCAGGCCGGCTGCCTTCAGCCCTTCGACCATGCAGGCATGGATAGCCGAAGACGAATTGATCGAATCCGAGCCGCCGCGCAGGATCACCGGATTGCCGGCTTTCAGGCAGAGCGCGCCGGCATCGGCCGTCACGTTCGGGCGGCTTTCATAGATGACGCCGATGACGCCGAGCGGCGTGCGCACGCGCTCGATATGAAGGCCGTTCGGCCGGTCCCATTCGGCGATCACGTCGCCGACCGGATCCTTGAGCGCGGCGATCTCGCGAATGCCGTCGGCCATGGCCTTGATGCGCGACGGCGTCAGCTTCAGCCGGTCTATGAAGGAGCCGGACAGCCCGGCTTCCTCGCCATTCGACATGTCGATGGCGTTGGCCTCGAGGATCGCCTGCTCGTTGTGAAGAATGGCGTCGGCCATGGCGGCCAAGGCGTTGTTCTTGGCGTTGGTCGAAGCGACGGCCAACGGTCGGGCAGCGGCGCGGGCGCGGCGGCCGATATCGGCCATCAGCGCCACCGTGTCCTCCCCGGATTTGTCATGCAGCTTCAGCATGGTTCATCCTCCGCTGGGTCATTCGTCGGCCAAAACTTGGTCGGCCAATACTTGATCACTGGATTGGCTTACCACAAGGTCGTCGCGATGGATCATCGCGGAGCGCGCCTCGTAGCCGAGCACGTTTTCGATCTCGGCCGTCTTCAAACCCGCGATCCTTACGGCATCGGCGGCGTCATAGGCAACCAGCCCGCGCGCGATCTCGCGGCCCTCGGGCGACAGGATCGCCACCGTGTCGCCGCGAGCAAAATTGCCGCTGACGAGTTTCACCCCGGCCGGCAACAACGACTTGCCCGACTTCAGCGCGCCGATGGCGCCGGCGTCGACGGTGAGCCGCCCTGCCGGTTCCAACTGCCCGGCGATCCAGGTTTTATAGCCTTTCACCGGATTGGCGCTCGGCTTGAAGAAAGTCGCGCGCTCGCCGCGCTCGATCGCCATCAGCGGAGACAACCTGGTGCCGGCGGTGATGATCATCGCCGTGCCGGCGGCGGTGGCGATCTTGCCGGCGTCGAGCTTGGTGCGCATGCCGCCGCGCGACAGCTCTGAGGCCGCCGCTCCAGCCATCGCCTCGATGTCCGGCGTAATGCGGTCGACCACCGGGATGAATTTTGCTCCCGGATCCTTGGCCGGCGGCGCCGTGTAGAGCCCGTCGATATCGGAGAGCAGCACCAGGAGATCGGCGCCCATCATCGTCGCCACCCGCGCCGCCAGGCGATCATTGTCGCCATAGCGGATTTCGGAGGTCGCCACCGTGTCGTTCTCGTTGATGACCGGCACCGCCTTCATCTTGAGCAGCGTTGAGATCGTGGCGCGGGCGTTAAGGTAGCGGCGGCGCTCCTCGGTATCGCCGAGGGTCAAAAGAATCTGCCCCGATTTGAGCCCGTCCTTGCCGAGCGCATCCGACCAGGCGCCCGCAAGCGCGATCTGGCCGACCGCGGCGGCGGCCTGGCTCTCCTCCAGCTTCAGCGCGCGCTTGCCGAGCCCGAGAATGGTGCGGCCGAGCGCGATGGCGCCCGAGGAGACGACCAGCACCTCCGCGCCGGCATTGGCGAGCACCGCGATGTCCTCGGCCAAAGAGGTCAGCCAATCGCGCTTCAAGCCGGTCGCGCGGTCGACGAGCAGCGCCGAGCCGATCTTCACGGTGATGCGCCGGTATGATTTCAGCGATCTCATGGGTTTTGCCGCCAGCGCGTATCGACAGGGCCGGGCACGGCATCGCGCGCCTCGGCGACCACCGCCATCAGCGCGCGCAGCACAGCCTCGACGCCTTCGCCGGTGACGGCCGACAACAGTATCGGCGCGCGGCCGGCGGCGCGCTTCAGGGACGCGGCTTTCTTCTTGCGGGCGTCCGCGTCGAGGATGTCCGCCTGGCTGAGCGCGACGATCTCAGGCTTGTCGGCCAGCCCATGACCATAGGCTTCGAGCTCGCCGCGCACGGTCTTGTAGGCCTTGCCGGGATTTTCCTCCTGCGCCGAGACGAGATGGAGCAGGACGCGCGTGCGCTCGACATGGCCGAGGAAGCGGTCGCCGATGCCGACGCCCTCATGTGCGCCCTCGATCAGGCCGGGGATGTCGGCCAGCACGAATTCGCGGCCGTCGATGCGGGCGACGCCGAGACCGGGATAAAGCGTGGTGAACGGATAGTCGGCAATCTTCGGCTTGGCGGCGGTGACAGCCGCCAGGAAGGTCGACTTGCCGGCGTTGGGCAGGCCGACAAGGCCGGCATCGGCGATCAGCTTGAGCCGCAGCCAGATGCTCAACTCCTCGCCCGGCTGTCCGGGATTGGCGCGGCGCGGCGCCTGGTTGGTCGAGGTCTTGAAATGCTGGTTGCCGAAGCCGCCATTGCCGCCCTTGGCGAGCAGGAAGCGCTGGCCGACCACGGTCAGGTCGCAGATCAGCGTCTCATTGTCCTCGGCGAAGACCTGGGTGCCGGCCGGCACTTTCAGCGTGATGTCGGCGCCCTTGCCGCCGGTCATGTTGCGGCCCATGCCGTGCATGCCGGTCTTCGCCTTGAAATGCTGCTGATAGCGGTAGTCGATCAGCGTGTTCAGCCCGTCGACCGCTTCCGCCCAGACATCGCCGCCGCGGCCGCCGTCGCCGCCGTCCGGACCGCCGAACTCGATGAATTTCTCGCGCCGGAACGACACCGAGCCGGCGCCGCCGTCGCCGGAGCGAATGTAAACCTTTGCCTGGTCGAGGAATTTCATCGGATGTTCAGGTTTCTGCTATTGCGCTTGCGGGATTGCTCTAAACCAAGGCGGAGCCAAGGGCGAGGCCCGTTTGCAACTAAAGCGCCGGATGTACTTTAGCCAGAGGCGCGGTAGCACTGTTCGCGGGCGAGACCGGGAGGCGCGGGAATGAAGCTTGTCACCTACAACATCCAGTACGGCATCGGCCTCGACGGCAAATACGATGTCGGCCGCATCGCCGACGCGGTGCGCGGCGCCGATGTCATCGCCCTGCAGGAAGTCACCCGCAACAACCCGCGCAACGGCGACCGCGACATGGTGGCCGAGATCGGCGAGGCGCTGCCGGACTATTTTGTCGCCTATGGCAGCAATTTCGAGGTCAATATCGGCTCGCGCCTGGATGCCGGCCGCGCCGTCACCTGCACCTTCCAGCTCGGCAACATGGTGCTGTCGAAGACGCCCATTCATCTGTCGCGCAATCTCCTTCTGCCGCGCAGCCGCAGTCTGGAGCGGATGAACTTCCAGCGCGGCGCGCTGGAGGCGCTGATCGAGACGCCGCTCGGCTTCATCCGCTTCTACTCCACCCATCTGGACCACCGCAGCCCCGTCGAGCGTCAGAGCCAGATCCGTTTCCTGCGCCAGCGCCTGCTCAATTACGCGCTGGAGGGCGGCGGCCTTTCCGGTATTCCCGAAATCGGCCTGCCGGACCTGCCCTATCCGGAAGCCTTCATCGTCATGGGCGACTTCAACATGCTGCCCGGATCGCCCGAATATGTCGAACTCGCCGGACGTCCTGACCATGAATTCGGCATGCCGCTCACCGCCGATCTCGCCGTCGATGTCGCCCAGCGGCTCGACGTGTCCGGCCTCGTCACCTGGATCGACCCCAATCGCCCCAACGATGCGGGCCGCCACAAATGCATCGACTACGTCTTCACCAGCGCTTCGCTCGCCGGCTCGCTGAAGCGCCTATGGGCCGACCGGCAGGCGCGTGGATCCGATCACCTGCCGGTCTGGGTCGAATTGAACTGAGCGGCTTTTTGACCTCTTCCTCGAGGGACCGGCGCTTAGGCGGCTAAAAGTGGACCCAGTTCCGCAGGCTGGTCCAGGTCTTGCGGTCCAGCCGGTAGCGCTCGACCGGCACCTGACCGGCGACGATCGAGTTCAGCATGCCCTGGCCGGCATACTGGAAGCCGCACTTGTGGATGACGCGGCGCGATGCCGGATTGATGACCCTGGTCGAGGCATGCAGCACCTGTGTCGAGGTCTTCTGGAAGGCAAGGTCGACCAGCGCGTGCGCCGCCTCGGTCGCATAGCCGCGCTTCCAGTAAGGCTCGCCGATCCAGTAGCCCAGCTCCAGCCCGCGATCGGTGGTGTTCAACCCCGCGCAGCCGACGAAAGTGCCGGTTCCGGCAAGCGTCAGCGCATAGACGATGCCGGCGCGGCGCGACGAAGCCATGGCGAGGAAGGCGCGGGCCTCGGCTTCGCCGTAAGGATGCGGCATGCGGGCCAGCATTTCGGCGACGTGTCGGTTGTCGGCCAGAGCGGCGAGTTGCTCGAGATCGCTCCCGCGTGGCGCACGCATGACCAGCCGCTCGGTGGCGAGCACCGGGCAATCTATCGCGTAACTTTCGTCTTCGGTGTCTTCCGCTTCGGCAACCATTTTAGTCCTCCAGGGCATGGAAAAATGAAAAGGAGAGATGGAAGCCCATCTCTCCTGATCCTTTCCTGGCCTGGCCAGACACCGGTTCCCGAGATGGGCGCCGGTGTTATGGTGCGGAACCGGCTACTCCGCTGCTTTGGTAATCGGGTTCACCGACACGTAGGTTCGGCCGTTGGCTTTTTTGTTGAAGGCGACTGCGCCGGCTTCGAGCGCAAAAAGGGTGTGGTCCGTGCCCATGCCTACATTGGTGCCCGGATGCCATTGCGTGCCGCGCTGACGAATGATGATGTTGCCGGCGACGACGGCTTCGCCACCGAACTTCTTCACGCCGAGACGCTTGGAGTGCGAATCGCGACCGTTGCGCGACGAACCGCCAGCTTTCTTGTGTGCCATCTTACTAACTCCGATGCGCCCTGAGGCGCTTGAATGGTCTTATGAACGCGTTCGCGTTCCGTTTCAAGTCCGTACCGGCGACGATTATCGCCGGCCGTCCTTACTTCTTCTTCGCCAGTTCCTTGGCCTGCTCGCGCCAGTCCTTGATCTGGTCGGCGCTGAACGGCATGTGCTCGTCGATCTTGGCGACATCCTTCTCGGTCAGCTTGGCCAGCTGCGCGAAGGTGACGATGCCCTGCTCGGCGAGATCCTTCGCCGCGACGGGGCCGATGCCCTTGATCACGGTCAGATCGTCCGGCTCGCCCTTCGGCGCCTTGAACAGCGGCGCGGCCTTGGCCTCTTCGCTGGCGGCAGCCTCCTTGGGGGCGGCCTCTGCCTTGGCTTCCTTCTTGGCCTTGGTCTCCTTCGGAGCGGCTTCGGCCTTCGCCTCGGCGGCGACTTCTGCCTTGGCTTCGGGCGCCTTGGCCTCAGCCTTGGCGGTGCCCTTCTTCGACGGCTTGGCGCCGCCCAGCAGGATCTCGGAGATCCTGACGGTAGTCAAAAGCTGGCGGTGGCCGATCTTGCGGCGCGAATTCTGGCGGCGGCGCTTCTTGAAAGCGATGACGGTGCGGTTCTTGCCCTGCTCGACGACTTCCGCCGTCACCAGAGCGCCATCGACGAACGGCGCGCCGAAGGTGACGTTCTCACCCTCGCCATGCGCCAGCACCTGGCCGATCTCGACGATCTCGCCGACCTGGGCTTCGAGTTTCTCGATCTTGAGCAGATCGTTGGCGGCGACGCGATACTGCTTGCCGCCCGTTTTGATGACTGCGAACATTTTTTGCCTTTCGCTGTTCGGTCGGCCTCGATGAACCGCCTCAGGCGGTTCGGCCGTCTTTTTGTCAGTCTGCGGGTTCAAAAAACAAGCGGCGCGGAGAAGCCCCACGCCGAATGCGGGCTGTCCCTAACCGAAGGTCGCGCGGAAGTCAAGGCAAGCGGCCCGTGGAGATATGCTGAGCGACGCTGCCGGCAACATCAGCCTGTCGTTCGCCGAACGCTTTTCCAAGAAGCGGGAAATCGCTCGACTAGGGCCTTGTAACTGCAGCGGTCAACCGTTATCTAGTGCGCCGCGCCGGCAACGGCCGACCATGACCTCGCGGAGAGGTGGCAGAGTGGTCGAATGCACCGCACTCGAAATGCGGCATACTCGCAAGGGTATCGGGGGTTCGAATCCCTCCCTCTCCGCCATCCTGCTTCTGTGTACAGCCCGGAGACATAGGTAACGTATCGTACCTAAGACATGGGTGACAATCTCGTGCCGAACGGATTGTCGATGGTCTGCAAGGTCCTCTGTTCCAGATCGATATAGCCGAGATCATAGTGCATGAAGGAGACGAGCCAAATGCCTTCGTCCACTTCCTTGATGCCGAGCTTTTGGCCTGCCAGCACATGCGAGATATTGATGCCGCTTGCGATGCATGCAGATGCGACCGCAGTGGGTAACGAGAACATCGCGGTCTTGGAATGGGTAGTGCACCTCGTGCAGGCCGGCATAGGTTCTTGAAGAGGGAGCATAAAGGTCCGCCGTCGCCTTCATCTCCAGCGCCTCGTGCGGCCGTTCGGTGTTGAATTCCTTGACGAAGCCGTCGAATCTTACCTGCTGTTGAAGGATGTTGGCGCCAGCGGTCTGGTTGTCTCTGCCTTCAGCGTCCGGTGCATTCGCTCGTGGCGGCCGTTTTGCTGTGGCTTGCCGGGCTGGATGCGCTCGATGGCAATACCAAGCCTGAGCCAGAAGACAGAGAGCCTGGAGAGATTGTAGAGGCCATTGGGCGAGGCAAAAGGCAGGCCGTTGTCGGAGCGTATGGCGGTGGGCAGGCCGCGCTCTTTGAACAGTCGCGCGAAGACCTGGATGACCGGCACCTCCTTTGTCGACTCAAGCGCTTCACAGGCGAGCAGATAGCGCGAAGCCTGGTCGGAGACGGTCAGTGGGTAACAATAGCGGCCATTGCCGAGCTTGAACTCGCCCTGAAGTCAACGCACCACAGATCGTTGGGCAAGAGCGCCTGCGATAGCTCGGTCCCCTCAGCTTTGTAGCGATGCCGGCGGCGCGCATGGGCGACCAGGCCGTGGCGGTCGAGCACCGCATGCACCGTGCTCCTGGCCGGAATGCGGATATCGCCGTCCAGCTTGCGAACCAGCAGCTCGCGTATCTTTCTGGCACCCCAATGCGGCTTATCCTTCTTGGCCGTCACGATCATCCGCTCGATCGGGTCCGGCAGGTGGTTGGCATAACGCACCGGCCGGCGCGAGCGATCGCAAAGCGCCTCGAGCCCCTCTTGCCGGTATCGGTTGAAGATCTTGTAGCCGGTCTTGCGCGAGATGCCGAACTCCCGGCAAACATCGCTCATGCTTTCACCGTCAAGAAGACGACCGACGAAACGAACCCGCTCGTCCATCACCGAACACTCCTTCCACGGCATCAACACCTCCCGCAAAGCGAAAAGTGTTACCCATGTGTCCGGTACGTTTCGTCACCTATGTCTCGGGTCGTTCATTCGCGCTGCGCGCTTCGCAGGACGAGCCCCAAATGCCTCTCAGCGCGAAGCAGGATGCCCCCGTAGCCTTGGCGAAGGAGGGCCGAAGCGCCTCTTTAATGACGCTCGCTCTCAGCAATATCCGAAATAGGCCATCAGCTCCTGGGCTTCACCCGCCTCGAAGCGCGAGGCGACGTCCGCGGGCAGCTTCGATCGCCAGCCGCCCCTGTAGTCGGTGATCGGCTGGTTGACCTGCGCCGAACGGCGAGCCGAATGCGCCGTGCGAACTCTTCTTGCCCTTCCCCAGACGACCGGCTGCCGGTGATAGTCCAGGATGGCAGCATCGAAAGCCACACCCATGAAGCGGCATAGCCGTTCGATGGAAAGCGCAGGCGACTCGATAAAGTCCTCGTAGCGCCACAGCATGCCTCCGCCCCTCTCGACACAGAGCATCGAGGCCCTGCTGTCGGCGACCCACCTTTGGAAAGCTCTGTCGAAATCGCCCTCGTAGCGCTGCCCGAGCGATGTCACCACATCGCGGCCATCGCGCGTCACCACGATGAAACGGGCGTCCGGAATCGTCTCGAGTATCTGACGGGTGTAATGAATATGCCCGGGGGTTTTTTCGACCCAGACGCTCCGGCGCGAAATCGCCGCCTCAAGCAAAAGCAAGCTTAGCTTGGTCCATCTGGCGCCTTTGTCCGAGACAAAAGCGCTTGTCTCCCGCGGGACACTGAAGACATCCGGATGTGCTGCCAATATCCGGGCGAGCAAGGTCGAACCGGTATGACCGCAACCACAGATGAATATTGAGGCCCTCGGCTTTGGAATAAGCCGTACCACACCCCTGTTCACAATTTTTGATCCCCCGCAGAGACTTATTCGAACTGTTTACCTCGAGGATTGCAACAGGAATGTTTCCACAGGAACGGCGCGGATCCACCGATCCGCGCCGTTCACATTTCAGCGTCTTACCCCCGGTGATGCGCCGCGAGCATTCACTGTCTCGACCGGCCCTACCGACATTCCAAGGACCGCGCCCGCTGCCGCCTTGCTGCATGCAGAGGCGGCATTCGGGCAGATGCCCCATTGCCGGCTGCAGACGCCGGTGATCCGGCAATCCATTTTCATATCCTCGACGAGCGCGCTCATGCAGCCAGCCTCTGCATGGCTTCGGCCATCTGAGCCGAGACACGGCGGTCGTAGTCGTCGGCAAGCGCCCGCAGGGCCGCGGCACCATCGCCTGAAAATGAGGGGCCGTGCATGAGCGCCAGCGTGCGCGGCGCGAGCTTGGCGAGATCACGGATCGTCGCTCCCATGCCGGGATTGAGGGCCGCGTATTTGAACAGATCCTCGGCAGCGATCGCCGGCCCGACAACATCGCCGTCGGTCAGCGCGCGGTCGTTGCCGAGTTGCGTGAACAGATCCCCGCAGAGCAGCGTGCCGGTCGATTCCTCGTACATGACGCCGGCGTCCCAGCCGTGCGGGGTATGGGGTGTATCGATGAAGCGCACGCGCTTGCCGCCACCGAGGTCGATCACATCGCCATCCTTCAGCACGCGAGGGGCGCGATCGGCGAAATCGTTGAGCGACACGTAGACGCCTGTCTGTCCGTGCGCGGCCGTCGCCTGCGGCGCAACGGCGAGCCACTCGTTCATGGCGCCGCATTCGTCGGCCTCGAAATGGCCAAATCCGATCCAGCGCAGGCGTTCCGGCGTGATGATGCGGGCGAGCGCGTCGCGGTTGAGCGCGAACATCTTCCGCAAGCCGGTGTGGAACATAAGCGGCTCATCACCGAGGACGAGGAACTGGTTGAAAGTGAAGCCGGCGGGCGGCGCAATGTCAGGCACATAGGTCGAGAGGCGGTAGATGCCGTCAGCGATTTCGTTGACCTTCGTTTCCATGGGTTCTCCTGCAAAATAGGGCTTGCGTTTCCCTCCTCCGGTCGATCCGGGGCTGGACTTCGGCGAATTCGAAGTACATATATGTGTAGTGAAATACGAGAGCCCTGTCAATAATGGATGCACACGCGTGTGCAGTCGAAATATGACCCGCAAATACACCCTTAAGCGCCGGGCCGAGCAGCAGGCCGAAACCCGGCGGCGCATCGTTGAAGCCGCGATTGATCTCCACGGCAGCGTTGGCCCTGCGGCGACGACCTTTAGCTTGGTTGCCGAACGCGCTGGGGTTCAGCGTCACACGCTCTACGCCCACTTTCCCGATGAGCGCAGCCTGCTGCGCGCCTGCTCGAGCACACACATGGAAGCCAATCCGCTACCGAGCCCGGAGTCGTGGCGTGAGATAGCTGAACCGCGCCACCGGACCGAAAGTGCGCTGCTGGCAATCTACGAATGGTATGGGCGCAACGAAGGGCTGGTCGCCAGCGTGCTGCGTGACGCCGAGCATCACCCGCCAACCCGGGAGGCTGTCGAGACGAGCATCGGGCTGTATTTCGAGGCCTGCCAGGAGGTGCTCGGCCAAGGCCTCGACGGCAGCCAGCGCTCGATGCTTCAGCTGGCGTTGAGCTTCTTCACCTGGCGCACCTTGGTGCGCGAGGCCGGCTTGCAGCCCTCGGAAGCTGTAAACGCTATGGTCGGGTCTATCCACGGCGCAGCTTGAGAGCGGGCGCCGGCTGCGGGCGACTACATCGTTTGAACGCGAATGATCCGCCGTAGGTTGGGCCGGAAGAGCGTGATGCGCCGGCCGATTGTGCCTCAACCTGATTCGCCGCATTGGTGCGCTGCAATCGCGCTCAAGAACACCTCGCCGAATTCTTTAAGCTTGGCTTCGCCGACGCCGTTCACCTCGGCGAAGGCATCGAGGTCGCCCGGGCGGCGCTCGGCCATGTCGATCAGCGTGCGATCGGAGAAAACGACATAGGCCGGCACCTGGCGTTCCTTCGCCAGGCGCAGCCGCAGCGCCTTGAGTGTGGCGAGCAGCGCGGCATCCAGGTCTTCGGCGCCCGCCGCGGCCTGGGCCGAACGCGCCTTGTTGCGCAGGGAACGATGCCGCGTCTCGACGCGATACTCGAAGGCGATCTCGCCGCGGCCGAGCGCGCGGCCGCTCTCGGAAATGGCAAGGCCGCCATAGCCGTCCGGGTCCGGCATCAGGAACCCGCCCGCCACCAGCTGGCGGATCAGCGACAGCCACGCAGGTCGCTTGTGCGCCGTCCCGGTGCCGAAGCTGGCAAGCGTCTGATGGCCCCTTGCCAGCACTTTCTCGGTCTCCTGGCCGAGCAGGATGTCCACGATATGGGAGGCGCCGAACCGCTCGCCGGTTTGCGCAACGGCCGAAAGGATGATGCGCGCCTCGATGCTGCCGTCCGCGCGCGGCGCCTAGCTGAGGCAGTTGTCGCAATTGCCGCAAGGCGACGCGCCTTCGCCGAAATAGCCAAGCAGCACCTGGCGCCGGCACTGCGCCGTCTCGCAATAGCCGATCAGCGTGTCCAGCCGGCCATGCGAGCGCCGCTTGTGCTCCGGCGAGGCATCTTCGTCGTCGATGAACAGGCGGCGTGTGCGGATGTCGCCGAGGCCGTAGAGCATGTGTGCCTCGGCCGACCGACCGTCGCGGCCGGCGCGGCCGATCTCCTGGTAATAGGCCTCGAGGCTCGCCGGCAGGTCGGTGTGGAAGACATAGGCCACGTCCGGCTTGTCGATGCCCATGCCGAAGGCGATCGTCGCCACGATGACGACGCCCGACAGCGTCATGAACGCGTTTTGATTCGCTTCCCGCGCGTCCTTGCTCATGCCGGCATGATAGGTCAGCGCGGTGACGCCGTTCTTTTCGAGGAAGGCCGCCATCTCCTCTGTCTTCCGGCGCGACAGGCAATAGACGATGCCGCTCTTCCCCGCATGGCGTTCGACGAAACGCAGCAGCTGGCGCTTGCTGTCCTGCTTCGGCTCGATGGCAAGGCTGATGTTGGGCCGGTCGAAGCCCAGCACCAGCGTGTCGACGCGATCGGCAAACAGCCGTGCCGATATGTCGGTGCGCGTCGTCTCGTCCGCGGTCGCCGTCAGCGCGATGATCGGCACTTTCGGAAAGAGGTCGCGTAGGCGCGCAAGGTCCTCATATTCGCGCCGGAAGGCTGGCCCCCATTGCGAGATGCAATGCGCCTCGTCGACGGCGATCAGCCGGATGTCGAGCCTGGCCAGCGCGTCGAGCATCCGCTCGGTCATCAGCCGCTTCGGCGCCAGATAGAGCAGGCGCGTCTGGCCCGACGCGACGCGGCGCCAGGCGGCGACATTGGCATCGCGGTCGAGTGAGGAGTTGATCGTATCGGCGGCGACGCCGGCGAGCCGCAGTGCCGCGACCTGGTCCTGCATCAGCGCCACCAGCGGCGAGACGACGATGGTGAGCCCGCCAAGGACCAGCGCCGGAACCTGGTAGCAGAGCGATTTGCCGGCGCCGGTCGGCATGACCGCCAGCACGTGGCGGCCGCACAGCAGCGCCTCTATCACGTCGGCCTGACCGGGTCGAAAATCGTCGAAGCCGAACACGTCCTTCAGCACGCGCCGCTTCGGATCGCGTCCCTCCGCCGCAATGCCCGCCACCGATGCCCGCTCCGCCATCGAGTTTTGCATTGAGAGTGATTCCCGGTTTCGGCTGAGGCTACGTTCTTAAGGCGCAGATCGCCCGAATGCCATCGCAACCCACGCGCTCCGCTCCTTCCTGCGCAACCCGGCGTGGCAGGTCGGTCGGCAGTGTCCACTGCGTCCCGGGCGTGCGGCTCGCGCTGCGGTAGCGCTGAGCGAAGGTTCGCAAAGGGAGGGCGGCGTTAGACTCCGAGCCGGCTCCATAGATTCGCGATCGATCTTCGCAGCCCAGCAGCCCTGGGTTCCCCCGGTCGGATTTCGGCCAGCGCAATGCCGCTCTCGCCCGCGATGGCATAGAGCAGCCAGGTCCGGCCATCCTCCTCGAAAATGGCCGGATCGCGCAGCCCGTTCTCCTTGCTTCTTGCCACGCCCGCCTTGCTGCGGCGAACCGGCAGGCCGGCGCCCTCGTAGTCGGTGCCGGGTCTCAGCAATTCGGTCCTGCCGCGCACGACCCAACGCCGCCAATCCTTGCAAAGGTCGATGCTGCCGTAAATCACGCGCTCCGGCGCGTCGCCCTTGCGCGTATAATAGACGATCAGCGAATCCCCGCTCTTCTGCACTGCCACATGCCGTGGCCGAACCCGGCGCGAGCCCGGCAGCACGACCGGCCCCTCCTCGAAACCGGAAAGACCCTCGATTGATCGGCGAAGTCTGACGGTGCCGGTGCCGAAAAGCCCGTACCACCAGCCGTCGTGCCGAAAGATCCGCGCATAGAACGGCCCTAGCGCCCGGGGACTGGGGTTGAAGTAAAGGCCGTCGACCGATGTGGCCGCGAAGGTCGTCTGCTCGCGGGCACGTCGCTCGGGGCCGTGAAAATACATGACGATGCGCCGGGTTTGCTCGTCCACATGCACGTCGGGAGAGGCGATGTGATCCCTCAGAAAAGGACATTCGCCAAGCGAAAGCACGCCGCCCGGGTGGATCCGCCAAGGGCCTTGCAGCGTATCTGAATAGGCTAGGCGGATGTAGGTGCCGTTGTGATGCGCGAAATACAGGTGATACGTTCCTAGCCGGCCGGTCGCCCAGGCCGGCATCTTGACCATCGATGGGCCGTTTATGCTGGCTCCCTCATCGCCCGGCAGCATATCGGGAGTAATCAAAGGTCCGCCCCGTTCGGCTGAAAGACCGAGCATCAACGTCATGCGTTTGCCCACTCCGGCATGTCATAGTCGAACTCCTCACAGAACCCTCTCAGCCGGGCGAGGAACGCCGGGGGCAGGGCTTTGATATAGCACGGTATTCCTCGTTCCGTTCCCACTTCTTGAGCGATGTTGCCCGTATCGGGTTACCGGCATCCTCGCTGAAGCGGATACGCGGCCTGAGGTCGAATGCTCGCGCGATCCTCTCCTGGACCTCGTCCGGCCGAGCGATCATGTCCTCGTAGCGGACATAGACGATCGCGCGGTTCGGCTGCGCCTTTCTCAGCCGCAGCAAAGCTTCGTATTCGGCCAGCCACCGTTCGGAGGTGACATGGAACCGGCGCTCCGCCCTGCTTTCCGGATGCGAGCTGGTGAGCACGTCGTAAGGATGGCGAACGCAATAGATCAGGCCAATGGCGGCGGGCAATTTCGCCAGATGCGCATGACCCCGATCGGTGCGCTTGACGACAAGGTTGGATTCGGGGCGGTCCAACATATCCAGCCGGGTATATTTCGCTTCGGCTCGATTGACGAAGGTGTCCTCGAAACACCCCATCAGGCGCTGGGTCAGCGTCGTTCCGCTGCGCGCACAGCCGGCAATGAATATCTTCTTGTAAGGCGCAGAGCGTCGAGCAAACCAAAGCCGCCACAGCCGCTTCACATCCAGCGCCAAGCGCCGGACCTCTCTGATCGGCCGCCTGATTGCCTTGCGCAAAAAGGCTTCTGATTTTTGTACGACGTCCATTTCGACTTCCGCTCCCGGGGACTTAGTTCATCCGTTGCCAAAGCCGGCACCCGGAGCCGAATGATGGATCTGCGGCGCCGTCTCTTTGGCCGATATGCCGGCAGACTGCCAGTCCTCTTCGTTAAATCTATCTTCACCATGTTGCGGCACCGTTGTCGTCCTGCGGCAATGTTTGAGTACCGCGGCGGCGCCACGAGCGCCCAGGCAACAAACCCGCGTCTTACGGCGCGGGTTTTCCTTTAGAGCAGTACATAAGCTGTCTCCTCAGGCGAGGAAGTCGGCCCGATAAGGCGCAAAACTGTCGACCAGCCTCCCCGCTTCCAGCGCCTTGACGCCGTGCACGAGGTTGGAGGGCACGATAAAGCTACTTCCCGCTGCCAGAATCTCCGACCGGCCGGCGATCGTGACCTCGAACCGGCCTTCGGCGACATAGCTTGCCTGGACATGCGGATGCGAATGCAGTGCACCGACGCCGCCCTTGTCGAAGGCGAATTCGACCATCATCAGTTCGGCCGTGTGCACCAGCACGCGCCGTCCGTTGCCGTCCGGCGTCGGCTCCCACGCTGTTTCGCCGACATGTGAAAAGAGATGGGTCATCGCGAGCTTCCATTCAGCTTGAAATGGTCACCGTGCCAGCCAGCCGCCGTCCACGGGTACGACGGCGCCATGCATGTAGTCCGACGCAGGCGCGAGCAGGAAGACGGCTGCATCGCCGATATCGCCGGGCTGGCCCCAGCGCCCCGCGGGAATACGCCCGAGGATGGCGGCGCTGCGGTCGGGGTCGGCGCGCAAGGCCTCGGTGTTGTTGGTCTGGATATAGCCCGGCGCGATACCGTTGACGTTAATGCCTTTCGCCGCCCATTCGCAGGCGAGCAGCCTCGTGAGGCCAAGCACGCCATGTTTCGAAGCGGTGTAGGAGGCGACACGGATGCCGCCCTGGAAGCTGAGCACGGAGGCTATGTTGACCACCTTGCCGCGCCGCCCGGGCTGCGCCAGCACGCGTCTGGCAAAACTCTGGCAAAGCCGGAAGACCGTCTTCAAATTGATGTCCATCACGTCGTCCCAGTCGGCCTCGGTCAGATCGACCGCGTCGGCGCGTCGTATGATGCCGGCATTGTTGACCAGGCCGTCGAGCGGTCCCTTCTCGTCCCATATCCGGTCGAGCATTACGGCAGCCGCGGCAGGATCGCCGAGATCGGCGGCCACGGTTTCGAACTGGCCACCCCTGGCCGCGATCTTCTCCGCAGTTTCATCCATCGCCGAGCGGCCGACGGCGATGACCGCGCCGCCGGCGCGCGCGACCGACACGGCAATGCCCTGGCCGATGCCGGTGTTGGCGCCGGTGACGAGGATGCGCTTGTCGGCGAGGCTGAAGGCGGAGAGATCGGGCTCGGTCTTGGTCAAGATGTCCCCCGTGTCTGTCATCGATGGCCGAGCCCCATGAACGCGTCAGAGCCGGTAGGCTTTTTTCGCCAGCGCATAGGTCAGCTCGCTTGCCAGCTCATGTGCTTCGTCCTCGCGCAGCCTGTGCTCGGCGACGAGCCGTGCCAGGAAGGCGCAGTCGACGCGGCGGGCGATGTCGTGGCGCGCCGGGATCGAGGGAAAGGCGCGTGTGTCGTCGTTAAAGCCGACGGTGTTGTAGAAGCCGGCCGTCTCCGTTGTCATCTCGCGGAAGCGGCGCATGCCTTCCGGGCTGTCGTGGAACCACCAGGCCGGCCCGAGCTTCAGCGCCGGATAGACGCCGGCCAGCGGCGCCAGTTCGCGCGCGTAGCTGGTCTCGTCCAGGGTGAAGACGATGACGGCAAGGTCGGGCTCCAGCCCGACGCAGTCGAGCAGCGGCTTCAGCGCGTTGACATAGTCGGTCCGGGTCGGAATATCGAAGCCCTTGTCCCGGCCGAATTTCTGCAAGATGGCCCGGGAATGGTTGCGCGACGAGCCCGGATGGATCTGCAGGACGAGGCCATCGTCACGGCTCATCTTGGCCATCTCGGTCAACATTTGCGCGCGAAACAGTTTCCGCTCGCGCTCATCCTGCGAGCCGCGGCGAATGCGGTTGAACAATTCCACGGCCGCGGCGTCCGAGAGATTGGCGGTCTCGGCCGTCGGATGGCCATGATCGGATGAGGTCGCGCCGAACCCCTTGAAGAAGGCGCGGCGTTGCCGGTGCGCGTCGAGATAGCCGGACCATGTGCCGGTGTCGCGGCCGGTGATCTCGCCGAGGCGATCGAGATTCGCCAGGAACCCTTCGGAGTCCGGATCGACGACGGCGTCCGGCCGGTAGGCGGTGACCACCCGCCCCTGCCAGTCGCTGTCGCGGATTATCTGGTGCCATCTCAGATCGTCGAGCGCCCCCTCGGTGGTCGCGATCACCTCGATGTTGAATCGCTCGAACAGCGCCCGCGGGCGATAGTCGTCCCGCTGCAGCAGCGTGGCAATCGTATCGTAGTGGCGATCCGCCGTGCTGGCATTGAGCGGCTTGTCGATGCCGAACAAATGCGACAGCACATGGTCGAGCCAGAGCCGCGTCGGCGTGCCGCGGAACAGATAATAATGCTCGGCAAAACGCCGCCATATCGCCCGGCCGTCGGTCTCGACCGGCGACCCATCGAGCCTCGGCACGCCGAGTTCCTGCAGTCGCACGCCTTGGCTGAACAGCATGCGGAAGATGTAATGATCCGGCACGATCAGCAATTGCGCCGGGTCGGGGAACGGCTCGTTGAGCGCATACCAGCGCGGATCGGTATGGCCGTGTGGGCTGATGATTGGCAGGTCTTTGATGCCGGCGTAGAGCGCGCGGGCGAGCGTGCGCGCGGACGCTTCGGGCGGGAACAGCAGATCCGGATCGGTCAGAGCGATCATGGACATAGCAGCTCCTCCAGGGTGGGCTATCGGTAGGATCGCCAACGCATCATGTCAACGTTTGCCGACCGCACGCGGCTGTCCTTGCAGCAGCGGGAAACAGGTGTTACGCCGGGTCCGATCCATGACACGGGACACCGACATGCCGCTCCGCCGAAACCCCTCAGCCGTTTTGGCGCCATGACCCGCGGCCGTCTCTCCAACGGAACCCTGCGGTCCTTGCCGGCGGCAGTTTCAGTTCCCGCCTTTGATCGGGATCGGGTCGCGCCCGGCATCGTCCATCTCGGCGTCGGCGCCTTCCATCGCGCTCATCAGGCGGCTTATGTCGACGCCTGCCTGGCTGGTGGCGAGACGGGTTGGGGCATCATTGGCGTCTCGCTGCGCAGTCCCGATACACGCGACGCGCTGGCACCTCAGGACGGGCTCTACACGCTGGCGGTGAGGGAAAGCGCCGGCGAGCAGTTGCAGGTCGTGGGCTCGATCCTCTCGTTGCTGGTGGCGCCCGAAGATCCGGACGCCGTGCTTACCGCCCTCACCGATCCGCGCACCCGCATCGTCACGCTGACCATCACCGAAAAGGCCTATCTAAGGGCGGCCGATGGCAGTCTTGACGAAACCCATCCCGATATCGTCCACGATC
Source organism: Mesorhizobium sp. WSM3860 (assembly GCF_002294995.1). GTDB lineage: Bacteria > Pseudomonadota > Alphaproteobacteria > Rhizobiales > Rhizobiaceae > Mesorhizobium. The sequence goes on along the minus strand of NZ_NSGF01000001.1, from coordinate 314,652 downwards.
TGGGGAACCCTGGATCGCCGAAGACGGCGCATGGTTTCCTGGCCGAGGCGCTTGCGCGCCGCCGCGCCGCCGGCACCCAACCCTTCACCGTGCTCTGCTGCGACAACCTTCCGGCCAACGGCGCCACGCTGCACAAACTGTTGGTCGAGTTTGCCAAGCTGCGCGATGCACGGCTCGCCCGACAGGGCGATGCCGAACTCGCCCGCCATGTCGCCAACGAAGTGGCCTTCCCGTCGAGCATGGTCGACCGCATCGTGCCGGCGACCACCGATGCCGACCGCGCCCGCATCGCCGGCGAGCTCGGCCTCGAGGATGCCTGGCCGGTGATGACCGAGCCTTTCTGTCAATGGGTGATTGAGGATCGTTTCCCCACCGGGCGGCCGGCCTGGGAGAAATTCGGCGTCACCATGGTCGAGGATGTCGGTCCCTTCGAGGACATGAAGCTGAGACTGCTCAACGGCGCGCATTCGTCCCTTGCCTATCTCGGCCTGCTCAGCGGCCACGCCACCGTCGACCGCGCCTTCGCCGACCCGTCCATCCGACGGTTTGTCGACGCATTGTGGGCCGAAGCCGTCCCGACGCTGCCTCAGGCTGCAGGCCTTGATACGGCTGCCTACACGGCGGAACTCGCTGAGCGGTTTTCCAACACCGCGCTTGCCCATCGCACGGCGCAGATCGCCAATGACGGCAGCCAGAAGCTGCCGCAGCGGATCGTCGCCTCCGCCCTTGCAAGGCTGGATGCCGGGTTGCTTCCAGAGCACCTGTCGCTGGCAGTCGCCGCCTGGATCGCCGCATGCGCGGCGCGTGGCGGGACCTTGCCCGAAGGCCATTTCACCGACCCGCTCGACGCCGCCCTCCGCGACATCTTCGCCCGGAATCTGCCGACGGCGGAAATGACAACGGCCGTGTTTGATCTTGCTGGCCTTGCCAAGGGCCATCCCCAGCGTCAAACCCTGATCGAGGTCGTCGCCACCCACCTCGTCCATCTCAGGGAAGGCGGCCCGGCACTTGCGCTGGGCGCGCTTGGCATCGGCGGCGAGCGCGGAAAAACCGAATAGCCTCTGCGCGTCACCTATCTGGCCGCGTTGATGACCTGGCGTGAGGCATAGTCAACGCCGTTTGAATTCCAGAACAGGCGCACTGCCTTGCCGACGAGGTTGCCGTACGGCACCGTACCCATGGTGAAGCGGCTGTCGGCCGAGTTATCGCGGTTGCCGCCGAGCATGAAGACAGAGCTCTCGCCGTTTGCATGAAACGGCAAGACGCCCTGACAAGCGGGCGGACTGTCTCCCAAACGAGAAAGCCGGGCAAACAAAAAAGCGGGGCAAGCCCCGCCGCCGTCAGGCCGGCAGCAGCGCGCCTTCCAAGGTGGTGAGCTGGCTGAGAAACTGCTCGGCCTTGCTGCGGGCCTCGTCGTCCTTGGCGTCCGCGGCGTCTTCCCTGGCTTCCTGGATGCGGCGGGCGAGGTCGGCGCGGTCGATGTCGCCGACGGCGACTGCCGATTCGGCCAGCAGCGTGCAGCCGGAAGGCAGGATGTCGGCGAAGCCGCCGAACACGACGTAGCGCTCTTCCTTGCCTGCCGCGGTCTTCACCGTGACGACGCCGGGCTTGATCGTGGTCATGACCGGAGCGTGTTGCGCCATCACGGTCATCTCGCCTTCGGCGCCCGGGATGACGACGGACTCGACCTGCTCGGAAACGAGCAGCCGCTCCGGCGAGACCAGTTCGAACTTGAAAGCTTCAGCCATGATCAATCTAGCGAATGGTGAATGGTGAATGGTGAACGGTCCAAATGACCTTCACCCAGCCCGATTTCCGATCCGCTACTCCCTTATTCACCATTCACTATTGACCATTCACCAGCTTACGCCGCTTCAGCCGCCAGGCGCTGCGCCTTTTCGACCGCTTCCTCGATGCCGCCGACCATGTAGAAGGCAGCTTCGGGCAGATGGTCGTAATCGCCGGCGCAGAGGCCCTTGAAACCCTTGATGGTGTCGGCGAGGTCGACCAGCTTGCCGGGCGAGCCCGTGAACACCTCGGCGACGAAGAACGGCTGCGACAGGAAGCGCTCGATCTTGCGGGCGCGGGCAACCGTCTGCTTGTCCTCTTCCGACAGCTCGTCCATGCCAAGGATGGCGATGATGTCCTGCAGCGACTTGTAGCGCTGCAGGATCGACTGCACCTGGCGGGCGACCTGGTAGTGCTCCTCGCCGACGACCATCGGGTCGAGCATGCGCGAGGTCGAGTCGAGCGGATCGACGGCCGGGTAGATGCCCTTTTCCGAGATGGCGCGATTGAGCACGGTCGTGGCGTCGAGGTGGGCGAAGGACGTCGCCGGCGCCGGGTCGGTCAAGTCGTCGGCCGGAACGTAGATGGCCTGCACCGAGGTGATCGAGCCCTTGGTCGTGGTCGTGATGCGCTCCTGCAGTGCGCCCATGTCGGTGGCCAGGGTCGGCTGATAGCCCACGGCCGACGGGATGCGGCCGAGCAGCGCCGACACTTCCGAGCCCGCCTGGGTGAAGCGGAAGATGTTGTCGACGAAGAACAGCACGTCCTGGCCCTGGTCGCGGAAATACTCGGCGACGGTGAGGCCGGTCAGGCCTACGCGGGCGCGCGCGCCCGGCGGCTCGTTCATCTGGCCGTACACCAGCGCGGCCTTCGAGCCCTGGCCGCCGCCCTTCTTGTTGACGCCCGATTCGATGAACTCGTGATAGAGGTCGTTGCCTTCGCGGGTGCGCTCGCCGACGCCCGCGAACACCGAGAAGCCGCCATGCGCCTTGGCGACGTTGTTGATCAGTTCCTGGATCAGCACGGTCTTGCCGACGCCGGCGCCGCCGAACAGGCCGATCTTGCCGCCGCGGGCGTAAGGCGCCAGCAGGTCGAGAACCTTGATGCCGGTGACCAGGATCTGCGCTTCCGTCGACTGGTCGACATAGGCCGGGGCCGGCTGGTGGATGGCGCGCATTTCGATGCCGTCGACCGGGCCGGCCTCGTCGACCGGCTCGCCGATAACGTTGATGATGCGGCCGAGCATGCCCGGGCCGACCGGCACCGAGATCGGTCCGCCGGTGTCATAGACATCCTGGCCGCGGACGAGACCTTCGGTCGAGTCCATGGCGATGCAGCGCACGGTGTTCTCGCCGAGATGCTGGGCGACTTCGAGGACGAGTCGGTTGCCGACATTGTCGGTTTCCAGCGCGTTCAGAATGGCCGGCAGATGATCTTCGAACTGCACGTCGACGACGGCGCCGATGACCTGGCGCACCTTGCCGGCGGCGCCGACCCGCTTCGCAGCGACGCTGGCCGCCTTTGCCGGAGCCGCTGCTGCCTTGGCCGGAGCGGCCGCCTTCTTGGCCGGAGCGGCATTCGCGGCTGCCGGAGCCTTTGCCGCCTTGGGGGCCGGTGCCGCCTTGGCGGCGGTCTTCGGGGTAGCTGCTTTCGCCATCGTCTTTGCCCTTTTCGTCTATCTGTTGCTCACGCCGTCCGCCGCGAGGTGGTGGCCTCGGCGGCGGGGCGCGCCTAGAGCGCCTCGGCGCCCGAAATGATTTCGATGAGTTCCTTGGTGATCTGCGCCTGCCGCTGGCGATTGTAGGTGATCGACAGCCTGTTGATCATGTCGCCGGCGTTGCGCGTCGCATTGTCCATCGCGCTCATCTTGGCGCCCATCTCGCCGGCCGCGTTTTCCAGCAGCGCGCGGAAGATCTGCACCGCGATGTTGCGCGGGATGAGGTCGGAGAGGATCTCGCCCGGCTCCGGCTCGTATTCGTAGACGGCTGTGGCTCCGTTGCCCGTCTCGGCAGCGGTGGAAGCCGGAGCCGCCGGGATGATCTGCTGCGCCGTCGGGATCTGGCTGATCACCGACTTGAACTGCGAATAGAACAGCGTGCAGACGTCGAAGCCGCCCTGATTGAACAGGTGGATCACCTTGCGCGCGATCGCATCGGCATTGACGAAGCCGAGCGTCTTGACCTCGCGCAAATCGACGCGCTCGAGGATCAGCGAGCCGTACTCGCGGCGCAGGATGTCAAAACCCTTCTTGCCGACGCAGATGATCTTGACCTGCTTGCCGTCGGCGAGAAGCTTACGAATATGCTCGCGAGCCAGGCGCGCGATCTGCGAATTGAAGCCGCCGCACAGGCCGCGCTCGGCGGTGCAGACGATGAGCAGATGCACGTCGTCCCTGCCGGTGCCGGTCATCAGCGCCGGGGCATCGCCGCCGCCGCCGATCGCCTGGGTGATGTTGGCCAGCACCGCCCCCATCCGCTCGGAATAGGGCCGCGCCGCTTCCGCCGCTTCCTGCGCGCGACGCAGCTTCGCCGCGGCGACCATCTGCATCGCCTTGGTGATCTTCTGCGTCGCCTTGACCGAGGCGATACGGTTACGAAGGTCTTTTAACGAAGGCATGCTTCAAACCTGATCCCGTGCGTCCGGCTGCTCGTCAAGCGAAGGTCTTGGCGAAGGCGTCGATCTCGGCCTTGAGCTTGCCGCGCAGGTCGTCCGACAGCGCCTTCTCCTTGCGGATGCCGTCGAGCACGTCCTTGCCGGCCGAGCGCATGTGGCTGAGCAGGCCATGCTCGAACTTGCTGACCTGGTTCAGCGCCAGCTTGTCGAGATAGCCGTTGACGCCGGCGAAGATCACCGCGACCTGCTCTTCGGTCTTGAGCGGCGAGAACTGCGGCTGCTTCAGGAGCTCCGTCAGGCGCGAACCGCGATTGAGCAGACGCTGCGTGGCGGCGTCGAGGTCGGAGCCGAACTGCGCGAAGGCCGCCATTTCGCGGTACTGCGCGAGCTCGCCCTTGATCGAGCCGGCGACCTGCTTCATCGCCTTGACCTGCGCCGAGGAGCCGACGCGTGACACCGACAGGCCGACGTTCACCGCCGGGCGGATGCCCTGGAAGAACAGGTTGGTCTCGAGGAAGATCTGGCCGTCGGTGATCGAGATCACGTTGGTCGGGATATAGGCCGACACGTCGTTGGCCTGCGTCTCGATGATCGGCAGCGCGGTCAGCGAGCCGTTGCCATTGTCGTCATTGAGCTTTGCGGCGCGCTCCAGCAGGCGCGAGTGCAGGTAGAACACGTCGCCCGGATAGGCTTCGCGGCCCGGCGGGCGGCGCAGCAGCAGCGACATCTGGCGATAGGCGACGGCCTGCTTCGACAGGTCGTCATAGCTGATGAGGGCATGCATGCCGTTGTCGCGGAAATACTCGCCCATGGTGCAGCCGGCGAACGGCGCCAGGAATTGCATCGGCGCCGGATCCGACGCGGTGGCGGCGATGATGATGGAGTAGTCGAGCGCGCCGCGCTCCTCCAGCACCTTGACGAACTGCGCGACGGTCGAGCGCTTCTGGCCGACGGCGACGTAGACGCAGTAGAGCTTCTCCTTCTCCGGGCCGTTGTCGTGCACCGACTTCTGGTTCAGCATCGTGTCGAGGATGATGGCGGTCTTGCCGGTCTGGCGGTCGCCGATGACCAGCTCGCGCTGGCCGCGGCCGACCGGAATCAGCGCGTCGATGGCCTTGAGGCCGGTCGACATCGGCTCATGCACCGATTTGCGCGGAATGATACCGGGCGCCTTGACGTCGACGCGGCGGCGTTCGGTCGCCTGGATCGGGCCCTTGCCGTCGATCGGATTGCCGAGCGCGTCGACCACGCGGCCGAGCAGGCCGGGACCGACCGGAACGTCGACGATGGCGCCGGTGCGCTTGACGGTGTCGCCTTCCTTGATGTCACGGTCGTTGCCGAAGATGACGACGCCGACATTGTCGGCTTCGAGGTTAAGCGCCATGCCGCGGATGCCGCCCGGGAATTCGACCATCTCGCCGGCCTGGACGTTGTCGAGGCCGTAGACGCGGGCAATGCCGTCACCGACGGACAGAACCTGGCCGACTTCGGAGACCTCGGCCTCCTTGCCGAAATTCTTGATCTGGTCTTTCAGAATTGCGGAAATTTCCGCGGCGCGGATGTCCATCAGCCGACCTCTTTCAGTGCAAGCTTGAGCGAATTGAGTTTGGTTTTGAGCGACGTATCGATCTGGCGCGAGCCCATCTTGACGATCAGACCGCCGAGCAGCGACGGGTCGACGGTCATGGCGATGGCCACGTCCTTGCCGGCGATGCCCGTCAGCGTCGTCTTGAGTTCGGCCTGCTGCGCATCCGTCAGCGCATGCGCCGAGGTGACTTCGGCGGACGCCTCGCCGCGATGGTCTGCGGCAATCTGGCGGAACGCCTTGATCATGCCGGGCACGGCGAACAGGCGGCGGTTGCGGGCGACGACGCGCAGGAAATTACCAACGAGGCCGGTGATGTTGGCCCTGGAGATGATCGCGCCGATCGCCTTGGCCTGATCGTCGCTGGAGAACACCGGGCTGTTGATCAGCCGGGCAAGGTCGGCGCTGCCGTTCAGCATCGCCTCGAAATCGTTGAGGTCGGCCTCGACCTGGGCGACCGAATTTTCCTGCAGCGCGAGCTCGAACAGCGAGCTTGCATAGCGCTCTGCGACAGCTGAGATTGGCGATGACGATTGGGCCACGGACCGTCTTTTCTCTTGTCTGACAGGCCGCAGATTGTTGGCGCGAGCGAAAACTCTGGCTAAATCTTTGACCTTACTGCGATTTTTCCAAGCACGGAGGGATGGCTTCCGCTATCCCCGGCCGAAAGTCGATTGCCGTCTAGCACAGGCCTTTTGAGACCGCAATGCATCGTCCGGCATGCTTTTCAGGCACTTTTGTCGCATCAGGCGGCGAAGTCCGGGCCTGAGCGCCGGATTAGTCACGAATTCACGGCACGAAGCCGAAGGCGAAGGCCAGCGGCAGCGCCGCCAGGGCCAATTCAACCACGATGGAAGCCCAGTTGAAAGGTGTGTTGGCGCCGTCCGACATCATCGACAAAAGTCGGCCGAACGCGGTGAACAGCCATGAGAAGCCGAGCGCCATGTAGAGCAGCGGCTGCGCGAGCAGGATGCAGCACAGGCTGACGCCGAGATAGAAGCCCGACATGCGGCCGCGCCCTTCGGCGATCGCCGCCGCTTTCTCCGGCTTCGCCTGCAGGCGCAGGATGCGGAAGGCGAGATTCGGCGCCAGGAACAGGATGAGGCCGATGAGCAAGGTCACGACGGCGCTCGACCATGCCAGCCATTCGCCCTGGCTCGACGGCCACGGAAACGCGAATTCCATCTGATCCCCTCGTAAAGTCTTGTTCTGAAATTACCGGCATTCTAGCCGAGGAAAATCCGGACGCCAGATGGGCGCCGGCACTTTAGAAAGACGCAAGAGAAGACGCGTCAGAAGAGCGCCCCATCAGGACAAGGCGAAGTCGACCGCGGCCTCGGCATGGATGCGCGTGGTGTCGAACACCGGGATGTCGAAATCGGGCTGACCGATCAGCATGGTGATCTCGGTGCAGCCCATGATGAGGCCGTCGATCATTTCGTCGCGCCGCAGACGGCCGACTTCCTCAACATAGGCGGACTTCGAGTCGGCTTTGACGATGCCCTGGCAGAGCTCGTCATAGATCACCCGGTGCACCATGTCGCGGCCGGCCTGATCGGGCACTACCGGCTGCAGGCCGTATTTGCCGGCAAGCCGGCCCTTGTAGAAATCCTGCTCCATGGTGAAGCGCGTCGCGAGCAGCGCCGGACGCTTCACGCCTGCCTCAACGATGGCACCGGCCGTGGCATCGGCGATGTGGATGAGCGGTATTGACACCGCCGCCTGCACATCGTCGGCGAGTTTGTGCATGGTGTTGGTGCAGATCACCAACCCTTGCGCCCCGGCCGCCTCCAATCCCCGCGCCGCCTCGACAAGCAGCACGCCAGCGCCGTGCCAGTCGCCGGCGTGTTGTCGCTCCGCGATCTCGGCGAAATCGAACGACCAGAGCAACAGCTTCGCCGAATGCAGGCCGCCGAGCCGCTCGCGCACGATCTCGTTGAGCAGCCGATAATAGATCGCCGTCGATTCCCAGCTCATGCCGCCGAGCAGGCCCAAGGTTTTCATTTGCAAATGCTCCAGCCTTGAAGGGTCTCACAAGAAACTCTGCGGGTCGATGTCGACCTGCACGCGCACCGAGCCCCGCAGCTTCGGCCCATCCGCCAGCATAGCCCGAATAAAGCCCTGCATGTCGGCGCGCCGCTCGCCTTGCACCAGCAGCCGAAAGCGGTGGCGGCCGCCGATCAGCGACAGCGGCGCCTCGGCCGGTCCGAGCACGAAGAGATCGGAGGCTGTAGGTGCCGCGCGCCGCAAGCCCCGCGCATGGGTTTCGGCCTCGGCGCGTGTCGCGGCACTGACGATGATGCCGGCGAGCCGGCCGAACGGTGGCAGTGCGGCCCGCTCGCGCTCGGCGATTTCGCGCGCGTAAAAGGCTTCCGAATCGCCGGAGACGATCGCCCGCATCACCGGATGGTCCGGCTGATAGGTCTGTAGGAGGCCGAGGCTCTTCTTGCCGGTGCGGCCGGCGCGCCCGGTCACCTGGCTGAGCAGCTGGAAAGTGCGCTCGGCAGCGCGCGGATCGCCATTGGCGAGACCGAGATCGGCATCGACCACGCCGACCAGCGTCATGCCGGGGAAGTTGTGACCCTTGGCGACGAGCTGCGTGCCGATGACGATGTCGGCCTCGCCATTGGCGACGGCCTCAAGCTCGAGCCGCAGCCGGCGCACACCGCCCAAGAGATCGGACGACAATACGATCGTGCGGGCTTCCGGGAAATGTGCCACCACTTCCTCGGCGATGCGCTCGACGCCCGGCCCGCAGGCGACCAGATGATCGAGCGTGCCGCATTCCGGGCAGGCCTCCGGCCGCCGCTCATTGTGCCCGCAATGATGGCAGACGAGCTGGCCGCGAAAGCGGTGCTCGACCAGCCACGCCGAGCAGACCGGGCAGCCGAAGCGATGGCCGCAGACGCGGCAGAGCGTCAGCGGCGCATAACCGCGCCGGTTGAGGAAGAGCAGCGACTGCTCTTGTCTCTCCAGCGTGCGCTGCATTTGCTCCAGAAGGACAGGCGACAGGAAACCGCCGCGCGCCGGCGGCGAGCGCCGCATGTCGATCGATTTCAGGTCGGGGAGCGCTGCCTCGGCAAAACGCGACGACAGCACCGCTCTGGTGTAGCGGCCCTGGCTGGCGTTGACCCGGCTCTCGACCGACGGCGTCGCCGAGGCGAGCACGACCGGGAAAGCGCCGATATGGCCGCGCACCACCGCCATGTCGCGCGCGTTATAGAAGACGCGGTCTTCCTGCTTATAGGCCGGGTCATGCTCCTCGTCGACGACGATCAGCCCTAGCTCCTTGAACGGCAGGAACAGCGCCGAACGCGCCCCGGCGACGACGCGCACGCCACCCTCCGCCACCTGTCGCCAGACGCGTTCGCGCATCCTGGGCGGCAGGTCCGAATGCCACTCCGCCGGTTTGGCTCCGAACCGGTCTTGGAAGCGTTCGAGGAAGGCGTGCGTCAGCGCGATCTCCGGTAGCAGGATCAGCACCTGCTTGCCCTTGTCGAGCGCCGCCGCCACCGCTTCGAAATAGACTTCCGTCTTGCCCGATCCGGTGACGCCGTCGAGCAGGGTGACATTGAAGGCGGTCGCCGCGACAGCGGCGCGGAGCTTTTCGGCTGCCGCCTTCTGGTCCGGCATCAATTCGGGCACGGCGTGGCCGGGATCGGGCGCCGCGACCACCGGTCTTGGCGGGATCATCACCGTCTCGAACACGCCTTGCGCCCGCAAACCGTCGATGACGGTCGAGGAGACGCCCGCTGCATGGGCGAGACCGGAACGCGTCCAGGCAAGGCCGCCTTCGGCCGTCGCCAGCACGCGGCGCCGCGCATCGGTCAACCGGTCGGGCTCGGCAAGCGTGCGCTGCAGGCCTTCGATCCACGGCTCCGGGTCGAAGGCTTCCGGCGCCCTCAACAACATGCGCGCCACCATGCCGGGGGCCGACAGCGTGTATTGGGCGATCCAGTCGACGAAACGGCGCATGGCCTTGTCGATCGGCGGGCAGTCGAAGACCTCCTCGATCGGCCGCAGCTTTTTCGGATCGACGGATTCGACGACGACGTCCCAGACGATGCCGGCGACCTGGCGCGGCCCCAGCGGCACGCGCACGATCGAGCCCGGGACCACGCGCATGCCTGGCGGCACGGCATAGGTGTAGGGCCGTTCGGCCGGCATCGGCACCAGCACCGGCGCGGCCGCGACAAAGGGCGAATCTTCGATCATCGGGCGTGACCTTGCCCCGACTTTGCTCTAGATCAAAGGGGACCCTCGCATCTGCCTGGCCGGCGTCAGGCATTCCCCAAGGAGACAGCCATGAAGTTTTTTGTCGATACCGCTGACATCAAGGAAATTAAGGAGCTGCACGATCTGGGGCTGCTCGATGGCGTCACCACCAACCCGTCACTGATCCTGAAATCGGGCGGCAAGATCTCCGAGGTCACCAGGCAGATCTGCGACATTGTCGAAGGCCCGGTCTCGGCCGAGGTTGTGGCGACCGAGTACAAGGAGATGATGGCCGAGGCCGAGGTGCTGGCCAAGATCGCGCCGAATGTCGCCATCAAGGTGCCGTTGACGCTGGATGGGCTGAAGGCCTGCAAGACGATCCGCACCGAGATGAACCGCATGGTCAACGTCACTCTCTGCTTCTCGGCCAACCAGGCGCTGCTTGCCGCCAAGGCCGGCGCCTCCTTCATCTCGCCTTTCGTCGGCCGCATCGACGACACCGGCTCGGACGGCATGGAGCTGATCTCGGAAATCCGCACCATCTACGACAATTACGATTTCAAGACCGAGATTCTGACGGCCTCGGTGCGTACGGTGAACCACGTCAAGCAGGCGGCTTTGATCGGCGCCGATATCGTGACCGCGCCGCCGGCGACGTTGAAGGCGCTGGTCAACCATCCGCTCACCGACAAGGGCCTCGCCGCCTTCCTCGCCGACTGGGCCAAGACCGGCCAGAAGATTGGCTGAGGCCGGAGATCAGACAACAAAAAGGCCGGGTCACCTCGGCCTTTTTTCTTGGCAGAGTGCCTGCCTTGGCAGATCGCATGCCTTGGCGATTGGCCGGAACGGCGATCGCGATCGTCATCCCAGGGTCTCCGCGACGCCGCTTCGCGGCTGCTCCGCCCAGGGATGACGAGGTTGGCAGGCTTTAGCCAATCCCCGGCGGTGAACTAGGCCTTCTTGCCATTCTTGGCCAGGTCCTGGGCGATCGCCAGCCTGAGCAGGTCGGCGAGCTCGCGAGCGGCACGGTTCTCGGCGTCGATCTGCGCCCGGTAGGCTGCGAACTCCTGGCGCGGCCGGTCGAAGGAGGACGGGATAGAGCGCTTGCCGAGCGCGACCACCGTGCCGGTTGCGGCGTCTCTGAGCACATAATTGGCCGTGAGGGTCACGGTGCCCGCCGTCGGCTCGTCCTCTTCGGTCTGCACCTGAACGATGGCCGCCGACTCCACAAGCTCGGTGACGCCGAGGTCGAGCGTATAGGCAGGCGACGCCGGCTCGCCCGAGCCTTGGCCGAAAGCGAAGATCAGGTTGTTGCGCACCTGCTGTGCAGGGCGGGTGCCGACCGGCTTGATCGAGATCGAGGCCAGCTCGGCGGCGGCTCCGACCTGCGAGCCGGCGGTGAGCGGCGCGCTGGAATAGAGCGGCCGCACGGTGCAGGCGGAGACCAGGGCCAGCGAGGCGACCAGGCCGCTGAGAGCAGCGCGGCGCAGCAAACGCGCCGCCTGTGACTTTTCCGGATCAGGCAACGACATTGACGATCCTCTGCGGGACGATGATCACCTTGCGCGGGGCTTTACCATCGAGCGCTTTCTGCACGAAGTCGAGAGCCAGCACCGCTTTTTCGACGGCACCTTGATCCGCGTCGCGGGCAATTGTCAAATCCCCGCGCTTCTTGCCGTTGACCTGCACCGGCAGCATGATCTCGTTGTCGACGACCAAGGCCGGATCGTAGGCAGGCCACGGTCGTTCGGCGACCATCTCGGTGCCGCCTAGCGCCTCCCAGCATTCCTCGGCCAGATGCGGCATCACCGGCGCAATCACATGCACCAGGATCTCGACGGCCTCGCGGCAGGCGCCCTCCAGCGCCGTATCAGCCTTGCCTTCGGCGACGTCGTTGAGCGGCACGGTCAGCGCATTGGCAAGCTCGTAGATGCGGGCGATGGCCCGGTTGAAGCCGAGCTTCTCGATGTCCTCGCCGATCGCCTTCAGGATCTTGTGCGCGGCCTTGGAGACGACACCCGCCTCGCCTTCGCTCGCCGCGGACGGCTTCACGTCGCAAAGCTGCTCGGCCGCGATCTGCACCAGGCGCCAGACGCGCTGCACGAAGCGATGCGCGCCGGCGGCACCTTCGTCGGTCCATTCGACGTCGCGCTCGGGCGGTGAGTCCGACAGCATGAACCAGCGTGCGGTATCGGCACCGTAGCCGTCGGTGATCTCTTCCGGACTCACCGTGTTCTTCTTCGATTTCGACATCTTCTCGAGCGCGCCGATCGTCGCTTCCTCGCCGGTCGCGGTCTCGATGGCGCGGCGCTTGCCGCCGGCATCCTCGATGCTGACCTCGCTCGGCGACAGCCAGCGCCCATTCGTCGACGGACCGCCGACACGGTAGGTCTCGTGCACCACCATGCCTTGCGTGAACAGGCCTTTGAACGGCTCGGCGAGGTTCAAGTGGCCGGTCTCGCGCATGGCGCGCGTGAAGAAGCGCGAATAGAGCAGATGCAGGATCGCGTGCTCGATGCCGCCGATATACTGGTCCACGGCCAGCCATTCGTCGGCCGCCTTCGGCTCGGTCGGCTCGTTCGCCCACGGCGCGGTGAAGCGCGCGAAATACCACGACGAATCGACGAAGGTGTCCATCGTGTCGGTCTCGCGCCGCGCGTCGCGCCCGCATTGCGGGCATTTCACGTGGCGCCATGTCGGATGCCGGTCGAGCGGATTGCCCGGACGGTCGAACTCGATGTCGTCAGGCAGTTTCACCGGCAGATCGGGCTTCGGCACGGGCACGACGCCGCAGGCTTCGCAGTGGATCATCGGGATCGGGCAGCCCCAGTAGCGCTGGCGCGAGATGCCCCAGTCGCGCAGGCGGAAGTTCACCTTGCGCTCGGCCATCGGCCGGCCGCCGATCGTCTTCTGTTCGAGCAGCTCCGCCACCTCGTCGAACGCGCGCTGCGGCTTCATGCCGTCGAGGAAGCGCGAATTGATCATCACGCCGTCGTCGACATAGGCCTCCTCGGTGATCTGGAAGCTTCTTGCGTCCGCACCTTCCGGCATCACAACCGGGACTACCGGCAGGCCGTATTTGTTGGCGAACTCGAGGTCGCGCTGATCGCCCGACGGGCAGCCGAAGATGGCGCCCGTGCCATATTCCATCAGCACGAAATTGGCGACATAGACGGGCAGCGTCCAGCTGTCGTCGAACGGATGGACGACGCGGATGCCGGTATCGAAGCCCTTCTTCTCGGCCGTCTCCAGCGCCGCCACCGAAGTCCCCATATGGCGGACCTCGTCGATGAACTTGGCCAGCGCCGGATTGCTCTCGGCGGCTTTCCTCGCAAGCGGATGGTCCGCCGCGACCGCCATGAAAGAAGCGCCGAAGATGGTGTCCGGCCTGGTCGTGTAGACTTCCAGCTCGTGCATGTCGCCGAGCGGGGCCGCCAGCGGCCAGCGGATCAGCAGCCCTTCCGAGCGGCCGATCCAGTTATGCTGCATCAGCTTGACCTTTTCCGGCCACTCGTCCAGCAGGTTGAGCGACTCCAAGAGGTCCTGCGCGAAATCGGTGATCTTGAAGAACCACTGCGTCAACTCGCGCTGCTCGACCAGCGCGCCCGAGCGCCAGCCGCGGCCGTCGATGACTTGCTCGTTGGCGAGCACCGTCATGTCTGCCGGGTCCCAGTTGACCTTGGAGGATTTGCGCGTCACCAGCCCCTTCTCGACGAAGTCGAGGAACAGCATCTGCTGGCGGTGGTAGTAATCGACGTCGCAAGTCGCGAATTCGCGCGCCCAGTCGAGCGACAGGCCCATCATCTTGAGCTGCTCGCGCATGACGGCTATGTTTTCGTAGGTCCAGTCCTTGGGGTGGACCTTGTTCTGCATCGCCGCGTTCTCGGCCGGCATGCCGAAGGCGTCCCAGCCCATCGGGTGCAGCACGTTGAAGCCCTTGGCCCGCTTGTAGCGCGCCACGACGTCGCCCATCGTATAGTTGCGGGTGTGGCCGATATGGATCTTCCCCGACGGATAGGGAAACATCTCGAGCACGTAGTATTTCGGCTTCGGGTCCTCGTTCCTGGCCTCGAACAGCTTCTTTTCGGCCCAGGCCTTCTGCCATTTGGGCTCTGACGTGCGCGGATTGTATCGTTCGGTTGCCATCGGATGTTTTTCACTTAAAAGCGGATGCGCGGGCGCTGGACTAAGGCGTGTTGATATTCAGGTCAGGCCTAGCCGAAAATGGCGGGTTCCGAGAACCGGAGCGGAGCGTACTTGAAGTACGTGAGCACCGGAAGCGCAGGAAACCGGCATTTGCAGGCCGGCATCACCTGAATATCAAACACGCCTAGGCCGGCGGCCGAGACTATGTCGTCGCGGTGTTCACCATGGATTGCCAGACCCGTCAACTGTGGCGATCCGGCGTTGGTGCTAAAACTATAGGCAGGATATGGGCATGACGAGCGCCGTCGAACAGCTTCGCGCGGTCAAGGCGAAGATCGCAAGCGCCGAACGCGAGGCAAAGCGTGAGCCCGGCGCCGTCATGCTGGTCGCGGTCTCGAAGACCTTCGCGGCCGAAGATATCCGCCCGGTCATCGAGGCGGGCCAGCGCGTTTTCGGCGAGAACCGCGTGCAGGAAGCTCAAGGTAAATGGCCCGCGCTGAAAGAGGCGTTTCCCGACATCGAGCTGCACCTGATCGGGCCGCTGCAATCCAACAAGACGAAGGAAGCGGTGGCGCTTTTCGATGTCATCGAGACCGTCGATCGCGAAAAGATCGCCGCCGAACTTGCCAAGGAGACCGCCAGACAAGGCCGATGGCCAAAACTCTATGTCCAGGTCAACACCGGCTCCGAGCCGCAGAAGGCCGGCATCGAGCCGCGCGAGGCCGTCGCCTTCGTAAAGCGTTGCCGCGAGGTGCACGGCCTCGCCGTTGAGGGCCTGATGTGCATTCCGCCGGCGGACGAGAATCCCGGCCCGCATTTCGCGCTTTTGGACAAGATCGCCCGCGAGGCCGGCGTCGCAATGCTCTCGATGGGCATGTCAGGCGATTACGAGACCGCGATCGCCTTCGGCGCGACCAGCGTCAGGGTCGGCTCGGCGATCTTCGGCAGCCGCTAAGCGCCTCGACACCCCCCGTAACGATGTTGTTACCGACCCGCCAATCGAACGATAACGCCTACGCCGGCGCTTGAAACGAAACGGTGCGTTCCTATTTCCCTGTCGTCGTCCAATCCTTCTCTCGGGGAAATACCACCATGCGCTACAACCAGCTTGGCAACACTGGCCTTTTCGTTTCGGAACTCTGCCTCGGCACCATGACCTTCGGCGCCGCCGGCGAGAACGCTCAATGGGGCCTGATCGCCAGCCTCGACCAGAAGAGCGTGAACGACATCGTCGGCCGCTCGATCGCCGCCGGCGTCAATTTCTTCGACACTGCCGACGTCTATTCATTCGGCCAATCGGAGCGGCTGCTCGGCCAATCCTTCAAGGACCTCGCCATCAAACGTTCGGACGTCATCATCGCCACCAAGGTGCATGGCGTCATGGGCGAAGGTCCGAACCAGCGCGGCTCCTCGCGCGGCCACATCATGGATTCGATCGACGGCAACCTCGAGCGGCTGCAGACCGATCACATCGATCTCTATCAGTTGCACGGCACCGATACGGTCACGCCGATTGACGAGACGCTGCGGGCACTCGACGATCTCGTCGCCAGCGGCAAGGTCCGCTATGTCGGCGTTTCCAACTGGCAGGCCTGGCGCATCGCCAAGGCGCTGGGCATCGCCGAGCGCAAGGACTATGCCCGCTTCGAGACGGTGCAGTCCTACTACTCCATCGCCGGGCGCGATCTCGAGCGCGAGATCGTGCCGTTGCTCAACGAAGAGAAGCTCGGCCTGATGGTCTGGTCGCCGATGGCCGGCGGGCTGCTCTCCGGCAAATACGGGCCCGGCGCGCCGGGCAATGGCGAAGGCCGTCGCGCCAATTTCAATTTCCCGCCGGTCAACGAGGACCGCGCCTGGGCGGCGGTCGCCGTCATGCGCGAGATCGCCAGGAAGCACGATGTCAGTGTCGCCACGGTGGCGCTGGGCTATGTGCTGGCCAAGCCCTTCGTGATGAGCGTCATCATCGGCGCCAGCCGCATGGACCAGCTCGAGCAGAACCTCGCCGCCACCGGGCTGAAGCTCGACGCCGATGATCTCGCCAAGCTCGACGAGGTCAGCGCGCTGCCTTCCGAATATCCCGGCTGGATGCTCGAACGGCAAGGCGCCGGACGCCGGCCCGCGCCCTTCGTGCCAAAGGCATAGTCCGTCTTCGAGACAAGCCGGCCTTTCGGGAGCCGCGTGTCCTAAGACGCGCGGCTTGTCCCGTTTCAGAGACGAACGGTTTCCGCGAGAAAGTCGAGAAAGGCGCGCACCCTGGCCGGCAAATGCTTGCCCTGGCCGACATAGACCGCGTGTGTCCGCTCCTCATCGCCCGGATTGAACTCCTCCAGCAGCGGGATAAGGCGCCCGGCGGCAATATCGGGCGCGACATGCCAGCGCGCCAAGCGCGCGATGCCTGCCCCGGCGAGCGCGGTCAGCCGCATCGCCTCGCCGTCGCTGACCGCGGCGTTGCCGCTGATCGGGACCATGACCGGCGCGCCCTTCGCGTCCACGAATGGCAGGCCGTCGATATGCCGAGCGAAGCCGAAGGCGAGCAGATTGTGACGGTCGAGATCGGCGGGTTCGCGCGGTGTGCCGTACGCTTCCAGATAGGCGGGCGCGGCAATCACCACCATCCGGCTCTGGCCAAGTTTGCGCGCCACCAGCCGTGACTCGCGCAGCGGCCCGGCGCGGATGGCGACATCGGCGCGTTCTTCCATGAGATCGATGACGCTGTCGGTCAGCACTGCCTCGACCGAAACCTCCGGATAGCGTTCGAGGAAGCGCGGCAGCAGCGGCATCAGCCGGTGCTGGCCGAAAGGCACATAGGCGTTGACCCGCAGCCTGCCGCGCGGCGCCGCACCCGCCGCAGCTTCGCGCTCGGCGGCATCGAGGTCGGCGAGGATGCGCATGCCGCTGTCGTGGAAGGCCGCCCCTTCCGGCGTCAATTGCAGCCGGCGCGTCGAGCGGCTGACGAGCCGGGCGCCGAGCCGCGCCTCCAGGCGCGCGATCAGCTTGCTTACCGCTGATGGCGTTATCCGCAACACGCGCGCCGCAGCCGAGAAGCTGCCCGCCTCGACCACGCGGACGAACACTTCGATCTCGCCGGAGCGATTGATTTCGGGCCTAGCCATTCGTGAATCTATTTCACAGAAAATATGCCCGATGCAAGGCTGGTTCACAGCTTGGCGGAACACGATGTTCGGGGCCGGGGCGGGACACTGGCGTCCCTGCTGACCAGAACGGACCACCGCCATGCCTCTTGCTCTTTATCCTTGTGCCGATTGCGGGACTCGCCGCGGTGTTTCTGACGCTAGGCCTGGAGCGTAGCGGCGCTATCGGCGTGCCGGTCACCGCCCCGGTGCTGACCAGCCCAAATCAGCCCTCGACATTACAAGGAGCAAAGATCATGGAATATCGACATCTCGGCGCCTCCGGCCTCAAAGTGCCCGCGCTTTCATTCGGCGCTGGAACCTTCGGTGGCTCCGGGCCGCTGTTCGGGGCTTGGGGCAACAGCGATGCGAAAGAAGCACGCCGGCTTGTCGACATCTGCCTGGAGGCGGGCGTCAATCTGTTCGATACGGCCGACGTCTATTCGAACGGTGCCTCGGAGGAGGTGCTGGGCGAAGCACTCAAAGGACGCCGCGATGCGGTGTTGATCTCGACCAAGACGTCGCTGCCGATGGGCGACGGGCCGGCCGACTCGGGCTCGTCCCGTTCGCGGCTGATCCGGTCCGTGGACGCGGCGCTGAAGCGCCTCGGCACCGACTATATCGACCTCCTGCAGCTTCACGCCTACGACGCCGCAACGCCGGTCGAGGAGGTGCTGTCGACGCTGGACGACCTCGTGCGCGCGGGCAAGCTGCGCTATGTCGGCGTCTCCAACTTCTCCGGCTGGCAGGTGATGAAGTCGCTCGGCCTAGCCGATAAGCATGGCTATCCGCGCTATGTCGCCCATCAGGTCTACTATTCGCTCGTCGGTCGCGACTATGAATGGGAACTGATGCCGGTCGGCCTTGACCAGGGCGTCGGCGCGCTGGTCTGGAGCCCGCTCGGCTGGGGCCGGCTGACCGGCAAGATCCGCCGCGGCCAGCCGCTGCCGGAAAAGAGCCGGTTGCACGACACCGCAAGCTTCGGCCCGCCTGTCGAGGACGAGCATCTTTATCGGTGGTCGATGCGCTCGAACGCGTCGCCGCCGAAACCGGCAAGACAGTGCCGCAGGTCGCCATCAACTGGCTGCTGCAACGCCCTACAGTGTCGTCGGTGATCATCGGCGCGCGCAACGAGGAGCAACTGCGCCAAAACCTCGGCGCCGTTGGCTGGGCGCTGACGCCTGAGCAGATCAAGGCGCTCGATGAATCAAGCGAGGTGACGGCGCCATATCCCTACTTCCCCTATCGGCGGCAGGAGGGTTTCGCCCGGCTCAACCCGCCGGCCGTGTGACTATGTGACGACCATCTTTATCAGGGCGAGCGTGCCCCTCCGAGCTTCGTCATCCTCGGGTCTGCGCCGCGTCGCTTCGCTCCTTGCTCCGCCCGTTGATGAGGAAGTGATGGCGTTCCCCCAAGCATTCGACGCCCAGAGAACCTCTGCGCGCTCAGTGAACCAAAAACTCCCCGTCCACTTTCCGCCACTCGTTCGGCGCGATCAGCTTCTGGTGCGTGTAGGTCACTGAATGCAGCGGGCCGTCGAGCTTGGTCTTCCAGAATTCGATGAAGCGGATCAGCACCGGAAACTCCGGCGCGATGTCGTAATCCTGCCAGATATAGCTTTGCAGCAGATGTGGATGGTCTGGGAAGTGATAAAGGATCTTGGCCGTGGTCAGCCCATAGCCGCTGAGCATCAGGTTCATTTCGAGATGATGGCGCATTGCCGTCCTCAGTTGATTCTCCTTTCCTCCCAACGCGAAACTCTGAGCCTCGTTGCTTAACCGTCTATTGATTTTCGCACATCAGAACCAAGTTTTCCATCGGAGAAACAGTCGCTTAGCAGCCGTATGGCGAGAGTGCTGACAGGCGTTTGCACTTGCCCCTGCGTCATCCGGCCGCGCGAATCCAACGTCTAATATTGCCGTCAGGGCGGAACTGTTAATAATGCCGCGAATTCGCGGCTGCTTCGCCGTGATGCCGCCGGCACATCAAGCCGGCGGGACGGTTCCGGAGGAAAGCTAAAAAATGTCCGATGTCCATGTCCACCGCGTCCAGCCGGCGTGGAAGAAAAACGCGCTGATCGACAACGACACGTACCTCAAATGGTACGGCGACAGCGTCAAGAACCCGGACAAGTTCTGGGGCAAGCACGGCAAGCGGATCGACTGGTTCAAGCCCTTCACCAAGGTCAAGAACACCTCCTTCGACGGCAAGGTCTCGATCAAATGGTTCGAGGACGGTCAGACCAACGTTTCCTACAACTGCATCGACCGGCATCTGAAGAAGCGCGGCGATCAGACCGCCATCATCTGGGAAGGCGACAACCCTTACGATGACAGGAAGATCACCTATAACGAGCTCTATGCGCATGTCTGCCGCTTCGCCAATGTGCTGAAGAAGCACGGCGTCAAGAAGGGCGACCGCGTCACCATCTACATGCCGATGATCCCGGAAACGGCTTACGCGATGCTTGCCTGCACCCGTATCGGCGCCATCCATTCGGTCGTCTTCGGCGGCTTCTCGCCCGATGCGTTGGCCGGCCGCATCGACGACTGCAAGTCGACCATCGTCATCACCGCCGACGAGGGCCTGCGCGGCGGCAAGCCGATCCCGCTGAAGGA
This sequence comes from Mesorhizobium sp. WSM3860, assembly GCF_002294995.1. Taxonomy (GTDB): domain Bacteria; phylum Pseudomonadota; class Alphaproteobacteria; order Rhizobiales; family Rhizobiaceae; genus Mesorhizobium. Next base: position 294,556 of record NZ_NSGF01000001.1, on the reverse strand, counting down.
CAACACCGACAAGGCGATCGACATCGCGGCCAAGGCCGGCACCAAGGTGGAAAAAGTGGTGGTGGTGCGCCGCACCGGCGGCAAGACCGGCTGGGTGCCGGGTCGCGACGTCTGGTACCATGAGGAGGCCGCGACCGTTAAGGCCGACTGCAAGCCCGAGAAGATGAAGGCGGAGGACCCGCTGTTCATCCTCTACACCTCGGGCTCGACCGGCAAGCCGAAGGGCGTGCTGCACACCACCGCGGGCTATCTCGTCTATGTCTCGATGACGCACCAATATGTCTTCGATTACCATGACGGCGACATCTATTGGTGCACCGCCGATGTCGGCTGGGTCACCGGCCACAGCTACATCGTCTATGGCCCTTTGGCCAACGGCGCCACGACGCTGATGTTCGAAGGCGTGCCGAACTACCCGTCGCAGTCGCGCTTCTGGGAAGTTGTCGACAAGCACCAGGTCAACATCTTCTACACCGCGCCGACGGCGCTGCGCGCGCTGATGGGCGCCGGCGATTCTCATGTGAAGAAGACCTCGCGCAAGTCGCTGCGCGTGCTGGGCACGGTCGGCGAGCCGATCAATCCGGAAGCCTGGGAGTGGTATTTCAACGTCGTAGGCAACGCCAAGGTGCCGATCGTCGACACATGGTGGCAGACCGAGACCGGCGGCATCCTGATCACGCCGCTGCCGGGCGCCACCGACCTCAAGGCCGGCTCGGCGACACGGCCCTTCTTCGGCGTCAAGCCGCAGCTGGTCGACGGCGACGGCAAGGTGCTAGCAGGCGCGGCCGACGGCAATCTCTGCATCACCGATTCCTGGCCCGGCCAGATGCGCACCGTTTATGGCGATCACGACCGTTTCGTGCAGACCTATTTCTCGACCTACAAGGGCAAATACTTCACCGGCGACGGCTGCCGCCGCGACGCCGACGGCTATTACTGGATCACCGGCCGCGTCGACGACGTCATCAACGTTTCCGGCCACCGCATGGGCACGGCGGAAGTTGAATCGGCGCTGGTCAGCCATGACAAGGTCTCGGAAGCCGCCGTCGTCGGCTATCCGCACGACATCAAGGGTCAGGGAATCTATTGCTACGTCACGCTGATGGCCGGCACGGCGTCGAGCGAGGATCTGCGCAAGGAGCTTGTCGCCCACGTGCGCAAGGAGATCGGCGCCATCGCAACGCCCGACAAGATCCAGTTCGCGCCCGGCCTGCCCAAGACGCGTTCAGGCAAGATCATGCGGCGCATCCTGCGCAAGATCGCCGAGGACGATTACGGCGCGCTCGGCGACACCTCGACGCTCGCCGATCCGGCCGTGGTCGACGATCTCGTTGCCAACCGGCAGAACAAAAGGGCCTGATGAACGCCCAGGCCGCACTCGGCACCGTCAGCCAGCTCTGGCGCTATCCGGCGAGCTCGCTCGCCGGCGAGCGGCTGGACGCCATCTCCGTCGGCACGTCGACTGTCGACGGCGACCGGCTGTTCGGGCTGGTCGATGCCTCCGACGGCGAGATCGCCAGGCCGGACCGCGGACCGAAATGGCACAAGGTGCCGCTGATCCGCACCCGGCTGACCGAAGACCGCCGGCTCGAAGTGGCCGTGCCCGGCGGCGACTGGCTGCCGGCGCCCGACCCGGAAAGCGACCGGGTTCTTTCCGGATTTCTTGGCTTCGACGCCTCGATCCGGCCTTACTTCCGCGAGCACGCGCCGGGCTATGCCGGCCCGCTGACGGTCGAGCGCTACAGCAGGACGCCGATCCATCTGCTCACCACCGCCTCGCTGGCGCGTCTGAAGGCGCTGCATCCGCAAGGCGTGCCCGACCCGCGCCGCTTCCGCCCCAACATCGTCGTCGACATGGAGCCGGTCGAAGGCTCCTTTCCGGAGACGGAATGGCTCGGCCGCAAGCTCGCGGTCGGCGATCTGCTGCTCTCGATCTCCGAGCCGTGCCGCCGCTGCGGCTTCACCATCATCGCCCAGGACGGCTTCGACAACGACCCCGGCATCCTGCGCAACCTGGTCCGCTACAACGCCCATAATCTCGGCGTCTATTGCACCGTCGACCGGCCGGCGCGCGTCGAGATCGGCGCAGAGGTGCGGTTCGTCTGACCTGCCTTCGTCCCTACCGGTACAAATCCTCACGCGTCGGCGGCAGGCCGCTTGGTCCCCGCGCGCGCCTGGTGGCGACGGTCTGGAAAATCTGCGCCGAGGCGCGTTCGAAGGTGATCGAGCAGCCGGTGAGATAGAGCAGCCAAAGCCGCGCTTTCGCCTCGCCGACCTCGGCGATCGCCTCTTCGAAGCGCGCATGGAGACGCTCGGCCCACAGCCGGCAGGTGCGCTGATAATGCTCGCGAAGGTTCTCGACATCATGGACGAGGAAGCCACGCGCCTCGAGATTGCCGAGCGTCATGCCGATCGTGTCGAGCTCGCCGCCGGGGAAGATGTATTTGATCAGCGCCTTGTATTCGGGGCCCTTGCGCAACGTCCTGCGCATGTCGCCCTTGCTGCGCCTGGTGATGGCGTGGTGCAGATAGATGCCGCCGGGCTTGAGCAGACGATGGACGGCCGAAAAGTAAGCGTCGTGATTGGCGATGCCCAGATGCTCGAACATGCCGATCGACGATATCTTGTCGAACGTGCCGGAAAGCTCGGCGTAGGATTTGATTTCGATGGTGATGCGGTCCTCGAGACCCTCGGCGCGGATGCGCTCGCGCGCAAGTTCCGTCTGGGCCCGCGACAGCGAGACGCCATGGCCGACGACGCCGTAATGCTTCGCCGCATGGATCAGCATCGCGCCCCAGCCGCAGCCGATATCAAGCAGCCTTTCGCCGGGCTTCAGCCTGAGCTTGCGGCAGATATGGTCGAGCTTGTCGACTTGCGCCTGGTCGATGCCGTTGGCGAAATCCTTGAAATAGCCGCAGCTATAGACCATGCGCTCGTCAAGGAAGAGCCTGTAGAAGGCATTCGAAATGTCGTAGTGATGCTGGATCGCTTCCTTGTTCGACCCGCCGGCATAGGGGTTGCGGCCGGAGAGGTCGCTGCGCGCCGTCATCTGTTTTCGCGAAAACAGCACCGCCGGCAGGTCGCGCAGGATCTCCAGCTTGGGCAATGACCTGAGCTTCGTCTTGAGCTTGCCCTGCGAGGGCACGGCGTAGAAGTCGAACAGCGTGCCGTCTTCGATGTCGACGGTCTTGGAAATCCACATCTCGACAAGCGTCGAGAAGGCAGGACGCCGCACCAGTTGCCAGACGATGTCCTGATCGTTTATGGCAAGCACCGGACCGCCGGCGGGCCCGATCCGCTCGCCGGTCCACAGCCTGACCGCAAAACCCGGCTTCAGCGTGTCGACGACTGTTCGCACGATCCGCGCGGCTCTGTCGGCGGCGTCCATTCCCACCTCCCAATGCGGCGCAACCTCTTACGGCGCCGACATCCGGATTATGTCGGGAGCTCAACGAAATTCAAAGGCCGGGGAGACGAGAGAGATAGTTGACCGCCGGATCGGCGCCCAACTGAAGTTCCTTGGCGCAAGACATCCCTGCTCGCTTTCGGCAAAGCTACGCAACGCAGATGCCGGACACCGCAACCTTCTGAAACAGGTGCGGGGAAGCCGCGGCTGAGGACGGATAGGCCGAGAGCTTCGCCCTGAACTCCGGATGCATGAACGCTGCCTTGAAATCAGCCGTCGATTCCCAGACGGCGTAGTTGAGGTAGGTCGGGCTGTCGCCCAGGGCCCGGTGAAGCTGGGTCGAGATGAAACCCGGCTGCCGCTTCATGAAATGCGCGTCAGCCTCCCAGGCATTGAGGAAGGTCTGCTCGTCGGCCTTGTCGAGCGTGAAGACGTTGACGAGCACGACGGGGGAAGCGTCGACGGCGATCTGGCGTTCGATCGGGAAGGCAGGGTCGAATGGGCGCATTTGCGGCATGACAAACTCCGTTCGATATGGTTTCATGATGTCAATTTGGTGCGATAGAGCCAATATACCTATTTGACATCATGATGTCAATATCATTGTATGGTGACAGATATGCATGGAATCAAGCGAACCAAGGCCGCCACCGCGTTGACCGGTCTCTTTCTCGATCTGTTCAGGCTCAATAACCTCGTCATCACCTCGGGCGACAGGCTCGTCGCGGAGCTGGGCCTGACGAGCGCCCGCTGGCAGGTGCTCGGCACCATCGTCGCGGCGGACCGGCCGCAGCCGGTCGCGTGGCTGGCGCGCGACATGGGAGCCAACCGCCAGAACGTCCAGCGCATCGCCAACGATCTGGCAGAAGAGGGACTTCTCGCGTTCAAGCCCAATCCGCACCACCGGCGGGCGCAGCTCGTGGTGCTGACGGACGCGGGGAAAGAGGCGTTCGACGCCGCCATGCGCCTGCAGGCGCCCTGGGTGAACGGGCTCTCGGAGGGGATCGAGGTCGGTGAATTGGAGACCACACACTCTGTCGTGAAGGCGCTTCGCCGGAAACTGGAAGGAGAAGCAGAAGAACAGGCGTGACGTGGCGCGGCTAGGCTCTGAAGGTGGCGACATTGGCGGAGGCATTGCTCCCTCAGCCGCAATCCCGATCTGTTGCGCAAAAACATCGCCGGAGGAGGATTTTCCCGCCCGGGGCAGGGCCATTCCGTCTCGTCATCTTGTCTTTTGCCGCGACGCACCCCATCATTTGGCTGTGTTCAACAAACCGAAAGGAGGTGATCCGATGTCGAGTGATTTCGTTTTCCATAACGTGAGCTCAGCGGATTGCACTTCCGGGAAGCAGTCTTCCCGTTAAGGCGCGAGACGCGCGGCAGGTGGCCCGAAGGGGTCGCCGCCAGGAGCCGCGTCATGAACGGAAACACGGAAGGCCGCCTGCTTCGCCAAGAAGCGGCGGCCTTTTCCGTTCTGCGGTCTGCCCTGTGCGGTCAGCGATTGATGGTGAGCTTCTCGATGTTGCGGGTGATCTGATCGAAGGCATCTGATAGTTCGGCGCCCGTGGCGGCCTCGTAAAAATGCTTCAGCGACGACGTCTCGTCGGTCGCACAATCCTTCAATACGGATCTCGCTTGATCCCTCTCGGTCGTCGTCATCGACGGATCGTTGAGATCGAAGCCGATGGTGAAGACCTCGATGCCGTCGTGCTTCATATTCTCGCAAACGGCTTCGGCATTGGCGCGCGACCTCTGGCCCTCGTCCTGGGCCGCGGACGTGCCGCGCCCGCGGGCAAAGGCGGTGTTGAACTGGCCATCCGTCATCAGGATGGCGATCTTGGCCACTTTCTTGGGATCGAAATTCGCCGGACCGGCGCCCAGGCGGGCATCGGTGATGGCCGAACGCCAGGACGGCGAAAGCATGTAATAGCCCCATTGCGCGGCAATGCCACCTGCCGTCACGCCCGCAGCTTGGAAATGATCGATGGCCGTGAGCAGCTTGTTCTGATCGGCCGTCAGCGGAACCAGAGCCGCGGATGGACACACTTTCATGCGGTAGTCGCGGTTGACCTTGGCCTGATAGGTCCTGCCATTGTTGTCCTGCCGCAGCGTATACGGGCCGTCGGACGAATAGTCGGCATAGCCGTCCTTGTCCTTGCGCTCGGTGGCGCATTTGTCAGGCGCGGTCGTCACGGAAACGGAAAGCGGCGCATCGATCGGCGGCGGCACCTTCGGTCCGGCCGACCTCTCGACGAAGACGGTGTCGCCGAGGCCGCCAGTGTTGACGGCCTCGGCATAGGGGACAATCGCCACCCGGACCCGAGGCTCGCTGGGATCCCGATTCTGTCCCAGGAGATCCTTGACCGTCTGCGACGCAGCCGCCTGCAGGTCGCCGATCTTATTGGTCTTGGCGCGCTTGTTGGCCGCCATCGAGCCGGTGATGTCGAGCATCATCGCCACCTCGATCTTCTTGTCCGAATAGAGCGCGGTGGTCGAGGCGCCGACGCGCTGCATACCGCCAACGCTGAACAGCGGAAAATAGAGGCCGACATCGGCATGCGCATTCACCTGCACGGTCTTCGCTGTCCTGTCGATCGTGAGCTTGTCGAGCACGATCTGGTTGGCCTGCAGGATGCCGGCCGTGCTGTTGGCGTCGAGAAATGCCTGTACGGATGCGTTGGCATCGGCTTCCTTGATGACGCCGAGGGTGAGATCGCGTGCCGTCGAGGTCACAGCCGCATCGACGACGCTCTGCAGACTCGATCTCGCATTGTAGACCTGCGAGATGTTGACCGCGAATCCCACCCCCAGCGCCAGTACCGATGCGGCAGCGCCGAACAGAACCGCGAAATTGCCTCCGCGATCCCGGGCAAAGCCGTCCACCCCGCGAACGAGACCTTTCAACTGTCGCATTCTCACCCCCGCTTGTTGCGGCTTCGATGCCGCTCAACGGAAGCGCTGCAGGATTTCGGCCAGCCACGGCCACCGTCCCTTCGAAGGCGTGTAACGATAGGCTAACTCATTGTTTTTGCTCGATTGCGGCAGACAGGAAGGTGAATGGCGGGTAAATGGAAACGCAATAGGGAAATGCCGTTCATAAAGCGCTTACCACGAGTGGCGGAGCGATTGCGGCCCTTCCCGCTTCGGCACAGCGCACCCTGTGCCGAAGCGGGTCAGCATAGGTGCTGGCGCCGCAGTGAAACAGCCGCCTTCCTTACGCGAGCATCTGGGCGCTCGCGGTCTTGTCGATGCCGTGATGCGGCGGCTTGAACAGGTTACCTTCCTGCTCATAGGTCCACACCTTGAACAGGGTAAGCCGATGCGGGCCGAAGCTGTGCAGCAGCGGCACGTCGGTGGCGTCGCGGCCGCGCGCGATCACGACGCGGCCGATCCTTGGACGATTGTGGCGCGGATCGAACGCGTACCATTTGCCGTCGAGGAAGACTTCCATCCAGGCCGAGAAGTCCATCGGCGCCGGATCGGCCGGCACGCCGATATCGCCGAGATAGCCGTTCACATAGCGCGCTGGAATGTTCATCGCGCGGCAGAGCGCGATCGCGAGATGCGCGAAGTCGCGGCAAACGCCGACGCGCTCCTCATGCGCCTGCGCCGCCGTGCGGGTGGCGCGGGCATAGCCGTAGCCGAACGAAAGCCGGCTATGGACATAGTCGACGATCGCCTGCGCGCGCGCCCAGCCGGGCGGCAGGTGGCCGAAAAGTTCCCAGGCGAGGTTGCTGAGGTGGTCGGTTTCGCAGTAACGGCTGCCGAGCAGGTAGACGAGCGCCTCGTCCGGCAGCTCCGCCACCGGCGTTTCGCGCGCCAGCGTGTTGACCTCGTCGGCCTCGCCGCTGTCCTCGACCACCCCATCAAAGAGGATGCTAAAACCGCCGGCCGGCGCCGTGAAGCGGCGGCAGATATTGCCATGGCTGTCGCGATAGGTGGTGGTCGGCACAGAAGGCGAGGTGAGAAAGCGCGTCTGCCGCTTGATCTCGGCATGGCGATCCGGGTGGATGTCGAGAAGCGAGATGATCGGCGTCGCGGCATCGCATTCGATGGCGATTTCGTAGCCGAGCCGGATCAGCATCACTTCCCCTTGTTGGTGGTCTTGCAAGACTGGTTGGAGAACGCCGCAATGAGGAGCGTTGTTCCGGCGGCGAGTCGAAATGCCGGCATGCGCCTTTGCAGGCTCCGCTTCGGAGGGTAGGATAGCGGCGCGTTTCGCCCTCCCCGAAAACGATTCCCCAGGATTTCCGATGTTGCCAGGCAGAAAGTTCGCCGCCTTCCTTTTCGACATGGACGGCACGGTCCTCAATTCGATCGCCGCGGCGGAACGCGTGTGGACCAAGTGGGCTCGCCGCCAGGGCCTCGACATCGCGAGCTTCCTGCCGACGATTCACGGCAAGCGCGCGATCGAGACCATCGCCGCGCTGAAGCTTCCCGGCGTCGATCCCGTGGTGGAAGCCGATGCGCTGCTCAAGGCAGAGGCGGCCGACCTCGAGGGCATCGTTCCGATTCCGGGTGCCGTGGCGTTTCTCAAGTCGCTGCCGCCGGAGCGCTGGGCGATCGTCACCTCGGCGCCGCGGGAACTCGCGCTGCTGCGTATGGCGGCGGCCGGCATTCCGGTGCCCGCCGTCATGGTCTCGGCCGAGGACGTCACCCGCGGCAAGCCGGCGCCCGACTGTTTTCTTTTGGCGGCAAAGCGTCTCGGCGTCGAGGCGGGCGATTGCCTCGTCTTCGAGGATGCCCCGGCGGGCATCGCCGCGGGCGAAGCCTCCGGCGCCTCGGTGATGGTGATTAGCGCCACGCATGTCCATCCGGTCGTGACGCAGCACGCCAGCATCGCCGCCTACGATGCGCTCGGCATCGCCACGGACGACAATGGCTGGATGATCATCGAGCCGCAGCGCGACGCGGCCTGATGCATGTCGCGACAAAACTGTGCGGCGGTTTTGCGAAAACGACATGCACAAAAACAAGAGTTTAAGGCGCGTGGCCCCAATCCGTTTCAGCGCGACGCGCTCTGAGTCTCTTTAAAAATCAGTGGCGAGACCCTTCACCTCCCAGTCGCCGTAGCGCCCGGGTTCCTTGCCGCCGCGGCCGCCGAGTTCTTTCGGCAGGCGGGCTTCCGCCTCGCGGTATGCCTTTCGCCTGGCTTCGGCTTCCGCCAATGCGCGCTGCGCCTCAGGCGCCAGCGTCCTTTGCGGCTTGGCGCCTTCTACGGTTTCGGATTTGTTGGGTTGTTCGGTCATGCGGTGCTTCCTGCCGATTGAAACGGGGACCGGCCTTTCCCATCATATAGCCATGACAATGGCAGGATCGACCCCTGTTCACCACTAGGCCAGACGGAAGAGACGATGAATACGCTTCGCACCGCCATGCTTCTTGCCGCGATGACCGCGCTGTTCATGGGCGTCGGCTTTCTGATCGGCGGCACCGGCGGCATGGTGATCGCCTTGTTGTTCGCCGCCGGCATGAACCTGTTCAGCTACTGGAATGCCGACAAGATGGTGCTGTCGATGAACCGCGCCATCGAGGTCGACGAGAAGAACGCCCCCGAATATCATGCGATCGTTGAGGCGCTGGCCAAGCAGGCCGGCCTGCCGATGCCGAAGACTTACCTGATCGACAGTCCGCAGCCGAACGCCTTCGCCACCGGCCGCAATCCCGAAAACGCCGCGGTGGCCGCGTCGACCGGCCTGCTGGAGCGGCTCAGCCACGAAGAGGTCGCGGCGGTGATGGCGCATGAGCTTGCCCATGTGCAGCATCGCGACACGCTTACCATGACGATTGTCGCCACGCTCGCCGGCGCGATCTCCATGCTCGGCAATTTCGCCTTCTTCTTCGGCGGCAGCCGCGAAAACAACAATCCGCTCGGCCTCGTCGGCGTGCTCGTCGCCATGCTCGTCGCGCCCTTTGCCGCCATGATCGTCCAAATGGCGGTGAGCCGCACTCGCGAATACGAGGCCGACCGGCGCGGCGCCGAAATTTGCGGAAACCCGTTGTGGCTCGCCTCGGCGCTCGACAAGATCGCGCGCGGCGCCGAGCGCATTCCCAATCCGGATGCCGAGCGCAATCCGGCGATGGCGCATCTGTTCATCATCAATCCGTTGCACGGCGAGCGCATGGACAGTCTGTTCTCGACCCACCCGAGCACCGAGAACCGCATCGCCGCCCTGCATCAGATGGCGCGCGACATGGGCGGTGCCGCCCAAGCCGCGCGGCGCGAAGCCCCGCCGCCAGGCCAACCGGACGAGCCGCAGGCAGGGCCATGGAGCAAGCCGGCCGAGCCGGAGCGGCCGAAGCCCAATCCCTGGGGTCGCAACCCGACCGGCCCCCGCGGCGCAGGACCCAAAGGTCCGTGGTCGTGAGCGGAGCGAAGCGCCGACCACACGCCCAAGGCAGACGTGACGCAAGCGCGGGCGAGGCGATCGCCGGCCTTGCCGCGCGCAAGGCGGCCGCCCGCCTGCTTGCCGCCGTCATCGATGCCCATACCCCGCTCGACGGTCTGACCGACAACGAGCACGGCCACCCGCAATACAAGGCGCTCGACCAACGCGACCGCGCATTGGTGCGCGCCATCCTGGTCACGTCACTGCGCCACCGCATGACCATTGCCGGACTGCTGGCAAGGCGTCTGGAAAGGCCGTTGCCCGCCAACGCCACCGCGCTCTCGCACATCCTGCACGTGGCCGCGGCGCAAATCCTGTTTCTCGACATCCCCGACAGCGCCGCCGTCGACCTCGCCGTCACCCACGCCAAGTCCGACCCACGCACGCTGCGTTTTTCCGGTCTCGTCAACGGCGTGCTGCGCTCGCTGGCGCGTGCCAAGGACGCCGAGCTGGCGCCGACGCTAGCCGCGACCAGCGAGGCACCCCAGTGGTTCGCAGACCGACTGGCCGCGGCCTATGGCGCCGACAAGGCGCAGGCCATTCTTGCCGCCCATCGCCATGAGGCGCCGATCGATTTCACGGTTAAAACCGATCCTTCGCTCTGGGCGGAGAAGCTGGGCGGCATCGTGCTGCCGACCGGCACGGTGCGCGTCGAGAAGCTGCAGGCCGGCGTCACCGATCTGCCCGGCTTCGCCGAGGGCGCCTGGTGGGTGCAGGATGCGGCGGCAGCCCTGCCCACGCACCTGTTCGGCGACGTCGAGGGACAACGCATCGCCGACCTTTGCGCCGCGCCCGGCGGCAAGACGGCGCAGCTCATCCTCGCCGGCGCGAACGTCACCGCTGTCGACAGTTCAAAGAACCGGCTGACCAGGCTGGGTGAGAACCTGAAGCGCCTCGGCCTGTCGGCCGAACTGGCGCAGACCGACCTGCTCGACTACCGGCCGGCGGAGCCGTTCGACGCCGTGCTGCTCGACGCCCCCTGCTCCTCGACCGGCACCGTGCGCCGGCATCCCGACGTGCCGTGGACAAAATCCATGGCCGATGTCGAGAAGCTCGCCGCGCTCCAGCGCAAGCTGCTCGCCCACGCCATCACTCTTGTCAAACCGGGCGGACGGATTGTTTTTTCCAATTGCTCGCTCGACCCGATCGAGGGCGAGGAGCTTTATCGCGCTTTGCTTGCCGGCCCTCCCGGCGTGATCGCCGACCCGATCCAAGCGGGTGAGTTCGCCGGCATCGATCCCTTCCTCACGCCCGGTGGCACGCTGCGCACTACCCCCGCCGACTTGGTGCTGAATTCACCGGGGGTTTCGGGCCTCGACGGCTTCTTTGCCGCCCGGATGAGAAGGCCGGTTTAGGACGTTATTGCATAAATATTGCCGCCTTTTTTAGGGACCACCCGGCCATGGCCGCGTGAAGGGGTTCACTTCGGCGAAATCCGCCTTCGCATAAGTTCTTGAATCATATAAGCTTGTGCTTTGGGGCTGAGGACTATCAGGAGGGGTTTTGGCACTTGCTGCCGGCAGCACGACGCGTCTTTGGACGCTTGTCGCGAGGGAGTTCTGGCGCAAAACGCGCCGGCGCCTTCGTGCCGGTCCTATCTATCGCTGGCGTTATTCCGGCCGCACGCCCGAGCGCGTCCTCATCGCGCCGCCGGATCTGAGGCTCGCCGACCCGCAGATTGCGCTTGAAATCTACTATGGCCGCTATCCGCTGTCCGGCCACATGGTCGAGACCGGCGGCAAATCGCCCTTTCAGATCAACGTGCCCAACCGCGGCTGGCAAAAGTCGTTGCACGGCTTCCGCTGGCTGCGCCACATGCGCGCCGCCGGCACCGAGCTCGCCGCCGCCAATGCTCGCGCCCTGGTCTCGGACTGGATCGTCATGCACGGCAACCAGATATCGGGCGTCGCTTGGGAGCCTGGCACGACGGCCAAGCGGGTGATTGCCTGGCTGCAGCATTCCTCGGTCGTGCTGCAAGGCGCCGAATTCCCGTTCTACCGCGCCTTCCTCAAATCGCTCGCCATGCAGATCCGTTATCTCAGATCGATGGCGCGCGAGATGCCGGACGGCAAGGACAGGCTGCGCGCTCGCATCGCGCTGGCCTTCGCCACCCTGTCGCTGCCCGCGGCAGCCTCAGCGCTGCGCACCGCCACGCGCAATCTCGCCGGGGAGCTCGACCGCCAGATCCTGCCGGACGGCGGCCACATCTCGCGCAACCCGATGACGGTGCTGGAATTGCTGGCCGACCTTCTGCCGCTGCGCCAGACCTATGCCAACCAGGCCGAGGCGCCGCCGCCGGCGCTGATCAACGCCATCGACCGCATGCTGCCGGCGCTGCGCTTCTTCCGCCACCAGGACGGCAGCCTTGCCCGCTTCAACGGCATGGGCGCCACCATCCACGATCGCATCGCCACCATCCTGCGTCATGACGACACGGTCGGCGCGCCGCTGCTGCACGCGCCGCATTCCGGCTATGAGCGGCTGTCGATGGGCGGCGTCACGGTGATCGCCGACACCGGCCTGCCGCCGCCCGTCGACGTCTCCAACGCCGCGCATGCCGGCTGCCTCGCCTTCGAGCTTTCCTCCGGGCGCCAGCATTTCATCGTCAACGCAGGCATCGACACCTATGGCGCCGCCGAATTCCGGCCGCTCGCCCGCGCCACCGCCGCGCATTCGACCGCCACCGTCAACGACTCCTCCTCGGCGCGCTTCAGTCACTCCTTGCGGGTCAGCGACCTGCTCGGCTCGCCGCTGATCGGCGGCCCGCAGCACGTGCCCTGCAAGCGCATCGACCAGAAGGGGGTGCACGGCTTTGTCGCGCGCCACGACGGCTATGCCGCGCGCTTCGGCTTGCTGCACGAGCGGGAGCTCAAGCTGATGGAGAACGGCAATGTGCTGACCGGCCGCGACCGCTTCCTGCGCCCGGGAGGTGCCGCGATCCGCAACAATGGCCGCGACTTCGTCACCGTGCGCTTCCACATCCATCCCGACATCGGTCTGCTGCACGACGAGCAGGACCGCCTGACCCTGGCGGCCGCTCAGGGCGACACCTGGGTGTTCACTTGTGCCGCAGTGGCGCCGGAGATCGAGGAATCGATCTATTTCGCCGGGCTCGGCGGGCCGCGCCGCAGCCGGCAGATCGTGCTTGCCTTCAAGGCCTCGGAGATCGCCGAGGTGCACTGGCAGCTGACGCGCGCCGCCTTGGCCGGCTATCCCGAGAACAAGTGATTCGCGGCGAGGAAACCGACTCGCGCGCTTGATTTCCGAGCCTCATATGCTACGGCCCGCGGACGTCCCCCAACCAGCCTTGAAAGGCCGCCAGCCATGGCCGTCCCCGCCAAAAACATTCCGGCGCCCGACCTCGTTCCGATTCGCCGCGCGCTGCTTTCTGTTTTCGACAAGACCGGTTTGATCGACTTTGCCAAAGCGCTTGCCGCCGCCGGCGTCGAGCTGGTCTCTACGGGCGGCACCGCGAAGGAGATCGCCGGGGCCGGCCTTGCCGTCCGCGATGTTTCGGAGCTGACGGGCTTTCCCGAGATCATGGACGGCCGCGTCAAGACCTTGCATCCCTCGGTGCATGGCGCCCTGCTCGGCGTGCGCGACGACCCCGAGCACGCGAAAGCGATGCACGACCACCGCATCCAGCCGATCGACCTCGTCGTTTCCAACCTCTACCCGTTCGAGGAGGTCCGCCGCTCCGGCGCCGGCTATGCCTCGATCGTCGAGAACATCGACATTGGCGGCCCGGCGATGATCCGCGCCTCGGCCAAGAACCACGCCTATGTCGCCATCGTCACCGACCCTGCCGACTACGCCGCGGTGCTCAATGCGCTCGAGATGAATCTCGGCTCGCTGTCGCTCGATTTCCGCAAGAAGCTGGCGGCGAAGGCCTTTGCCCGCACCGCCACCTATGACGCGGCGATCTCCGGCTGGTTTGCCGACACGCTTGAGATCGAGCATCCGACCTGGCGCGCCTTCGGCGGCCGTCTCGACCAGGTGATGCGCTATGGCGAAAACCCACATCAGGGCGCCGGCTTCTATCTCTCCGGCGACAAGCGGCCGGGCGTCGCGACGGCGAGGCAGCTGCAGGGCAAGCAGCTTTCCTACAACAACATCAACGACACCGACGCGGCCTTCGAGCTGGTCGGCGAATTCGATCCGGCCCGGTCGGCGGCGATAGCCATCATCAAGCACGCCAACCCGTGCGGCGTCGCCGAGAGCGCGACGCTGAAGGCGGCTTACGCCAAGGCGCTGGCCTGCGATCCGGTCTCGGCCTATGGCGGCATCGTCGCCATGAACCGCGCGCTCGACGCCGAGGCAGCGGAAGAGATCGTGAAGACCTTCACCGAGGTCATCATCGCGCCCGACGCCACCGATGAGGCCGCGGCGATCATAGCGGCGAAGAAGAACTTGCGCCTTCTGGTCACCGGCGGCCTGCCCGACCCGCGCGCCGCCGGCACGGTCGCGAAATCGGTTGCCGGCGGGCTGCTGGTGCAAAGCCGCGACAATGCGGTGGTTGACGACGTCGAACTGAAAGTGGTGACCAAACGCGCGCCGACGCCGGCCGAGATGGCCGACCTTAAATTCGCCTTTCGCGTCGCCAAGCACGTCAAGTCGAACGCCATCGTCTACGTCAAGGACGGCGCCACCGTCGGCATCGGCGCCGGCCAGATGAGCCGCGTCGATTCCTCGCGCATCGCCGCTCGTAAGGCGCTCGATGCTGCCGAAGGAGCTGGCCTTGCCGAGCCGCTGACCAGGGGTTCGGTCGTCGCTTCCGACGCCTTCTTCCCCTTCGCCGACGGCCTGCTGTCGGCCATCGAGGCCGGCGCTACGGCCGTGATCCAGCCCGGCGGCTCGATGCGCGACGACGACGTGATCGCCGCGGCGGACGAGCATGGCATCGCCATGGTCTTCACCGGGGTGCGACACTTCAGGCATTGAGTGCTGCTTCGGCGCAGAGATGGTTCGAGAATTTCGCTCCGCTGAGTCGACTGGTGTGGTTTTCGAGAACCGGAGCGGAGCGGACATTGAGGTCCGTGAGCACCGGAAGCGCAGAAAACCGCGGCAGGCGGCCAGCGGAGTAGAATTATCGAACCATCTCTACTCCACCGGCTTGTCCGCCGGGTATGGCGTCCTGAGCAGGATCGCCATGCCGATACCGAGAAAGAGTATGATTACCGCCATGCCGAGCCGCGAAGAGTCGGTGAGGTAACTGATCGTCGCGAGCAGGAACGGCGCCAGGAAACTGGTCGCCCGTCCCGACAGCGCGTAGATGCCGAAATAGCGACCCGATTCGGCGGCTGTGACGCTCCGCGCCATGTAGGAGCGCGATGAAGCCTGGACCGGCCCGAAGGCGAGGCCGATCAGCAACCCATAGAGGATATAGGCCTTCTCGGCCGCGGTGCCGAACAGACCGCCGGGGTCAGCCATGGGGAGCTGTATCAGGCCGAGCAGCGTGAAGCCCGGTCCGGTCGAGATGATTCCGGCGGTAGCGACGGTCAACATCACCAGCGCGATCATCACCACGGCCTTCGAGCCGAGCGCGGTGTCGAGGCGCGCGGCGATCCAGCAGCCGAAGATGGCGACGACGTTGAGAATGATGCCGAAGATGCCGATCTCGGTGATCGACCAGTGGAACATCGCCGCAGCGAACACGCCGCCCTGTGTAAGCAGCGCGTTGACCCCGTCCTGGTAGATCATGCGGGCGACGAGGAATCGGAAGATCCCGCTGCGCTTCCGTGCCTCCGCCAGCGTCGATTTCAGCTCCGACAAACCCTCGCGCACTGCCGGTCCGATCGGTATGCCCTTGGCTGCGTCCGGGGTGAAGAAGAACATCGGCAGGATAAAGAGAAAGTACCAGCCTGCCGACATTGGCCCGGTGGCGCGGGCATCTTCGCCGAGCTTCGGGTCGAGCCCCAGGATCGGATCGAGGCCGATGATCGTTTTGCCGGTTTCCGGATTGCCGGCCATGAACAGAATGACAAAAATGAGCGCGATCATGCCGCCGAGATAGCCGAGCCCCCAGGCGATGTTCGAGATCCTGCCGATCTCCGCCTTCGGCACCAGCCGCGGCATCATGGAATCGTTGAAAACGGTCGAGAATTCCGCGGCCACCGAGGCCAGCGAGAATAATGCCACGATCAGGAATACGCTCGAGCCGGGCGCGGCGAGCCAAAGCAGCGTCAGGCTAATGATCTTGATCGCTGCAAACGAGGCGATCCAGGGCTTGCGTGGGCCGGTCTGGTCGGCGATCGAGCCCAGTATGGGCGAAAGCACGGCAATGACCAGCCCGGCTGCGGCAATGCCCCAGGCCCAGGCGGCCTGACCCACGACCGGATCGCTGACCATGCGTGAGGCGAAGTACGGCCCGAAGATGAAGGTGGTGACGACGGTGAAGAAGGGTTGCGCTGCCCAGTCGAAGAACATCCAGCCCCAGATGCCGCGCCCCGACGCCCGCTGCACTGTCTCTACCGCCATGATGATTCCCCCGGCTCCGCCTGCGTCGGGCGCCATGTCTGCATGTTTTCAGGCGGTGATGCAAATGAACAAGCGCCGGCTCCTGACCCCCACGCAGTGGGGAGAGGTGGCTGGGCTAAGCCGAGACGGAGAGGGGAATGCGCCGACCTATGATAGGTCGGTATTCAAAGAAGGACTCCGCTCTACGAAACCCTCTCCGACCGCTTCGCGGCCACCTCCCCCCTCGGCGGGGGCGGGGAACCAAGCCTTCCGAAGCTTCACATCCCAGTCAGGTCGCTCATCAGTCCGGACGCCACCGACAGCCGAGACACGGTGATGTCGCCGCCTTCGGTCAGCGCCTGCAGCCGCTCGCGGATGCGCCCGACCTGCTCACCGCCGGCTTCCAGCCAGGCCGCAACCGGATCCGCCGCGTTGCCGTGGGCGGTGAGCGCCGCGACCGCGATGCCGCGCCTTGCGGCGCCGATCGTGTCGGTCGCGCGCGACAGCGCCAGCTGGTCGTAATAGTCCGGCGGCATGATCGAGCGCGCCGCCTCCTCGACGCGTGGAATGCGGAAGGCGTCGCTGACGGCGAAGAAGGCCCTGGCGGCGCTCACGATGTCGGCATTGGCCGTGCGTGCGGTGAGCGCGATGTCCGGGATCAGGTCGCCGACCTCGGCCAGCGCCAGCTTTTCGGCGAGTTTCTCGGGCGCGCCGCCCTCAAACAGGTCATGCCGCCGCGCCTCGATCCGCTCGCGCGAGAAGGCCGGCAGCAGCGAGATGAGCTTCGGCTCCAAAGCCTTGCGCGCTTCCTGCAAGTCGGCGATGCGCTGGCCGAGCGGCGCCGCGGAGAGGTCGTTCTTCAGGTACCAGCCGCTGGTCATGAAGATGAGCCGGCTGACTGCCTGGTAGAGATCGAGCTGCGTCTGGCCGTCGATCTGGTTGTCGAGCGTGTCGATCTCGCGATAGAGCGCCGGCAGCGCGAAACCGTCGCGCACCAGGGCGAAAGTGCGCACGACGGCGCCAGCGGTGCGGCCCGTCGCTTCCTGCAGTCGGTTGACGAAGGACGGCCCGCCGCGATTGATGAGATCGTTGGCGACGACGCGCGCGATGATCTCGCGCCGCAGCCGGTGGTCACGGATCTCGCCGGCGAATTTCTTGGCCATGCGCTCCGGGAAATAGCCCATCAGATCGCGGTCGAAATGCGGATCGTCCGGCACGTCGCTGGCGACGATGTCGGAGAAGAGCACGATCTTGGCATAGGCAAGCAGCACGCCGAGCTCGGCCCTGGCCAGCGGCTCGCCGCGCGCCTCGCGCTCGGCGAGCGCCGCCGGCGAAGGCAGCGTCTCGACGGCGCGGTCGAGCAGGCCGCGCGCTTCGAGCGCCGTCATGAAGCGCGCCTGGTGCGCGATGTCGGCCAGCCCGCGCTTGCGCGCCAGCGACAGCGCCAGCGTCTGCTGGTAGTTGTTGGACAGTACCAGCGTGCTCACCTCGTCGGTCATCTCGGCAAGCAGCTTGTTGCGCGCTGGCCGCGCCAGCGAGCCTTTGCGCATGGCGGACGCCAGCGCGATCTTGATGTTGACCTCGACGTCGGAGCAGTTGACGCCGCCCGAATTGTCGATGGCATCGGAATTGCAGCGGCCGCCCTTCATGCCGAACTCGATGCGCGCCCGCTGCGTGACGCCGAGATTGGCGCCCTCGCCGATGACCTTGGCGCGCACGTCGAACGCGGTGACGCGGATGGCGTCGTTGGCGCGGTCGCCGACATCGGCATTGGTCTCGCCGGAGCCCCGGACATAGGTGCCGATGCCGCCGAACCACAAAAGATCGACAGGCGCCTTGAGGATGGCGTTCATGATCTCGACCGGCGTCGCCGTGGTCTTGGCGAGGCCGATCGCAGCGGCCGCCGCCTGCGGCAGCGTAATCGACTTCAGGCTGCGCGAGACGATGACGCCGCCTTCCGACAGCTTTGACTTGTCGTAGTCCTGCCACGACGAGCGCGGCAGCGCGAACATGCGCTGGCGCTCGGCAAGCGAGGCCGCCATGTCCGGGTCGGGGTCGATGAAGATGTCTCGGTGGTCGAAGGCGGCGATCAGCCTGGTCGCCGGTGACAGGAGCATGCCGTTGCCGAACACGTCGCCCGACATGTCGCCGACGCCGACGACCGTGAAGGGCTCGGTCTGGATGTCGCGGTTCATCTCGCGGAAATGCCGCTTCACCGCTTCCCAGGCGCCCTTGGCGGTGATGCCCATCTTCTTGTGGTCGTAGCCGGCCGAGCCGCCGCTGGCGAAGGCGTCGTCGAGCCAGAAGTTGTGTGTCTCGGAAATGGCGTTGGCTGTATCGGAGAAGGTCGCCGTGCCCTTGTCGGCGGCAACGACGAAATAGGGATCGTCCTGGTCGCGCCGCACCACGCCGGCCGGCGGGATGACGCCGTCGACACCGATATTGTCGGTGATCGAGAGCAGGCTGGAGACGAAATTCTTGTAGGCCGAAGTGCCGGCCTCGAAGATGGCGTCGCGGCCGGCGCTCATCGGCAGTTTCTTCGGATAGAAGCCGCCCTTCGCGCCGACCGGCACGATGACCGCGTTCTTGACCTGCTGCGCCTTGACCAGACCCAGCACCTCGGTGCGGTAGTCCTGGGCGCGGTCAGACCAGCGCAGGCCGCCGCGCGCGACCGGGCCGAAGCGCAGGTGCACGCCCTCGACCTCCGAGCCGTAGACGAAGATCTCCCGCCAGGGCCGCGGCGCCGGCAGCCCGTCGACAGCCTGCGAATCGAGCTTGATCGCCAGCGACTGTCCTTTGTCTTTCGTATCGGCAACGAAATGATTGGTGCGCAGCGAGGCTTCGATCAGGTTGAGGTAACGGCGGATGATAGTGTCGTCATCGATGTTGGGCACCTCTTCCAGTGCGTCCTTGATCTTGGCCTTGAGGTGCTTGGCGGCGACCACGCCCTCGCTCTCGGCGGTCGGGCCAAGGCGGGCAACGAACAGCTGATGCAGGCCGCGCGCGATCTCCGGATAGCGGTTGAGCGCGGCGGCGATGAAATCCTGGCTCTGCGGGATACCGGCCTGCTGCAAATAGCGGCCGTAGGCGCGCAGGATCGTGATCTCGCCCGACCAGAGACCCGCGGTCTGTGCAAGGCCGTTATAGCCGTCATTGTCGACGTCGCCGCGCCAGACCGACAGGAAGGCATCCTCGAACAGCGCGCCGTCGCCGAGGTCGATCGGCTTGCCGTAGCTGTTCTCCAGCTCCATGTCGTGGATGAACACCATGCCGGAGGCTTCGTCGCCAACCTCGAACGTGCGCTCGCTGATCACGCGGAAGCCGATGTTCTCCAGCACCGGCACGCGCCGCGACAGCGCCACCGGACTGCCGTGGTGATAGATCTTCAGCGCCGCCTGGTGCGGCTTCTGGTCGGCATGGCGATAATAGTCGATGGCGATCGGATTGGCAGCATCGATCCTGGCGATGCGTCCGGCATCGGCCAACGCCACGGCCGGCGAGAACGAATCGCGATAGCTTTCCGAAAAGCGCGAGGCAATGGCCGTGAGCGTTGCATCCGCGCCGGATTCCGACACTGCTTCGCGCAGCGCATCGTCCCAGGTGCGCACGATGTCGCGGATCGCTGCCTCTATCGTTGCCGGCTCGACCTTCGGCGTCTTGCCGCCGGAGCGGCCGATGATGAAATGCACGCGCGCCAGCCCGCCTTCCGGGAAGGCCGGATAATATGCCGACAGCCGGCCCTGAAACACCGTCTTCAGGTAGGTGCCGATCTTCTCGCGCACGACGCTGTCGTAGCGGTCGCGCGGCACGAAGACGAGAATCGAGACGAAACGGTCGAACTGGTCGACCCGAACCAGGGCCCTGACGCGCGGCCGTTCGATCAGCCCGAGGATGGCTTCGGCGTGCTTCCTGAGGATCGGCACCGGAACCTGGAACAGCTCGTCGCGCGGATAGCTCTCCAGCACGTTGATCAGCGCCTTGCCGGAATGGTCATGTGGATTGAAACCGGACTTGGCGATGACCGTCTCGGCTTTCGAGCGCAGATAGGGGATCTTCATCACCGAACGCGTGTAGGCGGTCGAGGTGAACAGGCCGACGATGCGCAGTTCGCCTGAAAGCACGCCCTTGGCGGTGTAGGTTTTGATTCCGATATAGTCGAGATAGATGCGCCGGTGCACCAGGGACTTGGCATTGGCCTTGGTGACGATCAGCGGTTCCGGCCCATGCAGGAAGGCGCGGATTTCCGGCGTCGTCGACACCGCCTCGGTGCCGCGCCTGAGAACCAGGACGTCGGGATCCGCGAGGATGCCGAGGCCGGGTTTGTCGGCGCGCTCCAGCATGCCGCTCTTCTCGCCGCCGGTGTAGTTGAACTCGCGCATGCCGAGGAAGGTGAAATTGTCGTCGCGCAGCCATTCGAGGAAGGCGATCGCCTCGGTGACATGCGCCTTGTCGAGCGGCACCGGAGCGTAGCGGAATTCCGAGATGGCCTGATCGAGCCGGGCAAGCATCGGCTTCCAGTCGGCGACGGCGGCGCGCACCTGGTCCAGAAGCTTCTTCAGGCGGCCGGCCAGGGCTTCGGCCTGATCGGCCGAAAGACGGCCGATATGGACGTGGACGACGCTCAGCCGGTCATGACTGGTTTCGCCCTTGACGGAGCCGCCGTCGCCGAGGATCTCCTCGATGCCGCTCTTGCCGTGCCGGACGACGATGACCGGATGGGTGACCAGAAGCGGCTCGCCGGCGCTCTCGGTGATCTCGCCGAGGATGGAATCGAACAGGAACGGCATGTTGTCGTTGACGACGGTGATGACCGTCATCGGCCGGCCCTGGCGCGTCACGCCGGAATCCACGTCTATGGCGACGATGCAATCGCCCTTTCTGTGCCTGGCGACCGCGCGGCCGGCGAGATCGGCGGCGCGTTCGAGGTCGGCGACGTCATAGGCGGCGATGTCTTCGGCCGGCGTGCGGGCGAGGAGATAGTCGGCGAGCCTGCCGGGCTTTTCGCCTGCCCTTGCCGCGCCTCCTTTTGCCGGACTGGTCTTTTTCGGCTGGCTTGCGGTTTTCAGGCTGGCCATGATGTGAAGTCCCTCCCGTCACATGCTTTTGGGTCTATGGTAGCAGATGAGCGCTATTTGGCGACAAAGGTTTGACGACGCTTTAAGAAAATCGAACCGACGCTCAGCCTGCGAGGAGAACGGATATGACCGACAGGATTACGGCGCTGGACCTAGCCAAGGCGGAGCTGAGCGAAGCGACGAAGGCTTATTTCGCCAAATGCGAAGAGAAGCTCGGCCTCGTGCCCAACGTGCTTCTGGCCTACGCCTTCGACGAGAAGAAGCTGCGCGCCTTCACCGACATGTACAACGACGTGATGCTGGGCGAGTCCGGCCTGTCGAAGCTGGAGCGCGAGATGATCGCGGTCGCCGTTTCCTCGATCAACCATTGCTACTACTGCCTGACCGCGCATGGCGCGGCGGTGCGCCAGCTTTCCGGTGAGCCTGCGCTCGGCGAGATGATGGTGATGAATTTCCGGGCCGCCGGCTTGCCCGAGAGGGAGACGGCGATGCTGGAATTCGCGGTCAAGCTGACGGAGGAGCCGGCCAAGATCGTCGAGGCTGATCGCGCCGCGTTGCGACAGGCGGGCTTCAGCGATCGCGACATATGGGACATCGCTTCGACCGCCGCCTTCTTCAACATGTCGAACCGGGTGGCGGCAGCGGTCGACATGCGGCCGAACCCCGAATACCACGCCATGGCAAGGTGACGCTCGCCGGCCTCACATTAGCAACTTCGAATTTTTCGTTGCCCGCCCCGCCGTTTGGGTCGATGATCAACGATTGCGGCGTAGCCGCATATCGGATTGCGGCTAGCCCGCATATCAACGATTGCGGCATGGCCGCATACCGCCAGGCGGCGCTGCCGCATCCCGGCTCGACGCTGCCGAACTAGGGAGGAGAACATGGCGAAATTTCTCTATGTCTATCACGGCTCCGGCAAGATGCCGACCGAGGAGGCCGAGCGCAAAGCCGCGATGGATGCCTGGACCGGCTGGTACGACAAGCTGGGTGCGGCAGTCATCGACGGCGGCAATCCAGTCGGCATGTCGAGAACGGTGCTGCCCGGCGGCGCGGTCGAGAACAACGGCGGCAGCAATCCGACCGCCGGCTACACGATCATCGAGGCGAAGGATATCGACGATGCCGTCGCCAAGGCCAGGGATTGTCCGATCCTGATGAACCCGGCCTTCAGCGTCGAGATCGCGCCGATCATCGAGATGACGTAGCGCCAAAGCGCCCGAAGTCGCCACAGTGAAAGAAGGCGGGCGGCATACTCTTGCCCGCCCGCCGTCGCACGGCTAGAAGGGCCGATCCTTTCCCGATTTCGAGTTTCACTTTGCCTCAGTAACCGCCGGTCTCGTCTACTCCCGAAAGCACCGCAGGCGCAGCTTTGGCGGCACCTGTATCATTTCATGTGTTCTTCAGGCGGCGGTTCGAGACCGGTTTGGCATTGCTGAGCCGCCGTCGCGCAACCGCGCAGGCGCCTGATTCCAACCACTACAGCCTTTCGCCACACCGTGCCCGCATGGGCATGATCCCGAACAGAGGGTCCGCGCCAGCGACAAGCGGTATCCGGCTTTCGGAAGATTATGCTGAAGTAAAGAGGGCATCTCGACATCGCCGGTCTGAGGGACTTCCCGACGGGAAGGCCCTATCGGCATGTCTCAACTGTTGCGTATTCGCTGGGCGATCGCGTCCGCAATCGCGCCTCGACCTGTTATCAACTGCAACCGCTGCGGCGGCGTCAAACCTTATCGATGCAGCGGAAAATTCCGTGTCAACGCCAACGGCAAGCGCATCGATGCCTGGCTGATCTATCGCTGCACCGACTGCGACAATTCCTGGAACCGCACCATTTTTGAACGCTGCAATCGCCGCGACATCGCACCGACGCTGCTTGCGGCGCTCGAGCGCAACGATCCGACGCTCGTCCGACACTATGGCTTCGATGCCGTGGCGCTCAGAAATCGGGTCGGACGGATCGAGGAATGTCCCGAAGTCACGGTGCGAAAGGAGCCGCTGGATGGCAGGCCGGAATGCGCGACGGCGCTTTGGCTTGAGCTTCGGCTCGATGCCACAACGCCCTTGCGGCTTGACCGCTTGCTCGCCGGCGACCTCGGCATCTCGCGGTCGAGACTGCAGGCCTGGGAAGAGCGGCGATTGCTCACCGTCGAACCGGGCGGCGCCAAAGCCCTGCGCAGGCCGGCGCGCGACGGCATGGTGATCCGCATCGATCTTTCCGGCCAAGCCGATCGCGACGCAATCGTCTCGTGTGCGCGCGGCTGAAATGAAAAGGGAGGCAGCAACAGCTCCCTCCCCCAATGACTGCTTGCTAAAAAGGCTTACGCCGCGCCCATTACCTTGGCCGACTTCTCGAAGCGTTTACGCTCGTTCGGGTCGAGATAGAGCTTGCGCAGCCGGATGGTCTTCGGCGTCACCTCGACCAGCTCGTCGTCCTGGATCCAGGCCAGCGCGCGTTCCAGCGTCATGCGGACCGGCGGCGTCAGCTTCACCGCCTCGTCCTTGCCGGCGGCGCGGATGTTGGTGAGCTTCTTGCCCTTCAGCACGTTCACTTCCAGGTCGTTGTCGCGGGAATGGATGCCGATGATCATGCCCTGATAGACCTTGACGCCCGGATCGATGATCATCGGGCCGCGGTCTTCCAGGTTCCACATCGCATAGGCGACCGACTCCCCCTGTTCGTTGGCGATCAGCACGCCATTGGTGCGGCCGGGCAGCTCGCCCTTGTACGGCTCATAGGCATGAAACAGCCGGTTCATCACGGCGGTGCCGCGCGTGTCGGTCAACAGCTCCGATTGGTAGCCGATCAGGCCGCGGGTCGGCGCATGGAAGACAAGGCGCTGGCGGTTGCCGCCGGAGGGGCGCAGCTCGACCATCTCGGCCTTGCGTTCCGACATCTTCTGCACGACCACGCCGGCGTGCTCCTCGTCGACGTCGATGACGACTTCCTCGACCGGCTCGAGCAACTGGCCGTCATCGCCCTTCTGCATGACGACGCGCGGGCGCGACACGGCGATCTCAAAGCCTTCGCGGCGCATCGTCTCGATCAGCACGGCAAGCTGCAACTCGCCGCGGCCGGAGACGAAGAAGGAATCCTTCTCCGGCGATTCCTCGATTTTGAGCGCCACATTGCCTTCGGCCTCGCGCAGCAGCCGGTCGCGGATGACGCGGCTGGTCACCTTGTCGCCCTCGGTGCCAGCGAGCGGACTGTCGTTGACGAGGAAGGACATGGTCACCGTCGGCGGGTCGATCGGCTGCGCATGCAACGGCTCGGTCACAGCCGGATCGCAGAACGTATCGGCGACGGTGCCTTTCGACAGGCCGGCGATGGCGACGATGTCGCCCGCCTGGGCCTCCTCGATCGGCTGGCGCTCGAGGCCGCGGAAGGCGAGGATTTTCGAGATACGTCCGGTCTCAATCTGCGTGCCGTCATGGTGCAGCACCTTGACCGCCTGGTTGGGCTTCAGCGAGCCCGACTCGATGCGGCCGGTGATGATGCGGCCGAGGAACGGATTGGCCTCGAGGATGGTGCCGATCATGCGGAACGGACCGGGATGCACGGTCGGCGCCGGCACGTGCTTGACGACGAGATCGAACAGCGGCGCAAGGCCCTGGTCCTTCGGACCTTCCGGATTTTCCGACACCCAGCCGTCGCGGCCCGAGCCGTAGAGGATCGGGAAGTCGAGCTGCTCGTCGGTGGCGTCGAGCGCCGCGAACAGGTCGAACACCTCGTTGACCACCTCGATGTGACGGGCGTCCGGGCGGTCGATCTTGTTGATGACGACGATCGGCCGCAGACCTACCTTGAGCGCCTTGCCGACGACGAACTTGGTCTGCGGCATCGGCCCTTCGGCGGCGTCGACGAGCACGATCGCCGAATCCACCATCGACAGGATGCGCTCGACCTCGCCGCCGAAGTCGGCGTGTCCGGGCGTGTCGACGATGTTGATGCGGGTGCCCTTCCAGTCGACCGAGGTCGCTTTGGCCAGGATGGTAATGCCGCGTTCTTTTTCGAGGTCGTTGGAGTCCATGGCGCGCTCGGCGACGCGCTGGTTGTCGCGGAAGGCGCCGGACTGTTTCAGGAGTTGGTCGACGAGCGTGGTTTTCCCATGGTCGACATGCGCGATGATCGCGATATTGCGGAGGTTCATTGTCTGGTCTCGGGAGCGTTGCAGGCAGCAAGCCCAAAAGCGCCGCCTTTTTCGGTTGCGCGGCTCATACAAGGTTTTTCGCAATTGCGAAAGGGGAGGCCCCACCCCAAATACATGGTCACTGATTCTTAAACGTCTTGGTGTGAGATGATTCTGTTAACCAAGGCGGAACCTTTGAGGGGCCGGGCAGTTCGATGTTCATGACCGATCAGATGTCCAGATTGCGTCCGGTTTTTGCGTGGGCAGCGCTTGGTGTGCTTGTCGCGGCTGGCGCCGCGCAGTCGGCGGCTGCCCTGAGAGAAGCTGACCCCTCGCCCCCTGATGCCAAAACCGCGCAGCAGATGTTTGCCGACGCCCCGGACGGGGTCGACCCGATCGTCACCGGCCCGGTCAGCGCCGCCTTCAAGCAGCGCCAGAAGGCAGCCAACTGCGACACCGCCGTCTGGCCGAACATTCCCGCGACCTGCTATCCGGATTGACGCTCTTCATCGCATTCCGAGCTCAGCTTTGAAGCTGCTGGCCCAGTGTGTGTTGAGATTCAGGTCGGGCCGAGCCGAGAACGGTGGTTACCGAGAACCGGAGCGGAGCGTACTTAAAGTACGTGAGCACCGGAAGCGCAGGAAACCATCGTTCGCAGGCCGGCATCACCTGAATATCGACACAGCCTATGCAGACCGCACCGGATCGAGCGTGACCTTGTAGAGTTCGCTGTCGTCGCGATCCATCAGCCGCACGGTAAGCTGCTCGGTGGCGCCGGAAATGTCGACCAGGCCGAAGAACTGCAGGCCGGCCGACGGCGGCAGGTTCTGGCCCTGCTCGGCGGTCGGCGCTTTGATGAACTTCAGCTCGGGCCCGAAGGTCATGTCGAGATCGTTGGGGCCGAATGTGCCGGCGTGGATGGGGCCGGAGACGAATTCCCAGAACGGGTTGAAATCCTGGAACTGCGCCTTGTCCGGATTGTAGTAATGCGCTGCCGTGTAGTGGACGTCGGCGGTCAGCCACACCGTGTTGGTGATGCCGGCGTTCTTGATGTAGCGCAGCAGGTCGGCGAACTCGAGCTCGCGGCCCTTCGGCGCGCCATTGTCGCCATTGCTGACCGCTTCGGCGCCGGCCTTTTTGGCCGCGTCGTTCCAGACGACGAGGCCGAGCGGCATATCGGCGGCGATGATCTTCCAGGTCGCCTTGGAATTCGCCAGCTCCCGCTTCAGCCACTGCGTCTGCTGCTCGCCGAGCATGCGCGACTTCGGCGTCAGCGTGTCCTCCATGTCCGGGCCGTTCGGGCCGCGATAGGAGCGCATGTCGAGGAAGAACACGTCGAGCAGCGGCCCGTGCGCGATCTTGCGATAGACGCGTCCCGGTTCCGAAGGCTCGTAGCGGATGGTCGTCATCTCATGGAAGGCGCGCGCCGCGCGGGCCGCCAGCACATGGATGGATTTTTCCGTGTAGCGGTTGTCGGCGGCGAGGTCCTTCGAATCCGACCAGTTGTTCACTACCTCGTGGTCGTCCCACTGGTAGAATGTCGGGCAGATGGCGCTAAGCGCGAGCACGTGCTTGTCCATCATGTTGTACTTCCACTGGTCGCGGTATTCGTCCAGCGTTTCGGCGACCTTGCGCTTGCCGTCGATCATGACGACGTTCTTCCACTTGCCGCCGCCGGGCAGGTCGACCTCGTCCTTCATGGCGCCATCGGCATAGATCGTGTCGCCGGAATGCAGGAAGAAGTCAGGCGTGTGCTTGGCGATGGTGGAGTAGGTCTTCATGCCGGTCTCGTCGATGCCCCAGCCCTGGCCGGCGGTGTCGCCCGACCAGGCGAAGCGCACGTCGCGCTTCGACGCCGGCGCGGTGCGGAAACGGCCGGTGATCGGCTCGGAGACGGCGTTGATGTCGGAAAGATCGGCGGCCGTCATTCGGTAGAAAATGTCCTGGTCGGCGGCGAGGTCGGTGAGCAGCCGCTTCACCGTATAGTCGCTGGCGGGCGAGGTATCGAGCGGCGCCAGCCTGACGGCGTCGGCGAAGCTTTCGGTCGTCGACACTTCGTACATCACGCGCGCCGGCCGGTCGGTGCGGGTCCAGACCATGCCGGAAGTGGCGTCGACATCTCCGGACTGCACGCCGTGGGTGAAGGCCGGGCGCTGATTGGCGCGGGAATAGTAAGGCAGCGCGAGACCGGAGGCGCCGACAAGGCCAAAGGCGGTGGCCGAGGTGACGAAGGCGCGGCGGGTTAACGAGAGCTTGTTCATGGCTGTCTCCGGATGGCGTTGAACGGGACCGCCAACCTCCAGCCTCAATGTTTCAAGCGCATATCGGAACCATGAAGTTTTGATAACAGTGAACAGCTGATCTCCCTTGCGGGGAGATTAAGCCATCTCAAGCCGCCTGCGGCTCCGGCTCAAACGCGGGCTTGCTCGTGTTGATCAAGAGCGAAATGCAGGCCGCCGCGATGCCGGTCATGCCGGCGATCAGGAAGGCAAGCTCGTAATTGCCCTGCAATTCGCGCATCGTGCCGCCGAAGGCCGCCGCCGCTGCGGCGCCCACCTGGTGGCCGGCGACGATCCAGCCGAACACGATCGGGCCGCTGCGGTCGCCGAAGGCTTCGTTGGCGAGCCTCAGCGTCGGCGGCACGGTGGCGATCCAGTCTAGCCCATAGAGCACGGCGAAGATGATCAGGCTGACGGCCGAGAAGCCGGAATAGGGCAAATAGATCAGCGACAGGCCGCGCACGGCATAATAGACGCCAAGCAGCTTGCGCGGATCGAAACGGTCGGTGAGCCAGCCGGACAGCGTCGTGCCGATCAGGTCGAAGATGCCCATCATCGACAACAGCCCGGCTGCCTGCACCTCGCCGATGCCCATGTCGCCGCAGAAGGCGATGAGGTGTGTGCCGACGAGGCCGTTGGTGGTGAACCCGCAGACGAAGAAGGTCGCGAACAGGTACCAGAACACCCTGGTTCCCGCGGCACGGCGGAGCGTGTTCAGTGTGTGCGCCAGGAAATTGCCTTGCGCGGCCGGCGATACCGGCGGCACGTCGTCGGCATCGGCGCCATAACGCACCTGGCCGATGGAAGCCGGGCGCTCCGGCACCAGCAGAAGGACCAGCGGCACGAGAGCCGCCGTGGCTATGGCGATGGCAACGGCGACCGGCTTCCAACCTCCCGACTGAGCCAGCGAGGCGAGCAGCGGCAGGAACACCAGCAGGCCGGTCGCGCTGGAGGCAGACATCAGCCCCATCACCAGGCCGCGATTGGTCTTGAACCAGCGATTGACGATCGTGGCGCCGAGCACGGTCGCGACCGCGCCCGAGCCGATGCCCGAAAATACCCCCCATGTGATCAGCAGATGCCACGGCTTGGTCATCAGCAGGCTGAGCGCGGTAGAGCCCGACATGATCAGCAGCGCGGCAAGCAGTGTGCGGCGTAGGCCGATCCGCTCCATCAGCGCCGCGGCAAACGGCCCGGTGAGGCCATAGAGGAAGATGCCGACCGCGGCGGCAAGCGAGACGACATCGCGCCGCCAGCCGAAGCTCTCCTCCAGCGGCAGCATCATGACCGCCGGCGCGGAACGGAGCCCGGCGGCGATCAGCAGGCAGAAGAAGATGACTGCGACGACGACGAAGGCGTAGCGCTGGCCAAAGGGACGGGAATGAGCTATCATGTTACTGACCGGTACGTTGCAATGGAGCGGTGCCATTCATACGTACCGGTCAGTAACATTGTCAAGCGAGTTTGTTGAATGCCATCGGACAATAAAATTGAAGCGTCGATTAGCGGAGCCGGCACGGCGCCGGCGCCGAAGGCTGCCGACAAGATCCTCGACGTGGCGCGCGACCTGTTCTATCGTGAAGGCATCCGGGCGATCGGCGTCGACGAGATCGTCAGGCGCGCCGGCGTCACCAAGCCCAGCCTGTACCGGACCTTCCCGTCCAAGGACGAACTCGCCGCTTCCTATCTGCGCAAGTACGACCTCGAATTCTGGCAGCGGTTCGACGAGGCCGTGGACGCGCATCCTGGCAATCCGCGCGCGCAGATCATCGCTTTCCTCACCCGCGTCGGCAAACGCACGCAGCGGCCGGACTATCGCGGATGCGGCATGACCAATGCGGCGGTCGAATATCCCGAGCACGGCCATCCTGCGCGGGTCGTCAGCGAGAACAACAAGCAGGAATTGCGCCGGCGCCTGCGCGCCATGGCGGCGGCGATGGGCGCGGCCGACGCCGACACTCTCGGAGACGGGCTGCTGCTGCTGATCGAGGGCGCCTATATCAGCGGCCAATTGTTCGGCCTCGGCGGACCGGCGGCATCGGTCGCCCGTAACGCCGATCTGCTGATTGAAGCCAGCTTGAACTAGGCCTTGTAATCGACCCCAGCCGCAAGCACTGTCCAGTTGATGAGCGGTTGCGAATTGACGGTAGCGATTTGAACCTTGCCCAGACGCTCGTGGACGATCTCAAGAAGATGTTCCTGATCCACTATGTGAGGCAGGGCAATCGGGGGATTATCAGCGAGCAAGAGAAGAAAGACGTTGTCACGGTCCTCAACCTAAACGAGTTCGCGGTCAAGGAAGCAGTGCTGCGCAGAGTACTTTTCCTGTTTCTGATCTCGTCGGTTGCGAATTACTTCATTGGCAAGGCACACAACACCAGCCCAACGGCAAGCATTCTGACGGCATCAATATGTACGGTCGCTTTGGTGTTTTTATATCTGGACGTTTTTGTCCCGTTGGTCCTGCTTGCCGCTTGGCTGTCACTGCTCGCAATCTGCTGGATGGACTATCAAGCATTCCTCGCATCCGCTTTGTTTTCCGCGTTGTACGCCCTGTATTTTTTTGCGAGGCTTCGGGCGAATTAGGAACGGTTCAAAGGGGATGGTCCGTCATGCGTGCGCTTCTAATCCCGCTTGCCCTCGCCGGTCTCTGCCAGGCGGCTCAGGCCGGCGACATTTCCAGCGCCTACACCGATCTCGACTGGAAGAAGGACTGCGTAACCTACGCGCTATCGGAAGAAGGCGACGGCGACTGGGCGAGCCTCGCCTGCGCCGGCTATCGCGGCTATCCAGTGCTGATCGGCTACGACGACGCTCGCGAGTCCGTTTATTACGGCTTTCCCTCCGACGACATGACCGCCGTCTGGGAGAGTTTCTCCGGGCTCAACACCGCGGGTCCGAAGGTCGAGTGGCGTATCGAAACCAATGGCGACAAGGCGGCGCCCTTCGCCGTCATTCATCGTCGCGAGATCAGCAATCCCGAAAACGAAGACAAGCCGACCGAGGTGCTGGTCGTCGCCAAGGTCGCGCAGCCTGAAGAGCATGAGGGCTGCACAGTCGGGCTCGTGCTCGCCACCGGCAACCCTCAGGCCAATGACCAGGCCCGCAAGCTCGCCGACGAAAAGGCGAAGGGTTTTGCTTGCGGCAAGGACAAGCGCGAAGTGATCGGCAACGTCCCCGACTTCGGCCGGGTGGATAACTGATTACTTGCTGGCCTTCGCTCGTTCGATCGCCTCGACGATCATCTTCTTGGCATATTCGGAATCGTGCCAGCCCTCGATCTTGACCCATTTGCCGGGTTCGAGATCCTTATAATGCTCGAAGAAGTGCTGCACCTGCTGGCGGGTGATTTCCGGCAGGTGCGTGTATTCGGTGACGTTCTCGTAGCGCAGCGTCAGCTTCGGCGAGGGGACCGCGATCACCTTCTCGTCCTGGCCGGCATTGTCTTCCATGATCAAGACGCCGATCGGCCGCACATTGATGACGCAGCCCGGCACCAGCGCACGCGTGTTGCAGACGAGCACGTCGATCGGGTCGCCGTCGCCCGACAAAGTGTGCGGCACGAAGCCGTAATTGCCGGGATAGCGCATCGAGGTGTGGAGGAAGCGGTCGACGAACAGCGTGCCGGCCTCCTTGTCCATCTCATACTTGATCGGCTCGCCGCCGATCGGCACCTCTATGATGACGTTGATGTCCTCGGGCGGGTTCTTCCCTGCCGATACGGCTTCGATGCGCATGCTCAAATCCCTCTCTCGATTTGTGAGATCGATAGCGGGCGGCGCTTCATGGTGCAATGCGGCGAATAGCACTGGACGCTAATGGAAGCGCACAGTTTGTGATGGATTGTAACCCAATGCATGTCGCCCAAAACTGCGCGGCGGTTTTGGGCGAACGATATGCATCAAACAAAGACTTGAAGCGCGTCACCGCAACACGTTTTAAGTTGCGGCCTTCATTCCCAGACGAAAGCGACCTTCTTCAGCGCCTTCTGCTCGAAGACCTCGACGCCTTCGGCAACGTCGCGGCCGCCGTTGCCGGCATAGAATGACAGCGCGTTGTAATTGTCTTCCAGCGCCCATACTACCAGGCCTTTGAGGCCGTGGTCGGCAAGGCGCGTCCGTGCCGCCTTGAACAGCCTGCTGCCAAGGCCGATGCCCTGATATTCCGGACGCAGGTAAAGCTCGTAGATCTCGCCCTGCTGCCTGAGCTCGCGGGCGCGGTTCCTGCCGATCGTGGCATAGCCGGCGATCGTGCCGCCGATCTCGACCACCAGCACGGTTGCCGCCTTGCGAATCGCGTTCGCCCACCAGTCAGGGCCGCGGCGGTTGATCATGGCCGTCAGCGTGCGGTGCGGGATAATGCCGGAGTAGGCGCCGCGCCATGCCTCCTGGTGCACGTCCGCGATGGCCATTGCATCGCGAGGGTCGGCTTTCCGGATGTCGATCGTCAACGTCTTCATGATTTGTTAATCATAAACCCGCTTGGCCCGACTGCAAAGAGTCCGCGCTGTCGCGCCCGCGCTTTCACACAATTGAGCTTGGGGGCATCGGAGGCGCCGAAAACCAGCCCTCACCCGTCCCCGGCAGAGCAGATTTTCAGCCAGTTCCGTCAGATCTCGACGAGATGGTCATCCAATTCATTGCTGTCGCCGGCGGTGACCGGAAAATGCTCGGCGAGCACCGCGCCGACCGATTCGATCGCCTTGGCGAAACCGTCGGCGAGTCGGTCGTCGCCGGCGTGGTTTGTGAGGTCCCGCACCACGCCGTCCCAGACATGCTGGCCGACCTTAGCATCGATGCCGCTGTCGGCAACGACCTCGGCATAGCGCTCGGCGATGGAAACGAAGATCAGCACGCCCGTCCTCGCCTGGGTGCGGTGGACGTTGCGGGCGAGGAATTGCTTCATCCCATTGGCATGCGCCGCCTGGTAGCGCAGCCGTTTCGGCACGAGGTGAATGCGCAAGCCGGGCCACAGCCACAGCAGGGCGAGCATCGAGGCCAGCGCCAGCAGCTCGGCCAACACAAAATGCGGCAGCCGTATCGTCAGCCACCACGCCTCAAGGCCGCAGGCGACGATGAGACTGGCGACGAGCATGCCGATCGTCGCCAGGAAAGCAGCTGGGAAGAAATAGCTGTCGCTGGACCGCGCGACGACGCAGTATATCTCGCCGTCGGTCCTGGCTTCCGCAGCACGGATCGCCTCGGCGATGCGGTCATGGTCCTCGGGGCCGATCGGTCGCGTTGCCATGGTCCCTCACCAGCTCCCCGAAGAGCCGCCGCCGCCCGACGAACCGCCGCCGCCGGAAAATCCGCCACCACCGCCCCCGGAGGACCAGCCTCCGCCGCCCGACGACCAGCCGCCACCGGACGACCATCCGCCGGAGGATCGCCGGCTGGGCTCGAAGGTCATGCCGAGCCAGCGGTAGCGGCCGGGCCCGATCTTCTGGCCGAAGATCGGCGGCAGCACCGTCAGCGCGATGCTGCCGAAGAAGATCAGCACCCAGATGGTGATGAAGATGGCGAAGAACAGGTCGTCGGAGTTGAACGGCGCCTGCTCGTTGCGCTTGCCGCGCGCCTCGAGCTCCTCCGGATTGCCCTCCAGCACCATGATCATGTCGTCGACGGCCTTGCGGATGCCGCCGGAGAAGTCCCCGGCGCGGAAGGCCGGCACCATGTCGTTCTCGATGATCAGCTTGGTGTGCAGGTCGGTCAGCGTGCCTTCCAGCCCATAGCCGACCTCGATGCGCATCTTGCGATCGTTCGGCGCAACCAGGAGAAGGACACCATTGTTCTCTTTGGCCTGGCCGAGCTTCCAGAAGCGGAACAGCCGGTTGGCGTAGGGCTCGATCTCCTCGCCGCCGAGGGTGGGGATGGTCGCGACGACGATCTGGTCGGAGCCTTTCTTCTCGAAATCGGCGAGTTTCTGGGTCAACGCAGCGCGCGTGCCGGCATCGATAATGCCGGCATTGTCGACCACACGGCCGGTGAGCGGGGGCAGGTCGGCGGCAGGGGCAGCGAGGGGGAGGAGGAGAAGCGCTAGCAAAACGCCGACGAAGGCGCTCCGGCACATCCCCCTCTGGCCTGCCGGCCATCTCCCCCGCAAGGGGGGAGATTGGACGTCGCCTTGGCCTTCGCCAATCGCCCACGTCGCAGGAGAGGCGCCGTCAATGAAACTGCCGATCTCCCCCCTTGCGGGGGAGATGGCCGGCAGGCCAGAGGGGGGTGCGACGGAACTCAAGGCTTGTAAGCTCGGTAGACCCAGAGGGCTCACCCGCCCTGCTTCGTGCCGAAATCCACCTTCGGCACCTGCATCTTGTCTTCCTCGACGGTGAAGTTCGCAAACGGCTCGTTGCCGCGGAACCAGAATGTCGCCCACAGCACCGACGGGAAGGTCCTCAGCGTCAGATTGTACTCCCTGACCGCCTGGATGTAGTCGCGACGCGCCACCGCGATGCGGTTCTCGGTGCCCTCGAGCTGTGCCTGCAGCGCGAGGAAATTCTGGTTGGCCTTGAGGTCGGGATAGTTTTCCGAGACCGCGATCAACCGCGACAGCGCGCCCGTCAGCCCGGCCTGGGCATCCTGGAATTTTTTGAGGGCTTCCGGATCCTTCAGCGTCTCCGGCGTCACCGTGATCTGCGTCGCCCTGGCTCGCGCCTGGACGACCGCGTCGAGCGTGTCCTTCTCGTGCGAGGCATAGCCCTTCACCGTCTCGACCAGGTTCGGGATCAGGTCGGCGCGGCGCTGATACTGGTTGAGCACCTCGCTCCAGGCCGCCCTGGCATTCTCCTCCGCCGTCGGGATGGTGTTATAGCCGCAGCCGGCAAGCAGCGGCAGCACGAAGGCCATCATCAGCAAGGCCTGCAAATTGCGGAAAGCGGACGGTGGAAGAAGGCGCTCGGCTAACATGATTGGTCCCCTCGACAGACGTTGCGTGCGAAGCATTACCACAATCCGTGCGCAAGAAAATGACCCGGTCGTGGCAGCGCTCTGGTCTGCGGCGCGAGCCTCTGTGAATGCGTGCCCGGACAGGCTAAGCTCCGTGCTGGAAGGGACATTTGCCATGGCGCAGCGCCGGGACGACGAGGAAGAGAAGGAATCGCGCCGCATCCTCGAGCGCGTGGCGCGCGAAACGACGCCGGGCGGCGCATCCTTCGTCGCCCGCACCGCGAAGGACGCACGCGACCACGTGACCGCAGCGGATGCCGACCGCTCCGATCCGATCGAAGTTTGGGGCACCCGCATTGGCCGAACGCTCGGCCTCATCATCGCCATTGGGCTGTTGGTCTGGCTGGTGTATGCCGCCACGCAGGGTGGCTAGGAAGCGAACTCCATGATTGCTGAAAAAACCGACGCGCCGCGCGCGGTCATCGTCATCTCCAGCCATGTCGCCCGCGGCTCGGTCGGCAACCGCGCCGCGGTATTCGCGCTGGAGACGCTGGGGTTTCCGGTCTGGGCGGTGCCGACCGTCATCCTGCCCTGGCACCCAGGCCACAGCCGCGCCACCCGCATCATGCCGCCGCTCGACCAGTTCAAGGCGCTGCTGGCCGATCTCGAGCGCGCGCCGTGGTTGGGCGAGGTGAGCGCGGTGCTCTCGGGCTACCTCGGTGAGGCCGGCCAGGCGGAGGCCGTCGCTTCGCTGGTTGCGGCCGTCAAGGCGAGGACGCCGAATGCCCTTTATGTCTGCGACCCGGTGATGGGCGATTCGGGCGGGCTTTATGTGCCGGAACCGACGGCCGTCGCGCTGCGCGACAGGCTGATGCCGATTGCCGACATCGCCACGCCGAATCGCTACGAGCTCGAATGGATGGCCGGGGCGCCGCTGCCGGACATCAAGTCGGTGACGGCGGCGGCGCTCCACG
This sequence comes from Mesorhizobium sp. WSM3860, assembly GCF_002294995.1. Lineage (GTDB taxonomy): Bacteria > Pseudomonadota > Alphaproteobacteria > Rhizobiales > Rhizobiaceae > Mesorhizobium. Next base: position 258,960 of record NZ_NSGF01000001.1, on the reverse strand, counting down.
CAGGCCCTTCGACCATGCTGGTCACCTCGGCACCCTCGATGATGGCGGGCGGCACCGGCAACTTCCTGCTCGACGGCCGCCAGGCGCTGCTTGCCGAGCACCGCCTGATCGAGAAGCCGCCGAACGGGTTGGGCGACCTGACTGCCGCCGTCTATCTCGCCCGCATCCTTTCCGGCCAGCCGGCGGCCAAGGCGCTGCAGTCGACCACCGCCGCCGTCTACGAGATTCTGGCGCGCACGGCGAAACGCGGCGGCGACGAGCTGCAGCTCGAGACCGACGCGCAGAGCCTGTCGCATCCGATGGCCATGGTGCAGCTTCGCCATCTCCTCCACCCCGGGCGGGACAAGCGGGCGTGAAGCCAGGCGGCAGCGTCCTGGCCGGCGTCGACGGCTGCAAGGTCGGCTGGATCGCCGTCCATCGCCAGCCTGGCGCGCCGCCATCGGCGTCGGTCTTCGCGACTTTCGAGGCTCTGCTGCACGCCCTGCCCGATGCCACGATCGCCGTCGACATGCCGATCGGCTTGCCGGATTTTTCCAGCCGCGGCGGCCGCGGGCCGGAAGCACTGGTGCGGCCGCTGCTCGGAGCACGGCAGTCGAGCGTCTTTGCCATACCATCGCGCGCGGCGCTCTACGCCGATACCGGCAACTTCACCACGGTCGAGGCTTGGTATGCGGGTCACCGGCGGGCAAGCGAGGTGGCGATGACGACTTCCGATCCGCCGCGCGGCGTCTCCATCCAGGCGTTCGGTATTTTTTCGAAGATCCGCGAGATCGACCAGCTGTTGATCGCGCGACCGGACTTGCGCGGCCGCATCTTCGAATCGCATCCGGAAGTCGCCTTCTGCCGGCTGAACGGCGGCACCGCGATGATGCTGCCCAAGAAGATCAAGGGCGCTATCAACCCGGCCGGCATGGAGGAGCGCAAGGCGCTGCTTTGCCGGCACGGCTACGACCAGGCCTTCCTCGACCAGACGCCGCCGAAAGGTGCCGCCAGCGACGACTTCCTCGACGCGGCGGCCATGATGCTGATCGCCGACCGCATCGCAAGCGGCGAAGCGCGGCCCTCGCCCGATCCGCCGCTTACCGACCGCTTCGGCCTTCAGGTCGCCATCTGGGCATAACGATGGGTGCGGCCCGCACACGCGTTTGCGACGCCGCCATCCGCAATTCGGCATTGCCCGCGACCGGCTTTTGCCGCTAGAGGCTTTCTCGATCGCAACGAGCTGCCGCCCCAAACCCTCGGAAAGGCTCTAGCCGCCCATGCCTCACCTTCCCGAACATCTGCTGACTGGCTATCGCAACTTCATGAGCGGCCGCTATCCCGCCGAAAGCGACCGCTACCGCTCGCTGGCGCGCGAGGGCCAGGCGCCCGAGACCATGATCGTCGCCTGCTGCGATTCCCGCTCGGCCCCCGAAGCGATCTTCGATGCCGGGCCAGGCGAGCTCTTCGTGCTGCGCAATGTCGGCAATCTCGTGCCGCCCTATGAGCCGGACGGCGAGTTCCACTCGACCTCGGCCGCGCTCGAGTTCGCCGTGCAGAGCCTGAAGGTGAAGAACATCGTGGTGATGGGCCATGGCCGCTGCGGTGGCATCCGCGCCGCGCTCGACACCAACTTTGCTCCGCTGTCACCCGGCGATTTCATCGGCAAATGGATGAGCCTTATCGCGCCGGCTGCCGAGACCGTGTCGTCCAGCACCTTCATGACGGCGACCGAGCGCCAGACGGCGCTGGAGCGCATCTCGATCCGCTATTCGATCGCCAATCTCAGGACCTTCCCTTGCGTCTCGATCCTCGAGGGCAAGGGCAGGCTTACCCTGCACGGCGCCTGGTTCGACATCTCGACTGGCGAGCTCTGGGTGATGAACAAGGAGACCGGCGATTTCGAGCGGCCGGAGCTTTGATGGAGGGCTGATGGACCGGATCTGGTGTAGGTTTTTCCTTGCGGCAGCGCTGCTGCTGTCCGCGACGATCAGCGCCAGCGCCGATGACAGCGCCGTCATCGACCGTTGGTATTCGGCGCTCCTGGTCGCCGACCGCACCGAACTGTCCGAATTGCTTTCCGAAGACGTGCACATGAAGCTCGACGATGTCGGCGTCGTCCAGGACAAGCAGGAATTCCTCGCTTCGATCGACGAATGGCAAGGCGCGGTTGCCGGCGCCGCCATCCGCCATCGCATTGAGAAGAGCGAGAAGGGCGAGACCACCGTGCTCGCCTGCTACGATTTCCCCGAGAACGACACGCTGATGCGCGAGACCTTCACCGTCGTCGGCGGCCGCATCACCGCCAGCACCCAGACGGCGGTCGCGCAGGACTGCAGCGCCTACTGATCCTGTTGTTGCGCGGTGCCGAACACCGCCCTACATCGGGATAACCCGCCAGCATTCAGCCCCACCAAAAGCGCCTAATGGATTCGCCCATGTCAAGAACCGTCGACCTCGCCGCCCATCCGCTGACGCTCTGGCAAGGTCCGCTCGGCCTGCCCGATTTCACCCGCATCAGCGACAATGATTTCGGCCCGGTCTTCGACGCGGCGCTGGCGGCGCACCAGGCCGAGATCGACGCGATCGCCGGCAACAGCGAGGCGGCAACGATCGAAAACACGCTGGCAGCACTTGAGCTCGCCGGCGAGCCGCTCGACCATGTCTCGTCGATCTTCTGGTGTCGTGCCGGCGCCCACACCAACGACACCATCCAGCAGCTGGAGCGCGAGATTTCGCCCAAGATGTCGCGGCACTTCTCCGCGATCTCGATGAACGAGAAGCTGTTTGCCCGCATCGACGACCTCTACCAGCGCCGCGACAGCCTGAGCCTCGATCCCGAGACGTTGCGTGTGCTGGAAAAGACTTGGAAAGGCTTTGTCCGCTCCGGTGCGAAGCTCGATGCGGAAGGCAAAAGGCGGCTGTCGGCAATCAACGAGGAACTCTCCTCGCTCGGCACCAAATTCGGCCAGAACGTGCTGGCCGACGAACGCGACTGGGCGCTGTTCCTCGACCAGGCCGATCTCGTCGGCCTGCCGGATTTCTTGAAGAGCTCGATGGCCGAGGCGGCGGAGATGCGTGGCCAGAAGGGTCGCTATGCGGTGACGCTGTCGCGCTCGATCTACGAGCCGTTCTCGACCTTTTCGGAGCGCCGCGACTTGCGCGAGATCGCCTTCCGCGCCTTCATCATGCGCGGCCAGAATGGCGGCGCCAGCGACAACACCGATGTGGTGGGCGACATGCTGAAGCTCCGCGCCGAGAAGGCGAAGCTGCTCGGCTATGAGTCTTTCGCGGCGCTCAAGCTCGACGACACGATGGCGAAGACGCCGAAGGCGGTGCACAACCTGCTCGATCCGGTCTGGGAAAAGGCGCTGGAAAAGGCGGCCGCCGATCAGAAGGAGCTGGAGCGGCTGGCCACGGAAGCCGGCAGCAACGAAAAATTCGCCGCCTGGGACTGGCGCTTCTACCAGGAGAAGCTGCGCGCCGAGAAATTCGCCTTCGACGAGGCCGAGCTGAAGCCCTACCTGCAGCTCGAGCGCGTCATCGACGCCTGCTTCGACGTCGCGACAAAACTGTTCGGCATCAGCTTCGAGGAGAAGAAGGGCATTGCCGCCTGGCATCCCGACGCGCGCGTGTTCGTGGTCAAGAACGCGGACGGCAGCGAGCGCGGCCTGTTCCTCGCCGACTATTTCGCGCGGCCCTCGAAACGCTCCGGCGCCTGGATGAGCGCGCTGAAATCCGGCTACAAGCTTGGGGAAGGCGCGAAGCCGGTCATCTACAACATCATGAACTTCGCCAAGCCGCCGGCCGGCGAGGCAGCGCTTCTTTCCGTCGATGAGGCGAAGACGCTGTTTCACGAATTCGGCCATGCGCTGCACGGCATGCTGACCGACGTCACCTGGCCGTCGGTCTCCGGCACCTCGGTCAGCCGCGACTTCGTCGAACTGCCCTCGCAGCTCTATGAGCATTGGCTGACGGTGCCGGCGGTGCTGGAAAAGCATGCGCTGCACGTCAAGACCGGCAGGCCGATGCCGAAGGAGCTGCTCGACAAGATGCTCGCCGCCCGCACCTTCGGCGCCGGCTTCGCCACGGTCGAGTTCACCGCCTCGGCGCTGATCGACATGGCTTATCACGCAAGGTCGGACGCGCCGGCCGAGCCGCTTCGGTTCGAGGCCGAAACGCTTGAAAAGCTGCATATGCCTGACACCATCGCCATGCGCCACCGCACCCCGCATTTCGGCCATATCTTCGCGGGCGAGGGTTATTCAGCCGGCTACTATTCCTACATGTGGTCGGAGGTGCTGGACGCCGACGCCTTTTCCGCCTTCGAGGAGACAGGCGACCCCTTCAACGCGGAATTGGCCGAGCGGCTGAGGAAGAATATATACGCCGCCGGCGGCTCCAGGGATCCGGAAGAACTCTACACGGCTTTCCGCGGCAAGATGCCTTCGCCCGAGGCGATGATGGTGAAACGGGGCCTGGTGTGATTAGCCAATCTGCCTCCTTGTGGGGAGATGGCCGGCAGGCCAGAGGGGGGCGCTGTCCCGCCGACGTCTCAATCAATACTGCCGATCCTTCGCTTGGCTCCTGGCCCCCCGAAACTAAGCAAGGTCGCGATCCTTCGCGCCCCCCTCTGCCCTGCCGGGCATCTCCCCCACAAGGGGGGAGCTTGGCAGCTTCCACGGATCCTTCACCCTCGGCCATATCGGCCTCGTCAGCTTCCTGTACTCCGTCACCGCCGGATTGCTGGGATAAGAACTCGGTGCCGCGACATAGATGACCTCGGCGGCGATCGGCGCGAAGCCGGCGTAGAAATGGTTGGTCGACTTGACCAGCAGGATGTCCTTCGACATCGGATCGACGCCGATATTGGAAAAGATGTCCGGCTCGAAGGTCTGCGTGCGGTTGGTGTTGAGGATGACGTCGACCTCGGTGCCCTCGATGCGAACCACCGCAGCCGGCCCGAGCGTCACCCGGCTCGGCCCGAAGCTTTGCCAGCCCTCGCTCACCGCCTTCAGCACCGTGACGCGCGCGTCGATCGGCTCGCCGGCCTGCGGCCCGGCCTTGCCGCCGAAGCGCAGGTCGATGACCGCGCCCTCGCCGGCCGCCTGGCAGAAGGTCACCGCGATCGGATCCCAGATCGTGGCGACGCCGACCTTGTCGATCCCATGCGCCAGCAATTCGCGCAGCACGATGGTGCCGTCGCCCGGCACGCCGCCGCCCGGATTGTCCCAGATGTCGGCGATCACTACCGGCTTGTCCTTCTGAGCCGCCCGCAGGGCAAGCGACCGCTCGATGCCGGCGGAGGCGGAGAGCATCGTCATCGCCGTCTTTTCGCGCAAGGCGTAAAGCTCGCGCCCTAGCGTCTCGGCGAGCTTGTCGCCCTTTGCCTTGTCGTTGTCGGTGACGACCAGGATACGCGTGCCCATTTCCGGCACGTCGGCGGCCATGAAGCCGTGGATGACCGAGACCGACAGCACGCCGTCCTTGCCGTGCAGCGCTTTGATCTTGTCGACGAAAGAGCGCATCGGCTCGCGGCTGGTCGGCAGCACCTGGATCATACGGCAGTCGAAGGTCGAGATCACCGGTTTGATTTCGCCCCGCGCCGCGGCGAGACCGAGCTCGACCACATGCTCGCCGCGCTCGTAAAAGTCGGTGTGCGGGAATTCGAGGAAATAGGCCATGATGTCGGATGCCGCGACGCGCTTCGGCGTCAGATGGCTGTGCGGATCGAATTCCGAGGCGATCACCACCTTCGGCCCGACGATTGCGCGCACACGCTCCAGCAGGTCGCCCTCGCAGTCGTCATAGCCCTGCGCCACCATCGCGCCGTGCAGGCCGAGGATCACTGCATCGACCGGCAGGGCAGCCTTGAGCTGGTCGAGGATCTCGTCGCGCAGCGCCTCAAAAGTCTGCCGCTGCACCAGGCCGCCGGGCTCCGCCCAGGTGGCGGTGCCTTCGATGACGGTCAGGCCTTCGCTGGCCGCACGCCGGCGCAGCGCCACGGTCGGCGAGGAGCACAGCGTCGGCGTCTCCGGATGTTTTCCCGGACCGGCATAGAAGGCCATCTCGAACGACGCCCGGTCGGTCGGCACCGGCGAGAAGGTGTTGGTTTCCGTCGCCAGGGAGGCGGTGAAGATGCGCATCAAAACTCCGTGGACTCTCTGTCTTCGCAATTCCGGACTTTTCCTGGAATTGCCGGGATTGCTATTTGACCGCTCCTAACGCCAGCCCGCGGACGAGGTAGCGCTGCAGCCAGATGAACAGGATCGCCACCGGCAGGGTCGCAAGCAGCGTGGCCGCCATGACATGGTGCCACTCGATCGTGTAGCGGCCGGCGACCAGCGAAAACACCTGGATCGGCAGCGTGTAGCTTTCCTGGCTGCGCAGCATGGTGAGCGCGACGACGAATTCGTTCCAGGCGTTGATGAAGGTGAAGATCGCCGTCACCGCAATCGCCGGCAGGCAGAGCGGCAGGAACACTTTTCGCAGCGTCAGCCAGCGGCCGGCGCCCTCCATCCAGGCCGCCTCCTCGAGGTCGCGCGGAATGGTGTCGAAATAGCTCTGCAGCATCCAGACGGTGAAGGCGACGTTGAAGGCCATGTAGATGAAGCCGAGCGCCGTCGTGCTCTCGACCAGCCCCCAGGCGGCCATCAGCCTGAACAGGCCAAGCACCAGAACGATCGGCGAGATCATCTGGGAGATCAGAAGGAACTGGCGGAACGCGCCATAGCCGGCAAAGCGGAAGCGCGACATGGCATAGGCCGCCGGCACCGAGATCAGGATGGCGCCGATCGTTGCCAGCGCCGAGACATAGAGCGAGTTGAGAAGCGCCTGGCCGAAGCCGGTCGCCACCCACATATCGGCAAAATTCGACCAGCGGAACTCGCTTGGCCACCATGTCGGCGAAAGCACTTCCGGCCGCGGCTTGACTGCAGTGAGGAACATCACGGCGAAGGGAAAGATCGTCACCACGATCAACGGCGCAAGCAGTAGCCAGGCGATGATCGAGCGTTTCAGCTTGCCGTTCCTCATGCGCGTTGCTCCCGCATGGCGAGCCGCACGTAGATCATGGTGAAGATGAGCAGGATGATGAACATCACCAGCGACACCGCCGAAGCCTCGCCCAGCTTGCCGATGCGGAAGGCGAGCTTGTATAGATGCGTGACCAGTATGTCGGTGGAGTTCGCCGGCCCGCCCTGCGTCATCACCCAGATGATCGGGAAGGAGTTGAAGACGTAGATCGTGTTGAGCACGATCGCGATGTTGATGAACGGTTTTAGAAGCGGGAAGGTGATCTCGCGGAACTGCTGGAAGGGCGTCGCGCCCTCCAGCGCCGCAGCCTCGTAAAGATCGTCAGGGATCGACGACAGGCCGCCGAGGAAGATCGTGGTGGTGAACGGCACCGTCACCAGTATGCCGATCAGCACCTGCATCGGGAAGGCGGTCTCGGCGCTCGCCAGCCACTGGATGTTCTGGCTGATCAGGCCGAGCTTCATCAGCCCCGAGTTCAGCATGCCGCTTTCGCCGTTGAGCGCCCAGCGCCAGACCACCGCCGTCATGGTGAGCGACACCGCCCAGGGCAGCATGATGATGACGCGGGCCAGCCCTCGGCCGTAGAAGTCGGTGTTGAGGATGATCGCCACCGGGATCGACAAGAGCAGCGCGCCGCCGACCACCAGCACGGTCCATAGGCCGGTGCGCCACAGGGCGGCGACAAAATCGGGATCGGCAGCAAGCGCCCAGAAATTGGCCAGGCCGCTGAAGGCGCGCAGCTGGCCAAAGCGATTCACGTCATGCGTCGAGATCTGCACGAGATCCCAGACCGGCCAGAAGATCACCACCGCCGCCAGCAGCAGGCTGGGGAGCGTCAGCAAATAGGGCAGGACACGGCTTTGCATCAGCTGGCTGAACCGGGCTACGTGGACCTCAGTAGCGGCATTGGCGCTCAAGATGCGCTCCCACATTGGAATTTCGCTGAAGTGCCAGCTTGGCTCTCGTTCTTTCCAGGAGGCTGCTTCAGGAATTTGCATTCCTTGCCGGCGTCGGCGGCGCCGACATCAATTGTCCTTGTCTGAACCGAGCCCGGTCCTTCTTCCGCAAATCTGACGGAAAACCGCGCCGGTCTCCTGGGATTGCCAAGCCGGAAAGGATGTGGCGCGCCCCGACGGGGTGGGGCGCGCCACGGGCGCAGGGAGATACGCCCTATTTCTTCAGCACGCCGTTGGCCTTGTCCGCCGCCTCCTTCAGAACGGCCTCCGGCTCGGCGCTGCCGAGATAGATCTTCTGCATGGCGTCGGAAGTGATCTGGGCGATTTCTTCCCAGCCTGGGATGACCGGCGCGAAGCGAGCGTCGGGCAACAGCGCGGTGAAGGCGGCGAGGTCGGCGTTGTTGACGTAATAGTCCATCTTCGCCTCTTCCTTGTTCACCGGCAGGAAGCCTTCGCCCTGCGTGAACTTGGCGCGCTGTTCCTTGGTGAACAGAAAGTCGAGCAGCTTCCAGGCCTCGTCCTTGTTCTTGGAGTTCTTGAACATGATGATGGAATCGGTGACGCCGTAGGTGCCGCGCGCGCCGGTCGGACCGGCGGGAATGGCGGCAACGCCATATTTCAGGCTCGGCGCCTCTTCCTTGATCTGATTGGAGAGGAAAGGCGCGGTGATCATCATGCCGACCTTGCCCTGCTTGAACAGGTTCTGCACGTCCTCGCGGTTGTTGGAGGTCACGCCAGGCTCGGTCAGGCCCTCGTCGATCATCGACTTATAAAGCTTGGCCGCTTCAAGCGCGCCCGGCGTGCTCAAGCCGGACGTGCCGTCCTTGTTGAGGATCTCGGTACCAAATGACCACATCGCGTAGTAGTAATAGACGTCGGTCTCGATCTCCTTGCCTTGCAGGCCATAGCCGAAGGCGCCGACCGCCTTGATCTTGCGGGCGTCCTCCTGCAGCTCGGTCCAGGTTGCCGGCGGCTTGGCGATGCCGGCCTTCTCGAACAGCTCCTTATTGTAATACATGGCACGCGCCGAGGCGGCGATCGGCAGGCCATAGGTATGACCATTCATGATCGAGGGCTGCAGGAAGGTGTCTATGAAGCGGTCCTTGAACTCGGGCTTAATGTAGCTGTCGAGCGGCTCGGCGACATCTTGCTGCACGAAGTCGATCAGCCAGCGGGTGCCGATGATCGACAGATCGGCATTGGTGCCGGCAGTGATGTCGGTGGTCAGCTTCTGCAAGAGCACGTCCCACGGCACCACTTCATATTTGATGGTGATGCCGGGATTGGCCGCCTCGAACTCCTTCTTCACCTCTTCGAAATAGGGGCCGGTCTTGGCGCTGTATTCGGCGACGGTGACACGCACCTCGCCCGCATCGGCGGGCGCCGCAAGCGCCAGCATGCTCATTCCGGCCAACAGGCCGACAGTCCACTTCGCAAGGCTCATCTGATCTCCTCCCATGATGCGCATTCGCGCCTGGCCCGTGGGCACAGGATTTATGTTACTTTCCTACATTATCGATGGTTTTCGGGGAAGCAAGTAGTTTATCATGTTGCTTAATTACATTTCGTTGAGTAGCGTTCTCTTCCTGTCTGAAGTGGCGAGGAGCACTGATCGTGGTGTCGAAGGGCGATTTCGAGGGCAAGACAATTGTCGTCACCGGCGCCGGCGGCGGTCTTGGCTCGGCGATCGTAGCGCTGATGGCCGACCGTGGCGGCCGGATCGTCGGCTGCGACCTGTCGGCCGCGGCGCTGACCAGCCCGCACATCGCCTCTCGCCACGTGTTCAACCTGCTCGACCGCGCCTCGATCGAAGCGGCGATCCCAAGCCTGCTCGACACCGACGGCGTCCCGGACATCCTGATCAACAATGCCGGCTGGACGCGCTCCGAGACGCTGAAAGCGCTGACGCCGGACAGAATAGAACAGGAGCTCGACCTCAATCTCACCGGCGTGATGAATTTCGCCGATCCGCTGGTCAAGGCGATGGCCTCGCGCGGCTCGGGCAGCGTCGTCTTCATCTCCTCGGTCAACGCCATCGCGCATTTCGGCAATCCGGCCTATGCCGCCGCCAAGGCTGGCATCAACGCATATGCCAAGTCGATCGCCGTCGAGCTTGGCCGCAGCGGCGTGCGCGCCAATGTCGTCTGCCCAGGCTCGATCCGCACCGCCGCCTGGGATCATCGCCTGGCCAAGGATCCCGAGATCCTCGGCCGGCTGAAGCGGCTCTATCCGCTCGGCCGCATCGTCAACGCGTCGGAAGTGGCCGAGGCCGTGGCTTTCCTTGCCTCCGACCGTGCATCCGGCATAACGGGCGCTGTGGTGCCGGTGGACGCCGGACTGACAGCCGGCTACTTGCCTTTCATCGACGACATTTTGGGAGCGTGACCATGACCGATGTCCAGTTTCGCAACCTGTCGAAATCCTTCGGCCAGCATAAAATCCTCGAGGACATCAACCTCGAGATCAAAAGCGGCGAGTTCGTCGTGCTGGTTGGTCCGTCCGGCTGCGGCAAGTCCACGCTCCTGCGCATGCTGGCCGGATTGGAGACGATCTCCTCCGGTGATCTCGTGATCGGCGGCACCCGTGCCAACGACCTGCCGCCGCAGAAGCGCAACATCGCCATGGTCTTCCAGTCCTATGCCCTGTTCCCGCATCTGAAGGCCGCCGACAATATCGGCTTCGGCCCGAAGATCCGCGGCGAGACGCGCGCCGCGATCGACGACAAGGTGAAGAAGGCGTCCGGCGTGCTGAACCTCTTCTCCTATCTCGACCGCTATCCCAGACAGTTGTCTGGCGGCCAGCGTCAGCGCGTCGCCATGGGCCGCGCCATCGTGCGTGAGCCCTCCGCCTTTCTGTTCGATGAGCCGCTCTCCAATCTCGACGCGCAGCTGCGCGTGCAGATGCGCACCGAGATCAAGGCGCTGCACCAGCGGCTGAAATCGACGATCGTCTACGTCACCCACGACCAGATCGAGGCCATGACCATGGCCGACCGCATCGTCGTGATGGATCGCGGCCGCATCCAGCAGGTCGGGCAGCCGCTCGAGCTTTACGACCGGCCGGCCAACAAGTTCGTCGCCGGCTTCATCGGCTCGCCGTCGATGAGCTTTGTTTCCGGCGCCCTGAAGACCGCCGATGCCAAGTCCTGGTTCGAGACCAAAGGCGGCGGCCGGCTGGCGCTTGCCGGCAAGTCAGCGTCAGGCGGCGACACGGTCGAGGCCGGCATCCGCCCCGAGCATTTTGTCATCGGCGCGACGGACGATGCCATCGCCATCGACGTCGACGTGGTCGAGCCCACCGGCTCGGAGACCCATGTCTATGGCTCGATCGGCGACGAGACGGTGCGCGCCGTGTTCCGCGACCGGCTGCAGGTCAAGCCGGGCGACCGGCTGCCGGTGAGCGTCGACCCGCGCAACATCCATCTCTTCGACAAGGCGACGGGCCTGCCGCTGTGAGATGAAAGGATGAAAACCCCGGCCGACATCATCACCCGCCTGCAATTGATGTCGCAGGACGGCACCAAGTCGGACCGCCGGCTGGCCGGCTTGGTGCTTTCCGATCTCGATTTCGCCTCCAAGGCGGCGATTTCGGAGATTGCCGCGCGTGTCGGCGTCAGCGAGCCGACCGTCACCCGCTTCTGCCGCAATCTCGGCTGCGAGGGCCTGCGCGATTTCAAATTCTATTTGGCGCAGGCGATCGCCATCGGCGGTCAGTATCTGTCGCCGGAACCGCTCAGCCGCGACGCGCGCGAGCAGCGCATCGCTTCCGCCATCACCGAATCGGCGATCGCCGCCATACAGCGCGCCAGCGAAAATCTCGACATGACGACGCTGATGGCTGTCGGCGCCCGCATCGCCGGTTCCGGCAACGTGCTGTGCATCGGCTCCGGCGGCATCTCCTCGATGATGGCGACCGAGATGCAGAACCGGCTGTTCCGGCTGGGGCTCTCGGCGCTCGCCCAAGTCGACGGCCAGTTACAGCGCATGTATGCGGCGGTCGCGACACCGGAGACGACGCTGGTCGCCTTCTCGGTCTCGGGCTATGCCCGCTCGGTCATCGAAGCGGTCGAGGTCGCGCAGCAATATGGCGCAGCCACCGTCGCCGTCACGGCGCCGGACTCAGCCCTTGCCAAGGTCGCCGACACGGTCATCCTGTTGCAGTCTTTCGAGGACGGTAACATCTACAAGCCGACCTCGTCGCGCTACGCCCTGCTTGCCATTCTCGACATGATCGCCACCACAGTGGCGGAATCGCGCGGGCCGAAGGTGCTGGAGAACCTGCGCCGCATCAAGCAGAGCGTGAACACGCTGAAGGTCGACGATCCGAAGCTGCCGCTGGGCGATTGAGGGGCTGCTCCTGGTGCAGCCTGGCACCCCGCTCTGCCCTTCCGGGCATCTCCCCCGCAAGGGCAGGGGAATCGCATATGGCGATTTTCTTGGTTTTCCAGGTACTTGGCCGGGTGCCGAGAAAATCGTCGACGCGGGCAGTTCGCGCTTTGATTCTGGTCCGTTCTCGGTCCGATTCCGTCTCAATACAACGATCGAACGCCCGCAAATGTGTCTTGCGACGGCTAAACTGTTGCAAAGACTCGGCAATTCCATATGCGATTGCCCTGCCCGCAAGGGGGAGATCGGCCGTCATCTCCGCTTTCGCCAATCTCCAACGCCTGAAAAAGGAGAGGCGGCGCCAAAGCTGTTAATCTCCCTCCTTGCGGGGGAGATGTCCGGCAGGACAGAGGGGGGTGCTGTCCCGCCAAAGTCTCAAATTTTCGGATCCCTGGAAAGCGCCTCAACGCTTTCCGCCAACGTCGCCGCATCACCCCATATCCGCAGCGTCTTCAGCCGGGACGTCCCCCCGGCAACCACCGAAACCGCCGACCCGGGCACGCCAAGCGCCTTCGCCACCATCCTCTCCAGCGCCGTATTTGCGGCGCCGTTCTCTGGCACGGCGCGCACACGGATCTTGAGATGGCTGCGCCCGTCGGCGGCCGCCTCGACGCCTTCGATCCGATCCACCGCCGCCTTCGGCGTCAGCCGCACGAAAACGTCGATGCCGTCGTCGTGCGGGCGGAACGGCGAGCCCATGGATCAGCCTTAAGCGACCCAGGACCAGACCGTGGTGATCAAAAACTGGCGGATGAAGAAGATGATCAAAAGAAGAATGATCGGCGAGATGTCGATGCCGCCAAGATCGGGCATGTAGCGGCGGATCGGGCGCAGCGCCGGCTCGGTCAGGCGGTAAAGCATATTGCCGACGGTGCCGACGAACTGGTTGCGCGAGTTGACGACGTTGAAGGCATAGAGCCAGGAAAAGATCGCCGAGGCGATGATGATCCACCAGTAGATATCAAGCGCCATGACGATGGTTTGAATAAGGGCGATCATGCCGGTCTCCAAATTGTCGCCGACATGTAGCCATTGCGCGCGGAACCGGCAAGGCCCGGCCGTTTCGGCGCTCGATGCCGGGCAGCGTTTCGCCTTGACATCAAACCGCCGCGACCGATACAAGCCGATCCGCTGGAACGGGGCTGTAGCTCAGCTGGGAGAGCGCATCGTTCGCAATGATGAGGTCAGGGGTTCGATCCCCCTCAGCTCCACCAGCGGAAAGCAAGAGCGGGTTCTGGGCCCGCCGATCGCTCAATCGTCCCAATCATCCCAATTGCCTTCATCCTGCCGCGGATAGCTGGGGATGATGCGGACAATCGGCCGTTCGCGCTCGTAGCGCCAGTAATACTCGTCCGACGGCTGCGGCTCGTAGGTGCGATAGATCGGCCGGTAGTGCCGCTCGCGCTTCCAATGCTTGTGCTTCTTGTGCGGTCGCACGCAATAGCCGTCTTCGGTCAGGTACGCGCATGTCACATGCGCCTGCTGCACGAGGCCGGCTCCAGCCGGGATACCGATCATCGGCGCCGCCTGAACCGCGGACGCCAGCGCCAGCATGGTGCCGGCAAGGGTAAGGACGGACAATTTCATCGACCTCTCCATCGTCTCGAATTGGGCGGCCGAAAGACCTTCGAATTCGGGGCGATTTGCGGCGACCAGCGATCACTTTTGTTTCCCGCCGCACATATGAGCGTCAGATCATGTTTGCGCTGGCATCCTGCCTCCCGGGCGCCGGACTGCTCTTTTCCAGGTCACGAATTGGAAACGAGAAGCCATCTTCTGCGCCATTCCTACGAAACAGACGGGGAGCATTGGGTTGGGCGTCCCGCCGCCGCCATATCCGCCATCTCAACGGAGGAAGTACCAATGTCAGTGGTCGGAATCCTGCTCCATCTCGGCCGTGCCATCATCCAGGCGCACAACAACGCCAAGGTCAGGAACCTGATGGACGCCTCGCCGCCCGAAACCCGCAGAGACATGGGCCGGCAAGTTTCACCCGCCACGCCTGAAGAGAGGACCGGTGGCCGTTCATCCCGGCGGACGCTGACGCAAACGGTCACCCGGCCGGAATAGACATCACCAACCCGCAGCTGCTCAATCTATCGCTGAACCGGATCGGCGGCAGGCGTGCGAAATTCTAAGCCGCTTGTGGATCGGGATCTGAACCACATGCCGCCACCTATTCAGACTGGGCTAAACGTGCTTCACATGGCCCTTATCTGGGAGGGGCGAAATGAAGATTAAATACGTTGTTGCAGCAACTGCGATTTTTGTTCCGGGGCTGCCTTCCGTTGCTTCGGCCGGACAGGGAGAACAGCAAAACATCAACTTCCTGGCTCAAATGCCCGATGCCAAGTTAAATCTGGCCGCTAAAATGGCAGGTGATCTGAACGGCGTGATGCAGAGATGTCGGTTGAGGCCGACCGAGGATGGAAAAGCCATCATTGCTGTCCCAGTCCTTTTGTACGACGGGCGGGATAAACACCTGACGCCCAATCCACGCAAGTTCCAGAGGGCCATCCACACCTATGAGAGAGCTTACGCCATGGCGGTTCAGAGGGCAGGAAATTGCCAAACCGAGAAGGCCAAGTACCCGAAACTCTACCGGTAGTGCCGCGCTTGTGATTTGGCTTCTAAGGCCATGCTTGTCATTTCTGCCGAGACTTACGACCAGGATGCGGCAACGATGACCCTGACGGAACGCATCATCCACGCGCTTTTAGTTGGTGTAGGCATAGTCGTCGCAAATCACGCCACTTATGCTTGGTATTGGCGGATAGCCATTGTTGTGATTTCCGTTGCAGTCGCAGACAGAATTATCTTAGCGGCCCGATGGGCACGAGCACCACGAAACAAGTGAGGCCGCTTAGCGCCTTTGTCGCTCCTGGTAAATCGCGGCTTTGTCAAATAAATAATCGCCGTCTGCGGGCTGCTTCTTTGTAGCTGTCAGGAAAGGGGCAGAACCTTGCGAAAACGAGGGATACTCATTCTCGCTGGCATCGCCACAATTCCTTTGGTGGTAGTTGCTGATCAGACGTTCGGGAAGGGACTTTCTTGGCAAGAAATGGACTTGGGACGGTGATGGCCACACCTCGTTGGCAGAGTTCTTTCACACATTTGACGTAGGATCGCACCGAGTGCATGCGCTCGGGAGAGAATGCAGGGAAAATCTATCTCTTGAAGGATGGAATGCTGATTAAAGGTGCTGTGCCCGCGACAAGGGTTTCGCTCACCGCTTGCCAGAGAGAGGAATCGAAACTGCCAGACTGGGCAGTCTGCTGGGGGTGTTTATGATAATAATGACCAAACTCTTTGGGGCCGCCCTTCTTGGTGCCTGCCTGGTCTGTCTGCCCCCGAGATCCGAGGCCTCCCAGGGGTCTAATATAGCTCCTGAAGAACAGAACCCTGAATGCAACCCTCTCAAGGAAGCGAACGAATGGGTCATTAAAGTTCCGGTTCTTGAGATGACGTCCCGATTCGTTAGGTTTGGCGACCAGCCCAGATTTGTGCACCAAGAAATAATCTACACCCAAGACGCAATGTATTCACGGGAGGGGCCTTACGGACGCTGGACTGCGAAGACAATCCCCAAAAAAGAAGCCGTGCCCAGAAATGACGACGGTTCGCTTGTTAACACAAATTGCCATCGCCTTTACAACGCCGTGTTGGACGGAGTTAAGACCATTGTCTTTCAATATGACAAGACGCTAAAGGCAGATAAGCAGTGGTACCGCTGTAATATATGGGTTGAATCACCAAACTACAGACCGCTAAAGGCAATCTGTGAGGGGCCTTTTGAGTGGACGAGACGTTGGTTCTATCGGTCCGACGTAAAAATTCCCGTGCCCAAACAGGGCCTTTAAGCTCTGGCTCGGCGCCGCGTCACCATTGCGTCTATTCTTCAACCGCGCGACCGACGTTCCGGTCAAAAGAGACAGCCGCGTTCATCACTGCAGCGCCAAAATGTCAGTGGTGGGAATCCTGCTCCATCTCGGCCGTGCCATCATCCGTGTGCACAAACAACGAAGGTCAGGAACCTCATGGACGCCTCGCCGCCCGGAACCCGCAGAGACATGGGCCGGCAAGTTTCACCCGGCGCCTCCGAAAAGGAGCCCGGCGCCATTCATCCCGGCGGATGCAAAGCAACTCCAGGAGAAGTGTGAATGGACGCTCCGCGAGGCCGGCATTACCCGCTCACCTGGAGACCGCCGTCGCTTTGCGATTGCGCTGTCGCGCATAGGCCACGCAGGCGTCGACCGTGCTGACGCAGAGCGCATCGATGCTGTTGGGCAAATTGTTGTCGCCGGCATAGGTCACTTCCGCGACACGGCCGCCGAGCATGCGAATCTGCGTGTTGCAATACCCGCCGGGCGCGACGTTGACGGACCCTCCAACCGCGGGAATCGCGCCCAGGGCCATGGTCGGCACCGCGATGTTGAGATTGCCGCGTTGCACGCTGCGCTGATAGGTCCAGATCTGGCCGGAAGGTCCCACATCGGCGGTCGCGGTCGGAAAGCCGGCGCACATGCGAACATCGGCCTCGCTGAGGCCGACCATTTCCCTGCGGGCGGCGGCCGTGGTGGCATCCTCTTTCGCGACCCGCGACGTATCGTCGGGGATGACGCAGGATGACAGGATGGAGAAGCCTGCCGCAACAAGGGCAAGTTTTCAAATGCGCAAAGATGTCATGCCGTCGGTCGGAGTTGCGTGCCGCCCCAGCGCCTCTTGCCTACCTAGGTAGGCGGGCAAGGGCGTCAACCCGTCGAGGGGCAGCGAACTCCGGGCGAATGAGGGCGCCTACCGCCCCATGCGCTCACGCCACCCGCAAATAGCTCGTCATGCCCGTCTTCTGGTGCTCGATGATGTGGCAGTGGAGCAGCCAGTCGCCGGGATTGTCGGCGACGAACCCCAACTGCACCTTCTCGTCGGGCTGGATGAGATAGGTGTCGGAGATGAGCGGCTGGACCGCGCGCGTCGAGGACGACAGCACCTTGAAACTCATGCCGTGCAGGTGGATCGGGTGCGCGTGCGGTGTCAGGTTTTCCATGTCGATGATGTAGCTTTGGCCGAGTTTCAGCTCGGCCAGCGGCGCGGTCGGGTCCGGCGTGTCGCCCGGCCACGGCACTTTGTTGATGGCCCAGAAACTATAGCCGAGCGAGCCGCAGATGCTGTCGGCTGCGACATTTTCCGCCGTGGCGCTCAACGCCAGCGGAATGCGCTTGGCGCCGGCGAGGTCCACCTCCGCCACCGGATTGGCCTCGAGCGGGCCGAGATCGCGAAGATCGCGCTTGAGCGATTGGCCGACCGCACGCAGCGTCGCCAGAACCTTTGGCTTTGTGCCCCTGACATCCCGCAGGCTGACAATCGCGCCTTCGTCGTCGGGCATGCGGATGGCAAGCTCCACGCGCTGTCCGGGCCCGAGTTGCAGGGCGTCGGGCGCAAAACGTTGCGGGACCGGATTGCCGTCGAGCGCGATGACGGCGGCCTCGGCGCCGTCGACGCGGAAGCCATAGATGCGCGTGACGTCGGTGATGGCGGCTCGCAGCCGCACCAGCCCGCCGGCCGGCGCGTCATATTGCGGCTGGTCGAGCCAGTTGGCCGTTCGCACCGTTCCGTAGGTGCCGCTACGCGCCGCATCGCGCGGCCGGAACTGCGCGATGAACTGGCCGTCATCGCCGAGGCGCCAGTCGCGCAGATTGAGCACCACTTCGGCATCGAAGGCGGGATCCTTCGGATTCTCGACCACGATGACGCCGGTCAGCCCGTGGCCCATCTGCTCAAGCGTGTTGCAATGCGGGTGATACCAGAAGGTGCCGGCGTCGGGCGGCGTGAAGGCGTAGTCGAAATGATCGCCCTGATAGACATAGGGCTGGATCATGAACGGCACGCCGTCCATCTTGTTGGGAACGCGCACGCCATGCCAGTGGATGGTCGTCGGGTCGTCGATGCCGTTGACGAGCCGCGCGACGAACGGCTCGCCTTTCTTCATCCTGATGACCGGCGGCGGACCTGCCTCGCCATAGGTCAGGACATTCTTCGTTGGCGCGCCGGCCATCAACTGCGCTGCGATGCCTGCGGTCTTCAAGATCAGCGGTTCGGGCTTCGCCGCCGCCCAGCCGGCAAACTTGCCGGCGGTCGAGAGGCCGATGCCGGCCGCGCCGGCCGCCGCGGCGCCCTGCAGGAGTTTGCGGCGTGTGAGGACCGACATTGAGATTCCGAATGGTGAGTGGCGACTTCAGGCTCTACCATCATTCGCGCATATCCCGAAACGGACAGATCGCCGCTCCCCAAAGCCAAAACGAATGCCAGGCTGAATGCGGCAGGCCGCGGGCCTGATCAATCTCCGACGGCGGCGAAATGTCCGCCGCCGAAATCTTTGAGCACCAGTTTCGGCACGCTCTCGCCGATCCGGCGCGTCGCGCTTGGAATTTCCCGCTCGAGACGGGCAAAGCGTGTCCGGCGCAAAGACGGATCGGGAACCGGCACCGCCTCGATGAGCCGCCGCGTATAGGGATGGCGCGGATTGGAGAACACCTGGTCGCGACTGCCGATCTCGACGATCTGGCCGAGATACATGACGGCCACCCGATCCGAGACGTTCTCGACCACCGCCATGTCGTGCGAGATGAAGAGGTAGGCGACGCCGAATTCGCGCTGCAGCTCCTTCAAGAGATCGAGCACGCGCGCCTGCACCGAAACGTCGAGCGCCGAAACGCTCTCGTCGGCGATGATCAGCTTCGGCCTCAGCGCCAGCGCCCGCGCGATGCAGATGCGTTGGCGCTGGCCGCCCGAGAATTCATGTGGATAGAGCTCCATCTGCTCAGACGACAGACCGACCCGCTCGAACAGCGCTGCCACGCGCTCCCGCCGTTCTTCCTTCGAACCGATGCTGTGGATCAGCAGCGGCTCCGCCACCAGCTCGCCGACGCGCATGCGCGGGTCGAGCGAGGCATAAGGATCCTGGAAGACCATCTGCACGTCGCGCCGCACCGCCTTGCGCTCGTCGCGCCCGAGGCGGGACAATTCGCGTCCGCCGATCGTCACGCGGCCGCTATAGGGCACAAGGCCGGCCAGCGCCTTGGCGGTGGTCGACTTGCCGCAGCCGGATTCGCCGACCAGCGCCAGCGTCTCGTTCGGCGCGATCGAGAAGCTGATGCCTTCGACAGCGTGCACCCTTCGGTTGACGCGGCCGAAGAAGCCGCCGCGCAGGTCGAAGCGGACTTGCAGGTCCTTCACGACCGCCACCTTGTCCTGCATTGCCGCTCCGTCGGACTCACCGGAAGCCCGGCGTCGCGCGCCCGAGCCGATGCGCGGAACGGCGGCAAGAAGCTCGCGCGTATACGCGGCTTGCGGCCTGGCAAAAATAGCCGCTGTCGTCCCCTCCTCGACCATGCGGCCGTTGCGCATGACGATCACCCGATCGGCCATTTCGGCGACGACGCCCATGTCGTGGGTGATCAGGATCACGCTGGTGCCGTGCTGGCGCTGCAGGTCGCGCAGCAGTTCCAGCACCTCGCCCTGCACCGTCACGTCGAGCGCCGTCGTCGGCTCGTCGGCGATCAGCACGTCGGGTTCGAGCGCCAGCGCCATCGCGATCATCACCCGCTGGCGCATGCCGCCCGACAATTCGTGCGGAAATTGTTTCAGCCGGCTTTCGGCCTCGGAGATGCGCACCGCCTTCAGCGCCGCGACTGCGCGCAGCTTGGCCTCCGTCTGGGAGACACCGGTATGCGCCTCGATCGATTCGGTGAGCTGCCGGCCGATCGACAGCACCGGATTGAGCGAGGTCATCGGCTCCTGGAAGATCATGGCGATGCGGTCGCCGCGAATGTCGCGCATGCGCCGTTCGTCGAGCACCGTCAGCTCGACGGCACTGCCATCCTCGTCGCGAAGCCGGATCGTGCCGCCGGCGATGCGGCCGGCCGGCTGCGGCAGCAATTGCATGATCGCCAGCGCGGTCATCGACTTGCCGGAGCCGGACTCGCCGGCGATGCACAGCGTCTCGCCGCGTTTGAGAGAAAGCGACAGGCCGGATACCACCTCGCGCTCGCCGTCCTCGCCGCGCACGCTGACGCTGAGGCCGGCGATTTCGAGCACCGCCTCACCGGCCAGCGCTGATGGAACTTCGCGAAGGCTTTGACTCATTGCTTTCCCCGAGCAAGTCGGACCGCCGACCTCCACCCGGACCTTCGGTCCGACCTCCCCACGAGGGGGAGGCAGGGCGGTGCCGGCGTTTCACCCTCCCCCTTGTGGCGAGGGTCGCTGCGAACCAGCGGGGCGGGGATGAGGCGCCGACCTCTCATTCAAACACGCAGCGCGGGAAGTAGAACGACACCACCCAGTTCGGCATGTCGACGATCTCACTGATCCTGAGATCGCCGCAGACAGAGACAAGCATGTAGGCGTCGACCGGGTCGAGCTTGTATCGGCCGGCAAGCAGGTCGACCATCTGACTGACGGCCTCTTTGGCCCCGGTCATCAGGTCGGGCCCGATGCCGGTCGTCACCTCATAGCCCTTGGCGTCGAGATGCCGCGTCACCGGCCCCGGCGTGGTGAAGCGCGGCGTCTTCAGCCGCGCGTCCTTCACCAGGTCGAGCTTGAGCACGACATCCATCGGACTCTCGATCGCAGTGCCGCAGACTTCGCCGTCGCCCTGCGCGGCATGCGTGTCGCCGACCGAGAACAGCGCGCCGGCCACTTCCACCGGCAGATAGAGGGTGGTGCCGGCGGCAAGGTCTCTTATGTCGAGGTTGCCGCCGACGCGCCGCGGCGGCACCACCGAATGGTGGCCCATCGCACCCGGCGCGTTGCCGATCGTGCCGGCAAACGGCTTCAGCGGCACGCGGCCTTGTCTGCCGAACAGCGCCGGCTCGATCGAGCCGGCGTCATATTTCCAGATGTTGAGTGCCGGCTCCTTGAAGTCGTCGGCAAGCAGACCGAAGCCCGGAATGTTCGCCGTCCAGCCGAAGCCGGACGGCTTGAACATTTCGATCGTCACCTTCAGCGCGTCGCCGGGCTCGGCGCCCTCGACGAAGATCGGCCCGGTCACCGGGTTGATCATGCCGAAATCGAGGCTGGCGATATCGCCGACGGTGCTGTCGGCCTTGAGCTGCCCGCCGGAGGAATCCAGGCACTGGAACTCGATCGTCGAGCCAGGCGCCACGCGCTCGGCCGGGGCAAAGGAATTGTCCCAGCCGAAATGGTGATGGCGCCCGTGGATGGTGTAGTCGCAGTTACTGCACATCTTTCACATACACATTGTCGTAGTTGATCGGGATATGGACCGGGTCGACATAGAGATTGTCGGCGCCGCCCATGCGGGCCGACTTCAGCGTGAAGCGCTGCTCGTTGAACACCGGCGCCCAGGGCGCGTCCGCCATGATCTTGTCGTAGATCGCGCTCCACATCTTCTCGCGATCGGCGGACTTTGCCGGATCGACGACGGAATCGGCCTCGGCCGCCTTGGCGTCGAGATCCTTGTTGCAGTACCAGGACCAATTCCAGCCGCCCGGCACTGCGCCGGCGCAGCCGAGGATCGGTCCGTAGAAGTTGGACGGATCCGGGAAATCGGCAATCCAGGCCATGCCGCCCGACCAGATCATCGGCGCCCCGGACTTGTCGCCGCCGGCGGCAATCACGTTGGCCTGGGCGAGCGACTGGATGCTGGCCTTTATGCCGATGGCCGCCAGATCCTGCTGGATCGCCTGCGCGATACGCGGATTGGGATCGGTGTTCATGGCGAACAGCTGCGTTTCGAAGCCATCGGGGTGGCCGGCCTCGGCAAGCAGGGCCTTGGCCTTGGCGACGTCATAGGCGTAGCCCTTGAATGCCTTGTCGTAGCCGGGCATCGACGGCGGCAGCGGCTGGTTGGCCGGCACCGCGCGGTTGTTGATCATCTGGACGATGCGGTCCTTATTGATCGCCATGTTGACCGCCTGGCGCACCTTCACATTGTCGAAGGGCGGCATGGTGGTGTTCATGGTGATGTAGCCGGTGTGCAATTGCCCGCCCACCACGACGCGGGCCTTCTGCTCCGGATCGTTCATCACCTCCTGGAACTTGGCCGGCGGAATGCCGTCGCCGGGCACGTCGATCTCGCCCTTCTGCAGCCGCAGCAGCGCCACGATCGGCTCTTGGCCGATCTCGAAGGTGATTTTGTCGAGATGCGGCAGGCCCTTGTGCCAGTAGTCGGGATTGCGCTCGAAGACGATGCGCTGCCCGAGTGTCCATTCGGCGAGTTTGAAGGCGCCGGTGCCGACCGGATGCTTGCCGAAGTCGGCGCCGTATTTCTCGACCTCCTCCTTCGGCACCACATGCGAGAAATTGATGGCCATGACATGCAGGAAGGTGGCGTCCGGGCGGGTCAGCTCGAACTTGATCGTATAGGGATCGACCGCGGTGACACCGGAGAGGCTGTTGGCTTTGCCGGCAGCGACGTCGTCATAGCCTTTGATCGAGCCGAAGAAGCCGGCGCCCGGGCTCTGCGTCTTCGGATTGGTGACGCGGTCGAGCGAGTATTTGACGTCGTCGGCCGTCATCTCGCGGCCGTTGTGGAACTTCACGCCGTGGCGCAGCTTGAAGGTGAAGGTCTTGCCGTCCGGCGAGATCTCGTAGCTTTCGGCAAGGTCGGGCTTCAGCTTGGTGGTGCCGGGCTCATAGTCCATCAGCCCGTCGAACAAGCTCTTGATCATCGACCAGTTCTGCCAGTCGTAGCCGATCGCCGGATCGAGCGTCGCGACATCGTCCTTGTAGGTGATGGTGATGGCCCCGCCCTGCTTGGCGTTAGGGTCGACCGCGTCGTCGGCGCGCGCGCTTGCGATGCCGAGCATCAGCGCAAGCGCCGAGGCCGCCACGGTGGATGCCAGAAATCGTCTCATGTCACTGTTCCCTTTCTCTGGTTGTCTTTTTCATCTGAGTTTGATTCGGGGGTCGATGAAGGGCGCGATGATGTCGGCCAGCAGGTTGCCGAGCACGATGGCGAAGGCCGAGACCAAGGTGACGCCCATGATGATCGGGATGTCGACGCGCTGGATGGCCTGCCAGGCGAGCTGACCGATGCCGGGCCAGCCGAAGACGCTTTCGACCACCACGATGCCACCCATGAAGACGCCGATGTCGATGCCGATCATGGCGACCACCGGCAGGATGGCGTTCGGCAGCGCATGGCGGAACAGGATGGCGCCGCGCGCCAGGCCCTTGGCGCGGGCGGTGCGCATATAGTCCTGGCGCAGAACGTCGATCATCGACGAGCGCATCATGCGCGCATACCAGCCGGCGCCGAGTATGCCCATGGTCAGCGAGGGCAGCACAAGATGCCGCCAGCTGCCGTAGCCGCCGATCGGGAACCAGCCGAGCCGGACGGCGAACACGTAGAGCAGGAGCAGGCCAACGACGAATTGCGGCGCCGAGACGCCGACGAAGGAGGCGACCATCAAGGTCTGATCGGTGGAGGTGCCGCGCTTGACGGCGGCGATCAGGCCCATCGTAAGCCCGATCGCGAGCTCGCACAGGATGGCGCCGACCATCAGAAGCAGGCTCGCCGGCAGCCGCGAGACGATGAGCTCGGTGACTTCCGAGCGCTGGATGTAGGAGCGGCCGAGATCGCCGCTTAGCAGCTTTGTGAGATAGTGCCAGTACTGGACGATGAAGGGCTGGTCGAGGCCGAGCTGCCTGCGGATGTTTTCCACCGTGTCGGGCGTCGCGCTGCGGCCGGCGATTTGGCGCACCGGGTCCGCCGGCAGCAGATAGAGCAGCGCGAAGGTGATCAGCGAGACACCGAGCAGGATGAGCAGCGACTGGATCAGACGTCGGCCGAGATAGGCGATCATGCCCGGCCCCGCTGCGTCGGGTCGAGGATGTCGCGCAGCGCGTCGCCGATCAGGTTGAAGGCAAGCGCTAGCGCCAGGATCGCGGCGCCGGGGAAGAACACCAGCCAGGGCGCCGCCTGGAAATAGGTCTGGTTCTCGAAGATGATGTTGCCCCAGGAGGCTGTCGGCGGCTGCACGCCGATGCCCAGATAGCTGAGCGTGGCTTCGAGCAGCACCGTGGTCGAGATGCCGAGCGTGCCCCAGACGATGATGGTCGGCAAAAGATGCGGCAGGATATGGCGCAACAGGATGCGCGGGGCGCTCGCCCCGATCGTGCGCTCGGCATCGATGAACTCGCGCTCGGACAGCGACGAGGTTTCGGTGTAGATGACGCGCGCGGTCTGCACCCAGTTGACCAGCGCGATCACCATGGCAACGATCCAAAGGCTCGGCTCGAACACCGCCGCCAGGCAGATGGCGAGAAGAAGTGCCGGGAAGGCCATCATCAGGTCGGTGAAGCGCATCAGCGCGCTGCCGATCCAGCCGCGGAAATAGCCGGCCGTGACGCCGACCAGCGTACCGATCAGAAGCGCGACGCCATTGGCGACGATGCCGATGATCAGCGAGGTGCGGGCGCCGAACAGGATGCGGGTCAACAGGTCGCGGCCGAGCAGGTCGGTGCCCAGCCAGAACTTGGCGTTCGGCGGCAAGGGCGAGCCTTCGAGCGTCAGCCCGTCGAACATCTGCTCGTTTGGATCGTAGCCGGTCAGCCACGGCGCCAGGATGGCGCCGGCGAGCACGATGGCGACGATGAAGAGCCCGAGCAGCGCCAGCGGCCGCTTGAGCAGCCGGCGCCAGACGCCGGCGCGCGGCTTGACCGGCATTCGGCCCGCCGCCGGGAGATCAGGCGCGATGGGATTGGTCACCGCCGTCCTCGTCTTTCGTCATCGCCACGATCCGCCGGGCCGCTTCCTCGACGCTGATTTGCCAGCTCATCGCCAGCGACCGCAACTGCGCATAGGCGCGATTGTCGTCGCTGCCCTTCGACAGCGCCGCGACCGCGCGCACGATGGTCTGGCGCTCGCCGACGCGCTGGCGCAGCGACGCGATCTCGTCGGCCAGCCGTTTCCTCGCCTCGAAGCTCTGCCGGGCAATCAGCAGCGCGCTGTACACGCCGGCATTGCCGACCGGTTTCAGCAATTGCGCGTCGGCTTTGTGCGACAGCGCCCATTCGATGCGGCCCGGCGCTTCCGAACCGATCAGCGCCACCAGCGGCATCGGCGCCTCGCCCGGCTGCCACGGGAACTGCTCGTCGAAGCCGAGATCAGCGTCGAAGAAGACGAAATCCGCGGCGAGCGCCTCTGCCGGCGGTCGCGGCCAGCACTCGACCGCCTCAAGCCCGATCGCCGACAGCTGCCTGGTGATCGCCTGCACCGTCGCGTGCGGGCGATGCAGCACGAAAGCTCGCGCGCCGCCGAGATTGGGGATGCGCGCGGCCCGGCTCACGACACCACCCTGAGCCGCGGACGGCCAAAGGTATTCGCCGGGTCGTAACGCGACAGATAGGGATCGGGCGCCACCTCTTCCTCGCGGCTGACGACTTCGAAAAATCCATCGGCGATGCGCCCGATGATCACCGGCAGGGTTGCATGCTGCGTGTGCGGATCGATGGCGATGGGCCCGAGGCGCGTCGCGAAGCGGCGCTCGGCGAAGGCCTTTGAGAACGCCGCCGGGCCGGCATCGGGATCGCCGGAAAGCACGTCCGCCATCACTTGCACCGATGCATAGGCGGACGCTTCGAAGGACGAGGCGAAGGCGGCCGGACGCGGCGCGAAATAGGGTCCGGCCGACAAATGGCCCCTGCCCGTTTCGCCGATCGCCGGCAACTCGCCCTCGGTGAGATTGCAGGATATGACCGGGCAGATATCGGCCTTGAAGGCCGCATTGTCGCGTCCCAAGTCGCGATATGCTGCCAGGAAGGCATAGGACGAGGTGCCGATGAGGTTGTTGAGGATGAAATTCGGCCGCGTGACGCGGATTTCATCGATCAGGCGTGAAACGTCGGTTTCGCCGATGCGCAGGTAGCGCTCGCCGAGCACCTTGCCCGCAGCGTCGGCGATCAGGTCGCGCGCGACGCGGTTCATCTCCCAGCCCCAGATATAGTTCGAGCCGAGCAGGAAGCCGTTGGCGCCGAAACGCGGCGCGACATGAGCCATCAGCGGAACCAGATGCTGGTTCGGGCAGGCATGCATGTAGACGACATGCTCGTTGGCCTCGAACCCCTCATAGGGGCAGGCATACCAGAGCATGCCGCCCGCCTTCTCCAGCACAGGGATCGTCTCTTTGCGGCTCCAGGAGGTAATGCAGCCGATCACATGGCGGGCGCTGCTGGTCCGGAAGATATCCTCGCAAAGCATGGCATAGCGGTCGGCATTGCTTTGCGGATCGCGTTCGACCGGCACCAGCTCGATCCCGCAGCCGCGGTCGGCATTGATGTCGGCGATCGCCCGCATCGCGCCCGTGCGGCACGCGTCCGAGACAAGCTGGTAGCTGCCGGATCGCGAATAGAGGACGCCGATCTCGATACGCCGTTTCAAACAATGCCCCAAAAATGAAAAAACCCCGCAGCCGCCGCCGACAGGCGAGGCATACGAGGCATTCTTGCCGTCCGGCGACCGAGGCCGATATGTTCGCAGCTACCCTATTCCCTACCGCCGGCCAGTCAAGCCTCAAAGTTGCATGGCGCGGCGGGCAACTAATCGCGCAGGCTGAAGACAAACGGCGCCGTGCGTGTGACGCGCGCGCCGAGCTCCGCCGGCGGCGCCGGCACCGACGCGCCCTGCAACGCGGCGAGCGCGGCGCGATCCAAGTCCGCGTCGCCGGACGACCGCGCCAGCTGGGCAGAGACCACCCTGCCGGAGACGTCTACCGTGAAGGTCACATTGGGCGTGCCCTCGGCGCGCCTGGACTTTGCCGCGCTTGGATAACGCGTGTGCCGCCTGATCCAGGCCGCCAAGCTGGCATTCCAGCGCGATGGGCTGACGCTCGATCGCGACGCCGCGTCGGAGGATTGCGGCGCGGCGGCCTTCGCGTCGACCTTGGCCTCGACGCTGGCAGTGGTCACCGACTTCGGCGGCGCCGTCTTTTCCTTTTTCGTCCGCGGCTTCGGCTTTTCGACGGGCTTCTTTTCAGTTTTTTTCTTCGCCTCGACGGGTTTGCTCTTCGGTTGCACCTCGACAGGCTTTGGCTGCGGCAGCGGAACAACAACGTCGGGCGCCACTGTCTCGACAAGGTCGGGCACCGCCTCGTCCAGCGGCTGTTGTTCGTTCAGCGCCGCCGCGGCCTGCTCCGCCGGTTCGGCCTCCGCCTTGCCGGAATCGACCGGCGGCTCAGCGACCGGCTCGCCCCTTTCCACGACCGGCGCCGGATCGGTCACCGGTTTCACTTCGGCGGGCCTTTCCGTCTCCTCCGCCGCATCTGGCTGGTCCGGCGTGACCTTATCCAGCATGGCCGCCTCTTCCGGAACGGCGGGCGTGGTCGGCAGCGGCGCCATCTCGACCGCCAGGGCCGGCGGCAGCCCGCCGTCGGGCACCTCGGCGAAGCTCAGGTTCTGCACCGCATAGGCGGCCGCCACATGCCCGGCGAGAACGATCGCGGCCGCGCTTGTCCACAGACCGGCTTCGCGGAGGCCGAAGCGTGGCTGGGCGGACAAGGCGGCGATCGCTTGCGTCATGGCGCCGGACTTCTGCTTGCCGTGGGCGCGGCGCTTCCCACGGCCGGTGCCGCACTGCCGCCCGATGCCGCCTCCAGGCCCACCAGCGCGACTTTCAGATAGCCCGCGGCGCGCAGCAGATTCATCACCTCCATCAGCTCGCCATAGCCGACATTTCTGTCGGCGCGCAGGAAGATGCGCGTCTGCTTGTCGCCCTTGGTGCGGCTGTCGAGCACGGTGGCAAAGCTCGGGCGCGTGACGGCGTCATTGCCGACCGCCAGAGAAAGATCGCTTTTCAGCGTCAGGAACAGCGGTGTCTCGGGCCGTGGCGCCGGCGTCGCCGTCGACCCGGGCAGGTCGACATCGACGTCGACGGTCGCCAAGGGTGCCGCGACCATGAAGATGATCAAAAGCACCAGGATGACGTCGATGAACGGGGTGACGTTGATCTCGTGGCTTTCCTCGAGATCGTCGCCGGCCGTCTCACGAATCCGCGCCGCCATGGTCGCTCACTCCGCTGCCAACGCGGTTGCCGGCGGCACCGTGCGGAAGTCGAGGTCGCGGCTGACCAACCGCTCGACGCCGGCAGAAGCGTCGGCGAGGATCTGCCTGTAGCCGGCTATCGAGCGCGCGAAGACGTTGTAGATCACCACCGCCGGAATCGCAGCTACCAGGCCCATTGCCGTGGCGAGCAGGGCTTCGGCGATACCCGGCGCCACCACCGCCAGATTGGTGGTCTGCGCCTGCGAGATGCCGATAAAGGCGTTCATGATGCCCCAGACGGTGCCGAACAGGCCGACGAATGGCGCCGTCGAGCCGATGGTCGCCAGCAGGCCGGTGCCGCGCGACATACGCCGCGACGCTGCCGCCTCGATGCGCGACAGCCGCGAGGTGACGCGCTCCTTCAGGCCGTCGCCCGAGATGTGATCCAACGCGCCGGCCGAGAGCGCGCGCTCTTCCTCCGCCGCCCGCACCAGCAGCGCGCCCGGCCCCCCGCTGTGGCCGAGCGCGCGGCCGGCTTGCATCAGCGTCGCGGCATTGCCGATCGCGTTCGCCGCGCGCCGGGCCCTCAGCTTGCCGCCGAGGATCTCCAGCGACTTGGCGAGCCAGATCGTCCAGGTGACGACAGAAGCGAAGGCAAGTCCGACCATCACGGCCTTCACCACGATGTCGGCGTTCAAGAACATGCCCCAGGGCGACAGGTCATGCGGCAGCGTCAGCGCCATGGCGGAAGGCTCTTTGCCGCCGGCAGTGCGCGGCGCCGGCTGAAAGAGCGGTTCGGTCGGCGGGGCGGGCGTTGGTGGCTGTGTCACGGGAGCTTGCGCCGCCGCGGCCGGAGCCTGAGGACCCGGCTCGAGCGGTTCCTGCACGGCTGCCGGAGCTGTCACGGGCTGCTGCGCAGGCGCTTGTGCGGCGGGTGCCGCCGGCTTCTGCGCCGCCGCGATGTCGGGAAGAATGGAGCCGGCCGCAAGAATGGCGGACGCGGCCAGCAGCGCAAAAAAGCTGTTCCGGGACAAGGCTGGTCCTCGCTTCATCATTGCACGTAACCGAGCAGCGTGCGCTGGCCGACGGCAAAGCGAACCGCGTCGACACGAAAGGCTGTCTGGGCACCTGTTGCGGTCAACATCCGTCTCCCAGGCGGCCGCTGCCTCACGCTGTCGCTGGGCCGCCAATGCCGTTTGACTAGAAAACATGAGTTATCGAGTCAACTATAAAGGTGACTCCATCATCAACAAACATCCCGGTCGGCCCCTCGGTAGCCCGGGACGCCGCGAGGTCTGGACTGCGACGCCGTCGCCGGGCCACCATGCCAGCCGCAACCGAGGCAGCACGCGATGATCAAGGCGACCCCGTTCGACTTCCCCTATGACGGCCGGCTGGTGCCGCAAAGCACCGCCCTGCTCGTGATCGACCTGCAGGAGGATTTCCTGTCGCCGACAGGCTATTTCGCCAGGACAGGCTATGATCCTTCGCCGCTGAGAGCCATCCTGGCGGCGGTCAACCGGCTGATTGCCGCGGCCCGCGCCGCCGGCCTCACCATCATCCATACAAGGCAGGGCTACCGCGCCGACATGGCCGATATGACGCCTTACGAGAAATGGCGTCGCAAGCGGGCGGGACTGGACGGCACCGACATCCTGCTGCGCTCCAGCCCAGGCTTCCAGATCGTCGCCGACATAGAAACCAGGCCCGAGGACATCATTATCGACAAGACCTGCAACGGGGCCTTCACCTATACCGACCTCGAGCTGGTCCTGAGGGCACGCGGCATCACCCATCTCCTTTTCACCGGGTGCACGACCGATGTCTGCGTGCACACCACCTTGCGCGAGGCCTGCGACCGCAATTTCCAGTGCCTGACGATTGCGGACGCCTGCGCCAGCGGCGACAGACAAGCGCACGAGGCCGCCCTGCACATGGTGACGGTCGAGGACGGCGTCTTCGGCGCGCTGGCGGACTCGGAGGCGGTCATCGCCGCGCTGTCGCGGATCGCAGAAGAACGGGATTGATATCGGGTTCCGGGATCACAAGAATTTGCCGGTCGCGAATCTTTTTGCGTGCACCGTTCCGTTTCCAGCATCGCTTTCGTCTTCACGGTTGTGACGATTGCGGAAGCCACAATGGCCGCCGCCACCAGGACAGACGGAGCCAAGCCATGTCGACCGCAGTGACCTTGATCAATGTCTTCACCGCCAATCCCGGCAAGCAGCAGGATCTCGTAAGGGCGCTCGCCGAAGGGACGCGCAACTTCTTCAGCAGGCAGCCGGGCTCGCTCGCGTCGTCGGTGATCGTCGGCGGCGACGGCTGCAAGGTCGTCAACATCTCGCAATGGCGCTCGGCCGAAGACATCGCCGCCTTCCGCAGTGCTCCCCGCTTCGCCGAATATGTGAAGACGATCATGGCGCTTGGAACCGGTGAGAGCCTGATGGGCCATACGAGCTATTCCCACACCGCCGGCGTGGAGAACTAGAGCAATTCCAGGAAAAGTGTGTAACGGCTTTCCGTCCGGAGTTGCCTAAAACAAAGAGATAGAGGCCGCGTGACCGGTTCGCACGACCATCCCGCCGCGACGACCGAAGCCAGGCTTCGCGCCTTCGAGCGCGAGGCCGCCGGCTTGAGAGCCAAGTTGCACCGTTATTGCTCGCGGATGGTGGGATCGGTCATCGATGGCGAGGACATTGTCCAGGAGGCTTTGGCCAAGGGTTTCGTGGCGATCAGGAATGGCGACATGCCCGAAAAAACAGAGTCTTGGCTGTGGCGCATCGCGCACAATTCTGCATTCGATTTCCTGCGCAAGCGGGCCCGCTCGCGCATAAATGAATGCGAGGTCGAGCTCGATACGA
Source organism: Mesorhizobium sp. WSM3860 (assembly GCF_002294995.1). Classification (GTDB taxonomy): domain Bacteria; phylum Pseudomonadota; class Alphaproteobacteria; order Rhizobiales; family Rhizobiaceae; genus Mesorhizobium. The sequence goes on along the minus strand of NZ_NSGF01000001.1, from coordinate 227,745 downwards.
TCGCCGACGAAGATTCGCCCATCGATGCGCGTATTGCCGCGGAGGCGAGCCTCGCCGAGCTGATGCAATTGCCGCCGGCGCAAAGATGCACGGTCGTGCTGAAGGACGTGCTCGGCCACAGCCTGGAAGAGATCGGCGAGATTCTCGAAACCACCGAAACCGCGATCAAGGGCGCGTTGCAGCGGGGGCGCCGGAGCCTGCGCAAGCTCGCGGCCGCTCCGCGGCCAGCATCGCCGCGCCCGTCCCTCAACCGCCAGGAGATGCGGCGCCTCGGCGACTATGTCGCGGCCTTCAACGCCCGCGATTTCGATGCCTTGCGCGGCCTGCTCGCCGACGACGTGAAGCTGGAACTGGTCAATCGGCTTCGCGCCGAAGGCAAGGAATATGCCGGCAATTATTTCGGCCGCTATTCCGACGAGACGCATTGGCATTTCACCATCGGCCTTGTCGAAGGCCGTCCCGCCATCCTGGTCACCAGCCCGGATCGTCCGCATGGGCCGCCGCGCTATTTTATCCTCATCGATTGGGAGAATGGCCGGATTGCCGGCATCCGCGATTTTCTCTTCGCCGACTATGTCATGGATGGCGTCGACTATGTCCCGTCTTGATGAAACCGGCTGCCGCAACGCCCGGTCTCACCTCGATCCGCGATTTCAACGAACGCGTGCCTCGGTGAACGGGCGCAACGCGAACGTTCCCGGCGGTAGAGTGTCGGCTTCGCGCCGCGCCAGCGAATTCGCGATCAGCGTGACCGTCTCACGCCCGATCCGCGCGATCTCGCTGGGACGGTCGATGCCGCCGATCATGAATTCCTCGATGCCTAGCGCGGCATAGGGCAACAGCGAGAGCGCAAGCCGCGCCGGCGGCCCCGCGACCTCGATCGCCTTGTGGTCGGAGGCGCCCGACCAGCCTTCGGGGCGAATGCGGACGGGAAGCGCGAAGCGCAGCCTGCCAGCGCGGCCATGCTCGGCGGCGGCGCCGCGCACACGCTGCATCAACTGCGCAACCTCTTCGGGCGAACCAGCGGCCAGCTCGAAGACATCGGCATGCTTTCCGGCGACCTTCAAGGCGGTGCCGGACTGCCCGCCGAGGCGGATGGCGAGGTCGGCGCCATGCGGGCCCTTGCGCGGCACGTAACCGCCTTTGACGCTGTAGAAGGCGCCTTCGTGATCGAAGGGCTTGTCGTTCGACCACAGCCGCTTCAGCAGCACCAGATATTCGTCGATGCGCTGCCACACCACGCTGTGGCCGACCGGCCGCGCCTCGGCATCGCTGTCCTGGAGCGGCTCGCTCAGCATCCTGAGCGACAGGCGGCCGCCGCCTCTGCGGTCGAGCGCGGCGAGCTGCCTTGCCGCCACCGTCGGCTCGACCACGCCGGCCCAGTGCGTCAGCACCACTTCCAGCGACGAGGTGCGGTCGATCGTCTGCGCGGCGATGTCCATATTGCTGAGCAGGCCGGCCGGATCGTCGATCACCAGCTTGCGGAAACCCGAATCCTCAATCAGCGACAGCTTGGTCGCCGTCTCGGCGAAATCGTAGAAGAAGCTGCCATTGGCACCGGGAACATGCGTGAACTCGATCGGCATTGCCATCTCCTCCATCACGTTGGATTGCCCCGCTCTACCCTCGAACAAAATCAGGCGCGCCAACGCGCTCTAGCGCTCGGCCAGTCATCTTCTCCGATCACTCAACTCAGATTTTTGGACGGCAGGGTCGTAGGCGCGGCTCTGTCAGGGGATGATCCCAAGCACCACAGCGCCGGTGAACACAAATGCCAGCGCGAAGACGAGGTAGGCGAAGGTTCCGCCATAGGCGGGCCTCCAGCTCTGGTCGGCGGTCAGCCTCTGGCCCTTGCGCTGATCATTCTGCATGTAGGTCATGGTCGAGCCTCCGTCTCGCCCTTAATCTATAAAGTTAGTAGACTTTGTCGATTGCTATTTTTCGGCGATTTTTGGAAGAACGTCCTCGGAAACGGCAACTCGACGGCCGTTTATTCTCATGCGAGATCGAAAACGTGCGGGGACCGCCAACGGAGGATCCGACAAAATGCATGTAGCTCCGGCTTTCGGCGGCAACCTGCCTCGTTCAAGCGCTTGGCTATTCGGTACGCGAGGGGATAGCATCAAAATAGTCTCACAGGATTCAGGGAGAACAAGAATGGGTGGAAGACTGGCGGGCAAGGTCGCCATCATCTCGGGCGGCGCGACGGGCATGGGTGGGGCGGCATCCGAGCTGTTTGCCGCCGAAGGCGCCAAGGTGGCGATCATCGACCGCAATGGCGACGCGGCGGCCGCAACCGCCGCGGCGATCCGGGCGCGGGGCCATGTCGCCGAGCATTTCGTCGCCGATGTTTCGGACGAAGCCCAGGTCGAGGCGGTCGCGAAGGCCGCAGCCGACGAATTCGGTCCGGTCACCGTGCTATTCAACCACGCCGGCACGATCGTCATAAAGCCCTTCCTGGAGACGACACTGCAGGAATGGGATTGGCTGCATGCCGTCAACGTACGTTCGATGTTCCTGATGACGCGCGCGGTGCTTCCCGGCATGATCGCAGCCGGCGGCGGCTCGATCGTTTGCACCTCGTCGATCTCGGCTGTCGTGGCGACGCCCAACGAAGTGCTCTACGACACGACAAAAGGCGCCTGTCACATGTTCGCCCGCGCCATCGCGGTGGAGTTCCGCGACCGCAACATCCGCTGCAACGCCGTCTGCCCCGGCTTCATCCGCACGCCGCACGGAATGCGCGAGGTCGCCGATCTCGGCAAGCTCGGCGTCGATGTTTCCGACGCCGCCATGGCCGCGCAGCAGGGGCGCATCGGTGAGCCGGAGGAGGTGGCGAAGGCCGCGCTGTTTCTGGCCAGCGATGAATCGAGCTTCGTCAACGGCGCGCATCTCTTCGTCGACAACGCTTTCACGGCGATCTGAATTCTTTTCCTCGCCCCACGAAAGTGGGGAGAGGTAGCTCGGCGAAGCCGAGACGGAGAGGGGGTCGGGCTCGACCTTCGCGAAGGTTCAGCGAAATCACCAGCCTCGCAGCCCCTCTCCGACCGCTTCGCGGCCACCTCTCCCCCGCCGATGGCGGGGGCGAGGAAATCTTTGCTACCGCTCCTCCCGTCGAAATGGCTTCAGCAGCGCCGAAGGCGCGACCGCGTTGCGCGACATGAACGCCATGGCGACGATGGTGAAGATGAACGGCAGCATCAGGAAGGCTTCGTAAGGGATGTGCCCGAGGCCGCTGGCCTGCATCCTGAGCTGCAGCGCGTCGACGCAGGCAAAGAGCAACGCCGCCCCCGCCGAACGCCACGGGTCCCAGCGGCCGAACACCACCAGCGCGATCGCCACCCAGCCGCGCCCCGACACCACGCCGAAGGTGAAGGCGTTGAACTGCGCCATGGTGAGGAAAGCGCCGCCGAACCCCATCAGCGCGCCGCCGAGGATCACCGCCTGGAAGCGCGTGGCGATCACGCTGACGCCGGCGGAATCCGCCGCGCGCGGGTTCTCGCCAACCATGCGCACCGACAGCCCCCAAGGCGTGCGGTAGAGCACGAAGGCGGCGAGCGGGACGGCGATGATCGCGAGATAAACCAGCGTGAACTGGTTGAACACCGCCGGACCCAGGATCGGAATTTCCGACAGCAGTGGAATCGGCGCCGGTTGGAAGCCCTTGATGCTGGGCGGCACCGACTGCTGGCCGAAGATCAGCCGGTAGAGAAAATAGGCGAGCCCGGAGCAGAACAGCGTCACGCCGATGCCGCAGACATGCTGGCTGAGGCCTAATGCCACCGTGAACAGCGCATGCAGCGCGCCCATCGCCGCGCCGACAAGCACGGCCACCAGCACGCCCAGCCACAGGCTGCCGCTCAGGCTCGCGGCGGTGAAGCCGGCCATGGCCGCCAACAGCATGATGCCTTCGATGCCGAGATTGAGCACGCCGGCGCGCTCGGAAAACATTTCGCCGAGCGTGGCGAAGGCGAGCGGTGTGGCGATGCGGATGATGGCGGCGAGGAAGCCGACCTGAAAAATCTGCTCGAACACCGCGCTCATGCGGGCGCCCCCACACGGCGGATGCGGTAGGCGGTGAAGAGCAGCGCCACCAGCATGGCAAGCAGCGCCGTGCCTTGGATGACCTCACTGAGAAAGGCCGGCACGCCGGTTGCGCGCGACATCGCCTCGGCGCCGGTCATGACCGCGGCAAGGAAGATCGCGGCGGGCACGACACCGAGCGGATTGAGCCTGGCGAGCATGGCGACGACGATGCCGGAATAGCCGTAGCCCGGCGAGATGTCGCTCATCACCTGGAAATGCACGCCGCCGACCTCGCCGACGCCGGCAAGCCCGGCCAGCGCGCCGGAGAGCAGCGCGGTGGAGAGCAGCACGCGCTCCACATTGATGCCGCCATAGCGGGCGGCTTCCGGATTCTCGCCGGTAACGCGGATGCGGAAGCCAAGCGTGGTGCGCGCAATCAGGAACCAGCAAACGGGCGCTGCGATCAGCGCCACCACGACGCCGATATGCAGCCTTGTGCCTTCGATCAGCACCGGGAAATTGGCGGAGTCCTCGATCGGCGGCGAGATCGGGTAGCCGGAAAAGGTGTCCTTCCACGGCCCCTCGATCAGCGCCATCAGCGCGTAATAAATGACCGAGTTGAGCAGGAGCGAGCTGACCACGTCGTCGACCTTGAATTTGACGCGCAAAGTCGCCGGCACCAGCGCGATGAGAGCGCCCGCAGCCGCGCCCACAACCGCCATCAACAGCATGGCGAGATAGCCCGGCATGGGTATCGCGCCGACCAAGCAGCTCGCCACGGCGCCGGCGAGCAGCTGGCCCTCGGCGCCGATGTTCCAGAATTTGGCGCGGAAGGCGATCGCGACCGCCAGGCCGGTGAAGATCATCGGCGCGGCGCGAACCAGCGTCTCGGTGATGGCATAGCTGTCGCCGAGCGAGGCCGAGAGCATCACGCCATAAGCCTCGATGACACCGGCGCCGGCTACGGCGATGAGACCGCTGCACAGGACAAGCGCAACCGCGATGGCCACGAGCGGCAGCGCGAGATTGAACCAGGCGGGGGTCGACGTACGGGCTTCGAGCCGGAACATCAGGCGTGCTCCTCCGCTCGCCGGATGTCGGCGCCGTCCCTCATCCGCCTGCGGGCACCTTCTCCCCGTATAGTGACGGGGAGAAGGGGGCTGGCTGCAGCCGTCATACCCTTCTTGCAACGCTGGCTGTTGGCGACACCGTCGATGAGAGCGCCCCTCTCCCCGTCCCAATACGGGGAGAGGATGCCGGCAGGCAGGTGAGGGGCGGCGCCGACGTCCGGCGTCAGAGGCAGTTCCATAGCTTTACGCCCTCCCCTCCGCGCCGGTCATCAGCAGCCCAAGCCTTGCGACGGTGGCGTCGGCGCTCGAGAGCGTGCCGGCGACGCGGCCTTCATACATCACCGCGATGCGGTCGCAGAGCATCAGCAATTCCTCGAGATCCTCGCCGATGACGATGATGCCGCAGCCCTTGGCGCGCATGGCGAGGAATTTTTCGTGGATGAACCGTGCAGCGCCGATGTCGAGGCCGCGCGTCGGCTGGGAGACGATCAGCACCTTCGGGTCGAAGGCGAGCTCGCGCGCCAGAAGCGCCTTCTGCAGATTGCCGCCGGAGAGCGCGCCGGCGCGCGTCATCGGCCCGGGACAGCGTATGTCATAAGCCTTGATCTGCGCCTCCGCGAATGCGCGGATCGCCGCCGGATCGAGCAGTCCCTTGCGGCTGAAGGCCTCGGTGCCGATGCGCGGCAGCACCATGGAGTCGGCTAAAGGCAGGTTGGTGACCAGCCCGGTCGTCATCCGGTCCTCCGGAATGCGGCCGAGGCCGAGCGCCTGCAGCTCGCGCGGCGAAAATTGCGCAACTGCTTTGCCGGCTATCGTCATCGAACCGGCACTGGGCGACAGCATGCCGGAGATCACATCAGCGAGCGCCCGCTGGCCGTTGCCGGAGACGCCGGCAATGCCGAGGATCTCGCCGGCGCGGACGAAGAGCGAGACCTCGCGCAGCGGCGTGCCGCCATGGCCTGAGGTCGAAACGCCATCGAGCGTCAGCACGGGCGCGCCAGGCGTCGAGACCTCCTTGATCGGCGGCATGATTTCGTGGCCGCACATCAGCTTGGCCATCTGGGCCGAGGTAGTTTCTGCCGGATGGTCGACGCGGCCGGCGACCTTGCCATGCCGAAGCACGACGCAGCGATGGGTGAGCGCCCTGACTTCGTTGAGCTTGTGCGAGATGAAGATGATGCCGAGCCCTTGCGCCGCCATAGAGCGCAGCGCGGCGAATAGCCCGTCGACCTCGGTCGGCGCCAGCACCGCCGTCGGCTCGTCGAGGATCAGCAGCCTTGCGCCGCGAAACAGCGCCTTGATGATTTCAAGCCGCTGCTGCTCGCCGACCGACAGCGCCGAGACCGGCAGGTCGGGATCGAGGTTTAAGCCATGCTGGCGGCCGATCTCATTCAGCCGCGCCAGCCCGCCCGCGCGATCGATGCGGCCGAACTTGCCGGGAATGCCGATCAAGAGGTTTTCCAGGACCGTAAGCCGGGGCGCCAGATGGAAATGCTGATGCACCATGCCGATGCCGGCGGCCAAGGCATCGGCCGAGTTGTGGATCGCAGCCGGCCTGCCCTCGATCAGGATCTCGCCGGCATCCGGCGCATAAGCGCCGAACAGCACGTTCATGAGCGTCGTCTTGCCGGCGCCGTTCTCACCGAGCAGGCCGAGGATCTCGCCGGGGGCGACGCTGAGATCCACGGAATCGTTCGCCTTGACGGCGCCGAAGCTCTTGGTGATGCCGCGCATTTGGATCAGAGGGGCGGACAAGGGATACTCCTGGTATCCCTCCCCCTCGAGGGGAGGGTGCCGAGCGAAGCGAGGCGGGAGGGGTCACCTCAACCGCCTCGACCTATGACTTAGCAAGCTGGAGCGCGTCGCGGGCGACCCCTCCCGGCCCTGCGGGCCACCCTCCCCTCGAGGGGGAGGGGATCTCGGCTCTAATCCGACACCGGCGTGTTCTCGTCGACGTCGACGCGGAAATTGCCTTCCAGGATCTCGGCTTTCTTCTTGGCGACAAGGTCCTTGACCTCGGCCGGCAGCGTCTTGTCGAACTTGTGATAGGGGGCGAGATCGGAGCCGCCCTTGGCCATGCGCGAGAAGTCGCCATAGTCCTGCGCGGTGAAGACGCCGGCCTTGACCAGCTTGATCGCCTGCTCGACCGTCGGATACATGTTCCATACCGGGCCGGTGATGACCGTGTCGGGTCCGAGGCTCGACTGATCGGACATGTTGGAGATGGCGTAGATCTTCTTTTCGACCGCCGCTTCGATGACGCCGAAACGTTCGGCATAGATGACGTCGACGCCGGCATCGATCTGCGCGATCGCGGCCTCCTTGGCCTTCGGCGGATCGAAGAAGGAGCCGATGAAGGCGACCTTCCTCTTGACGTTCGGGTTGACCTCCTTGGCGCCGGCGAAGAAGGCGTTGACCAGCCGGTTCACTTCCGGAATGCCCATTGCCGCGACAGCGCCGACGGTGCCCGACTTCGACATCTTGCCGGCGATCAGCCCGGAGAGATAAGCGGGCTCGTGGATCCAATTGTCGAAGACCCCGAAATTGGGTTCCGCAGGCCCTGCGCCGGAGCCGAACAGCCACGCGGTCTTCGGGAATTGCTTTGCCGTGCGCCGCGATTCGCGCTCGGCGGCGAAGGCGTCGCCAAGCACCAGTTGGTAGCCGCCTTGGGCATATTCGCGCATCACGCGGCTGAAGTCGGCCGTCTGCACCTTCTCCGACCATTTGTATTCGATGCCGAGCTCCTTCTCGGCCTTCTGCAGGGCCACATGGATCTGGTTGTCCCACGGCTCCTCGATCGGCGTGGCGAAGATCGCCGCCACCTTCAGCTTCTTGTCCTTCGCGAAAGCCATGCCAGGCAGCGCCGCCAGTCCGAGCGCGCCGAGTTCCAGGACGTTGCGCCGCGACAGGCCGGCGCGTTGCGTTTTGCGATGATCGTTTTCCATTGAAATCCCCTCTGCTCGACGGCCGTGTCGAGCCGGCCGTTCAAAACATGTCAGACAGGATGACTATGGAACGGCGCCCGACCTTTGTCCACATGGTCAAATTTGGCTGCGGCGACCCCGGAAAACGACCCTCTCCTCGCGACTTGTCACCGCACAGCCTTCTCGCCACCCGCCGCCGTGATCACCCCGACGATGATCAGCCCGGTCAGCACCAGCCGCACGCCGGCGCTGACGCCGAAGGTGTTGAGCATGGTGAGCAGCAGCACCAGGAACAGGCCGGCGCCCCAGACGCCGGGCACGTTGGCCTTGCCGCCGGCGACTGAGGTGCCGCCGATGACGACGACCGCGATGGAGGCGAGCAGATATTCATTGCCGATATCGACATTGGCGCCGCGGAAATAGCCGGCAAGCAGCGCGCCGTCGATGCCGCCCAGCGCACCGCAAAGCGTGTAGGTGAGGAAGCGGATGCGGCCGACATTGACGCCGGCCAGCCAGGCAGCGCGGATGTTCTGGCCGATCGCCAGCACCGAGCGGCCATAGATCATGCGCTGCAGCGCCAGCGCCGCGGCGACGGTGAAGACCACCGTCAGCATCGCCAGCACCGGGATCCCCATCACCTGCCAGTTGGTGAAATCGGCAAAGCCCGGCGGCGGTTTGATCTGCAGGCCGCGGCCGTAGCTGATGTCGACCGACTGGATGATGAAGCTTGCCGAGAGTGTCGCGATGATCGGCGGGATCCTGAGCGCCCAGATCAGCAGATAGTTGATGGCGCCGATCGCCGCGCCGCAGGCGAGCGCCGCGAGCAGCCCGACGACGATCATTGAATCGCTGCCGCCCATAGCCTTCATCGCCACCGCGCTCGCCAGTCCGATATTGGCGGGCAGCGACAGGTCGACATTGCCGGGCCCGAGCGTGATGACGAACATCTGGCCGATACCGACGATGACGGTGAAGACGGCGAGCGAAAGTGCCGCCGTGACCATGCCGCCGGCACCATAGCCGCCGGTGAAGGCGACGGTCGCGACCCACACGAGAACGGCCCCGACGAAGGACCAGAGCCAGGGTTTTTCGAGCAGCATCCGTACAGAGGCCATTGCTCACCTCTCCCTGCGGCTGATCAGCACCCGCGCCGCCAGCACGATGATCAGGATCGCGCCATTGGCAGCGACCTGCCAATCGGGCGGGATGTGCATGAAGGTCAAGAGCGGCGATGCGGCCAAAGCCAGCGTCAGCGCGCCGATGACCGCGCCGATCGGCGACACCCGGCCGCCGACGAACTCGCCGCCGCCAAGGATGACGCCGGCAATCGAAAGCAACGTGTAGCCGTTGCCGATATTGGCGTCGGCCGAAGTGGTGATGCCGATCAGCGCCATGCCGGAAAGCACGCCGAACAGGCCGGTCAGCGCGAAGAGCACGATCTTTGTCTTGAGCAGCGACCAGCCGGCGCGCCTGAGCGCCGCGGCATTGCCGCCGGAACCGCGCAGGATGACGCCATACGAAGTGCGCATCAGGCCAAAATGCACTATCGCCGCGATCAGCAATGCCGCCAGAATCGGGAACGGGATGTAGGGCGGCTTGAAGGACATGATCGCCAAAAGCCAGTCCGGTGCCTTGCCGCCGGGCTTAGGCAGGATGAGGATGGCCAGCCCCTGCCAGACGAAGCTCATGCCGAGCGTGACCACGATCGAGGGCAGGTTGCGCAGATGGATCAGCGCGCCGAGCAGCGCGTAGACGCCGATTGAACCGAGCAGCACCGCGACACCGATGAGCGGCGCATCCCTGAGCCAGGTTGCGGTGACGCAGCCGACGAAGCCGACGAAAGTGCCGATCGACAGATCGAGCTCATTGCCGGCGATGACGAACATCTGCGCGATCGTCGCCAGCGCGATCGGGATCGCCAGGTTCAGCATCAGGTTGAAGCCGAAATAGCTGATGGCGCGCGGGTTAAGCCAGGCGATGGCCATCAGCACCAGCGCCAGCGACAGGGCCGGCAACAGGCTGCGCAGCATGCGTGCGCGGGCGGCGTTGCCGCGCGGCGAAGATTTCGGGAGCGTGCCGGGAGCGAGCGCCGTCATCTCAGACCGTGTCGCCGAACGAGGACTGGATGATCTTCTCCTCCGTCAGCTCGTCGCGCCCGAGATTGGCGACGATCCGCCCATTCTTGAAGACATAAACATGATCGCAGTTATCGAGCTCTTCGGTTTCCGTCGTGTACCAGAGGAAGGTGCGGCCCTTGGCGGCCTCCTCGCGCAAGAGGTCGTAGACTTCGAGCTTGGTGCCGATATCGACGCCGCGCATCGGATCGTCCATCAGCACGATCTCGGCATCGGAGCCGAGCGCGCGCGCAAACAGCGCCTTCTGCTGATTGCCGCCCGAGAGCGAATAGATGTTGTTGTTCATGTCCGGCGTGCGGATGCCGATCTTCTTCTTCCAGAATTCCGCCAGCTCCGCCTCGCGCTGCGGCGAGATCAACAGGCCGTCGCGCAGGCGCTGAAGCGAGCGGATGCCGATGTTCTGCGCGATCGACCATTGCGCGAAGATGCCGTCCGCCTGGCGGTCGCCGGCGACCAGCGCCACCGGCGCCGTCACTTCGACGCCGGCTTTCGGGCGCGAGGCGGCTGAGAAGATCGCTAGCAGCAGGTCGGTCTGGCCATGCCCGGCGAGCCCGGCAAGGCCGATGATCTCGCCGGCGCGAGCGGCAAGCTCCTTGCCATCCTGCTGCCGCGCCGGGCGCGCCCGCACCCTGAGTGCCCCGACCGCGACCTTGCGGGTCTCGGCGGTGGCCTTCTGATGTTCCCCGGCGCCGCCCATCGCGGCGACCAGCTTGTCCCGGTCGAACGCGCCTGCGGCGTCGGCGGTGACCACCTTGCCGTCGCGCATCACCACGATGCGGTCGGCATTCTGCAGCACCTCGCCCAGCACATGCGAGATCAGGATGCAGCTGCCGCCCGCGGCGACGAAGCGGCGCACGAATGAAAGCAACTGGCCGGCCGTATGCGCATCGAGCGACGAGGTCGGCTCGTCGAGGATGACCAGATGCAGCGGCTCGCGGGTCAGCGTGAAGGCGCGCGCCACCTCGACCATCTGCCGGCGTCCGATCGAAAGATCGCCGGCAATGTCGTCCGCCGCGATGCCGTGGTCGGGAAAGATCTCGTCGAGCTTGGCCCGGATGAGATCGGCGGCCTTGCGGCGCCAGCCGAGACCGGCGAGCGAGGGATGGTTGATGCGCGTGTTCTCGGCGACGCTGAGGTTTGGGCAGAGCGACAGTTCCTGGAACACGCAGCGTATGCCGAGCTCGAGCGCGCGCGCCACGGAATAGCTCGCTTCCTGATTGCCGCGCACCGCGATCTGCCCGCCATCGGGCCGCAGCGTGCCCGCAACCATATGCATCAGCGTCGATTTGCCGGCGCCGTTGTGCCCGACTAGCCCCACGCATTCGCCGGCGCCGACATGGAAGTCGACGCCGTTGAGCGCGCGGACGGCGCCGAAGTGCTTTTCGGCGCCGTCCAGCCTGACGATGTCTGCAATAGCCTGGAGCATCCTCAACGATATCCGGTTGGCGATGCGGCTGGCAATGTCGCCGCTATTGCTTGATGTTGGCCTTGATGGCCGCGATCGCGTCTTCCTGGGTGTATTCGTGGGTGGCGACGCCGCCTTCCTTGATCTTCGGCAGCGCGGCCTCGAAATCGTCCTGGGTGAAGGCGAGATAGGGCACCAGCAGATCGTGCGGCACGTCCTTGCGGCCGTCGAGCACCTGCTGCGCCACCCAGAAGGCGAGCGTCGACACGCCGGGCGCGATCGAGGCCGACCAGGTCTTGTAGCCGTCCTTTTCCTTCTGCTCCTTCCACCACTTCAGCTCGTCCTGACGGTTGCCCATGATGATGGTCGGACGCGGCTTGCCGGCGGCGGCAAACGCTTGCGCGGCGCCATAGCCGTCGCCGCCCTGGTCGACGACGCCGACGATCTCCGGCAGCGACGGCAGGATGGTCGCCACCGCCTTCTGCGCCGTGGTCTGGTCCCAGTCGCCGGTCACCGAGCCGACGATCTTGAACTCGGGATGGGCGGCGACGCCTTCGAGGATACCGGCATGGATGGCATCGTCGATCGAGGTGCCTGCCAGCCCGCGGATTTCCAGCAAATTGCCGCCCTTCGGCTGGAACTTGGCCATCTGCTCGACTTCCTGCTTGCCCATGTCCTTGAAGTCGACGACGACGCGGTAGGCGCAAGGCTCGGTCACGATGCCATCGAAGGAAACGACGACGATGCCGGCATCGCAAGCCTGCTTGATGGCGCCGTTGAGCGCATCCGGCGAGGCGGCGTTGATGACGATGGCGTCATAGCCTTGCAGGATCAGGTTCTGCACCTGCGCGGCTTGCGTCGGCACTTCCTTGTCGGCGGTGGTGAAGACATCCGCCGCCGCCACCACCTTGTCCTCGACCGCCTTCTTGGTGACGATGGCGTAGCTGTCGAGCATTGCCTGGCGCCACGAATTGCCGGCGTAATTGTTGGAGAAGGCGATCTTCTTGCCGCTCGTGTCGGCAAGCGCGGTGCCCGAGGCGAGCATCGCTGCAAAGGCGCTCAAGACCAGTAGTTTCTTCATGTCATTATCCTCCCAGATGTGTTGACTGCTGCACTTCCCACCGGCCCTCCGAGCCAGCTTCATTCATGTCAATTCGGGCGCCGGCACTCAAAACAGCCTCAGCCCCGGCACGCGCACCCTCAGCCGGTAGAGCGACGTCGACGCGGCTATGTAGAGGCTCCTCAGATCGTCGTCGCCGAAGGTGAAATTGGCACAATATTCCGGAGTCGCAATGACGCCGAGGACATCGCCGGAGGCATCGAAGACATGGATGCCGCCGGGCCCGGTGCAATAGAGATTGCCCCGGCTGTCGATCTTCATCCCGTCCGGCGACCCCGACTCGTCGCCTTCCGTGACCGCCCACACCGCGCCGCCGTTGAGATCGCCATTCGCTTCCACGCCGAACACCCTGATGTGGCCGCGCTCGGTATCGTTGACGAAGAGCCGCGATTCATCGAGCGAGAAGCAGAGCCCATTAGGCTGCGCGAAATCGTCGGCAAGCAACGTTAGCCCGGCGCCATCGCCGTCGATTCGGTAGACGCCCTGGTAGGACAGTTCCTGGGGCCTCGGCACGCCGTAGAATTCCGCTCTGCCGTAGGTCGGATCGGTGAAATAGATCGAGCCTCCGGTGGCCACGACAATGTCGTTCGGGCTGTTGAGCTGCTTGCCTTGGTAGTGGGTGGCGAGAACGGTCTTCGTGCCGCTCGGCTCGGCGCGGGTGACGCGGCTGCTGGCGTGCTCGCAGGTCACCAGTCGTCCCTGCCGGTCGAGCGTGTTGCCGTTGGCCATGTGGCTCGGATTGCGGAACAGCTCGATCTCGCCGGAAGCGCCGCGCCGGTACATCCGGCTTTGCGGAATATCGGAAAAGACCAACCATTTCTCATAGGGATGCCACACCGGACCTTCGATGAAGCCGTAGCCGGTGGCGAGCCGCTCCATCGCCGCATTGCCGACGACGTCATCAAAGCCGGAATGACGGGCGCGCGCCGGGATCGACATCACGGGCTCTTGGGTTCCCGCACCGGCTTGCCGGCTACGAACCAGTCGCTGCCCGGCACGTCCTCGATCACCACCCAGATCGCTTCCATGGGCAGTTCGGCGACCTCGCTGATCGCCTCAGCGACGCGGCGCGAGATCTCGTTCTTGCGCTTTTGCGAATGACCCTCGAGTATCCGTATGCTGACGAACGGCATGAGCGTTTCCCCGGGCTTTTTATTTTGTAGGACAAAAGCCTAGTCGGGACGCGGACCGGGCGATAGCGGTCTAAGCGCAGCACCGACTGTGGTTTTGCACAGTGGGCGCGTCCACGGCTGCAGACAGGAGAACGATTGGTGCAGAGAGTCGCGGCAGGCCGATCGTGCGGATTGCGGAACTGGAGATCGGCGCCTTCCAGCTCGCCGAAGAGATCGAGGCCTCGGTGCAGAACGAGGCCAGGCGTGTTGTTCCTGCACGCGGGTCTCGATAAAGGGTTCGCCCAAAATGGTGCGCGTCATCGAATGCTATGCCGATCATTCCGCCTACCAAGCGCACCTGACCCGCCGCACTTTCTCACCTACAAGGCGCAAACGGCTGACATGCTCAGGTCGCTTCGATTGATCGAAACCGAGCCGATCGTTGTGAGCGCCAAGAGCACTCAGACTTCAAGCTGAGCTATTCGGATGCAGGGCGGAACCTAATGATCCTGCAACGGCGTTGCCTGCGCGAGCCAGGCGTCGAGCTGCTCCTGCTCGCGTCGCAGCGCGTCGATGTTGATCAGGCCTCGCGCCATGGCCAGATAGATCGCGCGGGTGCGCGAATTGAACACCGACGCTTCGACGGTGCCCTCCTCCGGCGGCACTATTCCCAGCTTGTCGTAGACATGCTTGATGCGGCTCTGCGCGCCTCGGATTGACAGGCCGCGCCTCGCCGCGATCGCTCGGTCGGTTAGGCCGAGCGCGATGTCGATCAGGCTTTCATACTCGCCGTCGGTAATGCCCTCGAACCGGTCCTGGACACGGTGCTGGATGCCGCGGATCTCGCGGTCGATGATGCAATGCCCCTCGCGGAACACGCCGCGCAGCGCCGAGCGCATGCCTTCTTCCGTCGCCGATTTCAGCACATAGCCATAGACCGACCCCGGCGGCACGATGCGTGCCACGCCGCGCACATAGGCCTCGTCGGCGAAGTTCGACCAGAACAGGATATGCGTGCCGGCGCGCTGGCTCCAGATGGCGCGCGCCACCTCGATCCCGGTCGCCTTGGGCAGCTGCAGGTCGAGCACGACATGCGGCGGCTGCCGTTCCGCCGCAAGATTGATGGCGTCCTCGCCGTCGCCGGCTTCGATCACCTCGACATCTCCGGGCCACAATTGCTCGACGGTCCGCCGTGCGAAGGTGCGGTGCAGCCCGTCATTTTCGGCGATCATGACCAGCATCAGACTGCCTCCGCCACCGGCTGAGCTTCGGTTATCGCGGTGCTGCACGCCGCCGCCTTGGCCTCGGCGGACTCGCGGTCGATCTCGATGACGACCCTGGTGCCGCCCTTGCGGTCGGCCGGCTCGAAACGCAGCCGCGCCCCGACAAGGGCCGCTCGCGTATGCATGTGGCCGATGCCGCCTTGGGCGGCGGGATCGACGGCGCCGCAGCCATGCCCGTCATCGGTGACCGTCACGCTGAATGTGGTTGTGGTCGACGCCAGTTGCACCTCGATGCGGCTTGGCGCAGCATGGCGGACCGCATTGTTGATCGCTTCCTGCACGATACGGTAGAGCGCCGTGCGCAGCGTTTCCGACAGGCTGTCGGCGCTGCCGCCGCTGGTATCGGCGATGCGCACCGCGATCGGCGGCTTGGCTCTCGCCACGCTGCGGTTGAGATGCGCCTCCACGGCGTCGCGCAGGCCGAACAGCTCCAAGACGCTCGGCCGCATGTCGTCGACGATGTGGCGCAGCTCCGCCAGGCAGCCCGCCACCTCCTGCTCGAGATCGGCAAGCTGGGCCGTCCGGGCCACGCCGCGGCTGCGGAACGCAGAAACCTGACGTGCGATGCGGGCAAGGTCGGCGAGCGTCTGGTCGTGCAGGTCCATGGCCATGCGGCGCCGCTCGCGCTCCATGCCCTCGGTCAGCTGCGAGGCGCCGACTCTCAGCAGTTCAGCCCGGTTGCGCGCCTCGCTTTCGGCGAGCATGGCGCGCCGCGCTTCCTCTGTCTGGATCAGCGCGAACATATAGGGCCCGATGAGGTCGGCGCATTGCTGAGCGACCTCGACGTCTGCTTGCGTGTAGCAGCCGGCCTTGTGCCGGCTGATGTTCAGCGCGCCGATCACGCTGCCGCGTGCCCGCAGCGGCACGATGATGCGGCTGCGCAGCTTGGCGGCGAAGATTGGCCCGTCGAACGCTCCCTCGAAGTGGAATCGGTCGTCGAGAAGCGCATTGTCGGTCAGAAGATAAGGCGTGTTGCCCCACAGCACGCGCCGGATCGGGCTGCCCTCGACCGGATGCTGCGCCAAATCGCTCCAGCTAGTATGGAAGCCGGCCTCGTAGCAGGCATGCATGCGCCCATCGAGCGACAGCACCGCCAAGTCGATATGGTCGTGCGGGATGAGCGTGCCGATTTCGATCGCGGTCGCGCGGAACGCGGAGCCCGGATCGATATGGCCGGCGAGCGCCCGCGAGATTGCGAGCAGCCGATCGATCAGCTGGGGAGATACCTCCGACATGTCTCCTCCCTTTTCGCCCTGATGAATGCCGTGGACGACAGCCAAGCCGCGCTGCACCGCGCGGCCTCGATCCTGTTTTCCGCAGTTCCTCCCTGCCCGAGAAATAGTGAGCGCTTGACGGCGCCGCTGTCAACGATGGGTCACGCGACCCGAGCCCGATCAACTTCGGGTGCGTCGATTGAAAAGCCGCCGGCTCCTGGTCTAGGAACGATGCCAGGAGGCCAATTGATGGCAGTGACGCCGACCGTTGCTCAGGGCGCCCCGGGAATTCCCGCGCGCTGGACATCAAGCGCCAAGAGCGGCGTCGGCACCGCGCTTTCAGCGAAAAGCCCGCTCTGGTTCACCATCAGTCACGGCATATTGAACGAGGTCTATTATCCGCGCCTCGACAGCGCCTGCACGCGCGACATGGGGCTGATCATAACCGGTCCCGATGGCTATTTCTCGGAAGAGAAACGCGATGCCGCCCACCTTATCGAGCCATTCGAAGCCGGCGTGCCCGGCTACCGACTTGTCAACACGGCGGTCACGGGCTCCTATCGGATTGAAAAGCGCATCGTTACGGATCCGAAACACCCCGTTCTGCTGCAGGAAATCACATTCGCGGCGCTCAAAGGCTCGGCCTCGGACTACCAGGTCTACGCGCTGCTCGCGCCGCATCTCGTCAATCGCGGCATGGGCGACACCGCCTGGGTCGGCGAGCACAAGGGGCAGCGTATCCTCTTTGCGTCAGGCCGCGGCGTCTCGGTGGCGCTTGCCGCCTCGCTGCCCTGGGGCGCCTGCTCGGCCGGCTATGTCGGTTTCTCGGACGGCTGGCAGCAGCTGCGGAAAGGCGGCGCGCTCGATCCTGCCTTTGAGCGCGCGGAGGATGGCAATGTGGCGCTGACCGGCGAGATCGGCTTCTCGCCAGGCAAGGGTACCGCATTGCTGGCGCTCGGCTTCGGCGCCTGGCCGGAGGAGGCGGCAGAGGTCGCGCTGGCCAGCCTGAAGGACGGTTTCGATGCGGCCGCCGAAACCTATGCCGCCAACTGGCGGAAATTTCAGTCCGGCCTGGAGAAGCTCGACAGGCAAGCCGCCTCTGGCCGGAACACCTACCGCGTCAGTACCGCGGTGCTTGCCTCGCATCTGTCGATCGCCAGGCCTGGAGCCGCAGTCGCCAGTCTCTCGATCCCATGGGGCTTCAGCAAGGGCGACGACGATCTCGGCGGCTACCATCTGGTCTGGCCGCGCGACCTGGCCGAAACGGCGGGCGGCTTCCTTGCAGCCGGCGACGCCAGACAGGCGCTCGATATCCTCACCTATCTCAGCTCGATCCAACAGCCGGACGGTCATTGGCCGCAAAACTGCTGGTCGAGCGGCACGCCCTACTGGTCTGGCATCCAGATGGACGAATGCGCCTTTCCGCTGCTGCTTGCCGACACGCTCCGCCGCGCCGGCCATCTGCCGCGCGCGAAGCTCGACGATTTCCTGCCCATGATCGAAAGCGCGGCTTCCTATGTGGTGCGCAACGGCCCGGTCACCGCCGAGGACCGCTGGGAAGAGGATGCCGGCTACAGCCCGTTCACGCTGGCCGTCGAGATCGCGGCGCTGCTTGCGGCGGCTGACATGCTGGATGCTTGCGACAAAAAAGAGCCGGCAAACTATCTGCGGGAGACCGCCGATTGCTGTAACGACCAGATCGAGCGCTGGACCTATGTCACCGGCACCGAACTCTGCGCCAGGGAGGGCATCGACGGCTACTATGTCCGCATCGCACCGCCCGACGGTGGCGGCGCAGCTTCTCCGAAGGACGGTTTCGTGCCGATCAAGAATCGGCCGCCCGGCGATAGCCATCGGCCGGCCGAGGCCATCATAAGTCCCGACGCGCTGGCGCTGGTCCGCTTCGGACTGAGAGCCGCCGACGATCCGCGCATCGTGAACACCATCAAAGCCATCGACGCGCTTTTGGGCTGCGACCTGCCGCAGGGTCCGCTCTGGTACCGATATAGCGGCGACGGGTATGGCGAGCATGAGGACGGCTCGCCTTTCGACGGCACCGGCCGGGGCCGGCCCTGGCCGCTGCTCGCCGGTGAGCGCGCGCATTACGAGCTGGCCGCCGGGCGACCCGGCAAAGCGGCGGAACTGCTCGAAACGTTCGAGCGTTCGGCCGGACCCGGCGGCCTGCTGCCGGAACAGGTCTGGGACAGACCCGACCTGCCGGAGCACGAATTGCGGCTCGGCGCGCCATCGGGCAGCGCCATGCCGCTGGTCTGGGCGCATGCCGAGCATATCAAGCTGTTGCGCTCGCTGCGCGACGGCACGGTTTTCGACATGCCGCCGCAAGGCCTCGAGCGCTACATCAAGCGCAAAACCGTATCGCCGTTCAGGACATGGCGCTTCAACAACAAGATCCGCTCTCTTCCCGCCGGCAAGCTCCTGCGCGTGGAACTTGCGGCGCGCGGGGTGGTTCACTGGAGTAGCGACAAGTGGCTGACGATGCGCGACGACAACACGGTCGAGAACGCCTTCGGCGTTCACCTGGTTGACCTGGATGTCGCCGACCTGCAGCCGGGATCGGCGGTCGTCTTCACATTTTTCTGGCCCGAAGCTAGCCGTTGGGAGAATGTCGACTTCACCGTCGGCATCGATCCTTCGGATAGCCAGTAAGGTTCTTTCCTCAAGCTATTAGGATAACACCATGCAGATCGGAATGATGGGACTGGGCAGGATGGGCGCCAACATGGTGCGTCGCCTGATGCGCGACGGCCACGAATGCGTCGTCTACGACATCAATTCGGCAAGCGTCGCCGGCATGGTCAAGGACGGTGCCATCGGCGCCGCCTCGCTGGAGGAGTTCGTCGCCAAGCTCGCCAAGCCGCGCTGTGCCTGGCTGATGCTGCCGGCGGCGATCACCGGCAGGATCGTCGACCAGGTGGCGGCTCTGATGGAGCCGGGCGATATCATAATCGACGGCGGCAATTCCTATTATCACGACGCCGTCGACCAGGCGGCGAAGCTGGCGACCAAGGGCATCAATTTCATCGATGTCGGCACCAGCGGCGGCGTCTGGGGGCTGGAGCGCGGCTACTGCCTGATGATCGGCGGCCCCGACGACGCCGTGAAGCACCTGGATTCGGTCTTCGCCACGCTGGCGCCGGGTGCCGACCCAGGCTCCAGTCCGTCGAAGGACGCCGGAACCGCGCCTTACGGCTATCTGCACTGCGGGCCGAGCGGCGCCGGCCATTTCGTCAAAATGGTTCATAACGGCATCGAATACGGCGTCATGGCCGCTTACGCCGAGGGCATCAACATCCTGAAATCCGCCAATGCCGGCAAGCGCGCCCGCACGGCGGACGCCGAAACCAGCCCGCTCGAAAGCCCGCAATACTACCAGTTCGACATCGACCTGCCCGCCGTGGCCGAGGTCTGGCGGCACGGCAGCGTCATCGGCTCCTGGCTGCTCGATCTCACCGCCGGCGCGCTGAAGAACGATCCGTCGCTCGCCCAGTTCGGCGGCCGCGTCTCCGATTCCGGCGAAGGCCGCTGGACCTTGAAGGCCGCGATCGACACCGGCGTTCCGGCGCCGGTGCTCTCCTCGGCGCTGTTCGACCGCTTCTCCTCGCAAGGCGAATCCGCCTTCGCCGATAAGCTCTTGTCCGCCATGCGCTACGCTTTCGGCGGCCATGTCGAAAAGCCGAAGGCGTGAGAGCGGGAGCGACGGGATGAGCCAGGAGAGGTCCGACACGCTGGTGCTTTTCGGAGCGACCGGCGACCTTGCGCACAAGAAGATATTTCCGGCGCTCTATCACATGGTCTCCAAGGGGGCGCTGAGCGAGCCGGTGATCGGCGTCGCCTTCGATCCTTGGGATCTCGCGAAGCTGGTGGACCGTGCCCGCGACGGCATCGTCAATACGCTGGGCGCCGTCGACGACAAGGTGTTCGCCAAGCTCGCCTCGCTGCTGCGCTATGTCAGCGGCGACTATCGCGACCCGGCGACATTCGAGAAATTGAAGGCGGCGCTCGGCTCGGCGCAGCGGCCGCTGCATTACATGGCAGTGCCGCCCACGATGTTCGAAACCGTCGTCCAGGGCCTCGAGCAATCCGGCACCGCGCGGGGCGCCAGATTGATGGTCGAAAAGCCTTTCGGCCACGATTTGCAGTCGGCCCGCTGGCTGAACCGGGTGTTGCACCTGGTGTTCGACGAACAGTCGATCTTCCGCATCGACCATTATCTCGGCAAGGAAGCGATCCAGAACCTGCTCTATTTCCGTTTCGCCAACGCCTTCCTCGAGCCGATCTGGAACCGCAACTTCGTCGAGAGCGTGCAGATAACCATGGCCGAGGATTTCGGCATCGAAGGCCGCGGTAAATTCTATGACGATGTCGGCTGCATCCGCGACGTCATCGAGAACCACCTGCTCAACATCCTGTTGCTTTTAGCCATGGAGCCGCCGGTCGGCCGCTCTGCCGACGATTTGATCGACGAGAAGGTGCAGGTGCTGCGCGCCATCCGCACCTTGACCAAGGACGATGTCGTGCGCGGCCAGTTCGACGGCTATCTGGCCGAGCCGGGCGTGCGGCCGAACTCGCCGGTCGAGACCTTCGCCGCGGTGCGCTTCTTCGTCGACACTTGGCGCTGGCAGGACGTGCCCTTCTTCATCCGCGCCGGCAAGAACATGCCGGTGCATGCGACAGAAGTGATCGTGCGGCTGAAGCGTCCGCCGCTCGACGTCTTCGATCCGATCAAGCCGGGCGACGCCAACTATGTCCGTTTCCGTATCGATCCGCAGGTGGCGATCTCGATCGGCGCCCAGCGCAAGGTAGCCGGCGACGACATGATCGGCGAACAGGTGGAATTGACCGCGCTCGACGACACCAAGGGCGACATGCCGCCCTATGAGCGGCTGATCGGCGACGCCATGAACGGCAACGGCCAGCTCTTCACGCGCCAGGACGCGGCGGAGCTTGCGTGGCGGATCGTCGGACCGGTGCTTGGCGACACCACGCCGCCTCCGATTTACGCGCCGAAGACCTGGGGGCCCGCCGACGCCATGAACGGCTTCGGCCCGCCCAATGGCTGGATCAATCCGACGAAATAGCTTCTCGGGGGATGGGATGGCGAAAGCAACAGAACGGGCTCCGACGAAGGACGGGCAGGTCGTCCTCACCATAGACGTCGGCGGATCGCGTGTGAAAATTCTCACCAGCGCCGGCGGCGAGATGCGCCGCACCGAGTCCGGGCCGGGCCTGACACCTGAGCAGATGGTGGCTTCGGTGAAGAAGCTGGCCGAGGGCCTGGATTACGACGTCATTTCGATGGGCTATCCGGGCCCGGTCAGGGACAACAAGCCTTCGCTCGATCCCTTCAATCTCGGCAAGGGCTGGAACGGCTATGATTTCGCCGCCGCCTTCGGCAAGCCGGTCAAGGTCGTCAACGACGCGCTGCTGCAGGCAATCGGCAGCTATGACGGCGGCCGTATGCTGTTCCTCGGCCTCGGCACCGGCTTGGGCGCCGCCATGATCCTCGACAATGTCGGGCAGCCGATGGAGCTTGCTCATCTTCCTTACAAGAAGGGCGGCAGCTTTGAGGACTATGTCGGCGAGCGCGGCCTGGAAAAGCATGGCAAGAAAAAATGGCGCAGGTACGTTTTCGATGTCGTCAACCGGCTTCGCGCCGCCTTGCAGCCTGACTATGTGGTCATCGGCGGCGGCAATGTCGACAAGCTCGATGAATTGCCTGAAAAATCCAGGCGCGGCGACAACACACGCGCCTTCGAAGGCGGATTTCGACTGTGGCGCGACAAGGCGCTGATCGTCTGATATTTTTACTTTTCAGTATAGTTGTTCAAAATAACGTGTAGTCGCACGACCTGTCGTTGCGCCGCGCAGATTTGCCGACTAGGAATCCGCCGGCCTGCCGCACATGCGCCTGCCTTGGCGCGCCAAGGGCGCGGCAGCGCGCTGATTTTACATCCCGATTTGCAGCCGTGCGGCATAGAGGAGGAATGACGTGGACGAGGACACCAATACAGCCAAGGAAGATGTCGACCTGCTCGAGCTCACCGCCCACATCGTGTCGGCCTATGTCGCCAAGAACCGGCTGCCTGCTTCGGGCCTGGGCGAGCTCATCGCCAGTGTCGCCTCCTCGATCGGCGGGCTGAACCAGCCGCCGACCCCGCCGGCACCGCCGCCCGTTCCTGCCGTCAATCCCCGGCGCTCGGTGACGCCGGACTACATCATCTGCCTCGAGGACGGGAAGAAGTTCAAATCGCTGAAGCGTCATATCGGCGTGCATTTCGGGCTGAGCCCGGAGGCCTACCGGACCAAATGGGGCCTGCCGGCAGACTACCCGATGGTTGCGCCCAATTACGCGGCGTCGCGCTCCGAGCTCGCCAAGTCGATCGGCCTCGGTCGCAAGGCGGAAGCCGAGCCGGCGAAGCCCGCCAAGGCCCGGAAGGCCAAGGCCCCCGCCTAAACGATATCGGCCCTGTGCCAATGATTTGAAGAAGCCTGCCAAGGAATCCGCCTTGGCAGGCTTCCTGCTTTTATGGCTTGGATACGCCGGATTACTTCGGGAGCTGCCATGAACTACGCAAGGATGGTGATCGAGAAGGAAGCGCCGGAGGAATACGGCTACGATCGCATCCGCTTCAATCTCTCCGAAAGCTCGATCGCCGACCAGAAGCTTTCCGACATCGGCCTGTCGCTGCCCGACCTCACTTTGTTCTACGGCGAGCATCGCGGCGACAAGGAATTGCGCGCGCTGATCGCCGGGCAGGACAAAGGGCTTTCCGCGGACGACGTGCTGGTGACCGCCGGCGCTGCCGGCGCCTTGTTTATCATCGCCAGCTCGCTGCTTTCAGCCGATGACCATCTCGTCGTCGTGCGGCCGAACTATGCCACCAACATCGAGACGCCCAAGGCAATCGGCTGCGCCATCAGCTATGTCGATCTCGATTTCGACGAGGGCTTCGCCGTCGATGTCGCGCGCGTCGCGGCGGCTGTGCAGCCGAACACCAGGCTGATCAGCGTCACCTGCCCGCACAACCCGACCGGCACGATGATGACCCGCGCCGATCTCGATGCGCTGGTCGCCCTTGCGGAAAGTCGCCGCTGCCGGCTTCTGGTTGACGAGACCTATCGCGATCTCTCCTATGGCGAGCGCCTCCCCTCCGCGGCATCGCTCAGTCCACGCGCGATCAGCGTCTGTTCCCTGTCAAAAGCATTTGGCATTCCGGGCATCCGGATCGGCTGGCTGGTCAGCAAGGACAAGGGTCTGCAAGAGACGTTCCTCGCCGCCAAGGAGCAGATCGGCATCTGCGGCAGCGTCATCGACGAGGCGATCGCACGCTCCATGCTCGAGCGCCGCGATACTTTCCTTGCATCGTTGCTGCCGCAGATGGCCAAGCGTCGCGATATCGTCCAGGCCTGGATCGACGGCGAGCCGCTGGTCGACTGGGTGCGGCCGCAGGGCGGTGTGGTCGGCTTCCTGCGGCTGAATGTCGATGCGGGTTTCGACCTCGACCGATTCTACGCGCGGCTCCTGGAAGAGCACGGCACTTATGTCGGTCCCGGCCATTGGTTTGAAATGCCGAAGCGATTCTTCCGCGTCGGCTTCGGCTGGCCTAACGAGGCGGGATTGCGCGGCGGGTTGCAAGCGATCTCTGCCGCGCTGAGAGGCTGATCCTCTTTCCACCGCGAACGATAAATCCGAAGTTCCTTCGTCCGGCGCCGATTTTTTGCGCGCGCGACGAGGCGAACTGGGCTAAGGGTCTCCGGCCGGACCAGCGCCCACCGTGGAAGTGCCCCGCCGGCCGATGTCACAACGGGGCCTTGAACCATGTCTGTCGAATCAACGTCACCCGACCAGCGTTACGCCGCCTTCCGGCACCGCCCGTTCCTCAGCTACTGGACGGCGCGGTTCCTCACCACTTTCGCAACCATGATCGTCTCGGTCGCGGTCGGGTGGCAGGTCTATGACCTGACGCGCAACCCCTTCGACCTCGGCATCGTCGGCATCGTCCAGTTCCTGCCGTCGCTGCTGTTGGTGCTGGTCACTGGCGTGGTCGCCGACCGCTTCGGCCGCCGGCTGATCATGACGCTGTCGTCGCTGGTCGAGGCGGCATGCGCGCTCGCCCTTCTGTTCCTGACGCTGCGCGGCCTGACCGACGCGCTGCCGATCTTCGCCGTGCTTGCCCTGTTCGGCGTCGCGCGCGCATTCTACGGGCCTGCCTCCTCCTCGCTCTTCGCCAATCTCGTGCCGCAGGAGGATTTTGCCAACGCCATCGCCTGGAATTCGTCCGCATGGCAGACGGCGACCATCGTCGGCCCGGTCGCCGGCGGCCTGCTCTACGGCCTTTCGGCGGAGATCGCCTACGCCACTGCGGCGATCCTGATGCTTGTCGCCGCGCTGCTCGTCTTCACCATCCCCAAGCCCGCGCAGCAGACGGCTACCGACAAGCCGACGATGCAGACCCTGTTTGCCGGCTTTCGTTACATCTGGGGCGAGAAGATCGTGCTCGGCGCGATCTCGCTCGACCTGTTCGCCGTGCTCCTCTCCGGCGCCTCGGCGCTGCTGCCTGTCTATGCCCGCGACATCCTCGAACTCGGGCCCTGGGGTCTCGGCCTGCTGCGTTCGGCGCCCGGCATCGGCGCCATCGCCGTGGCGGTCTGGCTCGCCGGCCATCCGATCCGCGACCATGCCGGCAAGATCATGCTCGGTTTCGTCGCCTTGTTCGGCGCCTTCACCGTGCTGTTCGGCGTCTCCACCATCACCTGGCTGTCGATCGCGGCGCTCGCCATGCTCGGCGCCACCGACATGTTCAGCGTCTATATCCGCGAGACGCTGATCCAGCTCTGGACGCCCGACGAGGTGCGCGGCCGCGTCAACGCCGTCAACCAGGTCTTTGTCGGCGCCTCCAACGAAGTCGGCGAGTTCCGCGCCGGCACCATGGCCGCACTGATCGGCACCGTGCCGGCGGTGGTGATCGGCGGCATCGGCGCGATCGCCGTTGCGGGGCTATGGGCCTGGCTGTTCCCGGCGCTGCGGCAGGTGCGGCATTTGAACAGCCGCAACTAGCTCTCGGCGCAGGAATCTTCGTCACGGAGACCCTGGAATGAAGAGGTTGAGAGGCTTCGGCTATTCCCCAGGGTTTGCGCTGTCTCGAAACCTTAATCGCAATCCAGGAGAAGAGCGCAGCGGTTTCCCTCTACAATGGCGGCAAAAAACTCACCCTACGGCCGGCTTGCCGAAGATCAGCTGCAAAAATTCGCCGAGCCAGCGCTTGAGGTGCATGTCCCAGATCAGCCGGCCGCCGAGATGATCGCGGCCGGGCTGCGCGCCGGGCAGTTCGAAGCGATGCGCGCCGCGCACCACCCAGCGCTGCATCATCACCCTGGTCAGCTCGCCATGGAACTGGATGCCCCAAGCATTCTCGCCATAACGAAAAGCCTGGTTGGGATAGGTATCGGCGGTCGCAAGCAGCGTCGCGTCCTTCGGCAGCGAAAAGCCCTCGCGGTGGAACTGGTAGACCATCTCCGGCCAGTGCAGCAGTTTCTTGCCGGCCTCGGTCGGCTTCAGCGGATACCAGCCGATCTCGACCAGTCCTTCGCCATGGCCCTCGACCCTGCCGCCGAGATGCCTGGCGAGCATCTGCGCGCCGAGGCAGATCCCGAGAAAGGGCCGGTTCTCCTTGAGCGGGATTTCGAGCCAGTCGGTCTCACGGCGGACGAACTCGTCCTGGTCGTTGGCGCTCATCGGCCCGCCGAAGATCACCGCCCCGGCGTGGCCGTCCAAAGTGCAGGGCAGCTCTTCGCCAAGCGGCGGCCGGCGAATGTCGAGATCGAAACCTTCTTCCAGAAGCATATGGCCGACGCGGCCGGGGCTCGAAGTCTCCTGATGCAGCACGATCAGGATTTTTGGTCTCGGCCTGGGTCTGGGTGGCATGGAAGAAGAAAGGTCCAGCTATTCGTCGCTCGATGTGCCCCGCGCGCCCGGCGCCTCGGCCGCCGCCTTACGGCGCGCCTCGATCCGGTCGTGGCGCTCGACGCCGATCAGTTCGGCGACGCGCCAGACGGTGTTGTCCTCGAGCTCGTGCAGCTCGCCGTCGGCATAGACGATCTCCCACATCAGGCCGATGAAAGCCTTCCGCGCCTCGGCATCGAGATGGCGCTTGAGCACGCTGGTGAAGGCATAGAGGTCGATCGCCTCGTTATCGGCACGCTCGCCGGCGGCGGCCAGCGCGTCGAGCTCGTCGCCGCTGATCGAATAAGTCTCGGCCAGGATCTCCTTGAAGCGCTCCCACTCGACATCCTGGCGCACGCCGTCGGCGTTCATCACGTGGTAGAGCAGCGCCGAGGCCGCGACGCGCGGATCGTCCGCGCTTGGCTTGCTCGCGCCCGCAGCAGGCAAATCCCTCAGGAAGGACAATACGCGTTCGAACATCGATGCTTTTTCCCTGTCCGCCAAGCCGAGCCTCAAAACAAACGAAACCGGCGCGGCGATTTTTCCGCCTCGTCTTCCGGCGTCACGCCGGGATCATCCGGCAAGCGCGGCAACTCCGGCGCCTGCTCGACCACTGTGTCGTCGGCAGCGGCGACCGCGCTTTCCCTCTCCACGCCGTTCGGCGCCTCGGCGGCCGGCTTCTCGGCCGAACTTTCGGGCTCAAGGTCGATCGCTCTCTCTTCAGCCTGCAAAGCGGGCGCCGATGCAGCGATCGCGGGAACCGCCTCCTCAACCTCGCTGTCGATCAGTTGCCCGAGCCGCTCCATCGGCGCGCGCCAGGTGAACGCGTCGAGTTTGCCGGTAATCGGCGATACCGGCGCCCAGCGCTCCGAGACGACACCGTCCGCCACCCAGGCCGGATCGCGCGGCGCGCGCACAGCCTTGGACAGCAGCTGCCGCACCTTGCCCTGGTCGCCGCTGTCGGCCTCCTCGATGTCGGCCAGCAACAGATAGGCGCCTTCGCGGCGATCCATGCGGATTGCGGACTCCGCCTCGCGTCTGGCGGTGGCGAAATCCTGCGCGTCGAGCGCGGCGCGCGCCACGGCCATCGACGATTCGGCATGGTTCTTCTTCAATTCCTGCAGCTTTTTCGCCCGGTTGAGGCGATCGAGCACGGCATCGCCCGGCCTCGCATGGATGTAAAGCTCGGCAATGTCCGGATGCGGCTCGGCTCGCCAAGCGGTCTCCAGTATCTTGGAACCCTTGCGCACATCGTTCTGCTTAATCAGCAGGTTGGCCGCGATCACCGCGGCCGGCGCGAAATCGGGCGCCAGCTTGTTGGCTTCGAGCGCCGCGGTCCGGGCAGCGTTCGGGTCGCTGTCGACCAGCGCCTGCGCCTTGGCGGTGAGCAGCACGGCGCGGCGGCGGTTGGCGGCATCGCGTTCGATTTGCCGGGTCGACTTCTGCGCCTCGACCAGCTTCAACGCGCCGTCCCAGTCGCCGCGCTCGGTCAGCTCCTCCAGGGTCGATTCCGCCGCCCAGGCAAGCTGCGGTGCCACAGCTGCGGCGCGGCCGGCATAGTGGCGCGCGGCGTTGCGGTCGCCCAGCCGTTCGGCTTCGAGATAGAGCCCGCGCAGGCCGAGCAGCCGCATCTCCGGATCGTCGAGCATGCGCTCGAATTTCTCCCGCGCGCCTTCATGGTCGCCTTCGAGCAGCGAGGCCTGCGCATCGAGCAGGTTGATCAGCGGCTCCTGGTCGGAGCTGATCAGCTTGGCTGCCTCCTTGGTCTTCTTGCGCGCCAGCGCGCCGTCGCCCGCTCCGGCCGCGATCATGCCCGTCGACAGCGCCTGGTAGCCACGGTCGCGACGGCGCACCCGGAAATAGCGCGAGATCGCATAGGGGCTGTTCCACAGCGACTTGATCAGCCACCAGACGATCATCACCGCGGCAACCACGGCGACGATCGCCACCGCCGCCACCATCAGCGTGACCTGATATTGATAGCCGTTGAAGGTGACGATCATCTCGCCCGGGCGGTCGGCCAGCCAAGCAAAGCCGAGCCCCAGCGCGAAGACGACGGCGAGGAAGACAAGGATGCGGATCATTTTACGGTCCTCACGCCTTGGTCGCGCCGGCAATCAGCGTTTCGATCTGCCTTTCGACCTCGAGCCGCGCCTTCAGTTTGCCGGCGAAATCGGCGCCGGCCGCCTTTGAAGCATCAGGCAGGGTATCGTATTCGGCGACAGCCTTGGCGTAGTCGCCCTGGTTGACTGCCACTTCAATGCGCGCGACCGTTTCCGGCACGCCCTTGCCTTCGACGGCGCCCACCGGCCGCACCTGCACCAACGATTTCGCACTCGACACCAGGCTTTGGAAGAAGCCGGCATTCCGGTCGACCGGCGTCGCCGCCTCGACCATGGCGTTGGCGGCGGCGTCGGCTTCGGAAGCGATGGTGGCTCGCGTGGGCACGCCTTTTTCCGCATAGCCGCGCAGAACATTAAGCTCGGGCGCGTTGGGGGCAATCGCCGCGAAGGTGTCGAGCTCGGTCGCGAAGGGCGCGCCGCGATCGAGCGCCGCCTTCAGCGCCGAAGCGGCAATTGCCAACGCGATCTTCGGCTGTGAGGCCTGCGCCTCGACCTTGCCCGAGAGCTGCGACACCGACTGCTCCAGCGTCGCGATCCGGCTGTCCGCCGCCTTTGCCGCGTCGCCGGCGGATTTGACCAGCGCGTCGAGCCCGGCAAGCTTCTCGTTGAGCGGCGCGAGATCGACCGGTGCAGCACTTCCGGCCTTCTGCAGGTCGGCAACCGACGTCTCGATCTGGCCGACCTTGTCGGTGAGCGCCTTGAGCGCGGCGCCGTCGCCGCTCTGTCCGGCCGAGGATTTCAGCGCCGCGATGTCCGACTTCACCTGGTCGAGCGCCGAGGACAGGCCGTCGACCTTGGCCGAAGCGCCGGTATCGCCCGTCTCCTTGAGCGCGGCGATTTGACTTCTCAGCGACGCGATCTCGCCAGTGACGCCGTCCGGCGAGATGCCGACCGAAGTCGGAGAGCCGAGCAGCCCTACCGCTTGCAGAAGACCGGCGCCGGCAAGCGCGACAACGCCGCCGATCACGCCGGCGGCAATCATGTTGACGCCTGAGCGCCTGGCGGCCGGGAAGTCGCGATCGTCGCTTCGGTTTTCGCTCGGCTTCGACGCCGAGGCGGCAGAACTGGTCTTGGCTGCCGACGCATCCTCGAAACTGTAGCCGAAGCTTTTCGGCTCGCTCCTCGGAGCCTCTTCGCTGCCCGGATAGGGTGCTTCCGTCCCATCCTTGTTGGTTCCAGGCTGGTCAGCTCCGCCCCGCGCCGCGTCGGCGTGTTCCCACGGCTCGATGTCGGCCTGTTCGGCATGGATCGGCTCTTCGGGAGCTTCCGGCTGCGAAGCAGCAGCCCCTTCCTCCGCCTTCGCCTCGTCGGTCCGTGCCGTATTGGTGTCGGTGTTGGCGGCATCCCCGTCGGTGATTCGCGAGACGGCGCCGGGTTCGAGCTCGATGGTCACCGGCTCGCGCCGGCTCTTCGAATGTCGCACCTTAGGCGTCTTGACCATGCTTGGGCTCCGCAAATTGGCTTGAGGATGGTTCAAAGGGTCTAGAGCTCAAGGATGCTCTACCACATCACCAAGCGGTGAAAAGGGGCGGTGTGATGACGCGGCTCAGCCCGGCAGCGACAAAAGCTTGAGCAGCGCGTCCTCGTCGGGTTGGGAGGCAATGCGAACCTTTTGCGCGTCAATCCCTCGCAATGCTTTGGCGATTCGAGCGGAAAGGGCCAAAAACCTCGCCCTTTCAAAGAGATGTCGTAGCGTTGGGCGCATGGCCAGGCCAGCCATCGCAGGCGCCGCCTTGGTCGAATAGAGCAGCACTGCCTCGACCGGCATGCCTGACAATCGGGCAACGACGGCGTCGTCGCGATAGTCCAATTCGCTGGTGTCGTAGGTCTCGACAGGCCGGACACGCACCCCGGCCACCGCCAGCCGTTCTTCGAACACCGGAAAGCGCACCCGGCCGCAAAGATAGATCATCTCCTTGCCCGTGAGTTCGCCAATTATCGCGCCGGCCAGTGCTTCGGCATCGCCTGGGCCTTCAGAGACGGACGTAAATCCAGCCGCACGGCAGGCTTCAGCCGTCCTTTTCCCGACCGCATGGCAAGTCAGGGCGGCAAGCGCGGCGACCAGTTCCTTGGGCGCGTGGCGCACTGCGTTGGCGCTGGTGACCGCGACCGCGGCAGCGGCGGCGAAGACGCCGGCCTCGACCGGCAGCGCCACCGTTTCCGTCAGCGGCAGCAGGATGGGCTGAAACCCCTGGGCTTCAAGGCGCCGGGCGGTGCGGGAGGCGCCCGGTTCCGGCCTCGTCACCAGGACGCGGACCATATCAGGCCCAGCCGTCGAAGAATTTTGCGCCGGCCTTGGCGCGCACTCTCCGCGCGGCTTCCGCGCCGATGTTCGCCGCGTCCCTGGCCGGGCCGTCCAGTTTGACCTCATGCGACTGGGTGCCGTCGGGCGAGATGATCAGCCCGGCAAAAGACAGGTTTTCGTCCGAAACGATCGCATGGCCAGCGATCGGCGTGCGGCAGGAGCCGTCGAGCGCTGCAAGAAAAGCGCGCTCGCAGGTCAGCGCCTGGCCGGTCGGCACGTCGTGAATGGCCGCCAGCATTTTTTCGACCGCGCCGTCGCCGATGCGGCTTTCGATGCCGATCGCGCCCTGCCCCGGCGCCGGCGGAAAGACATCCAGCGGCATCAGATCGGTGATGACGCTCTCCAGCCCGAGCCGCTTCAGCCCGGCATAGGCGAGGATGGTGCCTTCGGCCACGCCCTCATCCAGCTTGCGCAGTCTGGTCTGCACATTGCCGCGAAACATCACCACATTGAGATCCGGGCGCATCCGGCGGAGCAGCGCCTGGCGCCGGAGCGACGACGAGCCGACGGTCGCGCCATGCGGCAGATCGGCGATCCGCTTCGCGGCCTTGCCAATGAAGGCGTCGCGCGCATCCTCGCGCGGCAGGAAGGTGGAAAGCTCCAGCCCGTTGGGCAGCACCGTCGGCATGTCCTTCGAGGAATGCACGGCGATATCGATGCGGCGGTCGAGCAGCGCTTCCTCGATCTCCTTGGTGAACAGGCCCTTGCCGCCCGCTTCAGACAACGGCCGGTCCTGAATCCGGTCGCCGCTGGTCGAGATCGGCACCACTTCGAAGGCCTGCTCGGGAAGACCATGCGCCTGCATAAGCCGCACCCGCGTTTCATGCGCCTGGGCGAGCGCCAGCGGGCTGCCGCGTGTTCCGATTTTCAAGGTTGTTTGCATGGCGCGCGGTCCGTGATAACCCCCGAAGCGATTTCGAGGTCTGCCGAGATTTCAGGTCAGGCCGAGCCGAAAATGGCGGATTTCGAGAACCGGAGCGGAGCGTACTTTTCGGTACGTGAGCACTGGAAGCGCAGAAAACCGCCATTTGCAGGCCGGCATCACCTGAATATCGACAGACCTCCTATATAGGAAAGGTCGGAGACACAATCTTCGAGGACAGCGACGAATTGATCCGCGTTCTGGGCATTGAGACAAGCTGCGATGAGACGGCCGCCAGCGTGGTGGCGCTGGACGGCGGCTCCGCGCCCGAAATCCTCTCCAACGTGGTGCTCAGCCAGATCGAGGAGCACGCCGCCTTCGGCGGTGTCGTGCCCGAAATCGCCGCGCGCGCCCATGTAGAGGCGCTGGATGGGATCGTCGAGGCAGCGCTGACCGATTCGGCTGTGTCCCTCGACGAGGTCGACGCCGTCGCCGCGACTGCCGGGCCCGGGCTGGTCGGCGGGCTGATCGTTGGCCTGATGACCGCAAAGGCGATTGCCGCCGCCGCGAACAAGCCGCTGATCGCCATCAACCACCTCGAAGGTCACGCGCTGACCGCCCGGCTGACCGAGGGGCTCGACTTTCCCTATCTGCTCTTGCTGGTGTCCGGCGGCCATACCCAGATCGTCGCGGTGCGCGGGGTCGGCGACTACCAGCGCTGGGCAACGACCATCGACGATGCGCTGGGCGAAGCCTTCGACAAAACAGCCAAGATGCTTGGCCTGCCCTATCCGGGCGGGCCGAATGTCGAAAAGGCAGCGGTCGGCGGCGATGCGAGCCGCTTTGCCTTCCCGCGTCCGATGAAAGGCTCCGCGCAGCCGGATTTCTCCTTCTCCGGCCTGAAGACCGCTGTGCGCCAGGCGGCAACGGCAATCGCGCCGCTCAGCGACCAAGACGTCGCCGACATCTGCGCCTCCTTTCAGGCGGCGGTGGCCGATGCGCTGGGCGACCGTGTCGCGCGGGCGCTCGCCCGTTTCCGCAAGGAATTCCCCGACAAGGCAAAGCCGGCGCTGGTCGTCGCCGGCGGCGTCGCCGCCAACCGCACGATCAAGACGACATTGGAGGCACGCTGTTCCAAGGCCGGCTTCGCATTCGTCGCGCCGCCGCAAAAGCTTTGCACCGACAATGCCGCGATGATCGCCTGGGCCGGCATCGAGCGGCTGCGCGCCGGGATCGCCGACGAGAGCGCCGCCGACTTCGTGCCGCGCTCGCGCTGGCCGCTGGACAGTGTTTCCGCCCCCTTGGTCGGCTCGGGCCGTCGCGGGGCAAAGGCATGACTGACACGGTCACGAACGGCGCACAGGCCAAGGCGCCCAGCGGCTGGCGCGTCGCCGTGCTTGGCGGCGGCGCATGGGGCACGGCGCTGGCGCTCGCGATGCTGCGCGCCGGCCATTTTGTCCGCCTCTATGCCCGCGATCCCGAAACCGTCGCTGCGATCGACCGTGGCGAAAACCCGCGTTATCTGCCCGGCATCGCGATCGAGCCTGGCATCGTCGCCACCAGCGATATCGCTGCTGCGCTCGACGGTGCGAATTGCGTGCTGGCGGTGACGCCGGCGCAGTCGCTGCGCACGGTGCTGACCGCTGCTGCCGGCCATGTGCCGCCCGGCGCGCCGCTCGTCCTATGCGCCAAGGGCATCGAGCGCGGCACCGGGGCGCTGCTGTCCTCGATCGTCGAGGAAAACCTGCCGGACAATCCGGTCGCGGCACTTTCCGGTCCGAGCTTCGCCACCGACGTCGCGCGCGGCCTGCCGACGGCGGTGGTGGTTGCCGCCCGCGACGGAGAACTGGCGGCCGATCTCGCCGCCCGCTTCTCGGCCGAGAACCTGCGCTGCTATTCCAGCGACGATCTGATCGGCGTCGAGATCGGCGGCGCGCTGAAGAACGTCTTCGCCATTGCTGCCGGCGCCGTCACCGGAGCCAAGCTTGGCGCCAGCGCCCAGGCCGCAATGGTGACGCGCGGCTTCGTCGAGCTGCGCCGCATCGGCGCCGCCTTCGGCGCCAGGCCGGAAACGCTGATGGGGCTCTCCGGCCTCGGCGACCTGCTGCTCACCTGTTCCTCGGCGCAGTCGCGCAATTTCGCCTATGGCCTGGCGCTGGGCCAGGGCAAGCCGCTTGCCGGCCTGCCGCTCGCCGAAGGTGTGCCGACGGCCGGCATTGCCGCCCGCATCGCCGCCGAGCGCGGCATCGAAGCGCCGATCATTTCCGCTGTCGCCGCCATCCTCGATGGCAGGGTGACCATCGGCCAGGCCGTGACGGCGCTGATGACAAGGCCGCTCAAAACCGAAACCGACATCTGAATTCTCGGAGTTTGAAACATGCTGTTTGCGTTGATTTGCAAGGACAAGCCCGGCAGCTTGCAACTGCGCGCCGACACAAGGCCGGCGCATGCGGCGTTCCTGGAAGGCCTGATCAGCGAAGGAAGACTTGCCTTTGCCGGTCCCTTCCTCGACGCCGACGGCAAGCCCGACGGAAGCCTGGTGATGATCGAGGCGCCCGATATGGCTAGCGCGCAAGCCCTGGCGGCCGCCGACCCTTACGCGAAGGCCGGCCTGTTCGAAAGCGTCGAAATTCGTGCATGGAACTGGGTTTTCCAGAAGCCCGCCGGCGCGTGACCGCTCGCTTGTGCTCCCCTCTCCCCGCGAGAACGGGGAAAGGATAAGGGTAGCAAGAGCGCCGACGCGTCATCGTGGCGAACCGGCAATGGCAAGGGGACAACTGAGATGAACTACTGGCTGTTCAAGTCCGAACCGTCGGTCTTTTCCTTCGAGGCGCTGAAGGCGAAGGGCAAGGCCGGCACGCAGTGGGACGGCGTGCGCAACTACGCCGCGCGCAACAACATGAAAGCCATGCAGATCGGCGACCTCGGTTTCTTCTATCATTCCAATGAAGGCCTCGACATCGTCGGCATCGCCGAGGTCTGCGCGCTCGCCCACCCCGACACCACCACCGACGACCCGCGCTGGGAATGCGTCGACATCCGCGCCTGGAAGGACGTGCCGAAGCCGGTGACGTTGGAAC
Organism: Mesorhizobium sp. WSM3860; assembly: GCF_002294995.1. Lineage (GTDB taxonomy): Bacteria > Pseudomonadota > Alphaproteobacteria > Rhizobiales > Rhizobiaceae > Mesorhizobium. The sequence continues at coordinate 193,122 of NZ_NSGF01000001.1, read as the reverse complement.
AGGTCAAGGCCAATCCGAAACTGGCCGACATGGCGCTCGTTCGGCTTGGCCGGCTTTCCGTGCAGCCGGTGACGCCGGCAGAGTGGAAAGAGGTCTGCCGCATGGCCGGCCTCGACCCGGCGCCGTGATCAGGCTCACCCCGAAAAACGCGAAGACCTTCATCCTCGACAATACGGCGCTGATGGCGCCGCCGCATGTGCCGGAAGTGCTGCTGCACCTGGCCGACGAGGCGCACGACCTGTGGCTGCGCACCGAGGAGGAGCTGGCCGAGATCGGCCTGCCGCCGCCCTTCTGGGCTTTCGCCTGGGCCGGCGGCCAGGGCCTCGCCCGCTATGTGCTCGACCATCCGGCGGCGGTGCGGGGGAAACGCGTGCTCGACTTCGCCTCCGGCTCCGGCATGGTCGCCATCGCTGCCTTGAAGGCCGGCGCGGCTGAAGTGACCGCGGCCGATATCGATCCCTTTTGCGCGACGATTATCACCCTCAACCTGGAAGCCAATGGCGTAAAGGCCGAATTTCTCGACAGAGACTGCATCGGCACGGATGACGGCTGGGACGTCGTCCTCGCCGGCGACGTCTTCTACGACAAGCCTTTGGCGGACAGGCTGACGCCGTGGTTCACGAGCCTCAGGGCGCGCGGGGCCGACATCCTCGTCGGTGATCCCGGCCGCGCCTATCTGCCGAAGGCCGGCCTGCAATCGCTCGCCTCCTACCAGGTGCCCGTGACGCGCGTTCTGGAGGATGCCGAGGTCAAGCGCACGACCGTATGGCGATGGGCTTCGACCGCTTCGGCTTGACGCGGCCGGCGAACAGGGCTTCCATCGCTCATCTTTCGGGAGGGGATTCTATGGATTTCTCAACGGTGAACTGGCTGGCGGTGATCGTCGCCGCCGTCGCGGCCTGGCTGTTCGGCGCCGCCTGGTACATGGGCCTGAGCAAGCCCTGGCTGAAGGCGGCAAAGCTCGATCCGGCGACGATGAAGCGCTCGGCCGTTCCGTTCATCGTCAGTTTCGTCGCCGAGCTCGTCATGGCGCTGGTCATGACGCTGGTGGTCGGCGCGATGACCGGCGGCGAGCCCAACCCGCTCGCCGGCGTGATCTTCGGCTTTGTGCTCTGGTTTGGCTTCGTCGCCACCACGCTGTCGGTCAACCACCGCTATGAGGGCTTCGGCTGGGACCTCACGCTGATCGATGCCGGCCATTGGCTCGGCGTGCTGCTCATCATCGGCGCCGTGATCGGTTGGTTCGGCGCGCCGGCCGCGCCGGCAGGCTAGAGCATCCAGGAAAAGTGAAACGGTTTCCGTCCGAATTGCGCCAAACAAAGAGATAGAGCGGTCCGGAGCTGCTACCCCGCATCTGCGTCTTTCGTGACTTCGTCGAGAAGCCATTCGCGGAAGGCGACGATGCGCGCGTCGTCCTTCATCGCTTCCGGATAAACCAGGAAATAGGCGAATTCCGGCGCGACCTTGATGCCGAGCTCGAAGGGCCGGATCAGCCGCCCTTGCGAAAGGTCGTTGGCCACCATGGCGAAGTCGGCAAGCGCCACCGCATTGCCGTCGGAGCGCCGCCTGCGCGGCATCGGTCGAGGACCCGAAGACAAGGGTGCGGCTGTCGTCGAAATCTTCGACGCCTGCCGCGTGCATCCACATGCTCCAGTTCGGCCAAGTGACGCCCTGCCGGGACCATTCGATATGCGCAAGCGTATGGTGGAAGAGATCGCGCGGCTCCTTCAGCGGCGGGCCTGAGGCGAGCAGCGCCGGGCTGCAGACGGGGATGATGATGTTCTCGAACAGCCGGTGAGCGCAGAGCCCGGGATATTTGCCGGCGCCGAAACGAATGCCGATATCGACATCGTCCCGCTCAAAATCCCTGACTTCATAGGTAATATCGAAGCGCAACTCGACACCCGGCTTCTGCCGGCGGAAAACGTCGACGCGCCGCATCAGCCACTTGGTTGCGAACTGCGCGTCGAGCGTCACTTTCAGCAGCGCCGTGCCTCTCGTCATCTTGCGCGCGCGGGTAACGGCGCGGCCAAGCAGGTCGAGCGCATCGACCGAGGCTTCGAACAGAACGTTTCCCGCTTCGGTTAGCCGGATGGTGCGGCTGGTGCGCGTGAACAGCATGAGGTCGAGCTGATCCTCTATTTCCTTGATCTGGTGGCTGACCGCCGCCGGCGTCAGGCCAAGCTCGTCCGCGGCACGGGTGAAATTGAGGTGCCGGGCCGCCGCCTCGAACGTCCTCAACGCACGCGTTCCGGGCAGCAAGCGGGCCATCCGATCTCCAAATAAAACTTTATGATCAGACAAGAACTACTCGTTTCCCGTTTGTTTTTCAATCCGGCAAGATGGCTGCATCGATCAACCATCAAACCGGATTTGATATCCGGAGAACACGGATAGAGCCATGACCGAGATCGTCCTGAAATCTCACGCCGCCCAGAAATCCGACTCCGGCATCACGCTTTGGCTGCGTTCGGCATTCGATTGGCTGCGCCAAGCCCGGGTCGCCGCTCGGCTTTCCGACGAATCCGTCGAGAATCTCTCCGATCGCCAGTTGCGCGACATTGGCGCCGAGCGCAGGGACATCGCAAAGGCGATGGACCGGGAGTTTGGCCGGATCGGATTGCTGGATACGGGTTGGCAGCAGCCTGCGCGGCACTAAGGGAAGAAGGGAGTAGGGGAGTAGGAAGGTAGGGAATCTCGGTTCGGTGGACCTGCGTCCGGCGTGACATCCCCTACTCCCCTACTCCTACCTCACCACCTTCACCACCGTCCGGTCCGACAGCATCGGAAGCAGCCTCGCCATGGTGCGCGCCGTCACCGCGACGCAACCCTGCGTCGGCGTGAAGCCGGGGCGCGCCAGATGGAAGAAGATTGCGCTGCCGCGCCCGCGCCGGCGCGGCGCGATGTTCCAGTCCAGCACCAGGCACACATCATAGAGCTGGTCGGCGCGCCGCATCCGTTCATGGCTGGCGCCATAGGGGATCTTCACCGGCCGATTGTAGTTGCGGTCTTGCGGCACCTCGCACCAGCCGAGATCCGGGCCGATCGGCGCCATCGCCAGCCTCGTCCGGCGCCCGCCGGGAAACTGGTCGTTGCGGAAATAGCCTGACAATATCCGCATCGCAGCCAGCGGCGTCGCGCCGTCGCCCTCGCGCTTGCTGGCGGAAATGCCGCCGCGCCCGAGGGCGCAGGGAAACACCGTCTTGCCGGCTTGCAGAAATCCCTGCGCAGGGTTGCCGGGCCTCGCGCGCACAACCAGGACCTGCAGGCCTTTCGGCAAAAATGCGCCTGCCGCATTGCGCGCACGTTTTTTCTTGTATGATTGTCTCACGGAACAAATCACTGTGATCGACTGTTGCGCCGGTGAGCTTCCGCATAAATGGGGGGAGGTCAACTGAATATTCTTTTTAAAACAACGGATTGATCATGACATCACGCACCATTCTGATCGTTGACGACGACGACGACCTGCGAGCCACCCTCGTCGAGCAACTGGCGCTTTACGAGGAATTCGACGTCCAGCAGGAAGCCTCTGCCGCAAAAGGCGTTGCCGCGGCGCGCGGCGGCCTTGTCGATCTGCTCATCATGGACGTCGGCCTGCCCGACATGGACGGTCGCGAGGCGGTGAAAATCCTGCGCAAGGGCGGCTATAAGGCGCCGATCATCATGCTGACCGGCCACGACACCGATTCCGACACGATTCTGGGGCTCGAGGCCGGCGCCAACGACTACGTCACCAAGCCTTTCCGCTTCGCCGTGCTCTTGGCCCGCATCCGTGCGCAGTTGCGCCAGCACGAGCAGAGCGAGGACGCCACCTTCTCGGTCGGCCCCTACACCTTCAAGCCCAGCCAGAAGCTTTTGATCGATCCGCGCGGCGCCAAGGTGCGGCTGACCGAAAAGGAAGCCTCGATCATCAAATATCTCTATCGCGCCGACCAGAAGGTGGTAACGCGCGACGTGCTGCTGGAAGAAGTGTGGGGTTACAACTCCGGCGTCACCACCCACACGCTGGAAACCCATGTCTACCGGCTGCGCCAGAAGATTGAGCGCGATCCTTCCAATGCCGAAATTCTTGTGACAGAAAGCGGCGGCTACAAGCTGGTTCCTTAAACATTTCATGATCTAATGCGCGGTCGGGCGGGACTGCCTCGGGACGATCCTGGTGCTGGAGGGTGATGGATCGGCTCGCTGCACGCATCGCACGTTGCGTGATTGAAAGTTGGAGTGCGCGCTCCCGGAAGGAGGCGGCGCTCCAAAGGAGGGACTGGACTGACCGCTCGGGGACACAGCTAGCATGGCGCTGGATGACGACATCCGCATCCTGTCCGCCGTGAAGCTTTTTCAGGGCTTCACGCAGGAACAGTTGCGCCTGCTCGCCTTCGGCGCCGAGACCACTTTTCTGCAGGCCGACCACAAGCTCTACCGCGAGGATGACGTGGCCGACTCGGCCTATATCGTGGTCAGCGGGCGCATCGTGCTCTATCGCGAGCAGGGCAGCGGCGAACGCGTCCCGATGGGCACGGCAGGCCCCGGCGCCATGCTCAGCGAACTGGCCCTGATCGCCGACACCAACCGGCTGACCAGCGCCTCGGCCGCGGTCGATTCGGAAGTGATCCGCTTGAGCCGCAAGATGTTCCGCCGCATCCTGGAGGAGTATCCGGAGCTGGCGGTGCAACTGCACGAGCGCATCCTGGAGGAATTCCAGGAGATGATCGCCCGCATCGAGGAGCTGGCGCCGCGGTTTACGGAATAGACGCCCCCTAGGGCCTCAGCCGATTGAGCGCTCAATCCAATTGAAACTTCGCGATGACCGGCACATGGTCCGACGGCTTCTCCCAGCCGCGCGCCGCCTTGAGAATCTCGTAGCCGGCAAAGCTCGGCACCAGATTGGCGGACGACCAGATATGGTCGAGCCGCCGGCCGCGGTTCGATGCTTCCCAGTCCTTCGCGCGGTAGCTCCACCAGGTGTAGAGTTTTTGCTCGGCCGGCACGTTGAGCCGCATCAGATCGACCCAGCCGCCGGCCTGCCGCATCGCCTCGAAGTGTTCGGTCTCGACCGGCGTGTGGCTGACGACGTTGAGCAATTGCTTGTGCGACCACACGTCATGCTCCTGCGGCGCGATGTTGAGGTCGCCCACCAGGATCGAGGCATCGTCCTGGCTCGCCGGCACGCTGTTCATCTCGTAGACGAAATCGAGCTTGTGGCGGAATTTCCGGTTGATCTCCGGGTCCGGCTCGTCGCCGCCGGCCGGAACGTAGAAATTGTGCAGCAGGATCGACCTGCCACCGGCCTGGACCTTGACCGAGAGATGCCGGCTGTCGTCGATCTCGCAGAAACGCCGCTTCTCAACCAGCTCGATCGGCCGGCGCGCCACCGTCGCCACGCCGTGATACCCTTTCTGGCCGTGGAACAGGATGTGCTCGTATCCCGCCTTGCGGAAAGCCTTTTCCGGAAACAGCTCGTCCGGAACCTTGGTTTCCTGCAGGCAGAGCACGTCGGGCGCCTGCTCCTTGAGCAGCCGCTCGACGATCGGCATGCGCAGACGCACCGAGTTGATGTTCCAGGTGGCTATGGTGAAGGGCATCTAGGGAGGTCCGGCAAAAGATCGCCGATCTACTGCCAGCCACGCGCCATAAAGACAAGCCGGCCCGCGTTGCCGGCCGTCCCTGCCTGAGCAGGGGCGGATCTACCGCGTCTTGGTATTGAGCTCGCGGTTCGCCGTATAGTCGATGGCGAAGGTGTCGTCCGGGATGGAGACGCCTTCCTTGACGTTGAAGATCATCACCGTCGTGTCCTTGCCCTGCGCGTCGGTGATCGTCCACTGGCGCAGTTCGTAGGTCTTCGGATCGAACATCATGGTGATCTTGGCGTTGCCGAACACCGACTTGTCGGAGAGTTGGATGGTGGTGAGGTCGTCTTCTTCCTTGACGGCCTTCACGCGCCCGCCCGAGAGGTCGATCCGGTCGTCGAGCAAAAGCTTCAAGGGCGTCTTCGACAGCGGATAGAGGTCGGAGGTGTTCAGCTTCTTGTTGAGGATGACGACCGACTTGCCGTCGGAGATCACCCGGAAATTCGACGATCCGTCATAGTTGAAACGGATCTTGCCGGGACGTTCGAGGAAGAACTTGCCGCCGGTCTGCTCGCCCTTCGGGCCGAACTGCACGAACTCGCCGCTCATCGATTTGACCGAGGAAAAATGGTCGGCGATCTTTTGCGCCGCCGGCGGCACCGCGGCCTGCGCCAGGGCCAGAAGTTGGAAGCCCGGCACGACATTGATGGCGGCGGCGCCCGCGAGCACCAGGCCAAGGCCGAGCACCTGTCGGCGGGTCGGAGCGAAATCTGTCTGGGTCTTCATGCCGGTCACTTCCTGTGATTTGCCTTGGTCGCTGTCTCTGGACCCCCAGTTGGGCCTAAGTTTGGCGGGTCGCACGGCGCTTGGTCGCATCAACGCGCCAGAAGGTTCAAAGTTGCCGGCCGCCTCCTGCGGGCCTCGCCGGGCTAGAACTTGTCGTCCTCGGTGGGAACGAGAATCTCGCGTTTGCCGGCGTGGTTGGCCGGGCCGACGATGCCCTCCTTCTCCATCTTCTCGATGATCGAGGCCGCGCGGTTGTAGCCGATGCCGAGCCGGCGCTGGATGTAGCTGGTCGAGGCCTTTCCGTCGCGCAGCACCACGGCCACCGCCTGATCGTAGGGATCGTCGGAATCCTCGAAATTGCCGCCACCGCCGCCGCCGGAACCGCCCCGGCCCGAGGCGCCGTCCTCGTCGTCTTCCTCGTCATCCTCGGTGATAGCGTCGAGATATTCCGGCACGCCCTGCAGTTTGAGATGGCCGACGATCCGCTCGACCTCGTCGTCCGAGACAAAGGGACCGTGGACGCGCTGGATACGGCCGCCGCCGGCCATGTAGAGCATGTCGCCCATGCCGAGCAGCTGCTCCGCCCCCTGCTCGCCGAGGATGGTGCGGCTGTCGATCTTCGACGTGACCTGGAAGGAGATGCGGGTGGGGAAATTGGCCTTGATGGTGCCAGTGATGACGTCGACCGACGGGCGCTGCGTCGCCATGATGACATGGATGCCGGCGGCGCGCGCCATCTGCGCCAGGCGCTGCACCGCGCCTTCGATGTCCTTGCCGGCCACCATCATCAGGTCGGCCATTTCGTCGATGATGACGACGATATAGGGCATCGGCTCGAGGTCGAGATCCTCGGTCTCGTAGATCGCCTCGCCGGTCTGGCGGTCGAAGCCGGTCTGCACGGTGCGCGAGATTTTCTCGCCCTTCTTCTCGGCCTGGCTGACGCGTGCGTTGAAGCCGTCGATGTTGCGCACGCCGACCTTGGACATCTTGCGGTAGCGGTCTTCCATCTCGCGCACCGTCCATTTCAGCGCCACCACGGCCTTCTTCGGATCGGTGACGACGGGCGTGAGCAGGTGCGGGATGCCGTCATAGACCGAGAGCTCGAGCATCTTCGGATCGATCATGATCAGCCGGCATTCCTGCGGGGTGAGCCGGTAGAGCAGCGACAGGATCATGGTGTTGATGGCGACCGACTTGCCCGAGCCGGTGGTGCCGGCGACCAGCACGTGCGGCATCTTGGCGATGTCGACGATGACCGCTTCGCCGTTGATCGTCTTGCCGAGCGCCAGGGCTAGCTTCGCCTTGGTGGTTTCGAAATCGCGGCTCGCCATGATCTCGCGCAGATAGACCGTCTCGCGCTTGGCGTTCGGCAGCTCGATGCCGATGGCGTTGCGGCCGGGCACGACCGCGACGCGGCAGGCGATCGCGCTCATCGAGCGGGCGATGTCGTCGGAAAGGCCGATGACGCGCGAGGATTTGATGCCGGGCGCAGGTTCCAGCTCATAGAGCGTGACGACCGGACCCGGGCGGACATGGATGATCTCGCCCTTGACGCCGAAATCCTCGAGCACGCCTTCGAGCAGCCTCGCGTTCTGCTCCAGCGCGTCCTTCGACAGGCTTGGGTCTTTCGCCACGTTCTTCGGTTCGGACAGGAAATGCAGCGACGGCATCTCGAACGTGCCGGAGCCGATCAGCGAGGTCTGCGCCTCGCGCTGAACGCGTGCGCCTTGGACCGGGCGCGGCGCAGGCGCCTCCACGCGCGTCGCCGCGTCCGAGCGGAAGTTGCGCACATTGGTGCGGCGTTGGACCGGCTCCTCGTCGTCGAAGTCGTCGAGATCGGCTTCCTCGTCGTCGAAGACATCGTCGTCCACCGGATCGACCGAAGCGCTGCGGTCGTTGACCATTGCGGCGAAGAATTCCGGCTCGACGCGGGCACGGCCGCCGGGGCTCATCCTGGATTCGGCGTACTCGGCCGATTCGACCCGTTCGGCGGCGCGGCGCCAGGCGCTGGCCCGCGGCTCCATCTGAGGCTCGAACTCGTCACGCTCCTGCCTGCGCCGCGCGGCACGGCGGTGCATCCATGCGCGGAAGGACAGCCACCAATGGGTGATGGCGCCGAGCGCAAGAATGCCTTCGTCGCCCTCGTCTTCATCCTCATCGAAGAGCAGATCGTCCTGCTCGCGCGGTTCCGGCTCGGCGGCGCGCTCCATGACGGCAAAGCCGTTCTTGCGCGCGATCAGCGCCGAGCCATAGGCGAACAGCCAGAGCGCCGGCGTGGCAAGCACAACGGCGATGATGGTAGCGAAAAGGCCCTTCGGATAGCCGCCGACGGCGATGCCCGGGATCTTCAGCACCATGTCGCCGAACACGCCGCCGAGACCGGTCGGCAGCGGCCAGGTGTTGGGCGGCGTGACGCAGCCGACGATCGCCGCGGCAAGCAGCGCGAAGCCGAACCAGGCAAGCCCGCGCTTGCCCAGCCTGTCGACGCTGCGGGCGGAGAAGAGCAGAAAACCCCAGATCACCGCCGGCACAAGCCCGGCGACGGCGGCAAGGCCGAAGAACTGCATGGCAAGGTCGGAAAACACCGCGCCCGCATAGCCCATGGCGTTGGTGACGATGTTGTTGGTGGCGTGCGAAAAGCTCGGATCGGCGACGTTCCAGGTAGCGAGGCTGGCGACGCCGAAAGCGGTGAACACGAACAGCCCGGCGCCGACCAGGCGCCCGACCTGCCGCCGCGCGAACGCCTGGATGCCGTGCTCCGTATCGGTCAGCGCGAGCGGTGCTGAAGCGCCTGAACGCATGCCTCTTCCCCGTGTGTCGATGCCTGGCCGGATGCGTGACGCATGCCGGGAGATTCGTCTCCCAGACTATCGGCGGGAAGGTTAAGGCCGCATTAACCATGGCCTTTTACCGAGATGCTCCCGGAAAGGGATGGCGGGCCCATGAAGCTCGCCATCCTTCGTTGGCAACGACGAAACGATCAGGCCCGTAAGGACCCGATCTGCCGCACATTACTTGTGACCGGCGTACTGCATCAGGTTGGCGCAGAATTCGGCGTGAGGCTTGCTCATCGCCGCGTCCTGGCACTCCTTCATCATCGCGTCCTGTTTGTCCTTTGCCGTCGTCGCCCAGGCGGCCTTGAAATCGGCCTCGGACTTCATGGTCTTCATGCTGGAATCGGTGAAGAACGGGGCCATGTTGTCGGGCGAGTCGAGCGCGCCGGCAAGTGCAACACCGCTGACCATCGACACAGCCATTGCTCCCAGGAAGATATTCTTGCAGTTCATTGGTCGGTTCCTTCCCTGATATTTGGCGACACCACGATGGCGGTCGCAATCCCAGTACGGAACCGGAAGGGCCGACGTTTCACACAGGCGCGATCAAGTGAACGTGATCGAAACGCTGCATGCTCATATCGGAGAAAAAAGGAGGCCCGGAATGTCTTCCGGGCCTCAAGGCGTGAGCCCCTTTCGAGAGCATCACGACGGGATCTTGGGAGTAAATCGGGAAGGCCGCGCCGCGGCTTTCCTTGATATCCGGGCCGGCGGGAGGAGGATCCGCCGGTCCTTGGCAGGGTTCGGCCTTATGGCACGACTTCGCCGTGCTGGGTGACGTCGAGACCCTCGACCTCCTCCTGGGTGCTCGGACGCAGGCCGACCAGCGCCTTGACGATGTAGAGGATCACCAAGGTGGCGACCGCCGTCCATACGATGGTGACAGCGACGCCGTATGCCTGCTTGGCGAGCGAGGCGCCCGACGACAGGCTGTTGATCGCCGGATCGGCGAGCACACCGGTCAGCAGTGCGCCGACGATGCCGCCGACGCCATGGACGCCGAAGGCGTCGAGCGAGTCGTCATAGCCCATGGCATGCTTGAGCTTGACCGCCGACAGGTAGCAGACGACGCCGGCGATGATGCCGACGAAGAAGGCACCGGTCGGGTTGACGAAGCCGGAAGCCGGCGTCACCGCGACCAGGCCGGCGACGGCGCCCGAGATGATGCCGAGCACCGACGGCTTCTTGGCGACGATCCATTCGGCGAACATCCAGGCCAGTGCCGCCGCGGCGGTGGCGACCTGCGTGTTCAACATCGCAGCGCCGGCGAGGCCGTCGGCCGCCAGTTCCGAACCGGCGTTGAAGCCGAACCAGCCGACCCACAGCAGCGAGGCGCCGATGACCGAATAGACCAGGTTGTGCGGCGCCATGTTGGTGGTGCCGTAGCCCTCGCGCTTGCCGAGAACGAGCGCGCAGACCAGGCCCGCGACACCGGCATTGATATGGACGACGGTGCCGCCGGCGAAATCGAGCACACCGGCGGTGGCGAGGAAGCCGCCGCCCCATACCCAGTGCGCGACCGGCGCGTAGACGACCAGCAGCCACAGGCCCATGAAGATCAGGAGCGCCGAGAATTTCAGGCGCTCGGCGAAGGCGCCGGCGATCAGCGCCGGCGTGATGATGGCGAAGGTCATCTGGAACATCGAGAAGACGAACTCGGGGATGTTCGCCACGCCGGGCGCCCACAGCGAGGAAGTGGTGATGCCGTGGTGGAAGAATTTCGAGGCACCGCCGATAAACTTGTTCATGCCGCCGCCGTCGGAGAAGGCCAGCGAATAGCCGAACATGAACCACAGCACCGTCACCAGGCAGGTGATGGCGAAGCTCTGCATGATGGTGGCGAGCACGTTCTTCTTGCGCACCATGCCGCCGTAAAACAGCGCTAGGCCCGGAATGGTCATCATCAGCACCAGCGCCGTCGACGTCAGCATCCAGGCGGTGTTGCCGGTATCGAGTGCGGGCGCCGGCGCGGCCGGCGCAGCGGCGGTGGCTGCCGGGGCGGCCTCCTGCGCGAAGGCGGCGGCGGTGCTGAACGCTACGAGAGCGAGCGCAGCGGCCGCGCGTCCCGTCGTCTTCAAGGAGGAAGGAATATTCATTGAACTCTCCGTTGGAATGGCTGGTCGCCGCTTAGAGCGCGTCGGTGTCTGTTTCGCCGGTGCGGATACGCACCGCCTGGTCGATGCCGAAGACGAAGATCTTGCCGTCGCCGATCTGGCCGGTCTTGGCGGCGGAACTGATGGCTTCGACGGCCTTGTCGACCATGTCGGCGCCGACGGCGACCTCGATCTTGATTTTGGGCAGGAAGCTCACGGCGTATTCCGCGCCGCGATAGATTTCCGTATGTCCTTTCTGACGCCCGTAGCCTTTGACTTCGGTGACGGTCAGGCCCTGGATGCCGACGGCGGTGAGCGCTTCGCGCACCTCGTCGAGCTTGAACGGCTTGATGATTGCCATCACGATTTTCATAAGGTTTCACCCTTTGCTGTTGCGGTCCCCCGCGTTTGCACACCTTCACCGATCCCGAGGAGAGCCGGAGAGTGCACAACAGGATTCAAGCTCCGTGCCAATTGCCGAAGCAGGGCATTAACCTGTTGTAAACAAAGGTGATCAGCAGCCCTTGCACAACAAACATGCGCAGCGGCGAAATGGCTCGTGATTAAAAAATGGGCAAAATTTGGAAAATGCCTGCTTTCTAGGCCTGCCTCGAAGCCGGCTTAGCGTTTCAGCCGGATCAGGCCTTCCTGCGCGACCGAGGCGATCAGCGTTCCGTCGCGCGCGAACAGCGATCCGCGGGTGAAACCGCGCGAGCCTTGCGTGGAGGGGCTGTCCTGCGTGTAGAGGATCCAGTCGTCCAGCGAATGACTACGGTGGAACCACATGGCATGGTCGAGGCTGGCCGCCTGGATGTCGCGATCGAAGATGGCGCGGCCATGCGCGAAGGTCGAGGTGTCGAGCAGCGTCATGTCCGAGAGATAGGCAAGCACCGCCGCCTGCGTGGCGCGGTCTTCCGGCACCGGGCCCGTGGTGCGGATCCAGATATTCTGCTCCGGCTCCAGCTTCTCGCGGCTGGTATAGTGCTTGAGCATCACCGGCTTCATCTCGATCGGCCGGTCGCGCTCCCAGTAGCGTCTGATGCCTTCCGGCACCGCCTCGCCGAACTTGCCGAGCAGCTCGCGCTGCGACAAAAGGGTGTCGGGCGCCGGCACGTTGCGCGGCATCGGCAGCTGATGCTCCAGGCCGACCTCGTCCTGCTGGAACGAGGCTTCCAGCGAGAAGATCGCCTGCCCATGCTGGATCGCCACCACCCGGCGCGTGGTGAAAGAGCCGCCGTCGCGGATGCGGTCGACCTCATAGACGATCGGGACCTTGGTGTCGCCGGGCCGCATGAAATAGCCGTGCAGCGAATGCACATGGCGCGCCGGCTCGACCGTACGCTGGGCGGCGACCAGCGCCTGGGCGATCGTCTGGCCGCCGAACACGCGCTGCCAGTCGAGCTTGGGGCTGCGACCACGATACAGGTTGTGTTCGAGCTGCTCGAGGTCGAGAATGTCGAGAAGCTCGTCCATGGCCACCGTCATGTTCAACGTCCTTCAAAGATGTGTCATGGCCGGTTTCGGGCAGGAGAGCCGGGCAGTCAAGCTGCAACGGCCGCCGCGGCGGCCGTAGGTCGCGAAAGGAAAGTGCCATGGTCGACCGCAAGGCGGATGCAGCGGACAAAACCTCGGTGGACGTGCTGGTGGCGGGCGCCGGCTATGTCGGCCTTGCCGCGGCCGTGTCGCTGAAGCAGGCGCGACCGAGCCTTGCTGTCGCCATTGTCGATGCGGCACCTGCCGGGCTCTGGCAAAAGGACGGCCGCGCCTCGGCGATCGCCGCCGCGGCCTGCCGCATGCTGGAGCAGCTCGGCGTCTGGGACGAGATCGCGCCGGAAGCGCAGGCGATCACCGAGATGATCATCACCGATTCGCGCGCCGCCGATCCGGTGCGTCCGGTGTTCTTGACTTTCGACGGCGAGGTGGCGCCCGGCGAACCCTTCGCCCATATGGTGGCCAACCGGGTTCTCAACGGCGCGCTGCGCCGCCGCGCCGAAAAACTCGGCATCGACATCATCGAAGGCATGGCCGTCAGCGCCTTCGACACGAACGGCGCCGGCATCACCGTGCATCTGGCCGATGGCGCCGCGCTCAAGGCCTGCCTGCTCGTCGCCGCCGACGGCGTCAATTCGAAGCTGCGCGACATGGCCGGCATCAAGACGGTGAAATGGGAATACGGCCAGTCCGGCATCGTCTGCACGGTCGCCCATGAGCGCCCGCACAATGGCCGCGCCGAGGAACATTTTTTGCCCGCCGGCCCCTTCGCCACCTTGCCGCTGAAGCCCGAAGAGGACGGCACCAATCGCTCCTCGATCGTCTGGGTCGAGCGCACGGAAGACGCGCAGAGGCTGGTCGAGGGCGACGAGTTCGTCTTCGAGCATGAGCTGGAGCAGCGCTTTGGGCTGAAGCTCGGCGAGATCCGCGTCGCCGACAAGCCGCGCGCCTGGCCGCTCGGCCTTATCCTTGCCCGCGCCTTCGTCGTGCCGCGCATCGCGCTCGCCGGCGATGCCGCGCACGGCATCCATCCGATCGCCGGTCAGGGCCTCAATCTCGGCTTCAAGGATGTCGCAGCACTTGCCGAAGTGGTGGTCGAGGCCGACCGGCTCGGCCAGGACATCGGCGCGCTCGACGTGCTCGAGCGCTACCAGCAATGGCGCCGCTTCGACACGTTGCAGATGGGCGTCACCACCGACGTGCTGAACCGTCTGTTTTCAAACGACATCGGCCCGCTGCGCGCCGTGCGCGACATTGGCCTCGGCCTCGTCGAGCGCATGCCGAAGCTCAAGGACTTCTTTATCCGCCAGGCCTCGGGCCTGTCAGGCGACACGCCGCGGCTGTTGAAGGGCGAGGCGATCTGATCTGGGAGGAGTGCAGAGGTTCAGGAGGGTCCAGAACGGACGCGAAGTGATCGAAGACGCCAATCGGCGCAACGTCGGCGAAACCGCCGACGAGAGCGCCCCTCTCCCCGTCACTACACGGGGAGAGGATGCCGGCAGGCAGGTGAGGGGCGGCACAGACGCCCGAGATTGGTTTAATATCCGAAGCTGACTGCCCGCAGGCTTCAATTGACCTCGAAGCCGAGCTTCTGCCGCAACCGCAAAATCCGCTGGTCGGCGATCCGCAGGCGTTGCTCGCCGCCCTGTGCCACCCGGTTCAGCATGCTGAGCAGATCGTCCCTTTCGTGCGGGTCGAGGCGCTCGCGCAACAACGGCGCCAGCTTGTCGATGACGATCGTGGTATCGTCGATCTGCGAGGCTGCCCATTTGGCGTAGACGACGGCCACGTCGGTCTTCTTAGGATTGCCGGCAATCTGCGCGATCACCTCGCGGATGACGGCCTCGCGCTGCGGCAGGATGGGGCCATGTTCCGCAACGATCGCGGTGATCAGCGTCGCGGCGGCCACGACCGGATCGTCGATCGCCGTCAGCGGCGAAAGTGCCGCCTGTTTGCGCAGCTTCTTGCGGCGGATATTGCCCTGCACGCGGCCGATAACGTCGGCGACCTCGCTGGCCGCCTCGTTCATCGCCTTCAGCCGGTACCACCAGATGGCCGCTGCGCCGAGCAGGCCAAGCATCGCGAGCAGAAAAGGCATGCTGAATTCCCCCCGAAATCCACGCAACGATAGAAGAAGTACAGCATCGCTTCAACTCGCGACAATTGCGGCGATGAACAAACCGCTAATAGCTCTCGATCATGACCCCGGTATGTCGTAGACCGCCCTGACCTCGACGGTGCCGAGCTCGGCCAGCGGAATGCCGTCTGCGATCGCCATCGCCTCGTCGAGATCAGCGGCCTCGACCATGACGAAGCCGAGCAGCTGTTCTTTCGTCTCGGCGAACGGCCCGTCGGTGACCAGCCGCTTGCCCTTGCGCCGCCTGAGCGATTTCGACATCTTCACCGGCTGCAGCGCCTGCGCGATGATCAGCTTGCCTCGTCGATCGAGTTCCCTGTCGTAGGCGAGCGAGTCGGCGTCGAGCTTGGCGGATCTTTCCGGCGTGAGCGCGAAGAGGTCCTTTTCCTCGCCGTAGACCAGCAGGACATATTTCATTGTCAGTTCCCTTCCTGTGATGAACCATAGGAGGCGACGGCGTTGCTGTCAGCCTTGCTTCTGACGGCCGCATGATCGAGCAGGCATGCCGCCATCCCGATTATGGCCACGGCCGCCACCAGCCGGCCGAGGCCGGAGGGCGGCGGATCCAGCCAGAAGTCTTCCGGTCGTTGCACCCTTCGGCCGGGACGCCTCCAAAGTGCGAAAAACAGATTGTCCATCTCAACCTCCTTCGGCCCCTAACTTCGTGGCCGCCCGCAGGACGGTCCGGCCGCCGGGAAGTCGACATTTTTGCAGGCGCTTTTTTTGAGAATTTTTTCGCGGGCGCCGACTTCGCGGGCGCAATCGCGCCATGGTCTTCCGGCGCGCTCGCGCTATAGTTCAGGGGAACGCCGGCGCCCGCCGGCGCGAACCCCGACAAGCCAGGAGGACTTCATGGACCGCACCGCAAACGCCGTCTGGAAAGGCAATCTGAAAGAGGGCAAGGGCACGCTGGACACGCAGAGCGGGACCCTGAAGGGCATACCCTATTCGTTCAGTGCGCGCTTCGAGGATGAGAGCGGCAAATCCGGCACCAATCCGGAAGAGTTGATCGCCGCCGCCCATGCCGGCTGCTACGCCATGCAGTTCTCGCATTTCCTGGCCGAGAACGGCACGCCCGCCGATCAGCTCGACGCCAAGGCGGTGGTCACGCTGGTGCCCGGCACCGGCATCACCGGCAGCGCTCTGACGGTGGTCGGCAAAGTGCCGGGCATCGACGCGGCAAAGTTCCAGGAGCTGGCCGAGAAGGCCAAGGCCGAGTGCCCGGTCTCAAAGGCGCTCGGCGCCATCAAGGTGTCGTTGGACGCCAGGCTGGGGTGAAAGCCGACGCCGCTTTGCAGGGCTGCTCACGATAAGGGTTGGCGCCGCCCCTCACCTGCCTGCCGGCATCCTCTCCCCGTATAGTGACGGGGAGAGGGACGCTCTCGTCGGTGATTTCGCCAATCCTCATCTTTGCAAGAATGGCGCCGAGGGTGCGCCCAGCTTCTTTCTCCCCGTCACTATACGGGGAGAAATGCCCGGCAGGGCAATGAGGGGCAGCGCAAACTTCGGCGATGATTCGAAGCGAAGGCTGAAGCGGGCTATTACCCGCCCAGCGCTTCGATCTTCGCCCGCAGCGCCGCGACCTCTTCCTCCAGCGCCTTCACGCGGGCCTCGAGATCGAAATCCGAAGATGTCGCCGGCGGCTGCCACGGCGCCGCCACTGCCGACACCTCCACCGGCCCGCTCAGCAAATGCACATAGCGCTCCTCGCGCTGGCCCGGGGCGCGTTCGAGCAGTTCCACGAGCGGCGGACGGCGGCCGATCATGAGGTCGAGATTGTCGCGAAGCTCTTCGATCGACCCGAAGCGCGCCATGCGCTCCGAACGGGCGAGCAGCTCATGCGCCGTCTGCGCGCCGCGCAGAAGCAAGAGGCCGATCACCGCGATCTGCGGCGTGGTCAGAGAAAAGCGCTGCGCCATCAGATGCTCGTAGCGCTCGACGCGCGAAGCAAAAGCCTGGCGCACCAGACGCTTCTGTTCGAGCGAGCTGAGCGCCCGCCTGACCTCGGTCAGCTCCAGCGCCATCACCGGCTCGCGCGCCGTCTTCTGGTTGGCGGCGGCATGCGCACCGTTCAGCGTCAGCGGATAAACGTCCGGCGTCAGCTCCTTTTTCTCGATCAGTGAGCCGAGCACGCGGGCTTCGATGGAAGAGAGGATTGGAAGGTCTTCGCTCATTGGGGTGGCTATCCTTTGAAGCTGGAGGGACAGCACCCCCCCTCTGGCCTGCTGGCCATCTCCCCCGCAAGGGGGGAGATCAGCAGCTTATGCGTTCGTCCATTCTTACGACGTTTAAGACTAGCGAAAGCGGGAATGACAGCCAATCTCCCCCCTTGCGGGGGAGATGTCCGGCAGGACAGAGGGGGGTGTGACGGAACGCGGCGTTCGAGATCGCCACGAAACCGCGAACCCTAAACCCTTCTCTCCACCATCATCTTCTTGATTTCCGCGATCGCCTTCGCCGGGTTCAGCCCCTTCGGGCAGGTCTGCGCGCAGTTCATGATGGTGTGGCAGCGATAGAGCCGGAACGGATCCTCGAGATTGTCGAGCCGCTCGCCGGTCGCCTCGTCGCGACTGTCGATCAGCCAGCGATAGGCCTGCAGCAGCGTTGCCGGGCCGAGATAGCGCTCGCCGTTCCACCAGTAGCTCGGGCACGAGGTCGAGCAGCAGGCGCACAGGATGCATTCGTAGAGCCCGTCGAGCTTCTCGCGGTCCTCATGGCTTTGCAGCCATTCCTTGGCGGGCGTCGGCGAAACCGTCTTCAGCCACGGCTCGATCGAGGCGTGCTGGGCGTAGAAATTGGTGAGGTCGGGCACCAGGTCCTTGATCACCGGCATATGCGGCAGCGGATAGATCTTCACCGCGCCGGAAATGTCTTCGGCGCCCTTGGTGCAGGCGAGCGTGTTCGAGCCGTCGATGTTCATGGCGCAGGACCCGCAAATGCCTTCGCGGCAGGAGCGGCGCAGCGTCAGCGTCGGGTCGATCTTGTTCTTGATCCACAACAGCGCGTCGAGCACCATCGGCCCGCAATCGTCCATGTCGACGAAATAGGTGTCCATGCGCGGGTTCTCGTCATCGTCCGGCGACCAGCGGTAGATGCGGTATTCGCGCAGATTGGTTCCGCCATCCGGCTTCGGCCAGATCTTGCCCTGCTGGACTTTGGAATTCTTCGGAAGCGTGAGTTCGACCATTACCTGCGGTCCTTTCGGATGACGAGCTTCAGCCCGGACCAGATTTCGTTCACGGCGGCGACCTTGACGTCGACAAGGTCCCGCTTGAGCGCCTCGGCGCGGATGACGTCCTCGGTGACGTCGGTCGGCACTTTCGAAGCTTTCTTCGGCCAGGAGACCCAGACCATTCCGTCGCGCTTGATCGCCGTCTCGATGCCGGCAAGGCCGTCCTCGATCTCGGCGCGCTGCCGGGTGAAGGCGTGCACGGCATCGTATTTCCGGTTGCCGGAGATCGCCGACCACCTGGGCAGCCGATCGACCCCGGCAAACGCGACGGCCCCAGCCAACTCGTCGAGCTCCGGCGGCAGGGCGATGAAGGCGGCGACCATGCCGTCCTTCAGGCCGAGCTTGGCCGGAAGGGGCGTGCCGGAATATCCCGCGGCCGCCAATGCCATGGTCAGTAGACCCTGGCCTTTGGCGCGATCTTGGCCAGGCTGATGCCGCCATCCTTTTCCGCCAGCAACGGTTCGGTGTGCACTGGTCGATAGCTGAGCGTCACCTTGCCGTCCTCGCTGACATGGGCCAGCGTGTGCTTGCGCCAGCTGGCGTCGTCGCGCGCCGAGAAATCTTCCCGCGCGTGCGCGCCGCGGCTCTCCTTGCGCGCTTCGGCGCCGTAGACCGTGGCGATGGCGTTGACCATCAGGTTTTCGAGCTCCAGCGTCTCGACCAAATCCGAGTTCCAAATCATCGAGCGGTCGAAGACCTTGACGTCCTTGAGCTCGCTCCAGATCTGCGAGACGCGTTTGCAGCCGTTTTCCAGCGATTCCTGCGTGCGGAACACCGCCGCGTCTTCCTGCATCGCCCGCTGCATCTTTTCGCGCAGCGCCGCGGTCGGTGTCGAGCCGCTGGCGTGGCGGAGCTTGTCGAACCGGTCCATGATCTTGTCGACCGATTCCTGATTGGGCGAAGCAATCGACGACTTGCGATCGATAACCTGGCCGGCGCGGATTGCGGCTGCGCGGCCGAACACGACGAGATCGATCAGCGAGTTGGAGCCGAGCCGATTGGCGCCGTGCACCGAGGCGCAGCCAGCCTCGCCCACCGCCATCAGGCCAGGCGACACCCGGTCCGGGTTGTCGAAGGTCGGGTTGAGCGCCTCGCCCCAATAATTGGTCGGCACGCCGCCCATATTGTAATGGACGGTCGGCAGCACCGGGATCGGCTCCTTGGTCAGGTCGACGCCGGCGAAGATCTTGGCTGATTCCGAGATGCCCGGCAGCCGCTCGTGCAGCACTGCCGGATCGAGATGGTCGAGATGCAGGAAGATGTGGTCCTTGTTCTTGCCGACGCCGCGGCCTTCGCGGATCTCCAGCGTCATGCAGCGCGAGACCACGTCGCGCGAGGCGAGGTCCTTGGCCGACGGCGCGTAGCGCTCCATGAAGCGCTCACCTTCGGAATTGACGAGATAGCCGCCCTCGCCGCGCGCGCCTTCGGTGATCAGGCAGCCGGCGCCATAGATGCCGGTCGGATGGAACTGCACGAATTCCATGTCCTGCAGCGGCAGCCCGGCCCGCGCGGCCATGCCGCCGCCGTCGCCGGTGCAGGTATGCGCCGAAGTGGCGGAGAAATAGGCGCGACCATAGCCGCCGGTCGCCAGCACCACCATCTTGGCCGAGAAGCGGTGGATGGTGCCGTCGTCGAGATTCCACGCCACCACGCCGGTGCACGTGCCGTCCGGCTCCATGATCAGGTCGAGCGCGAAATACTCGATGAAGAACTGCGCGTTGTTCTTCAGCGACTGGCCGTAAAGCGTATGCAGGATGGCGTGGCCGGTGCGGTCGGCGGCGGCGCAGGTGCGCTGAACCGGCGGGCCGTCGCCATAGTTCATCATGTGGCCGCCGAACGGCCGCTGATAGATCTTGCCCTCTTCGGTACGCGAGAACGGCACGCCGTAGTGCTCGAGCTCGTAGACGGCGGCCGGCGCCTCGCGCACCATGTATTCCATGGCGTCGACATCGCCGAGCCAGTCCGAACCCTTGACGGTGTCATACATGTGCCACTGCCAGGAATCCGGGCCCATGTTGGAGAGCGACGCGGCGATGCCGCCTTGCGCCGCGACCGTGTGCGAGCGCGTCGGGAATACCTTGGTGATGCAGGCGGTGCGCAGCCCCTGCTCGGCCATGCCGAGCGTGGCGCGCAACCCGGCGCCGCCGGCGCCGACGATCACCACATCGAATTTGTGATCGACAAAGGTGTAGGCCGAAGCCGTGCTGGCTGTATTTGCGCTGGCCAAGACGTCAGCCTCCGAATGCGAGTTTGAGCAGAGCGAAGAGCGAGGCGACGCCGACTGCAATTGAGAAGAACGTGTTGAGGGCGATCAGCGCCAGCTTCATGGCCTCGCCATGCACATAGTCCTCGATGATGACCTGCATGCCGATCCGCATGTGGTAGAGCGCGGAAATCAGCACCAGCGATAACACCAGCGCCACGAAGGGGTTCGCGAGCGATGCCCGCACTTCCGTATAGCCGTGGCCGTTGAGGGCGATCAGGAAGCCGACGAAGAACAGGATGAGCGGGATGTTGGCCACCGCCGTCAACCGCTGGCGCCAGAAATGGCCTGTACCCTCACGCGCCGAACCAAGGCCGCGAACCTTGCCGAGCGGCGTGCGCATGTCCGAATTTTTTGCGGTCATCAGAGTGCTCCCCGCGCAATGTAGCCCGCGATCCAGATCAGCAGCGTCAGCACGATCGAGCCGGCGAGCGTTGCCCATGCGATCTTCGAGGCGGTGTTTTTTTCGAGCCCGGCGCCGGTGTCCCAGACGAGATGGCGCAGGCCGCCCAGCATGTGGTGCATCAGCGCCCAGGTGTAACCTAACAGGACCAGCCGGCCGAGCCAGGAGCCGAAGGCCCAGTTGACCCAGTCGAACGCGGCCTGCGAACTCGACGCAGCGATCAGCCAAGCCGCCACCAGGAGCGTGCCGAAATAGAGGGCGCCGCCGGTGATGCGATGGATGATCGACATCGTCATCGTGATCGGCGGCCGATAGATGGTCAGGTGCGGCGAGAGCGGCCGTTCACGTCTGGCGACTGCGCGGGTGGCTGGTGATTTGCTCATGGCTCCCCCAGATCGGCGTTCCTGAGCCGTGAAGGATGCGGCTTTTGCCGCCTCGACATAGGGCCTCGGATAGCGGGTTTCTAATGCGCTTTTTGCACCGCGTCAAAGCCGGAAAATCGTTTTGGAAACGTCATTTAGTCTGACAAAACGGGGAAATTCTGCTTCAATCGATTAGCGGTCGATCTGCAGCCGGCGCAACGTCGCTGCAGTGCAATAAGATACGTCATCTTTTGCAGCTCTGCGGCGTGGACCCCTTCTTCATGACCAGCGCCTCGCGACCGTCGATCACGATTGCGTCATGCGTTGCCGCTTCCTGGTAGCGGCTGGTCTGATTGGCGGGCGACGCTGGAAACACTTGGGCCGAGCCATCCGGCCCGAGCACACGCAGCGACGAGCCGAGATTTTGGATGGTGATCATGCCGCCATTGCCGCATCTGTAGGTGGCCGTTCCGACGCCGGCTCGCGGCATGGTCAAGTCGGTGGTGATTTTGGTTGCAGGTGGCGCAGCTGCTGCGGGTGTCTTGGGCGTTGCGGCAGCTCCGGCCGCGGGAGCGACGGGTTGGCTGGTTGGAATGGGCGAGACTGCTGGCGATGCCGTATTCGCCGCCTTCGGCACGCCGTCCTGCGGCACGCAGGCGGTAACCGCAAGAAGCAGCGGAACAGCGAGCGACACCCAAATCGCGCGGCCAAACGTCATGTGCTGCCCCTTTCGTGCGCGGCACGCTAGCCACGCAATGTGCCAAGATCAAGTTCGCCTGGGTCAGCTGGGCCGGGACGGGCGGCGCGACAGGCGGAGCCAAGGCGCCGAAATTAACCATGTTCATTAAGTTCCGGTCCTGATGCCCGTCTGCCCACTTAACAAAGGTTAAGAAAAGGTTAATTTCCGATTCGCACGACGTTTGCAGGGCGATCCCGAGGGTCGCACCGTCCAAGGGAGAGCGACATGCGTTGGAATTCAGTGCGGGCAAGCCTGGCGGCCGTTACGCTGACGGCACTCGCCACTGCAATTGCTGCGCCGGCCGAAGCCGGCTTGCGCCATCACGACCGCGTCTATGCCGATTCCTTCGGCAACCTCGTCATCGACAGCGCCGCCGGCTACAAGCGCATCATCGTCGGCGAGGGCAGGCACGCCAAGCAGCTCTCGAACTTCACCGGCGCCGGCCAGCCCGACGTCAGCTACGATTCCGACGCTGCCGGCGCCCCGGGCTGCTACCAGCCGCCGGTCTTCATCAAGGGCCGCTCTTATATGTACGGGCTCTCCGACGGCGAGATGCCCAACCTCAGCCCCTGCCGCTGACCGCCGCCGGGAACTGCCGGCGCGCGGTCCCGACCGAAAGGCGCACGCAGTCGCGGCCGCCATTTTTGGCCGCGTAAAGCGCTTCGTCGGCGCGCCGCAGCAGACCTGAAAAATCCTCGTCCACACTAAGCTCGGCGACGCCGAAGCTGGCGCTGCAGCGGTGATCGGCGGGCAGGCCCTCGATCGGCAGCCCGCCGAAGGCGCTGCGCGCGCCTTCCGCGAACAATCGCGCGGCAGCAAGGTTGGTGCCGGGAAGGATGATGGCGAATTCCTCGCCGCCGATGCGGCCGGCGACGTGATGCTCGGCCGCTGCCTCGCGCAGCAAGCCTGCGAAGGTCTCGATGACGCGATCGCCGCAGGCATGGCCGTAGCTGTCGTTGATCCTCTTGAAGTGGTCGAGGTCGGCGATGACCAGCGCCAGCGATACGCCCCGGCGCACCGCATCCCGCAACGCCAGCTCGGCATGGCGTTCGAAACCGCCGCGGTTGAGGAGCCGCGACAGCGTGTCCGTCTCCGATTTCGACATCGCCTCGGCCAGCACGTCGCGCACCAGGATGGCGAGCGCGAGCAGCGCCAGCGCCAGACCGAACACGGTGCCAAGCGACTGCGACACGAGCGCATAACCCGTCTGCACATAGGATTGCGGATTGGCGCCCCAGCCGCCCAGCGCGCCGGCGATCAAAGGCTTTGATGCGAACTGCAGGGCGCTTGCCGCGAGCACGAGCATCAGCAGGTGATCGAGCCGCTCGAGCCGCTGCCTGGAGGACAGTACGATGCCAAGAGCGGTGAACTGCATGGCCGCATAAGGAAGCTGATAGGTCAACATGCGGGTGAGCGAGTATCGCGGCAGGTCCTGCACCAGATAGACGGCGGCCGAGGCCACGGCCAGGAAGCCCAACATCGGCGCCCAGGGCGGCGCCACGCCATATTTGTGGGCAAGCCCGCCGTTGAAGGCGATGGTTGCGCCGAGGAAGACAGCGAAGGCCATGACAACCGGCAGCCGGGCATCGGCAAAAGCGGGGATGCTGAACTCGATGGCGAAATAGGCCATCCCGAGCAAATAGCCGAAAGCCAGCCAGCGCGCCGACAGACGCCCGACGTCGTGGACGGCGATCGCCGCGAAGGCCGCCGCCAACAGCCCGGCGACGAGCAGATTGATCATCAGGATGAAATCAGCGCTGCCCATGTTCCCTTCGAAGCCGGCCCAGGCAGAAAACCATCGACCGGCGAAAAACACGTTAACGCCGCACGCCTTCGGACAGTGATGTTGGCTGGTCAGCTGCTCTGGACGGGTTAGCCTGCGATTTCAGCCGACGCTCACCGCTTCAGGCACGAAGGCGGTTTCGGGGCGCTCGTAGGAAAGGCGGACGCTGTCGCGGCCATTCCTCTTGGCTTTGTAAAGCGCCTCGTCGGCGCGGCGCATCAGCGGCGCCAGCCCTTCCACGCCGCTGCGGGCCGCGACGCCGAAGCTCGCTGTCACCCTGGTGCCGGGCGGCAGGCCGTCAACGGCTCCGGCCGAATAGAAGGTGCGGATCGCTTCGGCGAACAGGCGCGCCGCGGCGAGATCGCTGAGCGGCAGAAGCACGGCGAACTCCTCGCCGCCGATGCGGCCCGCAGCGCCGCGCGCGCCGGTGGCAAAGCGCAGCTTGGCAGCGAAGTCGGCAATCACCCGGTCGCCCGCCTCATGTCCGTGCTGGTCATTGAGCGCTTTGAAGTGATCGAGGTCGGCAAGCACCAGCGCGACGGGAAACCCGGCCTTGGCGCATTGATCGAGCAGAGCTCCCGCCCGTTCCTCGAAGCCGCGGCGGTTGAGGAGGCCGGACAGCGGATCGGTATGGGTTTCGGCCTTGAGCGCCTTCATGACATCGAGCGCGGCCGCGGTGAACAGGCAGAGCGCGATCAAGAGGGAGAGAAGCGCATGCGAGAGCAGCGCCGTCGTCCAGTAGGACGAGCCGTAGAAGCCGTCATAGCTTGGGAACGGTCCATGAGCGATGACGACGATCAGGGTACGGGCGGTGAAGTTCAGCGCGGAAAGCAGGGCCAGCGTGAACAGGATTTTCTCAGGCCCATTGTTGCGCACTGTCCTGAGCTCGGCGGCGACGAGCAGGCTCAGGCCGCCGAAGCCGAAATTCATGCTGAGCACGCGCCAGGTAAGATCCGGCTCGACGAACATGAACCATGCGAAGGCGGCGAGCCCGCCGACGGCCATGATGCCGATGCCGAAATAGGGCACGCGCCGGCCGTAGCGCGCGATGATCGCGCCGGAAAGGCAGCAGGCGGCTATTGTGAAACATATGTTGGAGATCAGCTTGGTCGCCACGATGCCGAGCGGCAACGTGAAATATTGCAGCAGGAAACCTGACGCCGACAGGCAGTAGCTCGCCGCCAGCACCGCCAGATACGGACGATGGCGCTGATAGAACCACAGCACGAGGAACGCAGCGCCGAGCGCCAGCGCTATCGTCGGATTGAGCAGCGCTATGAGCAGACCGGTGTCCAACGGACCGTGACTTCCCCAAGTTACCCAAAGGGAGATGCTAGTCCGGAAGCACAAACAAGCGGTTAAGCGACGGCACGGAACAGCTCCGGAACAGCAGCGTTCTCAACAAAACAGGAGAACTCCGATGGCCGGTACAATCACCCTGACCGAGCACGATGCGATCCGTTCCTGGGCAGCGGCGCGCGCCGGATTTCCGGCCATCGTCGACATTTCGCCCGAGGCCGGCACGCAACCCATGCTGCGCCTGGTTTTTGGCCAGAACGCCTATGAGGACGACGACCGCCCGGAGCGGCCTCCCAACGCCGGCGGCTACGAACTGGTCGAATGGGACGAGTGGTTCAAGATTTTCGACGAGCAGAAACTGGCGCTGATCGTCGCCGCCGATGAGCCTGGCCGACGTGAGGAGTTTCACGAGATTACCCGGCTCGGCGACCGCTGACCGAAAAAAGGCCCGGATCGCGGTGCGCCGGGCCTTTGATCGCGTCAGCAGCGGGCCGTTACTTCCAGTCGCGAATATCGACGAAATGGCCGGCGATCGCCGCCGCCGCCGCCATGGCCGGCGAGACCAGATGGGTGCGGCCCTTAAAACCCTGCCGGCCCTCGAAATTGCGGTTCGAGGTCGAGGCGCAGCGCTCATGCGGCTTCAGCCGGTCGTCGTTCATCGCAAGGCACATCGAGCAGCCGGGCTCGCGCCAGTCGAAACCGGCGGCGACGAAGATCTTGTCGAGCCCTTCGGCTTCGGCCTGCTCCTTCACCAGGCCGGAGCCCGGCACGATCATGGCATTGACGCGCGGATTGACTTTCTTGCCCTCGACCACCTTGGCGGCGGCGCGCAGGTCCTCGATGCGGCCATTGGTGCAGGAGCCGATGAAGACGCGGTCGAGCGCGATGTCGGTGATCTTGGTTCCGGGCGTCAGCCCCATATAGTCGAGCGCGCGCAGCTTCGAGGAACGCTTGTTCTCGTCGGCGATGTCGGCCGGATTCGGCACGAAACCCTGTACCGACACGACATCCTCGGGCGAGGAGCCCCAGGAGACGATCGGCGGCAGTTTTTGCGCATCGAGCACGACCACCTTATCGAAATGCGCACCTTCGTCGGAATGCAGGGTCTTCCAGTAAGCAAGCGCGGCGTCCCAGGCGGCGCCCTTCGGCGCGCGCGGCTTGTCCTTCACATAGGCGAAGGTGGTCTCGTCCGGCGCGATCAAGCCGGCGCGCGCACCGCCCTCGATCGACATGTTGCAGATCGTCATGCGGCCTTCCATCGACAGCGAGCGGATCGCCTCGCCGGCATATTCGATGACATAGCCGGTGCCGCCGGCGGTGCCGATCTCGCCGATGATGGCGAGGATAATATCCTTGGCGGTGACGCCTTCCGGAAGCTGGCCGTCGACGCGCACCAGCATGTTCTTGGCCTTGCGCTGGATCAAAGTTTGCGTCGCCAGCACATGCTCGACTTCCGAAGTGCCGATGCCGTGCGCCAGCGCGCCGAACGCGCCGTGCGTCGAGGTGTGGCTATCGCCGCAGACAATGGTCATGCCGGGCAGCGTGAAGCCCTGCTCCGGCCCGATGATGTGGACGATGCCCTGGCGGACGTCGTTCTCCGAATAATATTCGATGCCGAAATCCTTGGCGTTCTTGGCCAGCGCCTCGACCTGGATGCGGCTTTCCTCGTTCTTGATGCCGAACTTGCGCTCGGGCGAGGTCGGCACGTTGTGGTCGACCACGGCGAGCGTCTTCTCAGGATGGCGAACGTTTCGGCCGCTCATGCGCAAGCCTTCGAAGGCCTGCGGGCTGGTGACCTCGTGGACGAGGTGGCGGTCGATATAGAGCAGGCAGGTGCCGTCATCCTGGCGGTCGACGACATGGTCGTCGAAGATCTTGTCGTAGAGGGTGCGCGGTGCGCTCATGTGCGTAAATCCGTCGATATGAGAATGGGAAAAGCTGGCGCCGGGGCTTCTGACCGGCGAAGCGACTGGATCAGTCGGCCTCAGCTAAGTCGGCTCGTGAGGGCGCCGGACACGCGCGCGGCAAATCGCGACGGCAGGCGCTTCCTGTCCTGCAGCACGAAACCTTTATAGGCCGGATCGCCGAAAAGCTCTTCCATGGCCGGGTAGATAGCAATGTTTTGGCCTTTCGGCAATTGCGACAAGAACCTGGTTCCTCGCCCCACGAAGTGGGGAGAGGTGGCCCGGCGAAGCCGGGACGGAGAGGGGCCTGCGCGGCGTCCGGAGTTTAGGGCCGGTGGGCGCCTTGAGCCTTCAGTCTCGCGCCCTGTTCGTCACCGGGTTTTGGCGTCGCGAATGTCGCCCCCGCTCCGTCCCGGCTTCGCCGGGCCACCTCTCCCCCGCTTTCGCGGGGGCGAGGAATGGCGCCAGGTTTACCCGCTCACATCACTTCGAACACGAAAGTCTTCACCAGCGCGTCCGGGTCGCCGATCGCATAGCAGCGGAACCACGGGCTTTCCTCGACCGGCCGCCATCTCCTTGCCTGCCTGAGCTGGTCGAACACCGCCTGGAAGCCACCGCTCTCAAAGACCTGGTCGCGCACGGTGAAGATGGCGTGGCCGCCGCTCTTCGTGATGCGCACCAGTTCGTGCAGGCCCTCGGCCGGCGCGTGGCCGATCGTAAAGACGCCGGTCGAGAAGAAGGCGCGGAAATGGTCGTCCGGCCAGGGCAGCGGGTCGCCGAGCATTGCCTTTTTCAGCTCGCTGTAGGCGGGCTTGCCGTTGGCTTGGCGGCTGCCTGCGATCTTCAGCATGTCGTCGGAAAGGTCGAGACCGGCGATGTCGCCATAGCCCAGGGCCTTGAGCGACGGCCCGGACAGGCCGGTGCCGCAACCGGCGTCGAGCAGCGGGCCTTCGCCCGCCGGCACATGCCGCGCCACCCAGGCGGTGATGAGGAAGGGCAGCAGATAACCGAGCGAGGCGGTCTCGCTGTCATAGGTCGCAGCCCATTCGGCATAGGCCTTGGCGAGCGCCTCCGGCGTCTCGGCCGAATAGACGGAGTCCAGCGCCGCATTGGCCTTGTCGAAAGTCATGGGTCAGCTCCTGGACGTTACCAACCCAGGAAGCGTAACGCGCTCTTGGTCCGGCGGCTATTGCTCATGCTGCCGTTCGCAGCCGTTTCTCAAGCGCCCGCAGCGCCAGCGACAGGCCGACCGTCAAGATCAGATAGATATAGGCGACGATCGAATAGGTCTCGAAAAAGCGGAACGAGCCGGCGGCATAGACCTTGCCGATCTGGGTGATGTCGGCAACGCCCAGCACAGAGACCAGCGAGGAATCCTTGACCATGGCGACGAAATCGTTGCCGAGCGGCGGCAGGATGGTGCGGATCGCCTGCGGAAAGACAATCAGCCGGAAGCGCTGCACACGCGTCAGCCCGAGCGCCTTTGCCGCCTCGATCTGACCCTTCTCGACCGACAGGATGCCGGCCCGGAACACTTCCGAGATGAAGGCCGAATAGCCGATGGTGAGCGCCATGATGGCGCGCCACAGAAGCGAAACGTCGCGCACCAGGAGCTCGCCGATCAAGCCGGCGCTCTGCAGCGGCGCCGTGAGCGCGTTCCATGCCGCGACGAATGCCGGTGCCCCGGCAAAAGCGATCCAGAACAGCAGCACCAGGATCGGCACGCCGCGGATGATCTCGACATAGAACCGCGCGATCTGGCGCAGCCATTGTGAGCCGGACAAGGCCATCAGCGCGATGCCGAGTCCAAGCGCGGAGGCCAGCGCGAAGCCGACGACTGTGACGAAGACGGTGATGCCGATGCCCTTGGCGACGGTGGCGAAGACCTCGGCATAAAGGTCGCTCGCGGCGATGGCCAGCGCCGCGGCGAGCGCCAGGATGGCCGCTGCGGCCAGCCACCAGGGGAACTCGGATTTGGCGGTGGAGGGTGCGGCGGACATCAGGCGATGCCGGCAGCATAGCTGCGAAGGCCGCGTTCCGGCACACCCGCCTCTGCCCTGCCGGGCATCTCCCCCGCAGGGTGGGAGATCAGCAGTTTTGTCGCAGGCGCTCTTCTTGCAACGTCAGCGATTTGCGAAAGCGAAGCTGACAGCCGATCTCCCCCCTTGCGGGGGAGATGTCCGGCAGAACAGAGGGAGGTGGGAAGGAATGAGGCTTTCGCGGTTTTCCGCCCGCCGCCGTCGCGCATCATTCGCAGCAAAGGAGCCTACTGCCCCATCTTGTAGTCGAGGAACCACTTCTTGTTCAGCGCGTCGAGCGTGCCGTCTGCCTTGAGCGCGGCGATCGCGGCGTTGACCGGCTTCACCAGCTCGGAGCCCTTGGGGAAGATGAAGCCGAAATCCTCGCTGCCGAGCGGGCCGCCGATGAGCTTGAGCTTGCCTTCGGATGCGTCGGCATAGCCTTTGCCCGCCGTGCCGTCGGTCAGCACCACGTCGACATCGCCGGATTTCAGCGCCTGCACGCTGGCGCCGAACGTCTCGAACAGTTTTATGCGCGGGTTCTGCTCATTGCCGTCGAGCACGCTGTAGACGGCGGTATAGAAGGGCGTCGTGCCGGCCTGCGCGCCGATCAGCCCGTCCTTGAAGGCGGCAAAGCTCTTGGCGTCGGTGAAGCGGCTCTCGTCGCCGCGCACCAGCATGAACTGTTCCGAGCGCATGTATGGGTCGGAGAAATCGACCTTCGCCTTGCGCTCGTCCTTGATGGTGATGCCGGTCATGCCGATATTGTACTGGTTGTCGGAAACGGCCTGGATCATCGCGTCCCAGGAGGTGTTCTGGTACTCGACCTTGAAATTCAGCCGCTTGGCGATCTCGTCCATCGCGTCATACTCCCAGCCGATCTGCTTGCCGGTCTTCTTGTCGATGAACTGCAGCGGCGGGTAGGCGTTTTCCGTAACCACAACAACCTTTTTGCCACCGAGATCGGGCAGTGTGTCGGCAAGCGCCGCGACGGGCGCGAGAAGACAGGCCAGCAAGGCGGCCAGCAGCAGTTTCGACTTGGTCATGACAAACTCCCGAACCTGAACGGCGGCGCTACGCTCGCCCCAACAGAAAAGCCGGCGCCGACTTTAGCTTTCCGCAAGCGCCTTGCAAGCCGATCCGCTGCATCGATGAGCGCCAAAGCGGATTCCCATGCTCTGATCGGCACGGTTCCCGAACGCAGCCATGCGACGGACTATTCCGCGGAATCCGCGACCGCTTGGCGCAGCCCCGCGACCAGCCGGGTGAGAGTGCCATGCAGGGCTTTCAGCTCGGCGCGTTCCAGCGGCATGCTGCAGGCAAGCGCCGCCTGCACATCCTTCATGTTCGACCGCAGCGCCTGGCCCTTGGCTGTCGGCTCGACCAGCACCCTGCGCTCGTCGGCGCTGTCGCGACGGCGGGTGACCAGGCCGCCCGCTTCCATGCGCTTGATCAGCGGCGTCAACGTCGCCGAATCCAGCCCCAACGCCTCGCCGAGCTCGCCGACCGTCGTCGGCGACCGCTGCCACAGCGCCAGCATTGCCAGATATTGCGGATAGGTGAGGCCGAGCGGGTCGAGCAGCGGCCGGTAAAGCTTGGTCATCAGCCCGCTTGCGGAGTAGAGCGCGAAGCAGAGCTGCTGGTCGAGACGCGGAACGGCGATCGTCCCGACAGAGCTATCCGCCGGGACATCGCTGGATCTCGTTTCGATCTTGGTCGTCATGCCGCCTTTGCCGCGAGCGCTGCCGTGGAAAGCGCCACATCGATATTGCCCCGGATGGCGTTGGAATACGGGCAAATCTGATGCGCCTCGGATACAAGCGCATCCGCTGCCGCCTGATCAAGACCCTTGATCTCCGCCGCCAGTGCCACGCCCAGCCTGAAGCCGCCTTGGTCGTTGGGGTATAGGCTGACGGTCGCCGTCACCACCGCATGCTCGAGCGGCAACTTCTTTTTGCGCGCGACGAAGCGGATCGCGCTTTCGAAGCAGGCACCATAGCCTGCCGCGAAAAGCTGCTCGGGATTGGTCGCACCACCCTGCCCGCCGAGCTCCTTCGGCATCGCCAGATCGAGCTTGAGCAGGCCGTCGCTGGTCTCGGCATGGCCCGCGCGGCCACCAACGACGCGAGCCTCGGTGGTGTAGAGTGCTGACATTTAAACTCTCCATTTTATCCTGTGCACGATTATTTAGTGTACAAGATAAATGGATGTCAACCGATTTGTCATCCGCGGGCGGAGCAAGGGAGCGGAGCGACGCAGCGCAGACCCGAAGGCGACGTTGCGTACCGCCAAACGAAAAAGGCGGCCGAAGCCGCCTTTCCAAAACGATCTGCAGAAGCGCCTTATTCGGCCGACGCGGATTCGGCAGCCTTCTTCTCGGCGGCGTCCTGCGCGGCTTTCTCCGCGGCCAGCGCCTCGGCGGCGGCGACCTTCTCGGCCTCGATGCGGGCGCGCTCGGCGTTCAGCGCATCACGCTCTTCATCGTTCAGCTTGCGGGCGCGCACGCCGGTATTTTCCGAAATGCGGGCCGACTTGCCGCGACGGTCGCGCAGGTAATAGAGCTTGGCGCGGCGCACCTTGCCGCGACGCACGATCTCGACGCCTTCGACCATCGGCGAGTAGACCGGGAACACGCGCTCGACGCCTTCGCCGTAGGAAATCTTGCGGACGGTGAAATTCTCCTGGAAGCCGGACCCGGAACGGGCGATGACGACGCCCTCATAGGCCTGGACGCGGGTACGGCTGCCTTCTGTGACGCGCACCTGGACGCGCACGGTGTCGCCGGGCTGGAATTCGGGCAGCTTGCGCTTGGCTTCGATCTTGGCGGCCTGCTCGGCCTCGAGCTGACGGATCAGATCCATCTCAAATATCCACTTCTTGTTCTTCCGACAGCCAGAGCGTCCTCGACTCGCCTTGCAGTTCCAATGACCGCTCGGCTATGTCCTTTGCCCAGACATTCAAATCGGGGGCATCGGACAGGGACGGCTACACCGCCATTCGTTGACGGGTCCGGAAGATCGTTCTTCCGGTTCGGGCGGCGACATACAGCTATTTCGGCGCTTTGTCACGCCTTTGACGCCTAATTTTTGAAATCTATGGCCCCATCATATTGCCGTCGTGCCGGGTTGCGCGCGCCATCCAAGCTTTCTAAGCCGGGAAAGCGTATTTCCCGGGCCGCCCCTCGATGACATTCTTCGATGCCCTCCTGCTCTTCCTCGCGGGCTTTGTCTCGGGCGCGGTGAACGCCGTCGCCGGTGGCGGCACTTTCGTCACCTTTGGTGCTATGACGCTGGTCGGCCTGCCGCCGATCGTCGCCAACGCAACGTCCTCGGTGACTCAGTTTCCGGGCTACATCACCTCGACGCTCGCCTATCTCAACGACATCAGGCATTTCTGGCGCCAGGCGCTTGTGCTCTGCGTGATATCCGGCTTTGGCGCGCTGGTCGGCTCGCTCATTCTGCTCGCGCTCTCCAACACGTCCTTCCGTGCCCTCGTGCCCTGGTTGCTCATTGCCGCGACCGCCCTGTTCGCGGCCGGTCCATGGCTGAAGCCGGCGGCCGGACCGGACCACCAGGCCTCGGTCGGCTCGCTCGCCGGATCGCTGGCGCAGTTCCTGACGTCGGTCTACGGCGGCTTCTTCGGCGCGGGCATGGGCGTGATGATGCTTGCTACCCTTGGTCTGACGCAGGCCGGCGACTACCACAAGCTCAATGCGCTGAAGAACATGCTGGCGGTGGTCATCGCGGCAATCGCCATCCTGGTTTTCGTTTCGGGCGGCGTCGTCGCCTGGCCACAGGCGATCGTCATGATCCCCGGCGGGGCGCTGGGCGGCTATGCCGGGGTTTGGATTGCCAGGCGCGTGCCGCAAGGGGTCGTGCGCGGCTTCGTCGTCGGCGTCGGCCTTTTTCTGGCCTTTTATTACTTCACCAAGGGCTGAGCACCCGCCAGCAGATCGGGCCGGCGTTCC
Source organism: Mesorhizobium sp. WSM3860 (assembly GCF_002294995.1). Taxonomy (GTDB): domain Bacteria; phylum Pseudomonadota; class Alphaproteobacteria; order Rhizobiales; family Rhizobiaceae; genus Mesorhizobium. Next base: position 160,241 of record NZ_NSGF01000001.1, on the reverse strand, counting down.
CGCGTCAGCTTCTCCGCCTCGGCGCGACGCCACTCGGCGATCTTCTTGTGATTGCCGGAGGTCAGCACTTCGGGGATTTGCCTGCCCTCGAATTCCTGCGGCCGCGTGTAATGCGGGTGCTCGAGCAGGCCGTTCTCGAAGCTTTCTTCCTCGCCCGAGACGGCGTTGCCCATCACCCCGGGCAGCAGCCGCACCACCGCATCGAGCAGCACAAGTGCGGCCGGCTCGCCGCCCGACAGGATGAAATCGCCGATCGACACTTCCTCCAGGCCACGCGCCTCGATCAGCCGCTGATCGACCCCCTCGAAGCGGCCGCACAGGATGACGGCACCCGGCCCGGCGGCGAGTTCGCGCACCCGCGCCTGCGTCAGCGGTTTTCCACGCGGGCTCATCAGCAGCCTTGGACGTTCATCGCCCAGCGGCGAAACGTGGTCGATGGCCCTGGCCAGCACGTCGGCGCGCATCACCATGCCGGCGCCGCCGCCCGCCGGCGTATCGTCGACGGTGCGATGCCGGTCGGCGGCGAAATCGCGGATCTGGATTGCTTCCAGGGACCAGGTGCCGGCTTCCAGCGCCCGGCCGGCGAGCGAAATGCCAAGCGCGCCCGGAAACATCTCCGGATAGAGCGTCAGCACCGAGGCGGCAAAGCTCACCGGTTGCCCCCGGCGTCCTTCGGTCCGCGCGGCCGCCCCTTTGGATCGAAGCCGGAACGGCCGGGCGCCTGGCTCTCCTCGTCATCGACCAGCCCTGCCGCCAGCGGATCGACCTGAACGAAGCCGTCGGCGATCGACACATGCGGCACCGCGGCTTGCGTGAACGGGATAAGCACGCCCTTGCGGCCGGCGAGCGTGACGTCGAGTATGTCGCCGCCGCCGAAATTGTGCACGGCGACGACCCTGCCGATGACGCCGGTGTCGTCCCTGACCTCCAGGCCGATGAGGTCGGCATGGTAGAACTCGTCCTCCTCGCCATCGTCCGGCAGCACCGAACGATCGACGAACAGCTCGGTGCCGGCGAGCGCCTCGGCGGCGTTGCGGTCGCCGACGCCCTTGAAGCGCACGACGACCACCGTGCCGGCCGGCCTGATGTCGAGGATCTGGAAGGCGCGACCATCCTTGGCGTAGAGCGGCCCGTAGTCGGCCAGCGCCAGCGGATCGCCGGTGAAGGTTTTCACCCGCAATTCGCCCTTGATGCCATGCGCGGCGCCGACAACGGCCATCTGTACGGGGTTTTCGAGCTTCGACATCGGCGTACTTTCCTTTGCCCTGCTCTAATCCTCTGAAGCCGTCATTTCAATGATCGCCTCTTCACCGCTTCCTAACTTCGCTGCCCGAAAATGCCGGCATGCAGGAATTCCTCATCCCGGCAAAACCCGACCTCCAGGCGGCGCGCGCGAGCTGGCTCAAGATGCTGGCGCGCGAGCGCCGGCTGTCGCCCGAAACGGTCGAAGCCTATGAGCGCGATACCCGTCAGTTCCTGCATTTCCTGACCGGGCATTGCGGCGGCCCGCCCGGCATTGCCGACATCGCCGACCTGCGGCCGGCCGACCTGCGCGGCTTCCTCGCCGCGCGCCGCAACGGCGGCGCCGGCGCCCGCACGCTCGGCCGCGGCTTGGCCGGCATCCGGTCGCTGCTGCGCTTTCTCGAAAAGCGCGGCCTCGTCAACGCGGCGGGTGCGGCCGCCCTGCGCGCGCCGCGCCAGCCGAAATCGCTACCGAAACCGCTGACGGCGAGCGATGCCAAGCAGGTCGTGACTGTCGAGGGCCAACTCGCAGAGGAACCCTGGATCGCCGCCCGCAACGCCGCCGTTCTGACGCTGCTCTACGGCTCCGGCCTGCGCATCTCAGAAGCGCTGGGCCTGACCGGGGCCGATCTCGCCACCGAGGCTGACACGGTGCTGCGCATCAACGGCAAGGGCGGCAAGACAAGGCTGGTGCCGGTGCTGCCGGTGGCGCTCAGGGCGGTCGCCGAATACCGGCGGCTGTGTCCCTTCCACATCGATCCGAAACAGCTGCTGTTCCGCGGCGCTCGCGGCGGCCCGCTCAATCCGGCCATCGTCCAGCGCGAGATGGCGAAGCTGCGCTCGGCCCTCAACCTGCCGGAAACCGCGACGCCGCATGCCTTGCGCCATTCCTTCGCCACGCATTTGCTCGGCCGCGGCGGCGACCTGCGCACCATCCAGGAACTGCTCGGCCATGCCAGCCTGTCGACCACCCAGATCTATACCGGCGTCGACACGGCAAGGCTGCTCGACATCTACGACCGGGCGCATCCAAGGGCGTGAAGCGTTTGACGGAGCCACCCCGCCTTCCTCGTCCAAGGCGGAGCAACGGGCGAAGCGAACCCTGAAATCTTGGCTGCAGGTCGAAATCGGCGCCGGCGAGCTACAGCCTTCCCCGGCCTTGGCATTCTTCGAAAGGCGGCCGCCTGTTTGCCGGCGGCCGCCTTTCGAATCAACGTCGATCAGCGCATCACATAGACGATGCGCCGCGTGCCCGGATCGACCAGCGCCGGCTGGTTGTTCACATAGACATAGCGGTAGTTGTAATCCGGAATCTCGCGCAGCTCGACCGTGTCGGGCAGCACCGCGCCGGTCACCACTTCGCCCTCAAGATAGACCGGCTCGACCCGGTGCGTGGTGACATAAGTGCCTACCTCGGCCGGCGGCCTGGCGATCGGCTCGATTGCGTCGTCGCCGGAAACGATAGCGCCGGTGTAGGTGTCCGTGGTGTAGATATCATCCGTCGGCGGAGCGACTACGGCAATGCCGGCATCAGCCGGCCGGCGCGTCACGACAACACGGCTGCCGCCGAATTCGGCAGTCACATAGTCGGAATAGACCCAACCTTTGCCGCCGGCTTCGGCGATGGTGCACCATTTGCTGCCTTCGATGCAGCCTCTAAGCGTCGCCGACTGGCCGGCAGCCAGCACGCCGATAACGGGATATTGCGGGCCGGGGCCGGCGCGGACATTCAGATCCGTCACTGCCGAGACAGGCGTGTCGGCAAGCGCCGCGCCCGACATGGCAAGCAGCGCACCGGCAAGTGCCGGAAACAAGAGGCTTTTCATGGTTTCTCTCCGTTCTCAACTCCCTCGGCCTCGAAAACGAACCAAAACCTTATGCGTTCCGGCTAAAGTGCCGTCGCCTGCTCACGAATTGTTCCATCTGCTTTGGGCAAGTCGGTCAAAAGCTGGTGAACGAAGGCCAGTTTTTGCGCCGTCATCTCCGAAATGACGAAGGGATAAAGGTCGGGCAGTCCCATGCAGCGGTTGATCGAATTGGAGGCCTCCGACAGCACCAGCCAGCGGACGAGGATCCGTTCGAACGGTACCGGCGCCGGATCAGGTTCGGCGGGCGCCGGACGCGAATGCCCGCCCGTATCGCCAGGCGGCAGGTCGTTGGCTTCCACCGTCTCCAGCCGGCCGAGCGGAAAATTCAGCGCATGCACCATTTCCAGTGTGTCGGTGATGTGCAGGTGGTGCGCCCAGGTCTCGGCCCAGTCTTCCCAGGGGTGGGACGTCGCATAGGCCGAGATGTGGCGCTGCTGCCAGTCTGGCGGCGCGCCGTTGGCGTAGTGGGCCTTCAGCGCTTGCTCGTAGTCGGTCCGCTCGTCGCCGAACAGAGCGCGAAAGCCTGAAAGCCGCTCAGGATCGTCGCGGATCAGCCGGTCCCAGTAATAGTGGCCGAGCTCGTGGCGGAAGTGACCGAGCAAAGTGCGGTAGTTCTCGCCCATCTCGACGCGCCGCCGCTCGCGCTCGGCGGAATCGGCCTCGGCGACGTTGAGGGTGATCCTGCCGTTGTCGTGACCGGTGAGGATGCGCTCGCCGCCTGGTCCGCCGCCGATCGGATCGGCGAGGAAGTCGAAAGCGAGCCCGGCCTCGTCCTGCGGTCCGGCCTTGGGCGCGACCGGCAGGCCGAAGGCGAGCAGCGAATAGACGGCGCGTTTCTTCGCCGCCTCGACGCGGATCCAGCGACGGCGGTTGCCGTCCACCGAAAGGTCGGGGATCAATTGGTTGAGCGCGCAAGCGCGGCAGAAAATCCTGCCCGGCTCGGCCTGCCAGTTGCAGGCGCACTCGTCGGCATTTCCGCATGGAACGGCGTCGCCGCCGGAAAGCACGAAACACGCCCGCTCCGGATCATAAAGCACCAAGCTCGAACAGTTCAGGCATTGCGCGTTCTCGAAATAGAGACGGTGGCCGCAATGAGGGCAGTCGAACAGCTTCATCGGTCATCGAACCGCGGGAAAAAGGTCAACGGAGTTGGGCATCGCCCAAACGCCAGTCGCCGGCCCTCGTTCCGTCGCATTTCGTCGCGAGCAGGGCGACGACCCGCCTGGCCACGCTTTCGCCTGACAATCTCGCGCTGCCACAAGTCTGGATGAGCGGTCTGGCGACATGCTCGCCGGCGAAGAAGATCTTCTCCGCCACCGGATGCATCAGTGTGGCGCGCTTCGGAACAGCCGGGATGGGCTGCCGCATAGGCGAGCCTGCGCCAATGATCACAACATCGGCGTCTTGCTTCAAGACACGCCACAATAAATCCTTGCGCCATAATTTATGCTTGATCGTGGGCAAATTCCCCGGCATTCGCCAGCGTCAAGCGCCGCGCAGCCCGCGCGGGCGGTGACAACCGGGCGCTTCACTGGCAAATTCGCAACCGGGACGTGATTCAGGCAACCAGGAGAACGATATGGCATTTTTTGCCAAGGGCAGGATTTTCATGGCCGCCGTTGTGGCGGCTTTCGGGCTGACGACAGGCGCGCAGGCTGCGGCCAGCTGCGGCAAGAACGGCGCCGGCTTCGAGGCATGGAAACAGCAGTTTGCCGCGGAAGCACAAGCCGAGGGCGTGGGCCAGAGGGGTCTATCCGCGTTGGCCGGCGCGACTTACGCGACAAGGACGATCGCTGCCGACCGCGCGATCCACAAGGCTTTCAGCGGCTCGGTGGAAGCGTTCATGCAGCGTCGTGGCGGGGCCGCCATCATTTCCAAGGGCCGTGCGTTAAAGAAGCAGAACGCGGCGATGTTCGACAGGATCGAACAGACTTACGGCGTGCCGCCGGGCGTCTTGCTCGCGATCTGGGGCATGGAGACCGGCTTCGGCGCCTCCATGGGCAACCAGAACACGGTCTCCGCCATTCTAACGCTGGCCTATGATTGCCGCCGCCCCGATTATTTTACCCCGCATGCCATCGCAGCCCTGAAGCTGGTCGATCGCGGCGCGCTGAGCGCCTCCTCGGTCGGCGCCATGCATGGCGAGATCGGCCATACGCAGTTCCTGCCCGGAAATGTTCTGAAGTATGGCGTCGGTAACGGAAATCTGCGCGACCGGAACACGGCGCTGGCTTCCACCGCCAACTTCCTCAAAGCCCATGGCTGGCAGGCCGGCGCGGGCTATGAGGCGAATATGGGCGCCATCGCCGGCTGGAATTCGGCAAGCGTCTATCAGCAGGCCATCGCCCGCATCGCCGAGGCGATCGATAACAACTGACGGAAATCTCCGCTCCGACGAGAAGCCCGGCCTATGCCGGGCTTTTTGTTGGCTTGCAGATTGGCGAAAGCCGGGATGATGGCCAATTTCCCCCCTTGCGGGGGAGATTAGCAGCTTCAGCGACGGTTCCTTGCCGCAAGCGTCCTCAGCCTCAGTGCATTGAGACGGATGAAACCGGCGGCGTCCTTCTGGTCGTAGGCGCCGCGATCGTCCTCGAAGGTGACAAGCGCATCGGAATAAAGCGTCTTCTTCGACTTGCGGCCGGTGACGATGACGTTGCCCTTGTAGAGCTTCAGCCGCACCGTGCCTTCGACGTCTTCCTGGCTCTTGTCGATCATCGCCTGCAGCATCACGCGCTCGGGCGAGAACCAGAAGCCGTTGTAGATGAGCTCGGCGTAGCGCGGCATGAACTCGTCCTTGAGGTGGGCAGCGCCCCGGTCGAGCGTGATCGATTCGATCGCCCGGTGGGCGGCGATCAGGATGGTGCCGCCGGGCGTCTCGTAGACACCGCGCGACTTCATGCCGACGAAACGGTTCTCGACCAGGTCGAGACGGCCGATGCCGTTGTCGCGGCCAAGATCGTTGAGCGTCGCCAGCATGGTAGCCGGCGACAGCTTCTTGCCGTTGAGCGCAATGGGATCGCCCTTCAGGAACTCGATCTCGATCTCGGTGACGGCGTCGGGCGCGTCCATCGGCGAGACGGTGCGCTGGTGGACGAATTCCGGCGGCTCGCTCCACGGATCCTCCAGCACCTTGCCTTCCGAGGAGGAATGCAAAAGGTTGGCGTCGACCGAGAAGGGCGCATCGCCGCGCTTGTCCTTCGGCACCGGGATCTGGTGCTGCTCGGCGAAGTTGATGAGATCGGTGCGCGACTTGAACGACCAGTCCCGCCATGGCGCGATGACCTTGATGTCGGGGTTAAGCGCGTAAGCCGAAAGTTCGAAGCGGACCTGGTCGTTGCCCTTGCCGGTGGCGCCATGCGCGATGGCGTCGGCACCGGTTTCTTTGGCGATCTCGACCAGATGCTTGGAGATCAGCGGCCGGGCGATCGAGGTGCCGAGCAGATAGGTGCCTTCATAGACGGCGTTGGCGCGGAACATCGGGAAGACGAAATCGGAAACGAATTCCTCGCGCACGTCGACGATGCGGATGTCCTTGATGCCCATCATCTCGGCCTTGCGGCGCGCCGGCTCCAGCTCGCCGCCCTGGCCGAGATCGGCGGTGAAGGTGACGACCTCTGCGCCGAGCTCGGTCTGCAGCCATTTCAGGATGATGGAGGTGTCGAGGCCGCCGGAATAGGCAAGCACGACTTTCTTGACGTCTTTGGTCTTGGACATTGTTGGCGGTTCCGCGGGTAAAAAGCTTCGGGGGGCGAGTATCACGGCGTTTCCGGGCGATGCAAGAGACCAAGGCGCGCAGGCGGCGGCACAGGCTGGGCCAGACGTTCATGCCTGCAGTTGCTGGCGGAACGGATATGGCTGCGCTAAAGGGTCCGCCACCCATCTCGCAAGGGGCGAGCGATGTCCTTCATTCCCGACACCACCACGCTGATCCAGTTCGCTGTCGCGACCGTCATCCTGGCGATCACGCCGGGACCCGACATGACGGTGTTCGTGTCGCGCACGCTGAGCCAGGGCCGCGCCACCGGCTTCGCCTCGATGGCAGGCGCGCTCTGCGGCACGCTCATCCACACCACGCTGGTGGTGGTCGGCGTCTCGGCGCTGATCGTGGCCTCGCCCATGGCCTTCTTCGTGCTGAAGATTTTCGGCGCCGGCTATCTGGTGTTTTTAGCCTGGCAGGCGGTGACCAAAGGCTCGGCCTTTTCGCCGGAGAAGAAGACGGGACCGCAAATCTCGCTGTTCCGCAGCTGGGCGGCCGGGCTCGGAGTCAATCTCCTCAATCCGAAGATCATCCTGTTCTTCATGACGTTCCTGCCGCAATTCGTCTCCGCCCATGACCCGAACGCGCCCGGCAAGCTGTTCTTCCTCGGCGTCACGTTCATCGTGCTGTCGATCCCGGTGACGGCGCCGATGGTGCTGGCGGCAGAGAAATTCGCGGCGGCGATGAAGGCGAGCCCCCGCGTCACGCGCGCGGTCGACTATCTGTTTGGCGGCGTGTTCTCAGCCTTCGCGCTCAAGATCCTGACGGCCCAGGCGAAGTAGAGCCCGCGTCGAGCTCAGGGCTCCAGGTCCGGCAACGGCTCGCGTCGCCAACTGCCGGCCCAGCGGCCGGCGGAGAGCCAATAGAAGATGCCGCCGACGATGCCGCTGCCGATCAGCGCGAGCCTGACATTGTTGTCGGTCACATCGAAATCGCCGTCACCGATGTTGTGCGCGAAGCCGAGGAAGACGACGGCGATGACGGCGCCGCCAAGCGCATAGAACAGCCAGTCGCGGCGGCCGAGCATTTCGGCAATCAGGATGACGATCGCCGCCGGCATGAAGCCGAAATAGGCGACGAACAGCGCCAGGAAAGGCACCGAAAAATAGAGCGCGGGCGCGATCGTCGGATGTCCGGGCTCCGGCGCATAGCCGAAATAGCCGAGAAACAGCACGTTGAGAAAGGCGCTCGCCGCCAGCGAGGCGATCAGATAGCCGATCAGGATGGCGGCGAAGCGGAGGAGGTAGGCGATGATACGCCTCACGCCTCGCCGTGCCCCGCAATCATCATTGCTTCCAGCGCCAGCCGGTCGACCTTGCGCATGCGTTCCGATTCCGACTTGAGCTGGCCGCAGGCGGCGAGGATGTCGCGGCCCCGCGGCGTGCGGATCGGCGAGGCATAGCCGGCATTGTTGATGTAGTCGGCGAACTTCTCGATCGTCTCCCAGTCCGAGCACTGATAGTTGGTGCCGGGCCACGGGTTGAACGGGATCAGGTTGATCTTGGCCGGAATGCCCTTGAGCAGCTTGACCAGCGCTTTGGCGTCGTCGAGCGAATCGTTGACGTCCTTCAGCATCACATATTCGAAAGTGATGCGGCGGGCGTTGGAGAGGCCGGGATAGGCGCGGCAGGCAGCGATCAATTCCTTCAGCGGGTATTTCTTGTTGATCGGCACCAGAAGATCGCGCAGGTCGTCATTGGTAGCATGCAGCGAGATCGCCAGCATGACGCCGATCTCCTCGCCGGTGCGGGCAATCTCCGGCACGACGCCCGAGGTCGACAGCGTGATGCGGCGCTTCGACAGGGAGAGGCCGTCGCCGTCGGAAGCGATCAGCAGCGCCTTCTTCACCGCCTCGAAATTGTAGAGCGGCTCGCCCATGCCCATCATGACGATGTTGGAGACTTTTCTGCCCTCGGCCGGCACGATGGCGCCGTCCGGCGTGTCGCGGTCGGGGAAGTCGCCCAGCCGGTCGCGCGCGGTGAGCAGCTGCGCCAGGATTTCTTCCGTCGTCAGATTGCGCACCAGCTTCTGCGTGCCGGTGTGGCAGAAGGAGCAGGTCAGCGTGCAGCCGACCTGCGAGGAGATGCAGAGCGTGCCGCGGCCTTCCTCCGGAATATAAACGGTCTCGATCTCGACCGGACGACCGGCGCCGCGCGGCGGAAACCGAAACAGCCATTTGCGCGTGCCGTCGGAAGAGATCTGCTCCTCGACGATCTCGGGCCGCGCCACGGTGAAATGCTTGTCGAGCTCGGCGCGCAGATCCTTGGAGATGTTGAACATATGGGCGAAGTCGGAGACCCCGCGCACATAAATCCAGTGCCACAGCTGCTGGGCGCGCATCTTCGCCTGGCGCTCCGGCACGATGCCGGCGTCAACCAGAGCGGCGCCAAGCTCGGCGCGCGTCAGGCCGATCAGCGACGGCTTTTCGGCCGGCGTGGCGCGGGCGCGCAAGGCGTCGCGAGCGCCTTCGGCAGTCAGATCGAATGAAAGGGTCATGGTTGCGCCAATATAAGCGGTTTGCGGCCGATTTCAGCATCGTGCCTGAAATGAAGCGCGGCGCATAGCATAGCTTGCGGCCGGAGTCATGTAGGCGGCACAGGCGGCCGGTGTCGCCATTCCGACCCTTTAACAGATCACATATTCGTGTTGGCGTAACAGCTCGAAGCGCACCCGCGAACCTCAAAAGGGCGACTATGCCCTTGCAGAAATGGGAGTACGCGGAATGCATTCATGCATGCTTGTTGCCATTGCCGGTCTTGCAGGCCTTTTTGCCTCGCAAGCCTTTGCCGAGGATACGATGGGCACGATGACCATGATGAAGGGTGGGCAAGTGACGGCGATCATGCCCGACGGGCATATGGGCACCATGATGCCCGACGCCAAGATTAGCGCCGAAATGATGAAGATGGCGAAGCCGATCAAGCATTGCGTGATGATGATCACCGACGCCAAAGGCATAGCCTACATGATCGACACGTCGACCAAGAAGGCCCAGGCCGAATGTGAAAAAATTGCGATGTGAGAATAGTCGGACTCGCCAACCCTGCTGCCCGCCGGCGCAAGCCGGCGGGATATGCAAAACCGCTTTCCTGCCCTGGCTCCTCGATCTGCAATTTCCTCACCCGCCTCGACCTGACCTGACCTCGCAGGCTTGATCCTCCCCCTCAGTGTGCTAGGGCGGGTCATCACCCAGAGGACAGGCATGGCCGGCATATCGCGTAGATACCCGATGCTGCGGCGCTCGCAGGCTATGTGGGCGTCGCGCCGCGTCTGGCAGCCACGCCTTGTGTTCTGGGCCGGCGCCATCTCGATCGGGTTGATCAGCGTGCTGCTCGCCATGCTGGCTGACCGCGCGCAGGCGCTGTTTCACGTCGTCACCGGTGGCGATAGCGGCAGCTGGCGCTTCTATCTGCCGCTGGCCATAACGCCCTCGGGCTTCGTGATTTGCGCCTGGCTTGCCCATTCCTTCTTTCCGGGATCGCAAGGCAGCGGCATTCCGCAGGCGATCGCCGCCCGTCACCTGCGCAACGACGAGGATCGCGGCCATCTTCTTTCGCTGCGCCTGGCGGCGGGCAAGATTGCGCTTACCGTCATCGGTCTCGCCTGCGGCGGATCGATCGGCCGCGAGGGCCCGACGGTACAGGTCGGCGCCTCGCTCATGCTTCAGGCGGCGCGCTGGGGCGGCATGGCGCAGGCGCGCGGCCTGATCCTGGCCGGCTCGGCTGCCGGCGTCGCCGCTGCCTTCAACACGCCGCTCGCCGGCATCGTCTTCGCCATCGAGGAGATGGGCCGCGCCTATGAATCGCGCACCAACGGGCTGGTGCTGACGGCGGTGATCCTCGCCGGCCTCGCCTCGTTAGGGTTGCTCGGCAATTATACCTATTTCGGCATTGCCAGGGGCACGGTGGCCTTCGCCAGCGACTGGCCGCTGGTAGTCGCCTGCGGCGTCATCGGCGGCGGTTTCGGCGCGCTGTTTTCGCTACTGGCGCTGAAGATCACGCGGCGCATCCGGCGCTGGAATGGCCTGCAGCCATTGCGCCGCGCCCTGCTCGTGGCGGGCGTCTGCGGCCTGGCGGTGGCAGTGATCGGCCTCGGCTCAGGCGGCCTCACCTTCGGCACCGGGTACGCGCAGGCCCGCGGCGCCGTCGAAGGTGCGCCGCTGCCGGCCTTCTTCTTCCTGGAAAAATTCGCCGCCGGGGTGCTGTCTATGGTGTCGGGCATTCCGGGCGGCATCTTCGCGCCGTCGCTGGCGGTGGGCGCCGGTCTCGGCAGCACGCTGGGGCTGGTCCTCGGCGCCAGCACGGGCCTGGCCGCGTTGCTCGGCATGGCCGGCTATTTCGCCGGCGTGGTGCAGGCGCCGATGACGGCCTTCGTCATCATCCTCGAAATGACCGGCAATCACGATAACGTCATTGCGCTGATGTGCGCGGCGATGCTGGGCTATGGCACAGCGCGCCTGATCTCCAACGAGCCGCTATACCATGCGCTGTCACGCGTCTTCATCGCCGAGGCGATCAGGCGGCGCAGGGCTGGGGAAGCAGAACAGCATCCCTGAAATGGAAAGGCCAGAGCTTGCGCCCCGGCCTTCCGTCAGGTGTTGAACTTGCCTATTTGCATTTGGCAATCGAGGCCAGCGCGGCCGAGATGCCCTTCAGCGAAAAGACATACGAGGTCGGATTGCCGCGGCCGGACTTCGCCTGCACCTTCATGTCGGTGCCGGTCTTCATGGCGGCGATCAGCACCGGCTCTTCCGCCGCGTTCTCGACCCAGGCCGACTTGCCGCGGGTGAACATCGAGAACGACTTCTTGTCGATGGTGACGGTAGCCTTCGAGCCTTCCTGGAAGTTGTAGCCGGCAATGAACTGCGGCTCGTAGGAGACCTGCTGCCCGGGCCGCTGGCTGACGAAGAAGAACATGTCGCCATGGTCGAGCGTCGTCGGCTGCTTGTCGGTGGGCACCGTCAGCACGTAACAGACCTTGCCGCCCGTCGACTGATAGCTGTAGGTGCCCCAGGCGTTGTGCTGGCCGATCTTGGTCGCCTGCTGCGCCAGCGCCGGCGTCGCGAAGGCGGCCGCCAGGACCAGGCTGGAAACTGTAGCAATCAATCCGCGCATCGTTCTTCCCGTATTCCGAAATGGTGCGGAGGCGGGCCGCGTGGCGTCCTGCCGTCGCTTCATTTTGATTTAATCAGGGTTACCAAACGGTGAATTTTCCCCAAGAAAAGGAACTCACCCCAGGAAACCGCCGCCATTCGCGCCGCCGCTTCCACGCGGCGGTCGCGATGTCCCGGCGCGAACTTGGAGGGCACGAAAGCGGCAAGAGTTTGTCTTTTCGCGCGGGCGATTTCGCGGTCTCGTTGTGGCGAAAAGTCAGCCGGGATCAACCTTTGTCGGCCAAGGCCTCCCTGGCGGCCTGCCGGTGCGCCGGCGTGATATGGGCGCTGACGGTGGTGATCGCCGCGGTCAGCACGGCAAGGTCATCGGTGAACCCGAGACCGAGCACGAAGTCGGGGATGAAATCCACCGGCAGCACGAAATAGCCGAGCGCGGCAAGCAGGGTGCCCTTGGCGCGTAGCGGCGTGTCCTTGTCCATGGCGCAATAGTAGGCGGCGACCACCTCTTCCATGAACGGGATCTGCCGGGCAGCCATCTTGGCGGTGCGCCAGAACTTCTCGCGCACCTCGCCATCGCCGGCGAGCCTGTCGCCGAAGCCAAAGAAATCGAAACGGGATTCCTGCGCCATCAATCTCTCCTCCGCCGCGCGCAACCTTGGGTGCCGGCCACCGCGAGAAATGTGGTGAAAGCGGCACCCCGCTGCAAGAGTCTCCACCGTTGCCGGCCTGGAAAACCGGAATCGGACTAATCGGCAGTTGTCAGCCGAAATAGCGGTTCATCCGCTTCGCCAGTTCGATGTCTAGGGCCGTGACGCCACCGGCGTCATGCGTGTTCAGCGTGACGTCGACGGTCTTGTAGACGTTCGACCAGTCGGGGTGGTGGTCCATCTTCTCGGCGGCCAGCGCCACGCGGGTCATGAAGGGAAGGCCTCGGAGAAGTTCTTGAAGCCGAAGCTGCGCTTGATGGAGGCGCCGTCGGCGGCCAGCGACCAGCCTTCGAGTTCCGCCAGCGCCGCGGTGATCGCTTCCCTGTTGAGTTTTTCCCTGGTCATGACGGGTTCCTGTGCTATTCGGAGCTAATCCAACCATAGCGCCGGATCGATGAGCGCAAAGCCCATAAAATCCATTCTGTTCGTCTGCCTCGGCAACATTTGCCGCTCGCCGCTAGCTGAGGGTGTTTTGGGCGCCGTCCTGGCCGAGCGCGGAATGGGCCGCGACATCGTGCTCGATTCGGCCGCGACCGGCGGCTGGGAGGTCGGCTCCGCGCCCGATCCGCGTTCGATCGCGGTTGCCGCAAGCCACGGCATCGACATTTCCGCGCAAAGGGCGCGCAGGATAGCGCCGGGGGATTTCTCGCGCTTCGACCTGATCCTCGGCATGGACCGGGCGAATGTGCGGAACCTGAAGGCGTTGGCGCCGCAGGCCGCGCGCGACCGCATCCATCTCTTCCTGGAGTTTGCCAGCGGAAATGCGCGCGATGTGCCGGATCCCTATTACGAAGACCGGCAGGCCTTCGTTTCGGTCTACCGCATGATCCGCGAGGCGTCGGAGGCGCTGGCGAAGCGGCTGGAAGCGAGCGGATCGGCGCCGACCAGCGGCCAGGCTTCCTCGACGATGTAGGGGCCGCCGCCGACCGAATCGCGCGACGACATCAAGACGAAGCGGCCGACCCGGAAGGGCAGCGTGGAAAAGTTGCCGCGCGCCGACAGATATTGCGCGACATCCGCCGGGCTCGAATTGCGCAGGCGCGCGAGCGTCACATGCGGCGAGAATTTGCGCGGATCGGCCGGCAGGCCGAGCCGCTGGCAGATGCGGTCGATCTCGCCCTGCAGCGCCACAAGGTCCGGCGAGGCGGACACACCGGCCCACACGGCGTGCGGCTTCTTGCCGCCGAAAGCGCCCACGCCGGAGAGCGTCAGGAGGAAGGAGGGACGGTTGATGCGATCGAGCGCGTTGGCGATCTCGTCGGCGACATGGCCCTCCACATCGCCGATGAAGCGCAGCGTCAGATGATAGTTTTCAACGTCGATCCAGCGGGCTCCGGGCAGGCCGCCCCGGAGCAGCGAGAGTGAAAGCGCAGCATCACGCGGAATTTCGAGGGCGGTGAAAAGACGTGGCATGGGAAGCCTCCTGTCCTCGAATCGAAACTCTCGCCCCTAGCGAATCATCGATAGCCATGCGGGGCAAGCGGTTTGTTGTCCACAAGCTTCCCCCCGGGGAAACCGTGGCGTTTTGATCTCATCACGCGCCGCCCTTGGCGGCGATGGCCTGTTCCACGACCGGTAGAATGCCCTCGACCATGATGTCTATTCCCTTCGGGTTGGGATGAAGACCGTCCTCCAGCTGCATGGCCGGGTGGCCGGCGACGCCGTCAAGAAAGAACGGATAGAGCGGAACGCGGTACTTGGCGGCAAGCTTCGGGTAGATGGCGTCAAAGGCCTTCTGGTACTCGGCGCCGAGATTGGGCGCCGCACGCATGCCCGCCAGGAGCACCGGGATATTCCGCTGCTTCAACTTGGCCAACATCGCGTCGAGATTTCTCTCGGCGATCTCGGGCGACACGCCGCGCAGCATGTCGTTGGCGCCGAGCTCGAGGATGACGAGCCCGGTGCCGTCGGGCACCGACCAGTCGAGCCGTGCCAGGCCGCCGCTTGTGGTGTCGCCGGAAACTCCGGCATTGCCGACGGCGACGTCGAGGCCTTTTGCCTTCAGGGCCGCCTGCAATCTATCGGTGAAGCCCTCATCCGGGCCTAAGCTGAACCCCGCCATCAGGCTGTCGCCGAAGCCGACGATCTTGAACGTATCGGCGGGCGCCGGCGAAATGGCGCCGCAAACCGCAAGGAGAAGAGTGAGGGCTGCGGCAGCTGAGTGTTTGAAAGCCATGCTGCGACCCCCATATGACCCACACGATTCATGCAAAGGAGACATTTTTTGCCTCCTTCTCCCACCATATAGGGCGCATTCATTGTGACAGAAGCCGTCATCGCATTGAGGGATGTCTCGCTGACGCTCGGCGAGGGCGCCTCCTCCGTCCATGTGCTGAAGGGCGTCAGCCTCGATGTGGCCGCCGGCGAAGCCACCGGCATCGTCGGCCCGTCGGGATCCGGCAAGTCCACCTTGCTGATGGTTCTGGCGGGCCTGGAAAGGGTCGATTCGGGCACGGTGCGGATCGCCGGCGAATTGCTCAACGGCAAAAGCGAGGATCGGATTGCTTCGTTTCGGGGACGAAACATCGGCATTGTCTTCCAGTCCTTTCACCTCATCCCCAACATGACAGCGCTCGAGAATGTCGCGGTGCCGCTGGAGCTCGCCGGCCACGCTGATCCGTTCGGGGTGGCCGCGGAGGAGCTCGCGGCGGTCGGCTTGAGCGACCGCGTGACGCACTATCCAGGAGAGCTTTCGGGAGGCGAGCAGCAGCGCGTGGCAATCGCCAGGGCGCTGGCGCCTTCGCCGCGCATCCTCATTGCCGACGAGCCGACCGGCAACCTCGACCAGGCGACGGGAAAGCAGATCGCCGACCTCCTCTTCGCCGAGGCGGCCGAGCGCGGCATGACGCTGGTGCTGGTCACGCATGATCCGGCGCTTGCGGCCCGCTGCTCGCGTCAGGTGTCGATGCGCTCGGGGCGCATCGAGGACGCGCCAAAACAGGCGAAGGTGCCGGCCTGATGCGGACTTTGAGGCTAGCCCTCCGCTTCTCGCTGCGCGAGATGCGCGGCGGCCTGTCCGGCTTCATGATCTTCCTCGCCTGCATCGCGCTTGGCGTCGCGGCGATCGGCGGCGTCAATTCGGTGGCGCAGGCGATTACTGCCGGCGTCGCCAACCAGGGCCAGACGCTGCTCGGCGGCGACCTGCGCTTTCAGATCAACCAGCGCGGCGCTTCGGACGCCGAGCTCGGCTTCATCAAGAGCCTCGGCACGGTCTCGCTGAACTCCGGCATGCGTTCCATGGCGCGGCTCGAGGACGGCTCCGACCAGGCGCTGGTCGAAGCCAAGGCGGTCGATGGCGCCTATCCGCTCTACGGCACGCTGGAGACCGATCCGCCGCTGCCCACGAATGAGTTGTTCGGCGAGAGATCCGGTATTTTTGGCGCCGCCGCGCCCGATCTCTTGTTCGATCGCCTCAATCTGCATATCGGCGACCGCTTGAAGCTTGGCGGCACAACGTTCGAGCTGAGGGCCAGATTGATCAGCGAGCCCGACGCGATTTCCGACGGTTTCGGCTTCGCGCCGCGGCTGATGATCTCGAGCGAAGGGCTTGCCGCGTCGGGCCTGGTTCAGCCCGGCAGCCTGGTCGAGAACGCCTATAAGGTCCGACTGCCCGATGGGGCGAGCGAAGCGCGGATCAAGGACATTCAGGCCCTGGCGGCGAAAGACTTTCCGCAGGCCGGCTGGTCGATCCGCACGCGCAGCAACGCAGCGCCGGCGCTTTCCGCCAACATCCAGCGCTTCTCGCAGTTCCTGACGCTGGTCGGGCTGACGGCGCTTGTGGTCGGCGGCGTCGGAGTGGCGAATGCCGTGCGCGCCTATCTCGACGGCAAGCGCGGCGTCATCGCCACCTTTAAGAGCCTCGGCGCCTCAGGCGGCTTCGTTTTCACGGTCTATCTGGTGCAGATCCTTTTGATTGCCGGCCTCGGCATCGTGCTCGGCCTGATCCTCGGTGCCGCAATGCCGTTCGTGGCGAGCGCGCTCCTGCAATCGGTCATTCCGGTGCCGGCTCAAGGCGGCTTTTATCCCGGCGCGCTTGCGATCGCGGCGCTGTTCGGCCTCTTGGTGACGCTGGCCTTCGCGCTGCTGCCGCTCGGCCGCGCCCGCGATGTGCCGGCAACGGCGCTGTTTCGCGAAATGGGGTTCGAAAGCCGCGGCCTGCCGCGCCTGCCCTATGTCGGCGCCGCGCTGGCGATCGTGCTCGCGCTGGCGGCGCTCGCAATCCTTTCCGCCGACGATCGGCGCATCGCCTCGATCTTCGTCGGCGCCACCATCTTTGCCTTCCTGGTGCTGCGGCTGGTGGCGGCGCTGGTGCAATGGCTGGCCCGGCGGAGCCCGCGGGTGCGCTCGGTCTCTCTCAGGCTGGCGCTCGGCAATATCTACCGGCCCGGCGCGCTGACGCCATCGGTGGTGCTGTCGCTCGGGCTCGGCCTGACGCTGCTGGTGACGCTGGCGCTGATCGAAAGGAATCTCAGGCGCCAGATCTCCGGCAGCCTGCCGGAGCGGGCGCCGAACTTCTTCTTCGTCGACGTCCAGAGCAGCGATGTCGATGCCTTTGCCGGCCTGGTTGAAAAGCAAGCGCCGCGAGGGATGCTGGTCAAGGTGCCGATGCTGCGCGGCCGGATCATGGCGCTCAACGGCATCGACGTCGACAAGGTGAAGGTCCCCGCCGACGGCGCCTGGGTGCTGCGCGGCGACCGCGGGCTGACCTATGACGCAAAGCAGCCGGAAAACGCTACGCTGACCGAAGGCACGTGGTGGCCGCAGAACTATTCCGGCGAGCCGCTGGTGTCGTTCTCGGCCGAGGAAGGCAAAGCGATCGGGCTGAAGCTCGGCGACACCGTCACCGTCAATGTGCTCGGCCGCAACGTAACGGCAAGAATAGCCAGTTTCCGCCAGGTCGAGTGGGAAACCATGGGCATCAATTTCGTCATGATCTTTTCGCCCAATACGTTCGCCGGCGCGCCGCATGGCTGGCTGGCGACGCTAACCGACAGAAAAGCCACCACGGCAGACGACGCGCGGCTGCTCAACGCGGTCACCCGGGCCTTTCCAGCGGTGACGACGGTGAGGGTCAAGGACGCGCTCGACATCGTCAATCGGCTGGTCGCGCAGCTCGGCACTGCGATCCGCGCCGCCGCCGGCGTGGCGCTGATCGCCTCGGTGCTGGTGCTCTCCGGGGCTTTGGCCGCGGGCAACCGGGCGCGCATCCATGACGCGGTGGTGCTGAAGACGCTCGGCGCGACAAGGAGGACGCTGATTGCGGCCTTCTCGCTGGAATATGTGCTGATCGGTCTTGCGACCGCGCTGTTCGCGCTTGCCGCGGGCGGCGTCGCGGCATGGTTCGTGGTGGCCCGCATCATGACGCTGCCGTCGCACTTCATGCCGGAAGTAGCGGTGGCGACGATCCTCGTCTCGCTCGCCGTCACCGTCGGCATCGGCCTCGCCGGCACCTGGCGGGTGCTCGGCCACAAGGCGGCGCCGGTGCTGCGCGAGCTTTGAACGGCAAGGCCCTCGGTGGCCTGTCTGTGTTAAATCTTGGTAAGAATGCCGGCGCAAAAAGTTGAAAATAGGGCTTTTGCTTTCTCACGAAGCGTTACCCCTCGTTACCGTCTTGTTCTTGACGTCGAGAACGCTCATATTTCGCACTAGGCATGCTGGAGCCCCGCCAGCGGCGCCTGGTCCAAGGAGGGTCACTCCAAGGACCTGTCACCGGACGGGGCAGAAGCAACAGAGGACTTCCAATGGCTGATCCCATTCGCAACTACCAGACGTCCGCCGCCCCCGGCGTGCGCGTCGATATCGATCAGGGCCTGCGGGCCTACATGATCAAAGTCTATAACCTGATGGGGCTTGGCCTGCTCATCACCGGCCTTGCCGCCTGGGGCGCGTTCCAGTTTGCCGTCACCGGCGACGGCCAGCTCACCGCCTTCGGCCAGCTCATCTATGCTAGCGCGTTCCGCTGGGTCGTCATCCTGGCGCCTCTCGCTGCCGTGATGTTCCTGTCCTTCAGGATCCAATCGATGAGCGTGGCTGCGGCGCAGACCACGTTCTGGGTTTATGCCGGCCTTGTCGGCCTGTCGCTGTCGACGATCTTTCTCGTCTACACCGGCACCAGCATCACCCAGACCTTCTTCGCCACGGCCGCGGCCTTCGGCGGGCTGTCGCTCTACGGCTACACGACCAGGCGCGACCTGAGCGCGTTCGGCTCGTTCCTGATCATGGGCGTGATCGGCCTGCTGCTCGCGATGGTCATCAACATCTTCCTGGCGTCGTCGGCGCTGGCCTTCGCCATCTCGGCGATCGGCGTACTGGTGTTCGCGGGCCTGACCGCCTACGACACGCAGCGCATCAAGGAGATGTATTTCGAGGGTGACGTCGCGGATGTCGCAGGCCGGAAGGCGATCATGGGCGCGCTGCAGCTCTATCTCGACTTCATCAACCTGTTCATGTTCCTGCTGCAGTTCATGGGCGACCGCCGCTAAACGGTAGCCGTCCGGCTGGACCATAGACTTCGGAAAGGGCGGCCCAACGGCCGCCCTTTCCTTTTGTGCGTGCCTCTGCTGTTATTGAGGCAACAGAAAGAACTGCACAAATTATGAGCAATATTGCGATCAGAGCCGCTACCGCGGCCGACCTCGACCGAATCACCGAAATCTATGCGGACGCGGTCACGCACGGCACCGCGAGCTACGAGCTGGAGCCGCCCAGCCGCGCCGAGATGGGCAACCGATTCGACAGCTTGGCAGCAGGCGGCTTTCCTTATCTTGTGGCTGAAAAGGACGGCGTCGTGCTCGGCTACGCCTATGCCGGACCGTTTCGGCCTCGCCCCGCCTATCGCTTCGTCATCGAGGATTCGGTCTATGTGGCCCCCGAGGCCAAGGGCCAGGGCATCGGCCGCCTGCTGATGCTGGCGCTCATCGAGGCGGCGCGCCTGGCCGGCTTTCGCCAGATCATCGCGGTGATCGGCGACGGCCATGCCGACAGCGCCTCGGTGCGACTGCACGAGAAGCTCGGCTTTCGCCACTCCGGGCGCCTGGAAGGCTCGGGCTACAAGCATGGGCGCTGGCTGGACACGGTGTTCATGCAGCTGCCGCTCAACGGCGGCGCGGAACTACCGCCCGATCCGGAGTCACTGCCGGAGCGGAGATTTCGCGGCAAATTGGATAGTTAAGCTTCGACCAGCTTCAGCTTGGGATCGAAGACGCCGAGCACGCGGCCGAGTTCCTGGCCGCGCTTGAGGATGCGTCCGCCAGCGGCGATGACGGCGAAAGCGCCCTGTCGGCGCGCCAGTTTCGGATCCTTGACGATCTGGAACAGCGGCACTTCGCTGGCGCGGCGGAAGACCGAAAACACAGCGCGATCGGAAAGATGATCGATCGCATAGTCGCGCCATTCATTGGCTGCCACCATGCGTCCGTAAAGCCTTAGGATCTGGTCGAGCTCGCGCCGGTCGAAGCGCACCGGCTGGTCGAGGCGTGCGTTGCGCGCCTCATGCAACGGGATCAGTATTCCGGATGCTTCCCCATCCTCCATCCCGCTGCTGTGATCGGTCATGCCTCGATCCTTCGATTGAATCTTGCGCCGGCCAAGGTTCGCGCTTTCGCGTCCGAATTGCAAGGGCCGGCGAAGCAGGCTTGCGCCCCGCCATTTCCGAAAGGTCCAGTCACGTTTGCAAAACGCGTGTTGGAATTGGTGATGCTCCGCCACATTGTTGCCACAAATTATCCGCGCTCATGCCCCAATGTCCGACGAGTTTACCGGCGTTGCCTGAGACGGTTCGGTCCGGCACCGGCTCGTAAACCCCAAGCCCCCCGCCCACGGGTCAGCGTCGGATCGAACCAACCTCGGTTTTTCCTTGGAAAAATCAGGTGCGACGATCCCAAAACCTGAATAACCGGCGTCAGAAGCAAGCTGACGCCGGTTTTTTCATGCCTGTCCGCCCTGGCGCGCCCGGACCCTGTCTCACGGCCAGGCGGGCGTCATCACAATGCACCGTCAGGGAATGAGAACTGGAACCGCTGCGCTGGATGAGCGACCAGTCCTAAGGAGCGCATACAGGATTTCATTCGCGCCAGATCTCGCCACGAAGATGCGCCTGCGTCAGTTCAGGGCCGAGGACACTGGTGCGATGCACGAATGCCCCGGCCGGCTTTCATCAGCGATCGGGTCTTGTCCGTGCAGCCGTCAGAGCCGGTCAGGCTTGCGGATGAAGGCGGCGCCGAGAATCGGTCCCGGGACGCCGTCCTTGCCGACGGACTGCAGCAGCACGGCGCAGCCGCCCTTCTTCGCAATCTCCGTCATCGGCAGTTCGTAGCGCTGCGCCTTGCCGTGCCACATGCCGGCGGTCTGGATGTCGGAGACGGCGTTCCAATAGGTGAGGTTGCGGCCGCTGTTCTCGCCCTGGCCGATCTTCACCATTTGCGGCGGATCGAAATAGACGATCACCACATGGGCGTCGGTCGGCCCATTGCCGGCGTCGCCGGCGTCGATCATGACCCGATCGCTGGTGCGGCTTACCTTGATGCCGACCCGCATGCCCTCGCCGGTCCTGTCCATGCGGGCCAGCGCGCCGTCGACCTCCTTGCGGTTGGCGCCGTTGACATGGCTGCGGCCGTTGATGACGGCTTGCGGGGTGTAGACCGAACGGCTGCCGAAGGCGCGCATATAGTCATACTGCCGCTCGGTGTTTTCTTTGTTGCTCAGCGTATCCTGCCAGCCCAGATAGTCCCAGTAGTTGACGTGATAGGCGAGCGCGATGATGTTTTCCTTGGTCGCCAGCTCGGCGAAGAATTCATCGGCCGGCGGACAGGAACTGCAGCCCTGGCTGGTAAACAATTCGACCACGCCCAAAGGCTTTTCAGCCTGCGGCTTGCCGGTCGCGGCTTTCTCAAGCTCGGCTGCCAGGGTCACGCGGCTCAACGCCGTGAGGACCAGCGCAACTGCCGTAAGCCGCAATGGTCCTCGCAATGCCATGACCGTTCCAATTCCCGCCGGTCACGCCGGCCTTGTTCTGGTTGCTAAAATATGTGGCAGAACGGACAGTCAACGGGAAGTCACGTTGCGGTGAAATTTTGTCGCCGCGACCGCAGGTAAGGCGGCGACAGCAGGGGGCACTGCATTTTTCGACGCGGTTCGATTTTGGAACCGCATCGCCGCGAAGGGGTGAGTTTGCTGTTGCCCGACGATTTCTATTGCGCGCGAATCGGACTTGGACTTTGAGCCGGGCCGGCGAATGCTTGGCCGGCCGCAGTTTGACTAGAACGTCAGCCAGTCGGCAGTAAGCAGCAGGGGGATCTTCCCCCACTGCCTATGCCCTTCGGCCTATTCCCTGCTGTTACGCAGCCAAATCGCGCAGCACGTATTGCAGGATGCCGCCGTTCTTGAAGTAGTCGAGCTCGTCAAGCGTATCGATGCGGCAGATGATCGGCACGTTCTTCAGCGTACCGTCGCCATAGGTGACCTTCGCCACCATCTTCTGGCGCGGCTTGATGGCATCCAGGCCGTCGATCTCGACCAGCTCATCGCCTTTGAGGTTGAGGGAAGCCCATGAGGTGCCGTCCTCGAAGACGAAGGGGATGACTCCCATGCCGACCAGGTTCGAGCGGTGGATGCGCTCGAAAGACTGGGCGATGACCGCGCGGACACCAAGGAGGTTCGTTCCCTTGGCCGCCCAGTCGCGCGAGGAGCCGTTGCCATATTCGACGCCGGCAAAGATGACCAGCGGCACGCCTTCCTTCTTGTATTCCATGGCGGCATCGTAGATCGACATCTCCTCCTTCGAGGGATAGTGGATCGTGTAGCCGCCTTCGCGGCCGTTCTCGCCCAGCATGTGGTTGCGGATTCGAATGTTGGCGAAGGTGCCGCGCATCATCACCTCATGGTTGCCGCGCCGCGTGCCGTACTGGTTGAAGTCGGCGACGCCGACGCCATGCTCGGTGAGGTACTTGCCGGCCGGCGAAGCTGCCTTGATCGAGCCAGCCGGCGAGATGTGGTCGGTGGTGATCTTGTCGCCGAAGAGACCAAGCACGCGCGCGCCCTTGATGTCGCCCACCTTGCCGAAGGCGCGGCCCATGCCGGCGAAATAAGGCGGGTTCTGCACATAGGTCGAATGATCGTCCCAGGCATAGGTCTGGCCTTCCGGCGCCTTCACCTTCTGCCAATATTCGTCGCCCTTGAACACATCGGCATATTTACGGGCGAAAAGTTCGCGCGTGACGTTCTTCTCGATGAACTCCTGGATCTCGGACGAGGTCGGCCAGATGTCCTTGAGATAGACCGGCTTGCCGTCGCTGCCCTCGCCGAGCGGCTCGGTGGTGAGGTCCTTGGTGACGGTCCCGGCCAGCGCATGCGCAACCACCAGCGGCGGCGAGGCGAGATAGTTCGCCTGGACGTCCGGAGAAACCCGGCCTTCGAAGTTGCGGTTGCCGGACAACACCGCGGCAGCAATCAAGCCTTTGTCGTTGATGGTCTTGGAAATCGGCGCCGGCAGCGGGCCGGAATTGCCGATGCAGGTGGTGCAGCCGAAGCCGACCAGGTTGAAGCCGATCTGGTCGAGTTCCTTCTGCAGGCCGGATTTCTCGAGATATTCGGCAACCACCTGGCTTCCCGGCGCCAGCGAGGTCTTCACCCACGGCTTCTGCTTCAGGCCGCGCCGGTTGGCGTTGCGAGCCAAGAGGCCGGCGCCGATCAAGACGCTCGGGTTGGAGGTGTTGGTGCACGACGTGATGGCGGCGATCACGACGTCGCCATGGCCGAGATCGTGATCGGTACCCTCGACGGCGTAACGCTTCGAGATCTCCACGGCCTTTTTGTACTCGGTCTCCATCGCCTTGGCGAAGCCGGCGGGAATATCCTCCAGCGCAACGCGGCCTTCCGGGCGCTTCGGGCCGGCCATCGACGGCACGACGTCGCCGAGATCGAGCTCGAGCAGGTCGGTGAAGACCGGATCGGGCGAGCCGGCGTCGCGCCACATGCCTTGCGCCTTGGAATAGGCCTCGACCAGCGCGATGCGGCTTTCCTCGCGGCCGGACATCGTCAGATAGCGGATGGTCTCGCTGTCGACCGGGAAGAAGCCGCAGGTGGCGCCATATTCCGGCGCCATGTTGCCGATGGTGGCGCGGTCGGCCAGCGTCATGTTGGAGAGGCCTGGGCCGAAGAACTCGACGAACTTGCCGACGACGCCCTTCTTGCGCAGCATCTGGGTGACGGTGAGCACCAGGTCGGTCGCGGTGACGCCTTCCTTCAGCCTGCCGGTGAGGCGGAAGCCGATCACCTCGGGCAGAAGCATGGAGACCGGCTGGCCAAGCATCGCGGCCTCGGCCTCGATGCCGCCGACGCCCCAGCCGAGCACGCCCAGGCCGTTGATCATGGTGGTGTGCGAATCGGTGCCGACACAGGTGTCGGGATAGGCTGTGGTCTCGCCGTCTTCCAAGTTGGTCCACACGACCTGCCCCAGATATTCGAGATTGACCTGGTGGCAGATGCCGGTGCCGGGCGGCACGACGCGGAAGTTGCGGAAGGCCTGCTGGCCCCATTTCAGGAACTTGTAGCGCTCCTCGTTGCGCTCATATTCGAGCTCGACATTGCGGGCGAAGGCCATCGGCGTGCCGAATTCGTCAACGATGACGGAGTGGTCGATGACGAGATCGACCGGCACCAGCGGATTGATCTTTTCCGGATCGCCGCCGAGCGCCCTGATGCCGTCGCGCATGGCCGCGAGATCGACCACGGCCGGAACGCCGGTGAAATCCTGCATCAGCACGCGGGCCGGGCGGTAGGCGATCTCGACGCCGGCAGTGCCCTTGTCGGTGAGCCATGCCGCGACCGCCTGGATGCTTTCCTTGGTGACCGAGCGGCCGTCTTCGTTGCGCAGCAGGTTCTCCAGCAGCACCTTCATCGAATAGGGCAGCTGGGCAATGCCGCTAAGGCCGTTTTTCTCCGCCTCTGCGAGGTCGAAATAAACATAGTCCGCGCCACCCACGGTCAGGGTGCGGCGGCAGTTGAAACTATCGAGGGATTTGGTCACGGCGATCCGTCCTTGTCTGTTCAGCCTGAAAGGGAACGGACGCCGTTGGCATGCAATCACGCGCAAAGGTGCGGGTACGGCCATTTCCGCTGTCCGCTCCCGAGCAACCCGAGCCGTTCAAGGCGGCGCGTGCGCTGGTTCGGCGCTAATTCTGTTCCCGCACCGACCGCTGGCACGGATGAACCGCATATAGAGAATTTCCTGGAATAGTTCTAGACAGTCGAAAAGCAAATTTGTGCGATGCGGCGGCGGCTGCGAAACGGTGCTTTCGGGACGGGCAAGGATGCGGCTGATCGCCGAAAACCTGAGCGGCGAGCGCGGCGGCGAGACCGTCTTTTCCGGCATCGGTTTCGCCCTCGAAAGGGGCGAGGCGCTCGTCGTCACCGGGCCGAACGGCGCCGGCAAATCGACGCTTTTGCGGGTCGTCGCCGGCTTGCTGCCGGCGGCCGAAGGCATAGTGAAGGTCGAGGGCGGCGGCGACGAGTTTCCCTCGGTCGCTTCGGCCTCGCACTATCTCGGCCATCTCAATGCGATGAAGACCGCCCTCAGCGTCGAAGAAAACCTGGGCTTCTGGCGCGCCTTCCAGGGTGAGGCGGGTTTGAGCGTGGGGCAGGCGCTGGAGACGGTCGGATTGGACGGCCTCGGCCACCTGCCGTTCGGCTATCTTTCGACCGGGCAAAGACGGCGCGCGTCGATCGCGAAGCTCCTGGTCAGCCGCCGGCCGGTCTGGCTGCTCGACGAACCGACCGCGGGGCTGGACAAGGCGTCGGAGGAACGATTCGCGGGATTGATGGAGGGGCACTGCCGAGAGGGAGGCATCATCGTGGCGGCCACGCATTTGCCGCTCGGGCTGGAAGGGGCGAAGGCGCTTCAAATGAAGGTAGCCGGTTGATGTCGGCGCTCTACGGCGCCCCCCTCTGCCCTGCCGGGCATCTCCCCCACAAGGGGGGAGATCAGCCGTCGCCGGCGATTTCGCCAATCACACACGTCGGAGGGACGAGCGGGGCGCCGAAACAGCCGATCTCCCCCCTCGTGGGGGAGATGTCCGGCAGGACAGAAGGGGGCGCGAAGGAACGCCCACCTAAAAGAAGGGCCGTCTCATAATGCGGTCCCTCTTCCTGCGCGACATCCGCCTTTCCATCCGCGCCGGCGGCGGGGCGCTGATCGGCGTCATCTTCTTCCTCGCCGTCATCGCCACAATCCCGTTCGGCGTCGGGCCCGACCTCAACCTCTTGTCGCGTATCGGTCCGGCGATCCTGTGGATCGCCGCCCTGCTCGCCTGCCTGCTTGGGCTCGATCGCCTCTTCCAGGCCGACCGCGAGGACGGCTCGCTCGATCTTCTGGTGCTCAACAGCGACCGCCACATGCTGGCGTTGACGGTGCTGACCAAGTGCCTGGCGCATTGGGCGGGCAGCGTGCTGCCGCTGGTGATCGCGGCACCTTTGCTCGGCCTGTTCATGAACATGGAGCCGCTCGGTATCGGCGCGACCGCGTTTACGCTTCTTGTCGGCACGCCGGCCATAACCTTCATCGGCGCTGCCGGAGCGGCCGTGGCTGTGGCGCTGCCGCGCGGCGGGCTCTTGATCTCCGTGCTGGTGCTGCCGCTCACCATCCCGGTGCTGATCTTCGGCGTCTCGGCGAGCTATGGCGCGGTGGCCGATCCCGCGCCGTTCCTGCAGCCCTTCCTCATTCTTGCCGCGCTGACGCTATTTCTTGCCGTGGTCGGGCCGCTGGCCGCGGCGCTGGCGTTGCGGCACGGGACGGATTGAGCTCCGGGGCGTTTTCCAACTGCGGCGCCGCGCCTGATTGCGCAGCCCATGATGCAAGGTTAAGGGAAGGCATGATCGAACGGATTGTCATGGCAAGCTCGCGGATGGAGCGGCTGATATGAGCGCGCATGCTCTCTATGTCGCCGCCGCCTATGCCATCACGGCGATTGTGCTCGTCGGGCTGGTCGGCTGGATCCTGCTCGACCAGCGGGCGCGCAAACGTGAGCTCGCGGCGCTCGAAGCGGTCGGCGTGCGGCGGCGCTCCGACAAGGCCGGGACGGGGAAGCCGTGAGCACCGAGACCGGATCACCGGCGTCGCCCCGTCGCCGCCTGTTCGTGCTGCTGCCGCTGCTGGTTTTCCTGGGCTTGGCGGGGTTGTTCCTGTCGCCGCTTTTGTCCGGCCGCGACGAGTCTGAAATTCCCTCGGCTCTGATCGGTCTGGCGGCGCCACAGACGAGCCTGTCGCCGCTGGAAGGCTCGAACCTGCCGGGGCTGGACTCGAAATCCTTCGCCGGCAAGGTGACGCTGGTCAACGTCTTCGCATCATGGTGCGCGCCGTGCCGGGAAGAGCATCCGGTGCTTTTGGCGCTGTCGCAGGACAAGCGCTTCAAGCTGGCCGCGCTGAACTACAAGGACGAGCCCGCAAACGCCCGGCGCTTCCTTGGCGATCTCGGCAATCCCTACCAGGCGATCGGCGTCGATCCGGCCGGCCGCGCGGCGATCGACTGGGGCGTCTACGGCGTGCCGGAGACCTTCGTCATCGGCAAGGACGGCAAGATCGCCTACAAGCATGTCGGACCGCTGACGCCGGAGTCGGCGAGGGATTTGCTGTTGCCGCAGATCGAGAAGGCTCTGGCGGCTTCGGGTTAGGCGGCACCTTGCGTCGTCAGGGCGAAGCAAGGAGCGAAGCGACGCGGCGCGTAGGCCGGCTCGACCGGCCTCAGACTCAGCCGTAGATCTGCTTGTGGATCTGGTAGAGCATCTCCGAGCGGTCGGCGCGCAGATCGGCGAGATCGCGGCTCGACAGGTTCTCGATTTCGGCGACGAGACGGTTGTACTGGCGGCGCTTGGCAATGTTGCTGCGGGCGCGTGAGACGATGTTGTCGAAGATCATGACGAGGTTCCTTTGCTGCCGCATCACGCGGCGTGTTGTTCCTCCCTGATCGATTGTGAGCATGACATAGGAATATTGCGTTGCAAAAAGAAGATGTTGCAATGCACCATTGCAGCCAGCGCATAGCCGGTTACGGCGTCCTAGTGCCTCCAGGCTGGCCTCAACATGCCGTGAGAGCCATCGCCGATCTTGCCTTCTCCGCCGCGTGCTGGCTTGATCGCGCGTCATTTGATTGCCGGAGGGAAAGCATGACGGCCGCTGACTATGAACTGCTCGATCCGCGTTTCTCGCGGCTGTTCAACGCCAATGAGCGGGTGGAGAAGCTGTTCACCGGATGCCGCTGGGCGGAAGGTCCGGCCTGGTTCGCCGCCGGCCGCTATCTCGTCTGGTCCGACATCCCCAACAACCGCATGCTGCGCTATGACGAGACCGACGGCAGCGTCAGCGTCTTCCGCCAGCCGTCCGGCAATTCCAACGGCAATACCGTCGACAGGCAGGGCCGGCTTCTTACCTGCGAGCATTCGGGCCGCCGCGTCAGCCGCACCGAACATGACGGCTCGGTCACCACCATCGCCGACAAATGGCGCGGCAAGCGGCTCAACTCGCCCAACGACGTCGTCGTTCGTTCCGACGGCTCCATCTGGTTCACCGATCCGACCTACGGCATCGACAGCGACTATGAAGGCGATCATGCCGAGAGCGAGATCGGCGCCTGCAATGTCTACCGCGTCGACCCCGGCACGGGCGAAATCGACGCCGTCATCACCGACATGGTCAGGCCCAATGGGCTCGCCTTCTCGCTCGATGAAAGCCTGCTCTATGTCGCCGATACGGGCCGAACGCACGGCGCCAAGAACCCGGCGCATATCCGCGTCTTCAATGTCGGCAAGGCCGGCAAGAAGATTTCCGGCGGCAAGGTCTTCGCCGACTGCACCGCCGGCCTGTTCGACGGCTTCCGGCTCGACGAAAGCGGGCGCATCTGGACGAGTGCCGCCGACGGCATCCATTGCTACGACCCGGACGGCACGCTGATCGGCAAGGTCAAGGTGCCGGAAGTCGTCGCCAATTGCGTCTTCGGCGGCGCCAAGCGCAACCGCCTCTACATCTGTGGCACCACCTCGCTCTATGTGGTCTGGCTGATGGTCAACGGGGCGAAGACGTATTGACCGGCAACGGCGTCAGCGGGCGCGTATAAAAGCGGCGAAAGCCTGAAGCGCCCCGCGCATTGCCTGCCGGTTGGCCGGCTCCGCCAGGATCGCCTCCACCTCCGGCGGCTTCTTGCCAAGCAAGGCAATCTCGAGCATCACACCCTCGCAAAGCGCGAAGGACATCGTGCGCATGATCTCGGCAAGTGCCGCGCGCGCATAGAGCGAGCGCGGCGAGGCATGCACCAGCATCGCCGGCTTGCCGACGGCGGCATCGCGCGACACCAGCCAGTCCAACGCGTTCTTCATGCCGCCCGGCACGCCATGCGCATATTCGGGACAGGAGACGATGACGCCGTCGGCGCGGGTGACGGCATCGATCAGCTCCCCGGCCCCGCGCGGCGTCCGCTCGCCCTCGTCGTCCGCGTTGAAGATCGGCAGCCGGCCAAGCCCGTCATAGACGGTGACACGGCAATCCGCGGGCGCGTTGGCGGCTAAAGCGGCGATCAGCGCCGAATTCGTCGAGGCGGCGCGCAGGCTGCCGGAAATGGCGAGGAGGTTCAGCAAGGGCAACGGGGGCGGTTCGGACGAATCGTGTCCGGGCGAGCCTACCACATGGTCTGCCGGTAATCGTCGTCGAGCTCGCGGTCGATCTCGCCGGCGCTCTCGGCGAGCGCCAGCTGGTCCCGGATGATCTGGCCGAGCGTCGGCAGGCTCGCGCGGTCGTGCCAGGTCTCCGGCTTCCACAGTTCGGAGCGCATGAAAGCCTTGGCGCAGTGCATGTAGGCGGCCTTGACCGTCACCACGATGACGCTCAGCGGCTCCTTGCCGTCGACAGCCAGACGCTCACGCAGGCCGGCATCGACGGTGATGCGGGCATCGCCGTTGTCGCGCAGCGTCTCGTTCATGCCGGGAATGAGGAAGAGCAGCCCCACCGACGGGTTGCGGACGATGTTTTCCAGCGTGTCCAGCCGGTTGTTGCCGGGACGGTCAGGGATGGCGATGGTGCTGTTGTCGAGGATGGCGGTGAAGCCGGGCTTGTCGCCCTTCGGCGTCACGTCGGCATTGCCGGCGCCGTCGGAGGAGCCGATCAGCACGAACGGGCTCTTGCCGATGAAGGAGCGGCAGTGGCCGTCGAGCGCCTTGAGTTCCTTGCGGATCGACCCGTCGGTCGGCCGCGGCGTCTTATAGATCGTCCTCAGCTCGTCGCGCGTGGTGAGGAATTCCATGCCGTCCCCTCCCGGAATTGCCCGGTTTGTCTCGCCGCAATTCGGCCGGAAAACGGCTCCGCGCTTTCCTGAAATTGCTCTACTTCCCGGCCTGCTCTTCCTTGGCTTTTTCCTCCAGCGAATGACGCATGATCAGCGGCATCTGGCTGAAGGTGAAGAGAAGCGTGATCGGCATGATGCCCCAGACCTTGAAGGTAACCCAGGCATCGGTCGAAAAATTCCGCCACACGCCTTCATTGACGAGGGCCAGGAAGAGGAAGAACAGGCCCCAGCGGAAGGTGAGCTTGCGCCAGCCTTCGGCATCGAGGCTGAAAGCCGAGTCGAAGACATAGCCAAGCAGCGACTTGCCGAAGAAAAGGCCGCCGAGCAGCACGCCGCCGAACAGCGTGTTGACGATGGTCGGCTTCATCTTGATGAAGATATCGTCCTGCAGATAGAGCGTCAGCGCGCCGAAGATAAGGACGACGACGCCCGACACCAGCGGCATGATCGGCAAGGTGCGGGTGAGCAGCCAGGAGGCGATCAGCGCCAAGGCGGTGGCGGCCATGAACAGGCCGGTGGCGACGAAGATCGAGCCGCCGAGCTCGGCCAGCGCCGGAAATTTCTGCGCCAGCCATTCGCCGCGCGCATTGGCAAAGAAGAAGACCAGCAGCGGCCCGAGCTCCAGCACCAGCTTGAGCGGCGGGTTGATGCCCTCCTTCTTCTGTTTCTGCGGGTCGGACGGATCGCGTTCGAGGATGTTCATGAAAGTCCTTGTTGTCCCGAAAGTCGGCGCTTTTGGGATCGTTCAAGCCACGCCGGCGATCGCCCTGGCGAATTCGCTGGCCGAGAAGGGTTCGAGGTCGTCGACTTGCTCGCCGACGCCGATGAAATAGACCGGCAATCTATGCTTGGCGGCGATCGCCACCAGAATACCGCCACGCGCCGTGCCGTCCAGCTTGGTCATGACCAGGCCGTTGACGCCGGCGACGTTGCGGAAGATTTCGACCTGGCTCAGCGCGTTCTGGCCGGTGGTGGCGTCGACGGTCTGCAGCACGGTGTGCGGCGCCTCCGGATCGAGCTTGCCCAGCACGCGCACGATCTTTTCCAGTTCCGCCATCAGCTCGGTCTTGTTCTGCAGGCGGCCGGCCGTATCGATGATCAGCACGTCGGAGCCTGCCTCCTTCGCCTTCTCGAAGGCGTCATAGGCGAGGCCGGCGGCGTCGGCGCCGAGCTTGGTGGCGATGACCGGCGACTTCGTGCGTTCGCCCCAGATCTTCAGCTGCTCGATCGCGGCCGCGCGGAACGTGTCGCCGGCAGCCAGCATCACCGAAAGCCCGCCTTCGGTCAGCTTGGCCGCCAGCTTGCCGATGGTCGTGGTCTTGCCGGTGCCGTTGACGCCGACGACCAGGATGACATGCGGCTTGTGGCTGAGGTCGAGCTCGAGCGGCTTGGCGACCGGGGTGAGGACTTTTTCGACTTCCGCCGCCATGACGGCGCGCACTTCCGAGTCGGAAACGTCCTTGCCATATCGGCTTGAGGCGAGAGAATCGGTGACGCGCAGCGCCGTCTCGACGCCGAGATCGGCGCGGATCAGCACATCCTCCAGGTCCTGCAGCGTGTCTTCGTCCAGCTTGCGCTTGGTGAAGACGCCGGCGATGTTGCCGGTGAGCTCGCGCGAGGAACGGGCAAGCCCGTCGCGCATGCGCTGGAACCAGGAGCGCCGCGGCGCCGGCTCCGGCGCCTTCTGCGGCTCGGCCTTCTGTTCGATCTTTTTGGCGACCGTTACCTTGCCGGCGGACGGCGCGGGCCTTGGCTGTGGCGCGGGGAGGGCTTCCGGCTCGGGCGCAATCTCGGCAAGGATCCGCTCCGGTTCGACCGGCGCAGGCTGGCGAATGGGAGGAGGGATTTCCGCCGGCGGAGCAGGCTCCGGTGGCGGCAAATCCTCCGCAGGCTGGCGCTGCCCCTCGCCCTTACCCTCTCCCCGTGAAGGACGGGGAGAGGGGGTCGCCGGCGCTGGAGCTTCCTCCTTCTCCCCGTCACTATACGGGGAGAAGGTGCCGGCAGGCGGATGAGGGGCGGCGCGAGCCTCTGAGGATGACTGCGCAGTAGATGGATTCGCCGGCGGGATCTCGGGCATCGGCGTCTCGGACGGAACCTCGCTCGGCGTCGTCGGCACTTCGACGGGCGCCGGCACCGGCTGCGGCTCCGGACGCGAAGGTTCGATCTCCGGCTCGGCCGGCGCGGGTGCCGGCACCTCCTGCGGCGAGGGCTTGGGCGCAGGCTGCGGCTCCGGTTGGGCCGGCGGCACTTCCTCGGGCGCAGGAGGCTCGGGCTTCTCCGGGGCAGGTTGCGGCTCTTCCTGCGGCTGGGGCTGCGGCAGCGGCTCCGGCTCGGATGGAACGACCGGCGCCGGTGCCGGCGGGATGACGGGTTCCGGCGCCGGCGGAATGTCCGGTGCAGGTTCGGGCTTCGGCTCCTCGGGAACCGGTTGGGGCTGAGGTCCTACCTCCCCCTCGATGGAGGAGGTCCCGAGCGCAGCTCGGGGGTGACTGGCGCCGGCGTCGGCGCTGTCGCCCCGCCCCGCCACTTCGTCGCGACCCTCTCCATCGAGGGGAGGGTGGGGAGCCTGCTCGGCCGCCGGTTTCAGCGCCTCGAGCGCGTCCCATTTGATCGGCGGCAGGGGCGCGGTCTCGTCGACGCGCTCCTCGACGACTTCCTTCTTGCCGAACGAAAATATCTTCTTGAAGAAACCAGCCATACGTCTTGCTGTCTCAGGCTGCTTGGGCGGCGAGCGGCGCTGCGATCAGCCGGGCGCCGTCATGGCCGGTGACAACCGCCTCGACGATCTCGCCCGGCTGTCCAACGGCGATTGCGGCAAGCGTGAAACCTTCGGTGCGGCCGAGCCCGTCGCGCTCGACCAGGATCGACTGCCGCGTGCCGGCAAGGGCGGCCAGATGGCGGCGATAGGCGGCCTCGCCGGCGGCACGCAGCCTTGCGGCGCGCTCTTTCACCACCTCGCGGCGCAGCTGCGGCATGCGCGCGGCGGGCGTGCCCTCGCGCGGGCTGAACGGGAAGACGTGAAGATGCGTCAGGCCGCATTCCTCGACGATTTTCTCCGAGTTTTGGAACATCGCTTCGGTCTCGGTCGGGAAGCCGGCGATGATGTCGGCGCCGAAGACGATGCCAGGACGAAGCTTCCGCACGTCCTCGCAGAAGCGGATCGACTGATCGCGCAAATGCCGGCGCTTCATGCGCTTCAGGATCATGTCGTCGCCCGATTGCAGCGACAGATGCAAATGCGGCATCAGCCGCGGCTCGGTGGCGATCGCATCGAGCAGGTCGTCATCGGCCTCGATCGAATCGATCGAGGAGAGCCGCAAGCGTTCCACCTCGGGCACCTGGCGCAGGATCGTCTTCACCAGCTTCCCAAGTTTCGGGCTGCCCGGCAGGTCGGCGCCGAAGCTGGTCATGTCGACCCCGGTGAGCACGATCTCGGCATAGCCGTTGCCTGCCAGACGCTTGACCTGCTCGACCACGGCGCCCATCGGCACCGAGCGCGAATTGCCTCGGCCGTAAGGGATGATGCAGAAGGTGCAGCGATGGTCGCAGCCATTCTGCACCTGCACGAAGGCGCGCGCCCGGCCTTCTATGGCATCGACCATGTGGCTCGCCGTCTCGCGCACCGAGAAGATGTCGTTGACGCGCGCCTTCTCGGTATCGTTGACGCCGAAGTCCGGCAGCGCGCGGTAGGAGTTCGCCTTGAGCTTCTCCTCATTGCCGAGCACAAGGTCTACCTCGTCCATGGCGACGAAGTTCTGCGGCCCGGTCTGCGCGGCGCAGCCGGTGACGATGATG
The DNA here is from genome assembly GCF_002294995.1 of Mesorhizobium sp. WSM3860. Classification (GTDB taxonomy): domain Bacteria; phylum Pseudomonadota; class Alphaproteobacteria; order Rhizobiales; family Rhizobiaceae; genus Mesorhizobium. The sequence continues at coordinate 126,435 of NZ_NSGF01000001.1, read as the reverse complement.
CGCGCCCCAGGGTTCTCGCGACGGGCCTTGCGGATCGCCTGCTTGGCCTGGCGCACGGCTTCGGCGGTGACGGCGCAGGTGTTGAAGATGACGGCGCCGCCTTCCAGCGCGCCGAGGCCGGCGCTTTCGGCCTCACGGCGCATCACCTCGGATTCATAGGTGTTGAGGCGGCAGCCGAACGTGACGACGTCGACGCCCTTTTGAAGAGCGGACATCAGGCGGCGCTTTCGGTGTCGCGGGCCCAGGCGCCGGTCGAAGGGTCGAAGCTGCCGGAAAACTCCCATTCGGCGGCGCCGGTCAAAATGACGTGATCGTCGTCGCGCCACTCGACATTGAGCTCGCCGCCGCCGGGCGTGACCAGCGACACGCTGCGGCCGGTGCGCTTGGTGCGGGCGGCCGCCACCACGGCAGCGCAGGCCGCCGAGCCGCAGGCCTTGGTGAGACCCGCGCCGCGCTCCCAGGTGCGGATGATCATCGTCTCGGGCGAGGTGACCTGGGCGATGGTGATGTTGGCGCGCTCGGGAAAGATCGGATGGTTCTCGAGCAGCGGACCGAATCGGCCGAGCTCGTAGGACCAGACGTCGCGGTCGACCCAGAATATCGCGTGTGGATTGCCCATCGACACGACCGAAGGCGAATGCAACACCGGCGCATCGATCGGGCCGATCTGCAATTCGATCGTGCGAGTGTCACGGAACTCCTCGGCAAGCGGGATCTCCTGCCAGCCGAAACGCGGCTTTCCCATGTCGACCGAAATCGAGCCGTCGGCATGTTCCTGAGCATTGAGGATGCCGGCGCGGGTTTCGAAGATGAAGGTCTTCTGGCCGGTCTCAGCCGCAAGCGCCTGCACGACGCAACGCATGCCGTTGCCGCAGGCCTGCGCACCGGTGCCGTCGGAATTCAATATGTCGACATAGTAAGCGGTGCCGGTCGTGCGCGCATCATGGATCGCCATGATCTGATCGAACTTGGTCGCCGCGTCGGCATTGAGGGCAATCGCCGCGGCTGCCGTCACCTTGTCGGCACGGCCGCGCATATCGGCGACGATGATCTCGTTGCCGATGCCGTTCATCTTGGCGAAGGGGGCAGTGCCTGCCATCTAACCGGTCGTTCCAATTCCGTTTGGCGCTATATGGCGGAAACGGGCGGGAATTACCAGTCCGGCGCGACTCCCGGCCAGGACGAGGCTCTGGCCTGCCACGGCGAATATGCGAGCTAAGTCACGGCGAACACGCCGAGCACGATCAGCAGGAAGATGATCAGCACAATGCCGATCAGGATGCGGGCACCTGTGGCGGCGGCGCCGGCCAGCGCAGGCATGCCGAGCAGGCTTGCCGCAGCGGCAACAATCAGAAGGATGATGATCCACTTGATCATGGAAGGCTCCGAGGCGGATTTGCGTTGTGCAACCAACGCGTTTACCCGGGCTGGGTTCCTTAGCCAGGCTGCGGCACATCCCACACTTCGCCCGGGCGCATGGCGCGAAAACGCGCAGGCGATATGCCTTCGGCGGCCAATGCCTCGGCGAGCTTTTGCGCCGGCTCCTCGATCGATTCGTCGGTGAGCTGAAAGGTGCCCCAGTGGCAGCCGGCAGCATGGACGGCGCTGCATAGCCTCATGCCCAGGACGGCTTCCGCCGGATTCTGGTGCTGTGGGGCCATGAACCAGCGCGGCTCATACGCGCCGATCGGCAGGATGGCCAGCCGAAAGCCGCCATGCTTTTGCGCCATCCGGCGGTAGTTGGTCCCGCCATGGAAGCCGGTGTCGCCGGCGAAATAGATCTTGCCGCCCGCCGTCTCGACGACGAAGCCCGCCCACAGCGCCATGCGGCGGTCGCGCCCGCCGCGCGCCGACCAGTGATGCACCGGCTCGATGTGGATGATGCCGCCGCTGGCGACTTCGACGCTGTCGCCCCAATCCTGTGCCGACACTCGCATGCCGGGCACGGCAGCGCCGATGATCGCATCGTTGCCGAGCGGCGTGATCACCATCGGGTCGTGGCTTTGCTTCAGCCGCTTGAGCGTGGCGAGGTCAAGATGGTCGTAGTGGTTGTGGCTGAGCAGCACCAGGTCGATCGGCGGCAGGTCGGCGAAGGCGATCCCCGGCGCATTGACCCGCTTCGGTCCGGCGAAGCCGAAAGGCGAGGCACGCTCGGACCAAACCGGGTCGGTCAGGATATTCAGGCCCGCTGTCTGGATGAGCAGCGACGCATGACCCACCATGGTGAGCCGAAGCGCAGCGCCTTCGATCCGTTGTTCGGGCTTCGCCTGCGGATATGGGCTCGGCCAAACCGCCGGCCATTTCGAGCGCCCACCGCTCAACTGCCATTTCAAGAGGTCAGTGAAGCGCGCTGGCGGCCTGCCGTTGGGATTGAAAAAGAGGCTGCCGTCGAAATGGTCGCTGGGCGGGCCGCTGTAGTAGCGGTTGGCTGCTCTTGTTCTTGCGGCCATCGTTTCTCCGCCCACTCTCTGTCGCTAGTCCTGGAATAACGACGCCGCCGCCTGGCGCAAGCATTTTGCTGGCGAATACCAAGGGCCTACCGTTCGCTTCGATTAGGATCGACGATGCGGAGGGACAGCACCGTGGCGAAGAAGCGGACCAAAACGCCGTGGATGAAGGCCGAGGATTTCGGTCGCTCGCTGCCGCATGGGCTGGGCGTCAACTTGCTTGTCACCGACATGGCGGCGATGGAGGCTTTCTGCCGCGATGTGCTGGGCGCGCGCATCATCTACGCCGACGAGGATTTCGCGGCCATCGAGCTGCTGGGCTCGATCTTCATGCTGCATGCCGATCATTCTTATCTCGACAATCCGATGACCGGCGTTTTTGTCGGCACCGAAACGCGTGGCGCCGGCATCGAGCTGCGCCTCTATGGCGCCGATCCGGATGCGGTCGAAAAAAAGGCGGCAGCACTCGGCCACATCGTACTGGCCGGCTCGATCGACAAGCCGCATGGTTTGCGCGAATGCTATATCGTTGGTCCGGACGGATATGTCTTCGTGCCCAGCGCGCGGCTGCAAGCCTGAAATTTCAACGCGTTACGGTCCAACTTCTCGGCTGGCCCCGGGTGAGGAAGGCCGTCGCGACAAATTTGCAACACCAGCTCCGAAAACCCTATTTTAACCATATCGGGTTGAAATTCTGCCACCTTCGCCATCTTGGTGAAGCGAGTGTTTACGCGGACGGCGCCCCCCACCGGATCCGACGGAGGTTGGAATGACTTTTTCGAAGACTGGCCTTTTGGCCGTATCGCTGGCCGCACTCGTTGCGAGCGGCTGCTCGACCTCGCGCTTCTCATCGATGGACGATCAGCAGCCGGCGCCGCTCACGCCGGCGCCGTCCGGCACGGTGACGCAGAACCAGCTGCCGCCGCCGGCCGCTCCGGGCACCACCGACCCTTCGCAGTTCCCGACCGCGCCGAAGAACAGCCAGGTCGCGTCGCTGCCGCCGGACGGTTCGGCGCCTACGGGCGCCGCGGACCTTACCGCGGCCAGCGTCGCCGGCGTCTGGAATGTCAGTGTCTCCGGCCAGAGCTGCAAGGTGGCGACGCCGCAGACCAAGTTCGGCGCCGGCTACCGCGCCGGTCCGCTGCATTGCCCGGCTCCGATCGACGGTATCAAGTCGTGGAACGTCGCCGGCAAGCAGCTGACGCTCTACGACGAAAACGGCGGCACGCTGGCCAGGCTCTATTCGTCCGGCGGCGAAAAGTTCGACGGCCAGACTTCCAACGGCCAGCCGATCTCGCTTACAAGGTAGGGCGGACCCTTCCGCTATTGTTTCACGCAGTTTCGGGCGGCAAGCCGCTTTCCCGGAATTGCCCGAGAACGACGTGACCTATGCATCTGCGTGACGGCCTTCAGACGCATGCGACCGTCAGGCAGCGCTACGATCATCTGGTGGAAACCGGCGTGGTTGAACGCGATCCGGCGCAGGAGCGCGTCGTCGCCGCGCTCGACCGGCTCACCGACGAGATCTCCGCGAAGCGGCTGGCGCAGAAATCGAGCGCGCTGGGCTGGCTGTTCGCGCGCAGCAACAAGCCGCGGGAGGTCGTCAAGGGCCTTTACATCCATGGCGGGGTCGGGCGCGGCAAGACGATGCTGATGGACATGTTCTTCGAGCTCCTGCCGGCCAGGCGCAAGCGCCGCGTCCATTTCAACGATTTCATGGCCGACGTGCAGGACCGCATTCAAAAACACCGGGCGGCGCGCAAGAACGGCGATGTCAAGGAAGACGATCCGATCCCGCCGGTGGCGCGGGCGCTGGCCGAGGAGGCCTGGGTGCTGTGCTTCGACGAGTTTTCGGTCACCGACATTGCCGATGCGATGATCCTGTCGCGCCTGTTCTCGGCGCTGTTTTCCAATGGCGTCGTGCTGGTCGCCACCTCCAACGTCGCGCCCCAGGACCTTTATCGAGACGGCCTCAACCGGCAGCTTTTCGTGCCCTTCATCGGCCTGCTCGAGCGCAGTGCGCATGTGATGACGCTGGATGCCGAAAAAGACTACCGGCAGGAAAAGCTCAACCGTTTGCCGATTTATGTCACGCCGGCCGACGCCGCGGCCGACCGCGCGCTCGACGACGCTTGGAAGACGATGACCCATGGCAGGCCGACCGAGGCGATTACGCTGACGCTGAAAGGGCGTCAGCTGGGGGTGCCGCGCGCCGCCGGCGATGCCGCCCGTTTCTCCTTCGCCGATCTCTGCGAAAAGCCCCTCGGCGCGCGCGACTATCTGGCGATCGCCGACCGCTTCTCGACCGTCTTCATCGACCATGTGCCGGTGCTCGGCGAAGGCAAGCGCAACGAAGCCAAGCGTTTCATTCTGCTCATCGACACGCTTTACGACCACCACATGCGGCTGGTGATGAGCGCCGAGGCGCCCCCCGATCGGCTCTACACCGCCAGGCGCGGCGCGGAAGTCTTCGAATTCGAGCGCACCGCCTCACGGCTGATCGAAATGCAGAGCCGCGACTGGCTGGAAGGCTGGGCGGAAAGGCGGCAAGTTGGGGCGGAACCCGCGGAGGCAAGGCAGGCCTAGGGTTAGGATATCGTTTCGCCGCGCTCCTGTGTGGTTGGAGACTAGCGAAAGCCGTCGCGAGAAAAGCGACGGCGATCTCCCTCCTTGAGGGGGAGATGGCCGACAGGCCAGAACGGTCGGTTCGACCGGGCTCGGCGTAGATGCGTCGGCGCTTTACGCGCGAGGACCCCCTCTGCCGCCTTCGGCGACATCTCCCCCTCGAGGGAGGAGATTTGGCGCCTGCATCACAACGGCGTCATCGCCGGGATGAAGCCCTTCTGCTTTCATCATTCATCATGCAAATATTCCTCAGTTAGCTCGAAAATTTTGACGTTTACGTAATTCCCGATCCATCTAACCGATTGAAAACACTAGGCACAGAAAAACCGTTTGAATTTTTTCCGTGCCGGAGCTATTGGGTTCGGCGAAATCCCGCGGTTTCCCGCATTCCTCCCGGCCCCCGTCACGGCACCGTCACAGACAAAGGGAAAACATCCTGACATGGCACGCAACAAGATAGCGCTCATCGGCTCGGGCATGATCGGCGGCACGCTCGCCCATATGATCGGCCTGAAGGATCTCGGCGACGTGGTGCTGTTCGATATCGCCGAGGGCATTCCGCAGGGCAAGGGTCTCGACATCGCCCAGTCCTCGCCGGTCGACGGGTTCGACTCCAGACTGACCGGGGTCAACGACTATGCCGGCATCGAGGGGGCGGATGTCTGCATCGTCACCGCCGGCGTGCCGCGCAAGCCCGGCATGAGCCGCGACGATCTTCTGGGCATCAATCTCAAGGTCATGGAACAGGTCGGCGCGGGTCTCAAGAAATACGCGCCGAAGGCCTTCGTCATCTGCATCACCAACCCGCTCGACGCCATGGTGTGGGCGCTGCAGAAGTTTTCGGGCCTGCCGACCAGCCATGTCGTCGGCATGGCCGGCGTGCTGGACAGCGCCCGCTTCCGCTACTTCCTCGCGGAAGAGTTCAAGGTCTCGGTAGAGGACGTCACCGCCTTCGTGCTCGGCGGCCATGGCGATTCGATGGTGCCGATGATCCGCTATTCGACCGTGTCCGGCATCCCGCTGCCTGACCTCGTCAAGATGGGCTGGACCTCGAAGGAGAAGCTCGACCAGATCGTGCAGCGCACCCGCGACGGCGGCGCCGAGATCGTCGGCCTGTTGAAGACCGGCTCGGCCTATTACGCCCCGGCGGCCTCGGCCATCGCCATGGCCGAATCGTACCTGAAAGACAAGAAGCGCGTGCTGCCCTGCGCGGCGCACCTGTCCGGCCAGTATGGCGTCAAGGGGACCTATGTCGGCGTCCCCGTGGTGATCGGCGCCGGCGGTGTCGAGCGCGTCATCGAGATCGACCTTTCCAAGGCCGAGCAGAAGATGTTCGACAACTCGGTGGCGGCCGTTCAGGGCCTCACCGAAGCCTGCACCAAGATCGCCCCGCATCTCGCCGGCAAGTAACCGTCCCACTCCGGAGACCAAGCGCATGAACATCCATGAATATCAGGCCAAGGCGCTGCTGAAGTCGTTCGGCGCGCCGGTAGCAAGCGGCGTTCCGGTGTTCAAGGCAAGCGAGGCGGAAGCTGCCGCCAAGGCACTGCCCGGACCGCTCTATGTGGTGAAGAGCCAGATCCATGCCGGCGGCCGCGGCAAGGGCAAGTTCAAGGAACTGCCCGCCGATGCCAAGGGCGGCGTTCGGCTGGCGAAGTCGGCGGCCGAAGTGGTCGCCAACGCCAACGAGATGCTCGGCCATACGCTGGTCACCAAGCAGACCGGACCCGCCGGCAAGCAGGTCAACCGCCTCTATATCGAGGACGGCGCCGATATCGACCGCGAGCTTTACCTGTCGATCCTGGTCGACCGCTCGGTCGGCCGCATTGCCTTCGTCGTCTCGACCGAGGGCGGCATGGATATCGAGGCGGTCGCGCACGACACGCCGGAGAAGATCATCACCGTCGCCATCGATCCGGAAAAGGGCGTGACGGCCGATGATGTGAAGAACCTCAACGCCGCGTTGAAGCTCGACGGCGATGCGGCGAAGGACGGGGGCACGCTGTTCCCGCTGCTCTACAAGGCCTTCGTCGAGAAGGACATGAGCCTGCTCGAGGTCAATCCGCTGATCGTCATGAAGAACGGCCGGCTGCGCGTGCTGGACGCCAAAGTGTCGTTCGACAACAACGCGCTGTTCCGCCATCCGGACGTGATGGAGCTGCGCGACACCACCGAAGAGGACGAGAAGGAGATCGAGGCGTCGAAATACGACCTCGCTTATGTCGCGCTCGACGGCAATATCGGCTGCATGGTCAACGGCGCCGGCCTCGCCATGGCGACGATGGACATCATCAAGCTCTACGGTGCCGAGCCGGCCAACTTCCTCGACGTCGGCGGCGGCGCCTCGAAGGAGAAGGTGACGGCCGCGTTCAAGATCATCACCAAGGACCCGGCGGTCGAAGGTATCCTGATCAACATCTTCGGCGGCATCATGAAGTGCGACGTCATCGCCGAAGGCGTGATCGCCGCGGTCAAGGAAGTCGGGCTGAAGGTGCCGCTGGTCGTGCGTCTCGAAGGCACCAATGCCGAGCTCGGCAAGAAGATCATCAACGACAGCGGCCTCAACGTCGTCTCGGCGGACGACCTCGACGACGCGGCCAAGAAGATCGTCAAGGCGGTGAAGGGCTAAAACGGATGCCTCCGCGCAAGATAAATCTGGTCGAGGCGGCGGATCGAACGATTACCAAGGTCTTCGATCCACACGTTGCCGGCGACGTCAACGATGCCCAGGCGAAGGTCGCCAAGTTCGGCGAGGCCTTCGACTGGCATGCGCATGACAATGAGGACGAAGCCTTCCTCGTGCTGCGCGGCAGGATCGCCATCGATTTCCGCGACGGGCCGGTCGAGCTCGGCGAGGGCGATTTCATCGTCGTGCCGCGCGGCGTCGAGCATCGGCCGCGCTCGCTGACCGCCGAGCCGGTGGTGCTGATGTTCGAACCGGCGACCACCCTCAACACCGGCAATGCCAAGAGTGACCTCACCGTCACCGATCTGAAGCGGCTCTGAGCCATGAACGCGGCGCCTTTCTCTTCCCTCTCGGACGGCCACCAACGCCTGCAAGCGTTGGTCTGCACATGGCGTGGCGAGGAAGAGGTCGCGGCGACGCAATGGACCGATGCCGGCACGGCGACCTCGGAGGTTCAGGCCGAGGCGCAGTTCGGCGGCCTGTTCGTGGTGCAGCGCTATCGCCAGCGCCGCGACGGCACGGTTTCGTTCGGCGCGCACAATGTGTTCGGCTTCGACCAGCCGAACAGCCTCGTCACCATGCATCAGTTCGACTCGATGGGCTTTGTGCCGGCCTCGCCGGCAACGGGCACTTGGAGCGGCAACGAGCTGGTGCTGGAACGGTCGTCGCCGCGCGGCTCGGCTCGCGTGACTTACAGCTTTGACGGCACTGATACCTATCGCATGAAACTTCAGTTCAAGCCCGCCGGCAGCGATGCCTGGCAAGACATGGTGAGCGGCCTCTACCGGCGCGTTTCGCCTTCCGAGGAAGGCTAAACTGATGAAGATCGCCGCCAGGACGCTTGAAGGATTACACATAATCACACATATTTCCCCTGTGTATTTATGTGGAGATGGTCAATGAAGAACGTCACTCTGGCGATGGACGAGGCCTTGCTTGAACAAGCGCGCGGTCTTGCCGGGCGCCGCAAGACGACGCTCAACGCTCTCATCCGCTCGCTGCTTGAACATGAGGTCGAGCAGGAAGACCGCATCGCCTGGGCAAAGGCTGGGATGAAACGACTGATGGACGAGGCGGCGAAACGAAGCGATAGCGCAGACGCCCCCTACAAGTGGGATCGAAGGGACGCCTATGCCGACCGGGAAGATCGACTGCTTTCTCGACACGAACGTCCTGATCTACGCCGCTTCGGGGAAGAATCGTGATCCGCACCGCGCGCCAATCGCCGAAGAACTCATTTCGCGAACCGTCTTCGGCGTTTCGGGGCAGACCTTGGCTGAATTCGTCGCCGTGGCGCGAGGAAAATCGCTCGTCGGCGACGATCTGCTCGACCAATGGCTGGTATTTCTCGGAACCTGCCCGTTGGCGCCTGTCGATGAAGGCTATGTCCGCGCGGGACTGCACCTCGCGCAGCGCTATCGCATTCACTACTACGACGCCGCGCTGCTCGGAGCGGCGGAATATCTCGGCGCGCCGATCTTCTACACCGAGGATCTCAATCACAACCAGGTTTATGGCTCGGTCCGGGCCGTCAATCCTTTCCTCTAATCGCTGAAGTCAGGGGCGTTTCCACCCATGTCCATTCTCGTCGACAAGAACACCAAGGTGCTGGTTCAGGGCCTGACCGGCAAGACCGGCACCTTCCATACCGAGCAGGCGCTGGCCTATCACGGCACCAAGATGGTTGGCGGCGTCCATCCGAAGAAGGGCGGCGAGACCTGGACCGGCGCCAACGGCGAGGCCCTGCCGATCTTCGCCACGGTCGCCGAGGGCAAGGAGAAGACCGGCGCCAACGCCTCCGTCATCTATGTGCCGCCGGCAGGCGCGGGCGAAGCGATCATCGAGGCGATCGAGGCCGAGATCCCGCTCATCGTCTGCATCACCGAGGGCATCCCGGTTATGGACATGGTCAAGGTCAAGGCGCGGCTCGACCGCTCCTCCTCGCGGCTGATCGGCCCGAACTGCCCGGGCGTGCTCACCCCCGACGAATGCAAGATCGGCATCATGCCCGGCAACATCTTCCGCAAGGGTTCGGTCGGCGTTGTTTCCCGTTCGGGAACACTTACCTATGAGGCGGTCTTCCAGACCAGCAATGTCGGTCTCGGCCAGACCACTGCCGTCGGCATCGGCGGCGACCCGGTCAAGGGCACCGAATTCATCGACGTGCTCGAGATGTTCCTCGCCGACGACGAGACCAAGTCGATCATCATGATCGGCGAGATCGGCGGCTCGGCCGAGGAAGACGCCGCGCAGTTCTTGAAGGACGAGGCAAAGCGCGGCCGCAAGAAACCGATGGCGGGCTTCATCGCCGGGCGCACGGCGCCGGCCGGTCGCACCATGGGCCATGCCGGCGCGGTGATCTCCGGCGGCAAGGGCGGCGCGGAAGACAAGATCGCGGCGATGGAATCGGCCGGCATCAAGGTCTCGCCGTCGCCGGCGCGGCTCGGCACGACGCTGGTGGAAGCGATCAAGGGTTAGTGCGACGTAGGAGGGCCAAATTGGCCTTATGAAGCAGTTGGTTGGGTTCGCTGAAAATTATTCCTTGGAAGGGCTCAGAAACGCCGCGATGCGTGACATCGAGGCATCGGTAGCGCGCTTGCGTCGGTTTGGCTCGTCCTCGGAAGAGGATACCGAACTGTCCTCCTTGTTTCTTGCGATGGAATGGATAGCTGCCACTGAAACCAAATTTGAGGCGATCGATCACCTGCTGACGGCGTCGGGCTGGGCAAGGCAAAACGATCAGGATTTGAGTAAGCAATTCCTGGAATACTCTGCCTTCAGCACAATGCTACGATCCGAGCCGATCCTGTGGTCCGAATTGCCGCAAAAAAATCCCCTCTCACAGGGATTCTTGAAAGCAAAATCTGATACCGAACGCCAGTTTACGTCGAACCAATACACCGGCCAAATTGGTGAGAATTTCTACTTTAGCCGCCGCGGAAAAAACGCTGTGCGCCTTTGGGGATGTCTCGAGTCCAATGCGCTGTCGTTTAAACTGAGCCTGCAGGCGGTTCTCGATGCGGCGTCCGGCGGTCAAGTCATTGATTTCTGTCGGACGGACAGAATGGCACGGCAGTTCGTTGACGCGAAACAGGGGCCTAATCGCTGGAGGTTTCTGAGGTCGATCGATCCGATATGGAGCGTCGATGCATACAGACATTACGGTGGGCGCAGCTCGTTCGATTTATGGTTTTCAGCAATGGAATTTGGAGAGAATAGCCGGGAAGCATCGAAATGGAAAATACCCGAGATTTTCATATCGATTTCACGAGATGACTCCAACCCTTAAGCGCTTCCAAGGAAGCTGACAGGTACACCCAATGGCACGACAAGATCAAAGCAACGACCAATTCTCGCTCACCTCGTTCCTCTATGGCGGCAATGCCGACTATATCGACGCGCTCTATGCCGCCTATGAGGACGACCCGGGCTCCGTCGATCCGGAATGGCAGGACTTCTTCGCCGCGCTGAAGGACGATGCCGGCGACGTGCGCAAGAACGCCAAGGGCGCTTCCTGGGCGAAGCCTTCCTGGCCGATCCAGGCCAATGGCGAGCTGGTGTCGGCGCTCGACGGCAATTGGGGCCTGGTCGAAAAGCACATCGAAAAGAAGGTCAAGGAGAAGGCGGTCGTCAACGGCGCAACCCTTTCCGATGCCGATGTGCATCAGGCGACGCGCGATTCCGTGCGCGCCATAATGATGATCCGCGCATACCGCATGCGCGGCCACCTGCACGCCAATCTCGATCCGCTGGGCATCGCCAAGCCGCTCGAGGACTATAACGAGCTGTCGCCGGAAAATTACGGCTTCACCGCAGCCGACTACGACCGGCCGATCTTCCTCGACAATGTGCTGGGGCTCGAATTCGGCACCATCCGGCAGATGCTGGATATCCTCACCCGCACCTATTGCTCGACGCTCGGCGTCGAGTTCATGCACATCTCCGACCCCGAGGAGAAGGCCTGGATCCAGGCGCGCATCGAGGGCGCCGACAAGGAGATCACCTTCACCGCCACCGGCAAGAAGGCGATTCTTTCGAAGCTGATCGAGGCCGAAGGCTTCGAGCAATTTATCGACGTCAAGTACAAGGGCACCAAGCGCTTCGGCCTCGACGGCGGCGAGTCGCTGATCCCCGCGCTGGAGCAGATCCTCAAGCGCGGCGGGCAGCTCGGCCTCAAGGAGATCGTGCTCGGCATGGCTCATCGCGGCCGCCTTAACGTGCTCAGCCAGGTGATGGCCAAGCCGCACCGCGCCATCTTCCACGAGTTCAAGGGCGGCTCGGCAGCGCCCGACGAGGTCGAGGGCTCGGGCGACGTGAAGTACCATCTCGGCGCTTCGTCGGACCGCGAGTTCGACGGCAACAAGGTGCATCTGTCGCTGACCGCCAATCCCTCTCATCTGGAAATCGTCGACCCTGTCGTGATGGGCAAGGCGCGCGCCAAGCAGGATCAGTTCGCCGGCCGCGAGCGCGGCGAGATCGTGCCGCTGTCGGAGCGCGCCAAGGTGATGCCGCTGCTGCTGCACGGCGACGCCGCCTTTGCTGGCCAGGGCGTGATCGCCGAGATCCTCGGCCTCTCGGGCCTGCGCGGTCACCGCGTCGCCGGCACGCTGCACGTCATCATCAACAACCAGATCGGCTTCACCACCAATCCGCGCTTCTCGCGCTCCTCGCCCTATCCGTCGGATGTGGCCAAGATGATCGAGGCGCCGATCTTCCACGTCAACGGCGACGACCCGGAAGCGGTGGTGCACGCCGCCAAGGTTGCGACCGAGTTCCGCATGAAGTTCCACAAGCCGGTGGTGGTGGACATGTTCTGCTACCGCCGCTTCGGCCACAATGAGGGCGACGAGCCGGCCTTCACCCAGCCGATCATGTACCGCAACATCCGCACCCATAAGACGGTGGTGCAGGTCTATGCCGACCGGCTGATCGCCGAAGGCCATATCACCCAGGCCGAGGTCGACAAGATGCGGGCCGACTGGCGCGCGCATCTCGAGGCCGAATTTGAAGTCGGCCAGTCCTACAAGCCGAACAAGGCCGACTGGCTGGACGGCGCCTGGTCGGGCCTGCGCACGGCCGACAACCAGGACGAACAAAGGCGCGGCAAGACCGCCGTGCCGGTGCGTACGCTGAAGGAGATCGGCAAGAAGCTGACCGAGGTGCCGAAGGATTTCGAGGCGCACAAGACGATCCTGCGCTTCCTCGAGAACCGCCGCCAGGCGATCGAATCCGGCGAGGGCATCGACTGGTCGACCGCCGAGGCGCTGGCCTTCGGCGCCATCCTGCTCGACGGCAATCCGATCCGGCTGTCCGGCCAGGATTCGGAACGCGGCACCTTCTCGCAGCGTCACTCGGTGCTCTACGACCAGCGCGACGAGAACCGCTACATCCCGCTCAACAATCTGTCGGCGGCGCAGGCCGGCTACGAGGTCATCAACTCGATGCTCTCGGAAGAGGCGGTGCTCGGCTTCGAATATGGCTACAGCCTTGCCGAGCCCAAGGCGCTGACGCTTTGGGAAGCACAGTTCGGCGATTTCGCCAACGGCGCCCAGGTGGTGTTCGACCAGTTCATCTCGTCCGGCGAGCGCAAGTGGCTAAGAATGTCGGGCCTCGTCTGCCTGCTGCCGCACGGCTATGAAGGCCAGGGGCCGGAGCATTCCTCGGCGCGCCTCGAGCGCTTCCTGCAGCTCTGCGCCGAGGACAACATGCAGGTGGCGAACGTCACGACGCCGGCTAACTATTTCCACATCCTGCGCCGGCAACTGAAGCGCGACTTCCGCAAGCCGCTGATCCTGATGACACCGAAGTCGCTGCTGCGCCACAAGCGGGCGGTGTCGACGCTGTCGGAGATGGCGGGCGAAAGCTCGTTCCACCGTCTGTTGTGGGACGATGCGCAGCTCTTGGCCGACCAGCCGATCAAGCTGGTCAAGGATTCCAAGATCCGCCGCGTCGTGCTCTGCTCCGGCAAGGTCTACTACGACCTCTATGAGGAGCGCGAGAAGCGCGGCATCAACGACATCTATCTGCTGCGCGTCGAACAGCTCTACCCGTTCCCGGCCAAGGCGCTGATCACCGAGCTGTCGCGTTTCCGCAACGCCGAGATGGTGTGGTGCCAGGAGGAGCCCAAGAACATGGGCGCCTGGTCGTTCATCGATCCTTATCTCGAATGGGTGCTGGCGCATATCGACGCCAAGCATCAGCGGGTGCGCTATACCGGCCGGCCGGCCTCGGCCTCGCCGGCGACCGGGCTGATGTCGAAGCATCTCAGCCAGCTTTCCGCCCTGCTCGACGACGCGCTGGGTGAATAAGCAGACCCGGACGAAACAGACCTCAAGAAGACAAGAGAACGGACAGGCACAATGGCTACCGAAATCCGCGTCCCCACTCTCGGCGAATCCGTCACCGAGGCGACCGTCGGCAAGTGGTTCAAAAAGGTCGGCGACGCGATTGCCGCCGACGAACCGCTGGTCGAGCTCGAAACCGACAAGGTGACGGTGGAGGTGCCCGCCGCGGGCGCCGGGACGCTCTCCGAGATCGCCGTCAAGGAAGGCGAGACGGTCAATGTCGGCGCGCTGCTGGGCTCGATTTCGGCCGGCGGCGCAGCCGCCGCTCCCGCCACCAAGCCACAGGCGGTGGCGCAGGCTTCCAGTCCGGACGCCGCATCCACGACCAAGCAGGCCGCCGCCGAAACCGCCAAGATGGCCGGCGACGCCGGTCCGGTCGAGCCGCGCACCATGCCGCCGGCGCCGGCCGCGGCCAAGCTGATCGCGGAGCACAATCTCTCGGTCGAGCAACTGACCGGCTCCGGCAAGCGCGGCCAGGTGCTGAAGGGCGACGTGCTCGATGCCATCGCCAAGGGCGCGCCCTCGCAGCCGGCCGAGACGCCAAAAGCGGCTCCTGCTCCCGCGCCTGTCGCGGCCCGCGCGCCGTCGACGGCCGACGATGCCTCGCGCGAGGAGCGCGTGCGCATGACCAAGCTCCGCCAGACCATCGCGCGCCGTCTCAAGGAAGCGCAATCGACCGCCGCCATGCTGACCACCTTCAACGAGGTGGACATGAGCGCGGTGATGGCGCTGAGAGCCAAGTACAAGGACGTGTTCGAGAAGAAGCATGGCGTGAAGCTCGGCTTCATGGGCTTCTTCACCAAGGCGATCACGCATGCGCTGAAGGAGATCCCGGCGGTCAACGCCGAGATCGACGGCACCGACATCATCTACAAGAACTTTGCCCATGTCGGCGTCGCCGTCGGCACCGACAAGGGCCTTGTGGTGCCGGTGGTGCGCGATGCCGACCAGATGTCGATCGCCGAGATCGAGAAGGAGATCGGCCGGTTGGGCCTCGCCGCGCGCGACGGCAAGCTTTCAGTCGCCGACATGCAGGGCGGCACGTTTACGATCTCCAACGGCGGCGTTTACGGCTCGCTGATGTCGACGCCGATCCTGAACGCGCCGCAGTCCGGCATCCTCGGCATGCATAAAATCCAGGAGCGGCCAATGGTCGTCGGCGGCCAGATCGTCGTTCGTCCGATGATGTATCTGGCGCTCAGCTACGACCACCGCATCGTCGACGGCAAGGAAGCGGTGACCTTCCTGGTGCGCGTGAAGGAAAGCCTGGAGGATCCCGAGCGGCTGGTGCTCGATCTGTAAGGTGGAGCATGAAGGCTCGCGGGCGGGGCGGCGAGTGAAGACCCGTTGGCTCAGCACCGCGAGGCTGGTAGCGCCTGCCGCCGCTGCGGCTCTCGTAGCTGCCGATGCCCAGGCCGCCTGCCCGTTCCAGCTCGCCGTCTATGGCGAGGCGAAGAGCGGCGCCGAGATCGATTTCACCCCGACCGGCACCTCGGCGACGATCACCAACACATTCCGCATGATACTCGACAACAATACCGTGCTCGACGGCATCGCCATGTGGACCGAAGGCTCGGCCGGCCGGCCGCACGGCTCGCTAATGTACAAATGCCCGACCGGCGACGTCACCGGCGAGGAGCTCGCCGCCTGCACAGTGTGGGAAGGCGTGATCTACGGTGTCGATGACCAAGGCACCATCGGCCTGCTGCCGGCCGAGGGTGCCGACGCGCCGAAGAGCCTGATTTTTCCCGATCTCGGGCCATCGCTCGAAATGTCGGCCGCTTACGGTCCCGCCGGCTTCTCCAAGGTGCCGTGGGACGTCTTTGCCCTGAAAGGCTGCCAGGAATGAATGCCGACAAGAAGACGCTGCTGGTCACCGGCGGCAGCCGCGGCATCGGCGCTGCCATCTGCCGGCAGGCCGGGCGGGCCGGCTATCGGGTGGCGATCAACTATGTCTCCGACCAGGCCGCTGCCGAGGCGCTTGCCGCCGAGCTCGAAGCCGCGGGCAGCGAGGCTTTCGCGGTCAAGGGCGATGTCGGCAACGAGGCCGATGTGGTGGCGATGTTCGAGGCGGTGGACAAGGCCTTCGGGCGGCTCGACGCCTTCGTCAACAATGCCGGCATCGTCGACGTCAAGGCGCGTGTCGACGAGATGAGCGCCGAGCGGGTCGAGCGCATGATGCGCATCAACGTCGTCGGCTCTTTCCTCTGCGCCCGCGAGGCTGTCAAGCGCATGTCGACACGGCACGGCGGCAAGGGCGGCGCCATCGTCAATCTCTCCTCGGCGGCGGCAAGACTGGGCTCGCCCGGCGAATATGTCGACTACGCCGCTTCCAAGGGCGCGATCGACACGCTGACCGTTGGTCTGGCGCGCGAGGTGGCCCTGGAAGGCATCCGCGTCAATGCCGTCAGTCCCGGCATCACCGAAACCGACATCCATGCCTCCGGCGGCCAGCCGGACCGCGTGGCGCGGATGCAGGATCTGCTGCCGATGAAGCGCGCGGGCACGGCCGACGAGGTCGCCAGCGCGGTTCTCTACCTTTTGTCGGACGCGGCCTCCTATATAACGGGCGCGATCCTGAATGTGAGCGGCGGCCGCTAGAGCAATTCCAGGAAAAGTGCTCAGCGGTTTTCCGTTTCGGAATTGCGTACAGAGAAATACCTGGAGCGGTTCGAACTCGAACCGCTCCAACGCCAGACCAGAAGGACACCATCATGGCTTATGACGTGGTAATCATCGGATCGGGACCGGGCGGCTATGTCTGCGCCATCAAGGCCGCACAGCTCGGCCTGAAGACGGCGGTGGTCGAGAAGAACGCCACCTTCGGCGGCACCTGCCTCAATATCGGCTGCATCCCCTCGAAAGCCCTGCTCCACGCCTCCGAGATGTTCGCCGAAGCCGGTCATGCCTTCGATATGCTCGGCATCGAGGTCGGCGCGCCGAAGCTGAATCTGAAGAAGATGCTGGCGCATAAGGACACGACCGTGGCCTCGAACGTCAACGGCGTCGCTTTTCTCTTCAAGAAGAACAAGATCGACTCTTTCCGCGGCACCGGCAAGGTGATCGGCGCCGGCAAGGTCTCGGTCACCGGCGAGGACGGCAAGGTCGAGGAGATCGAGACGAAGAACATCGTGATCGCCACCGGTTCCGATGTCGCCGGCATTCCGGGCGTCAAGGTCGACTTCGACGAGAAGGTGATCGTGTCCTCGACCGGTGCGCTGTCACTGGCCAAGGTGCCCGGCAGCCTTGTGGTGGTCGGCGGCGGCGTCATCGGGCTCGAGCTCGGCTCGGTCTGGGCCAGGCTCGGCGCCAAGGTCACGGTCGTCGAGTTCCTCGACACCATTCTCGGCGGCATGGACGGCGAGGTCTCGAAGCAGTTCCAGCGCCTGCTGTCCAAGCAGGGCTTCGAGTTCAAGCTCGGCGCCAAGGTCACCGGCGTCGCCAAATCCAAGAAGGGCGCCAGCGTGACGTTCGAGCCGGTCAAGGGCGGCGCGGCGGAAACCATCGAGGCCGATGTCGTGCTGGTCGCGACCGGACGTCGCCCCTATGCCGACAGCCTTGGATTGAAAGAAGCCGGCATCGAGATGGACGAGCGCGGCCGGGTCAACACCGACGGCCATCTGAGGACCAATGTGCCCGGCATCTATGCCATCGGCGACGTAATTGCCGGGCCGATGCTGGCGCACAAGGCCGAGGACGAGGGCGTGGCGGTAGCCGAGACGATCGCCGGCCAGGCCGGGCATGTGAATTACGACGTTATCCCGAGCGTCGTCTACACCAGCCCCGAAATCGCCTCCGTCGGCAAGACCGAAGAGGAGCTGAAGAAGGCCGGCATCGACTACAAGGTCGGCAAATTCCCGTTCAGCGCCAATGGTCGCGCGCGCGCCATGCTGCACACCGACGGCTTCGTGAAGATCCTCGCCGACAAGGCGAGCGACCGCGTGCTCGGCGTTCATATCGTCGGCTTCGGCGCCGGCGAGATGATCCACGAAGCCGCGGTGCTGATGGAGTTCGGCGGCTCTTCGGAAGACCTCGCCCGTACCTGCCACGCCCACCCGACCATGTCGGAAGCGGTCAAGGAAGCGGCGCTGGCCACGTTCTTCAAGCCCATTCATATCTGACCGCGCGTACTGCGCCGAACGCTCGCGAGTTCGTCATCCAGGGCGGAGCAAGGGAGCGAAGCGCCGCGCGCAGACCCGCCGCATCCCAAAACAAAACGGCCCGCCTTTCGGCGGGCCGTTCGTCGTTGAGCTATAGCCTGATCACGGAGACGGCGCAGGTGCCGGAGCCGGGGCAGGCGTCGGAGTGGGCGCAGGTGCCGGGGCTGGCGTAGGAGCTGGAGCAGGCGTTGCGGGCGCTGGTTCAGGCGTTGCAGGCGCCGGGGCCGGCGTCGTCGCGGCCGGCGGCTCGGAAGTCGTCGGGGCGTGCTCGCCGCCGGTTCTGCCAAAAACATAATACGCAACAATGGCCAGGATAATGACAACTAGGGCGATCAGCCACCCGCTGCCGCCACCTCCGCCCCGCGAGGGCGGCGTGCTCGACGGGGTGTAGGGGTCGTTAGGGTTCGCCATGAAACGTGTCCTCCTTGGAATGAAAGGCATCAATAGCAGCCATCAACGCGCGGATCCCGTAATGGGTTTCACGCAGGCGGACGGAAAGCGCTGAAAAACCGGCATTTTCCGCTCCCCAGCCGCCAGACGACTCAGTTGACGGCGGTAACACTATACCCCGCTTTGCGGAAATCTTCGACCAGTCCGTCAGGGCCGGGCAGATGCAGCGCGCCAACCGCCATGAAGGCATTGCCCTTGGTCAGAATCGGCATGGCATGCGCGACCATGACCTTGTTGCGGCTGGTGATCATGGTCTGCTCGAAGGCGGCATAGCCGGCCTGGTCGTCCGCTGTGTCGGGCAGCACGGTGCGAAATAGCGGCCAGAACATGCCGACCTCGCCACGTTGGTAGAGCACGATCATGGTTTCGTTGACGTCGTTCACCTTGTCGCCCAGCTTCAGCGTCTCGACCAACCCCTTCATGTGGTAGGCGAGCGGCAGCGAGGCCATGGCGCGCAGTTGGTCGACGGCGGTTTCCAGACCCTCGACGTTCTTGCCGGACGCTTTGGCGTCGGCGGCCAGCTTGACATCCAGCACCGGCGCGCCGGCGCTCTGGCGCGCCACCTCGCAGGCCGGCAGCGCCACCATGGCCGACAGGATCCACGGCTTCATCTTGGCCACCGTCAGAGGCGGAATGCCGCGTGCATCGAGCCCCTTGTTCAGGACCGCCGCATCCTCGGGCGACAGCAGCGAGGACAGCGTCGTGTTGTCCGTGAACATCATCAGGCCAGGCTCAGCGGCCATGGCGGCCATCATCTTGGCCTTGTCGAGGGCGTCGGTGGTTTCGATGATGATGGTGTCGGCACCGTCATAGGCTTTTTGGGCCGCGGCCGGCAGCGTGGTGACGCGCGCGTCCGTCATGTGCATGGTGCCGAAAAGATAGGACGGCTTCTCGCCCGGTTTCTCGAGCTTCCACAACAGGCCCCGGCCGTTCGGAACGGCGGCGGCTTCGGTCTCGACCTTCTTGAAGGCGGCGGGATCGCTCTTTGCAAGACTTGCCAGCAGGTCGCTGCCGCCACAGGCGGGCGCTTCGGCATGCGCGCGGCCGGCCAGCAGCAGCACGACCAGGAACGACAGGAAAAACAGCACGTTGAGCGCTGCGAGCAGCTTCAACGAGACGAGGGCCGCGCGGTCGGCGATGGCGATAACGCGTTTCATGGTGACCTTTTTAAGCGCAAAAAGCGGCAAAACGGTTAATCGAGAGCCGAAATTGTTGTCGATCCGTTCGGAGTCCCGGCGCGGGGTTTGACGGGTGGCCCTGCAGCGACATGGAAATCCGTGGCAAATCTCAATCCGCCGGTAGTTTCGATCCTCCCCTGCGGTCGAAGCGGCCCAACCCGCTGCTGGATTTGACGGGAGCGATTGCGCCGAAAACGCCGATCCCCTAGATCATGCGACCTGAAAGCGCCGGCAGGGGACCCCGTGTGATCATCGACAACGCCGCCTTCGAGCGCTACCGGCGCTCGCCGAACGACAAGACCACCCTGCTCCGGCTCCTGCTCGGAACCGCGATCGTCGTTCTCTTCTGGCTCGCCATGACGCTGGTCGTGCTCGTCGCCGGCACCGCCGCCTTCATCGTCTTGCGCCTCCCCGGCCCGGCGACCGGACAGCCGATCCAGGATTTCCTTGCCTCGCCCGCCGGCATCCTCACCGCGCTGGCGTCGTTTGCCGGCATATGGATCGGTCTTTGGGCGGCGATGCGCTTCGTTCATGGCGAGCCGCTCTCGGCGCTGATCGGCGCAGACCGCCGCATCTCGCGCGGCGGGTTCCTCAAAGGCCTGGTCGCGGTTCTGATCACCTCCTTGTTCTCCGAGGTGCTGCTCTATTGGCTGCAGCCGGAGATCGTCCGCGGATCGATCGCCTTCTCGTCCTGGCTGCTCTTCCTTCTAGCGATCGTGCCGCTCGCCTTTCTGCAGACCTCATCCGAGGAGGCTCTGTTTCGTGGCTATCTGCAGCGTGGCCTCGCCAGCCGCTTTGGCAGCCCGCTGATCTGGGCCGCGCTGCCGGGGCTTCTGTTCACCGCCTTGCACTGGAGTCCGGCCTCGACGCTTGCCATCAACGCCTGCGTGCTGGTCTCGATCGCCGCCTTCGCGCTGCTGCTGACGCTGCTGGTCTATGTGACCGGCAATCTCGGCGCTGCATTCGGTGCCCATCTCGGCAACAACCTGACCGGCTTCCTGCTCATCTCGCACCAGCAGAGCTACAATTCCTTCGCCCTGTTGAACGCCAAGCCGCTCGAAGGCCCTGGCTGGACCAATTGGGACGCCGTTCTGATCGCCGCGATCGGCATCGTAAGCACGCTGCTGACTCTGCTCTTGCTTCTGCATCGCCGCTCCCCCCTGAAGGTCGGGCCGGACGAGCCATGATCCAAAAAAGCGGAAACCGGTTTCTGGATCGGATCATAATCAAGCAGAAAACCTACGGGCTAACCTGATGCGCATCACGCTTGTGGCGGAGCGCACCATCCCCTGCAAAGGCTATGGCGGCACTGAGCGGCAGGTCGACTGGCTGGCAAAAGAGCTTTCGCGTCTCGGCCACAAGGTGGTCCTGATCGCCGGTCGCGGCTCGAGCCATCCGCTATGCGAAGTGCGGCAGGCGTCTTCGGCCGCCGAATGCCGCGCCGCGATTCCGGCCGACACCGACATCGTGCATTTCAATGGCTGGTACATCGAGGTTTCGCGACCGGCGCTCTATACGATGCACGGCTTTGACCCGAAATTCACGGAAAGCAGGCAGAACTGGAACTTCGTCAGCGCCAGCCATGCGCGCAACCACGGGCGGGCAACCTTCGTCTATAACGGCTTTCCGGTCGACGCCTACCGGCTGTCCGCCGGCAAGACGGACAGGCTGCTGTTTCTGGCTGGCATCGCCCGCGCCGGTAAGAACCTCAACCGGGCTGTCGATCTCGCGCGCGCCTTCGATTTCCAGCTCGATATCGCGGGCGGCTCGCGCTGGCAGCTCCTGCAGCGCACCAAGGTTCGCCGCCAGGGTGTCTTCTTCAAGAGCCTCGGCCGTCGGTTCCGCTACCACGGCACCATCGACGGCGATGAGAAGCTGCGCCTGCTCGGAGAAGCCAGGGCTTTTCTCAACCCGATCGCCTGGGAAGAGCCGTTCGGCATGGCGCCGGTCGAAGCGATGCTGTGCGGCACGCCGGTGCTGACGACGCCGCGCGGGGCGCTGCCCGAAATCGTCGACGACGCCACAGGACGCCTCTTCGACGCCGATGCCGAGTTCGCCCAGGCCTTGGCCGACATCGCCGGCTTGTCGCCTGAGCAGTGCCGTGCATCCGCCGCCGCGCGGTTTCCGATCGCGAAGACGGCAAACGGCTATCTCGATCTCTATGCGCGTATCCTGGATGGCGAAGAGCTGCCCTGAACCGCCTCTGGGCGCGGCGCTTTTGGTCTTCAAAACGCCCCCAGCCTTGACTCTGCCGCCGATTTCCTGTCTAGACACGCACGAATTCCGCGACGAGACCCTCTCCGCGAAAGCCGACCAGGACGCCGAAGCCTCTTTTGAGGCGAGAGCCGTAAACCGATCCTGGAGGCCAACACCCGGCAGCGCGATGCGCCCCCGGGTGCTTTTTGGCTTTGTGCTTTGCTTGGCGACCTGGCGCGAACGCACTACCTCTCGGGTCGAATGACCCGAGATCGAAGGAAGCAAGATGTTTGAATCACTGCAGGAGCGCACAAGAGGCGTGGAGGGCCGCAGGCCCGACAGGCATCGGCATGAATCCAAGGCGCTCTCGCACGGCGGTCTGATCAATGTTTGAGTCCCTGCAAGAGCGCCTTGGCTCCATCCTGAACGGCCTGACCGGCCGCGGTGCGCTGTCCGAGGCGGATGTCTCGGCGGCGCTGCGCGAGGTGCGCCGCGCGCTGCTTGAGGCCGATGTGGCGCTGGAGGTGGTTCGCTCTTTCACCGACAAGGTGCGCGAGAAGGCGGTCGGCGCCGCGGTGCTGAAGTCGATCAAGCCCGGACAGATGGTCGTCAAGATCGTCCATGACGAGCTGGTCGATATGCTCGGTGCCGAAGGCGTCGCCATCGACCTCAATGCGCCGGCGCCCGTCGTCGTCATGATGGTTGGCCTGCAGGGTTCCGGCAAGACGACGACCTCGGCCAAGATCGCAAAGCGCCTCACTGAGCGTCAGAACAAGAAAATCCTGATGGCCTCGCTCGACACGCGGCGTCCGGCCGCGCAGGAGCAGCTGCGCCAGCTCGGCGAGCAGACCAAGGTGGCCACGCTGCCGATCATCGCCGGCCAGAGCCCGGTCGATATCGCCAAACGCGCCGTGCAGGCGGCCAGGCTAGGCGGCCACGACGTCGTCATCCTCGACACCGCCGGCCGCACCCATATCGACGAGCCGCTGATGGTCGAGATGGCCGACATCAAGAAGGTGTCGTCGCCGCACGAGATCCTGCTCGTCGCAGACTCGCTGACCGGCCAGGATGCCGTCAATCTCGCCAAAAGCTTTGACGAGCGCGTCGGCATCACCGGCCTTGTGCTGACCCGCATGGACGGCGACGGCCGCGGCGGCGCCGCGCTTTCCATGCGCGCCGTCACCGGCAAGCCGATCAAGCTGATCGGCACCGGCGAAAAGATGGACGGGCTGGAGGAATTCCACCCCAAGCGCATCGCCGACCGCATCCTCGGCATGGGCGACATCGTCTCCCTCGTCGAGAAGGCCGCCGAGACCATCGACGCCGAGCAGGCGGCGGCGATGGCCAAGAAGATGCAGTCGGGCAAGTTCGACCTGAACGACCTTGCCGCGCAGCTTCAGCAGATGTCGAAGATGGGGGGCATGGGCGGCATCATGGGCATGATGCCCGGCATGGGCAAGATGAAGGATCAGCTCGCCGCGGCCGGCTTCGACGACAAGATGTTCCGCCGCCAGCTCGCCATCATCTCCTCGATGACCAGGGCCGAGCGCGCTAACCCCGATATCCTGAAGCACTCGCGCAAGAAGCGCATCGCCGCCGGCTCCGGCACCGACGCGGCCGAGATCAACAAGCTCTTGAAGATGCATCGCGGCATGGCCGACATGATGAAGGCGATGGGCGGCAAGGGCAAAGGCGGCGGCCTGATGCGCGGCATGATGGGCGGCCTGGCCTCGAAGATGGGCCTTGGCGGCATGATGCCCGGCGGCATGGGGGGTATGCCGGATCTCTCGAAGATGGATCCCAAGCAGCTGGAGGCGTTGCAGAAGCAGGCCCAGGCTGCCGGTCTCGGCAAAGGCCTGCCGGGCGGCCTGCCCGGCGGACTTCCGGGCGGCGGTGGGTTGCCGGGCCTGCCCGGCGGCATGAAACTCCCGGGCCTTCCCGGTCTCGGCGGCGGCGGGCTGCCTGGCCTTGGCAAGAAGAAGTGAGGGGGCAGATGAACGAGGAGAAGGACATGGCCGAGGCACGCGCCGTTCTGGCGGGCTACCGCGCTTCGATCGACAACATCGACGCCGCCCTCATCCATATGCTGGCCGAGCGCTTCCGCTGCACCAAGGCGGTCGGCGTGCTGAAGGCCGAGCATGGCCTGCCGCCCGCCGATCCGGCGCGCGAGCAGCAGCAGATCACCCGCCTGCGCCAACTGGCGAAGGATGCGCATCTCGATCCGGATTTCGCGGAGAAATTTCTGAACTTCGTCATCCGCGAAGTCATCCGGCATCACGAACAGATCGCCGCTAACAACGGCGTGACGAAAACCGGCTGAAGCTGGTGCATGTCGCCCAAAACTGAGCAGCGGTTTTGGGATAACGACTTGCACAAGGACAAAGCCGCAACCGATCAACGAACTCAGAGCTTGTTAGGAGATAAAGAATGGCACTGAAGATCAGACTGGCCCGTGCGGGCTCGAAGAAGCGTCCCTACTACCACGTCGTCGTCGCCGACGCCCGTTCGCCGCGCGACGGCCGTTTCATCGAGTCGCTCGGCTCGTGGAACCCGCTGCTGCCGAAGGACGGCGAGCGCGTCAAGGTTGACGCCGACCGCGTCAAGCACTGGCTCTCGCACGGCGCCCAGCCGACCGACCGCGTTCTGCGCTTCCTCGACGAGGCCGGTCTCGCCAAGCGCGAAGCCCGCTCGAACCCGAACAAGGCACAGCCCGGCAAGAAGGCGCAGGAGCGCGCCGCGCTGCTGAAGAAGGCGCAGGAAGACGCCGCCGCTGCCGTTGCGGCCGCGTCCGCAGCACCCGCCGAGGCGGAAGCCGCGACCGCCGAGTAATCTCGGCCCCGGTCAAAAGGACGGCGGGCTGACCCCGCCGTTCTTTTTTGATCGGACCTGTTGAAACCTCAATATCCCGACGGGCAACGAGCGATATAGACGCGCCCGTAGCGGTCCCGATAACGGCATTTGCCGCTTTCGCTGGCACGGCCGATCAACGCGCCGGCCACGGCGCCGACAGCGCCACCGACCACTGCGCCCTCGACCGGGTCATTGGCGACGGCCGCACCGACCGCAGCACCGCCCAAGCCGCCGATCGCCGCTCCTTTTTCCGTCTGCGAACAGGCGCCCAGCGCCACCGTCAGCACCAGAATGGTAATCGCTTTCTTCATTTCAGTTCCTCTCTCACGGGATCGCCGTCCTCGCCGCCAAGCTTTAACTCGCAAACGGCTAATTTGATCCCGAAGGGAACGAATATTGCTGTTTCGAACGCCGGCGCGAGTTGCGCCAACCGGCCTCGACAGCGTTGAGAGTGCTGACGAATTAGCGTTCGGTAACGCAGCTTGGCACAGCCGGCTTCAAAGCCCTTGCGGTCGCCGCAGCCGGTGGGATCGCCAGAATGAGCCGCCTCAGCGGCTGAACGGGATCAGCGCGCGCACTCTGGCGTCGCGCAGATAGAGGCCGCCCCACAGGACAACAGCAAGATAGACGCCGAACAGCGTGTGCGAGAGAAGCGGGTTTGCGATGCGCACATGCGTGGAAATGGCGCCGCCCATATAGGCGGTGAGCAGGATGGCGCCGAGCACGGACGTGCGCGGCAGCGCATAAAGCGCGGTCGAGATCAGCCCGACGATGCCGAGCAGCCGCGCGATGTTTGGGTCGGCTGGCCAGCCGAGCTGCGTCATCGTCTCGGTGACGACTTGCAGTGGCGGCAGCTTGATGAGCCCGTCGAAGATCATGAAAAGGATGACAATGGCGCTGAGCACGCGCCCGGTCCACAAGGCGCCGTTCGAAACCGGCGCGGCTTCTGAAATGCTCATCGGTGTTCCCTCCTTTGTTGGAGCCTGGCTGTTTTGCCAGCTTCGAGCCAAGGACGGCGGCCGGGGCGGCAATCCGACAAGGGTCGGTGCGCTTTTTTCAAACGCGTGGTTGAATGAGAATGGAAGGAGCGAAAATGACCGGCGAGACCAATCTGCAAAGGCTACTGGCGTCCATGACGCCGCAACTGCTTCCCGATGTCCATGTCTTCGCGACGCTGGCGCCGGGTTTGGCCGTGCCCGTCGGCCTCGACCCGGTGATGGTCTTTCGCGAGCGGGAGGGAACGACGCTGATCGTCGCCGAGGAGCAGGCCTGGGCGGCCGGCCTCGACGGCACGTTCCGCTGCCGGATGATCACGCTCGACATCCATTCCTCGCTGGAGGCCGTCGGCTTTCTCGCCGCGATCACGACGCGGCTCGCCGCCGCTGGCATGGGCGTCAATCCGGTCTCGGCCTTCTATCATGACCATCTGTTCGTCCCGGCCGACCGGGCCGAGGAGGCATTGGCGATGTTGAAGCAGTTGGCGCAGGACGGCGGTGCGGAAACTCAGCGTCGCAGCACGTAGAGAATATCTGGCGGCATCCGAGCTTCTGGCTAAGCGCAGCAAGATTAAGCTAAACTGGACATGCCGGCGCTGCCCCTCATCCGCCCTTCGGGCACCTTCTCCCCGTTGAACGGGGAGAAGGAAGAAGGCGCCCCGGCCGAAGGCCGAGCCCGCGACCGCGGGCCGCCGGTCGTCCGGCGCCCTCGCGGAGGGCCAGCCGCGAAGCGGCGGTGCGGCGCGTGAGCGAAATTAAGCCGCCTTCTTCTTCGGCTGGATGAGGCCCCGCTCGACCAGCAGCTCGGCGATCTGCACGGCGTTGAGCGCCGCGCCCTTGCGCAGATTGTCGGAGACGACCCACATCGACAGGCCGTTGTCGACGGTCGAATCCTCGCGGATGCGCGAGATGAAGGTTGCGTCCTCGCCGGCTGATTCCAGCGGCGTGATGTAGCCGCCGTTCTCGCGCTTGTCCAAGACCTGGCAGCCGGGAGCCTCGCGCAGGATCTCGCGCGCCTCGTCCGCGGTGATCGGCTTCTCGAACTCGATGTTGACCGCTTCCGAGTGGCCGATGAACACCGGCACGCGCACGCAGGTCGCCGTCAGCTTGATCTTGGGATCGAGCATCTTCTTGGTCTCGGCGACCATCTTCCACTCTTCCTTGGTGAAGCCGTCGTCGAGGAAGACGTCGATATGCGGGATGACGTTGAAGGCGATGCGCTTGGTGAACTTCTTGACGTCGACCTGGTCGGCGACGAAGACCGCGCGCGTCTGCGTGAACAGCTCGTCCATGCCTTCCTTGCCGGCGCCGGAGACCGACTGGTAGGTGGCGACGACGACGCGCTTGATGGTGGCGACATCGTGCAGCGGCTTCAGCGCCACCACCAGCTGCGCCGTCGAGCAGTTCGGATTGGCGATGATGTTCTTGCGCGAGAACAGCTCGACCGCGTCCGGATTCACTTCCGGCACGATCAGCGGCACGTCCGGGTCGTAGCGGAAGGCCGACGAATTATCGATGACGACGCAGCCCTGCTTGCCGATCTTGGGCGACCACTCCTTGGAGACATTGCCGCCGGCCGACATGACGCAGATGTCGGTGTCGGAAAAGTCGTAGGTGTCGAGCGCCTTGACCTTCAGCGTGCGGTCGCCGAAGGACACTTCGGTGCCCTGGCTGCGCCGCGAGGCCAGTGCCACCACTTCGCTTGCCGGGAAGCCGCGCTCGTCCAGAATGTTGAGCATTTCGCGGCCCACATTGCCCGTGGCGCCGACTACCGCAACCTTGAAACTCATCGAAATCTCCTGTCCCTCTCCGCTTGGTTGTTGGAGAAAACCCGCCGGCCTCATGCGGGTTCCGTCCCCCGGGCCGAACCCGGGAGAGGGTGGTTAGGCCAAGGGAATCACACCGTTTTGGTGGTGGTTTTGGCCGAAGTTTTGCGAGAACGGACGGACGCGTCGAAACGCCCGGCCCGATGCTGTGCATCTTGGCTGGGGGCATCGAATGCAAGAAGAGCCAGATGGCCGCGCATCGAAAGACGATCCCGTTCGCTGCCGGCTTTTACGCGCTTTGCGTAAAGAGTCAATTGGCGGCCATGGCGGCCGCCTTGAGCCCGGTCTTTATCGCCGCCCAGCTTTCGGCAGGCGATGTCGGCCTGTGCTTTTCGGCGATACGGACAGCGAGCAGATCGCGCCAGGCATCGTTCTCCGTCATCCGTCGGATTGCGCCATACCAGCCAGCCTGGTCGGTCGAACCGATCGCGGGCATCAGGCCGCCGGTCGCTTCGATCAGCGACGGCGTGGTCGAGACGATGACCGGGACGCCGAAATCCAGACACTCCGAAGCCGCATAGCCCCAGCCCTCGATATGCGAGGGGAAAACGCCGAAGGTGGCACTTCGATAATAGCCGATAAGCTCTTCGTCGCTGACCGGACCCGCGAAGACGATCTGCTCCTTCAGCCCCGGATGCGCCTTGAGATAGGCGCTGAGTTCCTCGACCATCCAGCCCCAGCGGCCGACGCAGACGAGCTTCGGCAACCGAACGCCTTCGTCGAGCGCCTGCTGCCAGATGCGGGCCAGCATGATGTGATTCTTCCGGATCTCGACGGTCGAGCAATAGAGGATGAAGGGCTCTCCGGCCTCGAGGCGGGACGTCATCCCCAGCCGTCCGGCCTTCTCATGCAGCAGCGAGGGCATCGGGAAGCGATGCACGACCGGCAGGTCGATGCCGGCCTTGCGCATGTGATCGGCAAGCATCGTCGCCGCGGTGTCGGAGGTGCAGAAGGCCGCCGCACCTGACCGCACCAGCCGTTCGAGATTGGGCCCGAAGGCGGCCTGCCATTTGTCCTTGGCGACAAGGTCGGGCCGCATGGTCGGGATCATGTCGTGGCAAAGAAAGGCTATATTATCGGGGCCGGCGCAAAGCGCCGCTAACTTCTCGCCGACCAGCAGCTGATTGCTGATCAGCACCGTTCGAGGCTCGACAGTCTTCGTCGGCTGCGCCGCATTGAGACGAAGCAAACCGGCCCAGAGGCCGGCTCGCCTACAGAAGCGATAAGCCCGCAGCAAAAACTTCGACACGGTGAAGATGAAGCCGGGTTGGCCGTTGGTCACCATTCCCGCAAGCTGGCGATCGGCTTCCTTCTTGGCCATTGGATGCCGCCGCACCGCTTCGAACCCCTGCCGCAACGCGGCAGCGGCTTGCAGTCGTGGCCGCTGCCGAAACGGCGCGACCTCGCTGACACCCAACTGCTCCATCTCGAATTTTTCGAGCGACCGGAAACGATGGCTGGAGAGATCGAGCGTCACGACCACGACATCCGGGTTGGGATCGGCGAGCGCTGCCCTGACCATGAAGTCTTCCAGCCGCTGGATGCCGGCCAGCGCGCCGCGCCAGGCGAGCAGGCCGGTCGCGTCGATGCAGATTTTCCGTCTTTGGCCGCCGGGAGCGTCGGCCGCTTCTGGCAGCAATATCGAGTCCTTTCGGGCCATTGCTTCGCGATCTGTGAGGCGACTTGCGGCTTCTATCCCGATTTGCCGCCTCTGCGATAGCCGGCTGAACGCCATCGCTCTTGCCCGCCGGCCCGCGCCCATGTCAAATCGAGTAAGGGAAAGAATTCGACGCTCGGGGGTCTGATGCGCGGCGAGGTTCTTCACTATGACGAGCAGCAGGGCTTCGGTTTCATCACCGGCGCCGACGGCAAGCGCTACAGTTTCGCGCGCGAGGATCTGCGCCGCGACATGGCGCTGACAAGGGGCGGTCGAGTTCCAGCCGAACGGCGAACGTGCCGGCAATGTCTTCTCGGCCCGCGCCCGGGGGATCGATCCGGCGGACAGCGTCGTCCCAGCCCCTGCCCGTCCGCTGCCGGGCAGCTCGCTTGCGGGGCAGCCGCATTTCGGCCGCAACGCCGAGGCCGGAACGGTGGAATCGACCAGCCTCTGGAGCTATTTTTGGCGTGGCGTGACGACGAACTACGTCAACTTCTCCGACCGCGCCCGGCGCAAGGAATTCTGGGCCTTTTGCCTGTTCTGGACGATCGGTCTTGTCGTCGCCATCGGCGTCGGCTTGTCCGCGGACCTGTCGCGCGGCGATGTCGAGGGCGGCGGCGACGAACCGGTCGTCATGTTCGGCCTTCTCGGCCTTTACGTCCTGCTCACGCTCCTGCCGTGGGTCGCGCTCGTCGTGCGCCGTTTGCATGATCTCGGCCTGACCGGCTGGCTCGCAATCCTCTGCTTCGTGCCTTATCTCGGCTGGCTCGCCACCCTGGTTTTCGGCCTGATCCCGACCCAGGCCGGCGACAACAAGTGGGGACCGGTGCCGACCGGAGTCAGATTCTAGCGGTCGCCGTCCTTAGTGCCTCGCCCGACAGCCTGAGGAAAACCTTCTGGCCCTGGCGTTGGGCGCCGAGCCGCTCGTAGAAGCGCAGCGCACCCTCGTTCCAGTCCTCGGTGGTGAGATCGATGCGGCCGATGCGCTTGTCGAGGCAATAGCCGGCGAGAAGCCGATCAGCGCCTCACCCACTCCCGCGTTTCGAGCCTCTTCGCGCACGAACAGGTCTTTCAAAAACATCAGCCGCTCGAGATCGATGCCGGGATGCGCGATCGCGACCGAGGCCAGGCCGGCCACCTCGCCACCCGCAAAGGCCAGCGCGAAATGCGGATAGGCCGGGCTTTCCTCGCCGAGCCACTGCCTTGCCGTGGCCGTCGCCCGAGCATGATCGATGTGCGCCGCCATTGCGCAAAGCACGGTGGCGAGCGCCTCGGCGTCTTCGGCAGTCGCCCAGCGGACGTCGACCGCCACCTCTGCCATGGCGTCAGCCGAGGAACTTGGCAATGATGGCGTCGCCCATCTGCACGGTGCCGACCTCGGTCATGCCCTCGGACATGATGTCCTTGGTGCGCAGGCCGTCGTCGAGCACGGCCGCGATCGCCGCTTCGACCTTGTCGGCTTCCGCCACCATGCCGAAGGAATAGCGCAGGCACATGGCGAAGGAGGCGATCATCGCGATCGGATTGGCGACGCCCTGGCCGGCGATGTCGGGCGCCGAGCCGTGCACCGGCTCGTAGAGCGCCTTGCGCTTCTTGGTCTTGACGTCCGGCGCGCCGAGCGAGGCCGAAGGCAGCATGCCGATCGAGCCGGTGAGCATGGCGGCGATGTCGGAGAGCATGTCGCCAAACAGGTTGTCGGTGACGATGACGTCGAACTGTTTTGGCCAGCGCACCAGCTGCATGCCGCCGGCATCGGCCAGCATGTGGTCGAGCTTGACGTCACTATACCTCGCCTTGTGCGTCTGGGTGACCACCTCGTTCCACAGCACGCCCGACTTCATGACGTTGCGCTTTTCCATCGAGGTGACATGGTTCTTGCGCGTGCGTGCCAGCTCGAAGGCGACGCCGGAGATACGCTCGATCTCGAAGGTGTCGTAGACCTGGGTGTCGATGCCGCGCTTCTGGCCGTTGCCGAGATCGATGATCTGCTTAGGCTCGCCGAAATAGACGCCGCCGGTGAGCTCGCGCACGATCAAAATGTCGAGACCCTCGACCACCTCCTGCTTGAGCGAGGAGGAGGCGGCTAAAGCCGGATAGCAGATCGCCGGACGCAGGTTGGCGAACAGCTCCATGTCCTTGCGCAGGCGCAGCAGCCCGGCCTCGGGGCGCACTTCGTAGGGCACCTTGTCCCATTTCGGCCCGCCGACGGCGCCGAACAGCACCGCATCCGCGGCAACAGCCTTTTCCATGTCGGCATCGGAGATCGCCGCGCCATGCGCGTCGTAAGCGCATCCGCCGACCAGCCCCTCATCGGTTGCAAAGCCGCTGCCGAGCTTCGCGTTCATGGCCGCGATCAGCTTCTTCACTTCGGCCATCGCCTCGGGGCCGATGCCGTCGCCGGCGAGCAGGAAGAGATTTTTCGAAGCCATGGAGAACCGTCCCGAGGAAATTGAACCGCGGCCTTGCTAAACGTCAGGCGGGCTGGACGCAAGGGGACGAGCGCCGAGATCCTTCACACCCCCCTCTGCCCTGCCGGGCATCTCCCCCGCAAGGGGGGAGATCGATGTCGCCACGGCTTTCGCCAATCTCCTAACGTCGCAGTAAGAAGCGAGGCGACCAAGCCGCCAATCTCCCCCCTTGCGGGGGAGATGTCCGGCAGGACAGAGGGGGGTGCTGTCCCGCCTGCATCTCGCAAGAGGCCGGCAGGCGCGCCCTCACAGATGCGACAGGATATTCACCAGCCGTCCGAACGGATCGCGCACGTAGAAGCGCCGAACGCCCCAGGGTTCGTCGGCCGGGCCGTATTCGACGGAAAAGCCGGCCTTGCGCATGCGATCCAGCGCATCATCGACATCGTCGACCTCGATCGAGAGGTCCGGCACCGGCGTGCCCGAGCCGCCTTGCTCCATGAAGCTGACCTGGACGGCCATGGTCTGTTGCGAGCCGTACGTGGCGATCCAGCCCATATCCATGAGCAGATCGAGGCCAAGCACGTCCTGATAGAAGCGCTTTGCCGCCGCAATGTCGGGCGTTTCGATATTGGCGACGATGCGCCTGACCTTGACCATGGGCCGATCCTCGCTTCACGCCCTCGTTGTGCCCAGCCGCTTCGCAGCCTGGGCGACAGACATCAGACAGTGCGCCTGAGCGCCGTCACCTCGATCTCGATCTTCATCTCCGGCTTGTTAAGCTGGCAGACGATCATCGTCGCCGCCGGGCGGATGTCCCCGAACGCCTCGCCGAGGATCGGGAAGACCACGTCAACATAGGCCTGGTCGGTGATATAGTAATGCGCCCGTACCACATCGGCCATGTCGAAGCCGCCGTCGCGCAATGCCTTAGCGATGGTGGCAAGACAATTGCGCGTCTGCGCCTCGACCGTGTCGGGCATCGTCATCGTGGCATAGTCGTAGCCGGTCGTTCCGGAGACGAAACACCAGCCGCCCTGCACCACCGCACGCGAATAGCCGGCGGTTTTCTCGAAGGGGGAACCGGTGGAGATCAGCTTGCGCATGGGCGGCCTCGCGATTGTTTTGGCGATTGTGAATCGCATCCGCGATCCGGTCGTGAGCCAGACGACGCGATGCTGGCGGGACAGCACCCCCCTCTGGCCTGCCGGCCATCTCCCCCGCAAGGGGGGAGATTGTACTTCGCCGCCGCTTTCGCCAATCGCCAACGTTGAAGGATGAGCGCCGTCGACGAAGCTGCTGATCTCCCCCCTTGCGGGGGAGATGCCCGGCAGGGCAGAGGGGGGTGTGAAGGATCGCGGCGGAACAGTCTTGTCCGCCGCGCGAAAAACCTAATTCCCCTGCGCCTCGTCCAGCGCTTTCTTGATATCCGCCGGCCAGTCCTTCACCGGCGGCCAGGCATCCGGCTCGGGATTGTCGCCGCGGCGGGCGAAATAGACCTTGTGCTTGACCGGGTCGACCGCCATGAAGCCGTCATTGCCGCCGCAGTCATGCGGCACGCAGCCGGTGGCGTAGAAGGCGCCGGAGGCGGTCTTTTCGGTGCCGCCGCCGACCAGCAGGCTGGTCGCCACGTCGGGCATGTCCTTGCCGAGCAGTGCCTGACCAGCCTTGTAGACGGCCTCGTTGTGGAAGGCGTCGATGACGTTCTCGTATTTCGACGGATCGACATCCTTCCAGTCGGTGCCGGGCTCCGGCGTGTAGGTCAGGTTTCCGGATGTCGTCAGCCCCTCGGTCGGCGACCATCGCAAGGCCGGCTTGGTCTCTCCGGGCAGCAGATAGGGCACGAAATAAATGGCGTCGTCGGAAACCGCGGCCGGTGGCGCGCCGCATTCGTCCTGCTCGACCGTCGTCGTCTGGATCTCGCCGTCCTTCGGCTTCCAGACGATGACCTTGGCCGGGCCGCACTGGTTGCCGCCGTCGCCGACATCGACCAGCGCCACGCTGACGTCGCCGATCTTGACGATCCTGTCGAACGAGACGTCGTAATTGCTGGCGAGCTCTTTGCCGTCATAGGCCAGCACCTTCTCGCCGTCCTGCTCCGGCTGCATGATGGTGAGCTGGCCGCCCTCGAACGGGATCGGCGCTTGGCTGTCAGCGTCGGCTAGGGCTGCATTGGAGGTGCTCGACGGGTCCTGGTCCGCGGCCCCGCCGGACGCATCGTCAGCCGGCACGAGCACCGGGTCGGTCTGCGCATGCGCGCCGGGCGCCGGCATGAGCAGCCACGCCAGCGCGCAGGCACCGGCAAGAAGCGAACGTGCCATGACTGTCCCTCCGTTCAGTCGCCACGAACCCGGCTTTATGCCGGCCAGGCTTGGAGCAGTTAGCTGAACCACTCCAAGTATTTGCTTTGCGCAATTTCCGAACGGAAAACTGCTTTTCTGGAATTGCTCTGTCGGTTCAAATCGTCCCGCTCAGGCCCAGGGGCGCAGCTCGGCGTTCTTCTTTTCGAAGGACGCGATGGCGCCGGCCTTCTCCATCGTCAGCCCGATGTCGTCGAGGCCGTTCAAGAGGCAATGGCGCTTGAAGTCGTCGAGATCGAACTTGACGACGCCGCCATCCGGGCCGCGGATCTCCTTGGCTTCGAGGTCGATCGACAGCGTCGCGTTCGAGCCGCGCGAGGCGTCGTCCATCAGCTTGTCGAGGTCTTCCGGGCTGACCGTGATCGGCAGGATGCCGTTCTTGAAGCAGTTGTTGTAGAAAATATCGGCGAATGAGGTCGAAATGACGCAGCGGATGCCGAAATCGAGCAGCGCCCAGGGCGCATGCTCGCGGCTCGAACCGCAGCCGAAATTGTCGCCGGCGACCAGGATCTGCGCCTTGCGATAGGCCGGCTTGTTGAGCACGAAATCCGGGTTCTCCGAACCGTCGTCCTTGTAGCGCATCTCGGCGAACAGGCCGGTGCCAAGCCCGGTGCGCTTGATCGTCTTCAGATAATCCTTCGGGATGATCATGTCGGTATCGACGTTGACGATCGGCATTGGCGCGGCGACGCCGGTGAGCTTGGTGAATTTGTCCATGGTCCTTACCCGTCTTCTCTCTGCGGGGAGTTTTGCGCACGCTTTACACAAAGCCGGCGGCAAATGAAAGGCAAGTGTTGGCGAGTGGCTTCGGCGATCGAACACAAGATCGGGATCGGCTGCTTTCAAAATCCCAGCCGATCGGGCACCTTGGCTGCATGGCGCCAACTTCGAAGATCCTTTACGCAAGCGAGCCCACGCTCGATGTCGCCGAGTTCCGCCGCGTGCTGGTGGAATCCGGTCTCGGCGAAACACGGCCGGTCGACGACGAAAAGCGGCTGAAGGCGATGCTCGGCAATGCCAATCTGGTGCTGACGGCACGGCTCGATATCGGCGGCAGTCCGCTTCTCGGCGTCGCGCGCGGCGTCACGGACTTCTCCTGGGTCTGCTACATCTCCGAGATCGCCGTATCGGCTTCGGCGCAAGGGCTGGGCATCGGCAAAGGCCTGATGGACGAGGCACGCCGCCTGCTCGGCACGTCCGTCGCCATCAGCCTGATCTCGATGCCCGAGGCCGTCGGCTTCTACGAGCGTATCGGCATGAAACGCATGCCCGACGCCTTCTGGTTCTCCCGCAAGCGCTGACGCCATTCACCCGCAAGTGATCGCTCGATCTGACGCAACGCTTGACATGCAACCAAATGGTTGCATATTGAGGCCATGAGCATGGATGCCGTCTTTCGCGCTTTGGCCGACCCGACCCGCCGGCAATTGCTGGATAGCCTCTATGCCAGGAACGGACAGACGCTGAACGCGCTCTGCGAACGGATGGACATGACGCGCCAGGCGGTGACCAAGCACCTGGCAATCCTCGAGGAGGCGAACCTCGTCACCACCGTCCGCCGTGGCCGCGAGAAGGAGCATTACCTCAATCCCGTTCCGATCAACGAGATCGCCGAGCGCTGGATCGGCAAATTCGAGCGCCATCGGCTGGATGCCTTGAGCGACCTGAAGAAACGACTTGAAAGGGAAGAGCCGTGAGCGACAACACTTTCGTCTACGTCACCTATATCCGCACGACGCCCGAAAAGCTTTGGACGGCGCTGACCGATCCGGAGTTCAACCGGCAGTTCTTCCTCTGCTCCTACCAGCAGAGCGACTGGAAGGTGGGTTCGAGCTGGAAGCTGATCTTCCCGGACGGCCGCGTGGCCGACTCGGGCGAGATCCTCGATATCGATCCGCCCAGGCGTCTGGTCATCAAATGGCGCAACGAATGGCTGCCCGAGGTGAAGGAAGACGGCTACACGCGCTGTACCTTCACCATCGAGCAGGACGGCGAGCTGATGAAACTTGCCGTCACCCACGAGGCCGACGGCCCGCACCGGCTGATCCCGAACGTGGCCAAGGGCTGGCCGCTGGTGTTGGCGAGCCTCAAGAGCCTGCTCGAGACCGGCAAGGGTTTCGAGCGTCCGCCGTCGAAGGGCTGAAACGCATAACGAGCCGCGGAGGAGGTTGGAATGATACTGCCGCATAGCTGGCCGCGGGCCATGGCGAACACCGAGACGGTCATGGCTTCGGCGGAACTTACCGCTTCACCGGAACAAGTCGTCACCGCGCTTCTCACCAGCGACGTCGAACGCTGGTGGGGGTCGGCCGAGACCTACCGGATGATCGGCTGGGCCGCCGATCTTCGCGTCGGCGGATCGTGGCGCGTCATCGTGAGGACGGCCGACGGCAGGGCCCTGCCCGCCAGCGGCAGCTTCCTCGAGATCGAGACGGGGCGCAGGATCGTACAGACGAGGCGCTACGATTGGGATCACCCGACGCTCGGCCATCACGAAACGACTGTCGCCTATCTGCTGGAACCGACCTCTGCCGGCACGCGGCTCACCGTCTGCCATGGCGGCTTCGCCGGCTTCCCGGACGCCGCGGCGGAGCACGCCGAGGGCTGGGCGCGCGTGCTCGGCTGGCTACAGGCACATCTGGGCTGCCGCCTCGCTGCCTGAGCCCCGCCTTGACCTGCAGGCGCCTCTGTCCAGATTGTTGACATGGTCGAAAACACGCCTTTTATCGGAACAGCCGGGTGGACCATACCGGCAGCGCACAGGTCCTCTGTTCCGGCGACAGGCTCGCAATTGGAGCGTTACGCTTCGCGTCTTCCTGTCGTGGAGATCAACTCCTCGTTCTACAAACCGCATCTGCGCGAAACCTATGAGCGCTGGGCGCGCTCGGTCCCGGATCATTTTCGGTTCTCTGTTAAAACCCCCAAAGCCGCGACCCATGAGCGCCGCCTGGAAGACTGCCATGATCTTCTGGATGCATTCATGGGTGAGGTCGGAGGGCTCGGTGAAAAGCTGTCCGCGCTCTTGGTCCAACTGCCGCCCAGTCTGCAGTTCGACAGGCGGATAGCCAAAAAGTTCTTCGCCTTGTTGCGCGACAAGACCGACTGCCGCTTGGTCTGCGAACCGCGTCACGCCAGCTGGTTCGAGCCGGGAGCGGATGCTTTGCTGAGCCGCCTCCGTGTCGGGCGCGTGGCGGCGGATCCCGCCCCAGTTCCCGCCGCTTCCGCGCCCGGCGGCTGGCATGAGCTCGCCTATTTCCGCTTTCATGGCGCGCCGCATGTCTATTTTTCGGACTACGCCGCCGGCCGGCTGTTGGAGATCAGCGCCCAGCTCGCCGACGCGGGCGCGTCAGCCGCCGAGGTGTGGTGCATTTTCGACAATACGGCGCGCGGGCATGCGCTCGGCAACGCGCTGTCGGTCGATGCGATTATGCGTCAGATGACGTTCAATTCCCTG
The DNA here is from genome assembly GCF_002294995.1 of Mesorhizobium sp. WSM3860. Taxonomy (GTDB): domain Bacteria; phylum Pseudomonadota; class Alphaproteobacteria; order Rhizobiales; family Rhizobiaceae; genus Mesorhizobium. Next base: position 88,799 of record NZ_NSGF01000001.1, on the reverse strand, counting down.
AACGCCCGCCCCGCCGCGACGCGCTCATATCCGAACGCCGTGCAGTCGATCGTGCGATAGCCGCCATGCACGATGAGCTCCGAGAGCGCCTTGCCGACCGCCGGCGCCTGCTGCAGCCCGTGGCCGGAAAAGCCGTTGGCGAAGATGAAGTTTTCCACCTCCGGATGCGGGCCGATCACCGCGTTCTGGTCGAGCGTGTTGTAATCATAGTGCCCGACCCAGGCACGCGTCGGTTTGATCGCCTCGAAGGCCGGGATGCGGGTGGCTAAAGTCGGCCAGATCACGTCCTCGAACAGCGGCCACTCGACCTCGAAATCCTTGGGATCGGGTGCATGGTCGCCTTCCTCCGGCTCGGCGCCGCCGGTGAGGTAGACTGAGCCTTCCGGCCGCACATAGATGCCGGAGGGATCGACCAGCAGCGGCATGTCGGCATATTTTTCCCGCGCCTCGAAGACGAAGACGTTTCGCTTGCGCGGCTCGACCGGAAGCGCGAGCCCGGCAAAGGCTGCCACCTTGCCGGCGTTCGGGCCGGCGGCGTTGACGATGATGCCGGCCTCCAGCGTCTCGCCATTGTCGAGGGAGACACCGGTAACGCGATTGCCCTGACGCGTGATACCGGTGACCGACGCGGTAATGAAGTCGATCTTCCTCTCGCGCAGCGCCTTGCGGAACAGCATCAGCAGCGCATGCGCGTCGAACCAGCCCTCGCCGCCGCGGCCATAGGCGCCGGCGGAAATGCCTTCGGTCGAAAGCCAGGAGAAGCGGCGGGCGAGCTGGCCTGCGTCCTCCAGCACGATATCGGCGCCCTCGGCGATCTGCGCCTCATGATTGGCCTTGAGGATCGGCAGCCCCGCCTCGCCGGCGAGGATCAGATAGCCGCCCTCGCGAAAGCCGATATCGGCGTCGGCGCCGAAAGTCTCCTTCAGCCGCCGGAACAGCTTCAGCGTGAATTGCGACAGGCGGATGTTTTCGGGAATGGAAAATTGCTGGCGGATCGAGGCCAGGGACAGCGTCGTCGCCGCGTGCGAGAATTGCGGATCGCGCTCGATCAGCGCGATGGAGCCGGTAAAACCCTCTTGGCGCAGATAGTAGGCGACCGAGGACCCGACGATGGCCCCGCCGATGATGACGATGTCGTAACGCACTTTGTTCTCCGATTCGCCGGTCCTCACGCGACCGGCAAATTGATCTCGAAGCGCGCGCCGCGTTCGGAGTCAACCAGCGTTATCGTGCCATCATGCGCTTTCAGGAGGGCCAGCACGATGCCGAGGCCCATGCCGGTGCCGCCGGCCTCGCGCCTTGTGGTGAAGAACGGCTCGAATATTTTTGCGCGGTTGGCCGCCGAAATGCCGGCGCCGTCGTCGCCGACATGGAGAGCCACCCTTTCGCCTGCTCTTTCGGCACCGACGGTCACCTGCTTCGCGCCGTGCCGTGCGGAATTGTCGATGAGGTTGGCGAGCACGATCGCGAGATTCTCGCCCGAGATGCCGAGGCCGATATCGCTGCCCGATTCGACGCCCACCTCCAGCCTGGCGTCGACCGGCAGCAGCGCCAGCGCCGCGCCGATCGTCGTGCTGTCGCCGCTCGGCGCCAGGTTTTCCGCGCGCGCCAGTTCGAGCAGCCGGCGCACCAAGAGGTTGAGCCGCCCGGCATCGGTGACGATGTTGTTGGAAAAACGCCGCCGCTCGGTCTCGTCCATCGTCCCGCCGGAATCTCTGAGCAGCTCGGCCGCGCCCTGGATCGCCGTCAGCGGCGATTTCAGCTCGTGCGAGACATGGGTGGCGAAGGTCTGGATGCTGTCGGAGCGCGCCTGCAGTTTTTGCGCCATGTCGAGAAAGGCGGCCGACAGCGCCGCCATCTCGCGCGTGCCGTGATGGGCGAGCGGCCGCATTGCCTCGCGGTCGCCGGCGGCGATGCGTTTTGTCCGCTCGATCAGCGCATAGATCGGCCGGCTGACGGTGCGGATGAACACCAGCGCGATCAGCAGCGTGCCGCCGAGAATCGCGATCGCCGCGAGCGTGACCTTGCCGCGCTCGCCATAGAGGTGCTTGACGATGTTGTTCGGCGTTCGCGACATATAGACCACGCCGGCGACCCTGCCGTCGAGCTCGACCGGCAAGGCGACGAAGACGCGCACCTTGGTGCCGCGGCTCACCGAATAAAGCGGCGGCGGCGGCTGGTCGGGGATCCGCAAGCGAAGCTCGCTTGCATAGGCGCCTGCGAGCGCCTGCCGCACCTCCTCGACCTCACCGAACGACTGTCCGACCTCACCGCCGCCGGCAATCACCACGCCATGCGGATCGAGCAGCCGGAAGCCGGCAAGCGTCGTCTTCTGCGCCTCGTCCAGAATGCCGTCGAGCTTTGCGCCTATGGCGGCGAAGGCCGGATCGGCGGTCGCGGGAACGGCCGCCGGTCGCGACGGCATGACATTGTCGGAAGCAAGATCGAGCTGCGGCTCGATCGGCTGGTAGGGGTAATTACTGTCCCTTGCCGGATCGGCCGAGATCGGCGTTCCCAACCGTTCCGGAGCAATGCCGGCCGCGCGCACCGCATCGGCATAGACGGCGGCAATCACCGCGCCCTGTGCGATGAGCTCGCCCTCGGTCTGGCGGATCAGCTGGTTTTCATAGAGCCGGAAGAAGAACAGCCCGACCAGCGGCAGCGCCATCACCACGATCAGGATGGCGACGACCACGGTGGCGAGCCTGGGCCGCCATTTCTCCTTGCTCAGCCACCGCATCGGCCGAGCCGGAAGCCGACGCCATGCACGGTCGCGATCGCATCCGAACAGCCGACCGCCGCCAGCTTGGCGCGGATATTGCGGATATGGCTGTCGACGGTGCGCTCCGAGACGTGGATGGTGGATTGGTAAGCATTGGCCATCACCGCATCGCGGCCAAGCACATGCTGCGGGCGGCCGAGAAAACCCTTCAGAATCGCGAACTCGATCGCTGTCAGGGTGAGGGGCTTGCCTTCAAAGCTCGCAGCATGGCTTGCCGGAACAAGCACGAGCTTGCCATGCGCGAACTGACGGTCGTCAGTGTCTTCCTCCGCCGCCGCCGGGCGTGCGCGCCGCAGGATGACATTGACGCGGGCAACCAGCTCGCGCGGGCTGAACGGCTTTGTCACATAGTCGTCGCCGCCCATTTCAAGGCCGAGGACACGGTCGATCTCTTCATCCCGGGCCGATAGGAACAGCACCGGCACGTCGGAGCGCTGCCGCAGCCTGCGGCAGACCTCCAGCCCGTCCATCTCGGGCATGCCGATGTCGAGCACGATGAGGTCGGGCGAGCGACGCTCGACGGCCTGCAGCGCGGCGGCGCCATCGGCGACGGCGGCCGTCTTCATGCCGGCCTTTTCCAGCGCGAAGCAGATGATCTCGCGGATATGAGGATCGTCGTCGGCGACGAGGATGTTGTGCGGCATGGAATCAGCGGGCCCGGCATGTTGGGTTGAGTGACGGCAGGATTAGCAAGCACGCCGCGCTTGTCGAGAGTGCGGCGCAATCGCACGGTCGCGAAAATTCCAGGCGCACCGGTTTTGCCGGACGGCGCCAGACTGCGCCGTCATGGCCGGGCTTTCCTGGCCTTTCGAAGGCTACCTCGCGATCTCGGCATGAAAGGCAGCACGGTCGCCGAGGCGCGCATTCTTTGCGGCTCCAAGAGCCACCAGCCGTCACAACGCAGCCTGTAGGGCAGGACCCGGCGGGGTTTTGCATGAATTCGCATGCCGGTCTGTATGGCCGGCCGGAACGGAAAGCTCGCGGCGGATTGGAGGAGGTTTTCCGTAAGAATTTGCAGATCTTGTGCAGGCTGGCATCTTGCGGGGAGATCGCGCGCAGGCAATGAAGAACAGTGCCGGCTTTGACGGTTGGCTGCTTGCCACGCCTTGCCTCGCCCGCTGCAAGCCGGCATAGATCGGTCATGAGCGTTGAGACCTACCGCCCGCGCCGCTCGGTGCTTTACGTGCCCGCCTCCAACGACAAGGCGCTGGCCAAGATCGCCTCGCTCGCCTGCGATACCGTCATCATCGACCTCGAGGATGGCGTCGCGTCCGCCGACAAGATTGTCGCGCGCGACAAGCTGACCGGCATCCTCGCCGCGCGGCCCGCGCGCCGCTGCGAGATGGTGGTGCGCATCAATCCGCTCGGCAGTGAATGGGGCATCGACGACCTGTTGACCGTCGCCAAGGCAGAGCCCGACGGCATTCTTTTGCCCAAGATCGGCACGCCGCGCGACATCCTCGAGGCCGGCGACCTGCTCGACGACAATTTCGCGCCTGATACCGTGAAACTCTGGGCGATGATCGAGACGCCCAAGGCGCTCCTCAACATCGGCGCCATTGCCGAGCTTGGCCGCGATCCCGCATCCCGCCTTGCTTGTTGGGTGGCCGGAACGAACGATCTGGTGAAAGCCACCGGCATTTTGGCGACGCCCGACCGGCGCTATCTCACGTCCTGGCTGCTGCAGCTAGTGCTCGCCGCCCGCGCCGGCGGTCTCGACGTTATCGACGGCGTCGCCAATGATTTCCGCGACCTGGACGCCCTGGCGCGGGAATGCGCCGAGGCGGCCGCCATGGGTTTCGACGGCAAATCGCTGATCCACCCGGCCCAGATCGAACCGGCCAACCGCGCCTTTGCGCCCGCGCCGGAGGCGCTGGCCAGGGCGCGGGCGGTCAGGGAGGCGTTCTCACGGCCCGAAAATGCCGGCAAAAGCGTCATTGCGCTGGACGGCCGCATGGTCGAGCGGCTGCATCTGGCGGAAGCCGAGAAACTTCTGGCGAAGGCCGCAATCATCGGCGCATGATGCGGCAGAGCAATTCCAGGAAAAGCAGACAGGCATTGGTGACGACAGGGTCGAAAATGAAACTCTACCGCTTTCTGTCCGGTCCGGACGATTCCACTTTCTGCCATAAGGTCACGGCGGCCCTGAACAAGGGCTGGCACCTGTTCGGCTCGCCGACCTATGCCTACGACAAGACGACCAAGTCGATGCGCTGCGGCCAGGCCGTGGTGAAGGATATCGAGGGCCAGGAATATACGCCCGGCACCAAGCTCAGCGATTGGTAGCCCTCATCCCGCCGCTGCCTGCTCCGCCGCTTCCTCGATCCGCTCCATGTCGTCGTCCGACAGGCCGAAATGGTGGCCGATTTCGTGGATCAGCACATGGGTGACGATATCGCCCAGCGTCTCCTCGTTCTCGGCCCAATAGTCGAGGATGGCGCGGCGATAGAGCGTGATGCGGTTCGGCCCTTCGCCGGTCTGCGGGTTCCAGCGCTCGGCGATGCCGCGCCCCTCGAACAGGCCGAGCAGGTCGAAGGGCGTCTCCAGCGATAGGTCGTCCATGATCTCGTCGGTCGGAAAATCGGCGATCTGGATGATGATCTCGCCGGTGAGCTTGCGGAACTCCTCCGGCAGATGGGCGTAGGCCTCCAGCGCCAGAAGTTCCATCTCCTCCATCGAGGGTGAGAGTTGGTCGTGCCAGAGGCGGGTCTGATAGATACGGGCCATGAGGTTTCCTTTGACCTCGGCATATAGGCTTTCGTGCCGGTCGAGGCAAATGGGCCGGTTGGCACGGGTTCTTGGAGGCTAAACAGCGAAGGAATAAATCCGCATATTGTACTTCGCGTACCCACTGGCAAAGCCGGGGTGCCTAGGCTATGACTAGGCTAGCTAGCGGGTGGGGGGAGTGCAGATGGTTAAGCGTCTAAATCTCGATGCGATGATCAAGCGCGAAGATTTGGAAATTAGCACCACTGGCCGGGGATCAATCGGCTCTGGCGGCATTCCTGTTTCCGAACTGCAAACCAATCGCCTGCATTATGGGCTTCTGCGGAAGCCATCTTTCCAGCGCGTGACTAATGATTGGGATATCGACAACGTAGTCACGCTTATTAAGGCGTTCAGAAATGGCAGTCTGATCCCCGCGCTTATCCTATGGAAATCAGAAGCTGGCTATACCTTCGTGATCGACGGAGCCCATCGACTTAGCGCCTTCATTGCATGGGTAAACGACGACTACGGCGCGGGACCAATCTCGCGGCGTTTCTTCGAGGACAAAATCCCAAAGCAACAAAAGGACTATGCCGACGAATGCCGGCACCGCGTCGTAACCGAGGTCGGGAGCTACGCAGAAATCAGCACTATCCTCCAACAAGAAAACCCGACGAGAGAGCGGATCAAGTGGGCATCCAATATCGGCAAGCCGCTAGACGCTCAGTGGGTTGAAGGCGATGCAGATACAGCGGAGGACTCGTTCCTCGCCATCAATCAGCGAGCCGTCGAGATCAATGAGACGGAAAAATATATGATCGTCTCGCGGCGAAAGCCGAATGTAATCGCAGCCCGAGCGCTCGTTCGCGCCGCAACCGGCTATGAGTACTGGTCCAAGTTTGAGGAAACTCAGAGAGAGGAAATTAAGCGCAAGGCAAAGAAAATCTATGATGTCCTCTTTGAGCCTGAGAACGCCGACTTATCGCGGTCAATTGAGATGCCGATCGCCGGGAAGCCATATTCGGCTGAGGCTCTGCGTATCTCGCTCGATTTGGTAAATTTCGCCAACGACCTAAGGGCCAAAAAATCCCTTGATGAACTGCAAAATGATGAGGATGGAAGCAAGACGATCCGCTTTTTAGACAAGGTCTATGGCGTCGTGAAATACGTTTCTGGCGACGGCAAGGCGAGCCTTGGGCTGCATCCATCGGTCTATTTTTGGGGAGCCACCAAGCATCATCCATCCGCTTTCTTGGCGATGGTCAGCTTTATTCAGCACCTCAATTCATCCGGCCAAATGATCGATTTTTGCTTTCACAGAGCGGGATTCGAAGAGTTCCTTGTGGCTAACGACAACATCGTCAAACACATCTTGGGCAAGTATGGCGGGTGGACGAAAAGTGCGCCGTCCGTGTTCGAAATGTACAAGCTAATTTTTGACGGGCTTAGGAATGGCAAGGCGTCCAGCGAGATCCTGGCTGAACTGATTGCAGATCATCGCTTTAAAGGGCTTTCCGAGGTCGTCGAGATCGAAAATTCACCGGGTAAGCGCTTCACGAATGACAGCCGAGGCGCGACGCGGCGGCGCGAGTTGCTGAGGTCGGCGCTTCGCTGTCCGCTTTGCTACGCCAGACTGCCCATTTCAGCCTTGAGCGATGACCATATCGTTAGGGTACAAGACGGCGGGAGAGGTGATGCGGACAATGACCAGTTGACCCACCCCTACTGCAATACGGGGTTTAAGGAGTATTTGGTTTCTTCCGGACGTGAGTTCCCGTCGCGTCCTGCTTTTCTGGCAGAAGCCGCCGAATAGCACGCTCAAATTCAGCCCCTGTCTCGTCGGCCTCTAGCTCCCGAGCGATCTGCTTAAACCGCTCGGATTGCTCTTTATGACTAAGTGGCTTTGCCTTTTTGCCGCTTGGCTTTCGGGCGGTATTTGGATGGTCGCCAGACGCCATAAGGTGCCTCACCTCGCTTTAGTTGTTTCATAGGTCAGGCGCTTGCCAACGATGCCATCAAGAATGCGGTCAGCGCGCGTCTCGTCATCGACGCCAAGAGCTACGCGCTGATTGTGGCGGAAGTCGAATTCCGCCAGATAGCGGTGAAGGTGCTTCTCGGCGCAATGCTGATAGGTGCCCTTCATGCCGCGCTTGAAGACGCTGAAATAGCTCTCGATGGTGTTGGTGTGGGCGCCGCCGCGCACATACTCGCCAGCCGAATGCTTGACGATCCAGTGGCTGCTAAAGGTCGCGCCAACGGTCGGGTAAAGATTGCTCTCGTCGGTCATGAGAACGCTTTCGTGGGCGATATTGGCCGCGACCAGATCGGAAACATTGACCTTGGTCGCTTGCGCAACGTGGAAGGTGCGCACGATGCCGCCGCGCTCGACTAGGCCAAGGATGGCGCGCTTCTCAGCCGCCTTGCCCTTCTTGATGTAAGGACGGCCACGACGATGCTTAGACGGCTCTGGATTAGCCTTCTTGCCCCAATACGTTTCGTCAGCCTCGACAATCAGACCGTTGCCGCCAAGAGGACCAAGGTTGCCGTCGCGCATGGCTTCGCGAATGCGATGCGACATGAACCAAGCGGTTTTCAGGGTCACGCCAAGGGTGCGGTGAAGCTGGTTGCTCGAAATGCCCTTCTTGGATGAGGCGATAAGGAAAATCGCCTGCAACCAGAAATGCAGCGGCACGTGGCTGGACTCGAAGATGGTGCCGACCTTGACCGTAAAAGGCTTGCGGCACTGGTAGCACTTGTAGGTGCCAATCCGGGTGCTTTTGCCTGCCATCTTCGAGATGCGCTCGAAGCCGCCGCAATGCGGGCAAACGGGACCATTCGGCCAAATCCTGGCTTCAACGACCTTGTAGGCTTCGGCCTCGTCGTGGAAATGGCGGTCTGAAAGAACGGACATCGGTCTAACTCCTTATGGAATCAACCTAATCCGATTTCGTGGGTACGTCAAGTATAATATGAGGAATAAATTCCTTGCGACTCCGCTTGACTCTTCCAGGCCCCTCTGGAATCTATAAGAACATAACAGGAACAACTGCTGCCGGAAGTGAACGTCATGGCGATAAGCGCCGTGGCGCGGGAAACTGTTTTTGCCCTGCGCCGCCAGATCGCGAAGATCGAGGGAACGCTGCCCGAGCGCCTGGAAGCGCCGGCTTCCGGCGCGCCAAAAGCAATTTCAGAAAATGTGCGAAGCGGTTTTCCGTCCGGAATTGCTGAAAAACAAATACCTGGCGATGCCGCGGGATCAGACATCACCCCCGAAATCACCATAGTCCGGCGCGGCCTCGCTGTGGCCTCGCCGGATGCCTTCCTGCACACCGGCATAGAACGCCTCGACACTGCCCTCGGCGGCGGCCTGCCCAAGGCGGCGCTCAGTGAAATCCATGGGCTAGAGACCCGCGATGCCGGTGCCGTCGCCGGCTTGGCGCTGTCGCTCGCCAGCCTGATCCTCAAAGAGAAGCAGGGCCTGCCTGTCCTCTGGATCGGCACGGCGGAGATTTTCCGCGAGGCCGGCTTTCCGTATGCCAGGGGGATCCACGCCCTCTTCGGCATCGAGCCCGAACAATTGCTGTTTTCCGAAGCGCCGAAACTGCTCGACGCGCTGTGGATCGCCGAGGAGGCCGCCCGCATGACGGCCTTCGCCGCCGTCATCCTCGAGATCCGCGGCAGCCCGCGGCTTCTCGACCTTACCGCGACGCGGCGGCTGCACGCCCGCGCCCAGAGCGCCGGCCGGCCAGTGTTTTTGCTGCGCCAGTCCGGCCAGGCCGAGCCCACCGCGGCGCCTGTGCGCCTCATCGTTTCGGCTGCGCCCGCGGCCAGCCGCGAAACGCTCGCCGGCCCGCTGGCCGGCTCGATCGGCCGCCCCGCCTTCACCGTCGATATCGGCAAGAGCCGCACGGCCCTGCCCGGACAATTCACACTGGAGTGGAACCCCGATGAGCACGCTTTTGCAGAAAGAAGGTCCCGGGAAGAGCGGGCAACGAATTCTGTCGCTGTGGTTCCCCTATCTTTGCGCGGAGCGGATCCTGCGCCAGCGTCTGGGGCGGTCCTGGCGTTCCCGGCCCTCGCATCACCTGCCCCCGCCTCAGCCACCGCTTGTGATCAGCCATCGCGACAGCAACGCCCAGCGCATCGCAGCCCTCGACGAGCGGGCTGAGGCGCTGAAGCTGAAGCGCGGCATGGGCATTGCCGACGCGCGCGCCATGCATCCGTCGATCGATGTGGTGGAGGCCGACCCGGAGGCCGACCGCCGCCTGCTCGAAGGCCTCGCCGACTGGTGCGACCGCTACACGCCCCTGGTGGCGATCGACGGCGAGGACGGGCTGTTTCTCGACGTCACCGGCTGCACGCACCTGTTTGGTGGCGAGCGGGCCATGCAGGACGAGATCCTCACCCGTTTCTTCCAGCAGGGTTTCGATGTTCGCGCCGGCCTCGCCTCGACGCCGGGCGCCGCCTGGGCGGCGGCGCGTTTTCACGGCGACCGCATCGTTGCCGGCGGCGAGGAGGAGGCGCTGCTTTCGCCCCTGCCGCTTTCGGCGCTGCGCATCGCGCCGGAAACCCGCGCCAGCCTCGAAAGCGTCGGCCTGCGCACGGCGGGCGCGGTGATGGCCGCACCCCGCGCGCCGCTCGCCCGCCGCTTCGGTGCCACCTTGCTTCTGCGCCTCGACCAGGCGCTCGGCCGGCTCGACGAGGCGGTGTCGCCGCGCCTTCCCGTGGCGCCGCTCTCGGTCGAGCGCCATCTTGCCGAGCCGATCGTGCTCACCGACGACATCGAGCGGCTGGTGAGCCGGCTTGCCGTGGCCTTGAAGGCCGACCTCGAGCGCCGCGGCGAAGGCGCGCGGGCGCTCGCCCTTCTCCTCTTCCGCGTCGACGGCGTCGTCAGCCGCATCGCGGTCGGCACCTCGCGGCCCATGCGCGAGCCGCAGCTGATCCGAAAACTGTTCCACGAACGGCTGACCGCACTGGAACAGGCCATCGATGCCGGCTTCGGCTTCGACCTTGTGCGGCTGTCGGTGCTTTCGGTCGCCGCCTTCGACATGCTGCAGGGCGACCTCACCGGCGAGAGGAGCGACGATGATGCCGACATCGCTTTATTCGCCGACCGCGTGCGCGCCCGCCTCGGCGAAGCCGCCGTGCTGAAGCCGGTCGTCGTCGAAAGCCATCTGCCGGAGCGCGCCGTCGCAGCAGTTCCTTTCGCGGAAGCGCCGCAAAGGCGCATGCCGCCGAAGCCCGACCGGACAGCACCGCCGATGACCATCTTCCCGCCGGAGCGGCCGATACGTCTGTTCCGCTCGCCCGAGCCGATCGAGGTGCCGGCGACCGAGATCCCCGAGGGCCCGCCGATGAATTTCCGCTGGCGGCGCGCGCTTTACCGCGTCGCCCGCGCCGAAGGGCCGGAGCGCATCGCCGCGGAATGGTGGCGGCAGCTGCCCGGCGAGCAAGAGGCGCCGACGCGCGACTATTACCGCATCGAGGACAGCGAGGGGCGTCGCTATTGGCTCTACCGCCAGGGCCTCTACAGCAGCGCCTCGCAGGCCGCGCCGCGCTGGTTCATGCACGGGGTCTTCGCATGAACGCGCTGACCGCCATCCCCTATGCCGAGTTCGGCATCCAGTCGAACTTTTCCTTCCTGCGCGGCGCCTCCAAGCCCGAGGAGCTGGTGGTCACGGCGAAATTCTACGGCTTTTCCTCGATCGGCCTTGCCGACCGCAACACGGTCGCCGGCGTCGTGCGCGCCTGGCAGCAGGCCAAGGTCGAGAAACTTGCCTATCATCCCGGTTGCCGCCTGGTTTTTTCCGACGGCACGCCGGACATTCTGGCCTACCCCCGCGACCGCCAGGGCTGGGGGCATCTCTGCCGCATGCTGACGCAGGCCAATCTGCGCGACGAGAACGAGAAGGGCGTGACGCTGCTCGAACTCAGCGACCTTCTCGAATGGGGCGATCTGATGTCGCTGGCAATCCTGCCCAACCTGTCGGGGGGCGCAGAAGACAATCTGACGCTCATTAGCCGGCTTAAGGATCGTTTTGGCACCGCGCTTCGGCTTGCCGTGGCGCCTGATTACGGCGGCAACGACCGCTACCGCATCGAGCAGGCGGCGGCGATGGCCGAACATCTGCACATCCCGCTGATGGCGACCAACGACGTGCTCTATCATGCCGCCGACCGCCGCCCGTTGCAGGACGTGCTGACCGCGATCCGCCTCAACACGCCGGTTTCCGAGGTCGGGCTGGAGCTGACGGCAAATGCCGAGCGTCATCTGAAAACGCCGCTGGAGATGGCGCGGCTTTTCCGCCGCCATCTCCATGCGCTGACGGAGACGCTGCGCTTCGCCGACGAACTCACCTTCTCGCTCAGCGACCTCGAATACAACTATCCGGACGAGCCGACGGAATCCGGCCTCGGACCGCAGGCCGAGCTCGAACGCCTGGCGCGGGAAGGAGCGGCCGTGCGCTATCCGGCCGGGGTCCCCGAAGATGTGCTGCGGCGCATCGCCAGCGAGCTCGCTTTGATCGAGCGGCTGAACTATGCGCGCTATTTCCTGACCGTCCACGACATCGTGAAATTCGCCCGCAGCAAGGGCATCCTTTGCCAGGGGCGCGGCTCGGCCGCCAATTCGGTTATTTGCTTCTGCATCGGCATCACCGAGGTCGGCCCTGACCGGATCGATGCCCTCTTCGAACGCTTCATCTCCGAGAAACGCAACGAGCCTCCCGACATCGACGTCGACTTCGAGCATGAACGGCGCGACGAGGTCATCGCTTACATTTACGAGAAATACAGCGCCAAGCGCACGGCGCTGGCCGCCGCCGTCATCAGCTATCGCGGCCGCTCCGCCCTGCGCGAGGTGGCGAAGGCCATGGGCTTGTCCGAAGACGTCAGGAGCGCCCTGTCGAGCACCATCTGGGGCTGGTCGGCCTCGGAGCTCGGCGAGAGGGAAGCCAATGCCGGCGGCCTCGACCGCGCCGATCCGCTGTCGCGGCAGGTGCTGGAACGCGCCAACGAGATCATGGGCTTCCCGCGCCATCTCTCCCAGCATGTCGGCGGCTTCGTGATCACCCGCGACCGGCTCGACGAGGTCGTGCCCATCGTCAAGACGGCGATGGAAGAGCGCAAGATGGTCGAGTGGGACAAGGACGATCTTGACGCGGTCAAGATCCTCAAGGTGGATGTGCTGGCGCTCGGCATGCTGACCTGCCTGAAGCGAGCCCTGACCTTGCTCACCCAGCATTATCCGCAGGCGCGTGACAAGTACGGCCGGCCTCATCAATTGAGCTCTCTCCCACCGGAGCACCCTCGCGTCTACGACATGATCTGCCGGGCCGACACGCTGGGCGTCTTTCAGATCGAATCACGCGCCCAGATGTCGATGCTGCCGCGGCTTAAACCGCGTGAATTCTACGATCTCGTCATCGAGGTGGCGATCGTGCGGCCCGGCCCGATCCAGGGCGACATGGTGCACCCCTATTTGCGTAGACGGCAGGGCAAGGAGAAAGCTGAATACCCGAAGCCGGAACTGAAGGAGATTCTCGGCAAGACGCTGGGCGTGCCGCTGTTCCAGGAGCAGGCGATGAAGATCGCCATCGTTGCCGGCGGCTTCCAGCCGGGCGAGGCCGATGAGCTGCGGCGCGCCATGGCCACCTTCAAGCGCACCGGCACGATCGGCAACTACCGCCAGCGCATGATCGACGGCATGGTCGACAAGGGCTACCAAAAGGAATTCGCCGAGCGTTGCTTCAAGCAGATCGAAGGCTTTGGCGAATATGGCTTTCCGGAAAGCCATGCCGCTTCCTTCGCGCTGCTGGTCTATGCCTCCTGCTGGTTCAAGACCTTCTATCCCGACGTGTTCTGCGCCGCGATTTTGAACTCGCAGCCGATGGGGTTCTATCAGCCGGCTCAGCTCGTTCGCGACGCGCGCGACCATGGCGTGGAGGTGCGTGAGGTCGATATCAATCATTCCGTCTGGGATTGCACGCTGGAGGAGTCCGGTTTCGATCCTTCGCGCATCCTCGAACGCCATGCCTCGATGCGCGGCGTCATCGAGACGGCTCATGCGGTGCGGCTTGGCTTCCGTCAGATCAAGGGCCTGTCCGAGGAACGCATGGAGGCCGCCGTCACCCGGCGCGGCGACGGCTATCGATCGGTCAGGGATGTCTGGCTGCGTTCGGGCCTCGATGTCGGCGAGATCGAAAGGCTGGCCCAGGCCGACGCCTTCCGCTCGCTCGGCCTCGACCGACGCGCGGCGCTCTGGGAGGTGCGCGCGCTGGACGGCAGGAGCGCAGCCGAAAAACTGCCGCTGTTCGACCGGCCGACGCTGCGCCTGCGCGAGCTGGAGCCCGAGACGAAGCTGCCGAAAATGCCGCTCGGCGAGCATGTCGTCCACGACTACCGCTCGCTCGGCCTGTCGCTGAAGGAACATCCCGTCGCCTTCCTGCGCGAGCGGCTTGACCGCGCCGGCATCACCCCCAATGCCCGCCTGCCGTCGGTGCGCGACGGCCGCCGCGTCACCGTCGCCGGCCTGGTGCTGGTGCGCCAGCGCCCCGGCAAGGGCAATGCGATCTTCCTCACGCTGGAGGACGAAAAAGCGATCGCCAATGTCATCATCTGGCCGCGCGTCTTCGACCGCTTCCGCTCTATCGTGATGGGCGCGCGCCTCATTCGCGTCACCGGCAAGCTGCAGCAGGAATCGGACGTCATCCACATCGTCGCCGACAGGATCGAGGATTTGACTCCCTGGCTGAGCGTGCTCCTTGAGGAGGCGCCCACCATCGAGCATCAGCCGGCCGGGTCATCGAATGGACCGGAGCGCTCCACGAACCGCGGCCTGCCGGTGCGGCAGGATATCGACGCCCTGTCGGGCACGGCGCAACAGGTCATGCCCAAGGGGCGCAATTTCCAGTAGCGGCAAACGGACCGCCGGCGCCGTTCAGGACGGCCCGCCGAGCCGCGGCGGCGGCTTGAGCGCATCTTCGGCCGAGATCGTGCGCGCTTCCGAAGGCAGCATGATCGGGATGCCGTCGCGGACCGGATAGGCAAGCTTGGCCACGCGCGAGATCAGCTCGCTGCGTTCCGCGTCCCAGGTCAGCGGTCCCTTGGTCAGCGGGCAGGCGAGCAGTTCCAGCAGTTTCGGGTCAACCGTGGCTTTGCGCCCGTCACGTCCGTCCGCCGCCATCGCACTTTTCCATTGTCCAACTGCCGCCGGCCTAAGTGTTGAGATTCAGCCGGCCCGCCTCATCTGAATATCAGTACATTTATTGCAGGCTCGAGCCAAAATCCTCATCCTCGCGCGCCAGCGTTATTTCGGTGATGGCGATCAGCGTCTCGGCGCGCGTCTTCAAATCCGCCGCCTCGAGCAGGGCTTGCTTCTCGGCCGGCCCATAGGGCGCCATCATCGACAGCGCATTGACCAGCATGGCGTTCTCGGCGCGGCTGACGCTTTCCCAGTCGGCCTCGAGGTCGTTGGCCTGCAGATAGGCGCGGAATGCCTTGAGCAGTGCCGGGCGGTCGACCTCGGCGCCGGCCGGATCCTCCTCGAGATCGGCGAGGAAGGGCGCGATCCGGCATTGCCGGAACGGCGTCTTGACCGCCAGCTCATCCGTGACGCGGAAGCGGCAGACGCCTTGCAGCGAGATCAGGTAGCGCCCGTCGCCGGTCTCGGCAAGCGAGATGATGCGCCCGGCGCAACCGACGCTGCAAAGCTCGGGCTCGCCGTCGTCGCGCAACGCGCCGTCGAGGCTGGGCTGGATCATGCCGATCAACCGCGGCCCGGCCATCGCCTCATCGATCATCTGCAGGTAGCGCGGCTCGAAAATGTTGAGCGGCATGCGGCCGCCGGGCAGCAGCAGCGCCCCGGCGAGCGGAAACACCGGGATCCTTGACGGCACATCCCTCGCGAGCCGGTAGCGGGCGTTTCCGACCTGCACCTCAACCCTCCGCCTGCACTTCTCTCGAAAGCATCGCCGGGCAGCGTATCAATCTGCGATCTCCTCTTACGCAACCCATCCTGCTGTTTAGACCGTTAACCGGCAGGGGCACGCCGCTGGCGCCTATCTGGCGCAGTTGCCGCCTTGCGCAAGACCCTACCGGCAAAAGGGGCCGGCAACAAAGCCGGCAAAACGCTTAGGAGAACAACAGCGACGACAGCTTGCGCCGCGCCGACAGCGTCGCCTCGTCGGTCATCCCCCATGCCTCGAAGAACTTCAAGAGCTGCGCACGCGCGCCATCGTCGTTCCACGTCCGGTCGGCCTTGACGATCGCCAGCAGGTTGTCGGCGGCCTGCATCCGCTCGCCGCGCGCATTCTGCACCATCGCCAGGTCGAACCGCGCCTGGTGATCGTTCGGATTGGCCGCGAGCCGGCGTTCGAACTCGGCCGGATTGCCGAGCGCGGCGGCTTCCGCCGCGAGCGTCATCTTGGCGCGCAGAGCGGCAAGCGCCGGCGCGTCCTTCTTGTCCTCCGGCGCCTTGGCAAGCACCGCCTCTGCGCCTTGGCTGTCGCCGGCCTCGAACAGGATCTCGCCGAGCCCGGCGATTGCCTCGATGGTTTCGGGCGACTGCTCGAGGATCGCATCATAGATATCGGCCGCGGTCTGGGTATCGCCCGCCTCGCGCGCCTCGGCGGCCGCGGCCAGCGCTTCGGTGATCTGCGGCGCGCCGCCTCCGCCCTTGCCGCCGACCTTCTGGATGAACTGCGTGATCTGGCTTTCCGGAATGGCGCCCATGAAGCCGTCGACCGGCTGGCCGTCCTTGAAGGCGATGACCGCGGGAATGGACTGGATGCCGAGTTGGCCGGCGACCGAGGGATGGTCGTCGATGTTCATCTTGACCAGCTTGACCTTGCCGCCGGCAGCCTTGACCGCCTTTTCGAGCTGCGGCGTCAGCTGCTTGCACGGGCCGCACCAGGGCGCCCAGAAGTCGACCAGCACCGGCTGACGGCGCGATTCCTGGATGACGTCGGCCGCGAACGTCGCGGTCGTGGTGTCCTTGATGAGATCCGCGGCCGCAGCCGCCTCGCCGAGCGAGACCTTGCCGCGGTCGGCCCCGCCATATTGCACGGATTGGGCGTACTGGCCGGCATTGCCGCCAAATGAGCCGCTGAACGGATTGTTGTCACTCATGTCGTCGCCCTTTCGGTCGCGTCGTCGCCGGCTTCGGCGGGTGCGGCGCGTTATTGCCGGATTTCGGTTTCGCCATCCATGTGGCGATCAGCCCGAGACTTTCAAGATAACAGGATCGTGGCCGGTTGCCTCGACGAATCTGACGAGATCGGCGGCGGCGATGGACGTCGTCGCCTCATTCGTCAGCGGATGGCCGTTGATGACCTCGTGGCTCATCAACTCCTGGTCCAGAACCACCTTGATCCGCCCGGCCGTGTCGTTGATCAGGCCGAAGATGGTAACCGCGCCGGGAATGACGCCGAGCAGCTCCATCAGCATTTCCGGCTTGCCGAAGGAGACGCGGCTAGCGGCGCCGATCAGATGGTGGATCTGCTTGAGGTCCACCACGGCCTCCTCGCCGACGGTGACGAGAAAGTAATTGTCCTTCTTGTCCTTGAGGAAGAGGTTCTTGGTGTGGCCGCCCGCGATCTCTCCGCGCAGCGCCTGCGAATCGGCAACCGTGAACAAGGGCGGGTGACGCACCGTCGAGACGGAGATGCCGAGATCGGCAAGAAAGGCGTAAAGCTCGGCTTCGGTCTTCGGCATTGGTCCTCGCATCATCGGGAAAGCTTGTGCCGTTTACGGCCAACGATGCCCTTGGGGCAAGATCGCCAGAGCAATTCCAGGAAAAGTGCGAGGCAGTTTCCCGTCCGGAATTGCGTAAGACGCTTGGTGTGGAACAACGCAATCCGCCGGTTCGAAACCAACCTTCCCCATATGAAGAGCTAGCTCCAAAAAGACCGTCATTTCCCTGTTGCAATCGCCGCGCTCTTCGGCCATATAGGCGCGGCTTGCGGCCCAAGGCCGCGCGAGCGGGTGTAGCTCAGGGGTAGAGCACAACCTTGCCAAGGTTGGGGTCGGGCGTTCGAATCGCCTCACCCGCTCCAGTTTCCCTTCCGGGATCAAGCAAACGAAAAAGCCGCGGTTTTCCGCGGCTTTTTCGCGTTTGTAGCCTTCAGAACAAGATTCCGTTGCGCGCCATCCCCCATACCGTGGCGACGCAGTGAACGATCCCGATCGGCAGCGCCAGCAACGGCTTGGAGCGGATGAGAAGGATATAGTTCGTGAATTGGGCGCATGCGCTGAGCAGCCCGGGCACGGCGCCAATGCCCGCCATCATCAGCAGCATCATCCAGGGGACCACGATGAAGCCTGGAACATTCGTTCCGTGCCCTGCGCCCATCGTGAAAAGCGCGATCAGGAACCCGACAATTCCCAGGCCGACCCCAGCCGCGATCAACTTCAGCACCAGCTGCTCCCGCTGTTTTTAGCCCTCAGCAAACAGAGGATAATACCGCAAAGCCCTACAAGAAGGCTCGCCGCGGTCCATGCGGGTGTCCCCATTACCCAAGCCTCGCCCTCGTCGTCCTCGGCGTCGCCAAAAGCAGGCTGGTCTCGCTGCCGGTGATGCCAGGGATCAGCCTTATCCGCCGCAGCACGGCGTCGAAATCCGTGAGCGAGGCGGTGCCGAGCTCGACCACCAGGTCCCAGCGGCCGTTGGTGGTGTGGATGGTCGACACCTCGGGAAAACCGCCGAGCGCCCTGATCACGCGGTCCGCGGCATGGCCCTCGATCTCGATCATCATGACGCCGCGTATCCTCTGATCGACCGCATCGGCGCGCAGCACCACCGTGTAGCCGATGATCTCGCCGGATTTCTCCAGCCGCTCCATGCGCGCCCGGACCGTCGCGCGCGAGACGCCGAGATCGAGCGCGAGATCGGAGACGCTGCGCCGCGCATCGTGCCTCAGAAGCGTCACCAGTCTTTCGTCGAGCGCATCCATCCTGACCATTTCGAGCAGCCGATATGCCCAATATGATAGATCAGTCTTTTCGAAATGCCAATTTACCCTGTTCAAACCGCCAGGCAGCGGTGGTTCACTCCGGCAAATCAAACGCAAAGGCCAAAGAAGTGATGCGCTGCAGGATCGTCGGCGCGCCGGTGCAGGACGGCGCGGGCAGGATGGGATGCGAAATGGGACCGAGCGCGCTGCGCACCGCAGGGCTTGTTTCGGTGCTGTCGGAGCTCGGCCATGAGGTCGAGGACTGGGGCGCGGTCGAGAAGACGGCGGCGCGCGCTGTCGCACATGGCAATCTCGCCCTGAAGGCGCTGTCCGAAATCTCCGCCTGGACGGCGGCGATTTCCGAGGCCGCCTACGCGGCTTCGAAGGATGCGATGCCGATCTTCCTGGGCGGCGACCACTCGATTTCCGCCGGCACCGTCTCCGGCGTGGCGCGCCGCGCCGCCGAACGCGGCCGGCCGCTCTTCGTGCTGTGGCTCGACGCGCACCCGGATTTCCACACGCTCGACACCACCACAAGCGGCAATCTGCACGGCGTGCCGCTCGCCTATGCCAGCGGTCGCCCCGGCTTCAACGGCTATTTCCCCGACCTGCCCGCAGCCGTCGACCCCGCCCGCGTCTGTACCATGGGCCTGCGCAGCGTCGATCCGGCCGAGCGCCGCGCGCTGAAGGAAGCGGGCGTGACCGTGCACGACATGCGCACCATCGACGAGCACGGCATCGCCCCGCTGCTGCGCGCTTTCCTGGCCAGGATCGAAGAGGCAAACGGGCTGCTGCATGTCAGCCTCGACGTCGACTTCCTCGACCCGTCGATCGCGCCGGCCGTCGGCACCACCGTGCCGGGCGGCGCCACCTTCCGCGAGGCGCATCTGGTGATGGAGATGCTCTCCGACAGCGGCCTGGTCTCCAGCCTCGACCTGGTCGAGCTGAACCCGTTCCTCGACGAGCGCGGCCGCACCGCGACCCTGATGGTCGACCTTACCGCCAGCCTGATGGGCCGCCGCATCATGGACCGTCCGACCCGCAGCCATTCCGGAAGCCTCTGACCATGACCCAGCCTTCCCGCCTTGCCATCGTCCCCTTCGTCAGCGTCGACCGCATGATGAAGCTGGTCCTCGCCATCGGCGTCGAGCGCTTCCTCACCGAGCTCGCCGCCTATATCGAGGAGGATTTCCGCCGCTGGGAGCTGTTCGACAAGACGCCGCGCGTCGCCTCGCACAGCCATGACGGCGTCATCGAGCTGATGCCGACCAGCGACGGCCGTCTCTACGGCTTCAAATATGTCAACGGCCACCCGAAGAACATGCGCGAGGGCCGCCAGACGGTCACCGCCTTCGGCGTGCTCGCCGATGTCGGCTCCGGCTACCCGATGCTTTTGACCGAGATGACGATCCTGACGGCGCTGCGCACGGCTGCCACTTCCGCGGTCGCCGCCAAATATCTGGCTCCGAAAGGCTCGCGCGCCATGGCCATCATCGGCAACGGCGCCCAGTCCGAGTTCCAGGCCGTCGCTTTCAAGGCGCTGCTCGGCATCGACCGGCTGCAGCTCTACGACATCGACCGCCAAGCCTCGGAAAAATGCGCCCGCAACCTCGCCGGCAAGGGTTTCGACATCACCATCTGTTCGACCGGGCAGGACGCGGTGGAAGGCGTCGACATCATCACCACGGTGACCGCCGACAAGCAGTACGCCACCATCCTCACCGACAACATGGTCGGCTCCGGCGTCCACATCAACGCCGTCGGCGGCGACTGCCCCGGCAAGACCGAGCTGCACCGCGATATCCTTTTGCGCTCCGACATCTTCGTCGAGTTTCCGCCGCAGACGCGCATCGAGGGCGAGATCCAGCAGCTCGACGCCGACCATCCGGTGACCGAGCTGTGGCAGGTCATGACCGGCCAGGCTGAGGGCCGCAAGACGCCGGAGCAGATCACGCTGTTCGATTCCGTCGGCTTCGCCACGGAGGATTTTTCCGCGCTGCGCTATGTCCGCGACCAGCTCCAGGCCACCGGCCTCTATGAGGAGCTCGACCTGCTCGCCGACCCCGACGAGCCGCGCGACCTGTTCGGCATGCTGCTGCGGGCCGCCATGCAACCTGCGGCTTGAGGGAATGAGCGCGCGTAATCTCCCCCTTGAGGGACTCTTGAGGGGGAGATGGCCCAGGCCAGAGGGGGTCGGTCCGACTGGGCTCGGCTTGCTTCTGCGGATGGAGGTTGGCGCTTCACGCGCAGCGACCCCCTCTGTCGCCTTCGGCGACATCTCCCTCTCAAGGGCGGAGATAATGCGCTACTCGCGCACCGCCGCGCAGCTTTCCCTCTCCACCAGCACTGGCGCCAGCACCTCGCGGCGCGACGGCGCCTCGGGCTCGCCGACGCGCTCGAGCAGCAGGCTCACCGCCCGCGTTCCGATCTTATCGACCGGCTGGGCTATCGTCGTCAGCGGCGGCCAAGTGGTGACGGCATAGGGAATGTCGTCGAAACCGATCAGCGACATGTCGTCGGGTACCCGCAAGCCGCGCGTGCGCAGCGCGGTGATGGCGCCCATAGCCATCAGATCGTTGCAGGCGAACACCGCCGTGATATCCGGCGCCTGCGCCATCAGCCGCTCCATCGCCAGGCGGCCGCCGGCGAAATGATAGTCGGAATCGATCACCGACGAGGCAGGTAGATCGAGACCTGCCTCCGCGAGTGCCCGGGTAAAGCCGCTCAGGCGGGCAGGGCTGGAGCTCGAATCGCGCGGACCGCCGATGACGCCGATGCTTTGGTGGCCGAGCCCGACCAGATGGCGCCCGGCGAGATAGCCGCCGTGATCATGGTCGACCAGCACGGAATCGACATGGACGGAATGGATCTCGCGGTCGAGCAGCACCGCCGGCAGGGCGGCGGACAAATGTGAGAACACCCGCGCATGGTCGGACGAACCGGCGAAGATCAGCCCGTCGATCTGCTTTGCCATCAACACCGACAGATAGCGCTCTTCCTTCTCGGCGCTGCCATCCGAGTTGCACAGGATGACCGTATAGCCGGCCACGAAGCCGGCATCCTCGATCTGGCGCGCCACACTGGCGAAGAACGGGTTGGAATTGTCCGGGAGCAGCAGGCCGATGGTCTTGGTCTCCCCCCGCCTCAGACTCCGCGCCAGCGAGTTCGGACTGTAGCGCAGGGCGGTGATCGCCGCGCGCACGCGCTCGGCCGTCT
Source organism: Mesorhizobium sp. WSM3860 (assembly GCF_002294995.1). GTDB lineage: Bacteria > Pseudomonadota > Alphaproteobacteria > Rhizobiales > Rhizobiaceae > Mesorhizobium. The sequence goes on along the minus strand of NZ_NSGF01000001.1, from coordinate 67,142 downwards.
CCGGCTCGACATGGCGCGTGCGGTTCATCACATGCGAAACCGTTGCGACGGATACCCCCGCATAGCGCGCGACATCGGCAATTGTGGTCATGGTTCCCTCTGACCCCTTAGCGGATCCTCCGCAACAGCCTCTCCCGATAAGCGTCTAGGATGACGGCGAGCACGATGACAAGGCCAATCACGATCGGTTTGAAATTGTCGCCGACGCCAAGCAGCTGCAGGCCGGTGCTGAGCACCTGCAGGATGCAGGCGCCGACCAGCGTCCCGATGATCGAGCCTTTGCCGCCGCTGAGACTGGTGCCGCCTATGATGACGGCGGCGATTGCGTTGAGCTCGTAGCCGACGCCGGCGATCGGGCTGCCGATGTTCAAGCGCAGCAGATAGACCATGGCCGCGATGCCGGCCGTCAGCCCGCTGATGGTGAAGGCCGCGACCTTGTAGAAATCCGGATTGTGCCCGGAGAGCCGCACCGCCTCGTCATTGGTGCCGACGGCGAAGATCATGCGGCCGAAGACGGTGAAGCGCAGCACGAACCAGCCGGCCGCGATCACCAGCACCGCGACCAGGAAGATCGACGGCAGGAAGCCGCCGATGATCAGATTGCCGAAATCGACGAAACTCTGCGGCAGGCCGGTGATGGTCGAATTGTCGCTGACCACGCGGGCGGCGCCCGCGGCCATGTTGAGCATGCCGAGCGTGACGATGAAGGACGGGATCTTCCACCGCGTCGAGATCCAGCCGTTGAGGAAGCCGCAGGCGGCACCGGTCGCCATGCAGGCAAGCAGCGCCAAAGTGATCGCGACGGCCGGCGACAGGCTCTCGTCGATCATGACGGTGGCGCCGACCACGGTGCAGAGCGCCAGCACCGAGCCGACCGAAAGGTCGATGCCGCCGGTGAGAATGACGAAGGTCATGCCGGCCGCGAGCACCGTGTTGATGGCGATCTGCACGAAGATCTTCAGCGCATTGCCGGGCGTGGCGAAGTAGGGTGCCGTGAGCGAGAAGAACAGCGTGATCAGCACCAGCGCCAGAAGCACGCCGGCGTCGCGGATCAGGAAGCGCAGGAACTTCGCCCTGCCGGGAGAGACAGGCGCCACCACGAGGCTTTCGGACGTCTCGCTCATGGTCGCACATACTCCTGATAGGCGAGCGACAGGATGCGCTCCTGGTCGAATTCGGCTCGCGGCACCTCGCCGACGATTTTGTTCCTGGAAAAGACGATGATGCGGTGGCACATGCCCATCAGCTCCGGCAGGTCGGAAGACACCATGATGATGCCTTTTTGAGCCGCCGCCAGCATCCACAGAAGCTGGTAAATCTCGCGCCGCGCGCCGATGTCGACGCCGCGGGTCGGCTCGTCGAGGATCAGCGTGGAGGTGCCGCGAAACAGCCATTTGGCGAGCACCACCTTCTGCTGGTTGCCGCCCGAGAGATTGCGCACCGCCTGCTCGATCGAGCTTGCCTTGACGCGCAGCTGGCCGATGAGATCGTTGGCTGCCCCGGCTTCGGCCCGGCGGTTGACCAGCCCGTGGCGCGACACCTTGCCGAGATCGGTGATGGTGATGTTCTTGTCCACGGCCAGGTCAAGTAGCAGGCCCTGGCCTTTGCGATCCTCGGTAAGCAGGCTGAGCCCGTGCCGCACGGCATCCTTGGGTGCCGTGATCGCCACCGGCTTGCCGTCGATCTCGACGACGCCGTCGAGCTTCGGATCGGCGCCGAACAGGGCCCGCATGGCTTCGGTCCGGCCGCTGCCGACCAGGCCGGCGACCCCCAGAATCTCGCCGTGGCGGACGTTGAAGGAAATTTCGGGCGTCGCAGCATCGCGCTTCAGATTGGTCACGCTGAGCGCGACCTTGCCCGGCACGATCGAGGTGTCGAAGCCGAATTCGTCGGCGATGTCGCGGCCGATCATCATACGCACGATATCCGGCACGCTGAGGCCGTGGAGGTCGCGGGTCGCGACCAGCCTGCCGTTGCGCAAGATGGTCACGCGGTCGCCGATCTCGAACACCTCGTGCAGCCGATGCGAGATGTAGATGATGGTGACGCCCCTGGCCTTCAGCCGCTTGATGATGGCGAACAGCCGCCCGATCTCCGGCGGCGTCAGCGTCGCCGTCGGCTCGTCGAGCACCAGCAGCTTCGAGTCGTAGCTCAGCGCCTTGGCGATCTCGACCAGCTGCATCTGCGCGACGCCGAGCGCCTCGACCCGCGTCCTCGGATCGACGTCGAGCCCGACCTCCTTGAGCAGCGCGACGGCGCGCCGGTTGAGCGCCTGGCGGTCGACGATGCCGAAGGCGCGGCGCGGCAGGTTTTCCAGCATCAGGTTCTCGGCGATGCTGAGATAGGGCAGAAGGTTCAGCTCCTGATGCACGATGCGGATGCCGCTTAGCTGCGCATCATGCGGCGTCTTCGGCTGATAGGACTGGCCGTTGAAGGCGATCGCTCCGGTGTCCGGCTGGTAGATGCCGGCCAAGAGCTTGATCAGCGTCGACTTGCCGGCGCCGTTCTCGCCGAGGACGATATGCGTCTCGCCGCGCGCGATCGACAGCGAGACGTCGCTCAGCGCGACCACGCCGAGAAAGATCTTTCCTACCCCTTCGAGGGAAAGAATCACATCGTCCATGCAGCAATCCTGAATGGCGCTCATCTGTCGCGAGACGGTGTGAGCGCGCCGCCATCGCCGCCGGCTGTTTGCCGGCGGCGATGATGAGACAAGCGAATGGATGGCGCCAGAGGGAGTCCCGGCGCCTCTGCTCGCCTCAAGCGGTGATCAGCTTGACGTCGGTCTTGACCCAGCCCGAGAACTTCTCGCCGGCAAGTTCGCGCAGGCCGTAGTCGATGCCCATGGCCGCCATTTGCGCGCCATACTGCTCGACCGTGGCGAGCATTTTGCCTTCCTTCAGCAACGGTCCGACGGCCGGGATATTGTCGAAGCCGACCACCTTGATCTGACCCGACTTGCCGGCCGCGTCGATCGCCTTGACCACGCCGAGCGCCATAGAATCGTTGGCCGCCATCACGCTCTGGATGTCGGGGTGTTGGGTCAGGAAGTTGGTCATCAGCGTGTTGGCTTCCTCGGTCTCCCAATGCGCGGTCTTTGAATCGAGCAGGTCGAGGCCGTACTCCTTCACCGAATCGTCGAAGCCGAGCTTGCGCTGCTTGGCGTTGTCGGCTTCCGGATTGCCTTCCAGAATCACGACCTTGCCGCCCTTGCCCAGCGCCTTGCCGAGCGCATCGCCGGCGAGCTTGGCGCCGGCGCGGTTGTCCGGCCCGAAGAAGGCGAGGTCGACGCCGGCCTTCTTCTTGGCCTCCTCGTCGAGCGCGACGTCGATGTTGATGACCTTGATGCCGGCCTTCAGCGCCTTGGCGATCGGCGTGACCATCGCCTTCGAATCGGCCGGCGCCACCACGATGATGTTGTAGTTCTGGGTGATGAAGTTCTCGATCGCGTCGACCTGGGCGGCGAAATCGCGCTCGTCCTTCATGCCGACGGCCGCGAAATCGAACTTGTCCTTGTTCTTGGCCGCATAGTCCTCTGCACCGGCCTGCATCTGCTTGAAGAACTCGTTGGCTAAAGACTTCATGACCAGGCCGACCTTCGGCTTGTCGGCTGCAAAGGCCGGGCCGAACGGCAGCGCAAGCGCGCCGGCCGCCAGCGCGCTGGTCTTGAGGAACCGACGACGCGACAACGAGCCCAGGTCGAGGCGGTGCGTGTTTGAAACCTTGCTCATGCTTTCCTCCACTTTTGATCCTCCGTAATCGGTTACGTAACCGATTACGCAAAGTAGGGCGACATTTTATCAGGTGTCAATATCGATGGTAAGGAGGCTCGCTGCGCCGTCGGGCAATAGCAGAGCGTGGCCGGCCCGAAGCTCCAGGTCGCGCGCCTTGCTCACCGCCACCCCATGGCCGGCGCGACGTGCTTCAGGATCGCCTCGATGACATGGGCGTTGTAGTCGACGCCGAGCTGGTTGGGCACGGTGAGCAGCAGCGTGTCGGCCTCGGCGATCGCCTCGTCTTGCCTGAGCTGCTCCACCAGCTTGTCCGGTTCGGCGGCGTAGGTGCGGCCGAACACGGCGCGCTTTTCCGGCTCGATATAGCCGAAATGATCCTCGCCCTCGCTGCCGCCGAAATAAGCGCGGTCCATGTCGTTGACGAGAGCAAAAATGCTGCGGCTGACCGACACGCGCGGCTCCCTCGCGTGGCCCGCTTCCTTCCAGGCGGCGCGGTAAGCCCTGATCTGCTTGGCCTGCTGGACATGCAGCGGCTCACCGCTTTCGTCGAACTTCAACGTCGAGCTCTGCAGGTTCATGCCAAGCTTGGCCGCCCACACGGCAGTGGCGTCGGTGGCCGCACCCCACCAGATGCGCTCGCGCAAGCCCGCCGAGAATGGTTCGAGCCTCAGCAGGCCAGGCGGATTGGGAAACATCGGCCGCGGATTTGGCTGGGCAAAGCCTTCGCCGCGCAACAGATCGAGGAAGATCTCGGCGTGGCGGCGCGCCATGTCGGCATCCGTCCTGCCCTCTTCCGGCACGTAGCCGAAATAGCGCCAGCCATCGATCACCTGCTCGGGCGAGCCGCGGCTGATGCCGAGCTGCAGCCGGCCGCCGGCGATGAGGTCGGCCGCACCGGCATCTTCGGCCATGTAGAGCGGGTTCTCGTAGCGCATGTCGATGACCGCGGTGCCGAGCTCGATGCGCTTGGTCTTCGCGCCGGCCGCGGCAAGCAGCGGAAACGGCGAGGCGAGCTGGCGGGCGAAATGGTGGACGCGGAAATAGGCGCCGTCGGCGCCGAGCTCCTCGGCCGCGACCGCAAGGTCGATCGATTGCAAGAGCGCGTCGGCGCCCGTGCGTGTGCCCGATTGCGGGGAGGGTGACCAGTGCCCGAACGACAGAAACCCGATCTTCTTCATGCGCTCCGTTCCGCGTCAGAGCGGCCCGCTGAGCCGCTCGTATTCTTGTGTTGCTCCAGCGCAATACCAGGAAAAACGTACGACGGCCTTCCGCTTCGGAATTGCGCAACGCAAATAGTTGAAGCCGTCCCGCTATTCAACGAAACGCGACCGGATACAGACCGTCAATCGATCCTGATCCAGACGCCCTTGGTGTTGAGATATTCGTCGAGATGCTCGGCGCCGCCCTCGCGTCCGTAACCGCTCATCTTGTAGCCGCCGAAGGGCACGGCCGGGTCGATCGCGTGATAGGTGTTGACCCAGACCGAGCCGGCGCGCAGCCGGTTGGCGAGCTGGTGCGCCTTGCCGACATCCTTGGTGAACACGCCGGCGCCGAGACCGTAGGGCGTGTCGTTGCCGCGCCGCACCGCCTCGTCGAGCGTGTCGAAGGGCAGCGCCGAGATGATCGGCCCGAAGATTTCCTCGCGCGCGATGCGCATGGCGTCGGTGACGCCGGAAAACACGCCGGGCGTGAGGAAGTTCCCGGCGGCCAAGGCGCCTTCGGTGATCCGCGTGCCGCCCGTCACCAGACGCGCGCCCTCGCGCGCGCCGTCCTCTATGAAGCCTGTGACGCGCTCGAGCTGTCTTGGCGAGATCAGCGGTCCGATCTCGGTCTCGGGGTCGGCGCCGTCGCCGATCCGCAGCTTTGCCGCGAAGGCCGCGACGCGTTCGACGAATTCGTCATAGATCGGCCGCTCGACGAAGAGCCGGGAGCCGGCGATGCAGACCTGGCCGGAATTGGCGAAGACCGACATGGCTGCCACCGGCACGGCGCGCTCGATGTCGGCATCGGCGAGAACGATCACCGGCGACTTGCCGCCAAGCTCCAGCGACACGCGCTTCATGTTGGCGGCCGAGGCGCGCAGGATTGCCTGGCCGGTGGCGGTCGAGCCGGTGAAGACCACCTTGTCGACATCCATATGCGCCGCGAGCGGCGCACCGGCCTCCGCGCCCGTGCCGGTCACGACATTGACGACGCCCGGCGGCACGCCGGCTTCCTGCATCAGGTCGGCGATCAGGAGCGGCGTCAGCGGTGCCTCTTCCGACGGTTTCAGCACGATGGTGCAGCCGGTGGCCAAGGCCGGGCCGATCTTCCAGATCGAGGCGGCGGTGGGCGCATTCCACGGAATGATCGCGCCGACCACGCCGACCGGTTCCTTGCGCGTATAGGAGACGATCTCGCCGGGCAGCGAATTGCCCATCGTCTGGCCGTGGATCGACGTCGCCATGCCGGCATAGAAGCGCAGCATGCCGAGCACGCGGTTCCTGTTGGCCAAGGTGCGGGTGATCGGCATGCCCATGTCGGTGGTGTCGGAAAGCGCCAGCTCTTCCCAATGCCGTTCCATCACATCGGCGATCTTCAACAGCAGCAGCTGGCGCTCATAGGGCTTGAAGCGGCTCCACGGTCCCTCGAAGGCGCGCCGTGCGGCGGCCACCGCCAGATCGATGTCCCTGGAATCCGCAAGCGGCACGGTGCCCAGCACCGCGCCGGTGGCGGGGTTGCGCGTCTCGAACGTCCGGCCGCTCGCCGAATCGCGCCATTCACCGTCGATCATCATCTGCCGGTGCCGGCCGTCGATCGGCGTGCGCAGGGGGAGGTGTCTCACCGATAACGTCATCTGAAGCCGCTTCCTCTGATGAGCATGGCCTTATGCCACCGGCATGCGCACGGGCGCAAGTTGGCCGCCGCGGTCGAGAATGTGCAGCCGGCGACGGCCGATTCATCCATCCGCCATACTTTGTGCGTCATCGCCTGTTGAACAAGGCTGGACCGGCCCCGCCTTCCCAAAAGGCGGCGAAACACGGACCTCGGTGCCCATTCATGCATGAACTGACGCCCGTTCTCTCCACCGTGGCCGCTTCCTTCCTGGCGTCCTTTGTCGAGGTGGTCGAAGCCTTCACCATCGTGCTGGCCGTCGGCGTGACGCGCGGCTGGCGCCAGGCGCTGACAGGCGCCGTCTCGGCGCTCGCCGTGCTGGCGGCGCTGGTGCTGGCTTTCCGACCGCTGCTGCAGCTGATCCCGATCACGCTCCTGCAATTCGCGGTCGGCGTGCTTCTTATCCTGTTCGGCATGCGCTGGCTGCGCAAGGCGATCCTGCGCAGCGCCGGCATCATCGCGCTCCGCGACGAAGACGCAGCCTTTTCCAGGGAAACCGACGCGCTGACCCGCCAGGCCAACGACCGTCGCGCCGGCTATCTGGCCGGCGTGGCGGCCTTCAAGGCGGTGCTGCTCGAAGGGGTCGAGGTGGTGTTCATCGTCATTGCGGTCGGCACCGCGCATGGCCAGACGCTCTATGCCAGTCTCGGAGCGCTGGCCGCATTCGTGCTGGTGATGCTGATCGGCCTCGCCGTGCACCGGCCGCTGGCGCGCGTGCCGGAAAACGCGCTCAAATTCGTCGTCGGCCTGATGCTGACCAGCTTCGGCGTGTTCTGGACAGGCGAAGGCCTCGGCTCCGAATGGCCGGGCGAGGATTTTGCTCTCCTTGCCATCTTCGTCGTCATCGCCGCGGCATCCTTTGCCATGGTGCGCTGGCTGCGCAACGTCCACGCCGCGGCCGCAAAAGCAATTCCAGGAAAAGTATGAACCCGGTTTTCCGTCCGGAATTGCGGTCAAAGAAGAAACAGCGCGGTTTGCCGTTGCCGTGAAATGGTGGACCGCTCTAAGGGAATTGCCCGATGAAAATCGTCCGCCTTGTCCTGAAGGAGCTCGTCGGCATGTTCGTCGACGACGGCAGCCTTGCGCTTCTGGCGCTGCTTCTGATCGCTTTGGTCGCTGGCGCCGTGAAGCTTCTGGCGCTGCCGCCGCTCCTCGGCGCTGTCCTGATCCTGATCGGCTGCCTGGCGATCCTTTTGGAAAGCACGAGGCGCGGCGCGCGCGGCGGAGGCAACGGCTAAGCCGACCTGATGGGTGGCGCGGGCGGAACTCGACGCGACGCCCTTTAGGCTCGGAGGACGCGACTTTCCTTGCCGATCGCGCTTTTGACGAAAAGCTCGGCGTGGTCGGCCCACTGGATTTCCGTGACGTTGTTCTCGCGAACCGATCGTTTGAACGCTTCTCGCAACGCGTCGAGTTCAAACACCGACAACCGTCCGCGCGTATTGTGTTTCGATGTGCGAACGTCCATCACGCAGCCCAACAGCCCAAGTCATAAAGAGGTATATGCTTCGCCAGCTTTGCCCCTGACTTCTTTTGGGGTGCAATCGCCGGGCTTTTTAGATCGGGCAGCGAAATGCCCAATCGCAATCAGTAGATTGTGAACAAGGTCGGCAGCATGCCGCTCATGCGAAAATGCTCGACCGCCTCGATAAGCGGAAAGAAGACCAGAAAATATAGACCGTCCCGGAACGTGCTTTTCAGCGCGCTGGTGGAAAAGACCCATTGGTCCTCGTCGCGGTAGAGCATCGGATTCGGCCAGAAACGCGGCGTCCGCTCGGCATAGGCCGTGTAGGCGGCGCCGAACTTGCCGGACAGGAACTCGGCCTCCCGGCCGGCGGTGAACCGGAAGACGAGGAAGCTTGCAAGACCAAGCATCGCGGCGGCCAGCACCGATCCGAACATCAGCCCGATGCCGACCGCTCCGATGGTCGAGAAGAAGTAGAGCGGGTTGCGGGTCATCGAGAACGGACCGGAGACGACCAGTTCGGCGTTCTTCTTGCCGCCGACATAAAGGATGCTCCATAGCCGGCCGAGAAAGCAGACGAGCACGAGGCCGAAGCCGGTCGTCTCCATCAGCTCGTGTCCGCTCGAGCCCTCACCGAGGAACGGCTTGGAGAACAACAGCAGGACGATGGCCGTCACGGCGGCGACCTGGAGGACGATCAGGCGCTTGTGCTGGTCGAAGGCTTTTGACGCCGACTTGAGCGATGTATAGGCCATTCGGTTTCAGCCACTCCGGCCAGGACGTTGCGCTGGCCTAGCCTTTCTCGCGCCCGGGGGCGAGGACTTCCCAGTATTTTCGATCATTCTTACGAATTTGTAAGGACCCGGACAGGCCCGCGTAAGTTCGGCTTGTGGGAATGGGTGCTCGCCGATGCTACCGTGCCGCTTGAACTCGACACCGGACGATAGGCCAAGATGCGACTGCTGCTGGTTGAGGATGACCCAAGGACTGCCGACTACATCGTCAGGGGGCTGAGCGAGGCCGGGCACGCCTGCGATCTCTTGCGCAATGGCCACGAAGCGCTCGCCGCGGCAACCCGCAATGCCTATGACGTCATCGTGGCCGACCGTATGGTTCCCGGTCTCGACGGCCTGTCCATGATCAAGGCGGTGCGAGCGGCGGGCATCAAGACGCCGGCCATATTCCTGACCTCGATCGGCGGGGTCGACGACCGGGTGGAAGGGCTGGAGGCCGGCGGCGACGACTATCTCGTCAAGCCCTTCGCCTTTTCGGAGCTGCTTGCCCGCATCAACGCGCTCGGCCGAAGGCCGGCGGCGCAGGAGCAGAAGACCAGCCTTCGCGTTGCCGACCTCGAAATGGATCTGATCATGCGGCGCGTGACCAGGCGGGGCCGGACCATCGACCTGCAGCCCCGGGAGTTCAGCCTGCTCGAGGTGCTGATGCGCGGCGAGGGCCGGGTGATTACCCGCACCATGCTTCTGGAGCGCGTCTGGGACTTCCATTTCGATCCCAAGACCAGCGTCGTCGAGACCCATATCAGCCGGCTCAGGGCCAAGGTCGACAGGCCGTTCGACGTGCCGCTCATCCATACCGTGCGCAACACCGGCTACAGCCTGCACGCGCAGGGTTGACGATCCATGCCAGATCGCATCTCGCGCCTCCCGCCGGCTCTCCGTATATAAGCGACATGTCGATGCTGGACTCCCCAAGGCAATGGGCGCTTCGCATGAAGCGCGACGTCGTGGCGCTCTGGCTTGCCGCCCGCGATCCACGCGTTCCCTGGTACGCGAAGGTCGTGGCCGGCGCGGTTGCAGCCTATGCGCTGAGCCCCGTCGACCTCATTCCGGATTTCATTCCGATCATCGGCTATCTGGACGATCTTGTGATCGTTCCGCTCGGCATCCTGCTTGCGGTAAAGCTGGTTCCGGCCGGGCTGATGCGGGAACTCCGCGACACCGCCACGCGCAGCACCAAGCCGGTCAGCAGGGCAGGGCTGATTTTCATGATTGCCGTCTGGATGGTGGCGGCCCTGGCCTTGCTGTGGCTGTTCTGGCCGATGCCTGCGTAGTGCAATGAAAGAGGCACGCCCCAGCCTGCTGCGCAGCACGCCGTTCCGGCTGGCGCTGACCTTTGCCTTCTTGTTCGTGCTCGCCTTCATCCTGTCCGGCGCGATCGTCTATCAGTTGATGAGCGCCGATCTGGCGAGACGGCTCGATAAGTCCATCAAGGAGACCTATTCGGTCGTCGCCCTGACCTATGTCGCGAACGACAAGGAAGCTCTTGTCGCCTCGGTCGACAACAACGCCGACCTCAGCCCCGACAAGGACCAGCTTTTCTCGCTGGCCGACCCGGCCGGCAACCGCCTGGCGGGAAACTTCATCGCGTCCGGCCTGCCCGACGGTTTCTCGATGTTCGCCGCCAGATTGCCGGGTGTGCCGCCCGACACGATGTACCGCGCCTATACCGGCGAGGTCGGCGGCAACAATCTGACGGTCGCCTTCTCGCTGGCCGAGACGGACGAGCTGAAGACCATCGTGCTGATGAGCTTCGGCTGGGGCACGCTGTTCATCACCGGGCTCGCCATTGCCGGCGGCGCCCTGCTCGCCTCGCGCGTCCAGCGGCGGCTCGACGGCATTGCCGCCACCATGGTCGACGTCTCGCACGGACGACTCGACGCGCGCATCCCGCTGACCGGCAATGACGACGACATCGACGCCGTTTCCACGCAGGTGAACGCAGCCCTCGACCGCCTGTCGGGCCTGGTCGACGGCATGCGGGAGGTGAGCGCCAACATCGCGCACGACCTGAAGACGCCGCTCAACCGCCTGCAGATGATCCTGGAGCAGGCCGCCGACAAGACCGCTTCCGGCGAGAACGTATCAGCCGAATTGTCCGACGCGCGCAGCGAAAGCCGGCAGATCAACGACACCTTCGATGCGCTGCTGCGCATCGCCCAGATCGAGGCCGGTGCGCGCAAGGCGCGCTTCATCGATCTGGACGTCGGCAGCGTCGTCGACACCATCGGCGAGGTCTATGCCGACGTCGCCGAGGACGACGGGAAGTCCTTATCGACAGAACTCGTTCCGGACACGAAATGGTACATCCACGGCGACCGCGACCTGCTGATGCAGATGCTCGCCAACCTGGTCGAGAACGCACTCAGGCATTGTCCGCCGGGCACGGCGATCGAGCTGTCGGCGACGGGGCAGGGCGAGCGCGTCCTCATCCATGTCCGCGACAATGGGCCCGGCATTCCCGCCTGGGAGCGCGAAAAGGTCTTCCAGCGGCTTTACCGGCTGGATTCCAGCCGCACGACGCCGGGCAGCGGCCTCGGCTTGAGCCTCGTCAAGGCGGTCGCCGATCTGCATGGCGCGTCAATCACGCTTGAGGACAACAATCCAGGGCTCGCCGTCATCGTCGACTTGCCCGCCGTGAGGGAGCCCGCCGCTTGACGGGTAGGTTTCAGCGCACGCCCGCCCTGCGGAAATTGGAGGGCGACATGCCGGCAAGCTTGCGGAACGACTTATTGAAGGCGCTGAGCGAGCCGAAGCCCGAGTCCATGGCGACCTTCAGCACATTGGCGCCCTCATGCATCAACAGCGCCTGGGCGTAGCTCAGCCGCAGCAGGTTGACATATTCGTTGAGTGTCATGCCGGTCGATTTCTTGAATAGGCTCATGGCGTATTTCGGATGGATGTCGGCCGCCGCCGCGATGTTCATGCAGTCGATGTCGTAGAGAAAATTCTCGGCAATGAAATCGCACATGCGCCCGACATTGCGCGAGGACTGCTGGTCGAAGGCGTTGCCTGCGCCCTGCCCGGCCGCGCCTCCCGGCACCAGCCGGTACGGCTCGAAGCGCACCCGCTCGAGCCGCAGGAGCAGCTCGTTGACGGCGTGTTCGGCCTTGGCCGCATCGCCCGAGCGCGCATACTCGTTCCAGCGTTTGAAATTGTCGTTGTCCGACTGGTCGGTGGCATCCGTCACCAGCGTGGCGCCGGTCATCAGCCGGTGGCGGATGTCGGCCGGCAGATGCAGCCGGAAGAAATGCACCAGCGGCAGGTGCGCGCCGGCATAGATCGCATCATCGCTGAGATCGTCCATCTGGTGCGGCAGGCCGCCCCAGAACAGGCACATCTCGCCGGCCGAAAGCGCGAGTTGATGATCGTTCATCAAATAATGGACGCTGCCGCGAACAATGAAATTCACTTCCACCTGGGCGTGCCAATGCGGCTTGAGCATAACCAGCGGCTGCGTGTGGAACATTTGCAGCTTCAGCGGCATGCCTTCGACGCTGCTGGCGCCGGGTTGGTAGAACGGACGCTCCGGCATCTTACTTTCCGCCAATTTTCTTTTCCCTTTGTCGGGGACAAGCCTTCCGCCCTGCATAATCTAGCCACGCTCACAGTGAGAGAGCAAATGAAATGGGAGGATTTGAATGCGCATCACACTGACTTGCGCCGCGCTTTTGCTTGCTCTGGGGTCCAGCCCCGTTTTGGCGCAATCCGGCGAACTCACGATCTGGAGCTGGAACATCGCCGCCTCGTCGCTGAAATCGACGATCGAGGGCTTCAATAAGAAGTACCCCGACATCAAGGTCACCGTTCAGGACCTCGGCAACCAGCCGACCTATGACAAGTCGATCGCCGGCTGCGCCGCCGGCGGTGTCGGCCTGCCCGACATCGTCTCGATCGAGAACGGCGAGGCCGAGAACTACTGGAGCCAGTTCCCGGACTGCTTCGTCGACCTGCACACGCTGGGCTACACGGCGGAAGACCAGAAGAAATTCCCCGACTTCAAGCGCACCGAGCTCGAAGTCGGCGACAAGGCCTATGCCATGCCCTGGGATTCCGGCCCGGTCGCCGTCTTCTACCGCCGCGACTTCTACGAGAAGGCCGGCGTCGACCCCGCATCGATCAAGACCTGGGATGATTTCATCGTCGCCGGCAAGAAGATCCAGGCCGCCAACCCGGGCGTCACAATGACCAACGCCGACTTCAACGGCGATACCGAATTCTTCCGCATGATCTCCAACGAGCAGGGCTGCGCCTATTTCGCCGAGGACGGCCAGTCGATCACCGTCAACCAGCCGAAATGCGTCGACTCCATGACCAAGGTCAAGGAGATGAAGGACGCCGGCATCGTTTCGTCGGCCGACTGGTCGACCAAGATCACCAACAACACGGCAGGCACGGTCGCCACCCAGGTTTATGGCGGCTGGTATGAGGGCACGATCCGCACCGAATCGCCGAAGGAAAGCGGCAAATGGGGCGTCTACCTGATGCCGAGCCTGACCGCCGACGGCCCGCGCGCCGCCAATCTCGGCGGCTCCTCTTTGGCCATCACCGCGGCCAGCAAGAACAAGGAGGCGGCCTACGCCTACCTGAAATACACGCTGGAGACCAACGAAGGCCAGATCACCATGCTGAAGGATTTTGGCCTGGTGCCGTCACTGATTTCCGCGCTCGACGATCCTTACGTTGCGCAGGGGCAGCCCTATTGGGGGGGCCAGGCGGTCTGGAAGGATATCCTCGCCACGCTGCCGAAGGTCGTGCCGAGCCGCGGCACGCAGTTCCAGAGCGATGCCGAGATCATCGTGCGCGCCGTGCAGACCAAGTACCTGGCCGGCGGCTATCCCGATGCCAAGGCGGCCCTCGACGACGCCGCCAGCCAGATCGCCTCGGCGACCGGCCTGCCGGTCAAGTGAGAAGGCGGGAATGGATGCAGGTGGCAGTTTGAGAGCAGATCGCCGGACCGTCGGCGCCGCCCCTCACCTGCCTGCCGGCATCCTCTCCCCGTATAGTGACGGGGAGAGGGCGCTCTCGCCAATGATTTCGCCAATCGCTAGCGTTGCAAGACAGGCGCCAAGGCCGCGGCCAGCCCTTTCTCCCCGTCACTATACGGGGAGAAATGCCCGGCAGGGCAATGAGGGGCGGCGCCTACATCAACGATTGAAGCTGCCGATGAAACAGCGGCACTTAAGCCAAACCTGACAGCAGGAAAGGAGGAGGAACACGATGCGCTACCGCAACGCCACCGCATATCGCTTCCTCACGCCTTATCTCCTGATCTTCGCCATCTTCTGGATCTGGCCGATCATCAGCTCCTTCCTGATCTCCTTCCAGGCGACCCGCACCGTGCCGTGGCGCTTCGCCCCGACCTTCAACTGGGGCCGCCTGATCGGCGACCCCGCCTTCTTCAACGCGCTGAAGAACACGCTGCTGATCCTCGTCATCCAGGTGCCGGTGATGATCTCGCTGGCGGTCGTGATGGCGGTGCTTCTGAATTCGCCGCTGCTCAAGGCGCGCGGCCTCTACCGCTTCGCCTTCTTCGCCCCGGTCGTGGTCGGCGAGGTGGCTTATTCGGCGGTTTTCCGGCTGATGTTCAGCCTCGATTTCGGCATCGTCAACAAGCTCTTGAACAGCGTCGGCCTGGAGAAGATCGACTGGTTCTCCAACGTCACGCCGGCCATGGCCCTGATCATGATCGCGGTGACCTGGCGCTGGGCCGGCTACAACGCCATCATCATCCTCGCCGGTCTGCAGTCCATTCCCGACGACGTCTACGAGGCGGCGACGCTCGACCGCGTCAGCAAGCTGAGGCAGTTCTTCTACATCACCTTGCCGCTGTTGAAGCCGGTCATCGTCTTTTGCGCCGTGCTGTCGATCATCGGCACCATGCAGCTCTTCACCGAGCCCTTCCTGATCACCGAACGCGGCGGGCCGGGCGGCGGCACTGAAACCCTTGGCCTCTTGCTTTACCGCCAGGGCTTCCGCTCGCTCAATTTCGGCTATGCCTCGGCGATCGCCTACACCATGGCGGGCCTCGCCATTGCCATCACTTTGGTGCAGCTCTGGCTGACGAGGGAGCCGAAATGACCTCGCGCTCGCAAAGGCGGCTCGGGCGCAGCATCCTGCTGCATCTCTTCCTGACGCCGCTGGCGCTGATCTGGCTGTTCCCGCTGTGGATGATGGTGGTGTTCTCCACCATGCCCGACAACGGCATCTTCAGTCCCGGCATCGAGCTGCTGCCGCATGATGGCTTCCTCGACAATTTCAACAATCTGCAGCGCGACACCAATTTCGTCGGCGCCATCGGCATCTCCGTCTCGGTGGCGGTGACCTACACCTTTCTCTCGGTGCTGCTCACCTCGATGGCGGGCTGGGCGCTGGCGCGCTACGACTTCCTCGGCAAGGGCATGGTGGTGGCGATCATCTTCGGCACCATCACGCTTCCCTACGCCGTGGTGCTGATACCGCAATTCATCATGGTGGCGCGCGATTTCCAGCTCGCCAACACCTGGATCGCGCTGATCGTGCCGCCGCTGTTCAATTCGCTCGGCGTGCTCTTCATGCGCCAGGCCTTTTCGATGATGCCCGCCGAGCTGTTCGATGCGGCGAGGGTGGAAGGCGTGAAGGAATGGCGCATCTTCCTGTTCGTGGCGCTGCCTTTGGCGCGGCCGATGCTGGCGGCATTGGCCATCATCCTCTTCCTCGCCTCGTGGAACAACTACCTCTGGCCGCTTTTGATCAACAGTCAGCCCGGCGCGATGACGGCGCCGGTGGCGCTCGGCACGCTGATCGGCCTCACCAAGGTGTCCTGGGGCGGCATCATGGCCGGCGCCGTGATGCTGACCGTGCCGATGCTGATCGTCTTTGTGCTGCTGCAGCGTCATTTCATCGCCGGCATCGCCGCCGGCGCGGTCAAATAGGATAGGAACGAGATGGCGGCCGTCACCCTTACCAATGTCGTCAAGCGTTTCGGCACCTTCGAGGTCGTCCATGGCGCCAATATCGACATTGCCGACGGCGAGTTCGTCGTCTTCGTCGGCCCGTCGGGATGCGGCAAGTCCACGCTTCTTCGCATGGTCGCCGGGCTGGAGGACATCAGCGGCGGCGAGATCGCCATCGGCGGCAAGGTGGTGAACGATGTCGAGCCGGCCGATCGCGGCATCGCCATGGTGTTCCAGTCCTACGCGCTCTATCCGCACATGACGGTGGAGCAGAATCTGAGCTTCGGCCTGCGCATGAACGGCAATCCGAAGGCCGACACCCAACGGCGGGTCAAGCGCGCCGCCGAAATCCTGTGCATAGACGAGCTGATGCAGCGCCGGCCGAAGCAATTGTCCGGCGGCCAGCGCCAGCGTGTCGCCATCGGCCGCGCCATCGTGCGCGAGCCGCAGGTGTTCCTGTTCGACGAGCCGTTGAGCAACCTCGACGCCGAGCTGAGGGTTCAAATGCGGGTCGAGATCTCGCGCCTGCACAAGGAGCTTGGCGTCACCATGATCTATGTGACGCACGACCAGACCGAGGCGATGACGCTGGCCGACCGCATCGTCGTGCTCAAGGCCGGCAATGTCGAGCAGATCGGCGCACCGCTCGACCTTTACGACGATCCGGCCAACCGCTTCGTCGCCGGCTTCATCGGTTCGCCGAAGATGAATTTCATCGCAGCGCAGGTCGTCGATTTGTCCAACAGCGCAGCAACGGTCGAGCTCGTCAATCATGGCGGCGCCAGGCTGCGCAAGCCGCTCTGCGGCCCCTTGCCGGCGGCCGGCGCGGAGGTTGTGCTCGGGGTCAGGCCGGAGCATTTCTTCGAGGCCGGCGAGGGCGACTGCGACATTCCGGTGAAGGCCGACGTCGCCGAGCATCTGGGCTCGGTCAGCTATGTCTACGCCGATGCCGGGCCCGAGGAGCTGATCATCGAGCGCGAGGCCAGGCGCCAGCGCGCCAGCAGCGACCGTTTCACCGTCTCGATCAAGGCCGAGCGCTCGCTGCTCTTCGACAAGACAGGCGCGAGGATTCGCTGACTTCCCTTTCTGCCCGATCGCAAAGGCGTGGCGGCGACCCATGGAGAATTCGACATGACATCCGGAAAAATTCGCTGGGGCATTCTCGGACCCGGCAGCATCGCGAAATCCTTTGCCGGCGGCCTGGCGCAGTCGCGCACCGGCGAGTTGGTCGCGCTCGGCGCCCGCAATCCCGGCAAGCCCGGCCTTGCCGAGGCTTTTCCCGGCGTCCGCATCCTCGACGGCTATGACGCGCTGCTTGCCGACGACAGCGTCGATGCCGTCTACATTTCGATCCCGCATCCAGGCCATGCCGAATGGGCGATCAAGGCCGCCGAAGCCGGCAAGCATGTGCTGTGCGAAAAGCCGCTGGCGCTCACCGCCTTCGAGGCCGACGCCATGATTCATGCGGCGCGAAAAGCGGGCACCTTCCTGGGCGAAGCTTTCATGTACCGGCTGCATCCGCAGACGCTGCAGCTGGTCGAGCTGATCAAATCGGGCGCCATCGGCGAGGTCCGCATGATCAAGTCGAGCTTCGGCTTCGCCATGCCGGGTTTCATGCCCGAGCACCGGCTCTATGCCAACGAGCTGGCCGGCGGCGGCATCCTCGACGTCGGCGGCTATCCGGTCTCGATGGCGCGGTTGATTGCCGGCGCCGCGGCGGGAAAGCCTTTCCTCGAGCCGGACAAGGTCGTCGGGGCGGCCCATCTCGGCCAGTCCGGCGTCGATGAATGGGCCTCGGCGCTGCTCCAGTTCGCCGGCGGCATCGTCGCCGAGGTCTCGTGCAGCATCTCGCTCAACCAGGACAATGTCCTGCGCATTTTCGGCACCAACGGCCAAATCGAGGTGCCCGACTTCTGGTTCGCCGGTGGCAACCGCGATGTCGGACCGGGCCGGATCGACGTGATCCGGTCCGGCGGCACGCGCGAGGTGATCAGCGTCAACGAGACCCGCCACCTCTATTCCTTCGAGGTTGACGCCGCCGGCGAGGCGATCCTGGCCGGCCGCCAGGAATTCGCCTGGCCGGGCATGGGCTGGGCCGACAGCCTGGGCACGCTGCGCGTTCTCGACAAGTGGCGCGCCGCCGTCGGGCTGGAATACGAGATCGAAAAGCCGGCTAAGCGCGTCGACACCATCTCCGGCCGGCCGCTGCGCGCCAACGGCACCGCCATCGGCAAACGCGCGATCCCCGGTATGCCGAAGCCCGTATCGCGGCTGGCGCTCGGCTTCGAGGATTTCCGCACCTTTTCCTCGGGATCGATCCTGCTCGACGCCTATTTCGAGGCCGGCGGCAATCTGTTCGACACCGGCTTCGTCTATGGCGCCGGCTACACGGAAACGCTGCTTGGGCAATGGCTGAAGAATCGCGGCGTGCGCGAACACTCGGTCATCATCGCCAAGGGCGCACATACGCCGCTCTGCTATCCCGATGTGATCGGCAAGCAGCTTGCCCAGTCGCTCGACCGGCTGCAGACCGACCATGTCGACATCTATTTCATGCATCGCGACAATCCGGACGTGCCGGTCGGCGAGTTCGTCGATGCCATGGACCGCGAGGTCAAGGCCGGCCGTATCCGCGGCCTGTTCGGCGGCTCCAACTGGACGATGGAGCGTATGGACGCGGCGATCGCCTATGCCGAACGCACCGGCAAGCAGAAGCCCGGCGCGCTTTCCAACAACTTTTCCCTGGCCGAGATGCTGGAGCCGATCTGGGCCGGCTGCATCACCTCCTCCACCGACGATTGGAAAGCTTGGCTGACGGCGCGGCAGATGCCGAACTTCGCCTGGTCGAGCCAGGGCCGCGGCTTCTTCACCGACCGCGCCGGCCGCGACCGCACCGACAATGAAGAGCTGGTGCGGGTCTGGTATTCGGAAAAGAACTTCGGCCGCCGCGACCGCGCCATCGACCTTGCGAGGAGGCTCGGCAAGAGTCCCATCCATGTCGCGCTCGCTTATGTCCTGGCGCAGCCCTTCCCTTCGGTCCCGCTGATCGGCCCGCGCACGCTGGACGAGCTGGAGGACAGCCTCAAGGCGCTGGATATCGCGCTGACACCGGAGGATTTGGCTCGGCTGGATGACGGGCCGGAGCGGAGACGGGCGTAGAGCAGACGTTTGAGATTGGCGAAACCCGCCGCGACATCCGATCTCCCCCCTTGCGGGGGAGATGCCTGGCAAGGCAGAGGGGTCGCTGTTCCGCCAACCTTTCCTTCGTCATTCTAGGGCGGAGCAAGGAGCGAAGCGACGCGCGCAGACCCTAGAATCCATGCCGTGACGCCTGAGCGCCGCAACGGTACAGAATACTCACCAGCCAATTCCGCGAAACAAGTCGAACCATTCCGGATTGGTCTTCTCGATGAGTTCGATCTTCCATGGCGAGGCCAGCGCTTCAATGACCTCTAACGCTGGATGGCGTCGGTGATATCGAAATACTCTCGTACCATACCAAACGGTGCACACCGTAGCGGCTGGTGAACCTGGAGCCTTGGCCGGTCTTGTGTTCTGGTATGCGACGAGCAAGGTCGTTGGTGACACCGATATAGATCGTGCCGCCCTTCTGGCTTGCGGTCATGCAAACAAAGCCTGTCATGCTGCGATCTTACCTAGCACCATCGCCAACGGCTATTCTGACCGTTGCATTCTACGGCCAATGTCACGGCATGGATTCTAGGGTCTGCGCGCGTCGCTTCGCTCCTTGCTCCGCCCTAGAATGACGAAAGGTGCGCCGGCGCTCTACGCAAGGCGCTCCCCGCTACCTATCAACCCGCGTCGACAAAATGATCGACGACGACGTCCGCTCCACCCCGTCCATTGCCCCGATCTGGTCGAGCAGCGCGTCGAGGTCTTTGATCGACGGGGCGTCGACGAGGACGATCATGTCGAAATTGCCGCTCACCGAATGCACTGTCCGGACGGGCGGCATCGCCTCCAGGCTACGCACCACCTTGTCGGCGAGTTTCGGCGTGACGGTGAGCAGCACATGCGCCTTGACCAGACCCTGCTCATAGTCGGGTGACAGCCTGACACCGTAGCCGGTGATGATGCCGCGCTGCTCCAGCCGCTCGATCCGGCTCTGCACCGTTGTGCGCGACACGCCGAGCTTCCTCGCCAGCTCGGCGGTGGAGGCGCGCGCGTTGGCGCGCAGCAGCGTCAGCAGGGCCTGTTCAGCTTCACTGATCATTTCGACGAAACCTTTCGGCAAATTGCGTTATGTTCAGCTTCACTTTGCCAGATTCCGAGCTTCCTTTCGACAGGCAAGCTGCGATCCTTCCAGCCAATTCGAATTGGCAGGGGTATCGTCATGAAAAACATTGTTGTCGTCGGCGCCGGCAAGATCGGCTCGACCATCGCTGAAATGCTTACCGCCACGGGCGACTACCGCGTCACCGTGGTCGACCGCTCGGCGGTCCAGCTCGCCGCAGCCGAATTGCCGGCCGGCGTCGAGACCAAGGAGCTCGACATCGCCGTGCCCGGCGCGCTTGAGGCAGCGCTTGCCGGCAAATTCGCCGTGCTGAGCGCCGCGCCCTTCCACCTCACCAGCCGCATCGCCGAGGCTGCGGCCAAGGCCGGCGTGCACTATCTCGATCTCACCGAGGACGTCGCCAGCACCCGCCGGGTCAAGGAGCTGGCCCGTGAGGGCAAGAGCGCCTTCATTCCGCAATGCGGCCTGGCGCCGGGCTTCATCTCGGTTGTCGCCAACGATCTGGCCAGCCGCTTCGACACGCTCGAAAGCGTGCGCATGCGCGTCGGCGCGCTGCCGCAATATCCGTCGAACGCGTTGAACTACAATCTCACCTGGAGCACTGACGGCGTCATCAACGAATATTGCGAGCCTTGCGAGGCGATCGTCGAGGGCGAACTGGTCGAGGTGCCGCCGCTGGAGGAGCGCGAGGAATTCTCGCTCGACGGCGTCACCTATGAGGCCTTCAACACCTCCGGCGGTCTCGGCACTCTGGCCGAGACGCTGAAGGGCAAGGTGCGGACGCTGAACTACCGCACCATCCGCTATCCCGGCCATGCCGCGATCATGAAGGCGCTGCTCAACGACCTCGGGCTGCGCCACCGCCGCGACGTGCTGAAGGACATTTTTGAGAGCGCCCTGCCGGCGACGCTGCAGGACGTCGTCATCGTCTTCGTCACCGTTTCCGGCCGCAGGAACGGCCGCCTGCTGCAGGAGACCTATGCCAACAAGATCTATTCGCACCGTGTCGGCAACGTCGTTCGCAGCGCCATCCAGATCACCACCGCCTCCGGCATCTGCGCCGTGCTCGACATGCTGGCCGACGGCACGCTGCCGGCGAAGGGTTTCGTGCGGCAGGAAGACATCGCGCTCGACGCATTTCTGGCCAACCGCTTCGGCCGCGCCTACGCCCAGCACGAGGCGGCGAGCCGCCTGGCGGGGTGATCTCTTTACCCTCCCCCTTGTGGGGAGGGTCGGCGCGCAGCGCCGGGGTGGGGGCAGCGCCCTACGAGAACCCCCACCCCGCTCCGCTTCGCGGATCGACCCTCCCCACAAGGGGGAGGGTAAGGGGCCTAAATATGCAGCGCGTGGCCCAGCGCCTTCAGCGCCGCTTCCTGGAAGCCCTCGCCCTGGGTCGGATGCGCATGGATGGTGCCTGCTATATCCTCCAGCCGCGCGCCCATTTCGAGCGCCAGGCCAAACGCCGCGGCCAGTTCCGAAACGCCCTGACCAACCGCCTGGATGCCCAGCACCAGATGGTTGTCCGCGCGGGCGACGATGCGCACGAACCCATCCTCGCCTTGCTTGGTCATGGCGCGGCCGTTGGCTGCGAACGGAAATTGTCCGATCTTGACCTCGCCTACGAGCGTCTTCGCCTCGTCCGGCGACAGGCCGGCGGTGACCAGCTCGGGATCGGTGAAGCAGATCGCCGGGATCGCGCGCTTGTCCCAGCTTCGTTTGTGGCCGGCAACGATCTCGGCCACCATCTCGCCCTGCGCCATCGCCCGGTGCGCCAGCATCGGCTCTCCGGTGACATCGCCGATAGCGTAGATGCCACGCATCGAGGTGCGGCACTGGTCGTCGATGCGGATGAATTTTCCGACCATGTCGAGGTCGATCTGCTCGAGCCCCCAGCCCTCGGTGAGCGGCTTCCGCCCCACCGTGACCAGGACCCTGTCAGCGGCGATCTTAGCGTTCTTGCCATCTGCCGTCTCGACCAGCAGCGCATCGCCCTTGCCCGCCTGTCCTTGGGTCGACAGCCCCTTAGCCTTGGCGCCTGGCATCACTTCGACGCCGAGTTCGCCGAGCCGCTTCAGCACCGGCCTCGTCAGCTCCGCATCATATTGCGTAAGCACGCGCGGCAGGGCTTCGACCACGGTGACATGAGAGCCCATCTTGGCGAAGGCCATGCCGAGCTCGAGCCCGATATAGCCGCCGCCAACGACGGCCAGCGTCTTCGGCACCTCGCTCAGCGCCAGCGCTTCGGTCGACGAGATGACCGGGCCGCCGAAGGGCAGGAACGGCAATTCGACCGGCACCGAGCCGGTGGCGATCACCACCGCCTCGGCGCGAATCACCTGGCTTCCCGTCTCGGTCTCGACCTCGACGGTCTTGCCGTCGCGGACCGTCGCCCAGCCCTGCACGGTCTTGACCTTGGCCTTCTTCAGCAGGCCGGCGACGCCGCTGTTCAGCCGGCTAACGATACCGTCCTTCCATGCAACGGTCTTGGTCAGGTCAAGCGTCGGCTGGGCGACCGCGATGCCGAGCAGATCCTTGCCGCCGGCGATCTGCGCGATCTTCGCGAACTCTTCCGCCGCATGGATGAGCGCCTTCGACGGGATGCAGCCGACATTGAGGCAGGTGCCGCCCGGCTTGCCGAACTCGACGATCACCGTGTCGACGCCGAGTTGCCCGGCGCGGATGGCGCAGACATAGCCGCCCGGACCGGCGCCGATGATGAGCAGCTTGCAGGAGATTTCTTTCATGTCGGCGGTGCCCTTGTGCTGGGAGCGGCAGGAGGTGTGCCCCTTTCGGGGCTTGCGCCGCCCCTCATCCGCCTGCCGGCACCTTCTCCCCGTATAGTAACGGGGAGAAGGGAGACGGCCGCAACCTCTGCGCTCACCTTGCAACGGTGAAAATTGGCGAAGGCGTTGATGAAAGCGTCTTTCTCCCCGTCACTACACGGGGAGAAATGCCCGGCAGGGCAATGAGGGGCGGCGCGGCGCCCGCTCACCCGAGCTCTGGCAGGTGAAGCGGATGGGAAAACACGACGAGAACGCATTCCATCCCCCTCAATCCACGAAGATCAGCGCCGGCGTCTCAAGCAAGGTCTTGATCCGCTGCACAAACACCGCGGCATCCCAGCCGTCGATGACGCGATGGTCGAAGCTGGACGACAGGTTCATCATCTTGCGCGGGATGAACTGCGTGCCGTCCCAGACCGGCCGCATCATGATCTTGTTGACGCCGACAATCGCCACTTCCGGATAATTGATGACCGGCGTGGTCGCCACGCCGCCCATCGCCCCGAGCGAGGTGATGGTGATGGTCGAGCCGGAAAGCTCGTCGCGCGTCGCCGTGCCGGACTTGGCCGCGTCGGCAAGCCGGTTGATCTCGGCGGCGCTTTCCCAGAGGTCGCGCGCCTCGGCATGCTTGACCACCGGCACGACGAGCCCGGTCGGCGTCTGCGCGGCGATGCCGATATGGACGCCCTCGTGTTGGTGGATAATGCCGGCCTCGTCGTCGAACAGCGCGTTGAGGTTCGGCTGATTGGCGATCGCCTTGACCATTGCCCGCATCAGGAACGGCAGCAGCGTCAGCTTCGGCCGGTCTTGCCGCTTCTCTTTGTTGAGCGCGGCGCGCAGTTCTTCCAGCGCCGTGACGTCGATCTCCTCGACATAGGTGATATGCGGAATGTGCGACTTGGCGAGCGCCATCTTCTCGGCGATCTTGCGCCGCAGGCCGACGACCTTGATGTCCTCGACGCCCTCCTTGCGGGCAAGGCCGGTCGCGCGTGCAAGCTGCGGACCGCGCGCCAGGAACGCCTCGACGTCCTCATGGCTGATGCGCCCGGCCGGGCCGCTGCCCGGAACCTGGCGAAGATCGATGCCGGCTTCCTTGGCGCGCAGCCGCACGGCGGGCGAGGCCAGCGGTTTTTCGCCTTCCGCGCGCGGCGCGCCGGTGACGGACGCCGGGCGCGCACCCTTTGGTGCCGCGATGGAAGGCTGAGCCGGGGCCTGTGCCGGTTTTGGCGCCGCTTTCGGAGCGCCCGATACCGGTTTGGACCTTGCCTCCACGGGCTCAGTCGGCGCTTCTGCCTTCGGCGCGGCCCTGGCACCGCTGCCTGCCGTCACGTTCCCTTCGCCGGCGATTTGAAGCCGCACGATCGGCGAGCCGATCGCCACCGTGTCGCCGATCTCGGCGCCGAGCCAAAGGATCTCGCCGTCGACCGGCGACGGGATCTCGACCGTCGCCTTGTCGGTCATGACGGCCGCCAGCACCGCATCCTCGCGCACGAGGTCGCCGATCTTGACATGCCATTCGACAAGCTCGGCCTCGGCGACGCCTTCGCCGACATCGGGAAGCTTGATCACATATTCGCCCATCGTCCGGCCTCCCTCAGGCTTCCATGGTCTCGACAAGCGCGCGCCCGACCCGCGCGGGGCCGGGGAAATACTCCCACTCCTGCGCATGCGGATAGGGCGTGTCCCACCCGGCGACCCGCGCCACCGGCGCCTCCAGATGGTAGAAGCAGTTCTCCTGCACCAGCGCCGCGAGCTCGGCGCCGAAGCCGGAGGTCAGCGTCGCCTCATGCACGACGACGCAGCGCCCGGTCTTCTTCACCGAGGCGACGATCGTGTCGAGGTCGAGCGGCAGGAGCGTCCTGAGGTCGATGATCTCGGCATCGATGCCGGTTTCCGCGGCCGCGGCCTGCGCGACATAGACCATGGTGCCGTAGGCGAGCACGGTGACCGCCGAGCCTTGCCGGCGGATCGCCGCTTTGCCGAGCGGTATGGTGTAATGGCCATCCGCCACTTCGCCGAGCTCGTGCTTCGACCAAGGCGTCACCGGGTTGTCGTGATGGCCGTCGAAGGGCCCGTTGTAGAGCCGCTTCGGCTCCAGGAAGATCACGGGGTCCGGATCCTCGATCGCGGCGATCAAAAGCCCCTTGGCGTCATGCGGGTTGGACGGCACCACCGTCTTAAGGCCGGATACATGCGTGAACAGCGCTTCCGGGCTCTGGCTGTGCGTCTGGCCGCCGAAGATGCCACCGCCGGTCGGCATCCTGACGACAATCGGGCAGGTGAAGTCGTTGTTGGAGCGGTAGCGCAGCCGCGCCGCCTCCGAGACGATCTGGTCGTAGGCCGGGTAGACATAGTCGGCGAACTGCACCTCGACGCAGGGCCTCAGCCCATAGGCGGCCATGCCGATGGCCGAGCCGACAATGCCGGATTCGCTGATCGGCGCATCGAAGCAGCGGTTCTTGCCGTATTTGGCCTGCAGGCCTTGCGTGCAGCGGAACACGCCGCCGAAGAAGCCGACATCCTCGCCATAGACGATGACGCGCTCGTCGCGCGCCATCGACACGTCCATGGCATCGCGGATCGCCTCAATCATGGTGCGTCTCGGCATCGATCAGACCCCCGCCTGCTGGCGCTGGCGCCTCAAATGCGGCGGCGTCTCGGCATAGACGCCTTCGAACATATCGCGCGTCGACGGCTTGCCGCCGGCATGCAGCGTGCCGTGGCTTTCGGCTTCCTTCTGCGCCGCGATCACCATTTCGAGGATCTCGGCTTCCGCCTGGATGTGACGCTGTTCCGTCCAGACTTCCTTGTGGATGAGATGGTTCTTCAGCCGGATGATCGGATCGCCGAGCGGCCAGGCGTCCGATTCCGCCTTCGGCCGGTAAGCCGACGGATCGTCCGAGCTCGAATGCGCACCGACGCGATAGGTGACATATTCGACCAGAGTCGGCCCGAGATTGCGACGCGCCCGGTCGATGGCCCATTTCGCTACCGCATGGACGGCGAGATAGTCGTTGCCGTCGACGCGCAGCGACGGGATGCCGAAGCCGAGACCGCGCGCGGCGAAAGTGCCGGAGCCGCCGCGGGCAATGCCCTGGAAGGTGGAGATGGCCCACTGGTTGTTGACGACATTGAGCACGACCGGCGCCTTGTAGGTCGAGGCGAAGACCAGCGCCGCATGGAAATCGGATTCCGCGGTCGAGCCATCGCCGATCCAGGCCGCGGCGATGCGGGAATCGTTGGAGATCGCCGAGGCCATCGCCCAGCCGACCGCCTGGATGTACTGCGTCGCCAGATTGCCGGAGATCGAGAAGAAGCCGTGCTCCTTCGAGGAGTACATGATCGGCAGCTGCCGGCCTTTCAGCGGATCGGCCTCGTTGGAATAGATCTGGTTCATCATCGCAACCATCGGATAGCCGTCGGCGATGAGCAGGCCGGCTTGCCGATAGGTCGGGAAATTCATGTCGCCAGGCTCGAGTGCCTTGCGGAAGGCGCAGCTCACCGCCTCTTCACCCAGATGCTGCATGTAGAAGGAGGTCTTGCCCTGGCGCTGCGCCATCTGCATGCGCGTATCGAAGGTCCTGAGCGTCATCATATGGCGCAGACCTTCGAGCAGCTCCTCGTCAGTGAGCAGCCCGGCCCATGGCCCGACGGCTTCGCCGGCGCGGTTAAGCACGCGGATGATGGAGAAGGCCATGTCGCGGATGGTGCGCGGATCGACATCGACCTCCGGCCGCGGCACGGACCCCGCTTTGGGAATGGTCACATTCGAGAAGTCGGGCGTGCCGCCGGGCCGAACCTCGGGCTCGGGGACATGAAAGCGCAACATTCCAGCATCGGCCATGACCTTCGTCCTCCAATGTTGCCGGTGCGATACTTGCACATCCGCGCCGCCATTTCATCGGGCGAGATGGCGGCCGTCCTCCCGGTCATCAGCCTCGTCGAGCCGATGCGGCACATGGCCGACAAGATGCAGATATGGCGCCGAAATTTCTTGTCGATCTTTTCCGGCGCTACGCAATTTGGCGGAAGTTTGCGAAGCGGTTGCCGCCAGAAAAGACAACCAAGGCATGTGCGGCGGCCGAGCGATCGCATCGGCCTGGTTTGCAATCTGCCGAAATCGGCCGCTTTGGAGATGTCGCAGCCGACATAGTTCTGTACTATCATGTCCACGCCTCTTCCTGTGGTGCGGGGTCTGCTTGGAACAGCCCCGCGCAACTGTTCAGGTTGATGGTTCACCGGTGGGAAGGGACCGGGCCATGCCACGGCCTGTCCGAAAGGACGACCAGGATCCACTCGGTCTCCTTCCCACTTCAACCATGCACCGGAACCAACACAGAGGATCCTCGGGTCAAGCGGGGTCAAGCCCGAGGATGACGAAGAGAGGCCGGCCGCTTCTCCGTTCACTCCGTCTCCGCCTCGTGCTAACTCACCCCGCATGGCACAGAAGAAGGGATATGAGGTCGATTCGTGGCTGGCGCGGCCGGATCCAGCCATGGCCATCATCCTGCTTTACGGCCCCGATCGCGGCCTGGTCGCCGAGCGGGCCAAGACCTTCGCGTCGAAGACCGGGCTGCCGCTCGACGATCCTTTCTCAGTGGTCAAGCTGGACGGCGCGGAAGTCGACCGCGACGAAGGCCGTCTGCTCGACGAAGCGCGCACCGTGCCGATGTTTTCCGACCGGCGGCTGCTTTGGATCCGCAACGCCAGCGGCCAGAAGGCGCTGGCCGACGACATCAAGGCGCTGACGGCGGAGCCGGCGCGGGATGCTCTCATCCTCATCGAGGCGGGCGACCTGAAGAAGGGCACTGGCCTGCGGGCCATCGTCGAGGCAGCCGGCAACGCCATCGCCTTGCCCTGCTACGCCGACGAGGCCCGCGATCTGGACTCGGTGATCGACGACGAGCTGCGCAAGGCCGGCATGTCGATGACGCTCGACGCCCGGCAGGCGCTGCGCCGCAATCTCGGCGGCGACCGGCTGGCCTCGCGCGGCGAGATCGACAAGCTGGTCCTCTACGCCCATGGCAAGAAGGAGATCGACCTCGACGACGTCAACGCCTTGTCCGGCGACGTCTCCGGCGCCTCCTTCGACGCCGCGGTCGACGCCATGCTCGACGGCAAGGTTGGCGATTTCGACATTGCCTTCACCCGGCATTGTGCGTCCGGCGGCCATCCTTTCCTGGTGCTGTCCTCGGCGATGCGGCAATTGCAGGCAATCCAGGTCATGCGCGGCCAGATCGAATCCGGCGGCCGCAACGCCGCCTCTGTCGTGGCGGGAGCCCGCCCGCCGGTCTTCTTCTCGCGCCGCAAGCTGTTGGAAAAGACGCTCGAGCGCTGGAACAGCGAAGCGCTCGGCCGCGCGCTGAACCGGCTGCAGACCGCGGTGCTGCAGACGCGCAAGCGGCCGGATTTGTCGGAAGCGCTGGCAAGGCAGGCGCTGCTTGGGATTGCTGTGGAAAGCGCGAGGCTGGGGCAGCGCGGCTGATCTCCCCTTGAGGGGGAGATCAGCCGAAGGCGACAGAGAGGGTCGCTGCGCGTGGAGTGCCAGCGTTTTCCTGCACAACCGACACGCTGGCGATCTATGCGGGGCGACCCCTTCTGGCCTGCCGGCCATCGGGGAGATCCGCCGTCACCGCCGCGTTCGCCAATCGCCGCGGTCAACGAAAAGGGCCGGCATAGCGGCCAGCCCTAAACCATGGTAGTTTCGGCACATGAAGCATCTTACCCTGGCAAATCTGGCGACCTACGCAGGAACATGTGCGCGATGTTTGCTTTTCTCTGCCATAGCAACGGCCTTTGTCTATTTCACTTCGTCGCCAAACCCTGAGGTGTATTGGTCGAGCATTTTTTGGGGCAATGCTTTGGGCTTGTTTCTTGGTAACACGTTTGTCATTCCTGCCATCGGCCGGCTCACGGGCAAAGTGGAAAGAAGCGCCAGATCAGTCGAAAAAATCTGATAGTTCGGATCGCTGACAGGTTTCATGCAGAGATCTCTAGGCAAGCGCAGCGAGCAGGCTCTTTTTGTCTATCACCAATATATCAAGCGTATCCAACCCTTAACCAAAAGTTCATTAGCCGGCACGATACCGTGCTGCCTCAATCACCTACCGCTCGTCCTTCAGACGCCGACAGAGCTCGTCGAGCTGATCCAGCGTACTGTAATTCACCCGCAACGTGCCGCCTTTGCCCTTGTGCTCAACGGTCACGATCATGCCGATGGTGTTGGTCATAAGCCGTTCCAGCGCCAGCGTGTCGGGATCCTTTTCCGGCGCGCTCGGCGCGGATCTGACTTTGGCCGGTGTCGGTCCGGCGGGCATTTGCGCCAGCGCCTCGGCCTGGCGCACCGAAAGCCCTTCCTCGACGATCCGCTTGGCGAGCCCCGCCGGATCGCCGGCCGTGACCAGCGTCCGGGCATGGCCGGCCGACAATGCGCCGTCGACCAGCATGTCGCGGATGACGTCCGGCAGCTTCAGCAGTCTCAGCGTGTTGGCGACATGACTGCGGCTCTTGCCGATCACCTGGCCGAGATCGGCCTGCGTGTAGCCATGCTCGTCGATCAGCTGCTGGTAGCCCTGCGCTTCCTCCACCGGATTGAGGTCGGTGCGCTGCACGTTCTCGATGATCGCCAGTTCCAGCGCCGTGCGGTCGTTGACGTCGCGCACGATGAGCGGGATTTCAGTCAGCCCCGCGCGCTGCGCGGCGCGCCAGCGCCGCTCGCCGGCGATGATCTCGTAGCGGCCGGGCTGCGACGGCGAGGGCCGCGCCACCACCGGCTGCACCACGCCATGCTCCCGGATCGACTGGGCGAGGTCGGTGAGTTCGGCATCGCCGAAATGCCGGCGCGGGTTCTTCGGGTTCGGGCTGACGAACTCGATCGGCACCTTGCCATCCACCGCGACCGCGCTCGGCTTTTCGGGTGCTGCCGGACGATCAATCTCGCCGATCAGCGCCGCGAGGCCGCGGCCCAGTCTTTTTTTCGATTGGTCTTCGCTCATTATTCTGTCCAGATTATTTCGGGGTCGAATCGGCTATTCGTAAATGACACTCGGCCCGTTCGCGCAATTCAGGCGGCGCGCAGCTTGCGCTCGCGGCGGATGACCTCGGAGGCAAGCTGCAGATAAGCCTGGCTGCCGGAACACTTAAGATCGTAAAGGATCGCCGGCTTGCCGTAGGACGGCGCTTCGGAAACCCGCACATTGCGCGGGATGATTGTCTCGTAAACCTTGTCGCCCATATGCGCGCGCACATCCTGCACCACCTGGTTGGCGAGGTTGTTGCGGCC
This sequence comes from Mesorhizobium sp. WSM3860, assembly GCF_002294995.1. Classification (GTDB taxonomy): domain Bacteria; phylum Pseudomonadota; class Alphaproteobacteria; order Rhizobiales; family Rhizobiaceae; genus Mesorhizobium. Next base: position 37,020 of record NZ_NSGF01000001.1, on the reverse strand, counting down.
ATCGAACATGGTGAGCACGATGCCTTGGATGGTGAGGTCCGGATTGATCGTGCCGCGCACCTGCTCGACCGTTGCGAGCAATTGGCTGAGACCTTCCAGCGCGAAGAATTCGCATTGCAGCGGCACGAGAACGGAATCGGCCGCCGCCATTGAATTCAACGTCAAAAGATTGAGCGAGGGCGGGCAGTCGATCAGCACATAGCCGAACGGCGCCCCGCGCCCGGCTGCAGCGCGGAGCGCATTGCGCAAGCGCAGCACCCTGTCTGGCGCCGAGGCGATCTCCATTTCGATGCCGAGCAGGTCAAGGGTCGAGGGAACGATCGAAAGTCCTGGCACCGCCGTCGGCACCGCGGCCGCCTCAAGATCCAGCTCGCCGGTCAGCACGTCATAAGACGAGACGGTGCGATCCTTGCGGTCGATGCCGAGCCCGGTGCTGGCATTGCCCTGCGGATCGAGGTCGACGATCAGCACGCGCTCGCCGATCGCGGCCAGCGCCGTGGCCAAATTGATTGCCGTGGTCGTCTTGCCGACGCCGCCCTTCTGATTGGCAACGGTGATGATACGCGGTCCAGTTTTCATGGGTCGATGCCAGTGATTCATTGCGGGGTCGCCGGGTGCAGATCGGTGATTTCCAGAATGACGCCATGAGAGTCTGTCATGCTTGGATGTTCTACCAGATCGAAGACCCAGCGGTGAGCGCTTTCTTCCACTTCGGCCCGGTAATCCCGGCCTTTGTGGAAAAGCGCGTGCGCGCCCTTGGTCAGCCAAGGCGCGGCGAGATCGAGCAGGTCCGGAAGCGCGGCCAACGCCCGCGCCGTGACGACTTCCGGTGCAGAAACAAGCGGATAGCTGTCATCGATGCGTCGCGCCAGCACACGCGCCGGCAGGCCGAATTGGCCGACGACCGATTGCAGGAAAGAGGCCTTCTTGCGGTTGCTTTCAACCAGGTCGATCGACGCGCCTGGCCGCTCGGCGAGCAGAAAACCGAGCACCAATCCGGGAAAGCCGCCGCCGGAGCCGAGGTCGACCCAGCGCGTGGCGGTTGGCGCGATTCGCCCAAGCTGGGCGCTATCCAGGATGTGGCGGCGCCAGACGTCGTCGAGCGTCGACGGCGCCGTCAGATTGATGCTGCGGTTCCATTTCTGAAGAAGCCGTTCGAAGGCCTGCAGCCGCTCGAATGTTTCACGTGAAACCGGACCCGCTGCTCTCTCCAGGTCGGCCCAAGCATCGGCGCTCACGCCACCGACCTTCGCGCAGCCAGCTCGGCATTGCGGACATGCGCGACAATGATCGCCAGCGCCGCGGGCGTCATGCCTTCCATGCGCTGCGCGTCGGCGATCGAGCGCGGCCGGCGCGCCTTCATCTTCTGCTTCAGCTCGTTGGACAGGCCTGGAACGTCGGCGAAATCGATGGTCTCCGAAATCAGTCGCGATTCCTCGTGCCTGATCTGCGCCACGTCAGCCTGTTGGCGCTCGAGATAGACGGAATATTTCGCCTCGGTCTCAAGCCGCTCTGCCGTATTGGGGTCGAGTTCGCCAAACCGTGGCTCGATCCGCGTCAGCCAGGCGATATCGACGCCGGGATAGGCGAGCAGGTCGTAGGCCGAACGCCGAACGCCATCCCGGTTGATCTCCAGCCCATGCCGCGCGGCTTCATTCGGCGTGAAGGCGATCGACTTTGCGAGCGCACGGGCAGAGTCGAGTTTCTTGCTGATGGCGTCAAACCGCTGCATCCGCTCGGAGGAGGCAATTCCCAGGCGGTCGGCCAGCGGGGTGAGCCGCTCGTCGGCATTGTCGGCGCGCAGCGAAAGCCGGAACTCCGCCCGCGAAGTGAACATGCGATAGGGTTCGGCGATGCCGCGGCTGGTGAGGTCGTCGATCATCACGCCGATATAGGCCTCAGTGCGGCTGAGCACGACCGCGTCGCTTGACGATGCTTTGCGCGCGGCGTTGATGCCAGCCAGCAGGCCTTGCGCGCCGGCTTCTTCGTAGCCGGTGGTGCCGTTGATCTGCCCGGCCAGGAACAGGCCGGCGACGCGCTTCGTCTCCAGCGTCGTCTTGAGCTCGCGCGGGTCGACATGGTCATATTCGATGGCGTAGCCCGGCTGCAGCATCGTTGCCTTTTCCAGCCCGGGGATCGTCGTCAGAATGTCGAGTTGCACCTCTTCCGGCAGCGAGGTCGAGATGCCGTTCGGATAGACGGTGTCGTCGTCGAGGCCTTCCGGTTCGAGGAAGATCTGGTGACCCTCGCGGTCGCCGAACTTGACGATCTTGTCCTCGATCGAAGGGCAGTAGCGCGGGCCAACGCCTTCGATCGAGCCGGAATACATCGCCGACCGCTGCAGATTGAGGCGAACCAACTCATGTGTAGCCTGCGTGGTGCGGGTGATGCCGCAATGGATCTGCGGGTTCGCGATACGGTCCGTCATCAGCGAGAATGGCACCGGGTGATCGTCCGCGGCCTGGCTTTCCAGCGAGGCCCAATCGATGGTGCGGCCGTCGAGGCGAGGGGGCGTCCCCGTCTTCAGCCGCCCGAGCTTGAAACCGACCCGCGCCATCGTCGCCGAAAGCCCATGGCTCGCCTGCTCGTTCATCCGGCCGGCGACGATCTTCTTCTCGCCGATGTGGATCAGCCCGCGCAGGAATGTGCCGGTTGTCAGCACCACGGCGCCGCAGGCGAGCCGCCTGTCGCGGGAGACCAACACGGCCGCAACCCGCCCGTCCTCGATCTCGAGATCCAGGACTTCGCCTTCCACCCCCTCGAGATTGGCCTGCTCGCGGATCGCCGTCTGCATGGCAAGACGATAGAGCTTGCGGTCGGCCTGGGTCCGTGGCCCGCGCACCGCCGGGCCCTTGCGGCGGTTGAGCAGGCGGAATTGGATGCCGGCAGCGTCTGCCATGCGGCCCATCAACCCGTCCATGGCGTCGATCTCGCGCACCAGATGACCCTTGCCCAGGCCACCGATGGCCGGATTGCAGGACATGACGCCGATCGTGTCGAAGCGCAGCGTCACCAGCGCCGTCCTGGCGCCGGCGCGCGCAGCCGCACTCGCCGCTTCGCACCCGGCATGGCCGCCGCCCACCACCACCACATCATAGTGACTGGTCATTTGAAGAATCCGTTTCAGAGATGCTTTGACACATGTCCCCGCCAGCCTTCGCTGTCAAGGAGTCCCCGTTACAAGGTGAACGCCGGGAATGGGGCTGCGTGCCAGCGGCCTCGGGCTTCGGCGCTGCTCTTTGCTGCCTGTCGGTTCCTTGTCCCAAAAAGAAGGGGAGGCGCTTCTCTCATGGACAATTTTTCACCAATCTCGAGCGCTGTGAATCAGCGCTGTTGCTTTCGTGGCCAGCCGCGTTCTCGCCTTCAACGGGGCACGCAATGAGGGCAGCGCTGTTTGGTGCTTGACCAAGCAGGCCACCTATCTGGCCGACCCGTTTCACGTGAAACACCCATCCGCCACGTCCTGCCGCTGTTTCACGTGAATCATCCCGCGCACGGCAACCGCCCCGCGTTTCACGTGAATCACTTGCCGATGCAGAACTGGGAAAAGATGACGTCGAGCATATCCTCGACATCGACAGCGCCGGTAATGCGCCCGAGTCGATCCGTGGCCACCCGCAGCTCTTCCGCGCGCAGCTCAAGGCTTTGCCCCGACAGCGCCGCGCAGAGGAAATCCCTGGCCTCGGTCAGCAGTTCGACATGGCGTAGCCTGGACGGCAGGATATCACCGGCTTCGCCAACTGCAGCAGCGGCGCGACCGGCAATCTCATCGAGGAGTTGCGAAAGTCCGGTGCCTTCTTTGGCAGAGATAGCCAAATCAAAGGCCCGCCTCGGCGCGCCCACGAGATCGGCTTTGGTCCCGATTCGCAGCAGCGGAACATCTGTCGGAACCGCGCCCACGGGCTGTGGATCGGCCATGTCCTCCAGCAGCAGAACCAGGTCGGCGCCACCGGCCTTGGCGCGCGCTCGTTCAATGCCGATCGTCTCCACCTTGCCGGCGGCCTCGCGCAGGCCTGCCGTATCAACGACCCGAACCCGCATCCCGTGGAGATCCAGCACCACCTCCAGCAGGTCGCGCGTGGTGCCCGGCTCGTCGGTGACGATTGCCGCCTCGCGTTTGGCCAGAGCATTAAACAGACTGGACTTGCCCGCGTTCGGCGCGCCAAGGATGACGACCTCGAAACCATCGCGAATGATCTCGGCCGCTTTGAACCCCCGAATGTGGCGCTCTATCTCCTCGGCCAACGCCCCCACATCGGTCCAGACCGCATCCGAGACCGAACCCGGGATATCCTCTTCGTCGGCGAAGTCGATTTCCGCTTCGATCATTGCCCGGGCATGGATCAGCCGGCGGCGCCACCCCGAATAGAGCTCGCTCTGCGCGCCCTCGGCGTTACGTACGGCAAAGCGCCGCTGCGCCTCAGTCTCGGCATTGACGAGATCCGCCAGCGCCTCGGTCTCGACCAGATCGAGCTTGCCGTTGAGAAAGGCGCGCCGCGTAAATTCGCCAGGCTCGGCATGTCTGACGCCCACGAAGCCGGTAATCGTTTCCAGCATTTTTGCCGCAACGGCTCGGCTGCCGTGAACATGGAACTCCGCAACGTCCTCGCCGGTGAAGCTGCCAGGGCCGGGAAAGAACAAGACAAGCCCGTGATCGATGACCGACCCGTCGGGTGCCATCAGCTTGCGCAACGTGGCCAAGCGCGCCGTGATGCTGCCGCCTGCAATCGTTTCGATTACGAATCGAGTCTTCGGGCCGGAGATGCGGATCACGGCAATGCCGGCGGGCAGGCGACCGCTCGACAGCGCTACGATAGAATCCTTCGAACTTGCCATTTGCCCGACCTGCCGAACCACCCTAGGTATCTTCTTTCAGGCGCCGTTCCGGACGTCAGCCGTGGCTTTCCCGGAATCGCCTGGTTATCAACCTAGCCCGAGCCGCCCATTGTGACCTTGCCCGCGCGAAACCTGCTTGCCGAAGAGGCTAGCCCCTATCTGCAGCAGCACAGCGACAATCCCGTGCATTGGCGGGGCTGGTCGCCGGACGCCCTTGCCGAGGCGAAGGAACTCGGACGGCCGATCCTGCTGTCCATCGGCTATGCCGCCTGCCATTGGTGCCATGTCATGGCGCATGAAAGCTTCGAAAACGATGCCGTCGCCGCCGTCATGAACCGCCTCTTCGTCAATATCAAGGTCGATCGCGAGGAGCGCCCGGACATCGACCAGATCTATATGGCGGCACTCCATGCCATGGGCGAACAGGGCGGCTGGCCGCTGACCATGTTCCTCACGCCCCATGGCAAGCCTTTCTGGGGCGGCACCTATTTTCCACGCGAGGCGCGCTATGGGCGACCGGGCTTTGTCCAGGTGCTGGAGGCGGTCGACAAGGCCTGGCGCGAGAAGCAGGAGAGCCTGGGCCAAAGCGCCGACGGGCTGACTACCCATGTCGAGCAGCGGCTGGCCGGCGCCAATGGAAAGGCGGTGCTCGACCGCGGCACGCTTGCCGATCTCGCGGGCCGCATTGACGGCATGATAGACCGCGATCTCGGTGGCTTGCGCGGCGCGCCGAAATTCCCCAACGCGCCATTCATGAACAGCCTGTGGCTGTCCTGGCTGCGCGACGACCAGACCACCCATCGCGACGCCGTGCTCATCAGCCTGGAAAGAATGCTCGCCGGCGGCATCTACGACCATGCCGGCGGCGCTCTCAGCCGATACTCGACCGATGCCGAATGGCTGGTCCCGCATTTCGAGAAGATGCTTTACGACAACGCCCAGCTCATCCGCCTGTGCAATTGGGCCTACGCGGCAACAGGCAATGAGTTGTTTCGCAGACGAATCGAGGAAACCGTTGCCTGGCTGCTGCGGGAGATGCGGGTCGAGGGCGGCGCCTTCGCCGCCAGCCTCGATGCCGACAGCGAAGGCGCGGAGGGCTTGTTCTACACCTGGAGCAGGGAGGAGGTCGACGCCGCGCTTGGTGCTGATTCCGCCCTCTTCTTCCAATATTTCGAGCTCGCCGCCCCGCATGGCTGGGAAGGCAAGCCTATAATCCGCCAGAGCGAGGCACAGCAGCGCCAGGGGATCACCGATTACGCTCGGCTCGCAACGCTGAAGGCAAAATTGCTAGCTGCCAGAGAAAATCGCGTCAGGCCCGGCCGCGACGGCAAGGCGCTTACCGACTGGAACGGACTTATGATTGCGGCCCTCGCCGAAGCGGGCCGCTCGTTCGGGCGATCCGACTGGGTGGACGCCGCCGCCAGGGCCTTCGCTCATATCGTCGAAGCCAGCAAGGACGGCCGCCTGCCGCATTCGATGCTCGGCGACAAGAAGCTCTTCCCGGCCCTGTCGAGCGACTATGCCGCCATGACCAACGCGGCGATCGCCCTGTTCGAGGCTACCGGCAGTTCTGCCTATACGGACCATGCCCGGCAGTTCATCGATCAGCTCGACCGCTGGCATCAGGACCCGGAAAGGACCGGCTATTATTTGACGGCGTCCGACAGCGTCGATGTGCCGATCCGTATCCGCGGCGATGTCGATGAGGCAATTCCCTCCGCCACCAGCCAGATCGTCGAGGCGCTGGTCCGGCTCTCCTCGCTCACCGGCGATTTCGATCTTTGGGAAAAGGCCTGGACGACAGCCGAACACGCCATGGGTCGCGCCGCCCAACAAGCCTATGGCCAGGCCGGCATCGTCAACGCTTGCGCGCTGGCGCTCGAGCCGCTGAAGCTTGTCATTATCGACAAGCTTGACTCTTCAAGTCTCGTTCCGGTGGCGAATCGAAATCCGGATTCGCGGCGCGTCGATATCGTTCTGCCGATCGGTACGGAAGCGAATCAACCGCTTTTGCCTGGCGGCGTGCTGCCCCCGACGGACAAGCCGGGAGCCTGGTTCTGCAGCGGACAGGCATGCCTGCCGGCGGTTACGGATGCGGGTGAGTTGGAGAAGCTGTTGCGGCGGACTTAGTCATCCTATGGCGGAGCAAGGAGCGAAGCGACGCGGCGCAGACCATAGGATCCATGCCGGGACTCTTGAGCGCTGCAACGGTGTAGATTCTGCTCCGTTGGTCCCCCGGCAGACCTCACGGCAAGGATCCTCGGGTCAAGTCCGGCTTGACCCGAGGATGACGAGGCGAGGGGTACCCCCGCCCCGCCCAATCACGTATTCATCGAATCGAAGAAATCGCCGTTGGTCTTGGTCTGCTTGAGCTTGTCGATGAGGAATTCGATCGCATCGGTCGTTCCCATCGGCGCAAGGATCCGGCGCAGCACGAAAATCTTCTGCAGATCCGAACGCGGCACCAAAAGGTCTTCCTTGCGGGTGCCGGACTTGAGGATATCGATCGCCGGGTAGATTCGCTTGTCGGCCACCTTGCGGTCGAGCTGGATTTCACAGTTGCCGGTGCCCTTGAACTCTTCGAAGATGACTTCGTCCATGCGGCTGCCGGTGTCGATCAGCGCGGTGGCGATGATGGTCAGCGACCCGCCTTCCTCGATGTTGCGGGCGGCGCCGAAGAAGCGCTTCGGACGCTGCAGCGCGTTGGCGTCGACACCGCCGGTCAACACCTTGCCGGATGACGGCACCACGGTGTTGTACGCGCGACCGAGGCGGGTAATCGAATCGAGCAGGATGACGACATCACGCCCGTGCTCGACCAGGCGCTTGGCTTTTTCGATCACCATTTCGGCGACCTGCACATGGCGCGCCGCCGGTTCGTCGAAGGTCGAGGAAATGACCTCGCCCTTGACCGAGCGCTGCATGTCGGTGACTTCCTCGGGACGCTCGTCGATCAGAAGAACGATCAGGTAGCATTCCGGATGGTTGGCGGTGATCGAGTGCGCGATGTTCTGCAACAGCACCGTCTTACCGGTGCGCGGCTGAGCGTTGATCAGCGCGCGCTGGCCCTTGCCGATCGGCGCCACCAGGTCGATCACACGCGGCGAGATGTCTTTGGTGGGGGGATTGTCGACCTCCATCTTCAGCCGCGAGGTCGGGTAAAGCGGCGTCAGATTGTCGAAGTGGATCTTGTGCCGGATCTTCTCCGGATCGTCGAAATTGATGGTGTTGACCTTGAGCAGCGCGAAGTAACGCTCACCCTCTTTCGGGCTGCGGATCGGCCCTTCGACCGTGTCGCCGGTCTTCAGCGAAAAGCGCCTGATCTGCGACGGTGAAATATAGATATCGTCGGGGCCCGGCAGGTAGTTGGCGTTGGCCGAGCGCAGGAAGCCGAAACCGTCCTGCAGTACCTCGACCACGCCTTCGCCGATGATTTCGACGTCCTGGATGGCGAGCTTCTTCAGGATCGCGAACATCAGCTCCTGCTTGCGCATGACGCTGGCGTTCTCCACCTCGAGCGATTCGGCGTAAGCGATCAGCTCCGGCGGCTTCTTGTTTTTGAACTCTGCGAGTTTCATTTCTTGCATTAGATGGACTCTGGGTAGGCTTTGGGGAGAAAAATCGGCTGGATGCGACAAATGCCGGGCGCGGCCGAAAGCGAGAAAGGGGCGGCGCATGACGGGAAGGAAGACCCGTCTTTTATCGTCGGTCGCCTGAAAGAGCAAGCCGCCTTTTGCCGGGTATGGGGAAGCCTCAGAACGGCTTCACGATGACCAGGATGACGATGACGATCATCAGCAATGTGGGGAGTTCGTTGACGATCCGCCAGTGCCTCGCCGGCTTTTCGTTCTTGTCCTCGGCAAATTTTCTCACCGCGCCGGCGACATAGCCGTGCAGACCCGAAAGCAGGAGCACGGCGAGGATCTTGGCATGCAGCCAGCCGCCCTGGAAACCGAAACCCTTCCAGGCGAGCCAAAGCCCGAACACCCAAGTCACGGTCATCGCCGGGTTGATGATGGCGCGCAGCAGTCGGCGCTCCATCACCTTGAAGGTCTCGGACTGAACGGAGCCTTTCTCGGCGTCGACATGGTAGACGAAGAGCCGGGGCAGATAGAGCATGCCGGCCATCCAGGAGATGACGGCAATCACATGGATTGCCTTGGCCCAGGGATAGAAGCTGTCAGGCGCCACGAGGAAGAGCAGGGCGGTCAGCACGACCAGCAGGACGATGCCGACCAACATGCGCTTCATCGCCTGGCCGGCGCTGTTCTCGTTGGTCCTGTCGGTCATCGATGGCTCCGCACCATTTTCACCATGGCCTCGACATGCGCCACCGGCGTTTCCGGCGTGATGCCATGGCCGAGATTGAAGATCAGCGGCCCGTTGCCCAGCGTACGAAGGATGGCATCGACGCCGTCGGCCAGCGCCTTGCCGCCGGCAACCAGGCGAAGCGGATCGAGATTGCCCTGCACCGCGCCTTCGCTTTGCAATTCCTTCGCCATCGACAGCGGCACGGTCCAGTCGAGACCGAGCCCGGTGATCCCGGTCTTTTTCCTATAATCGCGATAGCGCTCGCCGGCGCCCTTCGGGAACCCGATCACCGGAACATCCGGATGCGCGGCCTTCACCTGCCGCACGATCTCGGCAATTGGCTCGACGCAGAACGCTGCGAAGGACGCTTCGTCGAGAACGCCCGACCAGGAATCGAAAATCTGCACCACATCGGCGCCGGCCTCGATCTGGCGGATGAGATAAGCGGCCGAATGGTCGGCCAGTATCTTCAGGAGCCGCGCAAGGGCCTCCGGCTCGCGATAGGCGAAAAGCCTGGCCGGTCCCTGGTCCGGCGTGCCGTGGCCGGCAATCATATAGGTCGCCACCGTCCAGGGCGCGCCGCAGAAGCCGATCAAGGTCGTTTCAACCGGAAGCTTCGCTCGCAGACGGCGGACCGTTTCGTAGACCGGTTCGAGATTCACGTGAAACGTTTCGCCGTCCAAGGCCTCGATTTCGGCCGCCGCAATCGGCTTGAGGATCGGCCCGTGTCCCTCTTCGAAGCGGACATCTCGTCCGAGCGCATCGGGCACAACCAGGATATCGGAGAACACGATCGAAGCATCGAAGCCGAAGCGCTCGATCGGCTGCAGCGTCACCTCGACGGCAAGATCCGGATCGTAGCAGAGATCGAGAAAAGAACCGGCCCGCTTCCGGGTCTCGCGATACTCCGGAAGATATCGCCCTGCCTGACGCATCAGCCAGAGCGGCGGCGGTGAAACCGTCTCGCCCTTGAGGACGTCCAGCATGATCCGTTTCCCAGCCATCCAGTGCTCGCCCTCTCCAGGTCTCTTAAATCAAATATCTATTTTGAAAGAGTCTTCTAATTCTAAGAGTCTGTTGGTTGTGGTGGTTGCGACCTGTCCCGCCTGCCGCTCGAAAAGGCCAGTCAGCATATTGTCGCGCAGCCGCTTTCGCAATTTGGAGGGATCTGGGGACAAACCGGATTCAGGCTTTCGAGTCAGCGGCTTGGCTCTTCTCCTCCGGGCCTCGTGCTGTGGATGAAATCGGCCAAGAAAAGTTGATCCCCGGTTTTGTCCCCAGCGCCCCGACAAAGCCTACAGCTGGGCGAATTGTGGACAAGGTGGCATCTGATACAGTCGCCTTCGACGTCACGGCCTTTCTGTCCAACCTTGTCCACATCTGCCCACAGCCTGGAACCAACTCTTGTGAACAAACCCCAGAGCTTCTTCCATCTGCACCTGATTTCCGACGCCACCGGCGAGACGCTGCTGGCGGCAGGCCGCGCCGCGTCCGCCCAATATAAGGACGCGCGCGCCATCGAGCATATCTATCCGCTGATCCGCACGGAAAAGCAGGTCGCCAAGGTGTTCGAGGATATCGAGGAGGAGCCCGGCATCATTCTCTACACCGTGGTCGACCAGAAGCTCGCGCGCAGCATCGACGAGCGCTGCGCCGCCATGGGCCTGCCTTGCGTTTCGGTGCTGGAGCCCGTGCTCAGCGTCTTCCAGTCCTATCTCGGCACGCCCGCCGGCCGGCGCGTTGGCGCCCAGCATGTGCTCGACGCCGAATATTTCCGCCGCATCGACGCGCTGAACTTCACCATGGAGCACGACGACGGCCAGCTGCCGGCCAACATGGACGATGCCGATGTCGTGTTGATCGGCATCTCGCGCACCTCCAAGACGCCGACCAGCATCTATCTTGCCAATCGCGGCATCAAGACCGCCAACATTCCGATCGTGCTCGGCGTGCCGTTGCCGGAAAGCCTGATTAACGCCAGGACGCCGCTGATCGTCGGCCTCGTCGCCACGGCCGAGCGCATTTCGCATGTCCGCCAGAACCGCATCCTCGGCAATAGCAACAACTACGTGCCGACCGATTATGTCGACCGCGCCGCCATCGCCGAGGAGCTCGCCTATGCGCGTCAGCTCTGCACCAGGCATGGCTGGCCGATGATCGACGTCAGCCGGCGCTCGATCGAGGAAACCGCGGCGGCCATCGTTGCCCTGCGGGGAAAGACGCGATAACTGGATGCAAAGGCGGTGTGTTGTCGCCCAGTCATGCAGCGTTGCGAAGTAGGAAGGTCACGGCATGGATCCTAGGGTCTCCGCCACGTCGCTTCGCTCCTTGCTCCGCCCTAGGAGGACGAAGGCGTAGTAACCTGTGGCTAATCGCGGATGTCGCTGTTTGGCATCTGTGTTTCCGCGCAAGGCAAGGTGGTTGCTGGCAAGAAAGACCTTGGAGATTGGCTGAAGCAATCCTCCCGTTCGTCATCCTAGGGCGAAGCAGGAGCGAAGCTCCGTCGCGAAGACCCTGGGATCCCATGCCGTTACAGCGGCCATGGAGTGCAACGGTTGATAACCAGTTAGGCTGAACAAGAAAGATCATGGCCGAGAAAATCGTCCTCGCTTCGGGCAGCCCGTTCCGCAAGGCAATGCTTATCAATGCCGGGCTCGACATCGAGGCAGTGCCGGCCAATGTCGACGAGCGCGCGCTCGAGGCCCCCTTGCAGGACAGCGGCGTCTCTCCCGAAGATGTCGCTTCGATCCTTGCCGAAGCCAAGGCGACCGAGGTCAGCGAGCGCCGGCCGGGCGCGCTGGTGCTCGGCTGCGACCAGACGCTGTCGCTCGGCGACGAAATCTTCCACAAGCCGGCCGACATGGAAGGCGCGCGCAGGCATCTCCTGGCTTTGTCGGGCAAGACCCATCAACTGAACAGCGCCGCCGTGCTTTGCCGCGATGGCGACGTGCTGTGGCGCCATGTCGGCATCGCCAGCCTCACCATGCGCAAGCTCGATCCCGCCTTCATCGGCCGGCACCTGGCGCGCGTCGGCGCCAAGGCGCTGTCAAGTGTCGGCGCCTACCAGATCGAAGGCGAGGGCATTCAGCTGTTCGAAAAGATCGAGGGCGACTATTTTACGATCGTCGGCCTGCCGCTGTTGCCGGTGCTGAAGGAGCTGCGCGCATTGGGAGCGATCGATGGCTGAGAAGCAGGCCTTCGTCACCGGCCACCCCATCGCGCATTCGCGCTCGCCGAAGATCCACGGCCACTGGCTGGAGATTTACGGCATCGACGGCAGCTACCAGGCGATCGACGTTCGGCCGCAGCATTTCGCAGCATTCCTGAGATCGCTGGACGAGAATGGCTATCGCGGCGGCAACGTCACCATTCCGCACAAGGAAGCAGCCTTCGCCCTAGTCGAGCGCCGCGACGAGGCGGCCGAAGCCATCGGCGCGGTCAACACGCTGTGGCTGGAAGACGGCGTGCTGTGGGGCGGCAACACCGACGGTCTCGGCTTTGCCGGCAATCTCGATGAACACGCCCCTGGCTGGGCGGCGAATGGCCCGGCCGTGGTGCTGGGTGCGGGCGGTGCCTCCCGCGCAGTCATCCACGCGCTGAAGGATCGGGGTATCAAGGACATCCGCATCGTCAACCGTACGCTGGCAAGGGCTGAGGAACTTGCCGACCGGTTCGGCGCCGGGGTTTCCGCGCATGGCGCCGGCGCGATCGGCGAATTGCTTTCCGACGCCGGCCTGCTCATCAACACCACCGCGCTCGGCATGCACGGCAACGAGGCGCTCGCCGCCGATCCGGCCGGTCTGCCCGGCCACGCCATCGTCACCGACATCGTCTATGTGCCGCTGGAGACGCCGCTGCTTGCCGCCGCCAGCGCGCGAGGGCTGAAGACGGTCGATGGCCTCGGCATGCTGCTGCACCAGGCCGTGCCCGGCTTCGAACGCTGGTTCGGCAAAAGGCCGGAAGTGACGCTGCAATTGCGGCGCATGATCGTCGCCGACATCGAAGCGCATTGACATGATCGTGCTCGGCCTCACCGGATCGATCGGCATGGGCAAGTCGACAACGGCAACGATGTTCGCCGAGGCCGGCGTGCCGGTGCATGATTCCGACGAGACCGTGCATCGCCTCTATGCCGGCAAAGCCGCACCTCTGGTCGAAGCGGCCTTTCCCGGCACGACAAAAGCGGGCGTGGTCGATCGCGCAAGGCTGGCCGAGAAGGTGCTGGGCGATCCCGCCGCACTGAAGAAGCTGGAGGCGATCATCCACCCGCTGGTGCGGGCCGACGCCGATGCCTTTCTGGCCCGGCATCGTGCGGCCGGGGCGCCGATTGCCGTGCTCGACATTCCGCTGCTGTTCGAGACCGGCGGCCGCAGCCGCGTCGACAAGGTCGTGGTCGTCACCGCGCCGGCCGAGATCCAACGGGCCCGCGTGCTCGCCAGACCCGGCATGAGCGAAGAAAAATTCGCTGCCATCCTCGCCAAGCAGGTGCCAGACGCCGAAAAACGCCGTCAGGCGGATTTCATCGTCGACACCGGCCAGGGTTTTGATGCCGCACGGGCGGCGGTGGCAGCCATCGTCAGCGAATTGAGCGGGGATAAGTCCGGCAAAAATGCTTCCTGACGGCCGCTGTCAGCAGTCCCCATTGCCATTTTGTTCTGGTTTGTGATTCTGCTCTTCAGAGCGGACTGATTCGAATGCGTGAAATCATCTTCGATACCGAAACCACCGGCCTCGATTTGCGCGACGACCGCATCATCGAGCTCGGCGGCGTCGAGCTGGTCAACCGTTTCCCGACCGGCCGCACCTTCCACAAGTTCATCAATCCGCAAGGCCGCGCCATTCACGCCGAGGCGCAGGCCGTGCACGGCATCAGCGCGGCCGATCTGGCCGGCAAGCCGACCTTCGCCGAAATCGCCGAGGACTGGCTGGCCTTCACCGACGGCGCCAAGCTGATTGCCCACAACGCCACTTTCGACCTTGGCTTCCTCAACCTCGAATACAGCCGGCTTGGCCATCCGGCCATCGATCCCGGCCGCATCGTCGACACGCTGGCGATCGCGCGCCGCAAGCATCCGATGGGTCCGAATTCGCTGGATGCGCTTTGCCGCCGCTACGGCATTGACAACACCCGCCGCACCAAGCACGGGGCGCTTCTCGACTCCGAATTGCTGGCCGAGGTCTATATCGAGCTCATCGGCGGCAAGCAGGCGGCGCTGGTGCTCGAGGCCGTGGCGGTGCAGATGAACGGCAGCGGCGAAGTCGCCGATATCGACATCTCGATCCGCGCAAGGCCGATCGCGCTGCCGCCGCGCCTCACCGAGGCGGACCGGGCGGCACATGCCGGGCTGGTCGGTACGCTCGGCGAAAAGGCGCTGTGGCTGAAGGTGGTGGCCGCGAATTGAGCGGACAACCGGCACCAACCGACGCGATCAGCGTTATCGCACCATCCCTTCGTCATACTCGGGCTTGACCCGAGTATCCATGCCGTGACATTCGACCCAAGCGAAGACGGTGCAGAATTCTGGAACCGACGCAACGCCTCAGCGTAACGGCATGGATTCTAGGGTCTGCGCGCGTCGCTCCGCTCCTGAATGACTACGGGGAAGACAGCCGCGGCCAATCGCGAAGCTTGGCGAGCCCCCAACAAAAAGCCCGGCACGAGGCCGGGCTTTGTAACTTGCTGAAGAACCGCCTCAGCTCACCTGGACCTTGCTTGCGGCCTGGTCCTCGGCGATGCGCTGCTGGAACATCTGCGCAAAATCGATCGGGTCGAGCATCAGCGGCGGGAAGCCGCCGTTGCGGGTGGCGTCCGCGATGATCTGGCGGGCGAAGGGGAAGAGCAGCCGCGGGCATTCGATGAACAGGATCGGCAGCATGTGCTCCTGCGGGAAGCCGCTGATGGCGAAGACGCCGCCATAGACCAGTTCGACGTTGAACAGCACTTCCTGGTCGAAGGAGGCCTTGGCGTTCAATGTGAGATTGACATCGAACTGCTTGTCCGAAAGCGGGTTGGCGTTGACGTTGACATTGATGGCGATGCCAGGGGCCTTGTCGCGGCCGCGCAGCGAATTCGGCGCGCCGGGGCTTTCGAAGGACAGGTCCTTCACATATTGCGCAAGCACGTTGAGCGAGGGCTGTTCCTGTTTGCCGTTGCCGTTGGCGGCGCCTGCAGCGGCGTCATCATTGCTGGCCATGAGCCTTTGTCCTTTTGCCTGGGCAGCATTGCTGACCGGATTGAAATCGGGGGTTCGCTATCATGCTAGGCAGGACAAGACAAGTTTTGCGCGCCGCCTGAAATTGAGCAGCCGTTTCGGGCAACGGCGCGCATGAGATAGGGACTCGGACGACCCTAAAAGAGACCTAGTCGTCTTTCAGCCGCCGCCAGGGGGAATTGTGATCCGGCCCGCGCTTGTAGTCGTCTTGGCGCGAATAGTCGCTGTCGTCGAGATCGATGACCTTGTCGCGGCGGCGGGCCGAAAAGCCGCTGCTGAAGCTGGTCGCCATCACGATGCGGTTCTTGAGCAGGCGCCAGGCAAGATCGCGCACCGGCGGCAGGAGCAGCAGGATGGCGACAATGTCGGTGATGAAGCCCGGAATGATGAGCAGGATTGCCGCCAGCACGATCATCGCGCCATGCGCAAGTTGGCGGCTGGGATCGCGTCCGGCATCCATTTCCGTCCGCACCCGCGCCATCACGCCGAAACCCTGGTGCCGAAGCAGCAGGCTGCCGGCAATGGTGGAGAGGATGACGAGCCCGATCGTCGCCAAAGCCCCGACTTCGCGGCCGACCACGACGAAGCCGGCGATCTCCAGAAGCGGCAGCAGGAGCAGGAACAGCGGAATGAACGAGATGCGCAAATCTAGACCGGTCGCTTTCTTCTTTTTGCGGGCCTCGCGGATAATCGCCGCTGGCACTGGGGCCTTTAGATAGGTATGGCTGGCTTTGATTTGAATGATTGCGCCCGCCGTTCTATATGCTTTGGGTAACGAACGCTATGCGACCGCCGCCATTCTAGGGGCTCTGGTGGTCCGGCCAGGACAGGGATCGAATTGGCGGAAGATATGGGTTTCTTCGACTTCGGCACGATTTTCTTTTTGATTGCGGCGGTTGTGATCTTCTTCCAGCTGCGCAATGTGCTGGGCCGTCGCACCGGAAACGAACGCCCGCCCTTCGATCCTTATTCGGCAAGCCGCACGCGCGAGCAGGACGCGGCGCAGAAGTCCGAGAATGTGGTGTCGCTGCCGCGCAAGCGCATGCCGGGGGAAACGGCGCCCGAGACCTATGCCGCGATCGACGCCTTCGCCAAGCCGGACAGCGATCTCAACAAGGGCCTGCGCACGATCAAGGACAACGATCCGTCCTTCGATCCCAAGACCTTCATCGACGGCGCCAAGATGGCCTACGAGATGATCGTCATGGCCTTTGCCGACGGTGACCGCAAGACGCTGAAGAACCTGTTGTCGCGCGAGGTCTATGACAGCTTCGTCGCCGCGATCGGCGAGCGCGAGGCGAAAGCGGAAAAGATCCAGTCTTCCTTCGTCGGCATCGACAAGGTCGATGTCGTCGCTGCCGAAATGAAGGGCACCGAGGCGCATATCACGCTGCGCATCGTCAGCGAGCTGATTTCGGCGACCCGCGACAAGGTCGGCGCCGTCATCGACGGCGATCCTGAGAAAGTCGCGGAGGTCAAGGACGTCTGGACCTTCTTCCGCGATACCCGCTCGCGCGATCCGAACTGGAAGCTGGTCGCAACGGAAGAAGAAGATTGAGCCTGGGTGGCGGCTGTCATGTCGCTATCTTCGGCATTCAAGGAAAAATCCTTCGGTGACCTGCCCGGCTGGGACGAGGATGATCACCTCGCCGCTTTCGCGGCGTTCAAACGTTCGGCTTTCCACGTACTGACCAAGCCTTATCGAACCGGTTCGCTCGGCGTCGAGTTCGCCGCTTTTGCCGCGCCGTATGCCGAGGCGCGCTCCGTTTCGCCGGCCAATCGGTCCGCGGCGCGGTCCTTCTTCGAGCGCCATTTCGCTCCCGCTTTGGTGGCGGCGGAGAGCGGCGGCGCCGGACTCGTCACCGGCTTCTATGAACCGGAGGTCGAGGCCTCGCCGGTGAGGACGGAGCGATTTGCCGTGCCGCTGCTTTCCCGTCCCGCCGATCTGGTCGACGTCGACGATAAAAACCGCCCCGCCGGGATGGATCCCTATCTCGCCTTCGCGCGCGCCACGCCCGCAGGCTCGGTCGAATATTTCGATCGCGGCGCAATCGAGCGCGGCGCGCTTTCCGGGCGGAACCTCGAGATCGCCTGGCTCGCCGACAAGGTCGACGCCTTCTTCATCCATGTGCAGGGCGCGGCGCGGCTGAAGATGACCGACGGCAGGCTTTGCCGCGTCACCTATGCCGCCAAATCCGGCCAGCGCTTTACCGGTCCGGGCAGGATCTTGAGCGAGACCGCCGAAATCCCGCTGGAAAAGGTGACGATGCAGTCGATCCGCGCCTGGTTCAAGGCGCATCCTGAGCGTGTCGACGAGATCCTCTGGCAGAACCGCTCCTATATCTTCTTTCGTGAGGCGCCGGTCGAGGACCCGGCGCTCGGTCCCATCGCCGCTGCCAAGGTGCCGCTGACGCCCGGCCGCTCGGTCGCCATCGACCGGCTGCTGCACACCTTCGGCACGCCCTTCTATATCGTCGCGCCGACGCTCGCCGCTTTCGGCGAAAAACCGTTCAGGCGGCTGATGATCGCGCAGGATACCGGCTCAGCCATCACCGGAGCGGCGCGGGGCGATCTCTTCGCCGGCTCGGGCGATGCCGCGGGCGAGGTCGCCGGCGTCGTGCGCAATGCCGCCGATTTCTATGCGCTGGTTCCGCGCGGGCTGGTCGACAGGGGGTGCGCGTGACCCGCCGCCACGACACGCTCGGCGACGACGACCGCATCCTCTGGAACCTGGTGGCGCGCACGACGCGGCCGCTCAAAGGCAAGGCCGCGGTCGAGATTCCCGACATTGTCGAGCCGAAGCCGGCGCCGGCGCCCACGCCGGCCAACGGCGTTGCCACCGCTGCCGCGAAGCCGAAGCCGCAGCACGTCGCGCATTCGCTTGACGACGAGACGCACGAGAAACTGAAAAAGGGCCGGCTGCCGATCGAGGGCCGCGTCGATCTGCACGGCATGACGCAGGACGAGGCCTATTCGCTGCTCCTCGCCTTCCTGCACCGCGCCCATGCCGGCGGCATCCGCTATGTCCTGGTCATCACCGGCAAGGGCTCGTCGTCCGGCGGCGACGGCATCCTGCGCCGCTCGGTGCCGCACTGGCTGTCGACCCCGGCTTTCCGGCACCTGGTTTCGAGCCACGATCACGCCGCCCGCAACCATGGCGGCTCCGGCGCGCTCTATGTGCGGCTCAGGCGGACGCGCGCATGAGGACGCCGGCCATGAGGATGCAACAGTGACCCCGTTTGGTGAAAGGCTCAGGGCGCTGCGCGCCGAGCGCGGCGTCAGCCAGAAGGCGATGGCGCAGGCCATCGGCGTCAGCGCCGCCTATCTGTCGGCGCTCGAGCATGGCCGTCGCGGCGCGCCGACCTGGACGTTGATCCAGAAGATCATCGGCTATTTCAACATCATCTGGGACGACGCCGAAGACCTTGCCCGCCTCGCCGAAACCTCGCATCCACGGGTCAGGATCGACACGTCGGGCCTGTCGCCGGCCGCGACCGAGCTGGCCAATCTTCTGGCCGAAAGCATCGAGAAGCTCGACGAGGCGGAGCTGCGCCGCCTTAGCGCGTCGATACGCGCGGCGCTGAGAAGGTAATTCCCGAGATTTACTGCACCGAGCCGACCAGCACCTGCTGGCCGTCGCGGATCGACACCCAGCGGCCGGTGTTGTCGATCGCCTGGCGCTTGAGATAGCGGTAGCCGGTCTCGTCCCAGGCTTTGACCTCGTCGGTCAAATTGTCGAGGATGTAGTCGCCCTTGTCGGTGCGCACCGTCAGAACCGAATGGCCTTCGCCGTCCGGCTTGCGCACGACGGTGATCAAGAGATCGGCAAGCGACATGCCCATGCGATAGAGCTGGCGCCGCTTCTCCAGCACATAGTCCTCGCAGTCGCCAAAGCCGTTGTCCGGATAGGTCCAGACCTCGTCCTTGCCGTAATTGTCGAGATCGCTCATCGGCTTGACGGCGGCGTTGACCCTGGCGGTCACGTTGATCAGCTTGCGCCACAGAGCATCGGTCAACTTCGCCGGCGCGAGATTGGCCGGGCGAATGTTGCATTCGCTCGGATGCGTCTTGCAGAAATCATAATGTCCGATCGGCTGCGAGGTCAGGCCGCCGGTGGCCATAGCGCCGGCAGCCCATGCCGGAACCGCCCAGTGGGCCGAGATCGCCAGCCCTGCGACTGCACACAAACGCAGCATCCGCGCCATCGGTGAGGAAGTCATTGTCCCCCGGGGTCCGCCCTTGTTTATTAACGAAACGTTAAGGGGGAATTACAGTCCGTGTCAATTAAAGACAACGGCTAGATTGGTGGCATGGTTACCCGCCAGACCCGCATAGCGGCAGTTTGGCAACAGCGGCGTCGCCAAGCCCCCGAGAACCGCCCGTCGCCGGTCAGCCCCGAACATCTGTTTCCACGCAATGCTCGACGGAAAGGTCACCCGCTTTGGGCGGGACCGAGCCGCGCCGGCTTCAGCTCTTGGCGGAACGGACCAGCTTCGGCTTCGCCGCCACGCGGGTCTGGCGGCCGTAGCTGGAGATGAAGTCAACGATGCGCGGCACGATCTCTGCCCGGAACCGCGAGCCGTTGAAGACGCCGTAATGGCCGACCGCCGGCTGCATGTAGTGGGCTTGCCGGTCGGCCGGGATGTTCACGCAAAGCTCATGCGCGGCCTGGGTCTGGCCGAGGCCGGAAATGTCGTCGTTCTCGCCCTCGACGGTGAACAGGGCGACATTGCGGATCGCCTGGGGATCGACGGCCTCGCCGCGATGCGTCATTTCGCCCGTGGGCAGAGCGTGGCGCACGAACACCGTGTCGACCGTCTGCAGATAGAACTCCGCCGTCAGGTCCATCACCGCCAGATATTCGTCGTAAAAGTCACGGTGCTTCTCGGCGCTGTCGCCGTCGTTTTTCACAAGGTGCATGAAGAAGTCCTTGTGGGCGATGATGTGGCGGTCGAGATTCATGCTCATGAAGCCCGAAAGCTGCAGGAAGCCGGGATAGACATCGCGGCCGAATCCGGGCACCGGCCAGGGCGCCTGCATGATGACGTTGTCGCGGAACCAGGCGGTGCCCTTTTCCCCGGCGAGCACATTGACCGCGGTGGGGTTGCGGCGGGTGTCGATCGGTCCGCCCATCAGCGTCATGGTCGACGGCACGAAGGGGTCGCCACGCTTTTCCATCAGCGCCACCGCCGCCAGCACCGGCACCGAGGGCTGGCAGACCGCCATCACATGGGTATCGGGACCCAGCACATGGAACATCTCGATGACATAGTCGATATAGTCGTCGAGATCGAAGCTGCCCTGCGACAGCGGCACCATGCGGGCGTCGACCCAGTCGGTGATGTGCACGTCGGCGTGAGGAAGCATCGCCTCGACCGTGCCGCGCAGCAGCGTCGCATAATGGCCGGACATCGGTGCCACGATCAGAAGCTTCGGATCGGGCTTGCGGCCCGCGGGAAGCGAGCGTTCGAAGCGGACGAGGTTGCAGAACGGTTTCGACCACACGGTTCGTTCGGCGACGTCGACGGTCTTCCAGTCGACCATCGCCTTGGTCAGGCCGAATTCAGGCTTGCCGTAGCGGCGCGTCGTGCGCTCGAAGAGTTCCGCGGCTGCCGCGACCGAACGGCCGAGCGGCGTATGCGAAACCGGATTGAGCGGGTTGGAATAGAAGAACCGCACCGCATCGGCGTAAAGGCGGGCGGGCTGCAGCGCCGCATGGTTCAGTTCGTAGAGCTGGTAGAACATCAAGAACCCCGCTGCTGCCTGACGACCAAAGGGCCGACGAGCAGCGCCGAGCCTTGAATGTCTCGCAGTGAGGTTAACAAGATATTGTTGCGATGCAATACGTCAACTGGCGTGACGAATGCTGCTTTGGTCCAAACTGTTGAAAACTCGCCACCTATGGCGGAGCCGGCTCACTATGCGCTGCCGCAATATGTAGGAAATATGTCCGGCTCCCTCTTGCCGGACACCGACCTCTCAAACGCGCGCCATGCAGACTGCGGTGTGGCCCGAGCCGATGAAGCCGAGCTGGGTGGCGGCGCCGCGGGAGAGGTCGAGCACGCGGCCCCGGATGAACGGGCCGCGGTCATTGATGCGCACGACGACGCTGCGGCCGTTGTTCTTGTTGGTGACCCTGAGCTTGGTGCCGAACGGCAAGCTGCGGTGCGCCGCGGTCAACGCGGCGGGGTTCATGCGCTCGCCGGAAGCGGTTCTGGAATGCAGCGCGTACCAGGAAGCGCGGCCGCATTGTGCCGCGGCTGAAGAGGCGGAAGAGGCGCCAGCCATCAGGCCAGCCGCGATCGTTGCCGCGACAAGCGCGGTGCGGTTGCTTTTCTTCATCTTTTAGGGGTGGGCTCCGTTATAGACAACCCGCCGTAAGTGCCGAATGAGGCGGGAAATGCGGCAAGCCTCTGGCGGTTCCATGGCAAAGGCACACGTTTGGAGTCGCCGCGAAACAGTTTGTCATGACTTGTCCGGCGCGCGCCGGCGTATTCTTCATGAACACCGAGCCGGCGTGCAGGAGTCTCGAGTAGGATCAGCCCTCGGTGCGCAAGTAAAAGAGGAAGCGGGTGCTCTGCTTCCTTATGCTCCTTTGTTGCGCGCGCGTTCCGATGAAGGATCGACTTTGCGCAGGGATTTTGCCGATGCGACTGATCAGGAATTTGCTGGCGCTGATCGTGCTGGCGATCGGCGTGCTGTGGTCGCTGCAAGGGCTTGGGCTGGTCCAGGGCAGCTTCATGACCGGCCAGAGGGAGTGGCTCTATATCGGGCTCGTCACCACGCTGCTCGGCCTGCTTGGGCTCCGTTGGGCAAACCGTTCGCGCGTTTGACCGACCGGCAAGGTTGGCGCCGCGCGTCCGGGTCGGACGGACGGCGCCCTGATGGCGTCAGGCGGCCTTTGCCACCGGCTTGGCCGCCTTGACATGGGTCACGCTGCGGCGTCCGTCGACGCTGACCGGCACATCGCCGTCGACGGTGGCGCGGCGCACGATCCGCGGTTGGTCGCCATAGTCGTTCACCGCATAGTGCTGGGTGGCTCGATTGTCCCAGATCGCGACGTCGCCGGCCTGCCACCGCCACCGCACGATATTCTCAGGCGTGGTCACATAGGTCTGGAACAATTCGTAGAGTTTGGAGGAGTCGCTCTTCGACAGGCCGACGAAGCGCTGGACGAAATTGCCGAGCAGCAGCGAACGCTCCCCGGTTTCCGGATGCACGCGCACCACGGGGTGCTCGGTTTCATAGATGGTCGACGTGAAGACCTCTTCGAAATGTCTCCTTTCCTCGGCCGAGGCGCGGGGACGCACGGCGGCGTAGTCATAGGCATTGCTGTGAATGGCCCAGAGATTGTCGGCCAACAGTTTCAGCGGCGCCGGCAGGCCTTCATAGGCGGCATGCGTGTTGGACCAGATGGTATCGCCTCCGGCGGCGGGTATGACGACGCCGCGCAGGACGGAGAATTTTGGATAGGCGTCCACGAATGTGACGTCGGTGTGCCATTGGTCGGCACGGCCGCCGCCGCGGCTCGAGTCCAGATTGAGGATCGAGGCCGTACCCGCCACCGGCCCTTGTGTCGGGTGCGGCACGAGATTGCCCAGGCGCCGCGCGAACAATTCATGTTCGGAGTCGTCGAGATGCTGCTGGGCGCGGAAGAAGACGACCTTGTGCTTCAAAAGAAGCTGGTTGATTGACGCTACAGTGTCGTCCGACAGGTTTGCGCCAAGGCGAATGCCTCTGATTTCCGCTCCCACACGGGCGGTCAGCGGAATGACGTCGGTGGTGGGAATGGTCTGGTCGGTAGGCGCGGGACTGCTCATGGGAATCTCCTGATTTGCTCGTTGTGGAAGGGGAGGTCTGCGGCGTCACTGTGACCAATACTGCCAGGCCCAGTAGAAACTCTCGTCGCGCGGCGGCAGGCGGTCGCGCTCGGCATCCGTCCGCACCGGCGCCGGCGATTTCGGCCTGTCCTGGAGCGTCTCCGTCTCTTTTGGCCTGGCAAGCAGCCAGTTGCCGACCTCTGCGAAAAGCACCGCGGTGGAATGGGTCATCGTCATTCTCCTCGTTTCCGCTCATTGCCGCCCCGTCCAGGGAACCAGTGCGTGTTCGATCCTGCGGATGATGAATTCCAGCGCGAAGGCGATCGTCGCGATCACCAGGATGCCCATCATCACCACGTCGGTGACCAGGAACTGGGCCGCCGACTGGATCATGAAGCCGAGCCCGCGCGTCGCCGCCACCAGCTCGGCCGCCACCAGCGTCGACCAGCCGGCGCCGAGCGCGATGCGCAGGCCGGTGAGGATCGACGGCAGCGCGCTGGGCAGCACGACATGGCGCACGACCTGCCCGCGCGTGGCACCCAGCGAACGCGCCGCATCGATGCGCTCGCGCGAGACGCCGCGAACGCCGGCGGCAGTCGACAGCGCCACCGGCGCCAGCATGGCAATGGCGATCACCAGGATTTTCGACGGCTCGCCAATGCCGAACCAGATGACGATCAATGGCAGGTAGGCGAGCGGCGGGATCGGCCGCAGGGATTCGAGCAGCGGATCGAACACGCCGCGCCCGACCTTGCTGATGCCGATGGCGAGCCCGACCGGAACGCCGACGACGATCGCCACGACCAGCGCGGCGAACACCCGGCTTAGACTGGCTGTTATGTGCTGAGCGAGCGTCGCATCGACAAAGCCGTCTCGGGCGGCCACGACGAGCTTTGCCCAAACGGCGGCGGGCGAGGGGAGAAAGACCGGCGACACCAGCCGCAATTCGGCCGATACCGTCCATGCCGCCAGCAGCGCCAGAATGGTGAGAGCGCTGATCAGGCGCGCCGAAACGCCTGCCCGCTTCGGCCGCGGCCGCGACCATGGCACCGACAGCCAGTCATTTTCGCCGGTCTTCGCGGCCGGGCGCTCCGTGTAGGTGCCGACGCTCATGCCGCCTCTCCTTCGAAGATCGCATCGGTCAGGTCCGCGCGGGTTGCGGCAAAGGCTGCATCCGCCTTGATCGCGCGGATCGGCTCGCCGGCGGCATAGCGGCGGCCGAAATGCGTTTCGAATGTCCGCACCACGTGGCCGGGTCCAGGCGCCAGCACGACGATACGGGTGGCGAGCACCAGCGCTTCCTCGATGCCATGCGTCACCATCAGCACGCCGACTTGGGCCGCTGCCCACAGATCCAGCAGCGTCGTCTGCATGCGCTCGCGCGTTAGCGCATCGAGCGCGCCGAGCGGCTCGTCGAGGAGAAGGAATTCGGGCTCGGCGGCTAAAGCGCGGGCGAGGCCGACGCGCTGGCGCATGCCGCCGGAGAGCTCCCAGATGCGCTTGTCGCCGGCATTGTCGAGCTTGACCAGCTTGAGCAATTCGTCGGCGCGCCGCGCTCGCTTGTCTGCTGGCACCCCGCGCAGTCTCAGTGCGAAGGCGACGTTTTCACGCGCGGTCAGCCAGGGAAACAGCGCATCGTTCTGGAAGACGACGGCGCGGTCCGGCCCGGGCGCGGTGATCGGCCGGCCGGCCATCGTGGCCTGACCGCGCGCCGGCGCGACAAGGCCGGCGGCGACGTTGAGCAGCGAGGTCTTGCCGCAGCCGGAACGGCCGACCAGGACGACGAAGTCGCCCTTGCCGATATCGAGCGACACGCGTTCGACCGCGGGTGCCGGCTGGCCGTCATAATGGACGGTGACCTTGTCGAGGGCGAGATGCGGCATTGGATTTGAAACCTCTGCTGCCGGGCAATTCCGGAAAAGTGTGAAACGGTTGGGCTCGGCGACTTCGCCGTAGCCTTCCGTCTGGAATTGCGTGAAACCAAAGAGTCAGGAAAGCGGGCGCCTGTCCCGAAACCGCTCCTCGTCGGCGGTCCGGGACAGGCAAGCGCGCGGCAGGGAAGAGAGGCCACGCGACCTTGCGCGTCAGTTCGAGGCGAGCGCCTCGCTGGCATATTTGGTCGTGACGTATTTCGAATAGTCGGGCAGCACGGCGTCGATCTTGCCCTGCTCCTTGAGGAAGGCCGACGTCGCCGCGATCGCCTTGACCGTGCCGCCGCCGAGGAATTTGTCCGAGGCCTGCTCGTCGAGCGTCGGGAAGACATAGCCCTTGAGCAGTTCCGGCACCTCTTCCAGCTTGGCGCCCGTCAGCCTGGCGATCTTGCCGGCTTCGGGCGACGACACCGACCAGGCCTCCGGCTTTGCCAGGAACCGGGCATAGGCTTCGCCCGTCACCTTGACGAAGTCGCGCACGGCTTCCGGATGTTTGTCGGCGAAGTCGGTGCGAACGATCCAGGCGTCGAAGGTCGGCGCGCCCCAGGCCGCCACCTGGGATGAGTCCAGCACCACCTTGCCGGATGTCTTGATCTGGCCGAGCGCCGGGTCCCAGACATAGGCCGCGTCGATGTCGCCGCGCGCGAAGGCGGCGGCGATCTCCGGCGGCCTGAGATTGAGGATCTCCACCGACTTCGGATCGACGCCCTCATGCTTCAGCGCCGCAAGCAGGCTGTAATGCGTGGTCGACACGAACGGCACCGCCAACTTCTTGCCGGCAAGGTCGGCGACCTTCTCGATGCCGGCGCCATTGCGGGCGACCAGCCCTTCCGAGGGGCCGATCAGGCCGACGACGAAGATGGTCTGGATCGGCAGCTCGCGGCTGGCCGCCGCGGCCAGCGGGCTCGAGCCGACATAGCCGATATCGACCGAGCCGGAGGCTATTGCGGCGATGACGTCGGCGCCCGAATCGAACTTGCGCCAGTCGATCGCGGCCTTGGTCGCTTTCTCATAGGCGCCGTCGGCCTGCGGTACTTTCGAAGGCTCGACCACCGTCTGGTAGCCGATGGTGATCTTGAGGTCCTCGGCCGCGGCCGGACCGAGATAGGCAGCGCCCGCAAGTGCTGCGGACGACAGAAGCAGAATGCGTCGTGAGATGGTTGGCATGAAAGGCTCCCAACGGAAGAGAAAAACCGGATTGCCCTTTCATAGTCAGTTAATTCTATCGAGTTTGTAGAGTTAAATCTTTCCAAGCGAATCGGCTTCAATGGAAAAGTCGCCCGGGATCGATTGCGAAGGCGCAAAGGACGCTCGCTGGCGCTCTGCTCAGTCTTCCATCGCGACTGCCCGCGAACCGCCTCGTCTCCGGTTTTTCTCGGCGACAAAAGCACCCGGAGCGAACGAAAATCCTGGCGGCCCCTTTTCCGAGGTACATCCATGCTCCAGATGGTGGCGGAATTGAAATGAGGTTCCGTGCGCGGAGGGGTTAGTATAGTAATCTTATAAACATTGGGAGAGAACGATGCGCGACCACCTGAACCGCATACCGCCAGTCGTTCGCGATGCCGGCCTGACGGCGGCTAGGCTCGATCGCGGCCTCGATCGCTTCTGAATCCAAATCATGATTGGACGCGGCAATTCCATCATCGTTGTCGGCGGCGGCGCCAGCGGCGTCGTGCTGGCAGCGCATCTTTTGAAATCGCCCAATCCCGATTTGCGCGTGACGCTGATCGAGAAGCGGCCGCATTTCGGCCAAGGCATGGCCTACTCGACGCTGCTCTCCGCCCATGTGCTGAATGTCAGGGCCTCCCTCATGAGCGCCTATGCCGACGACCCGGAGAACTTCGCCCGCTGGGTGCTGGAGCGCGGTCTTGTTAAGCCGGACCAGGGGCCGTTCTACGCGCCGCGCAGCCTTTATGCCCGCTATCTGAAGGAATTGCTCGACGATCTCGAGGAGCGCGAACGCGAAGCGGCAAGGCTGCGGCTGATCCGCGAGGAGAGCCTGTCGATCTCGCCCACCTCGTCGGGTGTCGAGGTGACCCTGGCCAACGGCACCAGCGTCGTCGGCCATTTCGCCGTTCTAGCCACCGGCCACGACGAGCAGCCGGGCGCTTTCCAGGGCCGCGCCATCCGGATGGGCTCGGACGCCGACACCGTGCTCGAGCCTGAAGCCCCGGTCCTCGTGCTCGGCACGGGCTTGAGCATGGTCGATGCCTTCCTGTCGCTGGAGCAGCGCGGCCATCGCGGCGAGATCGTCGCGGTGTCGCGGCGCGGCCTGCTGCCCTCGCCGCACCGCAAGGGCAACCCGATCAAGCTCGACATCGCCGACATCCCGCTCGGCACCGAGCTTTCCTATTTCATCGGCTGGTTTCGCAACCTGATCCGCGACAACCAGAAGGCCGGCGGCGACTGGCGCGACGTGGTCGACGGCTTGCGGCCCTTCAACCAGAAGATCTGGCAGAACTGGCCGTCCTCGGCCAAGCGCCGCTTCGTCGAGCACACCAAGGCGTGGTGGGACATCCACCGACACCGCATGGCGCCTGAGGTCTATGGGCGCGTCACCCGGGCGGTCCGCTCGGGCCGCATCCGCCTCGTCGCCGGCCGGGTCGTCGACATCGAACCGGACGGTGGCCTCACCGTGACGATCCAGCAGCGCGGCACGCAGGCGCTCGAAACGCTTGAAGTCGCCCGCATCTATGACTGTATGGGCATTGCCCGCGACATCTCGAAGACATCGAACGGCGTCGTGCGGTCGCTGGTCGAGCGCGGCCTGGCGCGGCCGGACCCGCTGCGCCTCGGCCTCGACGTCACCGCCAAATGCGAAATGATCGCGGCCGATGGCACGGTGTCGTCGAAGATCCTTGCCGTCGGGCCGCTGACCCGCGGCACCTTCTTCGAGATCGACGCCATTCCGGATATCCGCGTGCAATGCGCGAAGCTGAGCAAGCAGTTGCTGGGGTGAAATTTCTGCTGAGGTCAGCACTCTACGGCGCCCCCCTCTGCCCTGCCGGGCATCTCCCCCTCAAGGGGGGAGATCAGATGTCTCGTCGGCTTTCGCCAATCGCCAAGGACACAAGAAAAGGCGCGGCGGGCGAAGCTGCTGATCTCCCCCCTTGAGGGGGAGATGGCCGGCAGGCCAGAGGGGGGTGCTGTCCCGCCGACGCCTCGATGTTGAGCAAGCGACGCGCGCCTAGAATTCCATTCCGCCACTCGTCGCCGGATTGGCACGATCTATCTTCTTTCCAGATGAAAAGGGCTGGAAAAGACGACGGCGCGTGATCTGCGGACCCGCAATGGGGTCCGGCGGCCATCATGCGCAGTTTGGTGACGGCCTGATCCCGTCGAACTGCTTCCCATGGAGGGTCCGAGATGAGCGTGCACAGGAAAGCGGCGCCGGACGGCGCGGAAAGCAATTTGTCACGGCTGCGTCCGCCTTACGCCTCGGTGCTCGACCTGATCGGCCAGACGCCGGTCGTCGAGCTCACCAAATTCGACACCGGCAAGTGCCGGCTGTTCATCAAGCTCGAGAGCCAGAATCCCGGCGGCTCGATCAAGGACCGCATCGCGTTGTCGATGATTGCGGCCGCCGAGAAGGATGGCAGGCTGAAGCGCGGCGGCACCATCGTCGAGGCCACCGCCGGCAACACCGGCCTCGGCCTCGCCCAGGTCGGCATTCCCAAGGGCTACCGCATCATCCTCGTCGTGCCCGACAAGATGTCGCGCGAGAAGATCCAGCATCTGCGCGCTTTAGGCGCCGAGGTGCGCATGACCCGCTCCGATGTCGGCAAGGGCCATCCCGAATATTATCAGGACATGGCCGAGAAGATCGCCGCCGAAATTCCCGGCGCCTTCTATGCCAACCAGTTCGCCAACCCGGCCAATCCGCTGGCGCACGAAAGCACCACCGGCCCGGAAATCTTTTCGCAGCTCGAAGGCGATGTCGACGCGGTGGTGGTCGGTGTCGGCTCCGGCGGCACGCTCACCGGTGTCGGCCGCTTTTTCGCGAAACATTCGCCGAAGACCGAGATGGTGCTTGCCGATCCGGTCGGCTCGGTGCTGGCGCCGCTGATCAAGACCGGCAAGATGACGGAAGCCGGCAGCTGGACCGTCGAAGGCATAGGCGAGGATTTCGTGCCGCCCAATGCCGATCTGTCGCTGGTCAGGAAGGCCTATTCCATCCCCGATAAACAGAGCATGCTGGCGGTGCGCGACCTGCTGTCCAAGGAAGGCATCCTGGCCGGCTCGTCCTCCGGCACGCTCCTGTCGGCAGCGCTCCGCTACTGCCGCGAGCAGACGACGGCCAAACGCGTGGTCACCCTCGTCTGCGACAGCGGCAACAAATATCTGTCGAAGGTGTTCGACGACATCTGGCTGGCCGAGCAGGGCCTTGACGAGCATGAGCAGCATGGCGACCTGCGCGACCTGGTCATGCGCTCGCACCGCACTGGCGACACGGTGTGGGTCGGCCCGGACGAAAGCCTGCTCAACGCCTATGGCCGCATGCGCCGCTCCGATGTCTCGCAGCTGCCGGTGCTGGATGACGGAAAGCTCGTTGGCATCGTCGACGAGAGCGATATCCTGGCCAAGGTCGACGGCCCCTATGACGGCCGCTGGGATCGCTTCAACGCCCCCGTGCGCACCGCCATGGCCTCGAACCTGCACACGCTGCAGGCCAGCCAGACGCTCGATGCGCTGCTTCCCGTTTTCGACCGCAACGAGGTCGCCATCGTCTTCGATGGCGACGAGTTCATCGGCCTGATAACCCGTATCGACCTGATCAACCATCTGAGGCGCCGCGCAAAATGACTTCGAACGGCAAGAACCGCCTGGCCTTTTCCACGCGCACCATCCATGGCGGCCAGAGCCACGATCCGACGACCGGCGCGGTGATGGTGCCGATCTACGCCACCTCCACCTACGGCCAGCAGTCGCCCGGCGTCCACAAGGGTTTTGAGTACGCCCGCAGCCAGAACCCGACGCGCTTCGCCTTCGAGCGCGCCGTCGCCGATCTGGAAAGCGGCAGCGCGGCCTTCGCCTTCGCCTCAGGCCTGGCCGCGATCGGAACGGTGCTGGAGCTGTTCGATGCCGGCGCCCATGTCGTCGCCACCGACGACATCTATGGCGGCTCGTTCCGGCTGATGGAGCGCGTGCGCAAGCGTTCCGCCGGCCTTGAGGTCAGCTTCGCCGATTTCACCGACCTTGCCGCCGTCGAAGCCGCAATCCGTCCGGAAACGAAACTGCTCTGGGTCGAGACGCCGACCAATCCGCTGCTGCGCGTCGTCGACCTTGAAGCGATCGCGGCGCTCGCCAAGCGCAAGGGCCTGCTCACCGTCGCCGACAACACCTTCGCCAGCCCTTACATCCAGCGGCCGCTGGAACTCGGCATCGACATCGTCGTCCACTCGACGACGAAATACTTGAACGGCCATTCCGACATGGTCGGCGGCGTGGCGATCGTCGGCGACAACAAGGATTTGGCCGATCGGCTGAAATTCCTGCAGAACGCCGTCGGCGCCATTTCCGGCCCGTTCGACAGTTTTCTGGCTTTGCGGGGCATCAAGACGCTTGCGCTCAGGATGGAGCGCCATTCGGCGAACGGCCTGAAGATCGCGCAATGGCTGGAAGCCCGCAAGGACGTGCGCCGCGTCATCTATCCCGGGCTGGCGAGCCATCCGCAGCACGAGATCGCCAAGCGCCAGATGCACGCCTTCGGCGGCATGATCTCCGTCGACCTCGACCGCGACCTAGCGGGGACAAAACGCTTCCTCGAACGCACGCAGCTCTTCACGTTGGCCGAAAGCCTCGGCGGCGTCGAAAGCCTGATCGAGCACCCGGCGCTGATGACGCACGGCTCGATTCCGGCGGAGAAGCGCGGGGCGATCGGGATCTCGGATTCGCTGGTGCGGCTGTCCTGCGGGATTGAGGATGGCGACGATTTGATCGCGGATCTGGAGCAGGCGTTGCGAGGCTAAACGACCTTCGTCGCGATCTTTCGCGCCCCTCTCTGTCCTGCCGGACATCTCCCCCACTTGGGGGGAGATTGGCGGTTTGGACGCCCCGCCTGTCCTGCAACGTCGGCGATTGGCGAAAGCCGGCGTGACATCTGATCTCCCCCCTCGTGGGGGAGATGGCCGGCAGGCCAGAGAGGGGCGCTGTCCCGCCGACATCTCGGTATGTGTGCCATTGCACACCGCAATCCACACTCTAGACTACCCCAGCTTGCGATCTCCGGAGGCGCCATGCGCGCGATCGTGTTGGGCGGCGGCGTTGTCGGCGTCACCACCGCCTATCAGCTGCAGAAGGACGGGCACGAGGTCGTCATCCTCGAGCGCCGCGCCGAAGTCGCCGCCGAGACCAGCTGGGGCAATGCCGGCATGATCGCGCCCGGCCATTCCTTCGTCTGGTCGTCGCCCAGGGCGCCGATGATCCTGCTGAAATCGCTGGTGCTGAAGGACCAGGCGCTGCGCTTCAAGCTCTCGGCCGATCCCCGGCTCTATAGCTGGTCGTGGCTGTTCCTGATGGAATGCACGGCCGAGAAGGCCAAACGCAACACGCTGCTCAAGCATCGGCTTGCCGCCTATTCGCAATCGGTCCTGCGCGAGGTCGTCGCCGACGAGCAGATCGACTACGACCGCAACGATCGCGGCATCCTCTATTTCTACCGCAACCAGCAGGCGCTCGACAAAGGCGTCGAGCATATGCGGCTGCTCGAATCCGACGGCCAGCTGATCAAGGTGCTCGACCGCGACACCATCGTCGCGCTCGATCCGGCGCTGGCTTCCGCACGGGAAAAGATCGCCGGCGGCATTCATTGCCCGACCGACGAGACCGGCGACCCGGCCAAGTTCACCCATGCGCTTGCCGCCAAGGTGGTCGAGCGCGGCGGCGAGATCCGCACCGGCACGACCATCACCGGCATCGAGACCTCGGGCGACGGCGTCACCGGTGTGCTGACCGACAAGGGAAGCTGCAAGGGCGATGCCTATGTGCTGGCGCTCGGCTGCTACAGCCCGCTGATCGCGAAGACGGTCGGTATCAGCCTGCCGATCTACCCGATCAAGGGTTATTCGCTGACCATTCCGATCGGCAATCAGCCTCGGCCGCCGACCATCGCTTCGGTCGACGAGCACAATCTGGTCGCCATCTCGCGCTTCGGCGACCGCATCCGCGTCACCGCCACGGCGGAATTCGCCGGCTACGATACCAGCCACAAGCCGGCCGATTTCGCCTTCATGAAGGGCGTGACGCAGGAGCTTTATCCCGAAGGCGCCGATTACGACCGCGCCGAGATGTGGGCGGGCCTCAGGCCGATGACGCCCAACAACCTGCCCGAATTCGGGCGCCGCCGCCTCGGCAACCTCTATCTCAATACCGGGCACGGCCATATCGGCTGGACCATGTCGCACGGCTCGGCGCGCATCACCGCCGACCTGATCGCGGGCCGCAGGCCGGCCATTTCCATGGATGGACTTTTGAACTGAACGCCCGGTCCCGGGATCAGAAAGGGAACGCCATGTCTGTCACCGCAGCCGCTACCCGCCTTCAAGCTTCGGAGCCGGTCGACCTCGGCGTCTTGCCGTCGGAACTCGACGGCGGCCTTGCCTCGCGCGCCGCGATCGGGCTTGCGATCCTCGCCACCGACCAGACGCTGGAGCATGAGTTCCGCGCGCTGGTGCGCATCCCGGGCGTCGCCTTCTACGAGGCCCGCCTCTTCAACGACAACGACATCACGCCCGACACGCTGCGCGCCATCGGCCCGCGCATCGCGCCCACGGTCGACCTCATCCTGCCCAGCATCCCGCTCGACGTCGTCGGCTTCGGCTGCACCTCGGCGACCATGACGCTCGGCGAGGAAGCCGTTTTCGCCGAAATCCGCAAGGCGCGGCCGGGCGTCGCCTGCACCACACCGGTCACCGGCGCGCTTGCCGCCTTCAAGGCGCTCGGCGCCAAGGGCATCGGCCTGCTGACGCCCTATGCGCCGGAGATCAATCAGGGCCTGGTCCGTTATTTCACCGGACGCGGGCTCGACATCGCGGCCGTCGCCACTTTCGACCGGCGCGATGACCGCGAGGCCGCCCGCATCTCGCTTGCCTCGATCGAGGCGGCGGCCAAGCGCATGGCTGAGGCGCCCGGCGTGGACGCGATCTTCATCTCCTGCACCAGCCTGCGCGTCGCCGAGGCGGTAGCGGAGCTCGAGCGGCGCATCGGCATTCCCGTCACCTCCTCCAACCACGCCATGGCCTGGCATTGCCTGCGGCTCGCCGGCATCGACGACGTCGTGCCTTCCGGTGGAAGGCTGTTCGCACTGCCTATTGCCTGATCCGATGGCAGATTGGCCCCTTCGAAATCCGCCGGTTAACGTTTGCGGAAAAGGTTGCTTAACGCTTCGCTACTATGTCCCGCCTAGGGAGGCAGGACAGAGTGAGCGCGATGAACGACAGCCCCGAAAAGCGCAATGAATGGCGCGCCATCTTCTACGTGCAGGCGCGTGTGGCGATCCTGTTCGTCCCGATCATCGTCAGCCTGCTGATCATCGGCGCGCTTGCCGGCAACGACCGCGATCGCGACGTCTTCGACCGGACAGTCACCAGCTCGGTGAAGTAGGCGACCCGGCAAGAGGCTCTCGGTATTCCGTGCAGGCTAGACAAATCGCGGGATCGGGCCGTTCTGCGGTGTGGTGCGGTCGCCGAGGTCGATGAAAAGCTCGTCGACATAGCACCAGCCCCAGCCTTCGGGCGGATCGTAGCCTTCGATGATCGGATGCTGAGTGGCGTGGAAATGCTTGGTGGCGTGGCGATTGGGCGAGTCGTCGCAGCAGCCGACATGGCCGCAGGTGCGGCAGAGCCTCAGATGCACCCACCAGGAGCCGCTCTTCAGGCATTCCTCGCAGCCGAGGGCGCTCGGCACCACATCCTTGATGTCGTCCGTATGCCTGCATTCGTCCATCACGATCTCCTTTCGGGCTGAGCAGCACGCCCGCCGTTCCGCGCAAGATAGGCATGCAGCGCCGCCACCACCTGAGCGCCTTCACCGACGGCGGCCGCGACACGCTTGGTCGAGCCGCAGCGCACATCGCCGATGGCGAACACGCCGCTGCGGCTCGTCTCCATCGGGCCGTGTCCCGGCGCCACATCCGGTCCGGTGCGCACGAAACCCCTGGCGTCGAGCGCCACGTCGCAGCGCACCAGCCAGTCGGTGTTCGGGTCGGCGCCGATGAACAGGAAGAGGTGGCGGATGGGACGCGTCGTCGCCACGCCGGTGACCCGGTTGCGCCAGCACAGCTGGTCGAGGTTGCCGTCATGGCCGTCGAGCGCCTCGACCTCGGTTTCCGTCAGCACCTCGATGTTCGGCTGCGCCTCGATCCGCTCGACCAGATAGCGCGACATGGTGGCGTCGAGGCTGTCGCGCCGCGCCAAAAGCGTCACCTTGCGCACCTGGCTGGCGAGATAGACGGCCGCCTGGCCGGCCGAGTTGCCGGCGCCGACCAGCGCCACCTCCTGGTCCCGACAGAGCCGTGCTTCGATCGGCGAGGCCCAGTAGTGCACGGACGTGCCCTCGAACTGCGCGATGTTAGCGACGTCGAGGCGGCGGTAGCGTGCGCCGCTGGCGATCACCACCGTGCGGGAGCGCACGGTCTCGCCGTCGCCAACGACCAGACGGTAGCCGGCCATGTTGTCGGCGGCGCCGAGCAATCTGGCTTCGTCGGGGATCACCATCTCAACCCCGAACTTCTGCGCCTGGTTGTAGGCGCGCGCCATCAGCGCCATGCCCGTAATGCCGGTCGGAAAGCCGAGATAGTTCTCGATGCGCGAGGATGCCCCCGCCTGCCCTCCGAAGGCGCGGCAGTCGAGCACGATCGTCGACAGCCCCTCGGAAGCCGCATAGACCGCGGCCGCCAATCCTGCCGGTCCGGCGCCGACTATGGCAACGTCGTAGATCTTGCCGGCATCGACCGGCCGCAGCAGCCCGACGCAGCGGGCGAGATCGCTTTCGGCCGGATTGTGCAGCAGCTTGCCGTTGGGACAGAGCACAATCGGCAAATGGTGCGGATCGACATGAAAGCGCTCGATCAGCGTCTTGGCGCAGGGATCGATGTCGGAATCGAGCGCGCGGTGCGGCAGGCCGCTGCGGGTGAGAAAACCCTGCAGCCGCAGCACGTCGCCATTGCCGGGAGGGCCGATGACGATCGGCCCGCTGATGCCGCTCTCGATGAGGCCGACGCGGCGCAAGATGAGCGCGCGCATGACGCGCTCGCCGAGATTCGCCTCCTGCACCATCAGATCCCGCAGCCGCTGCGAGGGGATGACGATGGCTTCGACCGGCGCGATCGCCTCGGCATTGACCAGCGACGGTCGGCTCGAAAGCTGCGCCAGCTCGCCGATGAAATTGCCCGGACCGTAGGTGATGATCGCCTCGCGTGGGCCAAGCCCGCCGGCCTGCGTGATGCCGACCTTGCCCGACAGGATGACGACCAGTCCGGGCGAGACCGTGCCGGCTGTCACGATATGCTCGCCAGCGGCATAGCCGCGCGCTTGGCCGAACCGTCGCATGCGCTCGATGTCCGCGTCGGCGAGCACTGGGAACATCTGGTCGCGGCGGGCGGCGATGATCGGGCTGACGGCAGGGGCCATGGGGCGACCGTACCGTTACGGTCGCCGGCTTTGAAGCGGTTTGTTCGGGGGACTGGCCGGAAGGGCAGGTTGGCCGCTACGCCTTCATCTATCCGAGCGACCTCGCCAGCTTGCGCAGCGCCCCCTGCGGATCATCGGTGATGACGGAGCCATGCGAGACAAGGATGCGCTTGAGCGCCGGCAGTTCCGCCCATCGTCTCAATTGGGCCGCGAGTGCCGCCTTGTCGCCGACCATCGTCAGCTTGACCGGCCAGGGTATATGCGGCTCATCACCGGCAAATCCCATCATGCGCAATGCCCAGCCTGCAAAGCCGGATGCGCCGCGGATGTTGCCGACGATATCATTGAGAACGAGCGTCGTGCCGTTCGGTTTGTCAATTTGCAGCGCCGCTTCGCGATCACGGGTTCCGGGGACGGTGACGAGCTTGACGTCGGGATCGCCGAAGTCGCCGCGTGCCGCATCGACATGCACCGCCTTCTCGACCCTGTTGAGCGCGCCCGCCGGTGCAATCACCTGAAGGCTGGGATAGCGATCCTTCCATGGCTTTGCATCGAGCCGGTGATGATCATTAGGGACGATCAGGAAGGCCGGCTGGCCGAAGGCCTCGATCGCGCGCATCTGTTCGTCGTCGAGCGCGATAGCGCTGAAGATGACAAGCCGTCGGTCGCGCAATCGCACCACGGTCATGCGCCGTTTCATGTTGCCGACTGGCATCGGTATGTCGCCGGTCACCGTCAGGATATCGTCGTCGACAGGGGAGAGCCTGCCATGCGGCAGAACCTTCCACTCCTTGAACGGCTCGGGCATCACGCAACCTCGGGCTAACCGACACGGTAGGAACGGTTCAACTCGAGACGAGTTGCAGGGCACAAAAAAGCCCGGAAAATCCGGGCTTTCTGCTCATCGCGTCAGATCGTCTGAAACGGGAATTTGGTGCCCAGAAGAGGACTCGAACCTCCACTCCTTGCGGAACACGGACCTGAACCGTGCGCGTCTACCAATTCCGCCATCTGGGCTGGTGCGGGCTCATGTAAGCGGGCGGACGAAGCCTGTCAACGCGGTTTTTTCGAGGGAGCCGTGGTGTGCCGGCTCAAGGCCTGAGCAGTCGGACTGTCAGTAAGCTCGCTTCATGCCCGGTGGGACGACCAATTGTCGACGTCGGCGCCGCCCCTCATTGCCCTGCCGGGCATTTCTCCCCGTATAGAGCGGGATGAATTTGGATTGAATCGAAGGGATTCCCAAGGGTCTGCAAATCAGATTCAAGATGCTGGCTGGGAG